>CBFIGE010000001.1:0-51337 GCA_965662045.1 Flavobacteriaceae bacterium
GCGAAATACATTAGCCGAGTGGGATGAAAACATGAATCTAATCAGCTAAAAAAGTGAAAATTAATCGACTATTACTTTCGGCCTTAGTAGTCTGCGGTCTACTGCTGAACTCATGTAAACAGAAAAGCAAAAGGAGCGAAACTAAAAAAGCTCCAATAAGTAACGCCTATGCCCCTTATTATGGCATACAACTCTATACGTTGAGAGATATGCTTGCTAAGGACGTCTCTCGAGCTTTCTCTTACATTAGAGGTTGGGGACTGCAAACTGTTGAAGGCGGCCCTAATACTTATGGACTATCTGAGACTGATTTCAAAGCACTTTTAGATGAATTTGGTTTGAGTTTGGTCTCTACGGGCACTGATTTAAACGAACTTCAAAATAATCTTGAAGCCTTAGTTACTCGAGCCAACTTCTTCGGTGCAAAATTCGCTATGGTTTCTTGGATTGATCATAAAAAACCCTTTTCTATTGAGGATGCAGATAAAGCCATAAATATCATGAATGAGGCAGGAAGGTTATTAAAAAAGCAAGACATTACACTGGTATATCATCCGCATGGATATGAATTTGGCGAGCATCCCAGCGCGGGAACTATTCTCGATTATATGATACAATCGGCAGACGATTTTTATTTTGAGATGGATACCTTTTGGATTCAACACGGCGGTGGTGATCCTGTGGTAATGCTCAAGCAATACCCCAAAGCCTTTAAACTCATGCATTTAAAAGACATGAAAAGCGGGATAGTCGGAGACAAGTCGGGAAGTCAAGATGTAAACGACAATGTGGTACTCGGTACAGGACAAATTCCCATTGCCGAATTAGTAGCTATTGGAAAAAAAACAGGCGTCCAATACTTTTTTATCGAAGATGAATCTGATCGCGTTTTAGGTCAGGTTCCTCGTTCATTAACCTATTTAGGCATTACAGATCCTGATGCCTAAACAATAATGCTAAAACATGAAAAAAACAATGATTTATCAGGCCTTATTTTGGGCAGCCTCCATATTGATTACGGCCACGATGGCAGGTGAAGGCCAAGAGTCAGATAACCAAATATGGTTATTTCAAGTTATTTTGGCCACCTTAGCCTTAGGCCAGTTACGACAAGCTGCAAAAAATTAAAAGCTTATAAGAGCGCTAGATAACGATCGGCTGCCTCGGCTGCCAATCGACCCGATTTCATAGCCGCATTTAAAGAAGGATAAAGCATATAATCACCAGCGTGAAAAATACCACTATTGGCATTAGGCTGAACGTGTTCAGGTCTGGGCAAAGACCTCATTTTTTTATACGTAGGCAATGCGTTTTCGATATAAAATGATTTGAGACAATCACCTAAGTGAATATCACATAATTCGCCAAACTCAAGTTTTAAACTTTTGATTAATTGTTCTTGATGTTTAGGGTTTCCCAATACAGTTACCGACAAAATAGACTTGTCCCTCGCTGTTTTTTGTGGAAGGATGTAAAAATTGTTAATCAACGAGTCTGTACTTGCTACAAGTGAAATAATATCATTAAATTTTTTATTCACTTCATCTACCTCAAAATAAAAATTCCAACACGAATTCCATTTTAAATCGACTTTTTCTGGTGCAGAGGTATAAATAACCGCATCGAACCGCTCTTTTTTGCCATTGATAAACAAAACTGCATTGTTGGTCTTGGAATCTTCAACAATTCGACTGACTCTCTTATTGAAGCGAATAGATGTGTGTTCAAATCGTGAGGCAATTTGTCTAGGAATTTCAGCAATTCCCTTACGAGGAACGGCCGCATCTCCTTCAGCAAACATTTTAAATACAAACTCGAATAATTTACAACTCGTAATCAAATCGGGCTCCAAGTAAATTCCTGCGTAAAAGGGCATAAAAAACGCATTTCGAAATCGTGCAGAATAGCCTTTTTCTCGCAAGTAAACACGGGTAGTGGTATGTGCAGTACGATCAAATATGGTGTCTTCATTCTCTTCTTTAAGACGCAATTGCTCTTTTCGCAAGGTGCGTTTATCTTTTAAGGTGGCTACTGAGGTAAGCAGCGTTGACCATAAAAACTTAAAGTCTCTGTTGATATCGCCAATTTGAATAGGACGAGTACTGTCTTCAAACAACAAAGCTCCAGGTCTGAATGACATCAGATCTAGAGCTTCGATATCGAGGTATCTTTTTACCTCTGGATAAGCTGTTAACAAGACTTGAAAACCGTGATCGTAGTAAATGTCTTTTTCGACATCAGTCTTGAGACGACCACCTATCTGGTCTGAAGCTTCAATGAGATGAGGCGAATATCCGAGTCTCTCGAGTTCAAGAGCGGCAATTAGTCCGCTCATACCCGCACCAACCACAGCTATTTGAGCCTCATTTTTATTCATCTACACTTCAGGAACAGCTTTTATGCGCTTTTCGATTTTTTGTTTTTTCACTGTAACCCTTTTCATTAAATCCATGAGGTTAGTGTCTTTACTCTCTTTGTAAATATCATTAATCGATAGAACTAATGCCTTGCCTACTCGCGAATACTTCACACGGTCACTTGTGCTCATGTGACTCATCGTAAGTTTTTCATATTCTTCGACTTGAGCAATAATTTTGTTAATGTTCATCATTTTTTAATTTTCATTAAACAATTTAAAGCAAAATACATAAAAAAGTTGTTTTTCAAATAATAATTAGCAAAAGTTTAAGCATTATTGAGATTTTCTTTGTATTTCGTAATTTTTTCGAGCACTTCAAAGGCTGTTTCCGCCATGAGATTGCCTTTTGTATCCAATAGTGGATTCACCTCACATATCTCAAAACAAACCACTTTATGTGTATCAAAAAAACTTTTTATGATGTGCAGAACTTCATCTACATCAAATCCTTTTGATACTGGGGTACCTGTACCTGTAGAAATCAAATCACTGCACAAAGAATCAACATCAAACGAAATATAAATGTAATCGCAGTCTTTTAAGCGTTCTCTGGCCTCGCTCAAACAGGTCTCAAAACTTCTATAGCGCAATTCATGAACAGGGTATTCTCTGATACTCAAGCGCTCAATAAGTTCGTCTTCTTGTACCTCGGTATCTCTTAACCCAAAATACAACAGATGCTCAGACTTGACCTTAGCTCCCTTTTTTCCAATATTTTTCATTTTTGTCCATAAGCCGGCAAGTTCTTCTGAAACGGCATTGACGCGAGCGTCTAGATTATCTTCTCCCAAAGCAGCTGCCATAGGCATTCCATGAACATTTCCTGATGGAGAGGTGTATGGCGTATGTAAATCAGCATGGGCATCAATCCAAATAGCCCCAATAGTTTTGTCTGGAAAAGCAGCCGAGATTCCACTTAAAGTACCTAGAGCCGAAGAATGGTCTCCAGAAAGCACAATAGGGAAGTGCTTGGCCAATAAACTGTTTTTTACCGCTTCACTTACCCGATCACATTGTTCATTAACGAAATTAATACGGTGGGCAACCTCGAATTCGCTTTTGTTGTAAATCGTTTCGTTATGTGTTTTGACATCCATGTAAGGATAGCGCGTAAAAAATGGATTGTGGTTGTTAATTGCAGCAATTTCAATAGCGTCAATTCCCATATCTGAACCACGAGTACCTGCACCGATATCCGATCGGTTTTTGATAAGTTCTATTTGCATAAATACATCAGTTAGTAGTCGTCTAGATGAAAAGCCTCGAACTGAGTCAATTCACCTTCGTCAAAGGTAAAAGAAAGTCGTATAGGACGGCAACAAACTTCACAATCTTCAATGTATTCTTGATCCGAAGTACTCTCATCGAGCAACATCGATATGTTTTGCCAACAATAGGGACATTGAAAAAAATGTTCTAACATCCTAAAACGCGACGTTTAATAAGGCTCCACAATGCAGTAAATACTCTAGTTCAGCGAGCTTGGCAGTGAATTTCGCTTGAACACGGCTAAGTTCTGTAGTTAGTGTGTTGAGTTGGGCTTGGCGGAGTTCTATTGAGGTGATTTGACCCAATTCAAATCGTTTTTGAGATCTGTTATAATTATCTTCAGCCGTAATAACATTGTCAATTTGCAATTCGTAGGTCACTCTAGCGTTGCGGTAATTTCCTTCTGCATTTCTAAGATCTCTATCGACTTCCTGTTGTATTTGCAGCTCTTGTAATTCTTGACTTTCTTTAGCCAATTTGGCATTGCGAATGGCAACTTGTTGCCTTCCTCCAGAAAAAATATTCCAATTCAAGCTCAATCCAGCAGAAACACCTCTTGAATTGCTAGAAGCCAAAAAATTAGTAGCCGGAAAAACTCCCTCACTATAACCATATGCTCCAGTCAAATTAAGTTGTGGCAATAGATTTGATTTTTGGACCTTAAGCTGTAACACAGAAATCTCCTGATTGCGCTCAGCCTGAAGCAAGCGAACATTATTAGACGCATATGCAGAGCGGTGAACGTAAAGTACAGAATCCGAGACAAAACGAACATTGGGATTACTGCTGAAATTTTCTTCTAAATCTCTGGCCAAAATCAAATTCAAATTGCGCTTAGAATTAGAGAGTGATTGGATTTGCTGCAGCAAATTAATACTATCAGTATTCGCATCAACTTTAGCATTTAGAACTTCCAATCGAGATGTACTTCCAAACTCAAAACGCTTTTGAGCCCTTTGTAAGCGCATTTTAGAATTCTCCAAGGTCTTTTCAAAGATTTGAACCCGCTCTTCGAGTTGTGCTACGTCAAAATAGGCCGCATACAATTGCAACAAGGTTTGTTCTATGGTCTGCCTAACAGCTAAACTTGAAAGTGCATATTGCTCTTTAAGCGCCTTATAGGTGTACATTCTACCAAGGCCGTCAAACAGAGTATAATTCAAATTAACAGAGGCGTTGTAACGCTTAGTCTTTGCACCATCTACAGCCTGATTTCTACCATCTTGAAAAGTGGCTTCTTGAGTGTCTTTACTAAGGTTTGCTCCGGCAGTAGTCGTCAAAGTCGGCAAGTATCCTGAATTTAAAACCGAGGCATTATTTTGCGCTTGGGACTCTAAATTTTTGGAGATTTGTATTCCAAAATTGTTTTCTAGAGCAATTTTTACCGCTTCTTCTGGGTTTAAAAGTTCTTGAGCGAATCCAAAAGCCGAGTAACACAAAAGGCCTACTACTATACTATACTTCTTCATTTTGCATTTCTTTATACGATCGTTCAACAGTTCTTCGCTCTACCCATTCCCCAGTAAACAACCACTTGAAAAACACTTTAACCTGATTTCCAAAGGATAAAAACAAGGGAAGCATAAGTAAGGTCAATAAGGTGGCAAAGCCTATTCCATAGGATATAGAAACGGCCATAGGTTTTAAAAACTGAGCCTGTCTGCTCTTTTCAAGAAGTAGAGGCGCTAAACCAGCAATAGTGGTTAGAGAAGTCAAGAAAATAGCCCTAAAACGAGCTCTCCCCGCTTCGTAAAGTGCTTTTTCATATTTCATTCCTGAACGTAAATTTTGATTGAATTTTCCAATGAGAACCAAACCGTCGTTTACCATAATTCCAATCAGCGCAATGATTCCTAATAAGGAAATAATATTCAATGGAAATCCATGAATCTTGTGACCCCATCCCACGGCAGTCAAACTAAAGGGTACCATAATAAGCAAAAGAAGTGGCTGAGAAAAACTCCTAAAATTAAATGATATTACCACGAAGATTAAAAATAAGGCGATAAAGCCAACGAGTTGAAGAGAATCTATCAACTTCGAGGCTTCTCTGTTTTGTCCTTCATAAGAGGCCGTAACAGTTGGGTATCTCGTTATTATGTCAGGCATAATCTCTGATTGTACCCAAGCCAATATATCTGTAGCCGTAGTCTCATCAGGATTATCTAAATCAGCATTGATTTGAATTTCACGTTGCCCATCGAGATGGTTGATCGCTACTTCACCTCTTTGAATTGAATAATCAGCAATCTCTTTAAGAGGAACTCGTTGACCGTTAGGAGTTAGTATGCGCATTTCATCTAAGTCTAAAAGAGAGGATCGGTTCTCACGTAAATAACGCACCCAAACGCGAATTTCATCTTGACCTCTTTGAAAGCGCAGTGCTTGTGCTCCAAAGAAGCCAGAGCGAACCTGAGACATCACTGAATTTAAATCCAATCCCAAAAGATAGGCATCATCTTTTAAGGTCATTTGAATTTCTTTGATTCCTTCTGGATCGTTGTCTTCAATATCTTTAAGCGCTGAGTTTTCGTTCATCGCTTTTTTTAAGATGCCTTTAGCTGCCTTTAATTCTTCAATATTATTTCCTAATAGCGAGACACTCACAGGTGGTCCTCCAAAACTATCGCCTGATCCGTAAACCACACTTTCCGCTCCGTTTACCGGACCAACTAACTCACGAATACGAGAAGATACCAAATTGGTGCGTATGACATCAGGTCGATTTTCTCCAGGCAATAAATTGATTTGTAAACTTGCTGTGGCAGAACCAGGACCATTGCGTCTCAGGGTATTCAAAAACAATTTGTCTGATCGACCCTTGAGGTATTTTTCGCTGAACTCATCGTTGGCAATTAAGGCCTTCTCCTCGATTAATCTGATGATTGAGTCCGTTGTTTTCTCGTTGGTGCCATTGGGCATTTTTAAGGTTACCTCAATGACATCCGAGGCGATTCTAGGGAAAAAAGAGGTTTGTATAATTCCTCCACCAATAGAACCAATAGTCAAAATAAGAAGTCCTAAAAATATCGCAAAAGTCAAGAACGAATGCTTCAAGGTAAAACGCAGCGCAGGACTGTATAGATTATCCCGCATCCACATCATTAAGCTATCTCCGTAAGTATTGATGAGTCGCATTTTAGCAAAGCCCTTGCCTAGCAGGGTTCTAGGTTCTGTTTTAGGCTTTAGTGCTTTTGAATGGGCCAGGTGAGCCGGTAATATAATCAGCGCCTCGACAAGAGACACCACTAAGGTAAGAATCACAATTATTGCAACCTCAGAGAAAAAATCACTGATTCGACCGTCGAGAAATAATAAAATACCAAAGGCCAATATGGTAGTGATAATCGCCGAAACAATGGGAGGAATAACCTCAAGAGTACCCTCAATAGCAGCCTTTACCGGTGACTTTCCTTTTTCGTAATTCTGATAAATATTTTCAGCGATGACAATTCCATCATCTACTAAAATCCCCACTACGATGATCATTCCAAATAGGGAGAGAAAATTAATGGTCACTCCCACAAAAGGGGCTAACATAAACATTCCCAAAAATGAAATAGGCAATCCAAATGCCACCCAAAAAGCTAGTCGGGTATTTAAGAAAATAGACAAGAAAATCAGAACCAATACCATTCCGACAAGTGCATTTTCAGTGAGGAGTTCTGTTCGCTGTTCCAAAGTAACAGAGTAATCATTAACTACCGTCAGCTGAACATTGCTGTTTTTTTGATTGAAGACCTCTATATAATCACGTACTTTTTCAGCAGTACTCAATAAATCCTCAGTGTTTGTGGATTTAATGGTACACGTAATTGCCAAGTCATCATTAAAATAGATTCCATCAGGAGTTTCTGAGAAGCGATCAGATACCTTAGCGATATTTTCAAGTCTAAGTTTACGCCCATCAGGAAGGGCCTTAACCACTATTTTTGATAATTCATCTGCATAGTAAATACGATTACTAGCCCGAATGAGATATTCCTCAGTATCTGTCTTTACCTGACCACCTGTTACCAGTAGGTTGGTGGCTCTAATTTTTTGAGCGACTTCTGTAAAACTTATGTTGTAAGCCAATAAGGCATCTTCATCAAGTGCGATTTCTATCTCTTCATCGGGATAGCCCTCAAAACTTATTTGAGAAATACCTTCAATCGCCCGAATATCATTTTCGATTTGACGACCGATCTGTTTCAAAGTAGAAAGCGGAATATCTTTACCGCTAATCGCAAAGCCTATCGTCGGTCGAACTACTTCGAGTTTAGAAACCACCAATGGCTCCATTCCACTGGGAAAGGTAGGAACGCGATCTACAGCATTTTTAACTTGGAGCAGCATAAAATCAATGTCTTGATTTTGTTCGATCTCGACATTAATTATTCCACTATTTTCACGGGAGGTTGAGGTTACTCGATCAACACCCTGTAATCCTTTGAGATTGTCTTCAATTTTAAGCACAATTCCCTCTTCAATTTCTTGGGGCGAAGCTCCAGGATATACAATGCTTATAAGTACGTTTCTCGATTCATTTAGAGGGAATATCGAAGATTTCAAGGATAGCGCTCCAACAATACCAAAAATGACAAAAGCCAAAATCAATACGTTTACAGCAACTTCATACTTGATAAAGTAAGAAATGATTTTTTTCATGCTTTTCGGTACTTTATTCCTCTACGATTTTAACCAACATATCCGCAAATGCACCTGCAACAGGCTTTCGAATAATTAGGGTGCCATCTTCTACTCCTTCAACTACTGCTTTTTGATCGGTTAGGTGAATGACCTTCACATCAATCAATTTTAATAAGGTGTCTTCAACCGTGTAAATTTGTCGCTGATCAACCAGCAAAGATCTGTCAATTTCAATGGCATTTTCAGAAGGTGCTGCATCCAATACCGCACTTAAATACTGTCCTTCTCTGAGATCTTCATTCTCCACCTCAACAAAAACCGAAATACTTTGTGTATTTGCATCTATAGCAGGGTTGATCCGCATTACTCGACCCTGATAAGTCTGACTTCCGTCTAACAATTCTAGCGCAACTGTTCTTCCGAGCTTTAGTATACTAGAATACCCACTAGGAACAGCCACTTCAAGTTCATAGACACCAGATTCGATATAACTACCTAAATTCTGGCCTACTCTTACTAAACTACCTTCTGTAATAGATGTAGAAGCCAATGAACCCGTAAATGGTGCTCTTATTTTGTATTTGGCAAGTCTGGTTTGAAGGTTTAAAACGTTGTAATAGGCATTAGGAATTCCCCTACCATTCATAAAAAACGCCTCCTGAGGAGAATTAAACTCCGGTAATTTTGGTAAGGGTTTATCCATATTAATGGCATTGAGATAGTCCATCCATTTTTGAAAGTATTGAGGAAAATCAATTTCTATGTCCGCTAAACTTGTGGTGAGCACATTGATAAAATTACTCTTAGCAGATTGCACAGAAGCCCTAAACTCAGTATCATCTATCGACAAAAGCAAATCACCCTTTTTATAATTTTGACCAGTGCGATAAAGTTTTGCAGCAGGTCTTAAGATTCCTTGAACTTCGCTAAATAATTGAACTCTGCGTTTGGCCGTCAAACGTCCATTAGCCAAAACTTTTATCGGAACCTCTGTGTTTTTAGCCTCTAACACAAATACCGGCTTAACCACCTTTTGTGCGGGAGGACGTTCTCTTTTATTCGCAGAAATAATGTTAGATGCAATAGCAATAGAACCACCAATGAGCACTACACCCAATAGTGAGGAAATAATTTTTCTTATCATAACTTAAGCTTCAACTACAAGACTTACAAAAGCTCGTAAAGTTTAATTGCTTTTTTTGCAAAAATACCTCATCTCACTTGAAATATGAGTATGTGCCGGTTCAATTACGAAAAAAGAAATGAAAAAGAATATTAATTAATGCTATTCAAACGAGATTTAATCTTCTCTAGCGAAATATCTAAAACAGGTTGGTCTATCAAGTTTTTGAAAGAATCCTTCAAATTAGGCAAATCATTTTTGAAATTATTCATTTCTAAACGAAGACCTTCAAGAGCTGAGAGCTCAGTGATTGAAGAAGGGAGTTCACCTTCAAGACGATTAAATGAGAGATTCAGTGATTTTAAATTACTTAAACTCGAAATAGTATTGGGAATCTCACCTTTTAAATCGTTGTCAAAAAGGTTTAGGCTAGTAACATGACCATCTTTAACTTCTACGCCGTGCCAACTGTAAACAGGAGCGCTTAAGTCCCATCCGTGTTTCCAATTTTCACCGTCAGTAGATTGAAACAGATCAATCAAGGCGTTGTATTCAGAAATTGGAATTTCGCTTTTATACGTGACCTCATCGTCAGATTCAATTGTTGAATTTGGTAATATGTCAAGCCACATCATAATGATAACGGCAAAAGCGAAGTTAACGGCGTATTTCATGCTATAAATATGCTTTTCTTTATCGACTAAACGAAGATTTTGTGGTTAAAGTGCATATTTATGTGGTTAAATGCCTTCTAAGGATTCTGATAGCGATTCCCACTCCTTCATCAGCACTTCTAAATCAGTTTTTTTTTGCTGATAGCGATCGAAAAAACCTTCTTGAGCTATCGTCTGATCATAATTCAAAACCAATTCGCTATCGATTTCGGCAATTTCTTTTTCAATACTCGCTATTTTTTGTTCAAGATTGGACAGTTTGTTTTTGAGTGACTTTTTTTGCTTTTCAAGTTTGTATGAGTTAGGGGCGGTTTCAGTCTTTTGATGCTGTTGTGTTTGTTTCTCAACCCCTCTAAAATCCTCGAGTTTTCGCATGGACAGATAATCATCAATATCACCTAAAAATTCCTTGATTTTTTGATCTCTAAACTCGTAAACTATAGAACTTAAATCCTGCAAAAAATCTCTATCGTGAGAGACTAAGATTAAGGTCCCTTCGAAGCGCTGCAAGGCCTGTTTCAACACCTCCTTGGACTGAATGTCCAAATGGTTTGTGGGCTCATCCATGACCAAAAGATTGAAGGGCTCTAGTAGCATCTTTGCCAGTGCCAGACGATTCCTCTCTCCTCCAGATAACACTTTTACGTATTTATCTACATCATCACCTTGAAACAAAAATGCACCTAAAATATCCCGCACCTTTATTCGATTGCTCTCATTGGCCGCATCTAACATGGTGTCATGAACCGTTTTTTCACCGTCTAAATACTCTGCTTGGTTTTGAGCAAAATATCCAATTTGCACGTTGTGGCCCCGTTTGAGCTCGCCTTGATACGCCAGTTCTTCGGCAATAATTTTAGCTAGTGTGGTTTTGCCCTGACCGTTTTGACCCACAAAAGCAATTTTGCTGGATCTAGCTACTAATAAATTAACGTTTTCTAAAACCTGTTTGGGTCCATATGCCTTAGAAACATCGGTCAGCTCTAAAACTACTTTACCAGGAGTAACAGAGACAGGAAAATCAAGTTTCATCGCCGCAGTCTCCTGCTGGTCAACCTCAATTCTTTCTATCTTGTCAAGTTTTTTAATCAATGATTGAGCCATTGAAGCTTTAGAAGCCTTGGCTCGAAATTTCTCTATAAGTTTCTCAGTTTGTTGAATTTGTTTTTCCTGATTCTTTTGAGCCGCCTTCTGCTGAGTTCTAATCTCGTCTCTCAAGGCTAAAAAGGTAGTATAAGGTTTGGGGTAATCGTAGATTCGACCCATAGAAATTTCAATCGTTCTATTGGTCACATTATCCAAAAACATCTTATCGTGAGAGACAATTACCACTACTCCTGTATACTGTATCAAAAAATTCTCAAACCATAGAATAGACTCAATATCAAGGTGATTGGTTGGCTCATCAAGGAGTAAAACATCGTTTTTTTGAAGTAACAATTTGGCTAATTCGATGCGCATTCGCCAACCTCCAGAAAAGGTGTCCGTGTTTTTATCAAAATCCGTTCGAACAAAACCTAAGCCTTGTAATACCCGCTCGGTTTCACCTTGGTAAGAATAACCTCCAATAATCTCATATCGATCAGAGAGGTCTCCGACAGCCACCATGAGTTCATGATAAGACTCCGACTCATAATCCGTTCGACTTGCCAGCGCATGATTGACTTCTTCAATTTGTTTTTCTAAGGCTTTAATTTCGGTAAAAGCTTGTTGTGCCTCTTCAATAACAGTACGTCCTTTTTCAAAATCAATATCCTGCTTTAAAAAACCAAGGGTGACGTTTTTATCTATCGCAATAGTTCCTTGATCGACCTTGTATTCTTTAGCCAACAGCTTAAGCATGGTCGATTTTCCTGCGCCGTTTTTTCCAATCAGTCCAACCCGATCACCAGGACTCAATTGATAGGATACTTCTTCAAATAAATATTCCCCTGAGAAAGAAACCGATATGTTGTGAATATTGAGCATGTGCAAAAACTTGCCGACAAAATTAGCCATTATTTATTGTGTAATTCAAGTTACACTCTGTCTAAAAATTGCAACTTATTTTTGAAGGTGAAAAACAGCCTTTCAAATGTTCAAAAAAGGAAGTAAAATCAATAGTATTCTCTTTGGCCTTTGCCCTAAATGTCAAAGTGAATCCATGTATGTGCAAAGAAATCCCTATTTCGGAAAGCTCTTTAAAATGCACCAGCACTGCAGTGTTTGTGGAACAAAGTACAAAATAGAACCCTCCTTTTTTTACGGAGCGATGTACGTGAGTTATGCGCTAGGAGTGGCAGTTGCCATAGCCGTGTTTCTAATTTCAAAAATGGTGTTCAAGCACGAATTAGTTCAAAGTTTTTTTGCTATTATGGGCGCACTCTTACTTTTGATACCACTTTTGATTCGACTCTCTCGAAACATTTGGATCAATATGTTTATTTCATTTGATGCGAAGGCCAGTGGTCAGCAAAGCGACTGATATTCATTTGGGAATCTAGGGGGTAGTTTTTTTCAATTTGAGAAAATAAGGCTTCTGCGGCATAAGGACCGATAAGTACCCCTCTTGACCCAAATCCGTTGAGCACAAAGAGTTGTTTGAATCGAGGGTCTGGATGCCTTCCTACCAAAGGTCTTCTATCGGTAACTGTAGGTCGAATTCCAGCGACCTGATCGACCACTTCAAAATCAACACTGATAAATTTTTGTAATTTTTGAATCAGTTCTTCCCTGGCTTCAATTGTGGTTTTACTCGTTTTGTCTTTCCATTTATAGGTTGCTCCTACTTTGTAATATCCTCCACCAAGAGGAATGAGAAAACAAGCTGATTTTAAAGCTTTTTCTTCTTTTAGCGCAGGTGCATAAATACTGAGGTATTCTCCTTTGGTACCCATAAGAGGCAAGTAATTAAACCAAGGGTTTTGTTTGAGACCATAGCCTTCGGCAAAAATGACATTCCTAGCCTTAATATCTTTATATACAATATGATTTTCATTTACTTCTAGAGCGCTATAATCAAAAGTCTCGTCTAAAAACTGCTGTTTTTTTAGGAGTTCCTCAAGAAGGCATTCACGCATTTTTACGGTGTCTATTCGCCCTGTTTCCTTAACTTCTCCGAGTTGATGTGGCGCTTTGACAAATGAATTAGTATTGGGCAGAAGGTCCGCTGACATAAACCTTCCAAAAGCAGGTTTATCCAATGTCACAAACCAGTTATTTTGCTCTTCTACAGAACTTAAAATTCGGGCTACGCGAAATTTGTGATCAAATTGAACCCCAAGACGCTCTTGCATTCTATGGTAAAAACGCATGGCAAGATTCAGTTGTCGTTCAGCCTGCCATGCCATAGTAAATCTTTTTAGAACTAAAGGATTGTACATGCCTGCTGCAACCAAAGAAGCGTTTTGGGAATGATCAGAAATCATCACAAAACGCTTCTTTTTTTGGGTTGCGGTTTCGGCGAAACAAATTCCCGCCAAACCTGACCCTACTATGACATAGTCAATCATTGTATTAGTAGGCCCACATATCTTGTTCCTTGTCGCGAATCTTCTCTTTTATTCTTCTTGCTTCAAGAAGTTGGAGCATCGCATTATCGGTAATGTACTCGTTTACGTTTCGATCGCCTTGAACGTTTTCTTCTCTGTAAATCATCCCAGCAAATCGTCTAGAATTGAGCAACATGTCAAAAGATATTCGTTGAGAGGAATTATTACCATTAAAGACTTTCACTTTATGAAGGATCTCACGCGCTGCTGGGAACCATACCCAAAACAATTCTACTTTATTCTCCATAGGATCTATAGATTCGTCATCGATAAAATTCACATCAGGTGCAACTGGTGCGATTCCCAATAAACGATATCTCAATTCTCCCAATCGCTTGTCGAAATACCACATACCTTTGATGCGATATTCAATAATATCAGCTCCTGAAATATCTCTTCGGTTCACAAATTCAGCAGATAGAGATTCTCCAGCATTGAGCTGCTCATATCCCAAATCAGTAGTATCAACCTTTGAAAGTGTAGCTTCTAAATCTTGAAAATTTCGCTTTTCAGTAAAGTAAGAATCTGTATAAATCTCCGTGAGATCTCCTGACTTTATCTCTTTCATGAGTGCATGATAAAGAGACTGTCTATCGGTTCCAATGGTATCGATAGGATAGTAAAGTGCGAAGTTCATGCGTTGATTAAGATCGATAGTCTCCCAGATTGTAGTTGACCACAGTATATCTCTTTGATCTACGTAACCATATGTTAATGGCTTATCTTCTTCTTCAGCCGTATAAATATTCGTGTGAATCTGATCTGGAGTTTTCGCGTTTAGAATATTCGACTGCGCATTAGCGAAGTAGAGTATTCCAAAAACTCCTAGCATCGTAAGTACTATTCTCTTTAAACTCATGGTCTATTAATTCGTTAATTGAACAATCACCGGTGATACTTTCTTCAAGTTGTACGAGGCATTGTTCGTGATTTTAGCTTTGATATCAAAAATCTGCACATCTTCTCCTCTTTTTGCTCTTCTCAATGCTGATTTTGCCCTAGCATCTAATTTGTTACCATTAACGGCTACCGTAGGCTGCCCAGGTATCTTTAATTTGAATTCTGAAACTCTTATGTCTAAATCAAAATCAAAGTCCTCTAAGGTAGCGCCTATAGTTGAGATTTCTAAATTCTTTCTAGACATCTTTAAACCTCCTGTCTCTCCTCTTACAGTTCCAGTTGGTCTTGGAATATCTTTGATTCTAAATTCAGAGGTTGTTGAAATTGGCTGTCCGTCAGGCAATTTTCCTGAGGCCACAATTTTCACTGTTCGTCCCTGTCTAGGTTTCATGGTATACTTCGATCCCCCAGCAGCAGTAAGTCCAGGAGCAGAAGCGTTTACATTATTATCAGCAATACCAGGTATTGAAATAGTCATAGGGTTGTTGACACCTCTATAGACAACATTCATTTTATCCGCAGAAATGACAGCTGCGTTTGGCTTTGAAATAGTTGCGAAAGTCGAACTCACAGGTACAACAGTTTCTTCACCGTCTTGTAAGAAGATTAAACTTCCTTCAATTTTATGATCTCCTGGACTACCTGCACTTATATTCAATTTTACTCTACCATCTTCAATACTAAAATCTGTTCCTTCGCTCAAGTTTCTTCCATCGAGCTTCAATTCAACACTATTAGGTCGTGTAGAAGCGTCTTTTCTACCTAAAACGATATTTCCACTAAAGGTTTCTCCTGAATAAAAAGCTGATTTTTCTTGCTCTAAAAGCGTGGTGTAATTTGACATAGAAATTTCAGAAGTCAATTGTCCTTCGAGTAAGGTTTTTAAAATATCCTGCTCAGTGGTCTTTACATCGGCTTGAATCGAAGTGATTTTAGTCAACGACGCAATAAGAGGAAAACCTTCGTAGTGATATTTCATCCAATCTACCTTATTTCCATCTCGATCGGTAACTTTTCCTTCACTATCTCCAGTTTCAAACTTTGAGGTCACAGAAGTTCTGAGATCACTCATCGATTCTGGAAGTATTTCTAAAAGTCCTTTTCTGTAATTTTCTAGATTGTCTAAGAATGCCTGCCCTTCTTCTCTCAATTCATCTCCTTGAAAAAAGAGTTGATCTAAAAAGTCTGACTTATCCATCACTTGATAGTCCATTGGATCATCAACCGTACCTTGCATTCCTTTTTTTAAATTTTCTAAATACGCATCGTATGATTCAGAAAGTTGTTTTACAGCTTTTGCATTGCTTAAAAGCGGTCCAAATTTTTCTGGATTTTCAGATGCTTTTGTCTCTAATCCACTGAAGAACGCTACATTGTTTTCAGTCATTTTTTCATTGGATACCTCCATCTTTTCGTTCATTAGACCGAAAGCGGCAAGTACCTCTTTACTCATATTCAAAGCCAACATAGAGATGAAAACCAGATACATGAGGTTTATCATCTTCTGACGTGGGGTTTCTTTTCCTGATGCCATAACTCTTAGGTAGCTTTAATTATTTCTTAATCGCCGTTAGCATTCCTCCATACACAGCATTTAATTGCTCCATATTAGCCACTAATGATTCCATTTGCTTTTTGAGTTCAGCTCCATTTTCAATCATTTCTCGGTTCATGGCAGTTTGCATATTTGCATGATCTAATTGTGCTTTGTACGAGTCATTAAGAGCTTGCATCTGTGAAGCAGCGTGAGAAATTTGTTGATTGTATTTCTGAGTGTGATCAATAGCATCGGTTGTAGGAGCAATTCCTTTAGCGGCCCCTTCAAAGTTATTAATCGCTTCACCCAGCTTATTCATGAGGGCTACATCAATTTGAGCCTCATTCATTAATTTATCAATTTTTTGAGCCAAAACACCTTGTGCAGTGCGATTTTTGTCATCACCTCCAAGTTCATTTAATTCTGGATACGCCAATGACCAGTCGTATTCTTTTTCTGGTGTTTCAAAAGCTGAAAGTGCGAAAATAAATGCCTCTGTAATTAGTCCGATTGCCAATAATTGGTTTCCGGTTACTATTCCAGCAATTTCCCAGTGTGTAATTTTTAATAATGCACCTAGAATAACTACTGATGCTCCAAGGCCATAGGCCATATTCATAAATCTTTTTGATGAGTTGGTTTTTGCCATTTTAAATTTTTTGAAGGATTAAATTCAGTTAATCTATATTTTCTAACACTTTAACGATAAAAAATAATCTTTAGTATAAATCAATTAATATATTTTATTTTCTTCTCAATGAAAGATTCGTTACCCATATAATCTTGTACGGTTCTAAATCCAATATAACTCCTAGCAGAATCTCTATATTCATAATCACGCGTGCTCACTTGTAAAAAGTAAGCGACATCTTTCCACGAACCTCCTCTTGTCACCTTTTTAACGTTGTCTTTATCTAAGGCATCAGGATTCATCGAGGACATCATCTCATAAGAATTGGGGTCGTATGACGAGTTTGTCCATTCTGCAACATTCCCAGCCATATTGTACAGGCCAAAATCGTTAGGATCATAACTCTTTGCCTCAACAGTGTACAAAGCACCGTCAACTGCGTAATCTCCGCGTTGTGGCTTAAAGTTAGCTTTAAACTCACCTCCTTCATCAATGAGGTAGGGTCCTCCCCATGGATATGAAGCTCCTTCTAAACCTCCTCTTGCAGCATATTCCCATTCTGCCTCTGTCGGCAGTCTAAACTGGTTGATGCGCTGTTCTCTATTGCGTTTTAAAAAGTCATTTTTAAATTTTGTTCTCCAATTACAAAAGGCTTTAGCCTGTTCCCAATTGATTCCAACCACAGGATAGTCTCCGTAAGCATCATGCCAAAAGTAATCGTTGTGCATAGGTTCATTATAGGAGTAATCAAAGTCTCTTATCCAAACTGTAGTATCTGGATAAATTTTAAGCACTTCGCTTTTGACGTAATCCGAACGATTTCGTCCTCTGTTTCGTGCAGCCTCAGAAACATCAAGTGATACGTACTTGTATTGTAATTTTTCAATATCAATAGCCCGTTCTCCATTGAAGCTCTCTGAAGGAGGCAAATACATAGAGTCCATCACCTCAGCATAGTATTGATCTATATAATCTCGAGTATCCCATTCGATATCTACTTTCCAGTTTAACCTTCGGCCATCGTATAAGTCATCTCCAAAGCCGTAGTAATTGTTGTACATATATTTTTCGTACTCGCTCATATCTGTGGTGTCCGCATCCATAAACGCATATCGAGCGATACCGCTATCATCTCCATCTTCTGCGAGGCCCATTTCGTCAATGAAAATAGCGAGCTTAGCACGTACAACAGAGTCTTTTACCCAATTCACAAATTGACGGTATTCAGAGTTTGTAATTTCTGTTTCATCCATATAAAAAGATCGAACAGAAACCGTTCGTGCTGGAGCATTCTGTAAGTCAGCTATATCTTCTTCTGTTTTACCAATAGTAAAGGTACCTCTTGGAACCAATACCATACCCAAGGGTGTTTCTGATCGCCACTTACCGTTTGTTTGAACACCTGTAAGCTCTCCATTACGTCCTGTGGGGTCTCCCAAGAGATTACAAGAGTGTAATGACATGCCAAATAAGACGATTGCAAGAATAGAATAAACTTTTCTCATAATACTTTTGTTGAAATTGTTTTTTAATTTAAACTGCATTTTATCCATAATATTGTGCCGTTCATCGATTTAATACTGTTAAATCTGTGATCGCCTTTGAGCTAAAATATACCGATGTGGTAATTCATTAGCGCAGGCCAATTGATAATCTTCTTCATCACAAGCAATCACAAAGGGATACCTATCATCCATATTCGGCAAATCCAGTGTGCTTGGCTGTACTTGCAGCCACCAGCGATTTGTGACTAAGCTTTTGTAAAAAGTCAATGCATCTATATCAGTAGTCACGGTATATTTTACATAATTATCATCGTTCAGAGTTGGCCGTTCAGAGTACCTCAAATTTAAGCCTTCAAAAAAATACCACACGATTTGTGCCAAAAGAGCAAAACTCATCTCTCCATTGGGGATATTGTAAATTCCAAAAAGAGATAGACTATCTCCCATGGCGCTGTATCTAGCTAAGGCACAAATTTCTCTTCCGTCAAAACCATTAGGTGAAAAATGCTCATATACTCCAACCTCTGAAGCCTTTATCGCCTGCATGTCCATGCTGACCAAGTCCAATCCCCTGAGTATGGGTTCTAAACTTCGTATATCTTTAGTGACCTCCCCTAATCGGTAGGTTTCAAAATTCATTTGTTCAGAAAGATCTAAGACCTCTTGAGCAACAAAATAGCTTTGATATCCCAACTGTGTCAGCTGCCTTAAGTTATTAGGTGGTTTGGTTATTATTCTACTCATGTAAGAGAGGTCGCTTATGAGTTCATCTCCAACTCCAAAGTCAAATTTGCTATCGATTAGTCCCATATGCACCATGACCTTTTTCTGATCAAACGCCCTGTAAGTTGCATAACTCAAATCTTGAATAGCACCAAGGACAAGAGGTACAATTTTGAGTTCTAATAATTCTTCAACAATATTTTTAACAGCGTACTCTGTATCTTCAATAGTATTACCTGCGGAAACATCTCCTAGGTCAACAACATTGAGATTCCAATTGCCAAACATCAATTTGTACAGCTCCATTCGCATGGCATTCGTATCGAGTTCGTAGGGAATCTTTCCTTCAGCAGTTCGACGGTCTAACACCCCAAAAATAGCCACTGATCGACCCTCTAATTCAGGTATTCCAAATTGGGAGCTGTGTTTATCCAAGTGATGACCAACACATTGTACATTGAGCAATTCTGTTGCCGCCAGAACTTTATCTCCAACCGGAATTAGAATATCTTCATTAATGACACTGCTCATTTCTTTTTAGCTTTGGTGGATGTCTTTTTTTTTCGAGTTGTTTTTTTAGGTTTTTTTGATTCGATAAGGGCTTTGACCTCATCTATACTCAAGGCAGTAGGGTCAACATCTTTAAGCAGTTCCACCTTTATTTTTTTGTGTATAATATTGTGCCTTCCCCAACGCGCTTTTTCAATTCGAATATCCTCCTCTGGCCAATTGCAAACTACTTTTTCAGCTTCTTTCTTCTTTTTATCTTCAATGAGCGCAACAATGTCACTTTCACTCAAATGATCAAAATCATATTTCTTATTGACATTGATGAATAATCCATTCCATTTGATAAAGGGACCAAATCGTCCTTTACCTTTTGTAACATCCATATCTTCATAAGAATATATAGGCGCATCAGCGCGTTCTTTTTCTTCGATAAGCTCCGACGCTCGGTCCATATCAACACTAAACACGTCATCTGATGCCATAAGTGAAACAAACTTTTTACCATAGCGTACATAAGGTCCAAATCGACCCACATTTGCTTCTACTTCCTCTCCTTTGTAAACCCCTAGTTTACGCGGGAGTTTGAATAAATCAAGTGCCTCTTCGAAACTTATATTTGTAATAGATTGGTGTGGCAGCAAACTTGCGTACACTGGGGTTTGCTCATCATCTGGGCTCCCGATTTGTGCCATTGCTCCGTATCGCCCAAGGCGCACAATAACTTGACGGCCAGATTTAGGGTCTTCACCGAGATATCGCTCTCCACTTGCACGATCTGCATTAGCAGCAACCTTTTCTACATCTGGATGGAAATCCGCATAAAACGATTTCATTAATTGCTGCCAGTCTTTAGAACCTGCGGCAATTTCATCAAAATCTTCTTCAACTTTAGCGGTAAAATTATAATCTAATATGCGTTCAAAATGGTCAACCAGAAAATCATTAACTACAAAACCTATATCTGTAGGCACCAATTTTCCTTTGTCAGAACCTGTATTTTCTTTGAGTTCATTTCTATTGACAACACCCTCTTTTAGAATCAATTGTGAGTAGGCTCTTTCCTTTCCTTCAATACTCCCTTTTTCGACGTATTTCTTGTCAATAATTCTCGAAATAGTGGCAGCATAAGTTGAAGGTCTACCAATACCCAATTCTTCTAATTTTTTAACCAAACTCGCTTCTGAATACCTGTAAGGGGGCCTGCTAAAACGTTCAGTAGCAGCGATACTCTTATATCGCAGCGGCTGTTCTTTTTGAAGCGGAGGTAATATAGTACTGTCTTCTTTGAGATCTTCATCATCAACACTTTCAAGGTATACTTTTAGAAATCCGTCAAAAGTGACAATCTCTCCATTAGCCGTAAAATATTGATCATTAGCCGTATTCTTTATTTTAACCTTTGTGCGTTCTAATTGTGCATCACTCATTTGCGAGGCGAGTGCTCTTTTATAAATAAGCTCGTATAAACGATCTTGATCCCTATCTTTTGTAATTGAGGTCAGCTCAAAATTTGTAGGCCTTATCGCTTCATGTGCTTCTTGTGCACCCTTACTTTTTGAACTGAACTGACGTTGTTTTGCATAGTTGGCCCCAAATTGATGCGTAATTGCTTTTTCAGCTGCTTGAATTGCCTCTGAAGAAAGGTTTACACTGTCGGTTCTCATGTAGGTGATTAAACCCGCTTCATAGAGCCTTTGTGCCACCTGCATGGTTTTTCGAACAGGAAAATAGAGTTTTCTAGAAGCTTCTTGCTGCAAAGTAGAAGTCGTGAAAGGAGCCGAAGGGGATCGTTTCGCGGGCTTTTTTTCTAAAGTATCTATTGAAAATTGAGCTGAAGACAAATCGTTCAAAAAGGCTGCAGCTTCTTCGGCTGTTTTAAAAGTCTTACCGAGTTTTGCTTCAAAAGATTGACCCTTCTCTGTACTGAAAATCGCCTTTATACGAAAGCTTGCCTCGGTTTTGAAGTCTTGTATTTCACGCTCCCGCTCAACTATCAATCGAACAGCAACAGATTGCACTCGACCGGCAGATAAGCCCGGCTTTATTTTTTTCCACAGTACAGGAGAGAGTTCATACCCCACAATACGATCAAGCACTCTTCTCGCCTGTTGCGCATTGACCAGGTCAATATTGATTGAACGGGGATTTTGAATCGCTTTTTCGATGGCTGTTTTCGTGATGGAATTAAAAACGATTCGCTTTGTCTTTGAAGCATCCAGTTCTAAAGTTTCCATAAGGTGCCAAGAAATAGCCTCACCCTCTCGATCTTCATCACTTGCCAACCAAATAGTATCCGCTTTATTCGAAAGGGATTTTAATTTTGCTACCTGAGGTTTGCTGCGATCACTTACCGTATATTTTACCTGAAAATCTTGTGCTATGTCAATGCCCATTTCATTTTCTGGGAGGTCAGCAATATGACCATAGCTCGACTCCACCTTAAAATCTTTTCCGAGAATTTTCTCAATCGTTTTCGCCTTTGCAGGCGACTCCACAATCACCAAATTTGAAGCCATAGAATTCTTTTAATGAAAACAAAAATAGGAACATTTTGAGCTAACATCAGCTATATATAAGGTAAGAAAAACGTTAAAAATTAATCAAAATACTGATTAACAATGATTTAAATAATTGTAAATCAAGCCCAAAGCAGCACAAAATAGCAGTTTCCTAATGCGCATCAGAAGCATTTTATTAAAAAAAAGAACTAAAACTTTTTTCTCACCTACCCCATTCTGAAAGCCTTACAAGTCGAAAGAAAAGTTACCAAAGTTAAACTGACAAAATGTCATTTTTTTATATTATTTCTTACCTTTGCCATGCTATTGTAAATGCTTTTTACAAACATAAATTATACAGCAAAACTCAATTTCTAAGATAAATGCTACAAGAAGAGAATAAAAATCCCAATCAATACAACGGAGAGGTTTTGGAACTTCATACCGATGAAGCTGGCTCGAAGACAAAAAAAATGTTTATCGAAAGTTACGGTTGTCAAATGAATTTCTCCGATAGTGAAATTGTCGCATCTATCTTGTCAAAAGAAGGGTTTCAAACTACAACATCAATCGAACAGGCTGATTTAATTCTAGTTAATACCTGTTCAATCCGGGAGAAAGCAGAACAAACCGTTCGAAACCGCTTAGACAAATTCAACAGCCTAAAACGAAATAATCCCAATCTTAAAGTTGGTGTCTTAGGTTGTATGGCTGAACGACTAAAACACAAATTTTTAGAAGAAGAAAAGATTGTAGATATGGTCGTGGGACCTGACGCTTACAAAGACCTACCAAATCTAATTGCAGAGGTCGAACAAGGAAGAGATGCAGTCAATGTCATACTTTCTAAGGAAGAGACTTACGGAGATATTGCTCCAGTGCGCTTGAATTCAAATGGAGTTACGGCTTTCGTTTCAATAACACGTGGCTGCGACAACATGTGTACCTTTTGTGTAGTGCCCTTTACTAGAGGTAGAGAGCGAAGTAGAGATCCCCAATCTATCGTAGAAGAAATCAATGAACTATGGGATAAAGGATTTAAAGAAGTTACACTACTTGGACAAAATGTAGACAGTTATTTGTGGTATGGTGGAGGATTAAAAAAAGACTTCGAAAAAGCCAGTGATTTTCAAAAAGCCACAGCAGTTCGTTTTTCAGACCTACTAGAAAAAGTAGCGCTAGCTCAGCCAAAAATGAGAATTCGATTTTCGACTTCGAATCCACAAGACATGACACTTGACGTAATTCATACCATGGCGAAATACGAGAACATTTGCAATTATATTCACCTGCCAGTCCAAAGTGGATCAGATCGAATCTTAAAGAAAATGAATCGTCTTCACACTCGCGCTGAGTACATTACCCTTATTGAACAAGTTAAAAATATCATTCCAGATTGCGCCATATCACAAGATATGATTGCCGGCTTTCCAACAGAGACCGAGGAAGATCATCAGGATACCCTTTCACTTATGGAAACTGTGCAATACGCCTTTGGATTCATGTTTGCTTATTCAGAGCGTCCTGGCACTATGGCAGCACGAAAATTTGAAGACGACATTCCGTTAGAAACCAAAAAAAGCAGACTTACTGAAATCATCAATATGCAGCAAAAACACAGTTTGTTGGAAATGAAAAAGCACATTGGTAAGACTGAAGAAGTACTCATTGAAGGGGATTCTAAAAAATCAGCGGACTTTTTTATGGGGCGAAACAGCCAAAATGCAGTAATCGTCTTTCCAAAAGAGTCCTATAAAGTGGGTGATTATGTCATGGTTAACATCGAAGATTGCACCACAGCCACCCTCAAAGGAAATGCAGTAGGATACAGCAAAAACAATTAAGCCTATGAGTCAATTACAAAGTTTAAAACAGCGTTTTGAAATCATTGGCAACGATATAAAACTAAATCGTGCCCTAGAAAAAGCCGTTCAAGTAGGCCCAACGGACATCTCGGTTTTGGTCACTGGTGAAAGTGGAGTGGGTAAAGAAGTTGTGCCAAAAATCATACATGCCTTATCGCATCGAAAACACAGTAAATACATCGCTGTGAACTGTGGTGCTATTCCAGAAGGAACCATAGATTCTGAACTATTCGGTCATGAAAAAGGCGCATTTACCGGAGCGACTCAAACGCGATCGGGGTATTTTGAAGAAGCTGATGGTGGTACCATTTTTTTGGATGAGGTCGGAGAATTACCGCTGACAACCCAGGTGCGATTATTAAGGGTCCTCGAAAATGGAGAATTTTTGAAAGTAGGATCTTCAGCAGTTCAAAAGACGAACGTTCGAATCGTGGCCGCAACGAATGTCAATATGCAAGAGGCCATAGCAAAAAATAAATTCAGAGAAGACCTCTACTATAGACTCTCCACGGTAGAAATTGAAATTCCAACGCTTAGAGAGCGCAAAGAAGACATCCATTTAC
Organism: Flavobacteriaceae bacterium; assembly: GCA_965662045.1. Taxonomy (GTDB): domain Bacteria; phylum Bacteroidota; class Bacteroidia; order Flavobacteriales; family Flavobacteriaceae; genus UBA3478. Next base: position 24,380 of record CBFIGE010000001.1, read on the forward strand.
TATTTCGAAAATTTGCATCTGACTTTGCCAAAAAGTACAATATGCCAACCATCAGGTTAGATGAGAATGCCATTCACCTTTTGCAGTCTTATTATTGGCCAGGTAATATTAGACAATTGAGAAACACAGCTGAACAATTATCTGTTTTAGAAAAAGAGCGTTTGGTAGAGGGCACTACCCTTCATCACTATTTACCAAATAGAGTGGCTAATAGACTTCCGGCCATAGTCAACAATAACTCTGAACAGACATCAGATTTCATGCACGAGCGTCAAATTATGTACAAATACTTGCACGATCTCAAAAAAGACGTCACCGATTTGAAGCGAATTGTGGCAACCATGCACAAGACGAATGAAACAGATCCCGTAGAGACAGATGAAATTTTGATTGCCAATCAAATGTCAAAGCCAAGCGAACACAAGCTCGGTAATCCCATCAAAACTGCTTTGTTGGAAATGCCCCAAAACAAGCTTGAAAATGATCCTTACGATTATGCAGAAGATATCGCAGAAGAAGAAACCCTATCTTTACACGACACCGAAATCGAACTGATTAGAAAATCACTTGAACGCAATAGAGGAAAACGAAAGGCAGCTGCCCAAGAATTAGGTATCTCGGAGCGAACCCTTTACCGAAAAATTAAACAATACGATCTCTGAGCAATGACCAAAAAAATAAGACATTATTGTTTTTACGCCTTCGCTTTTTTGCTCTCAGGATGTGGATTAAAAGTGAGTTATAATTTTTCTGGAGCGAGTACCGGAACAGCTACGAGTTTTCAAGTCAATTTCTTTCAGAACTACGCAGATCAAAGCCCAGGATCAACCATAGAACCAGGTTTAGATCGCGATTTCACCCTTTCGCTACAAGATTTGATTTTGGGATTGACTTCACTAGATTTGACCAACACTAATGGGGATTTAATTTATGAAGGGGAAATTACAGAATATCGCGTAGCTCCGATGACCGCGACAGCGAATCAGACTGCAGCACAAAATCGATTAAGCATGACTGTTAACGTTCGTTTTTACAATACGACCAAAGAAGATGTAGATTTCGAACGCCGTTTTAACTTTTTTTATGACTTTCCAGCCTCACAATTGCTAGAATCAGTCAAATCCGAAGCACATGCGGCCCTTTTTGAACGTTTGACACAAGATATTTTTAACGCCTCACTGGCTGATTGGTAATGATGAATAAGGAACAGTTTTTATCCATATTGCAAAATAAAAAAGCCTCTAGAAATACGGCTGAAATCAATGGTTTAAAGAAACTGATAAAAGCTTACCCCTACATGCAAAACATTTGGGCACTTTACCTCAAAAGCCTAGATATAGACAAAGACGAAGCATTTGATACTACACTAAAAAAAACAGCAATTCGCACAAATGACAGATCGCTTCTCTTTGATTACATCAATGCAAAAGAAATAGTAGCAGAAAACCCTAAACAAGTCAAAGCCTCAACTAGTACCTCAGAGAACCAAATAGGTCATACACTTGAATTAACTTCAGAGCAAAGAAAAAAAGAAGAGCAGGGCTCAACAAGTTTTGTAAATGAACTTCTTCAAAACGAATCAGTACATGATTTAAGTTCTAGCGAAGAAACAGAAGATGGTGAAGAAACAAAAATAACTCCAATTGAAATACCAGGTCAGAATGTTAGTTTCGGAGAAGTGACAAATACCTTCAACACAAGAGAAGAAAAACTTGAGATTGTTGAAAACGAGTCTATTCTTGAAGAAATTTTACCTGCCCAAGAATTAACTGAAATACCATCTGAGATATCCATCGAAGATTCTGAGCAAACCACTGAAGAAGAAGTGAAGACGTCAGTTGAAGAAGATGTACAAACGATTGATGAGTCACACTTTATTGAAGACGAAAATCAATTCAATAATGAACTTGATAACGATGAAGATAACGACGATGAAGACATTAACTCCAAAATTAGAAGATTAGAAGTCATCATAAGCGAAATAAGTTTTGACAAAAAAGAAGAAAGCTCTGAAGAAGTGAAAAATGAAACTATTCCTTCTGAAATAGAAGCTGACAATGCAGAAGAGCATCATGAAGAAAATAAAGACTTTGAAGCTAAAACAGAAATAGATAGTACAGTCTCCCAAAGCAATGACGTTCAACAAAAAGAAAATACTACAAAGCAAACCCAAAAGGAGCAGCTGAATTACTTTGAATGGATTCAGCAAAGCTCAAAAAACAGTACAGACATATCTAATGAATTAGAAACAGAAGAGCAGGGACGGAAATATGCGCTTTTAGATGCTTTTTTAGATCGAAACCCAAAAATAGTGCCTTCAGACAAAATCAAAGAAATCGATATCGATGCTGCGAGCTCCATCGAAGACAACAATTTGATAACAGAGACCATGGCGCAACTTTACATGAGTCAAAAGCAATTCAAAAAGGCAATTGAGGCCTATAAGAGCTTAATTTTGAAATTTCCAGAAAAAAGTAGTTTCTTTGCCATCCAAATTCAAGAGGCACAAAGGCTTATTGATCATCAAAAAGACACAGAATGAGTACATTTTCAATTTTTATGGTATTAATAGTGATTGTATCACTTTTATTAATGTTAGTTGTCATGGTACAGAATCCAAAAGGAGGAGGTTTATCTTCAGCCTTTGGAGGAGAAGGTACTCAAGTCGTTGGTGGAGTGCAAAATACCAACAATTTCTTAGACAAAAGTACTTGGACTTTGGCCACAATTCTTGTAGTGCTTATTCTTTTATCCAATGTATCACTTAAGGGTAGTTTTGGGGAAGGTGATTCTCGTTTGCTCGATTCATCGGATGAAAGCTTTGAATTGGTTCCAGAAGAAGTTGTTCCAGAAGAATTGCCTGCAATCCCAGCTGGAGACAATCCACAAGAATAAACACAGAAAACATAAAGAAGATGCCAGCTTATGACAAGCTGGCATTTTTTTTACCGCTAATGTCAGTTTTTTTAAATTGGCACAATTTATGACCCTAGAGCAACAAATTAAAATGAACATAATATGGCAAACGTTACAATTAAACCTTTAGCAGACAGAGTTCTAGTTGAACCTATGGAGGCTGAAACCACAACTGCCTCTGGAATTATTATACCAGATACAGCTAAAGAGAAACCACAAAAAGGAACTGTGGTAGCTGTTGGACCTGGGACAAAAGATGAATCAATGACTGTTTCAGTAGGAGACCAAGTGCTCTATGGAAAATACGCTGGAACAGAATTAAAACTCGATGGCAATGATTACCTCATCATGCGCGAGAGTGACATCTTAGCAATAGTTTAATTAAAAAAATTTAAAAGAATAAAATCATGGCAAAAGATATAAAATTTGACATTGAAGCAAGAGACGGTCTGAAAAGAGGTGTGGATGCCTTGGCAAACGCAGTTAAAGTAACTCTTGGACCAAAAGGAAGAAATGTAATCATCAGCAAGGCATTCGGTGGACCTTCAGTTACAAAAGACGGTGTCAGCGTGGCAAAAGAAATTGAGCTTGAAGATGCACTTGAAAACATGGGTGCTCAGATGGTTAAAGAGGTTGCTTCAAAAACCAACGATTTGGCAGGAGACGGTACGACAACCGCAACTGTTTTGGCACAAGCCATTGTTAAAGAAGGATTGAAAAATGTAGCAGCTGGTGCAAATCCGATGGACCTTAAAAGAGGAATCGAAAAAGCAGTAGACGCTATTGTTGGAGATCTTGAAAAACAATCTCAAACGGTTGGAGATGCTATTGAAAAAATCAAGCAGGTTGCTGCAGTTTCTGCGAATAATGATGAAACCATCGGTGATCTGATTGCCCAAGCTTTTGAAAAGGTTGGTAAAGAAGGTGTAATTACTGTTGAAGAGGCAAAAGGAATGGACACTTATGTGGACGTAGTGGAGGGAATGCAATTTGATAGAGGATATCTGTCTCCTTACTTCGTTACTGATTCTGAAAAAATGACAACAGAATTAGACAGCCCTTACATTTTGCTTTTTGATAAAAAGATTTCAGCAATGAAAGATCTTTTACCTGTACTCGAGCCTGTTGCTCAGTCAGGAAAACCTCTTTTAATTATTGCAGAAGACGTAGACGGTGAAGCTCTAGCTACACTTGTGGTAAACAAACTTCGAGGTTCTTTAAAAATTGCAGCCGTGAAAGCTCCTGGGTTTGGAGATCGTCGTAAAGCAATGCTTGAAGATATTGCAATTCTTACAGGAGGCACAGTCATTGCTGAAGAAAGAGGATTTACTCTTGAAAATGCTACAATCGACATGCTCGGAACTTGCGAAAAAGTATCTATCGATAAAGACAACACAACCATTGTCAATGGTTCAGGTGCAGGAGACGATATCACTGCTCGTGTGAGTCAAATCAAATCTCAAATCGAAACAACTACCTCAGATTACGATAAAGAAAAACTTCAAGAACGTTTGGCAAAATTAGCTGGCGGTGTTGCAGTACTTTATGTAGGTGCAGCTTCAGAAGTAGAGATGAAAGAGAAAAAAGATCGTGTTGACGATGCACTTCACGCCACGCGTGCAGCTGTAGAAGAAGGAATTGTTGCCGGAGGTGGAGTCGCTCTTGTTCGAGCGAAAAAAGCCCTTTCTAGTGTAGAAACAACAAATGCCGATGAGGTCACTGGTTTACAAATCGTAGAACGCGCAATTGAAGCTCCTTTGAGAACAATTGTTGAAAACGCTGGTGGTGAAGGATCTGTTGTTGTAGCCAAAGTAATGGAAGGTAAAAATGACTTTGGTTACGATGCAAAATCAGAAACCTATGTGAATTTAATGGAGGCAGGAATTATCGATCCTAAAAAAGTGACTCGTGTCGCTATTGAAAACGCTGCTTCAGTATCAGGTATGATCTTAACCACAGAATGTGCATTAATCGACATTAAAGAGGATACTCCTCCAGCAGGACCTCCAATGGGTGGTGGAATGCCAGGAATGATGTAATAAAATCGAAACTTGAATATAAAAGCCGCCTCAAGTAGGTGGCTTTTTTTGGTTAAATTTATTTTACCCTAAATTGGTCTTCCATGGCAAATTTTGAAGAATTAGAAATAGCAATACAACAAATAACTGCGAACGAAGAACTAACCGTATCAGAACGCTTGGAAAACATCTGTGCACTTCTTCAATCCTCTGTAGCTCATTACGATTGGGTAGGCTTTTATTTTCACCATAAAGAGAAGCCAGAACTGCATCTAAAAGCATTTGCTGGTGAACCCACTGATCACACAGTTATTCCATTCGGAAAAGGAATATGTGGACAAGTTGCCAAAAGCGATAACAACTTTATTGTTCCAGATGTTCAAGCCCAAGACAATTATATCGCATGCAGCATTAATGTCAAAAGTGAAATCGTAGTGCCCCTCTTTGTAGAAGGTAAAAACATAGGTCAAATTGATATCGATTCAAACACTATAGATGCTTTTGACAAAAAAGATGAACAATTTCTTGAACTTGTTAACAGAAAGGTAGCAGGCATTTTGGCTTAGCCTCGAAAACATCTAATTTTGCCCTCTTAAAATCAACACGTTTTGGAAAAAAAGATACAAAACGCCCTTATCTCAGTATTTCACAAAGAAGGGCTTGAACCTATTGTTCAAAAACTGAAGGAATTAGGCGTTCGTATATACTCTACAGGAGGAACAGAAAAATTCATAAAAGATTGTGGAGTGGATGTTATTCCAATTGAAGATTTAACGGCATATCCTTCTATATTAGGAGGTCGAGTAAAAACACTTCACCCCAAGGTCTTTGGCGGTATTTTAAATCGTCAAGACGTGAGTTCTGATCAAGAAGAATGCAGCAAGTACGACATTCCACAACTTGATTTAGTCATCGTAGATCTTTATCCATTCGAAAAAACAGTAGCTTCAGGTCAAAGTCATTCAGATATCATTGAAAAAATAGATATTGGTGGGATTTCATTGATTAGAGCTGCAGCAAAGAATTACAAAGATGTACTCTGTATTTCCTCACAAGACCAATACGCAGAACTATTAGAAGTCTTAAGCAACAAAGAGGCTAAGACCAACTTAGGAGAAAGGCAGCGTTTCGCAGCGGCTTCATTTCAACTTTCCTCGCATTACGACACTGCCATATTTAATTATTTCACAGAACAAAACGAAGAATCAGATCCCGTATTAAAATTGAGCGTACAGCAACATATGCCCCTTAGATACGGAGAAAATCCACATCAAAAAGGAACGTTTTTTGGAGACTTCAACGGCTTGTTTGATCAGCTTCACGGAAAAGCACTTTCCTATAACAACTTACTCGATGTCGATGCTGCCGTTCAACTCATGCGGGAATTTAAAGATGACTCGCCCACATTTGCCATCCTCAAACACAATAATGCATGTGGATTAGCCACTAGAGATAATCTTCATCAAGCTTATTTAGATGCTCTAGCAGGCGACCCTATATCTGCTTTTGGCGGCATCTTAATTGCCAATACTATTATTGATCTAAAGACAGCAGAAGAAATATCAAGCCTGTTTTGTGAGGTGGTCATTGCACCAGAATTTGATGCTGAAGCACAGCTCAAACTTCAAGAAAAAAAGAATCGCATATTACTTGTTCAAAAAAATTGGAATCTACCTAAAACACAAGTCAGAACAGCACTAAACGGTTTCTTATGGCAAGAGCAAGACAGTCTCACAGAAACGAAAGATCAATTAAAGACTGTAACGACAATTAGTCCAAGTCAAGGTGAAATTGACGACTTACTATTTGCGGCAAAAATTTGTAAACACACCAAAAGTAACACCATAGTTTTAGCAAAAAATCGTCAACTTATCGCTTCAGGAACAGGACAAACTTCTCGAGTAGACGCACTTCGACAAGCAATACAGAAAGCAAAAGCATTCAAATTTGAACTCGAAGGAGCGGTAATGGCAAGTGATGCCTTTTTTCCTTTTCCAGACTGTGTAGAAATTGCCCATAATGAAAAAATCTCTTCCGTAATACAACCTGGAGGATCAATAAAAGACCAGTTGAGTATAGATTTTTGTAATAATGCAAAAATGTCAATGTTAATGACAGGAATTCGTCATTTTAAACACTAAAAATCTTACATTTACAAGAGTAGTAGATACGTTAAATTAAAACCCCTTATTTGATATGGCATTTCTTGATTTCCTAACCGAAGAAATCGCTATTGACCTCGGAACGGCCAATACCCTCATAATACATAACGACAAAGTTGTTGTCGACTCCCCTTCTATTGTAGCCCGTGATCGCACCTCTGGTAAAATTATTGCTGTAGGACGAGAGGCCAATATGATGCAAGGAAAGACGCATGAAAATATCAAAACTATTCGTCCACTTAAAGACGGAGTCATTGCAGACTTTGACGCATCAGAAAAAATGATCAGCATGCTGATCAAGGCTATTCCAGCATTAAAGAAAAAATTATTTCCACCTTCACTTCGTATGGTGATTTGTATTCCTTCAGGTATTACAGAAGTAGAAATGCGCGCTGTTAAAGAATCAGCTGAACGAGTTAACGGCAAAGAGGTTCATTTAATTCACGAACCCATGGCAGCCGCTATCGGTATCGGTTTGGACATCATGGAACCAAAAGGAAATATGATTGTTGATATAGGTGGAGGAACTACGGAAATAGCAGTTATTGCTTTAGGAGGTATTGTTTGCGACCGATCAGTTAAAATTGCAGGAGACGTCTTCACCAACGATATCGTAAATTACATGCGAACGCAATTCAACCTCTTTATCGGTGAGAGTACCGGTGAAAAAATAAAAATTGAATGTGGCTCAGCGCTTGACGACTTAGAGAATCCACCAAATGAGATGGAAATTCAAGGTAGAGATCTTTTAACCGGAAAGCCCAAGTCTGTGTTAATGACGCACAAAGACGTAGCAAAAGCCTTAGATAAGAGTATTATTCGAATTGAAGACGCGGTCATGGAAACGCTTTCTCAAACTCCTCCAGAACTCGCTTCGGACATTTACAATTCAGGAATATACTTAGCAGGTGGAGGGGCCTTACTAAGAGGACTAGACATCAGACTTTCAAACAAAACAGATTTACCCGTTTATATTTCAGAAGACCCCTTACGGGCAGTAGTGCGGGGAACAGGCATTGCGCTTAAAAATTTAGAAATCTTTAAAAATATTTTAGTGAGGTAATACGTTGAATCTGTGATATGCAGCAAATCATTTCATTCTTATTTAAAAGACAAGTAGAACTTCTCTACCTTCTATTACTATTAATAAGTTTGGTGCTGAGTATCAATTCTCACTCTTATCATCAAAGACAATATTTAAATTCGGCCAATGCACTTAGCGGTGGGTTGCAACAGTGGAGCAGCGAAGCCTTTACTTATTTTGATTTGAAAAAGGTGAACAGTGCATTGAATGAAGAAAACGTCGCGTTAAGAAACGAGTTAGAACAATTAAAAAGTTCTATTGAGCTATTAAATAGAGTTACATTAAATACTGCATTCGGCGAGAGTCAATTTAAATATTATTCAGCAAAAATTATTAAGAACAGCATTAGTCGTTACAGAAATTACCTCACAATCGATATAGGCGACGATAATATGGTCAGCACTGACATGGGCGTTATTAATGAAAAGGGAATCGTAGGGGTAGTAGACGAAGTATCCGCACAATATGCAACTATCGCTTCAGTAGCGCATGCAGATGTACAAATCAATGCCAAACTCAAAAATTCAGATCACTTTGGTTTTCTAAGTTGGAATGGAATAGACTATACATTATTCAATTTATTTGACGTTCCTAAAAATGCAGCTGTTGCGATTGGTGATACTATAGTCACAGGAGGAATGTCCAATATTTTTCCCGAAGATATTTTAATTGGAACTGTGGTAGATTACAGCATTCCAAATAACCAAAGTTTCTATGAAATAACAGTTAAGTTGAACAATGATTTAGCCAACCTTAATCACGTTAAATTGATTGCCAATAAAAACAAAAATGAAATCAGTACACTTCAGTCTAAAACCGCTCTTGAATGATCACCAATGATCTAGGAAATCTCGCCTTACGTTTTATTGGATTAATAATTGTTCAAGTATTAATTCTAAATAACCTCATTGTTTTCGGGCAATACATCCCTTTCATTGCTGTACTATTTCTGTTTTGGTTTCCGATGTATATTTCAAAAAATATCATGATGGTAGTAGCTTTTTTTCTTGGACTGATCATCGATATATTCACTGATACTGTTGCATTTCACGCATTTTCATTAAGTACAATAGCTTATTTACGTCCGAGTATTTTAAAGTTTTGCTTTGGAAATAATATTGAATTTCAAAGCAGCCATTTTCAAGGCACTTCTAGAGCGCAAAGACTGAGCTTTTTATTCATACTGTTGTCCCTCGAAGCATTTTTATTTTTCATCTTAGAAATATTCAATTTTAAACACATCTTACTTATTTTTAATAAAACAGTGCTCACCACATTTTTAAGTTTCGGAGTTAGTTTAATTATCACCTCTATAATACCTAGGAATATCTAAATGCAACGATTTGTTTTTAATATACTGACCACACTCATAGGCCTTACTTTTATTTTTAGGTTGGGGTATTTACAAATCATAAAATACGACAAGAGCAAACAAATGATGGACAACCTAGCCATCAAAGTTGAAAAGACCTATCCAGAGCGCGGTTTTATCTACGACAGAAATAACCAATTACTCGTAGCCAATCAACCGGCCTATGATATTATGGTCATACCGCGTGACATTGAGAATTTAGATACTTTGGATTTCTGTCAAATGCTTAATATCAGCAAAAAACAACTTGACAAAACCTTGGAGCGAGCGAAGCGCCACTCCACTCGATTACCTTCTGTTGTACTGTCAAATTTATCTAAAAATGAATACGCCGTTTTTCAAGAAAAAATGAGGCGTTTTCCTGGTTTTTTCGTTCGTGCAAAATCATTGAGAGATTACTATACGGCAGCTGGAGCGAATGTACTTGGATACATCTCAGAAGTCAATCAAGAGGATCTCAATAAGAACGTTTACTACATTCAAGGTGAAAATATCGGTCGCACTGGAATCGAAAAACAATATGAGAAATACCTTAGAGGGAGCAAAGGTGTAAAATACATTCAAAAAGACCGTTTCAACAGAGAAATAGGTCCCTATGAAAACGGCACTTATGATACCCTCGCTAGAATTGGACTTGATATTAATATCACCATAGATAAAGAACTTCAAGAGTATGCTGAAAAGCTCATGAACGGGAAAAGAGGAGGAATCGTTGCTCTAGAACCCAAAACAGGAGAGATTTTGAGTATGGTCAGCGGACCAACCTATGACCCATCACTTCTTGTAGGACGAAAGAGGTCAAAAAATTATACCAAACTACATTACGACTCCATTTCAAAACCTACTTGGGACCGTTCAATACTAGCCGAACCTTCTCCCGGTTCTCCGTTCAAAGTCTTAAATGCGCTTGCTGCACTTCAAGAAGGCACCCTTGATCAAAACGAAAAAGTACGCTGTTATGAAGGCTTTTATGTAGGTGGTGTAAAAAGAGGGTGTCACTGCGGCGGTGGTCATCGCAATTTAAATGACGGTCTTCGACATTCATGTAATGCCTATTTCGCAGATGTTTTCAAAAATTTTTACGACAAGTATGAAAATACTGCTGAAGCTCACGACTCTTGGACAAAGCACATGAAAAGTTTTGGACTTGGGGACTATTTGGGAACAGATCTACCCACAGGGCGACCAGGGCGAATTCCAAACACTGCATACTACGATAGAGCCTATGGAAAAAATAAATGGTACAATAGTTATATCATTTCTAATGCCATAGGTCAAGGTGAAGTAGCCGCTACTCCGATACAACTTGCCAATATGACAGCGGCCATTGCCAATAGAGGTTATTTTATCACTCCTCATATCATTAAAAATATTTCAGACGGTTCAGAAATTCCATCGAGATTTAAACGAAAACGATTTACATCAATCGATAGCAAGCACTTTCATCCCATTGTAAAAGGTATGAGTGAAGTCTATAAAAGAGGAACTGCGAGATGGATTCAAGTGCCTGACATTGAAATTGCTGGAAAAACAGGAACAGTAGAAAATTTCACCATCATAAATGGCGTAAAAACACAATTGACAGACCACTCAGTGTTTATCGCATTTGCTCCTGTTGAAAATCCGAGAATAGCTTTGGCAGTCTATATTGAACACGGCTATTACGGAGGACGTTACGCGGGACACATCGCTTCTTTGATGATCGAAAAATATATCAAAGGAGAAATCAGTCGAAAAGATTTAGAAGCGCGCATGTTGACCAAAACACTCGATCATGAATACGCCAAGCCACTAAGTGGCGAGTCCTTCGAAATCAACGAGTATGTTTGGTAAATCAATTCTTTGGAGAGTCGATTGGCTCGTTATACTGCTTTACCTTTCACTGAGTTTTTTCGGATGGCTAAACCTGTATTCAACAACCGTTAGCGACACTGACACCTCTTTATTCGATTTTAGTACCTATTATGGGAAACAGCTTTTCTTCTTTTGCTTATCTATCGTGATGTTTTTCAGCATCTCACTTCTAGATGATCGATTTTTTGAGCGTTTTTCGTCTATTTTTTACTTTGTAGGCCTCTTTCTTCTCATCGGTTTATTCGCCTTTGGAGAAACAATAGCTGGAGCAACATCCTGGTATGACTTGGGCGCCTTTAATTTTCAGCCCTCCGAATTTGCCAAACTAACTACTGTATTGGGATTAGCCAAATACCTAAGTGACTTCCAAACAGACATCAAAAAAACATCTAGCCAGGCCTTTGCTGTTCTTTTAATTCTAGCACCTGTAATACTGGTAGTTCCTCAACCTGATCCAGGAAGTGCACTTATCTTTTTGGCTTTGTTTTTAGTTTTATTTTACGAGGGTTTTCCCATTTACTTTCTAGTTTTTGCCATTGTCTTGGCACTTTTATTTGGACTTACATTAATGTTTGGTCCAATACTTATAGGAATTATTTACGGTGTATTACTGCTATTTTATTTTGGATTTAAATCTCCTAGGATTAAAATTCCGCGGATAGCCATGACCACTTTTGTGCTTTTTTCAGGTTTAATTATCTCGGGAACAACTTATGTATTTGAAGAAGTATTTGAAGACCGTCACCGAGACCGATTCAATTTATGGTTGAACCTAGAAAAAAATACAAATGAACTTGAATCTATTCGTAAAAGTATTGGATACAACACGATTCAGGCAGAAGAAGCCATTGCCTCAGGCAGATGGTTAGGTAAAGGATTTTTAAAAGGAACTCGAACAAAAGGAGATTTTGTTCCCCAACAACATACCGACTACATTTTTAGTTCTGTTGGTGAGGAATGGGGGTTTATAGCGTCTACTATGGTGATCGTTGCTTTTGTAGTCTTACTCAATAGATTAGTAAGAATTGCAGAGCGTCAAAAAAGACATTTTAATCGCCTATTCGGTTATGGAATTACAGCCATACTGATGTTTCATTTTGTAATCAACATCGGTATGGTACTTGGACTTCTGCCAACTATAGGCATCCCCTTACCCTTTTTCAGCTACGGCGGTTCTGGACAATTATTTATGTCTTTAATGCTGTTTATCTTCCTCAAAATGGACGCCAATAGGCTGAATCAAGACGGAGGGCTTTAAAATTTACCCCTTAATTGGCGAAGGCCTTTTAAACGTATACTTTTTCAAGTCTTTTAGTACTTCTACAGCTTCTTCGACATACAAGTCTCGAGAGAGTTCCTTGTGCCACCTGTCTCTTTTTTCACGAAGTATAGAATCGGTAGAAAACAAACGCTCTTCATCTTTCAAGGATGAAAAATTAAGTTTTGAATCGTACTCATCCAATACCTCAAATCGGTCGGTTTCTGCTTTGAGTTCCTTTTCTTCTTCTAAGTATTTGTCGTAATTAAGAGAAACCAACTTACTTTCGCGCTGTTCCATAATCCACTTTGCTTCCTGGTCAATAAGTTGCATTTCCTTAGACTTAGAAATACGGTCCTTACTGTTTGCAATGATCTGTTCAAAATCAATTTCCTTCTCCCAAACCGAGTAATTAGTGGGTGAAATTTGATCCCATTTCATAGGATTATCCTGGTCTCGCTCACCAATGTCAATGTAGGAGTATCTATCTGGAAGGGGTATATCCGAAGTAACTCCTCTGAGTTGTGTTGAGCCTCCATTAATGCGATAAAATTTCTGGGTGGTGATTTTTAAGGCACCTAAATCTCCAAATTCATTAGATCTCACAATATTGTCAAGTGGAATCAAATTCTGTACCGTTCCTTTCCCGAAAGTTTGAGTACTTCCTAGAATAACCCCACGCTTGTAGTCTTGTATGGCAGCAGCCAAAATCTCTGAGGCTGAGGCAGACAATTCATTAACAAGAACAACTAAGGGCCCATCCCATTGTACTCGTTCATCATTGTCCTCGTGAATTTCTTTGCGTTTACCTAGAGAACTCACTTGAACAATTGGGCCCTCTGAGATAAAGTATCCGGCCATGTCAATAACAGTCTTTAGCGAACCTCCTCCGTTGTTTCTTAAATCAAGTATAAGTCCTTCTACATCTTCTTTTTTTAGATTTTCGATCTCTTTCAACACATCTGTAGCGGCGTTTCGATTGTCATAATCTTCAAAATCGATATAAAACTTAGGCAGGTTAATCAAACCAAAATTACCTTTCTCTTGATCTTCAATAATAACAGATTTAGCGTAAGACTCCTCTAATTCTACAACATCACGGACAATTGCTACCTCATCGATTTGTCCGTCCACTCTTTTAACGGTCAAAAACACCTCGGTTCCTTTGGGCCCCTTGATAAGTTTAATCGCATCATCTATAGGCATACCTACAATATTTACACTCAATTCCTCACCTGCTTGCCTTACTTTCAAAATTTCATCTCCTACTTCTAGGGATTGAGCCCTCCAAACTGGACCTCCAGAAATAATTTCTACAATTTTGGTTCCCTCAGGTTTTTTCTGAAGACGAGCTCCAATTCCCTCAAATTTTCCTGACATGCTAATGTCAAAACGATCTTTATCTGTAGGAGCCATGTAATAAGTATGAGGATCGTATTCCTCTACGATGGCATTTAAGAATTCTACGAAAGTGTCTTCTTTATCAAAGTCTTCTAAAAAATCAAAATATTCAAAAAGGTCTTTTCGGATTTGTTCACGGGATTCAGTCTCAATTTCTTTAAGTTTTGAACGTTTTACGGCTTTTAACTCTACCTCATTTTCACTCAAAAAAGTTTCAATTTTAGAATCGTAGGTGTTTAGAGCATTCAACTTCAATTGTTTACGCCAACGATTAGCCAACTCTTTTTCTGTCTCAACAAATCCTAATTTGTCGTAGTCGACTAAAATTTCATCTTCTGTATAAAAGTCGAAAGACTTAGAGAGTACTTTTTGATAACGCTCTTTAGCTTGGCTTTGTCTCTCGTCAAAACGCTCATATACTTTATTGAAGAAGCTCAAATCAGTATTTTTTATTTGATCGTCAATTTGAAATCGATAGGGCTCGAACTCTTCCAGATCAGAAGAGAGAAAGTATCGTTTTAAAGGATCTAAATTTTCAAATAAGCGATCAAAAACTTTTGAAGAAAAACGATCATTGAGGTTCTTAGGCTCATAATGACCTTTCTCAAGAACGTAGCTGATTAAATCTATAAGCAGTTTATCTTTATCACTATCGTCAAAGGACGATTTATTAGTAAAACTGCAAGAGGCTACGGTTAAGAAAAAAAAGCCGAAACCAAAAATTAAATTCCTTTTCATCTAAACAAACAATTATTTTACATTGTAAAACTCGTAAAGTTAAAGAAAAATTAATGCCAAAGTGAAGTTAAAAAGAACGTAAATTTGATAAAATACAGTAATGCACAAGCCTTTAATACTCATAACAAACGATGATGGAATCAATTCTAGAGGATTGAGAAGGCTTATTGAATTCATGCAAGAAATTGGAAATGTCTTTGTCGTAGCTCCAGACAGTCCTCAATCAGGAATGGGCCACGCTATAACATTAGACAGCACATTGAGTGTACAAAAAGTAAACTTACACGGTCTTGACAACAAGTTTGAAGCGTACAGCTGCAGTGGCACACCGGCAGACTGTGTCAAACTGGCATTACAAGAATTATTACCCGAAAAGCCAGATATCTGTGTGTCTGGAATCAATCACGGCTCTAATGCCTCGATTAATGTCATTTACTCAGGAACAATGTCGGCTGCAATGGAAGCAGGCATTGAAGGAATTCCATCTATAGGATTCTCCTTGTGTGATTTTTCATATGATGCTGATTTTGAATCGTGTAAAAACGGAGT
This sequence comes from Flavobacteriaceae bacterium, assembly GCA_965662045.1. Classification (GTDB taxonomy): domain Bacteria; phylum Bacteroidota; class Bacteroidia; order Flavobacteriales; family Flavobacteriaceae; genus UBA3478. Next base: position 39,732 of record CBFIGE010000001.1, read on the forward strand.
ACAGCTCTTGGTCAGAGAGGCCTTACAGCATGGAATGCCGAAAGACACCATCTTGAATGTCAATTTCCCCAAAGCTAAAGGAGAAGAACCTTATAAGGGAATACGAATATGTCGCCAAGCTAAAGCTAATTGGAAAGAGAAATTCGATAAAAGACAAAGCCCTTCGGGTAAAGATTACTATTGGCTCACAGGAGATTTTCGATTATTAGATCAGGGAGAAGACACAGACATTAATGCCTTAGAAGATTATTTTATCTCGGTAGTTCCTTGTCAATTTGATTTAACTGCGCATCACAGTATAGCAACTCTTAATTCTTGGAACATTCATGACAATTAAACAAAAGGAAATCGCCTATGGTTTTTCGGTGGGCTTTGCCCTTCACTTCTTAGGCGTGTGCTTTTATATTTTGCTATTTTCTAAACTGGGAATAGAAAAAAGTCTTGAAGTTGCTTACGAAGATGGTTATCTAGATAGTCTTTTGAGTTTAGGTGCGATGCTAGATTTAGGCGCCTTTTTCCTTATGCTCAAAAAGAACTTAGACCTCAGAGCGAGAGGGATTTTAATATATACTATATTCTTGGCGATAGGGCTTCTGCTTGGAAAGCTATTTTTTAATTTTTAAACTGCAAAAACAAAGAGTCGAACTAAACTATTTTAGGGCCAAACCGTTCATATGAGATACTATATCATTTCTGGAGAAGCTTCTGGTGATTTACACGGGTCAAATTTGGTCAAGCGTATTCGAACACTTGATTCAGAGGCTGAAATTCGATGTTTTGGAGGTGATTTAATGCAAAAGGCTGGAGCTGAATTGGCAAGACATTATAAACAAATGTCGTTTATGGGTTTTATTGAAGTTCTATTTAACCTTCGTAAAATCTTCAATAATCTCAAATACTGTAAAAGAGACATTAAAGCCTTTAAACCAGACGCTTTAATTTTCATTGACTTTTCTGGATTTAATTTAAGAATTGCTAAATGGGCAAAAACACAAAATTTAAAAACCCATTACTATATTACTCCTCAAATTTGGGCTTCTCGAGAAAATCGAATATTCAAAATAAAAAGTACAATTGATCACCTCTATGTGATTTTACCCTTCGAACCAGACTTTTATCAAAAACATAGTGTAAAAGTCAATTTTGTGGGACATCCATTAATAGATGCGATACGTGAATACAGTAGCGTAAAAAAAGTAAAAGAAGACCTCAAAAAACCCTTGATTGTATTACTTCCAGGAAGCAGAAAACAAGAAATAAAGAGAATGCTCCCTATAATGTCTTCAGTGTGCAACGCCCAAGAACAATACCAATATATTATTGCTGGCGCATCGCATATCGATCAAGGATTTTACAAATCAAATTTGAAAAAGCCTATTGAAGTAAGGTATAATCAAACATATGATTTGCTTTCCCAAGCGCATGCAGCTCTTGTTACTTCAGGAACAGCTACTCTTGAAACTGCCTTGTTCAAAGTTCCACAAGTGGTCTGCTACAAAGCCAATACACTAACTTATTTTATCGCCAAACAAATTATTGATTTGAAATACATTTCACTAGTGAATATTATTTTAAATCGACCCGCTGTAACGGAACTCATTCAAAATGATTTAAATACACAGCATCTGAGTCAAGCATTAGAGGCTATTTTAGATACTAAAAAAAGAACTCAATTAAGAGACGACTATACGGAACTTGAGCAACTTTTAGGTAGCAAAGGTGCAAGTGAAAGGGCGGCAAAACTAATTATTGAAAAGACAGAGCAACAATTTAATTCTTCTGCTACTCTTTCAGATTAGTGGAATTCTAATTGCACATTATTATCCTTTTGCCATACCTCATTTACTGTTTGCATTTTGCATTTTTGTATTGAGTTTTTACCTCTTTCCAAAACTTTTTTGGATGGCTTTTGGGTTTTTTGTCGTGGCGTTGAGCGCACATCACACCAAAGATTCTTATCCAAAAGAAATAGCCCACACCTCTTTGCAGTGGCGTGTTTTTTTCGTTGAAGAAGAGCAGAAGAAAACGGCAAAATTCTACAAATATGAAGCGATATTTGAACAACATCAAATAGTACTGTTCTCAAAAACACCACTTATTAAAAATGCCTTTTATCTGGTAAAAAGCAGCTTGAATGAAATTGAAAATTTCAGTACAACTTTCGATTATAAAACCTATTTAGCAAAAAAGGGCATTCGTTATCAATCGCGGATCACCACTGCTCATTATCTCCACAGTTCAAAAAAATTAAAATCTAGAGTAATAAGTCATCTGCAAACGATATGGAAAAATCATTTACCCGAGCATTTATATGGCTTTACCCAAACCCTGCTTTTAGGAGATAAAAAAGATTTAGATCCTTTGGTGTTAAGCAAATTTCAATATGTCGGAATTGCCCATATGCTGGCAATATCTGGAATGCATATCGGATTGCTTTTTATAATGCTTGAGCGAATCACATTGTGGTTCAATAAAAATGTACAATTGCTTGTGCCCTTATCAATTCTATGGTCTTATGCAGCACTCCTTGGGTTTTCACCTTCAGCGAGTCGAGCAATATTGGGTATTAGTATTTGGCTTTTTCTGAAACACTTGCACAAATGGACCTCCCCTATTCATATTCTATTGCTCACTGCCTTTATCAGTATATGCTTAAATCCTTATCTGATTTTTGATGTCGGTTTTCAATTTTCATATAGCGCGGTTTTAGGAATCTTACTTTTTTATCCGCTATTAAACAAAAGAGTGTTAATTAAAAACAGAATTATTAAAAATATCACTCAAATAGTCCTCATTAGTTTTTGCGCACAACTAGGTGTATTACCATTAAGCCTGCACTACTTTCATTTGTTTCCTTCACTATTTTTATTAAGTAATCTCTTAATATCTCCCTTATTTCCTCTCATTCTTTTTACGGCAATAGGAGTTTGCATCTTTCCAAGCCTATCGAGTCTTTATATACATAGTGTAGAACTATTGTTTCAAATTGTCGACTGGTTAGACAGTCAATGTTGGAGCTATTTTTACGTTTTTCAAGTCTCGAAATTACATGTTTTAGGTATGTATATAATTCTCTATCATGTCTATTTCTATCTTCTATTTCAGTCTAAAAATGAAATATACAGTCTATATATTCCCAAAAAAATAGGTCCTTGGTACCGCTATTTTTATTTGAAATGCAAACAAAAACCCCTCTTATACATAATAAGAGGGGCTGTAATTCTTTTGATAATTGTACTGTTTAGTGAACGTCTCCCATTAATTTATTGATAATTGGAGCGCAAATTAAAACCAATGCACCGGCTGCGAGTGAATAAATCGCAATAAGCTCGAAGCCTTCTGTATACACCGATAGGGTCTCAAAACCTCCAACTTGAGCATCTGAACTTTCAATGGCTAATTTTTTTCCTATAAAACCAACAACCTGAAATGCAAATGCAGAAGATAAGAACCAAACCCCCATAACAAAAGCAACAATTCTTTTAGGTGACAGATCTGTAATTTTAGAAAGACCTACTGGTGACATGAATAATTCACCTACAGAAATTAAGAAATACATTATGAACAGATAGCTAAATGGAACTAATCCTTCCTCATTAGCGCTAGCATCAGAAATAGATAAAATGTAAAAACTCAGTCCTGCAAACAACAATCCCATTCCAAATTTATACGGGGTTCGCGGATTTTTACCCCGCTTAGCAAGTCGAGTCCACATCACCGAAATCGGTATGGCCAATAGAATAATAAACATTGAATTCAACGAGTTCGTTTGAGCTGCAGACATGATGGTCAAATCGACATTTCGTGCCGAAAATAGAGTTATCACACTACCTGAGAGTTCGTGAAAGCCCCAGAAAACAGTCATAAATAAGGTTATTAATATAGCTACAAAGAGTTTTTTACGTTCTTCGGCAGTAACCTGATACAAGATATAGCCCAGATAAACCAAAATAAATATTCCGATACCCTTAAAGATAATATTGACCAAATTTTGATCGTCGTAAATTGGTTGGTAAGACGATAAAAGTAAAGCGATAACAGGAGCCGCAAGAAAGGCTAGAATGGTTACCCAATTTCCGCGTTTTACACCTGCAAATTTAGCATCAACCACCGCTTGATCTGGCGCCTGTCCTTTATCTCCAAAAACACCTTTTCGAATTCCACGCCAGAAAAACAACAAACCTACAAGCATTCCGATTCCAGCTAGCCCAAAACCGTAGTGCCAGCCATAAGTAGCAGCTAACCAGCCGCAAAGAAGAGGTGCAGCCCATCCTCCAATATTAATACCCATGTAAAAAATAGTAAATCCAGATTCTTTTCGGGGGTCGCCATCCTTATACAAGGTTCCTACAAATGTTGAGATATTGGGTTTAAAAAATCCATTTCCAACAATAATAAAAGACAGCGCCAGAAAAAAGGCTACATTATTTTCAATCGCCAATACAAAATGACCAATAGCCATTAAAATTCCTCCTAAAAAGATAGATTTTCGCATTCCGATAAGAGAATCAGAGATTCGACCTCCAATCACTGTTGAGGCATAAACCAAAGACCCATAAGAAGAGTAGACCGCAGCAGTTGCAAAGTCTCTCTCGACAAGGGCTTCGAAAATAACATTAACCATGTAAAGCGAGAGCAATGCCCGCATTCCATAGAAACTAAATCGTTCCCATAATTCTGCAAAAAATAGATAAAATAATCCCTGAGGATGTCCTAAAATTTGTCGTTCTTGGTGAGGAGGTGTGTCCATAAGTTTTATAAGTTGTCTTTAATAAAGCTAGTCATTTTATTGTAGAGGTGTAATCTTGTATTACCTCCGTATATGCCGTGATTGCGGTCTGGATAAATGGCCCAATCAAAAGGTTTATTCGCCTGAATAAGAGCGTCTATCATTCGCATTGAATTTTGCACATGCACGTTGTCGTCACCGCTTCCGTGAACAAGTAAATATTTTCCTTTTAAGAGTTCTGGATAATTAAATGGAGATTCATTGTCATATCCTTCTGGATTCTCTTCAGGCGTTCTTAAAAAACGTTCTGTATATATGGTGTCATAAAATCTCCAACTTGTTACTGGAGCAACAGCAATAGCTACCTCAAATATATCATTTCCTTTAAGTATGGCATTGGTAGACATATGACCTCCGAAACTCCAGCCCCAAATCCCAGTACGTTCTTCATCAATATACAAGCGTTGACTCAATATTTTGGCAGTCTCAATTTGATCTTCAGTTTCGTATTTTACTAAATTCAAGTAGGTACTCTTTTTAAAGTCTCTTCCTTTAAATCCAGTACCTCTTCCATCAACACAGGCAATTATATATCCCTGTTGAGCTAACATTTGGTGCCAATAATCATTGGTTCCATTCCATCGGTCTCCTACTTGTTGAGAACCTGGTCCACTGTATTGAAACATTAAAAGGGGGTATTTTTTAGAAGCATCAAAATCTAGTGGTTTAATCATGTACATATTCAAATCGTGGTCTCCGACGCGAAGCGTCGAAAATTCTTTTGGAGACATCGCAAATTCAGCAACGCGATTTTTAAGGGCATTGTTGTCTTTAAGCATCATCATCTGCATTCCATTTCGAGCTAAGTGTAATGTAAATTGGTAAGGCGTATTTGACGAATGATGTGTATTTATGAAGTAGTAAAATTGTTTGCTAAACTGAGCACTATTTGTTCCAGACTCTGGAGTGAGCAAGGTTTTACGTTTTCCTTTCGCATTGATACTGTAGACGTGACGCTGAGTTGAGCCTTGCTCTGTCGATTGATAAAAAATTCTATCTCGCTTGGCATCATAACCGTAATATGCAGTAACCTCCCAATTTCCTGAAGTAATTTGTCGTTTTAGTGAACCATCAGAATTGTAGAGATAGAGGTGATTAAACCCATCTCGCTCAGAAGTCCATATAAAATCGTCATCAGCCAAAAAGGTCAAATTATCATGAACATCAACATAAGCATCATCTTTCTCTTCAAAAAATAAATCCACCGAATTGTTGGTTGTATTCACCTGAAACATCTTGAGATGATTTTGATGTCTATTCAAGGTTTGCACAGTGAGTAACTCAGGCGCATTCATCCATTGTATTCGAGGAATGTAATCGATATCAGGAAGTTTGACTTTGGCATGCGAATTCTGATTGAGATCGAAGAGGTGTAAACTCAACTCTGCATTTTTCTCGCCAGCCTTTGGATACTTAAAGGTGTATGGATATTGATAAAGATCTTTACCGTAGATGTCCATTGAAAACATGGGGACCTCAGACTCATCGAATTTTAAATACGCAATATGCGAGCCTGACGAATTCCATTCAAAGGCTCTGACGATAGAAAACTCCTCCTCATAGACCCAATCTGATAATCCATTGATGATTTTACCTTTTTCACCATCAGAGGTAATTTGCGTCCGTGCATTATTTTCAATATCAAAAATGTAGATATTGTTGTCCTTGACATAAGCCACTTTATCGCCATTTGGAGAAAATGCCGGAGATTGAATAGGGTCGTTATCTACTGCAACTAAAGACTTACCATTTAAGGTATAGACATAGTACACTCCAATTCGAGACCTTCTAAAAATTGGTCTTATTTTGGTGCCAATAAGTATTTTACTTTCGTCATCACTAAAGGCATAAGTGCTGAAATCAGGGATTTCTTCGTCTCCAGAAGTAAGTACCACTCCTTTTTTGGTCATCCCCTTATATTCGTAATGCACAATTTCTGAATCTCCTTCATTGAATTCAATAACGGTGTAATCATAGCCGTTATTCATCGATCGAAGTGAGGCTATGGACTCAGTTCTAAAAGTTCCATTCGACCAAATATCTTCGAGTGTAATTTGTTTTTGTTGTGCGCTTAAGACCAAACTTAGACTCAAAAGCACAGTTAACATTAGTTGTTTCATTGATATGAATTTAGAATTTCAAGTTTACTAATTATTATTCAGAATTTAAATTCTTATTGAATTGTATATTTGAGTAAATAACTTATTTGCTATGAAAAATGTCATTTCTGGTTTTTCAAAGCTCACAAAAGAGCAGAAAATAGACTGGTTGTGCGATTATTATTCCAACAACCCAGAAGAAACGAAATCTCTGCTCAATCGCTACAACAACAGCGATCCAGACGTACAAAAAATTCACGACGAATTCATTGAAAATACACTGAGCAATTATTACATGCCATTTGCCATTGCTCCCAATTTTTTAATTGACCAAAAAGTGTATGCCATTCCAATGGTTATTGAAGAAAGTTCTGTAGTCGCAGCGGCAGCGAAAGCAGCAAAATTTTGGTTAAACAAAGGTGGCTTTAAAACAGAAGTAGTTCAAACGGAAAAGGTAGGCCAAATTCATTTGACCTATCCTGATAATCCGCTGATGCTCAAAGATTTCTATGAATCTCATAGACATGAACTTTTGGAAAGTACTACCGAAATTACCAAAAACATGCAGGCTCGAGGAGGAGGAATTCTTGACATGAAACTCGTAGATAAAACAGAGCAACTAGAGGGCTATTTTCAAATACATATGTGCTTTGAAACCTTAGACGCCATGGGTGCAAATTTTATCAATTCATGTCTGGAGCAAGTTGCTAAGACATTTGAAACTCTAGCGGAACAACAAAGCTGTTTTGAAAATCACAAACCCAAGGTAGTCATGAGTATCTTGAGTAATTACGTTCCTAACTGCCTTGTTAGAGCAGAGGTGAGTTGCCCAATCGAAGAACTCACAGAAAATGATATAGATGGCCAAGAGTTTGCAGAAAATTTTCTTACAGCCTTAAACATCGCCCATGTCGAACCCTATAGAGCTGTAACACACAACAAAGGTATTATGAATGGTATTGATGCCGTAGTAATGGCCACTGGAAATGATTTTAGAGCTGTGGAGGCAGGTGTACACGCATATGCCGCTAAAAATGGAAGTTATCAAAGCCTAACTCATGCTAATATTGAGAAGGGTAATTTTCATTTTTGGATTGAACTTCCTCTAGCACTAGGCACTGTGGGAGGACTTACCAAATTACACCCTTTAGTCCGCTTAGCACTGGGAGTTTTAGGCAATCCAAACGCTAAAGAGCTAATGAAGATTACAGCTGTAGCAGGACTAGCTCAAAATTTCGCTGCCGTAAAGTCACTCGTTACCACTGGTATTCAGAAAGGTCACATGAAAATGCATTTATTGAATATACTCAATGGGTTTGGCGCGACAACCCAAGAAAAAAACAAGCTTGTTGTGCACTTCAAAAATGAAACGGTGAGTAATGCAGCCGTGCAAAAAGCCCTAGAAGAACTCAGAAAATGAAGATAAGCTATCGCGCCAATGGAAAACTTTTAATCAGCGGAGAATACGCTGTTTTAGACGGTGCACTTGCCTTAGCCGTACCTTGTAAACAAGGGCAAAAAATAGAGGTTTCAACTGAAAAAACCTCCAAAGAACAGATACACTGGATCTCCTATTTAGAAGATGGAAGTTTATGGTACGAAGATGTTTTTTCACTTTTAAACTTTGAACCCTTAAAGCAAAATGATCCAGTTTCAAAAACACTAAAAATACTTTTCAAACAAGCTAGAAAACTCAATGCCAACTTTCTTGTGAACGAGAATCAAGATATTCGAATTGAGACTTACCTAGAATTTAATAGACTTTGGGGATTTGGTTCTTCTTCGACACTCATCAGCTGTATTGCACAATGGGCAAAAGTGAATCCTTTCGAATTATTACACGGAGGATTTGGTGGCAGTGGTTACGATATCGCTTGCGCGACAGCAGCAAAGCCGATCCTTTATAAAAAAACATCTGCTACTGATCCCTATATTCAAGAAGTTTCTTTTAGTCCTTCCTTTATAGATGATCTCGGCTGCGTTTACCTCAACCAAAAAAAAAGCAGTAAGGATGCCATAAGCGCCTACAATAAAATAACGAAGTCCGAAACTCTTATTAGCGAGATTAGTTCATTGAGCCAATCCATTACAGCGGCCAAAGAACTAGATACATTTGAAGCAATGCTTTTAAGACACGAACAATTATTGGCCAACCATCTCAATATACCCACCATTCAAGAGCACTTATTCAATGATTTTTCAAAGGATAATGGACAAATCAAAAGTTTAGGAGCTTGGGGCGGCGATTTTATTTTAGTGACTCAAATTCAAAAAAATATCCCCTACTTTATAAGCAAGGGATATAAAACGATTTTAAAGTTGTCTGACCTAATACCTTCTTCTTAGTAGAAAAGTAAGCGATTGTCATTAATCTCCGCCATATCTTTTAAAGCCTCATATGTACCAATACTAGCGTTTTGAATATTTTCAGCGGTAAGTGTCTGTGTAAATGGCGCAAAATTAGGCAGGGTGATGGCTTCATTTAAATTAACCAAACGCACCATAAATACTCCTGTATTACCTTGAATGAGCTCTGATTCTTCACCAATTTGGAGACCAAGGGCAGTTCCAACTACAGTAGGCTCAGGACCTGATCCTGAAATTACTGGCGAATTCAGTGTTAAAGCCATTCCTCTTGAAAGCATCACACTTGCATCTTTAGCAGTTTGATCTAAATTCTTTCCACCGTATTGTGCTCTGATCATTTGAACCTTACGTTCTTTTCTTATCATTGGAGTAGCAATAAACGAGGCATCTTCTACAGACTGCAACCCTTCTTTATAAACATTGGTCATTTGTGCAACAACATAACCCGAAGCCAAATCAAATCTTCTGATATCTCCAGAAGTTGTTTCAGCATCAAACGCCCATTTTACTATATTTCTTTGCTCTCCAAGTCCTGGTAAATTTTCATCTACTGAACGGATTTTACTTACGGGTCTCGACGACAAATTCATCTCCACGGCTATATTTGTAAACTCGCTTGCCTCAGCATCATTCACCTTCATTTCGAAAGAAGTAGCATCTGTAAAGAGTTTATTTACAGTTAAATCCGAAGGTTCGATTCTGCGCGTCAAAGTGGCTACCTGAAAAACGTCTCGTTTATCTTCAATTTTTACAATGTGATAACCAAAATCAGTCTCTACTAAACCAATTGCTCCTGTACTGTTTCTAAAACAAAAGTCATTGAATGCATCGACCATAGCTCCCTCTTGAAAATAACCAAGATCTCCACCTCTGCTACCTGACGGCCCATCTGAATTCTCACGAGCTAAGTCGGCAAAAACCACATCATCCCTTCTAGATTCAGCGAGTAGTCTACGAGCCTCTGCTCTAGCCTCATTTTTTGTGCGCGTAACAGATTCCGCTGCTCTTTCAGCTCCTTCATACGCAATCAAAATATGAGAAGCTCTTACCTCACCTTGCATCTTTTTGCCAATAAGCTTACTAATCATGTAGGCTCCGTTTTCCTTGTAAGGTCCAAAAGTCTCACCCATGTTTAAACCAACAATAGAATCACCATATGTTACAGAAATTGCTTCTTTAGGTCTGTAAATACTGTCAAAAGCTTGATCAGAATTTAAATCTAAGAAAGCTTGTAAATCATTAGTTTGAGAAAATCCAGCAATGGTGTCATAACTGTCCCTTGCCTGATTGTAAGTGACTTTAGCCTCTAATAATTCATTTATTGAAGCTAACGCACTTTGCTCATCTTCTAATGAAGCGACTTCTGGAAAAAATACATAGCGTATATCTCTAGCTGCATCTTGTTGAAATAGCGCTGAATTTTCGTCTATATATTTCTGTATATCATTTCTACTCACCTGTATTGTACTATCAGGAATGGTGTTATAGGGAATTTTGATGTACTGAATATCTGCTTTGTCATTTTGCAATTTGAATTCAAATGCTCCTTCTTTGAGGGTAGATACTACGCCTGCCTGTATAAAATTAAAGTAAATACGTTCTTTAGCGGCATTGATAATTGAAGATTCTTCTTTCAACCAAGAGTCGTAGCGAAGTGGGTCATTTTCTTTCCAATTTTGAATCGCATTTTTAAAAATCATACTGTTAAAAAAACCATTTTCATCTTGAAATTCTGGAATATTAGCGTAAGCTGAAGTCGATAAGTAATCAGCAATTTGATCACCTTCGATTTCTAAACCTAGCGCATTAAATTCTTGTTTCAAAATTTCTCCTCTAACCATCTGATCGTAAACAATATTCACGAGTCTGTTATTAGAGTACTGATTTTGGTATGCGACAGAAGCTTGCTCCATTCGCTCTCTAAAATCTTCAATTGATATTTCTGAATCGTTTACTTCAGCAATCACACTTGAAAAGGTTCCTCCACCACTAAAATTGTTGCTTGAGAATATTCCAGAGATGACAAATGCAAAAAGTGCTAAACCAATTATTAAGATTAATATCGTTGTTTGCTTTCTTATATTACCTAAAATCGCCATAGTATTGTATTTCTAAGAGGGGCGAAAGTACAAAAATCTTTTGAAAAATAAATCCTATATACGTAGCTAATCAGCGATATTACGGTGTATTTTAACCAATACAATTTTGGTGCTAGAAACCTCAACGATATCGAGGACATAGGTGTCGATATCCATTTTAAATCCCTTTTCAGGAATATCCTCGGTTTGATTCATAATCAATCCGCCCAAAGTTTCGTATTCTTCGCTCTCTGGAAGATTTAATTTATACTG
>CBFIGE010000001.1:51435-148927 GCA_965662045.1 Flavobacteriaceae bacterium
GCTCATTTAGGTAATCTACCTCTAAACGCGCTGAAAACAAATAAGTAAAATCATCTATTTGCTCCTCGTGGTATTCCACCACATCGTGTTCATCTTCTATTTCTCCAAATAATTCTTCGATAATATCTTCGACTGTTAATATTCCTGAAGTTCCTCCATACTCATCTATAACAACAGCCATAGACCTTCGTTTTTTAGTCAAAAGGTTCAAAGTGTCTTGTATAAGCATAGTCTCAGGAACATACTCTATAGCCTTCATTATCGATCTTATACTTTGAGGTTTTTTAAACAAATCAAAGGAATGCACGTATCCTATAATATCATCTATATTCTCACGGTAAACAAGGATTTTTGAAAATCCAGTCTCTGTAAAAAGCCTACTTAAATCAGATAAGCGATCTCGATATTCCACAGCACAAATTTCTGTTCTTGGAATCATTGCTTCTCTAGTTTTAACCTCAGAAAATTCAAGTGCATTTTGAAAAATCTGAACCTCGGAATCAATTTCATCGTTGTCGCTTACCGCCTCCATTTGTTCATTAATGTAATCGCCCAATTCGTCTTTACTAAAGGCTTTTGTAATTTCATCTCCTGCAGTCTTAAAAAAGATGCGCAAAACGAAATCGCTCACTTTCATTACAAGCCAAGATAAACCTGAAAATAAAATGTAGAAGAAATAAGCAGGGAGCGCTAAAACTTTAATCAAGGAATTGGCATAAATCTGAAATAGCACTTTGGGTAAAAACTCTGCAGTAATTAAAATAACTGCCGTTGAAATTACGGTTTGCGTCAGTACTACAAAATCATTGAGCAAAAGTTGCATCCAATAGGGATCAGCGGTTGTAGCCGAGGGAAGCATTTTCGTGAGCAGATCACCCATATAATAACCGTATATCACTAAGGCAATATTATTACCGATCAACATACTCGCGAGAAACTTCGAAGGATTTGCCGTTAGGCGACCTAGAATCTGTGATAAAAATCCCTCCTGTTTCTTTTCAATCTCTACATGGATTTTATTCGCCGAGACGAAGGCAATTTCCATTCCTGAAAAAAACGCAGAGAGCAATAGCGCAAATCCGATTATTATCCAATAATGTTCAATCAAAGGCAGAAAGTTTTAGGTTATTCACCTTGACGTTTTTCAAATTTCTTTCGGTAGTTTCTTCTAAAAAAGAACATTCCCAATGAAATCACTAAAAAAAACGCAAATAACATTCGATCTGAATTCGGTTCGCTGTAAATAGAAAACAGTCGCACTGCTGAAAAAAAGGCTACGACTAAATAAAGGTACTCTGTATATTTTAAAATCTTAATCATCTGATTCTTCTTCGACGTTCATTACGCCATAAGTTTGCATAGCATAAAAATACGTGAAATCTCTGTTGAAATCCAATCCTAATCCGTTCATGACCGTTCCATCTTCAGGATTTTCAAAAGTGAAGGCTTCAGGAGTAAAAATCCAAGAGTCTTGTCGGTCCCAAAAGAGTTTATCCGTATATAATATTTTGTTATCATGGGTTTCAATAACTACATTTCCTTCTAACTCAATGAGATTAGTCAAAGAATAAACCGTGGCATAATCCGCTTTAATGATTGTTTTTTGGTCAGACTCATCGAAAAAATCCAAAACAATACCTTCTGGAAACAACTGATGTCTAAAGCGCAAGTTCTCGTAATTTTCATTGAGTGAACTGCGTAAAATAACAATCACCCTCGCCGTATCTTTATCTTGTAATCGCAACGGCTTAGCGACCTCCGTGTAGGTGAGAACAAAATCTTTGGTTATTCCCTGCGGAAAAATTTCCTTTTGTTTCTCTTCTAAAACTCGTTCGTACTCTTCAGCACAGCTATAAAAAAGAGATGCCATAACAATTACTGTCATGGCATTCTTAAATATTTTATTTAGAACCTCAGTTCTCAAATCATTAGTCAAGAGATGGCACTTTCACGCTTCCACCTACCCAACACGAAAAAGAAATCGTCTGACCTGCTCGTCCTGAATTAAAGATGTCTGTTTTCGACGGTGCTTTGGCATTGTATGAAGCCACTGCCTTAGAAGCTGTACTTCTTAGTGATGGATCAACACGCCCTGCCTTCGCAGCTGTTTGAGCCGCCAACCAATAAATAGATCTTTTTTCAAACTGTGACTCTCCACAACTGTTTGCTGAATTGGCATACAAGCTAGCAAGTAATAGGTAAGCTCGACCATTTGCCTTATAAGCCTGAATCGCTTTATTCAGATAGGTTCTCGCTTGTGAAGAACTTCTCTTTCTCGCAATTGTAGCGATTTTATAGAGGATATTTGATTTTCTATAGTTGTCTTCTTCCAACTCAACGGCTTTATTAAAGTCAGCCATAGCTCCACTAGTATCTCCGCCTTTTTGCTTGAGTGTACCTCCGTAAAGGTACGCATCAGCAGAAGGATCTAATGCGAGTTGTGCCTCAAATAATTTCTTAAACATTGGGTCATCTGTACATTCTTTTGAGAACATTCTTCCTACTGCACTTTTTACCCACTTGACATCGCCCTTACGCTCTTCGTAATTCTTTTCGTAAAGCGGAATGAGATTATTACAATCTGCAAGCGCTCCTAATTTAGAATCTATACTCTGAGCAATCTTACCAAAAGATTCTGAATTAGTAGTGTAAGCCTTAAGCCTTCTTTTGTCCTTAGAAGTGATTGTACCATCTTCTTCTTTAGGTAGAAGTCTTTGAATAGCATTAGTCAGCTTCATATTCTCAACTTCTACTTTAGAAACAACCTCATCATAGACATCAAATACCGTTTGAATTTCTTGTTTTCCTTCATCGTGAAGATCTACCAGGCTTGAAAAATACATGTAGAGTGCTTGAGGATTAGAGAAATTAGATCGATCATTCATGAAGGCGTCATTGAGCTGCGTGTAGATATCGTCCTTTCCAATCATTTTCTGTTTGTATTTGAATAGAACCTTGTCAATGATGATGTCTGCCATTGCATAATTTTTAGGAAAATACTGCATAGAATCATCATACAACTTCATCAAATCAACAATGAAGGCGTCTTTGTCGGCTCCACTGCTATTTGTAATCTTATGCTTTAAAATGCGCTCACCATACAAAAAGTTAGCTCTGTTTATATCTGGGCAAGCCTCTAGAACCATTTTCCATGGTTCGTAAGCGGCATCGTAATTTTTAACTTTAGCGTATTCTACGTAGATAGACAAGTTTGTCATACACTCTTGATTTGGTGCTTGACTCATTGTCATTTGAATGGCAAAGAACAGGGTTAATGTGCTCATCAATAATGTCTTTCTCATATCTTGCGTTTTTGTGTGGGTAAATTTATCTATTTTCTATTTTTAGTCTATTCTTCTTTTAATGAACCATTTGTCATTCAAAGCGAGTCCAATATTTATGCCAAAGTAATTTTCCTTAACTAAATCAGCACTTACCGTACCTTTAGACCCTATTTCAATTCCGACGTTCAAATTAGAAAATCGGTCGTTATAAGTACCTCCCATTGGGAGCCCAATACCAAACGAAAACAGGGATTCTTTTATTGTTTCTCCGTTTACAACCATTCCAGAATTACTCGATCTGAATCCCGCTCTGTAGGTAATACGATTATAGATTCCGCTAAGAGCTTGGTAGTTAGGAATGAAATATCCTCCAATGATAAAATTAGATGCTTTGGTATAACCGACATTATCTGCGTCTAAAAACTCATTTTTGAATGCACTCATATCTTTATTGTGGTATTCTGCTCCGACAAACCACTTATAATCCTTACCTATTCCTAAACCATATTTATAGGTAGTGGGAACATTTACATCTGTATTTTTTAAGTTTTCTTGGTCTAAATCAATATCAACCAGTTCTACGTTTCTACCATTAGAAACGAAAAAAGAACCTATAGCCTGACGATTTTCTGACTTAAAACTCAGGGGAGAGTTCACGCCAAAATAAGCTCTAAGCCTGTAGTAATCATTTTTGATGTACACTTCTGGACTATATGTGAAGGCATAATTGACATCTAAACCATTTATTCGTGAATCTCGATTGTCAAAGGTTCCGAACTGCAAGCCTTGTACTGTTTGAGAGCGATCATAAGCCAAATTTCCAAAATTAAAATGGGCAGATAATCCGACATTAAAATCTGGACTGACTTGAATTCCAGTACCCAAAAATACTTTGTTAAGTCCTCCAGATCCTTCATAAAAAGTGCTTAGTGTATCCTGAGACTGGTTGACTGTTTCATCTAAAATATTGTATCCAACAGAAGAATAGGGAATAAGACCAAACCCAACAGACATTTTTTGAGAGACTGGAAAAGCTAAGGCCATATATTCCAAGTTTGCTACTACGCTCTCAGCACTGAGGTCATTGGTTTTGAAGTCAATGGTGCGATAAGAAATACCAACAGTGTAGGCAGTGATCCTCAAATCACCATAAGCAGCAGGGTTTTGAAGATTGATGTGTATACTGTCTCCAGCCATACTAAGACCACCCATGGCTCTATTGTCAATAGTTGTACCACTTCGAAACTCTCCAATCCCAAAAATAGAATAAGGAGAGACCGTCCCATTTTGGGCCATGGTCGTTATTGTTGTTAATAAGGCGATTACCGCAAAACCTACTCTCATCATTCAGTTTAAATTTTCTTTCAATAAAGAGTGAATTCCCTTCAGTAAAAAATTAGAATGGGCAAAGATGGAGTTTTTTAACTTTTTCTCAAAAAAATGAGCGTCCCCACCTGTTAAAATCACTGTTAAATCTTCATAAATCTCAGAAAAATGAGAAATAAAGCCTATGAGTTCTTGATGAACTCCTTCAATTACGCCAATATGCATGCACTCTTCAGTAGTTTTTCCAATGGCTATCTCTAAATCTTTTGCTTTTAATTGAGGTAATCCATGAGTATCATTGTACATGGCACTATATCTAGATTTACAACCAGGAGAAATCACACCACCGCGATAAACCCCCTTGGCGTCTTTAAGTTCATAAGTGATGCAGGTGCCCAAGTCAATTATCAAGCAATTATCATCGGGATATTCTTGTTGTGCGGCAGCAACTAGGGCCAAACGATCTGCACCTAAGGAAGTCATCGATTTATAATTTGACTTAAAAGTTAAGATGCAATCAGCATTGACATAAAAAATAGTGGTGACAGAACTAAAAAATTTTAAGAGCTCTTCAGGGATTTTATTTACGGAACAGACTCCTATTCGACTTATCTCATTAAATGCACTTTGCGCTTTCATTTTAGGGAGGAAAAACTCTTTTAATGCAACCCCATCTGCAATGATAATCTCATTTTCAAAAAAAGCCCATTTAATTCGAGTATTGCCTATATCGACAATTAAATCCATATCAAATCAGTGATTGTTAGATAAATCGTCTTCGAAGATACTTTTTAAAGGTTTTATTTTTGTTATAAATCAAATAAAATTATATTTGCACCCGCTATTTAGCGAGGTACCTTAGCTCAGTTGGTAGAGCAACGGACTGAAAATCCGTGTGTCCCTGGTTCGATTCCTGGAGGTACCACAAAAAGCCCTTTCCTTTGTTGGAGAGGGCTTTTTTGTTTAAATAGGTTTAAAAATAAAATATTGAACAGTAAATCATTCTGTCGTTTCGCTTGTACACATTTGTATCAGGCCATCTAGGTTGTGGTCACTCTTTTAATTTGAATTAATCATTGACAGAATTGACAGAATTAGATTGCCAAAACCATTACGAGCCTTGACGTTCTTGAATTACTCATCCAGAAATTCATCAAAAGATTTAAGCTCCTCGAATGAAATTTTAGACTTCTTTTTTAGTCGATTAAACTCCTTTTCTGCTGTTGAGTAAAGATTTAAAATGACCTCCATATACTCCATTTCATTTGGAGATGGAACTGAATAACTATCAGCTACTTTACTGTACAAGTTGGCCAATTTTTCTCGAAGTTCTGGCTCAGCAGCTCCAACATAATTATCTCCAGTTGTAATAACCAATGTCTTCTTTAAGTCCATTAATTTAGACTTTAATTTGCCTTGACTACCTTCGATCATTTCGTCTGTTTGATAGACCATATAAGCTAAGTCTTGCGTAAGATTATAAAGTGACATAACGATATCATTCTTTTGCTTAAAATAGGCTGAATCCACACTTGTTGTGGGGTCATTCGTTAGTTCGAATTCCTGCTCAAATTTATCGCGCCCTTTGTTAATTATAACTTTATACGTTCCGGCTAATACTCTTGGCGAGGTAAATCCTCCAAAAGCGAGTGTTTTACCTTTTGCAACCTTGGGTTGTTTCATGGTGTAATTCCATCTTACAATATTCACTCCTTTGGATTTACCAGGGCTAAGCTTAGAGATGACATTCCCTTCTAAATCATGAATTTCCATAGTCATTTTTCCAAAGGTGTGTCTTTTTGGGAGTAAATATTTGAATTGAGCAATCGTTGTTGGGTTTTCTCCAACAAACTGAGTTTCCGCTCCAAATGAACTTCCAAAACCATAACTCTTATCGCTCATTAGCATACCTGTAGGCTCAAAAAAGTGCAGTTTCGATGACAACTGATCACTGTTTATTTCTCTCAGTGGCGATATATCATCTAAAATAATGACACCTCTTCCGTGAGTACCCATAACCAGGTCATTAGTTTTCGATTGAAGTTCAATGTAATGAACAGCAACAGGTGGCATATTTTTTGTGAAGTGGCTCCAACTTTCGGCACCATTGTTTGTGATAAATAATCCTTTTTCTGTACCGAGAAATAAAAGATCTGGATTGACATAATCCTCTTGAATATTTCTTGCAAAAATGGGTATATCATCAGTGACTATTGAATTCCAAGTAACGCCATAGTCGGTCGTTTTATACACATAGGGCGCAAAATCTCCTCTGGTATGACCATCAAAGACCACATAGGCCGTTTCTTTATCATGAGCGCTTGCTTCTATGTGGTAGACCCAAGTATTATCTGGCAAACCTCTTATATTTTTTACAGTATTGGTCCAGGTTTTTCCTCCATTTCTGGTTACCTGCACATTGCCATCATCGGTACCCACCCAAATCACATTTTCATCGAGTCTTGATTCCGCTATCGTAAAAATGGTAGTATGGTTTTCGGCTCCAGAATTATCCATAGACAATCCACCTGAATCTTGTTGATTTTGTTTTTCTGGATTATTAGTAGTTAAATCCTCGGAGATCGTCCTCCAGCTTTCGCCCATATCCTCTGAAACGTGAAGGAATTGACTCCCGACGTAAAGTCTATCCGGTTGATTGTAACTGATTTCTATTGGAGTGTTCCAATTAAACCTCAATTTAGGCTGACCTGATTTAGGTAAAGGATGAATTGTTTTAACTCTTTGTTTTTCTGTATCGTATCTCCAAATATTTTCAGCACCCTGCATTTCAGAATAAATTATTCTTTTTGTGGGATGGCTTAAAACTCTGAAACCGTCTCCTGCTCCAACTGATTTCCAATCAGCGGCTGTTACTCCTCCGCCTGATAAATTTGGACCATACCATGACCCATTATCTTGTAATCCTCCGTAAACATTATAGGGATCTTCGTTATCAACAGAAATATGATAAAATTGTGATAGCGGTAAATTTTCAACAATTTCAAAGGTGGTTCCGCCATTCCAAGACCTATAGACGCCTCCATCTGTTCCTGCATAAATATTATCTGAATCCTCTATGTTAAATGCAAGATCGTGAATATCACTGTGCATAACCCCTAAATCTTTGAATGTCTCTCCTCCATCTCGAGAAATAGATCCGGACAACCCAGCTTTTAAAATTATATCTGGATTTGTGGGGTCTACAACAATTCTTGAAAAATAAAAGGGTCTAACTGTTATTCCGAAATCGTTGTTAGACTGAGTCCAAGAATCACCACCATCTAAGCTTTTGTAAAGTCCTTTTTGTTCCTGTTTCTCTGCTTCTATTACCGTGTAAAGAATATTAGGACTCGATGGAGCAATAGCAATAGCCAATCTACCAAGCTTACCCTCAGGAAACCCATTGTGTGTTTTATTCCATGTTTTTCCTCCATCAACAGATTTGTAAAGGGCACTCTTTTCTCCTCCAGAATTAAACGACCAACCTGTTCTTCTAAATTCCCACATTGATGCGTATAATATATCTGGATTTGTTGGGTCCATAGCTAAATCAGCACAACCAGTCGAAGGGCCATCATATAGAATTTGAATCCATGTTTTTCCTCCGTCCTCAGATTTATAGACTCCTCTTTCATCACTGTCAGACCACAGCCCTCCTAAAACCCCTACAAAGATTTCATCAGAGTTATTTGGGTTGACAATAACATTAGCAATTCGCTCGGAGTTTTCAAAGCCAATTTTATCCCAATTAATTCCACCATCTACAGACTTATAAAGCCCATCACCAACGGATACGCTATTTCTTGTCCAGGTTTCACCTGTACCGACATAAATAGTATTATCAGGATCATTAGGGTCTAACGTAACAGCCCCAATAGATTGAATATGATCGTCAAAAATTGGATTGAAAGTTGCCCCTCCATTATTTGATTTCCAAACGCCACCACCTGCAGTTCCTGCATAAAGAATTCTAGGATTACTCGGGTGAAGTTCTAAGTCATTTATTCGCCCACTCATAAGAGCAGGTCCTATATGTCTAGCCCTTAGGTCACCAAAATATGATTCTAAATTTAATTGGTCTTTTTGTTGGCTTTGTGCAAAAAATGAGCACAGTAAAAAAGCTAATAGAAAGCCGTAAGTATATTTTCTCATAATGAAATTTATAGTACCGTAGAAGTCAAAGTGTTAATTATTCTCAGGAAATGCAAATACACTATCGTCAATTTCAGGGTTTAAAATTATTTTGTTAATGCTTACAGATGCTCCTTCTTGTCCAACCATTCCTTGTGATTGTGAAAAAGGAAAATACAATCCTTCTACCTCTTGGTAATCACTAAATTTAACCTCACTAATTTGACCTTTCATAGGACCTGATTTAATTTCAGATTGTTGAGCAATAGGAACAAAATTGTCCATGTCAAAGAAATAAAAATCTACATTTTCTACCTCTTCTCCATCGGCCAAAACTGGAGTTTTTGTCAATTTCACTTTATAACATTCTGTGCCATCTATTTCCTCTGTACCTAAAAGTTCAGCAGAATAGCCTTTTGATTTATAATCTAGTAATGGATCTGGAAAATCTCCTATTGATCTTTTGACATTTTCAGTCGTCTCGTCATCGCTTTTTTCAGCTTTCTGATTCATCATGTTTATACTCCAAGAAACCTCTCCATCGAAAACACCTTGTTTTATTTCCTGTCCTTGAAACTTAATAACCGACATCTGCTTTCCAGATTTTAATTGGGTGATTTCTATGGGGATTTCCATACCCATTTGGTTGACAGCGGCATAAAAAACAATTCCTTCGAGAGCATTCCACTGCTCTGCTCCCCCTGTATTTTCAAAGTAATTATCGATAATCTCATCCACCGTTTGAGCATGAGACGAAATGTTTACACTAAAAATAAGTGCAAGTAAAAATAAAACTGAATTTTTCATATTATTAAAGTTAAGTATTGATAAAAAAATATTAGCTACAAGATTCGCATTTGCCTTGAAGTAATATTTGTGAAGTTATTATTTTTATGTTAGGGACTTCTGGAATGTGAATGTCAACTTCAAGACAATCCATTTTACCACATTCAATACACTGAAAATGAGGGTGTCGGTCCTGATGAAGATCTTTTGAACAATGGCTGCACTTTGCATAGCACTTACTACCATTTTTATCTAGAAAAGAATGCAAAATTCCATCGTCTTCTAATTTATCTAAAACACGGTAGATAGTTGTCTTATTGATCTGAATTTGAAGACGATTTACTAATTCAATTACTGAAATGGCACCATTAGAGTTGTGAAACTCTTTCATCAACAAGTCCACAGACGGTGTTCTGCGTTTAATACCCATAACACAAACTTATAACAACATAGTTGCACTAACAAACAAATTTCATAGTTTTGCAACTAAGTTGCATTAATAGAAATGAAAAATTTAAGCTATAAAAATGATATCGTGGGAAGTACTATTGGAGCCTTTTGCGTTCTGCACTGTGCCTTAACTCCTATGTTATTTCTCTTTCCAAATTTTATTGAATTAAGTAACCACACTTCTGCGTTATTTTGGTGGAAAAATGCAGATTTTTTGTTTTTGACACTAGCCTTTATTGCAGTATTACGCTCTTCATCAACAACTTCAATAAAAGCACTAAAATTTATATTTTGGGTGGCCTGGTTATTTCTTTCAATTGCTATTCTAAACGAAAGGATAGCTTTTTTCGAATCGACGGAAATCTACATATACCTGTCTAGTTTGATTTTAATAGCGTTACATCTCTACAATTTAAAATTTTGTTTATCAAGTAAAAAGCTATGAGTCTAATAAAACACAAACTGCCTGTTACTGTACTAAGTGGATTTCTTGGTGCTGGAAAAACTACTCTACTCAACCATGTATTGCACAACAAAGAAGGTTTAAAAGTTGCCGTAATCGTAAATGATATGAGCGAGGTAAACGTTGATGCGAACTTAGTCAAAAACGAAAATATACTTTCCAGAACAGAAGAAAAATTAGTCGAGATGAGTAATGGTTGTATTTGTTGTACACTACGCGAAGATTTGATGATTGAGGTAGAGCGACTCGCCAATGAAAAACGATTTGATTACTTATTAATAGAAAGCACGGGCATTAGTGAACCCATACCGGTGGCTCAAACATTTAGTTTCATAGATGAAGAAAGCGGCATCGATTTATCGAGATTCAGTTACGTAGATACTATGGTCACCGTGGTTGATGCTTATAATTTCTTTAAAGATTTTGGTAGTCCCGAAACTTTAGAGGATAGATCTCTTACTAATATTGAAAATGATCATAGGACTATAGTAAATCTCCTTACAGACCAAATTGAATTTGCCGATGTCATTATTTTGAATAAAACAGATTTGATTACTGCTCCTCATCTTGAATTATTGAAAGCAACACTGCACAAATTAAACCCCGCAGCACAAATCATTGAAACAGTTTTTGGTAAAATAAATCCAGCGCAAATTCTGAATACCAAACTATTTGAT
Source organism: Flavobacteriaceae bacterium (assembly GCA_965662045.1). Taxonomy (GTDB): domain Bacteria; phylum Bacteroidota; class Bacteroidia; order Flavobacteriales; family Flavobacteriaceae; genus UBA3478. The sequence goes on from CBFIGE010000001.1 coordinate 62,553, forward strand.
TTTGAAAAAGCTGAACAAAGTGCCGGTTGGATTGAAGAACTCAATAAAGAAGAACACACGCCTGAAACTGATGAATATGGCATTGGTTCGTTTGTCTTTCGCAGTAAGAAACCTTTTGATTCAGATCGGTTTAGAGAATTTGTTCAAAATAAGTTTCCCTTGAATGTGATAAGAAGTAAAGGACTTTTTTGGATCACATCAAGACCAGACCAAGCCTTGATTTGGGGTCAAGCGGGTGGTTCCCTCAGAACAGATAGTGCAGGTGCATGGTGGTCAAGTATGTCTTTTAGTGAAAGATTCAATAATCCTGTTTTCATAAATAATCAGGAAGAAATCGAAAAAGACTGGGACAATACTTTCGGTGATCGAAAAAATGAAATTGTTTTTATTGGTCAAGATATGGACCATACTCAAATCACAAATGACCTTAACAAGTGTCTGGCTACAGATAAAGAACTCGCATCAAAAAATTGGAAAAAGGGATGTAAAGACAATTGGCCAATAGAGCGAGCTTGTGCTTTACAAAATTAATAACCACTTTAAATTTAAATACTATGATAACAAAAGAACAAGTAATAGAGGCACAACAAAAATGGGGTAATGGTGTTGTGCAAATAGGCTCACTAAAAGAGAGCAGAGAAGAATGTGAGGCATTCACAAATCAATTTCTAGACGACCGCTATTTATTTGACGAAACAGTATTATTTAAGCCCACAAAATGTGCAATTGAACAATTCAGACCATCTAAAGCAGAAGCTATGTCTTATTTTATTGCAGGAGATGATAGAACTTGTTCAGAGGATCATGGATTCGCAATTCAGCCATGGACTAAAGTAAGATTTGAGAATCATGGTATGATTTTAGAAAAAACACGTGCAATCGCAATGGGAAACTACTTTTTTACAGACTTAAACGGAAATGAAGCAAAAGTAGAATACACTTTTGGATATCAAATGATTAATGGAGAATTAAAAATTGATTTACACCACTCATCATTTCCCTTTGCACACTAAAAAAATTCGGCAAACAATGAATAAGCTTTTTCTTGTATGTCCAACCGATTTTTTAGAATCAAAAATCAATGAGGTTAACTATAACTCCAATAATTATTTTTACACTTCACTTGGCAATTCATTAAATACCGATTTAAAAACATTTTTACACCTCAAAGAAATTTTGAATAAGCATTCCATTGAGAAAGTCCACTTTGTCCTTTCATCTTCTAATAAAATTATTTTAGACGCCCTGAAGGGGCAAAGTTTTTCTAGTATTAGAAATTTGAACAATTACCACAAAAAAATAAATCAGCTCAAAGCACATAAAATTTGTAAAACTCAAGACGAAACAAAATATTTATCAATTTCCTTTTATCTCAACAACAAAATAAAAGAAGTCCAGCAATTTCTGAATATTTCATCTTCGGCATCAGTAAAAGTGACAGGCCTTATCTACGATAGTAAAACTGATCATTTTGAGAACATCTATCCTGCCTTATATTGTCTTGAGTATTTTCAATTAAACTAATCATAATTGAACAACTTTGATTTTCGGCACCATTCAAGTCTTAAATCCCTCAATTTTATTTTCCATTAAATCACAATTCAGTAAAATCCAGCAAGAATAAATCAATTGAATTGTAATTTTAAATTAATCGCTTTAGATTTAGGATAGATCAAAACCACATCTTATGAAAACAAGTTTTTACACCCTTTGTCTTGGCACAATTTTACTGTTCATCTCATGCCAACAGAACAACAGTAACACGATTGAAAAAATTAAAGAAGAAGAAGTGCTGAATGCCCTCGACGAACTCTTTGAAATCGTAGACAAGGATATCGACCATATCGAAGATATCGTAACAGAAGACTACTTCATTTTTGAAAATTCAAGAAAATACTCTACCGAAGAATTTGTGGAATACGTCAAGAGTTTTGGAAAGTTTGAATCAAAGAGAGACTTTGCCAATATAGAAATTGACACCGATATCAACAGTGCTCATTTGAGTATGAATCATCACGGAGAATTTGATTTACAATCTGAATCGGGAAAAATTCGTATGATTTATGACTGGATTGAAAGTGCCTATTTGGTAAAATCTGACGATAAGTTGAAGTTTAAATTTTTCTTTTCGGAGGTTACCTATGATACTATTATCCCTTTAGATTAACGGAATTTATAGCATGTTATAGCATATTTTAAGCTTATTGTAGCAGATAATTACAATATGTTAACTTTGCACAATTAAAATGCAATGTTATGAATTATATTAATGAACCCACCTTCAGGTCAGGTTGTTCTATTTCTACATCCTTAGATTTGCTCGGAGATAAATGGTCTCTTCTTATCATAAGAGACATTTTTATGTACAGAAATACGTTTAGCCAGTTTCTAAAAGATGGTCCTGAAGGCATTGCGACTAACATTCTTTCAGATCGTTTAAAAAAGCTAAGAGCCTTTGGAGTAATTGATTTTATTCAAAAGTCAGCCGACAAAAAGATTAAAAGTTTTTACCTAACCCAAAAAGGCATTGACTTATACCCTGTTATTCACAGTTTTCACAATTGGTCCACCAAACATGTAGATTTCGAAAAACACAAAGAAGTCCAAAAAACAATCAAGGCAAATGAGGGGAAATCAGATGCCGAGATTATTGAGTCAGCCCAAGACAAGTATATAGCTTATAGACAAAACGAATTTGGATTCTAAATCTATTGATTAGAAGCTTCGCTTTCTAGGAATTTGAAATAAAATAAAAGAATTAAGTAACCAAACAGACTTCCCGCCAATATAAAGGCTACATTGAGAACACCCGTGGCACTAAATGAAATACGCATAAGTATTGTCGCAATAATAAATCCAGTATTTCTCAAGAGTTTGAAATTCTCCTGTGTGATTCCGTAGGAGAACAGCAATACTAGAACATCAGCTAAAATCAATAAGGTAAAAAAGTCCTTGTAAAAAATAGAGTTCAAATTATTACTCATTCCAGGAATCAAATGGGCTCTAGTGAACGAATAGTTGATAAAGTCTACTAAATGCACACAACTCACCACAACAATAATAAATAATAAGACTACCGATAATTTCTTCTTATACCCTTTAAAAATAAAGTCTCTTTCTTCTTCGAACAGAGTCCTAGAAAGGGCATTCAGTTTTAGATGAATTCGAGAAAATAATAAAACAATCGCCAACAATAGTAAGACAGCTAAAATATCGATTCCCAAATTGAATAGCTCTTCATTCGTTTCTATGGTTTGGTCGAAGTCTATCTTTGTTATATCTCCAAAAATTCTACGGATCAATACTAGCGCAATTATCTCGTATTGCTTTAACAGTGAAGTAGTGAATGACCTTGGTATAAAAAAGATTAAAAGGTAAATCTCATACACTAAAATGAAAGAAAATGGAGTATAGATCGCGTTAATCGGATTCCCAAAATAATCTTCGTTTAAAGCACCAAGCACTTCTAGATTAAAAAGTAATACAAGTAAGAGGTGGATAAAAAATCCGGAAATTGAGAGAATTAAAATTACTTTTTCAAATTTCTTTCTGACTTGCTTAGAAAAAAACAACTGAAAATAATCTCTCTGACTGAATACAGCACTCATAGCTTTAGAAAAAATATCTTGTTTAAAGTTACTGATAATTTTTTAAACAAAACTTAAATCAATGATTATCAAATTTTTAAGAGTCTATTTAGAATTACTATTCATTTTACAGGGGATTGTATTTTTGTTGCATGCAAAAAACACTAACTGTAAGCGAGGCCATAGCCTTTAGAAGATCTGTTCGAAATTACACAGACGAAACCCTAGACGACAAGCTTGTCAAAAAATGTATCGAAAATGCCACCCTAGCTCCTAATAGCAGTAATATGCAATTATGGGAATTTATTCACGTCAAAAATCCTAAAATAAAAGACCTCTTAAATATAGCCTGTTTCAAACAACAGGCTTCTAGAACTGCTGAGCGCTTTGTAGTTGTAGTAGTAAGACGAGATTTATGGAAAAAAAGAGCCAAGGCCAATGCTGAATTTATAACGCTTAATAGAGCAGAAACAGAATCTCAAATTCGAAGAAAAAAGTTTGCGCTACGCTATTATCAAAAACTCATGCCCACAATTTATGGATTTGACAATCTTGGTCTATTAAGCCGCATCAAAAAAATATCCACATGGGTAAGCGGAATCTTTAGACCCATATACAGGCAAGTCTCCATAAGTGACATGCGTATAGTCACTCATAAAAGTGCGGGCTTAGCAGCGCAAAATTTTATGCTTTCTATGTCAGAGGTGGAGTACGATACCTGTCCAATGGAAGGTTTTGATTCTAGATTGGTTAAAAAAGCCTTAAATCTTCCAAAAAAAGCAGAAATCAACATGATTTTAGCTTGCGGGAAAAGAAGCGAAACCGGTGTTTACGGAAAACGATTTAGAGTTCCTTTCAAAGAGGTTTACAGCGAGCGCTTTTAAACAAAAGATTATTTAATCTGCATCAAAAGTGATTTCAGACATTATTTCATAGAACGCACTCCAAAAAATCTCCGTAGACCCAGAATTGACATAGCTTGATTCGTTAGGCATGACTTTTATCGAATACAACATTGTATCTTCTTGATTAGTTTCAGAAGGCGCTTGTTTAGAAACTTCATCTGTGTCCAACTCTTCAGAGGAATAAATACTGGATGTAAAAGCATCAATCTTTTCTAATAGAAGCTTTGCTCTTTTTTGATCAATACGTCCAAATTCATCTCTGATAAGGGCCCCTAGTTCTAAGAGCAATTTATTAGAGGCTACCGAAGTGTTTTGAATTGAAAAGTTGGGATTAGCATAGGTATAACGACCTTCTTTGACTACGATAGGCGCATTGTATCCCAAAATATCAGAACGCATTACTCGAATATCATCTCGGATTGTTCGTTCAGAAACCATTTTATAAACGCCTCTCTGCTCAGCCAAGGCTTCAGAACAAGCGAGCTGCAATTTATCTATGGAATAATGAACAGCTCCTCCTTGCAAAAGAGTATCTATAGTCTTGTAGCGAATTAAGGCATTTAGATTCGTTGGCATTTTGTTTTGCAATTGCAAAAAGACTGCATAAGAAGCAATCAAATTTGTCATACAAAATACAATAATTATGAAAGAAATTGCCCTTCTACTAGACAAATCAGGCTCTATGATTGGTCTTCAAAAAACGACAGTAAAAGCAGTAAACAATTTTATCTACGAGCAAAAATTAATTCATCCAAAACAACGTTTATCGCTGATACAATTTAATGAAAAACGAAGTTGGACTTATGAGCATCAAAAACTAAAGGATATTCCAACCTTCGAGCATAAAGACTATCAACCCTCGGGACTGACTGCGATTTACGACACTCTAGGGGATGTGATAAAAAAATACGAAAATAACAATACAGAAGTAACTATTGCCCTACTTACAGATGGATATGAAAATGCAAGCCAAAAATTTACAGCGAAGAAAATTCGCAAGAAAATAAAACAACTCGAAAAGCATAAAAAATGGAAATTCATCTATCTAGGAGCTGACTCATCTACATTTCTCGATGCTGAAATTCTGGGTATTTCTATACAAAATACTGCTCAAATAGAAGCCTCTGAAAAAGGTATTCCAATAGCTTTTTCACTAATGCAAAAAATGATAAGTAAAATTTAATAATCGTATTCTTTAAATTCATAGCTAATATTTGATTTATCATTAGTCTTTCCATATAATTGCAAAAATATAATTCATGCGCAACCTAGCAGGCTTATTGCTTCTAATCTTGTTGTTTTCTTGTGAAAAGGATACTGAAAATCCTGATACCACATTTTTTTCTGTACAGGTAAACTCTGGTGAGGGAGGAAGTGTCTCCGTTTCTTCAGGAGATTATCCAGAAGGAAGTTCCTTGAGTATACAAGCTGTTCCTTTGGCAGACTACAATTTTAGCAGTTGGAGTGGAAGCCTAAGTAGTACTGCAAACCCTCTAGAAGTAACGCTTACGCAAAACTTGCAAGTACAAGCTAATTTTGTGAAAAAACAATTTGAATTAAATGTAAGTGTAACCGGAGAGGGAAGCGTAGATCAAAAACTCATAAATAGCGGAAAATCATACGAAATCGGCGCACAGGTTGAACTGAGCGCTACGCCAACTTCAGGATGGGCGTTTGAACAATGGACTGGTGCAATAGAATCTAGTGAAAATCCAGTAACGATTGATTTAACAGAAGCCAAAGAAATCACGGCTATTTTTGTTCGCAAACAATACAACCTCAACTTAACAATTACAGGTGAGGGAACAGTAAACGAACAAGTGATCAGTCAGCCTTCGCAATACGATTTTGAAACTGAAGTAAGACTTACTGCAGTAGCTGCAACTGATTGGGAATTCGAATCATGGACTGGGGATGTAAACAGCGGTGAAAACCCAATCGAAATATCTATTGACAAGGGGTACCAACTCAATGCTAACTTTCAACTTAAAGACAGCGATTTAGATGGTGTTCCTGATCGAGAGGACTCCTGTCCAAATACATCCGCTGGAACACAGGTAAATCAAGATGGATGTCCCGTTCAAAGTGATGTGCCTCTCGTAGCAGCGCCCACACCAATTCACGATGCATCTGAGGTCATCTCAATATTTAGCGACCACTATAATAACGTTACTGTGGACACTTTCAGAACAGACTGGTCTCAGTCAAATTTTGAATTTGTCAACATCTCAAACAATCAAACACTGCGTTATTTCAACTTAAATTATGTCGGAATTGAAACTGTAAATCAACAAATCAATGCCAATTCAAAAACACATATACATTTTGACTACTGGACTGCTGATGCAAACTCAATTCTATTTAAGCTAGTAGACTTTGGTGCAAACGGAGTTTACAACGGGGTCGGAAATGCAGATGATACCGAACACGAAATCGTGATAGAAAATACTACCAAAAATAATTGGCAAAGTATTGACCTCTCGTTAGACGATTTTGGCGGTTTAGCCTCCCGAAAAAATCTTGCTCAATACATCATTGTAGCCCAACCTTCCGGCACTAGCACTGTATATCTAGATAACATCTACTTTTATGGAGATAACGGCAATGGCGATGGTGGAGGTGACGACGGCGGAGGTGGCGACGGCGGAGAAACCAATTTAGAACTCATTTGGAGCGACGAATTCGACTATCAAGGTAGACCAGATAATAGTAAATGGTATCACCAAACCTTTGCGCCAAATGGTGGCAGTTGGTATAATGGAGAACTCCAACATTATGTAGATAAAGAAAACACCACTTATGTAAGTAATGGGACCTTGAAAATCATTGCCAGAAAGGAAACATACTCTACACAAAACACTACTAAAGAGTACACATCTGCTCGTCTTAACTCAAAATTTGACTTTAAATACGGGCGTATAGATGTACGCGCGAAATTACCTTCTGGAGCTGGAACTTGGCCAGCAATCTGGACCCTAGGGTCTAATATTAATGAGCCTGGGAATTATTTTGGTGACTCGAGAGGTAGTGTAGGTTGGCCTGCATGTGGAGAAATCGATATCATGGAACAAAACGGATGGGACAAAACCCTTTCCTATGGTTATTTCCATTGGGGTAATACACAAACAGGAGAATATCAAACTCAAGGAACAACAACATTTATCGCTGATAGCGCCTCAGAATTTCACCTGTACTCTTTAATATGGGATGAAACTAAAATGCAGATATTGTTAGATAATCAAGTTTTTATAGAATTACCTAATGAGGTAAGTAACCCATTCGACAATGCACATTACCTCTTGCTAAACATAGCTATTGGTGGAAACTTAGGAGGTGAAGTTCCTGCAAATTTCCCTAACCAAGTAATGGAAGTCGACTATGTCAGAATTTACCAATAAACAATTCAAGCTATATGGCCTTGGTTTAATCCTAAGCCTATTTTTCTCTTGCACCACTACCAAAGAAAGTACCTCTAGGTTTGATGTGCACAAAGATCTTCTTTTAGCACATTACGATTGCAAAACTGATGTTGATGATTTACATTCAATAGCAGCTTTTAGGAGTTTACTCTCTTTATCAGCCTTTAAAGATTTGAATTTTCATGTAGTTACTGGAGCTTATGGTACACAAGAAGGTTTGTATGTGCCTCCTGAGAGCTTACTTGACAAGGCGTTTCAAATATGGTCAGATGCGCATACCGATTTTGACAAAGCATTAAACGAAACCTATACTCAGGCTTTAGTCACTCTTAAAAATAAGGGTAGTATTTGGATTGCTGAAGCTGGTCAATCGGATTTCTCTGCAGCCTTAGTAGAATTGATTCGAAATAAGCATCCAGAAATAGATACCAAAAACTTGATTCATATTGTGCAACATTCGAATTGGAATGAAGAAGTTACCTCTGAAAAAGCACGTAATTATGTTCGTAAGCACACAACCTATCACAAAATACCAGATGGAAATGCCCTTGATAACGGTAGTCCTGGCTTTAGGTCTGATCAAAAAATAGCATTGGATCTGTTTCTAAATGAGGAGTTACAAAAAATTTGGTCTGAAGCTATAGATTTAGGTAACACCTATAATGGTATTGATGGCAGGTATTATAATGAATCTATTGCTAAAGGAGGGCTCGATTTTTCAGACACCTCAGAAATATGCTACATATTAAATCTTACTGAAATAGAAGACAGTATTTCTTTCTTTGAGTATCTCAATAATTAGCTTCGCTCAAGTTTTCGCTCTACGTGAACTGCATTTTCTTCTTTTTCAAAGGATTGAATGGCGGTAATCAAAGCAGCATTAGCCCAATCGAAAAAAGGAGCGTTGAACTTAAGTTCTTTTGTTTCACAATTGAAGGTTTCTTTGTCAATTATTCTCAATAAAGCCCTGTACTCATATGAATATTTTGCCTTGGCGTCTTTGTCTGCCAATACTTCCACTACGGCAGTTTTTATTTCAGATTCCTTCACCTCTAAAAAATGAAACAACTGTGTTTTAAAATTTAAGAGTTTTGGAGTATAAGGCTCCTCAAGCGAGAAGTCTGCCGCATAAATTGCAATCAAACCTCTTAGAAGTTCTGATTTTTGGACTGAGGATAATATCCTAAGACGTTGTTTCAAGTTTTGTGTAATTTCTAAAAAGGATTGATTTCCCACAAAGTGATGAGCTTTAAAAATATTATTCTTTAACTCGTAAGGGATCAACTCTTTAAAGAAACGTAAAGGCTTTTGATCTAAAACATCTGGATAGGCCAAGACCAATAAGCAGCCTATTCCAAAATTCAGTTCACTTTTTTCATTTGTTTTTTTTTGGGAAACAGCGTTTCTTAAAATACGTTCAACATCTGCATAAGTGTAATCTGAAGCTTTAGCAACTCGCAGCAAACGACTTACTGTTTTATTATCTAAGTTTTTTTTGTAGGCAATTTTTGCTAAATGAATTAAAAACGTTTCTTTTTCATTATCAGAAAAATAAGAAACGCTTCTTTGAAAATGTTGAGAAAGAAAAAGTTCAAAATCCTCTTGTCTACTAATTTGAGCATAAAGATTTAAGTATTTCACCTTAACCCAATGTCCAATTAAGGGGTCTTCTTTAATAAAATCTAAGGCCTTAGTATCCGTCTTTTTAAAATCGATAAGGTATAAAGCACTGAGAAGCAACACCTCTCTGGGCAGATATGTTTTTTGTTTGTAAGTCGTGGTCATTTCCCAAATCTTTAATGAGTAAACGTCAAATCAATTGAATTAGTACTGTATATTTCAATAATTTTACACTGAAACAGCCTGAAACTAATGATTTTATCTTTGGCACATAAGAAGAACAAAGTCGTACTTCTATGTATTGGAATTGTCGCTTTAACGGCGATTATTTTTGAAAATTACAATCCCCTTATTTACGGAATCAGCAAAGGTCTGACGACTACTATCGTTATTGTGCTGGCCGCAATGAATAGTTCATCTCTACTTAACAAATATATTGTAGTAGGCTTGCTTTTTTGTTTGTTTGGGGATCTCTTACTCTTAAATCAAGACTACTTTGTCTTTGGCCTAATTTCCTTTTTTTTGGCACATACCCTCTTTTTAATTGGATTGTTTCGGAACTACAACAGCAAACAAAAGCTTTGGATTTACTTTATATTTTGGAGTCTAGGAGCAATTATATTCTACGGCTTATATCCAGATTTAAATGAGTTCTTTTATCCGGTAATGGCCTATGTGTTTATCATATCGTGCATGAATGCTCAATCGGCGATAGGCTACTTTCAAAATAAAGACAATAAAAGTGGGCTGCTTTTTGCAGGCGCCTTATTTTTTATGCTATCCGATACTATTTTAGCCTATTCTAAATTCGTACACAATTACGAATTTTCTTCAGTTTTGATACTTTCAACCTATTGGATTGCTATAAGTCTTATCGGACATTCAAACTCCTTCTTAAATCAACCGTATGACGACCAATCTTAATCTTTTTTTCAGCTTACTCTGCATACTTTTTTTAACATCTTGTATAAACGAAGATAGTTATAAGTTACAGGCAGAAAACGAACTTATAACAGCCATGAATCAATGGAATAAAACCGCAGTTTCCTCATACCAATTCATTGAACGCAGTTCTGGATTTATCGGCGTATTTGAAGTGAAACACGTGGTCAACACTCAAGGAGCCCTTGTTGATGATTACGGATGTATCTCAAGTGATTTGATTTGTGAGTATTACGGGTCAGACTATGTGCCTATGCCAAAAACTATCGCCGAGGTCTACGAATTACTTTCAAGGGCCATAAATGAAGCTGATAACTTTCAAATTCAATATGATTTCAACTATGGCTATCCCAAATTTTTAAGTGTTGACTGGGATGAAAATGCTGTTGATGACGAAATGGGTTACGATTGGTTATTTTCATTTGAGGGGATGAATTGTATATCAGAATACGATCAAGTTTTAATTGCATGTCCTGAAATATACGATCCCGTTTGTGGTTGTGATTTTGTGACCTATGGAAATACTTGTGAAGCAAGAGCAAGTGGCGTAAGATATTTTGAAAAAGGAGCATGCACATAAAAAAACGGGTGACTGAAAAATCAATACACCCGCTATCCGAAAACACAAATGATAAATCACCTAGAATTTTTCAATCCTAGCTGCCAATTAAGAATAATGCAATATAGAAAAGAAATTTTAAATATTTATAAAATAAAGGCTATAGTTATTTAATATTTTTTAAAGTTAAACAAAATAACTGAACACCTATTTTGTTTAATCCTGATAACCAGGGCCTTTCACAAATTGACCTGGAAATTCATTTGTGTGTTCACCTTCTTCTAAGACCATTACTCCATTGACTAAAACGTACTCTATGCCAGTGGCAAATTGCAAGGGATCATTAAAAGTGGCATAATCTTGGACTTGTACAGGGTCAAAAACAACAATGTCTGCATAATAACCATCATACAAGAACCCACGATCTTTAAGTTTAAGATTAGTTGCTGGAAATCCACTGAGTTTATAAATGGCTTCTTCGAGTGATAGCAATCCTAAATCACGAGTATATTTTCCCAGTACGCGAATAAAGCTGCCAAAAGCTCTCGGGTGAGTGCGAAAATCTTCGTCAAAAGTGGTATAAGAACCCGCATCCGAACAAAAGCTCATCCATGGAATTTGAATTTTTTGCTGAATATTTTCTTCACTCATACTGAAATAAATACACTGGATTCGGCTGTCGTCTTCAAGCATTAAATCGATAATGGTTTCAGCTTCAGACTGCCCTCTCATAAAGGCACTTTGAGCAATCGTCTTGCCTCTATAAATTTGAGCTAAAGAATCTTTATTAAATCCTACCATGAGAATTCCGTCTGCGGGTTGCATAGTAAGCTCTGCTTCTATATCCTTTATCAAACGCTTCCTAGACTCATCCTCTCGCATCCTATTCATCCAAGCCCTGTGACCTCCAGCTTGCACCCACGTTGGAATCACTCCTGTGAGTCCTGTGCTGCTGGCATTATAAGTATACATGTCAGCTGTAATCTGTAACCCTTTTGATCTAGCCTGCTCTACTCGTTCAATAACAGTATCCAACAGATGCCAATTGGCAGGACGCGATGCTTTAAGGTGATAAATTTCTGCGGGTATATCAGCTTTTTCTGCAATCTCTATTAACTCTTCCAAGGCTTGCATCACATTTCGACCTTCATCGCGCATATGCGAGATATACATGCCTCCATATTCAGAAGCCGTAGAAGAAATTCTAATCAACTCTTGGGTATCTGCAAAATCACCCGGTGCATAAATTAATGAGGATCCAATTCCCATAGCACCTTCTAGCATGGCCTCCTCAACAATTTGATCCATCTCAAGAAACTCCTCATCAGTCGCCTTTCTATTGTCATATCCCACTGTTTGAACCCTCACTGTAGCCGCTCCCAAAAATGACGCAACATTAGTTGAAATTCCTTGATCTTCTAGCTTTTGCATTGCCTGACCAAAGGAGATATAATCTCCTTCATCTTTAGAACCTGATGGCCCTGCAGACCTACCTTCACCAAAAACTTCAAGAGTTACCCCCTGTTTGATATCTGATAAAGAACGACCGTCTTTGTCGAGTGAACTATAACCCCAACTCAACATATTTATAAATCCAGGAGCTACGGCTTTGCCAGAGGCATCAACTACCTTTTTGGCTTTAACCTCAATCGATGGGCCTATATAAGTAATACGCTGGTTAGAAATAAGAACATCCCCTACAAATGAAGCTGTACCAGAACCGTTGTATATCGTTCCATCCTTAATGTGAATATCGTATTGTTCTTGTGCATGAATTAGACCTACGCTCAAGAGTATTATCCCTAAAATTCTCAACTGTAATTTCATCTTTTCAAGTTTTAGAAGTTAGTACTTACCCATTGATTACCTTTTGCGGTTGAAGACACTACAGCTTTGACTAAAGCCATACCTTTAACACCGTCATCAACAGTTGGAAAATCAAGTTTTTCTTCATCGTAAGCTTCACCAAATTTATGTTTACGCACAGCTAGCGCATAATTGCGATAAATATTTGCGAAGGCTTCAAGATAGCCTTCAGGATGCCCTGAAGGAGTCCTTGTATGAAGCATCGCTTCGTGTGTGAGATAGCCACCACGATCAGCTCCTGTTCTGTAAATTTTATCGGGATTTCCATGGTCTCGAACTAGCAGGCTATTGAGATCTTCTTGCTTCCATTCCAAACCCCCTTGATCACCAAAGACCCGAATTTTTAAATTATTTTCTTCACCATTAGCAACCTGAGAAGCCATTAAAACTCCATTCGCACCGTTCTCAAAGTGCAAAAGCACATTGGCATCATCATCTAATAATCTTCCCGACATTGTAGGTCTAATTTCTGAGAGCACTTCAGTAATTTTTAACCCACTTACATATTCTGCGAGATGGGCAGCATGTGTCCCGATGTCTCCAAAACAATTAGAAATACCTGCTTCATCGGGATTCGTCCTCCAGGCTGCTTGTTTTTGTCCAGTATCTTCTAATTTTTGAGTCAACCATCCTTGAGGATATTCTACAAGAACCTTGTGTATTTTTCCCAAAGCTCCATTTTTGACCATAGCCCTAGCCTGTTTAATCATAGGGTAAGCGCTATAGGTATAAGTCACTCCAAATGGAAGTCCGGTTTCTGCTACTTTAGCCTTTAAAGAAATAGATTCTTCCAAGTTGAAGGCCAGTGGTTTGTCTATGATGACCGGAAAACCAAAGCTCAATGCCTTCATTGCCGGATCGTAATGCGCTACATTAGGCGTTACAATAGCAACAAAATCCATTCGTTCTTCCTCATCTAATTGGGCTTCACCACTGAGCATCTCATCGTAATTGGCGTATACTCGGCTTTCTGGTAAGAATAAACTGTGACCTGATTTTTTACTTTTTTCAGCATCTTTATTAAAGGCTCCACAAACCAATTCAATTTGACCATCTAGAAAAGCGGCAATTCGATGTACCCCTCCTATGAAAGAACCCTCTCCACCACCTATCATACCCATTCTAAGTTTTCTGTGTGAATTCATGATGATTAGTTATTGACTTATTGTTAAGAATAAGTGAGTTATACTCTAAAATACAAAAGATTTATGTCCCTTGATCAAATAAAAAAATCCACGCTATTAAGCGTGGATTTTCACCACAGATTCTACTAACAAAACAACATATTTAATCTAAATATTAGATTGACAGACTAAATTAAGAAACTAAAACATCTCAACGAAAAACCTTAAGACGACTGTGATTTACTTTACTGTGCCGACAGCACTTTAAATGAAACTCAATGAACCTCTAAAGTTTTGATGCTGTTATACCAATTTTCAGTATTGTCATAGAGCATTACATTCACAGATCCACGTGAACCAATTTTGGAAATTCGAAAATTATTTTCTTCCTCCTTTGTTCCAGGATAAAACAATAGAAATATATCATTCCCTAGTCGAATAGTTTCAAATTCTCTCTTTCTCAAGTAGAATGGAGTCATTCTCAAGTTCGTTGCGAAAGAAAAAACCTCGGACATTAAGTTTTGCAAATAATCTTTTCTCATACTTTTTGGTTATCGGTAAGATTTGGGTCGATTAAAAAAACAAGAACATCCAAGGTTTCATCATCGCATAACAAACTAAAAATGAAAACGCAGTCATCATCATTAGTCCTGTCATTAGAAAAAGTGAGGTTACAGCTGGTTTGTTTTTTGATTTGTTCATAAGTCAATATTACAATTATTTTCGACATAAAACAATAAATTTCGATGAACTGCACATATTTTTGTTTTACGACAATTTAAAAGCATCAATACTCACAAAGAACAGAAATTATCAAGGCTTGTGATTGACAAAAAATTAGCGCTTATATTTGAATGAATCGTTTCTTAACCCTTGCAAGTATGCCCACATTTATAGACAAAAACACTTCATTAGATCTCATTGAAAACCTTACTGTAGTTCAAAAAGTGTTAAGCGACGATGAACATGTCCTTTCTTCAGATATAGCTGGTGAAGGCAATATGAATGTCGTGTTGAGAATTAAAACAGACAGACAATCATTCATATTAAAACAATCTAGACCTTTTGTGCAGAAATATCAAGACATTAAAGCTCCATTAGATCGCATACATACAGAATACAGTTTCTATAAGGCATTAAGCCTTCAAGGTGAACGCCATTACCTTCCTAAAATATTAGCTTATGAGCCTGAAAACCACCTGCTAATCTTGTCTGATCTTGGTTCAGTAGCAGATTGTACTTCTATTTATAAAAACACCAGTGAAATACATAAGCTAATTTCTCCGCTTTGCACTTATGCTCGAGATATTCATCAAACAGAGACCCTCAACTCTTTTCCTGAAAATAAAGAACTCAAGGCACTTAATCACCAACACATATTTGCTCTGCCTTTTGTAGAAAACGGTTTCGATTTAAATGATATTCAAGAGGGATTAGCTGCACTAGTCAAACCCTTTAAAGACAATCCAAGTTTACAAAAAATTATAGATGAGATTGGAGCTTTATACTTATCAGGCACAGGAAACACTCTCATCCATGGAGACTACTATCCAGGAAGTTGGCTCTCTGTCAATCAAAAGACGTTCATCATTGACCCAGAGTTTAGTTTTAAAGGATTCGCTGAATTCGACCTCGGTGTAATGGGCGCACATTTTATTTTGGCTTCATCTTCAATAGAATACCTTACCAACATTCTAGACCATTATAAAGCCTATGCGGATAAACTCTTAGTTCGAAAAATTGCTGGAATAGAAATCAGCAGAAGACTAATTGGACTAGCACAACTACCTTTAGAACGAAGCATTCAAGAAAAAAAAGAATTACTAAACATCGCCTATGACCTCATCACTGCATAAGAAATTACTTTTAAGTATCGGATTACTTCTGCTTATTTCATGCAAGAACAAAAGCGAAAACCCACTACTTATTCCCGAACCAAATAGACTAAAGAAAGACATTACTACAAGTTCTTTGAGTTATGATCAAATTCTCGGCGCCCTTGTAGGCTCTGCTATTGGTGATGCTATGGGAGCAAGCACTGAAATGTGGAACAGAGAAGATATTTACAAAACCTATGGTTATATTAGCACCTTAACTCCCGCCATTCGCATTCAGTCGCCAGAGGGAACTTGGGACCATAATCTGCCGGCAGGATCAAGCACAGATGACACTAGATGGAAGCTTTTAATGCTAAACTATTTTGAAAATTTCCAACCCAACGCACACAATTTCTCTACCTTCATAAACGGTTATTACGAAAAAAGTCTAGAACTGCTAAAGCAAAAAAATTCCAGCAGCTCTATTGATGAGCTCGAACATCCTATCGAGCAGATTGATTGGATTAAGGAGTGGGCCAGAGTGAGTCGCGCCTATCTAAAAGGCCCAGAAGAATATATGCTTGCCAAAGACCGATTCTACGGAGGTGAGATGTCATGCGCAGGAATGTTGTACAGTTCGACATTAGCGATGATTTCAAATGACGCAGAAGAAGCCTACACTAAAGCCTACGAGCATGCACTTTTTGACCAGGGCTATGCCAAAGACATCAGCGGGCTCGTTTCGAGTTTGTCGTTTAATGCCTTTCGAATTCACAATGCAGATAGTCTATTAAACAGCCTTTATCTCATCGACCCTATGCGATTTCAAGATTCAAGACTAGTAGGTCGAATTGCTCAAGATATTCTTCTTAACACACAGAATAATGCCCGAAATGCAAGGCTTCAAGAAATTCCTAGCACAGGCAGTACAGCCTACCAAAATCTAATCAGTTCAATTCCCAAAAATTATCCTTACGAATTAAAAGACTGGATCACACAAAAAGAGATGTATAGTTTTCTTGACACACATCAAAGAGCAATTTCATTTCACGCTGCAGAAATATGGCAAATTTTAATTGCCAGTCTAGCTTTCGCAGAAGGAGATTTTAATAAAGGTGTTGAATTTGCAGTTAACTACGGAAGAGACAACGATACAGTAGCGGCAATTACAGGCTTTATATTAGGTGCTCAAATCGGATTTGAACATCTAGATGGGCGATTAAAGCAAAAAGTGCTCGATACACATAAAAAGGTCTTAGGTATAGACCTAGAACAGATGGCAGATCGGTACTTTCAACTCTTGAAATAAAGCTATTCCGTATATTGATTATTGAGATTTAAAGCATCAACCTCAGCATAAAAACCAGCCAATTTTTTGGTCAGTGCTTTAAACATTTGAGAGCCTTTTTCTACGGTTGATTTTGAAGGATCTCCGACTCCTGTATCTTCGGTTACCTGAGACCAATTGCGTTCTGACCACGCCCAAGATGAAGAAATAGCCTGCACTCGATGCTTTTTTGCTTTTCCACTACCCCATTTACTCGAGTCAAGAATTAAATCAGCATGTAAATGAAGCATCAAACTGGTCTCCATCTCATCTGCATGATCCCCTGGGTTTTCAAAATACAAGGTCTTATCAGGAACTTGAAACCAATTACACAAGCTCAAAAACATTTCAGGAAATTCATAACCTAATTCTCTAAGTAGAGGCTTAAAATTATTTCCGCCGTGACCATTCAAAAGAATAAGTTTTTTTAAACCTTGTCGATTTAAGACTGTAATTAAATCCCTCAAAATAATGAGCTGTGTACTTGGATTTAAATTCATGTCTAAATAGATATCTGACTGCCCAGTATTAACCCCAAATGGGATATTAGGGAGCACAACAAGATTGACATCATTTTCCCAAGCCAATCGAGCAGATTCTTCAACTATAGCTTCTACTTGATAATTATCGGTGCCATAAGGCAAATGAAAGTTATGAGCCTCAGTAGCACCCCAAGGTAAAATGGCCAATTCATATTTGTGCTTCTGAAGAAACTCAAAATTGGTTTCAGAAAGTAAATAAGGGCGAATCACAACAACTTCTAGTATTTAGGAGTAACCCACGATTCCATAGGCAAATATTTACTCGCACTCGCCCACTGAATTCCGCGTTTGATAATAGTCATTCCAGAAGGTTGATCGATAACGTGCGCTAAATTATGCCCTAAAGAGGTGTAAAATATACGGCCTTGGCCATAGGATTTTTTCCATATGACAGGCATAGTACAACCGTTAATCCAAGGGTCATGTTCTCCATTAAAACGAGTAGTGGCTAGGACATTACAATTAGGGTCGATATGCATATAATACTGCTCCGAGGTAATCTGAAAATCACTTAAGCCTCTTGTTATAGCATCGTCATTAGAACTAATAGAAACTTTATAATCAATATTTCCACCAGGATGAGCTACCCATTGACCACCTACCATGTATTGATACTCGGTGTTTACACGAAATGAATCACCCATACCTCCGTGCCAACCAGCCATACCTGTTCCGTTTTCTTTAACCGCCTTAAGCAGGCCTTTTTCTTGTTCTCTTGTAATTTCAGACATGGTGAAAATTTGTATTACCAAATCAATTTCTTTCATCAAAGACTCGTCAGTATAACAGTCGAGATTGTCAAACAATAAAACCTCAGCACCTTCTTCTTTTAACCACGGACTTAAATAATCTCTAAATTTTGTGGGCTCGTGACCATCCCATCCTCCATAAGTGAATAGAATTTTACGTCCTTCTAAACCGGGAAGTACAGGTTGGTTCAGTAAATCAACACCAGCCTTTACTGATGTCGTACTTGATAACAGTGCAGATGCACCCGCAATCTTTCCAATAAATTTTCGTCTTGAATTCATATGTTATTCTTTTAAAAAACCCACGTTAATGTAATAAATAATATCGACGGACATAACAAACACCCTAATCCTGTGTAAAAAGTAGCCGTAAAAGCACCATAAGGCACTAACTTTGGATTGGTGGCAGCCAATCCGGCCGTCACTCCACTTGTAGTTCCAATGAGTCCTCCAAAAACCAAAGCAGTTTTGGCATTATCTAACTTCATATATTTCGCCAAAAGAGGAGTGCCAATAGTAGCGACAATAGTCTTTACAACACCTGCAGCTATTGAAATGGCAATGACATCAGAACTGACACCTAATGCAGATCCTGTAACAGGACCCACGATGTAGGTACAAGCTCCTGCACCAATGGTAGCCATACTTTTAACATCGGTGTACCCCATAAAATAAGCCAATATGGCGCCTACATAAAATGTGACAATTACTCCTGCAAAAAGCGCCACCACTCCTGCAACACCTGCAGCTTTAATTTTTGACAGTTGTGCTCCCATAGCCGTAGCCACAACCGTAAAATCTCTAAACATCGAACTGCCCAAAATCGCTAAACCAGCAAAAATAGGATAGTCTGCTATTCCCTTTTCTCCTCCAAAAAAAGCCAACACCAGAGCGGACAAAACGGCAATAGCAACTCCTGGAATCCTTCCTTTAAAAAGGTATTTAGAAATAGCATAGGAAAAATAAATCAGTAATCCCACCAATAAAAAGGCGAAGATCAAACCATTTTTTGCCAATAATTGATCAATAACTTCCATCTTCGTCTATATGTTCTGGGGCAGAGCCAATTTTAGAAATTAAAGGAACCAAAATAAATCCGACCAGAGTAGTCAATGCGCCAGCAGTGATCGCTAACCATCCCGCCGAATAGGCAGCCTTTGCGTTTAAGCTTGCTGCCATAGCGATAATAACGGGAATGTACATCGCACTCCAAAATGTGATACCTGTGATTTCCTTTTCGTCAATCCATTGTTTTTTTCGCATATAGCCACTAAGCACAATGAGCAGCAACATCGCAAAACCAACACCTCCAACGTCATTACTGAGATTAATTAGTCTTCCCAAACCTAGTCCAAGAAGTTTTCCTACCAAAAAACAAAAAGCCAATAATCCTACGCCGTAAATTTTCATTTCCTATGTAATTTGATCCTTTATAATTTGTTTTAAGACATTCTTTGTGACCTTACCTAAAACATTGCGAGGTAAATCCTCCTGAAAAATATAATGTCTCGGTAATTTATAAGAAGGTATGCGAGACCTCAACCAATTGTCTAGAGCTTTCAAATCAATTTCAGTCTCTTTTTCTAAGATCAGGCTCGCCGCAATTAGTTCACCCCACTCATCATCGGGAATTCCAACTACAGCACACTCGTTGATTCCCTGATATTTTCGAAGTATCTCTTCAATCTCCAATGCAGAGATTTTATAGCCTCCAGATTTAATAATATCCACTGAGTTTCTACCTAAAATGCGAAAATAACCCTTATCAAAAACAGCCATATCACCCGTTTTAAACCATCCGTCTTCGGTAAATCCTTTTGAGGTTGCCTCCTCCTTATTCCAATATCTAGAAAAAACAGTTGTTCCCTTAACCAAAATCTCACCTTGAGCTCCGGGCACAACCTCTTCATCATTTTCTTGAATAATTTTTACAGAAACCCCAGGTAGGGGCTGTCCGATATGTCCTGGTCTTCGTTCCCCATCATAAGGATTACTTATGGCCATTCCTATTTCGGTCATTCCATAGCGCTCAAGTAAAGTATGCGAACTAATTTTTTTCCATTTTTCAAGCACAGAAACAGGCAAGGCGGCCGAACCAGAAACCATCAAACGAAACTGCTTTAAAACAGTACTTATATCCTCTTGCTCTTTAGACGCCAATTCTTCAAAAAAAGAAATTAGTTTGTAATAAATGGTAGGCACTGCCATAAATAAATTAATCTGACCACTTAGAAAAGCAGAAAAAACATTCTTTGGCGTAAATCGATCTACAAAAACAACTTCAGCGCCGATATATAAGGGGCACAGCATTGCATTTACAATGCCGTGAATATGATGTAAGGGTAAAACGTTGAGAATAACATCTTTTTTCGACCATTTCCAAGCCTCAATTAGCCCAGTGATTTGCGCATTTAAGTTGGAGTGTGATAAAACAACCCCCTTAGGGTTTCCAGTGGTACCACTGGTGTAAAGAATTAAGGCGTCTTCATCCAAATGCAACTCAGGCAACTCACAAAGTTCAGGCTTTAAATTGGCTACCTGTGCCATTGGAATGTCTTTGTGAAGCGTTTTAAGCTCTTGAATTGTAGTCTTAAAATCAGCACTATAAATCACATGAGATGCGGTAGTGTCACTTAACACATAACTCAGTGAAGGAACTGGATGCTTCACACATAAAGGAACGGCAATTCCTCCTGCCCGCCAAATACCCCACTGAATTGAAACATAATCAAAACCAGGGTTTACTAGATAAGCAATCCGAGCTCCATTTAAATTCGATTGACCGTTCAACAAAAAAGAAGCGATGGTATGAGAACGACTCAACAAATCGCTGTAAGTAAATACCTCCTCTTCAAATCGTACACAATTATGCTCTAGATAGTTTTGAGCGTTGGTCAGTAATGGAATCATTTATTTAGTCAGTCTTAGTCGGTAAAAATTAAGCATAAATTAGTTGACATTCCAATAATCCCACTCCTATATTTTAATCCAATAAGAATATCCGATATTTGAAAGACCAACCACTTCATCTTTTTTGAATATGAATTTCGGATTTATCGCAGCAATCTTAACCACATCAGCCTTCTTGCCACAGGCGCTAAAAACAATTCGCACTCGTGATACCAAAAGCCTAAGCCTTATGACCTTTGGGCTTATGTTTTGCGGAACCATTTGTTGGTTCATTCACGGGCTCACAATTCAAGATCTCGCGGTGATTTATGCCAATGCGATTACGGCGATTCCATTACTTATTATCTTGATGATGAAAGTGATACATATGACAAAAAAAAGCACCTAAAAAGGTGCTTTCTTAAAAGTATGATGTTGAATTTTTTATTCAACTGATACATTAAAGCTAACATCGATATCAGTTTCGCCTCCAGCACCCGTGAGAGTACCATCATTTGGTTTAGTAGGCTCATGACGCAAGACGATTCTTAAAGTACCTGATCCAGCATCTGCCGTACTCAAATTAAATTCAGTTCCTAAAGGATTGCCATCACCATCGGTATTTAAACCTGAAACAGATAAACTAACTCCAGAAGAAACAAATATCACTTGATGCTCGTCATCTTCCTCTTCAACTTCTTCTGTAATATTTTCTGCAGGACTTTCAAGTTCATTTAAAAATGTTATAGAACCACTATATGTTGTATTTGCACTTAAATTACCACTAACAGTAACACTTGGCGCGTTTGGTCCATCACCGTCTAAATCCTGTGACTGTAGGGTAATGTTTCCCGGACTAAGCACAACAGTCATAGTCGTGAATACTTCTTCTTCATTAACTGGTTCTGGACTGTCGTCGTCTTTTGAACATGATACAAGTACAACAGCGAATAACCCCATAGCGAGGTATTTGAAATTTGATTTCATTTGAATATATATAAAAGTTTAAAAATGTGAAATTTAGATTTGGGGTAAGGAATTAAACTTTTATCGGTGGTCCTCGGTCAGTTAAATTTAGAAATTGTAATGATGTGTGATACGAAAACTGGTATAGCCCATTAAGGTCCAACACTAAAACGTCTTCTTCCAAAGAAAGAGGCAGAAACAATTCGGTTGAAGGATAAATCCCTTTAATCTCTGAGGACCAAAGTTGACAAACCACACATTCCCTGTCTACAGAAAGTTTGTGCTCAAAAGAGTGAGCGCCAAAAATTCCAACAAATAATGCAATACATAAGTAAGCAGAAACTGTACCCTTTTTCACAAGGACTAAAATACTTCAGAAAAATAAGACTTAAAAACTTACTGATTTAAATTTAGAGGATTTCTTATCCGTTCGGCAGCATCTTTAGGAAATGCCTTTAGAATTTCATCAAGTCGAACAAAAATTACGTTTCCAGTAACCGCCTCCTTATAGGAAATGATATTATTATTAACAAAATCAAAGCTGTATCCATATCGAAGATCCTGAACCTTTAAGGGCAATCGCCATCGACCATTTCGATAACGCGCAAAATAAATTCCATTTAAACGTGGATCATTCTTTCCTTGCACGGCCATCAGCAGCATATTTCGACCAATACGCAAGGGAGAGAAATAGATGAGCTCTTCAGTATCTAGATAGATTGGAATTGCCCCCGTACAAGGCTCTGAAGAGCACAATGAAGCATAAATTCCATTTTTATCACTGCTACTGCCAAAAAACGCGTAATAATAAAAAATCCCATCCTTATCCATAGAAAAATAGTATAGACTTCCCAAATTAAGTTCTTCTTTTAGGTTTCGCTTTCGCTCCATCTCACCTATAGAACTGTATCTTCTTAAATAGGTTTGTTGCCCCTTCTTTCCTTTATCTTCAATTTCATTGTATATGATAAATGCGCCGTCATCAGAAAATTTAGACCTATTTGGTCTAATTGTACTCAAGGTGTCCACAGTTGGCTCGTCTTGCGTTACATCATCAACAAGAAGCATATACTGAGATTTGTTTTCTTTAGAGTACTGCGTAGAAATAAGCACCTCTCCATTAGGGTGATAGCTAATCGTGGTAGGGACAATTCCATTTTTATAAAGGAATTGATTTACTCCATTTTCGATAGACTCTCCAATGGTATCAAGTTGTTTTTCCAAATCTTCATTATTTGAAACTGTAGATTCTTGTGCTTTCACTTGCAAGGACAAAACAAGAAGACTCGAAAGAATAAAATTGATCATGAATCTCATAAATGCAAAAATCTTTACTTACAAGTAGAATGAAAGAAAAATCAGACGATTTACCAAAAAAAAAGAATAAATGACCTCATTCGTGTTTAAGTTACTGGGGTAAAAAAGTTAAACCAACGTATTGAGACTAATTTACAAATAGATATCTTTAAGAGTACTAAAATCAATACATATGAAAAACACTTTGTACTTAATGCTTTCGCTTGTGCTTTCACTTGGAATAACTCCCCAAGATTTACAAGCTCAACGAAAGAAAAAAGCAGCAGCACCAGCAAAAGAAGTAAATATTAATGCATTTAAATTTAGAAATGTTGGACCTGCTTTTCTTTCAGGACGTATAGCAGACATAGCTATTCATCCAGACAATGATAATCATTGGTATGTAGCGGTAGGATCTGCGGGAGTTTGGAAAACCGAAAATGCCGGAACCACATGGATTCCATTATTTGACAACCAAAAATCCTATTCTACCGGATGCGTGAGTATCGATCCATCTAATCCCTCAACCATATGGGTTGGAAGTGGTGAAAATGTAGGTGGACGTCACGTAGGTTACGGAGACGGTATTTACCGCTCAGACGATGATGGTAAATCCTGGAAAAATATGGGATTAAACAAGTCAGAGCACGTTTCTAAAATCATTGTTCATCCAGATAATTCTAACACCATTTGGGTGGCTGCTCAAGGACCCTTATGGAGTAAAGGAGGGGAAAGAGGAGTCTACAAAAGTACAGATGGCGGTAACAACTGGAAGCAAGTTCTTGGAAACAACGAATGGACCGGTGCTACAGACCTCTTAATCGACCCTAGAAACCCTCAAGTTTTATATGCAGCAACATGGGATAGACATAGAACAGTGGCTGCTTATATGGGAGGTGGACCTGGTACCGCCATTTACAAATCAACAGATGGCGGAGAAAACTGGGCTAAAATTCACAACGGCTTACCACGCTCAAATATGGGAAAAATAGGTTTGGCCATCTCACCTCAAAATCCTGATGTAGTATATGCCGCAATAGAACTAGACCGCACCAAAGGAGGTGTCTTTCGCTCAGCAAATGCAGGAGGCTCTTGGACCAAAATGTCTAATACCGTATCAGGTGGAACTGGACCTCACTATTATCAAGAATTATATGCCTCACCGCATAAGTTCGATAGATTATACCTCATGAATGTGCGTGTATTAACCTCTGAGGATGGGGGTAAAAACTTTACACAACTCAAAGAGCGTCAAAAACACTCTGACAATCACGCAATCGCATTTAAAAAAGATGATCCAAATTATTTAATGATTGGAACGGATGCCGGTATTTACGAATCCTATGATTTGGCAGAAAATTGGAAATACCACAAGAATCTTCCACTAACACAGTTTTACAAAGTGGCTGTAAACAATGCTAAACCTTTCTATCATATTTTTGGTGGAACACAGGATAATGGTTCTGCTGGTGGACCGTCCGCTACTGACGAGAGAGAGGGGATTTCAAATAAGCACTGGTATAAGACCTTGGGAGCCGATGGACATCAATCGGCAACTGACCCAGAGTTTAACAATATTATTTATGCCGAAACACAACAAGGCGGATTACACCGAGTAGATTTAGTCACTGGAGAACAAGTTTACGTCCAACCACAAGCTGAAAAAAGTGATCCTCACGAGCGATTTAATTGGGATGCTCCAATACTTGTCTCACCCCACAAAGCCTCAACAATATATTTCGCTTCTTATCGAGTGTGGAAATCTGAGGATAGAGGAGATAGCTGGACGCCAATATCAGGTGATTTAACACGTAATGAAAATCGTATTGAACTTCCAATTATGGGCAGGAAGCAATCTTGGGATAACGCTTGGGATGTAAATGCCATGTCAAATTACAATACCATCACTTCTCTAAGTGAATCTCCTATTCAAAAAGGACTGCTCTATGCAGGTACAGATGACGGATTTGTACACGTCAGTGAAAACGACGGTCAAACTTGGACGAAAATTCCAGTTTCTCAATTCGGTTTACCGGGTAGAAGTTTCGTGAACGACATAAGAGCAGATTTACATGACGCCAATACCGTATACGTCGCTCTAGATAATCACAAAGAAGGTGATTTTAGTCCCTTTTTATACAAGAGTACAGACAAAGGAAAAACATGGAAATCAATGAGCTCCAATATTCCAGAAAACACTTTAATCTGGAGAATAGTTCAAGATCACGTCAATCCCGAGTTAATGTTCTTAGCCACTGAATTTGGTATTTATGTAACCCTTAATGCTGGACAAAAATGGCAGAAAATGAAAGGAACTCCAAACATGAGTTTTAGAGATATCACCATACAAAGAGAAGAAAACGATGTTGTTGCCGCCTCTTTTGGGCGAGGATTTTATGTATTAGATGATTACAGTCCTCTAAGGAATATTAACAAAGCTGCCGAAGCAGATAAAGGAGTGCTATTTGCTCCTAGAACAGCAAAATGGTATGTGCCTAGATCAAATTTAGGAAATACAGGAGCCGACTATTATATCGCTAAAAACCCAGATTATGGAGCTGTATTTACATATTATTTAAATGACAATTATTCAACCGCCAAACAGGCACGTAAAAAACGAGAAGGTGCGCTGAATAAAGGCAATAAAGATGTTCCTTTTCCTGGGTATGACGAACTAGACAAGGAAAACAGCGAGAAGCCTGCGATGGTCTATCTTTCGATTAAAGATGAAGAAGGACATATTGTAAAACACATAAAATCTCCCGCTAGAAAAGGAAGCCATCGTATAGCTTGGAACATGAGACACGATAGTGGAACACCAATTAATCCTAACAGCTCTTCAAGAGGATGGTTTTCTAGAGGACCCATGGTTATTCCAGGTACCTACAAGGCCAGCTTATCAGTTGAAAAAGACGGTGAGTTTACCCCTATTGGAGAAGAGGTGAGTTTTGATTTGAAACCTATCTATCAGAGTACCCTTCAAGGAATAAGTTATGAGGATTACGAGAGCTATCGAAAAGATTTTACCGAACTTAGAACCGCTATTGAAATATTAAGTCACAAAGCTGAAAAAGTAGAGACCCATATGAAGGGGCTATACAAAGCAGTAGATCAAACAAATCAAATGCCTTCAGCTTTTAAAGCTGAGTTGGTAGCACTTGAAGATAAACTCTCAAGTTTATCCAAGCAAATCGAAGGAAGTCCTTCTAAAAATGAAATTGGAGAGCGAAATCCACCTTCAATTTCTAACCATTTTAGCGTGGCATTTAGAGGACTATCCACTACCTATGGTCCGACAAAAAATCATACAAATAGTATGAACCTAGCTAAAGAAATGCTAACAGATATTCAACCCGAATTGGATTCTTTGATTCAGGAAGTTCAAACGTTTTCTAAAAAATTAGAGGATGCAGGAGCTCCGATGATTTTAGGAAGCTTATAAATTAAAAAAAGCACCTCAAATGAGGTGCTTTTTTCTTAAATCTTAGCAGCAAGTCGAATAAACTTACGAACAGTGCTAAGTTTATTTTTAAAAGGAGGATACCGCAAAGGAACATCTATCCAATTGCTGCGATACATTACTGGCTTTTCTCTACTAAAGGTGCTAAAACCAAACTTGCCGTGATAGGTCCCCATTCCGCTATCGCCGACACCACCAAAAGGGAGGTTCTTTTCTGCAATATGCATGATAGTATCATTTACACAACCTCCACCAAATTGGTAATTCTGAACCAATGATTTAATTCTTTTTGAATTCTCAGAAAAAATGTAAAAAGCCAAAGGTTTATCATATTTTTTTAAATAAAAGTGCGTCTCCTCGAATCGATCGTAAGAAATTATCGGCAAAACTGGTCCAAAAATTTCCTCTTGCATTGCCTTAGAGTTGTAATCCACATCATCAATTATTGTAGGAGCAACAAAACGAGTTTCTTCGTCTAATTCTCCACCAATACGGACGTTAGAATCCGCTATAAACGATTTCATGCGAGCCACGTGTCTAGAGTGAATAAGTCGACCATAGTCTGAGCTTTTTTTGGGGTTTTGTCCATACAGTCGTTCGATTTCATTTGACATATGAAAAATAAGGTCTTCTTTAATAGTTGAATCAACCAAAACGTAATCTGGAGCGATACAGGTTTGACCTGCGTTCATATACTTACCCCAAACAATGCGTTTGGCCGCAAGTTTTACTTTAGCCGTATCATCAACAATACAAGGTGATTTTCCTCCAAGTTCAAGTGTGCAAGGAGTCAATTTCTCTGCAGCAGCCTTGGCTACAATTTTACCAATTTGCGTACTACCTGTAAAGAAAATATGATCCCATTTTAATTCAAGGAGTGCTTTAGCCGTTTCAGCTCCACCTAAAACCACATGAAAATAGGCTTCATCAAAATGAGTGTTGATTAATCTCGCCAATAATTCTGAGGTCTTTATACTAAATTCACTGGGCTTCAATACTACCGTATTACCTGCGGCTAAGGCAGCCAAAGCTGGGGCAATTGCCAATTGAAAAGGATAATTCCAAGGAGAAAGTTGAAGTGAAAGGCCATAGGGTTCTGGCTGAATTACTCCAAAGGCAGGGGCAGATAAAAGACCCGTTTTTACCTTTCTGGGCTTAGACCATTTTTTAAGCTGTTTTATGGCTGTATTTAGCTCCTCTATAACAAAGGAAAACTCAGCGGTATAGGCTTCAAAATTGGGCTTATGTAAATCAAATTTTAAGGCCTCGAGCACTTCGTTTTCGTGTGTTTGTAAAACTTGCCTTAGTTTTTTTAATTGTGTGATCCGAAAAGAACAATCCAAAGTTTTGGAGGTAGCAAAAAAATCAGCTTGCTTTTTTCTCAATTCTAGATACATATTCTTTTCAGACATTGCAGGCATAAAGATCCTAAAAATTTAAATTCACTTGAACAGCAATATCATCATAAATCAGCTTATCCCCAAGATTTTCAAAAAATGAACCCGATCTAAAACGAACATCATAGACAGAACGGTCAAAAACCATTTGAGCCGTGGCCATAGTAGCCGTTACCTCTGAAAATTCCACCTGAACTGGAGCCGTTTTTCCTTTAATTGTCAAATCTCCTTGTAAAATCTGCACTTCATTAGTATCAGACACCACAGCATTTAAAATTAAGAAAGCTTCTTGATTTGCTTCAACCGAAAAGAAATCGTCTGAACGAAGATGACCTTCAAGTCTAGTTTTACCAACTCCTGACAGGTCTTGAACATCTAAAGAGGTCATATCAACAATGAATGAACCTCCCTGAATTTTTGTGCCCTCTAATTTCAGGGCTCCTGATTTAAAGGATAGTCCTCCATAGTGGGATTTCGATGATCGCTCCTTGCCCTCCCATCTGAGTTTACTTGTTTCTAAATTGATAATTTTCTCTTGAGAATAACCAACTGAACAGGCTATTACAGCGAATATCAAAAATAAATTTTTCATGCTTTTTAACCCAAAGATAAGGGTTTCAGCAATCTTTAACTAGGCAAAGGAGAATAGCTTCAGGCAGCAATTTCTCTTTCAAGAGCGATGTAGTGACTCAACTCGTTGTTTTGATCAAAAAGAGGGACAATTTTAACCTCACAAATATAGGCCTGACCTGTTTTTTTATGATTGGTGATTCTGGTAGTAAATACTTCTTTAGATGCCAATAAGTTTCTGAACGACTTTCGTTCTGCGACCTTGGTATTCTGGCCGTGAAGCATATTGGGTTTCTTTCCAATCACATCGTGAGAATGATACCCAGTCATATCAGAAAAACCTTGATCTACCCAAAGAAGTTTATATGATGTGTCTGTCAATACAAAGGCTTGGTAATCTTCAAAATTTAAAACTGAAGAATCGTATTGATCAGACCAATTAAAGGCTTTCGAAAAACGGTTAAACTGTTGATCGATATAATTTCCTCTACTCTTTTCAAGTAGATTATGATAAGATTCTAAATAGAAGTCTCCACTAAGTAAAGGCAATTTATTCATCACAATTATTTTTTGTTACTCAAATTTATTGTAGCACTTCCATTCGTACAAAACTTGTTTAACTTTTTAGTTTTTTGTAAACCTCTACAAGAGAACTATTTAAAATTTAGCAGAACCGATAATTGAATTTCATCCTTCACTTTTTTCAACAAAAATGAAGGTCTGGGAACATCAAAATCACTGAGCTTAAACTCAAAATCACCTTTGATTTGAACCTGCTCAGCATTAGTTTCAATACGAAGAGGGATGATTTTTTCCACTTTTTTACCGGCTAGCTCTATGTAGCCCGAAAAAGAAATCTCATTTCCGTCAACTACAACAGAACTGCTGTAAAACCTAACATTCGCGTGGATTAAGGCATTAAGTATTTCTAAAGCATGTGCATCACGGTTAGCATTTTGGCTGTTGAAATCAGTTAAGGCTGCAGTAACTGCAATTTGTTTTGGAATTCTATTTTCATCTAAAACTAGAATACCTTTTGGTTTCTCATTTGTGCCAGACCAATTATGTGTAAAATGTTCTGCTTCATATGTCAAATAGCTATTAGATTGATCTAATTGTAATTTTTTTTCATTTTGTCCAAAAACTTGAACAAAACCTAAAAACAAAATCCAATAGGTTAGCGATTGTAGCTTCATAACTTTATTTAAATCTCAATACAAGAGTGGCAGCAGCATAGGAACCTACTAAAGTATAAGCCGCTGCTTTATGCATATCACGATCACGATTGGAATAGTATTGGGTCGCAATCATGGCGCTTAGGTGAATTGTAGCAAGCCATTTGTGCATTCTTGCAGAATTCAGTCCTTTAGTTTTATTTAATTGAATAGCGGGCGGAGCAAAAAGTGAAAGTCCAGCTCCTGTAAAATAAAGAGCTGTAACAGCATTACCCATATCTTTATGTAACTTGTATAGACTATAATCTCCATTATACAATTTTCCGCCTATTATACCCTGAGCAATCATAGCTGCCAAAGTGGTGTAGCCTATAACTTGATGGGTTTTGAGCATTCCTCTTCTCCATTTCAATTCCCTCAACCGATTTTCTTCTGTAAGAGGAACAATTCCGGTGATTCTTGCCAAACCATTTTTACCCCATATCAAACGTTGGGTAATTAACATTTTTGAAGGCAGCAATTCTGTTTTTTTATTTTCGGATTCTAATTCGGCAAATAAATCATCTTCCAAGGAAGTTTGGTTCACTTCTGGGCAATCCAAACATTTAACTTGAGCCGAAACAGGGGTGGCACAAATTAAATACAGTGCTGAGATAAACAATCCTAGAACTACTGATTTATTCAATTTAGACATGAATCAAAAAATTAAGATGTTGTAACGGTCAATGTGGTTCCAGAAATCGAAGTGCTGTAAGAATTTAAATTTCCTGATGTCGAACCAGAATTACAATTAACCACATTAGCGTTATCTATCCCGTAACTATTTCCGTGATTACCGCAGGTAAATTTGTTGTTTGCATAAGACCATTGCGTAGAAGTCCCGACATGAGGACAGCAATTATCGAAAGCTAATATTTCATTTGAAGAAATTCTCAATAGCAATACACCTGCGTCTAATAAATTCTTAAATCCTCCAGAAGTGCCAATTACCGAAAAGTTTGAGTTTGACAGGTCTATAGTTACCGTATTACCGTTGATGCTATAACCGTCGTCACCGGTATTACCCTGACCTGGGTCAGGCCCTTCTGGTTCTGAGGAACTATCTGTCGAACAAGCTTCTAAAAAGGATAATCCAAAAAAAGCAAAAGCAACCGTTGGACAAACTTGGGTTAAGAACGAGCGTCTATTTTTTTTCATAAGGTTTAAAGTTTTTGTTTTAAAGTTAAACAAATAAGTCCGTAAATATCCTAATTATAGATTTTTAAATTTAATCCCAAATACGTTCTACAGCATATACCTTAAAATCAAGCACCTCTTTATCGGCATTCAAACTGAAGTCAGAAAAGGGTTCCTCAGGAAAAACCTGAACGGTCAGCGACACCAATCCTCCATCTATAAATAACTCTACCGAGGAATGATCTACTAAAACTTCAATTTTATGAACTTTCTCGTTTTGAAGATCTGCTAAAGATGCCTTGATTGGAATAGTAGCGAAAGTATCATCAAAATCTATACGACCTGAATTTGAGCGATCAACCAGAATCTCTTGTCCGTCAGCCGAAATTAGAAGTGTATTTCCAGAAGTGTTTATCCATTTCATTTCAAAGTCAAGTTCGGTTTCAAATGCAATTCGAGACTGCATCAGTTCAAAATTCCCATCGTTTTGAAGATTAAATTGCCGAGTATCTTTTTGGTCAAGCGCTACAGGCTGCATTTTAGAGATGGTATCAAGCTTACGAATAGGAGTATTTACAAGCCTATTACCGTAAAGTGTTTTTCGAAGTGATAGCACCCTTGGAATCGTCATTGAGCTTCTCCATTTTTTCGTCGGTGTTTTATTGGCATAATTCCAATTACTCATCCAGCCAATAAAGACTCGGTCATGGTTAGGAACATCATTGTAAGTCACCCCGGCATAATTATCTGGACCCAAGTCTATCCACAGACAGTTTTTTTGTTCTGAGCTAAAGGTGTAACCGTCAAATTCGCCTATAAAATACTGAGTTCCGCTACCACCGTTAGGAGCACCAGGGTTGATGCTAATAAGCAATACCCAATGGGTTTCACCCTCAACTTCTAAAGG
Organism: Flavobacteriaceae bacterium; assembly: GCA_965662045.1. Taxonomy (GTDB): domain Bacteria; phylum Bacteroidota; class Bacteroidia; order Flavobacteriales; family Flavobacteriaceae; genus UBA3478. The sequence goes on from CBFIGE010000001.1 coordinate 94,846, forward strand.
AAAGAGGTCAGGACATTCCCATACCCCGCCATGAGCGCCTTGTTTATGACCAAATGAAGAAGCGTATTCCCAATCGATTAAGTTTGTAGAACGATACAGTTGTAAGTGGTCTCCAGCTACCAAACTCATGATCCAGGATGACGACTCTTCATGCCAAAACACCTTTGGATCTCTAAAGTCTCTAATCTTTTCATCATTTCTGATTACAGGATTCCCCTTGTACATCGTCCAGTTCATACCATGGTCTAGACTGTAAGCTATACCCTGGGTCTGATGATCATTTGTTCGCAACTTTGCCTTTTTAGGATTGTGATATGTGAATACAGCAATTAGAGGAGGATTGTCTTTGGTTCCCAGTCCAGAAGTGTTGTTTTCATCGAAAACAGCCGAACCAGAAAATATATAACCGTGCTCATCTGGATATAAGGCTATCGGCTTATTTTCCCAATGTATTAAGTCTTTTGAAATAGCGTGACCCCAATGCATAGGCCCCCAAACAACATCTTCTGGATAATGCTGATAAAACAAATGATAAACGCCATTTTCATAAAGTAATCCGTTGGGGTCATTCATCCAATGACTAGGAGGGCTGAAATGAAATTGAGGCCTATACATTTCTCTGTAAACATCCTGATTCTCAGATTTGTTATTCATAGCATTTTCCGTATTCATTTGAGCGCACGAAGAAAAAACACTTAGTCCAATTAAAAAAATCGTTTTCATAAAAACTGTTTAAATCTTTAATGTTACTGAATTTACTTAAATTCGATTAATGCCTATGAAAACAAAAAGTTGCCTCTGTTATCTTCTATTTTTAAGTTTATTTAATTTGAACGCACAACAACAGAAAAGTATTGATCAAACGCTAAAGCTATTGAACGACAAAACAGTACCCTATATCAGTGTGGATCAGTTAAATAAAGAACTTAATAACAGTGATATATTGTTACTTGATTCAAGAAAAAAAGAAGAGTTTCAAGTAAGCCGAATAAAAGATGCTAAGTTCATTGGAGAACAATTTAACTCAGAAAGTTTAGCACTCGACGATGTTGATAAAAATAAACCTATAGTCGTTTATTGTTCAATAGGAGTGCGTTCAGAAGATCTTGGAGAAGTACTACTAAAGAAAGGTTTTACCAATGTGAAAAACTTATACGGTGGTATTTTTTTATGGAAAAATAAAGGTTTCGAAGTATATAATGAGAATAACCGACAAACAGAAAATGTACATGCTTACAACAGGTTCTGGGGTATGCTTTTGAAAAGCGGAAAAAAGGTTTACTGATGAAAAGTTTGCTGTTAATTTTTGCCAAAAATCCAGACTTAGGAAAGGTTAAAACACGATTAGCCGAAAGCATAGGCGAACAAAAAGCCTTAGAGATTTATCAAATCTTACTGAATCACACCTTTGAAATTGCATCATCTATTAATGCGGATAAAAAGGTGCTATTTACACAACGGCTTGAAAAACTCGCTTTGTTTAAAAAATATGAATTCGGGCAAGATATTCAAATAGGAAAAGATCTCGGAGATCGAATGGGTAATGCCATTAAAATCGGTTTTGAAAAAGGGTATCAAAAAATCGTCATCATCGGATCAGACCTTTTCGATCTGCAAACGACTGATCTTGAAAAAGCCTTTGAGGCTTTGGAATCCTTTGACGCTTGCATTGGACCCGCTGAAGACGGGGGTTATTATTTATTGGGACTATCTTTCTGGGACGAGTCGCTATTTCAAGAAAAAGCTTGGGGTACTAATCAAGTATTAGCGCAAACTTTAAAAAATGTTTCGTCTAAAAATGTGCTTTTACTAGATGAAAAAAACGATATTGACACTGTCGATGATTTAAAAAAGTCACCAAAACTTGTAGCTCTACTAAATACCCTCTGACCAAAAACAACCGATGAAAAAAGATCGAATCAGTATCATCATTCCTGTTTTAAATGAAGAGAAGACGATTTCAAAAGTTCTTTCGTCTGTCGCGGGGTCCATTAAATCAGAAGATTTTGAACTTATCGTAGTAGACGGAGGAAGTCAAGATCAAACCAAAAAAAAATATTTCAACCAAATTGAGAAACTTGAACTCCATTCAAAATGTACTTGGGTAGATTGTAAAAAGGGTAGAGCACATCAAATGAATGCCGGTGCACTAATTGCTAAATACAATGTGCTTTATTTTGTTCATTCAGACACTCTTCTACCAAAAGGTTTTGATAAGCACATAGTGAAGACACTACAAAAAGCACCTGCGGGCTGTTTTAGATTAAAATTTGATTCGCATGGATTTTTTTTAAAATTTTTTGCATTTTTTACACGATTTAATTATTTGATTTGCCGAGGAGGTGATCAAACCTTATTTCTTCGTAAAGAAGTATTTGAAAACCTTTTAGGTTTTGATTCTAGGTATAAGATTTATGAAGACAACGAGTTTATATCTAGAATATACAAACAGTATAATTTCAGCATAGCTAAAGATGTAGTTATGACTTCAGCTCGAAAGTACCGTAAAATTGGCTTTTTGAAGTTACAGTTTCATTACGCCGTGATTCACTCCTTCTATTTTTTAGGTTTCGGTCCAGAAACCTTAAAATCCCATTACAATCGCTTCATTAAATCTCAATTGTAGTACTGAGATATTATTTTTTCCACAGGTTTGTTTTGTGGGGTAAATCTGTTATCCGATGCTCCTCCTGATCGCGGATAGTCAATAAACCATTTCCAAAGAAAACCTCCAGAAAACCATGACTCATTCCAAAACACTTCAAACAGAGCCTTATACGCCTCAATTTGATTATTGAAATCTACCTCAGTTAAGGTTCTGTCCACAAGCCAAGGTTTGGCCGTTGTGTATTTCATACTTCTATAACCGTACTCAGTAAATAATACTGGCCGAGAATTAGTGCGAGACACCTTTTTAATTCGCTCTAGCCATGGATTCCATGCCGAGATAAGTTCTTTTGAGCTTACCTCTTCTTTTTCGAGTAAAGGAAAATAGGCATCAATACCTATGTAGTCTAATTCATTCCAAAACGAAACGCCTTCAAATTCATCCCAATTTGCGGCATAGGTTAATTCACCCGAATACAATTGACGAACTTCTTCGATTAGCGTGCAAAAAAAGTCAGGACGATTACTTGCAAAGCGCTTTAGTTCAGTTCCGATGCAGTATACTGAAGCATTGAGCTCTTCAGCTACTTGTGCAAAAGTCAAAATATAAGAACGGTAGATATCTTCAAACTTTAACCAATCCGCTTCAGTTTTCATTTCAATAGTGCCTGTAAAAATGCCTCCTCTTATCCAAATTTGAGGTTTGATCATCAACTGATAGCCCTCGGCCCTAAGCAATTCTCCGTATTGTTTTATACCTGCTTTGGTCTCGCCAAACCATTGATTATCTCGATTAAATCTCAATACAGGACCTTGCTTATCAGGCATAAAAGCAAAAGGCATCAATGCGGCTGCGTCTGCATTAATCACAGTCAAATGTGTGAGCTGCTCTTTTTGTAATTGAGTTCTGCTTGCCACAAAACTCACACCATTGTAAAACTCCTGAGCCTGAAGACCGAAAGTAATCCAAAACAATAGTATTTGAAGTAAGATACGCACCTTATAAAGTTATTATCTTTAATCCATAATCTTGGGGTATTGAAAAAATTAGTCATCATAGGAAATGGTATAGCCGGAACTACTCTAGCTCGATGGATTCGAAAGCTAAGTGACTTTGAAATTGAAATGATTTCTGATGAATCTCCTCTTTTTTACTCGAGAACAGCCTTGATGTACATCTTTATGGGAGATGTAAAACTACAGGATACATATGGCTATCCTGAGGCATTTTTTGAAAAAAACAATATAAAATTAATCCATGCTAGAGCTGAGCATATTGACACTGCTCAAAAAACCATACAACTAAAAAAAGAGGATACAACCTTTGAAACTTCTTATGATTATTTGGCCATTGCCACAGGCTCTAAACCCACATTTTACAACTGGCCCAATCAAAATGCCAAAGGAGTTCAAGGTTTTTATCATTTATATGATTTACAAGAGCTCGAAGAAAATGCTAATCATGCTAAAAACGCAGTACTGGTAGGTGGCGGATTAATTGGCATAGAGTTGGCAGAGATGCTTCAGCGAAGAGCGATTAACACTCATTTTTTAATCAGAGAAAAATGGTATTGGAACGGTGTTTTACCTGATTGTGATGCCCAATTACTCACTTCGTATATCGCAGAAGAATGCCCAGGCTTAGCATTAGAAACCAGTCTAGATAAAATAGAGGTCAATGCGAAAAACGAGGTCATTGGTGTTACCACAACTACTGGCGAAAGCATCGCTTGTGATCTAGTTGGCATTGCAACCGGCGTGCATCCAAATATTGATTGGCTCAAAGAAACGCCCATTGAAACCGACAAAGGAGTGTTGATTGATGCTCATTTTGAAACCAATATCAAAGATGTTTTTGCCATAGGAGATTGTGCACAACACAAGATGCCCCCTAAAGACAGACGAAATGTTGAAGCGGTATGGTACACCGGTCGAATAATGGGAGAAACCCTCGCGAGACACCTCTGCCTTGAACCCTCAGTTTATGCCCCAGGCCCTTGGTTCAATTCAGCTAAATTTTTTGAATTGGAATATCAAACTTATGGCCTAGTGAGCTCAGACCGAATGAAGAAAGAAAATGAAATGCATTTTCAATGTGTGCTCGACACTGCTAATCACAAATGGATTACCATTGCGCTAGACCTAGAAAACAATACTTTTTTGGGAATTAACAGTTTTGGAATTCGATTGAGGCACGAGGTGTTTGAGCAATGGCTCATCGAAAAAAAGACAAGTGATTTTATTGTAAATAATATGACCAAAGCCTTTTTTGACTCCGAATTTTTTAAGGATTACAGTCAAGACATTCAAACGGCTTACAAAAGGTATAAAGATGAAAAAAATATTTAGTATTCTAGGCATTATAGGTCTTGTCAGTCTGATTGTTGGCGGAATTTTATCCCTTGCGCAAACTGTGATTTTGGTTTTAAGCTTTAGCTGTATGGCATTAGGTGTTGTGGGTTATGGATATCAGCTACACAAGCACCACAAAAACGGCGTTTATCAAAATAAGCTTAGCTCAAGAGGTTTTACGGCTTGGGTCTTAGGCTTAATTTTGTGCGTCTTTTACATCTTGCTTTATTTCTACAGCTCGTATTTAGAACCAATCATTCGACTTTTTGATCCGTTCAGCTCTAATTTATCTGGAAAACCAGCTACACAATGGTTTGTATATGGTTGTCTGTATACTTTTTCTATTCTAGTCTTTGGAGTCAAGTTCTTGTTTAAATACCGAGGTAATCGCTACCAACAACTTAGAACATTAAGTGTTATGTTTTTTCAGTTCATTTTTGCCTTTTTTCTTCCGGAGATAATGGCACGTCTTCACGGCGACATTCCTTATTACGATTTTAAAAATATTTGGCCTTTAAACTATTACCAATTCGAGGGATGGAGAGTCAAACAATTCGTGAGCTCAGGAGGATTAGGATTAGGATTACTGCTCTTTAGCCTACTCAGTATATTTATTATCAGTCCTATCTTGACCTATAAATTTGGTAAACGCTGGTATTGCTCTTGGGTTTGCGGATGTGGAGCCCTTGCAGAAACAGCAGGTGACAGCTTTAGACATTTGAGTGATAAATCAGTAAAAGCTTGGAAATTGGAACGCTGGCTCATTCATGTTGTTTTGGGGTTTGCCATCTTGATGACCGTGGCAGTGGTGTACTCCTATCTAAGAAGTGACTACTCTAAATACCTCATCAGAAGGCAAGACTTTCTCTGGTTTATTTTAGCAGTGAACGGACTACTCTTATATTATCTGCTTAAAATCAAAAAATCATTTTTAGCCAAAGATGCGCGTAATGGGATTTTACTGTATGGAATTCTTTTAGGAGGTTTTGTTTGCTATGGTCTAATCGCAGAGCCCAAACATTTATTCTTACTTCAAAGCGAAACGCTTAGAAAATCGTATTCCTTTATGATCGGAAGTATGTTTTCTGGAGTTGTAGGGACTGGCTTTTATCCGATTTTTGGAAGCCGAGTTTGGTGCCGTTTTGGATGTCCTATGGCAGCAATCTTAGGCATGCAACAAAAGCTTTTTTCAAAATTTAAAATAACCACAAATGGAGGTCAATGTATTTCCTGTGGAAATTGCAGCACCTACTGTGAAATGGGAATAGACGTAAAATCTTATGCCCAACGGGGCGAAAATATTGTACGATCTAGTTGCGTTGGATGTGGTATTTGCTCAGCGGTTTGTCCTAGAGGTGTACTTAAGTTAGAAAACGATTCTCACAGTGGAAAATTAAAGAATCCACTTTTTATGACAGGAAACACTTACAGTTTAAATACAGATGTCCTTAACAAAAAGTAATGTAGCTGTTTGGGTCATTATACCCGCTTTTAATGAAGAACCATCAATAGCAAAAGTTATTGCAGAAATCCCGAAAGATGTTACTGAAATAATTGTGGTCGATAACAATTCAACCGATCAAACAACATCAGTCGCTCTCAAGGCTGGAGCTACAGTAGTGCATCAAAAAAAAATGGGATATGGAAACGCTTGTCTCAAAGGAATAACACATATTGAGCCCAAAGCCAAAAATCAAGACATTGTTGTCTTTCTTGATGGAGACTACTCAGATTTTCCAGAAGAGATGCCACTTTTAATCAAACCAATAGCAGCTGAAAAGGTCGAATTTGTTATTGGGGCTCGAAGCGCCTCACTGCGATCCAAAAACTCAATGACGCCTCAACAAATTTTCGGAAATGCCTTGGCCACCACTCTGATGAGGTGGTTTTTTAAATCAAAATTCACTGATTTAGGACCCTTTAGAGCGATCCGTTACAAGACTTTACAAAAACTTAATATGAGTGATAAAACCTATGGATGGACCGTAGAGATGCAGTTAAAAGTGCTCAAACAAGGTATAGCATACGACGAAGTCTCAGTCAGTTACAAAGACAGAATTGGTCATTCTAAAGTGTCGGGTACAGTAAAAGGCACTATATTTGCAGGCATTAAAATCCTGGGCTGGATTTTTAAGTACAGTATAAAGTAAGCTATGGAATACAATTTGTCTATTTTCGCTATCCTGATTTATACGGGATGTCTCTTGCTTATTTTTTTATACAGCTTATCGCAACTCAACCTGTTGATCAATTACCTAGGGTACAAAAAAGCAGAACAATCAGCGCCAAAATTCAACTTGTTCGATCCCAATGAAATCCCTTATGTAACGATTCAATTACCTATTTACAATGAAAAATATGTACTTGAACGTTTGCTTAACAATATCGCTAAAATAGAATACCCACGAAATAAGCTTGAAATTCAAGTATTGGACGATTCAACAGATGATTCAATCTCAAAAACAACAAATATAATTGCTAACCTGCAGAAATCAGGCCTGGATATTGTTCACATTTGTCGCACAAATCGACAGGGCTTTAAAGCAGGTGCGCTCAAAGAAGGTCTTGAAATTGCAAAAGGAAACCTCATTGCCATTTTTGATGCTGATTTTCTTCCTGACCCTGATTGGCTCAAAGAGACAGTACCTTATTTTAAAGACGAACAAATAGGAGCTGTGCAAACCAGATGGGGGCACCTCAACAGAGACTACTCTATTTTAACTCAAATTCAAGCATTTGCGCTAGACGCACATTTCACCTTGGAGCAAGTAGGTAGAAGTTCTAAAGGACATTTTATCAACTTTAATGGAACTGCTGGAATCTGGAACAAAGAATGCATTTTTGATGCAGGTAATTGGGAAGGTGACACTCTTACAGAAGATTTGGATTTAAGTTATAGAGCCCAGCTTAAAAATTGGAAAATCAAATATCTAGAAGATGTGGAGACTCCTGCTGAATTACCAGTTGTAATTTCTGCAACGCGCTCACAACAATTTAGATGGAATAAAGGAGGTGCAGAAAACTTCAAGAAGACTGCCGTAAGAGTGTTTAGTGCTTCTCATATTTCAATGAAAACAAAATTTCATGCACTGATGCACCTACTCAGTAGCTCAGTATTTTTATTTGTTTTCACTGTTGCACTTTTAAGTGTCCCCATGTTGTACATCAAAGCAGCCTTTCCGGAATTGGGATGGGTCTTTCAATTGACTAGTTTCTTTATCATAAGTACTATAATCTTATTTTTCTGTTACTACGCCACATATAGAACGAATCAGGGTAAAGGGATTGATAATTTTATCGATTATTTACGTCTATTTTTCGCGTACTTCTCTGTAGCACTTGGGCTATCACTTCACAATTCGGTGGCAGTAATCGAAGGGCACCTTGGTAAGAGGAGTGAATTTGTTCGAACGCCTAAATTCAACATCAAAAGCATCAGCGATAGCTGGAAAGGAAACCAATATATTTCGAATAAACTATCACCTAAATTGATGTTCGAATTTGGTTTAATGCTTTACTTTTTGTTTGGTATGTATTCTGCCATACCTTTAAACGACTATGGTTTATTCAGTTTTCACTTAATGTTGTTTATAGGTTATGGATACGTATTCTTTGCAACCCTATTTGCAAAAGCTTAAAGTTTATATCCCGTACTTATCGATTTTGTGTTACGCTTTTTTCGCGCATATAACACAAAGAGCAGCTCTTTTTGAATTCACTACACTCTATTTTTTAAGTTTTGCACTTTATTTATGGGCCTGCAAAACCCTTTCTTTAAGACAAATTGTAGCTTTGGGAGTCCTTTCCAGAATAATTTTTATAGGAAGCACGCCTTTATTGTCACAAGATTTCAGTCGATTTATTTGGGATGGTCATTTGATTGCAGATGGCATAAACCCATATCAATTTACTCCAAATGAACTCATTGCACAATACAGTTCGAATAGCCTTATGAGTTCTTTGTACGAAATTATGGGAGGTTTAAGTCAAACGAATTATTCCAATTATCCTCCTTTTAATCAATTCTTCTTTTATATAGCATCCCTCTTTAATCCTTACGAAATTGAAGTCTTACGAACTGTTATTTTTGCAGCCGATCTGGGTGTTCTTTGGCTACTTCAAAAATTGATTAAGGGTGATAAGGCTAATCTTTGGATTGGGCTATATTTTTTAAGTCCATTGGTGATTGTCGAAGGTGTTGGAAATTTACATTTTGAAAGTGTAATGGTGTTTTTCTTTGCTTTAGCAATCTGGCTGATTCAAAAAAATAGAGCAAACTTATCTGGCTTATTTTGGTCACTTTCTGTATTTGTCAAATTGATTCCTCTGATGTTTCTACCGTTGTTTTTAAAATCTTTTAAACAAACCAAAAACTTGGGGTTTTACTTGGTATTTGGCGGCTCTTCTATCGTTTTATTATTCCCTCTTTTTCAAGGGAATGAATTTGCCAATTTTTGGGCAACACTACAATTGTGGTTTTCCAATTTCGCCTTTAATGGGAGTTTATATAAAGTAGGGAAATTCACAGCTGAATATCTTTTTAATTATCCAGCCTATAAATTCATTAAAACTTATAGTACTTTAGTTTCGGCCATGGTCTTTTTTACCTCATTTTATCTTGGAATCAAAGACTCTTCAACCAAAAAGGCTCTTAAAAACGCACTGCTGATATTGAGTATATACTTGTTTACAACCGCCACGGTTCACCCTTGGTATATAATTACTCTTCTATTTTTATCTGTATTAAATCAACAAAAATTTGTGGTGGTTTGGAGCGCAAGTATATTTCTCAGTTACCTGTTCTATAATGGTTACTCAGCTCAACCTTGGACCGCTTTGAGTATCACAATTTACCTGCCGGTTTTTGCCTATTTGATTTACGAAAATCAACGAATCATTTTAAGCGTGCTGAGTTCTTGGGGCGTGAGACGTCGCCAATGACCTCGAGGTAAGTCTTTTTTGGTCAGCCCCGCAAAAACAACGCGATCTAACTTTTGAACTTCATAACCCAAATGCTCAAAAATTCTGCGTACAATTCTGTTTTTTCCCGAATGGATTTCAATTCCAACTTCTGACTTGGGGGTATTGGCGATAAAGCTTATTGCGTCAACCTGAATAGGACCATCCGAAAGGGTTAATCCTGCTTCTATTTGTTGAAGGTGATTTACCTTTAATGAAGTGTTGAGCTGTACGTGATAAATCTTTCGCACTCCGTGTTTGGGATGGGTTAATTTGGCGGCAATATCTCCGTCATTTGTAAATAAGAGCAAGCCTGTGGTATTACGATCTAATCTTCCCACTGGAACAAGTCTATTTTTTGTAGCAGATGATATGAGTTCCATCACAGTGCGTCTTCCACGATCATCACTTGTGGTGGTAATAAAGTTTTTGGGTTTATTAAGAAGGATATATTCCTTTTTTTCAGGAGTAATAAGTCGACCGTCAAACTCTACTTTATCTGTCGACTGCACCTTGAACCCCATTTCTGCAACCGTCTTTCCATTGACCTTTACACTTCCTGCAGCAATAAAAGTATCTGCCTCTCTTCTAGAGCAGATTCCAGCATGGGCGATATAACGATTTAATCTAATTCCGTCTTGACGGGATTTTTTGGGGGCTGGCATAAAGATTTAATTTAAAATTGAAAAAATAGTTGAAGACTAACACCTAATTGTGACCAAAACTGCTGATCTAAAAATGCAAGGCTAGCGATACCTATGACGATACTTAACTTAACAAAGTTATAAAGAAAAAGATAAGACTTGTTGTTGCTGACCAAAAATAAAGTGACGGTCAAAACTCCTAAAAATATAATGGTGTACAGGAAGTAGGGTTTTAAAATTTTCATTTGTTCTTGTTCAAACAATAAGGCCGCTGAAATAATACAGCCAACAGCAAGTAGTGCTATAATCTTTTTAGTGCTACGCTCTCCGTTATTGACCGCATAAGTCGAATAAGAAAGTGCTAAATCTCCTTTCAAGTTTTCAAGATCTTTGATCAATTCTTTAATCACCAAAAGTAAAAAGAGGAACAGAGCTTGATAGGCATTCAGTAAATCAAATTTATCAAAGTAAATACTCACCGCTAATATGGGAATTACAGAAAGGGTAGCCGCAAAAAAATTACCCAAAAGAGGAATTCGTTTTATACGATGCGAATACATCCAAATAGAGAAAATATAGAAATTAAAAAACAGGAAAGATTTTAGTGAAATAAGAAGTGAAAGACTGAGAGCCAGAATATTTATCCCCACCAAAAAACTCCATTTCTGTCCTCGGCTAATTTGACCGTCAATTATACTTTTATACGGTCTATTAATCAAGTCTTTTTGACTGTCATAAAGATGATTCAAAATGTAACCAGCTGCAATGATACAGCTTGTGATAAAGACAATGAGGTGAAGTTCAAGGTTCTGAAGCAAAAGCAGTTTGTTGTCTCCCACTCCAAAAATGAAAAAAGCCACAAAGTATTGTGCGAGAACCACCCAAAAAAGGTTGTAGACGCGCACCAAAGAGAGTAATCCAAAAAGTTGGTAACCCATTTGTTTATTTATTAGTGAGCCTTGCGCTCAAACTTTTGATTAAAAGGTATACACTACCTCTAGATCGTAATCTTTTAATTCAGCTCTAGCCTTATCAAGATTTTCAGTGAACCCCAAAAAGTAGCCTCCACCACCAGAACCACATAATTTTAAATAGTAGCCATCTCCTTCAAGTCCTTTTTTCCAAAGCTCATGAAATTGACCTGGAATCATAGGCTTAAAATGGTCAAAAACCACTTGTGATAATTTCTTTAAATCTCCAAAAAGTCCTTTGAAGTTTGCCTTGAGGAAATGTTCAATGCATGCATCGGTATAGGTAATAAATTCTTCTTGTATGACGCGCTCGTATTTTTCATTCTTCATGTTCTCTAAGAACAGATTAACCATAGGTGCCGTCTCACCAACCATTCCACTATCCAGCAAAAAAACAGCGCCCTTACCTACCTCATTTTGAGATGGAATACGCGTAGATTCAATATGCTTTTTAGAATGAATCAAGATGGGTAAACTCAAATAGCTATTAAGCGGATCAAGACCAGAAGAACTTCCATGAAAATAAGACTCCATTTTGCCAAATAAAGCCTTAAGATGTAAAAGCTTTTCTCGTGTAAGGTTTTCTAAAATTGTTATTTTTTCTAGAGCATATTTGTCGTAAAAAGCAGCTACAATAGCTCCGCTGCTCCCAACACCATATCCCCGAGGAATAGAACTATCAAAATACATTCCTTCGCTGATATCGTTGAACATGAGCTCAAAATCAAAGGCAACAGCAATTTCACCTTTTTCAAAGCTGGTTTTTAAATAACCCGCGAATTTCTTTAAATGTGAATTCGACTCTAAAGCAACCTCAGACTTCACATCTTCATTTTTAAGTGCTCCTTTAAAGGCGTTAAAAGGAATGGCTAGGCCCTTAGAATCTTGGATGATTCCGTATTCGCCGAAAAGTAAAATTTTAGCGTAAAATAATGGACCTTTCACTTTGTTTATAGTTTAATAAGTAAAGTTAGACAATTTTTTGAGATCCGTTGCCAACAGCATCCGAGAGAAAGGCGCCTTGTTCACAAAACAAACTCAATTCCTGTTCAATAAAAGGCAGGATTTGTCTCTCACAGGACTCTGGATACAGCAGATGAACGTTGGCTCCAGCATCTAAGGTAAAGCACAAAGGAATTTTTGTCTCCTGTCTGAAACGCATTACACTGTGAAGAATAGCTAACGTATTAGGTTGCATTAAAATGTAATATGGATGACTGCTCATCATCATCGCGTGTAGGCTAAGTGCCTCAGATTCTACAATACGGATAAAGTGCTCTAAATCTCCATTTTGTAAAACTGATTTTAGCTGTGTCAAATGTATTTGCGCTTGCTCAAATCGAGATTGAGCAAAAATATGACCCTTCATTAAATCGTGCCCAGCCGTACTACTAACTGATTTTTGTCCCTTATGAACCAGAAGAATTGTGTCTTTGAACGATTTATAGACCTCTTGCAGGTCCGCTTCAAAAACAGTTCCATACAAATCAGAACTATTTTCCAAATCTGGGTGTACACCCCAACTCATCATAGGGCCTTGCACACTTCTACACGCACTTCCTGAACCCAAACGAGATAAAAACGAAGCCTTTTGAAAAAACAACTCTTTGTTTGGAAGACCTCCGAGCTCGCGTTCTAGACTGCAAATGCTCAATGCTAGAGCAGCCATGGCTGAGGCAGAAGAAGCAATTCCACTGCTGTGCGGAAATGAATTACTCGTGTCAATACTCAGGTGATATGCATCTAAGAAAGAACAATAGGGTAAAATGCGATCTAGAAAGTCTTGAATCTTTGGGTGAAAGCTAGGTTTGGCCTTTCCTTCAAACACTAAATCGAATGAAGGAGAGTCTGCCAAACTAAATTGAACCTCAGTGCTGGTGCACGATTCACTTAGGGTAAAACTCAATGAGGCATTTGCGGGAATTTGAATTGGCTTTTTTCCCCAATATTTAACCAAAGCTATATTGCTCGGACTTTTCCAGCCTACGCTAAAATCACTATAATTTGATGAATTTAATTGTGCCTTAAAGACCTCTTCATTCATATTGAGAATTTTGTTTAAAGATAATGCAGATTACTGATTTAAGCTGGCAAGTTCAGAATTAGCAATAGCAGAAGCGGCCAAATAGGCGGAGGTCCATGCATTTTGAAAGTTATATCCTCCTGTGATGCCGTCAACATTTAAAACTTCTCCTGTAAAATAAAGTCTTTGTCGTATTTTACTCTCAAAAGTTTTAAGATCTACGTCTTTTAAACGAACTCCTCCTGCCGTAACAAATTCTTGCTTGTAGGTGCTTTTTTTGATTACGCTATAGGTGTCATGGGTCAAAACTTCTTGTAATTTTTGTAGTTCTTTTCGAGAGCATTCTGCCCAATTTTTCTGTGACAAGTCCGCGCGATCGATGAGATAGCCCCACAGTCTTTTGGATAATCCCCACTGCGGTTTTAAAATGCTTTCGGTCGCCTTTCTATTTTTAAGGTGCTCCAAAGCTTTAAGAACCTCTTGTTGCTTTGTGCTCACCCAATTAAGCTTCAATTCAAACTTATACTCCTTTTCATTAAAATGTCGAGCCCCCCATGCCGATAGTTTTAAGATTGCAGGACCACTTAGACCCCAATGTGTTACCAAGAGTGGCCCTTCAGTCTCTATACCTTCTGCATTTGCCTGTACCTCAGCCGTAACACCCTGTAGTTTTACTAATTTGGGTTCTTCTATATGAAAGGTGAATAAAGAGGGTACTGCAGCCACCAATTTGTGTCCGAGAGCTGTGATTACCTTATTCATGTTTGGTGCACTTCCCGTTGCGATAATCACTGCCTTCGCCTTGTATTCTTGGGATGTCGTACCGACAACAAAAGCATCTTCTTGTTTCGAAATTAGTTTCACCCCTTGTGGATAAATCAGTTTTACCCTGTTGTTATGAAGTTTTTGCATCAAGGCATCAATAACCGTTTGAGCGTCGTCACTTACTGGAAAAATACGACCGTCTGATTCGGCTTTCCATTGCACTCCTAAAGATTCAAAATAGGATAAGGTTTCATTCACGGCATATCGAAAAAAAGAGCCCAATAACTCTTTAGAACCTCTAGGATAATTTTGACTGAGGAGTTTAGGCTCAAATTGATGATGGGTAATATTACATCGACCCCCTCCAGAAATTTTCACCTTAGAAAGAAACGAAGAAGTCTTTTCTATAATCGCAATGGATAAATCAGGTCTTAAATCGCTCAGTTGAGCGGCTGCATAGCATCCAGAGGCACCTCCACCTATGATGATGACATCATAATGCACGGTCGGGATAGTCACAAAATATTCCGTCAACACCCATTTCTTTTACCGATGCGATATCCGCTTCTCCATTCACCGTGTAAGTGTAAACTTTGAAACCAGCATCGTGAATTTGTTCGACGATTTCAGCATTAATACTTTTATAGTAGGGATTGATTGCCACAGCTTTTAGTTCTTTAGCCTTAGAGATAGCCTGTAAGGGGTCTGCATCAGTCAATACAGCAATATCCACCTCTTGATTGAGAGCTCTAAAAGCATCGAGTTCTTCCCAATCAAAACTGGAGATTACATAATTACTCAGAGGATAACCTTCTCTTCTTTCGTATACTCGAATGATTTGATCGACCTTCGAAGCCGTTCTCTTACCCTTCAGTTCAATGTTGATTTTTACTCTCCCGTCTACTACTTTTAACACCTTTTGAAGTGTTGGAATTTTATGTCCTCCAACAAGATTTAGGGCCAAAACATCAGACATAAAATAATCCTCAATTTCACCGGCACCATTGGTTAGTCTATCGACGCGTTTGTCGTGAAAAACCATTATTTCACCACTCTTTATGCGTAATACATCGATTTCAATCATAGATACGCCAAGTTCAATGGCCTTTTCAATCGATGCAATAGTGTTTTCAGTTTCGTAACCCATGGCTCCTCGATGTCCAATAACCAAAAAATTTGAAGACGAATTACAAGACATAAACAACACACCTAGAATTAAAATTAATTTTCTCATACAATCATAAACTTAAGTGTTTACAAATGTAAAAATACATGCTAAAAATCAACGTTTAAAAAGAAAGATTCTAGATTCTAATGGTTTTAAATCCATTGAAACATGGCCAATCCCCTCTGAAATATGAAGTTTAGAAGTGTCATTAGTCAACAAATCACTCAAATCGTAATCTTCTTGTTCGAGCTGAAGAAGATCCACTATACTTGGATCTAATTTGAGATCAATGTTGTAGTTTTTATCTTTTTCAAAGTTGCTGACTACCAAAACAACCTCTTTATCATCGTATCTGACAAAAGAGAAAATACGGTGGTCATAGATATCTGTGTGGGCTTTATTGTAAAAATGATTTTCAACATATGGGCCCAAAAAAGCATCAGATTTGTGCACGGCTTTTAAAATCTTTTGGTAGTAAGCTCGTAGTTTTTTTTGTTCTGCCGTTAATTGTCCTCCATCAAATGCGCCCTCATTCATCCAAGCCTGATGATTGGGGACACCCACATAGTCGAATATAGAGGTGCGGCTCGGCTTACCAAACCCTGGGGTTTCACCGCCATCTTCACCTACCTCTTGACCAAAGTACAACATCACCGGAGCAGAATTTAAGGTTGCCGACACTACCATTGCAGGTTTTCCAAATGCCGCATTACCGGCAAATTCTGGGCTCGCTATACGCTGCTCATCGTGATTCTCTAAAAAACGAAGCATATGCCCTTCTATGTCATTGAGTTCTAGTTGCACCGTATGAATATGATCTGTCCAGCCATATCCTTTCATGATGTGTTTAATGCTATCGTATAGATCAACCTTGTCGTAGAGGTAATCCATTTTACCCTTTTTCAGGTAGTCTCTATAAAGCTTTGGATTATAAACCTCAGCGAGTAATATGGCATCCTTGTCTATAGCTTTAACAGAAGAATTTAAATAGCTCCAAAATTCTACTGGAACCATCTCTGCCATGTCAAATCTAAACCCATCTATCCCTAGACCTAACCAGTATTCTGCGATTTGCCTCATTTTTATCCAGGTGTTAGGCACCTGCTTATCTTTCCAAAAAGCAGCGTGTTTGGCGGTAACCTTATACGCATAATCCGATCCCAACTCAGGAAAGTCTTTAGCTCCATTCGGTCGAACTCCAAAGTTTATTTTAACAGTTTCATACCAATCGTGAACATTTGGTTTAGCACTTCGCGAACCGTTACCTGTCCATTTTGCAGGATACTCTTCAAATTTTTTGTCAACCAGTTCAGATTGATTCCCTCCGAGTGGACTAAATCCTTCTTCCCAATCTGGTGTTTGAAACGGAACTCCTGGCAAATAATAGAAATTATTATCCTTATGGTATTCTAGAGTAGTATCGTCGTCTTCTCCTAAGTCGCGAATACCCTTGGGTTTGGTCAAACTTTTATAACCCCTAGCAACATGATTAGGAACCATGTCAATCACCACCTTCATTCCGTTATTATGTGTGCGTTCAATTAGCGCTTTGAACTCATCTAAACGCTGGTTCACATCACTAGCCAAATCAGGGTCAACATTGTAATAATCTCGTATCGCATAGGGAGAACCCGCTCGTCCTTTGACAACGTCTGCATCATCAGGTGGAATTCCATATTCTGAATAATCCGTGACCGACGCGTGGTGTAAAACCCCTGTATACCAAATCGTTGTTACCCCTAAATCTGCAATCTCTTTTAAGGCCTGATCGGTGAAATCACTAAATTTTCCTACGCTATTCTGCCCCTTTGTGCCCCATGAAACGGCGTTTTTTCCTTTAGCTCCAAACAGTCTAGTAAATACTTGATATATGACCTCTTTCTTTTTCACTTTTTTTTTTAAATGTAATAACAAACTAGATTTTGCTTCAACCTTGATTTCAGTAGCATCTTGGAATACTTTTTTAGTTAAGGCATCCATAATTTGATATTGATCAAAATTCAACTCCTTGTAATGCGCTAAATCTAGACCGCACTCACGCTCATTTTTATTGACTAAAAGAACGACCTGTTCATTTGTTGTATATCGAGATAAGATATATAAACCCTCTTTGGGAGCAAAATGTTTGGTTTTACCATGGTGAAGCACCTGAGTCTTCTTTCTGAACTGTAATAGGTCCCTTGTGAATTGCTGTAAATCTAATGCCGAAGGGCTTAAGTTTTCTCCAGTGAATGCATTTTGAGTATCACCTTTCCAGCCTCCGGGAAAATCAGTTCGAATAAGACCGTGATCTCCTGGCTTAGCCGTATTTTGCATGCCAATTTCAGTACCGTAATAAAACTGTGGAATTCTAGGTAAAACACTCAAGATACTCAGAACTGTTTTTTGGAGATTGTAGTCTTCTCCCAATTGAGTGAAAAGACGATCCATATCGTGATTGTCTCCAAAGACCATAAGATCTAAGGGGTCGCCATATCCAAAGTCATTAGCGAGCGCCTCGTACATTTTAACCAAACCTTTATCCCAGGATTCATTTTCCGTAAGAGACTCAACTATAGCTTTTTGCAAAGGAAAATCCATAGAAACATCGAGCTTAGACCGGTAGCCATCTCTGTTGTTAGCGGCATCCTGCCAATATCCCACTAGCAGCGGATTGTAACTCCATTCCTCACCAACAATTGAAAAGTTTGGATATTCATTCATGATTCGCTGAGTCCAATAACTCATGAAGTTTTTGTCCGGATAGGGATAGGTGTCTTGTCGTATTCCACCTAGCTTCAAGGTTTCAATCCACCATATGCTATTTTGAGTGATGTAATTGGCCATAAATGGATTATTCTGATTCAAATCGGGCATGCTAGGGACAAACCACCCCTCATTCATTTGGATTTTATCTACCTCTGAAGCATAGGCATCTTGATTAGTAGTTCTTTTGTGATTAGAAAAGCTAAGTACATCTCCTTTTTCATAGGCCATTTGTTGATTAATCCAATCCTTAAAGGGAAGGTCTTTCATAAACCAATGCGCTAAACCTACATGATTAGCCACCTGATCCATAATGAGCTTCATACCTCTTTTGCGCATTTCCTCTGCGAGTTCTATATAGGTGTCTAATGTTCCGAAACGAGGATCAACCTTATAAAAATCAGTGATGGCATACCCGTGATAGGATTGCTCTTTCATGTCGTTCTCTAAAAGTGGAGACGACCAAATTGCCGTGAACCCCATCTTCTCGATATAGTCCAGATGATCAAGTATCCCTTGAATATCTCCCCCATGTCTTTTGTAATCATCCCCTCTATCAATATCCGATTCTCTCATGCCCAAGACGAAATCGTTATTAGGGCTCCCATTGGCAAATCGATCAGGAGTAATCAAGTAAATCGCATCTGAACTGTCAAAGCCCAGAAAATCTTGAGCCTCGTGTTTTCTTTGTTGAAATTCATATTCGAATTGCAGTTGCCCTGCTTCACCTTGAAGTGCAAAAAGATGTTTTCCGCTATTGACATTAGGGTCAATCGTGAGGTCAACAAATAAATAATCCGGGTGATCAGCCCGGTGAGTCTCAAGGACTTCAATCCCCTTAGAATATGCTCGAACCTGGTCGAACTTATTTAAGTTAGTCCCCTTCAGCATAAGTTGAAGCGAGTTGTCTTTCATATCGACCCACCAATTTGGAGGTTCAATACGCTCTAACTGAGCAGTAGCTGAAACACTTACTACAAGAAAAAAAACGGATACTACTAATCTCATACTTTAATGGTCTTGTTTGGAGCAAGTTCAATTTTCTTGCCAAAAACTCTTAGACTCATTGGAATATCAGATTTTAAGTGTAATTCTACACCATTGCCATCGACATGAACCGAAATAATTCGGCCTCTGAAATTAATTTTAAAACGATAAGAATTCCATTGTACAGGAATTTGAGGTCTCAAACTGAGTTTATCATTCTCCATCCTCAATCCGCCAAAGCCTTCTATGATACTCAACCAAGTTCCAGCCATTGAAGTGATATGCAAGCCTTCTTCCACTTCCTTATTGTAATCATCCAAATCCAATCGAGAGGTTCTCAGATAAAAGGCATAGGCCTGATCCATCTTTCCAAGTTTAGCCGCTTGAATACTATGAATACAAGGTGAGAGCGAAGATTCATGTACCGTAAATGGTTCGTAGAAATTATAATGTCGTTCAAGTTCATCAAGACTAAAGTGGTCTTCAAAAAAATAAAAGCCTTGAAGTACATCGGCTTGTTTGATGTAAGGAGATCTGAGAATTCGATCCCAAGACCATTTTTGATTGATAGGTCGTTGGTCACTTTGTAATTCCGAAACTGGTCTTAACTCCTTGTCTAAAAATCCATCTTGTTGTAAATAAATCTGGTGTTCATCACTGTAAGGAAAGTACATTTGGTCAGCAATCTCACCCCATTGTTCCAATTCGATTTCTGTTAAGGCGCAAATTCCAATAATTCTTTCGTATTCTTCAAGTGCGCCATCTCGTAATTTATGGAGTTGAGTTGAGGTATATTCTAAACACCACTTTGCGATGTAATTGGTATACCAGTTGTTATTGACATTGTTTTCGTATTCGTTTGGACCTGTAACTCCAAGCATAACATAAGCTTTCTTAGCTTGTGAGAAATGCAGGCGTTGTTGCCAAAAACGGGCGATTCCGATTAAAACCTCCATACCCATTTCTTTGAGGTATTCAAAATCTCCTGTAAATCTGACATAATTGTAAATGGCAAAAGCAATGGCTCCATTTCTGTGAATTTCTTCAAATGTAATTTCCCACTCATTGTGACACTCTTCACCATTCATGGTAACCATAGGGTATAATGCAGCCCCTGAATTGAACCCGAGTTTTTTAGCATTTTCTATGGCACTTTCAAGATGATTATATCTATAGATCAAAAGATTTCGTGCTACATCTTGATTCGTTGTGAGCATGTAAAATGGAAGACAATAAGCTTCGGTATCCCAATAAGTACTCCCACCGTATTTTTCACCTGTAAATCCTTTAGGTCCGATATTTAGTCTAGCATCCTTTCCTGAATAGGTCTGATTTAAATGAAAAATGTTAAAGCGTATTGCCTGTTGCGCTTTAACATCTCCTTCAATGACTATATCACTGTTATCCCAAATATTTGCCCAAGCCTCTTCTTGTTCTTCAAATAAGGCCTTAAAGCCTTTTGAAGTAGCTGTATCTATGCAGTAGTCAGCGGCCTGAACTAAACCATCTTCACTGTGATTTAAAGAAGTAGTATATCCTCCGTATTTATAACATTGAGCGGTTTGGCCCTTTGCGAGTTGAACTCTTGATGTCGCTCTTATTGAAGTATCTTCTTTACTCAAAAAATCAAATTGAGATTTATTTTGATCGACATGTAGCTCACAATACATGTAAGTACAGGTCTTAAAGTCTGTCTTAAGTGTTTGGGCAAGAATGTAAGAACGTCCATTTTGAAAACTCACAGAAGTGGTTTTCCAGAAGTCATCGTCCCAATTACTGTCTTGGTTTTTTATTCCTGAATCCAAATAAGGTTCAAATCTGATTTCAATTGCATGGTCCAGTGCTGTAACCCTGTAAGAAATCACTCCAAGTTCATTTTCAGTCATACTCAAAAAACGAAGAGCCTCGACTTTGAGTCTTATGCCTTTAATTGTTAAGCATTCAAAAGAACGAGACAAATACCCAGATTTCATATTGAGCTCCCTTTTGAAATTTTGTACTTCTAAACAAGTATTAAGGTCAAATAGGTCATCATTCACATAAAAGTCTATCCCTATCCAACTCGGGGCATTAAGCACTTTAGCAAAATACTCTGGGTAGCCGTTTTTCCACCATCCTACCTTAGTTTTGTCCGGATAATAAACTCCTCCAATATAGCTTCCTTGAAAACATGGCCCCGAATAAAACTCTTCAAAGTTTGCCCGCTGACCCATAGCACCGTTTCCTAAACTAAATAAGCTTTCAGAAGATTTAAATCGCTCAGGTTGGTAACCTTCTTCTAATATACTCCAAGGATCTGCTATGATGTAGTTTTGATGCATTAACTGTATTATGAGAATTAAGAATAGAAATTTTAAGCCACAAACATATACTAAAACTTAAGAAAAGAGTAAAAAATGTACAATTTATGTTTGCGCTTTTAAATTTTTTAATACTTTTAGCCAGATTTACATTAACTAAACTTAAAAATTAACATTTATGAAGATTACGTTACGCAAAAGCCTTTTGCTTTTCGCTGCCCTTTTAGGTATGGCGACTGCAAAGGCTCAAACAGTATCGGGTACCATATCTGACGCTAATGGTCCTCTTCCAGGAGCAAGTGTTTTAGTGAAAGGTACTACTAACGGAACACAGTCTGATTTTGATGGTAATTACAGCCTAAGCAACGTCTCTGGAGACGCTACTCTTGTTGTAAGTTATATCGGTTTCAAAACAGCAGAAGTTTCCGTTAATGGAAGATCGACAATTAACGTCGTTCTTGAAGAAGACTTACAAGCACTTGATGAAGTTGTAATCATTGGTTATGGTGCAACAACGGTTAAAGATGCAACTGGTGCAGTTGCTGCCGTTACCTCTGATGATTTCAACGTGGGCGCTATCGCATCACCAGAACAATTGATCCAAGGTAAAGTTGCCGGGGTTCAAATCTCTTCTAACAGTGGTGAGCCTGGAGCAGGAATCGCGTTAAATATTCGTGGTTCTAATTCTATTAGATCGAACAACAATCCTCTATACGTAGTTGATGGAGTTCCATTATCAGGTGAAAGTAATGTGCCAACAATTGGAGGTGCAACTGGAGGAAACTCTGCAAGAAACCCATTAAACTTTATCAACCCTAACGACATCGAAAGTATCTCTATACTTAAGGATGCTTCTGCAACTGCGATTTACGGATCTCGAGGGTCAAATGGTGTTGTTATCATTACAACTAAAAGTGGTAAGACAGCTAATCAACCAACAATTGAGTACTCTTCTACTTTGAGTGTTTCAAGTTTAGCTAACGAACTTGACTTATTAGGTAGAGATCAATTCCTTGCCTTAGTTGGAAATGTAGGTGGTGATGTAGCAGCAGCCGACGCTGGTTCTGATACTAATTGGGTAGACTACATTTCAAGAAATGCAGCTTCTCAAAACCAAAACATCTCTTACTCTAGCCAATTAGGTAACGGTTATATCCGAGCTACATTGGGTTATGGTAAGCAATTCGGTATCATCAAAAATTCAAGTTTTGAGCGTATAACAGGTAGAATCAATGCTACTCAACGTTACTTAGATAATAAATTGACGTTAAGAGTGCAAGCGTCTGTTTCCAAAGTAAACGATGAAGCAGCTCCTCTATCATCTACAGCAGGTTTCCGTGGTGACCTTATTGGTGCAGCTTATTCAGCGAATCCAACTTGGCCAGCAGATTCAAACTACCTTCCAGGTGGGTCGTTAATTAATCCTGCAGTTCTTTTAACTAGAACTCAAACTTTAACAAATACTGAAAGAGCACTTTTAAATGCATCTTTAGAATACGAAATAGCTGATGGTCTTAAAGTCAAAGTAAACACTGGTTATGATGAATCAAGATCTCTTGCTGCTTCAATCACTAATGCAACTGATATTGCTGTTGCTGGTGTAAACCAAGGACAAACAAGAGGTAATATGCAAGCTGTTGAGTTTACAAACAGACTTCTTGAAGCTACTTTAAGCTACAACAAGACTTTCGGGTCTATTAATGTTGACGCCCTTGCTGGTTATTCTTTCCAAAGTTTTGCTAGGTCAGGAACATTTGCAACAGGTGCTGGTTTCGCATCTAACGATTTATCAGAAATGAGAGATCAGTTAATAAACTCTACTCAAACAACTAGAAATTCACTTCAGGGAGAAAACTTCCAGCAATTTGGATACGATCCATCTTCTTCGGGTAATAACGTTGTTGTAAACTCTATTTTACCTACAGGAGATAACAGATTTATTTCAGAAACTGTTAGAGGAGATAAGACAGGATTAGTTGCAGCTTTAGCAGCAGATCGTTTTAATGTTATTGATGACATACAATCTTACTTCGCTAGAGTTAACTTAACTATCGCAGATAAATATTTACTGACTGGTACAATGAGAGCTGATGGTTCTTCAAGATTTGGACCAGAAAATCAATATGGTTACTTCCCTTCTGGAGCAGTAGCTTGGAAACTTTCTGAAGAAGATTTCATGGGAGATGCTTTCTCTACTTTAAAGCTTAGAGCTGGTGCCGGGGTAACTGGTAACCAAGAAGGTTTAGGTCACGCACTATACTTGAGACGTGAGAGATTTGGAGGAGTTGGAATCAATGATAACTACGATGTAAACTTCATCCTTAACGGTCCTGGTGTAAACGTAGTATCTAATCCTAATCCAGATCTTAAATGGGAATCTACTATTTCATATAATGCCGGTATCGATTTCGGCTTTAATGATGACAAATTCTCGGGTAGTATTGACGTATATCAGTCTACAACTGATGATCAGATTATCGGACTTCCTGCAGCGGCGCCTGCATTCGGTGGTAGTATTATTTTGAACTTACCAGCTGAAATTGAAAACAAAGGGGTGGAATTAGCCTTAAATAACGTTTGGGCTAGCACTGAAGATATGACATTCTCTACTGCCTTCAATATCTCATACAACGAGAATATAGTTAGTGGATTGAATGAAAACATTTACTTCGAAACTGGAGCCGTTAACGGACCTGGTTTATCCGGTGCATATGCACAACGTCTATCAAACAATGTTCCTTTATTCTCTTTCTACATGGCTGAGTTTACAGGATTTGATTCTGCTGGTTTCCCAACTTATGCCGATGTTGATGGTAACGGAGTTGGAGATCCTGACGCAGATAAGAAATATATTGATGCCGATGCATTACCTGATGTTAACGCAGGTCTTTCATTAAATATGACTTATAAAAACTGGGATTTCAGTTCTTATTTCACAGGTCAATTTGGATTCTATGTGTACAACGGTACAGCAAATGCTTACTTTACAAAAGCAAACATTGTAACGTCTAGAAATGTAACGACTAATGTATTCGATTCGCCTGAGGCTGTTGGATCTTCGTTAGCGGTATCTACAAGATTCCTTGAGAAAGGTGACTTTATCAGATGGCAAAATGCATCTGTCGGATATAATGTTCCTTTAAGTGGTGATGGTGTCTTAGACAACTTAAGATTATCTCTTACTGGACAAAACTTATTGTTATTCACTGATTACAGTGGTGTTGATCCTGAAGTATCGGCGGCAACGGGTGATTTAGGTAGTGGAGTTCCAACAAGTGGAATTGACTACAACTCATTCCCAAGACCTCGCACAATTACATTCGGTATTAATGCACGTTTTTAAACAAACAAAAAAATTAATATGAGAACTAATCGTTTAAATTTATTTTTATCATTGTCAGCAGCAGCCTTTGTGGCCGTTTCATGTACTGATTTAGAAGTTACAGAAACAGATTCTGTAATTACTCCAGCTGACGCAAATGGATCAACATTTGTCGGAGTGGCAGATGTTAACGGTGCTCTAAACTCAGGGTACAATACAATTAATGGCCTTTACTTGGACCAGGCTAATTATTACGCTTTACAAGAAGTAACAGCAGATTCATACTTGATACCAACAAGAGGATCTGACTGGGGAGACAATGGTCTTTGGAGACAGCTTCACCAACACGAATGGAATGCTACACAAGCATTCGTTGGAAATGTTTGGGGAGGTGTGAACGGACTTCAGCTCGTTATGTCTGAAGTTATTGATCCTCAATCTAATGCTTCATCAACACAGAAGGCAGAAGCACATTTTTTACGTGCTTGGTCTATGATGACGACACTTGATCTATTTGGACAAGTTCCAGTCAGAGATGTGACATTGGCATTAGCTTCTTTTCCAGAAGTATTAACAGGTGCAGATGCTGTTGCATTCATCGCCGGAGATCTTGATGCTGCAATTTCAGGATTACCAGCTGCTTCGGATTTTGCTTCAAGAGAGAAGGCGACTAAAGAAGCTGCTCAATTCTTGAAAGCAAGATTAATGCTAAACAAACATATTTTCACTAACGCTGGTGCGCCTGATGCATCTGATATGGCTGCAGTTATCAGTCTAGTAGACGCTATCAGTGGAAACCATGCATTACAAGCGGGATATTTCGATATTTTTAGAGATACTGAAGATTCTGAAACAATCTGGTGGGTTCCTGCATCTGTAGGTAACAACATTTGGAATGGTATGCACTACAACATGGCCCCTGAAATGGCAGGTGGAGGATGGAATGGATTCTCTACTTTGGCTGAGTATTACGATTTATTTGAAGGAGATTCTTTCAGTAATAACGTTGACGAAATGGGAATGGCTGTTGATGGACAGGAAGAAAGAAGAGGAGGAGTTCCTTCTGGAGGAAAACTTATCGAAGATGTTCCTGGAGGTTCTGACGGAAATAGTGATGGTTACGCCGATGGTTCAAACATCGGTAACGGCTTCTTAATCGGACAACAGTACAATTATGACGGTACACCACTTCAGCAGAGACAAGGTAGACCGCTTAAATTCACTAGAGGTTTCGGGAAATTCGAAAACCTTGATGCTAATGGTAACATCTCTTCTCCTGAGTTAATAAATAACCCAGAAGAAACTGGTATACGTGTGATTAAGTACAATCCTACTTACGGGGCATTTACTAATCACAAAATCGCTTTCCGTTATGCTGATGCACACTTAATGAAAGCTGAAGCATTGCACAGAAGTGGTAACTCAGGACAAGCTCTTACAATGGTTAATGATTTAAGAGCAATCAGAGGTGCTCAAGCCTTAGGCTCAATTTCTGACCAAGACTTGTTAGACGAAAGAGGTAGAGAACTATACGGAGAGTTTGTTCGTAGAACAGATATGATTCGTTTTGGACAGTACACAAGAGGATGGGAATTAAAGGCTTCAGCGTCAGTTGGAGACTCTAAATGGAATCTATTTCCAATTCCTTTATCTCAGCTAGCGTTAAATCCAAATTTAAGTCAGAATTCTGGCTACTAATAACTTATTATAAGTCAAAAAAAGCCTCTCTTTTGAGAGGCTTTTTTATTTTATAGAATTTCTATCTATTGCGCTCAAAAACAATTGTTTGTAACTTACACTCCCATTTTTATTTAATGAAGATACAAGGGTATTTCTTACTATTCATCTGGTTCATCATGACGAGCTGTGAGACTCCTGAGCCAAAGTTATTTCAGAATTTGAATGTTTCATCATCTGGAGTCAATTTCAGTAATAACATAACATCAACACCAGAGTTAAATATTTTGAGTTATCTCTACTTCTATAACGGCGCTGGAATAGCGGCTGAAGATTTTAATAACGACGGCAAGATAGACCTGTATTTTACAGGAAACATGCAGCAAGATGCCCTTTACATGCAAATCGACTCTTTGAGTTTCAAAGACGTTCTAGAAGAATCCAGAATTGACAATGCCGAAGGATGGACAACCGGCGTAAGTGTAATCGATATCAATCAAGACGGTCTTAAGGACATATATATAAGTAAAGCATCAGGATTTAAAGAATTAAAAGGACATAATTTACTCTATGTGAATCAGGGGGTTTCTGAGCAAGGGACTCCCCAATTCAAAGAAATGTCAAAAGACTACAACTTAGACTTTGAAGGCCTTTCAACCCAAGCCTATTTTTTTGATTTCGACCTAGACAACGATTTAGATTTATTCTTACTCAACCATTCCGTTTATCCAAACAGAAATTACAGCAATGGAAAACAGAGACAATCCTATGATTCATTGGCTGGAGATCGTTTTTATGAAAATCAAGGAGGAAGCTATGTCGACATCTCATCAAAAGTCAAACTTTTTCAAGGGATTTCTGGTTATGGACTATCCGCCTCAATTTCAGATCTTAATGCAGATGGCTATCCCGATATTTACGTTGGAAACGATTTCTTCGAAAACGATTATCTCTACCTCAACAAAGGAGGAACTCATTTTGAAGAAATAAATCATCAACAACCAGAACAACTAGGTCATACGACACATTTTTCAATGGGCAGTGTTATTTCTGATCTTAATAACGATTCACAACCAGATATTTTGAGTTTGGACATGTTACCTAATGAACTCATAGATTACAAAACTTCTGGTCAAGAATATCCTTATCCCATTTATACCCAAAATCTTAAACGAGGGTACAATCCGCAATTCATGCAAAATACATTTCACCTCAATTTGGGGTCTTTAGAATTTTCAGAGATTGCGCAATTATCTGGTATTGCAGCCACAGACTGGTCTTGGTCTGTATTGGACGCCGATTTTGATTTAGACGGGTTTAAGGACCTTTTTATAAGTAATGGTATTATAGGTGCAACTAATGACCTTGATTATATCAACTTCATCTCGAATGATCAAATTCAACACCAACTCGATGAGGGCATGGATCAACAAGACCTAGAGCTCATCAAAAAAATACCTGCCAAGAAAAAAGCAAATTACCTCTTTAAAAATAAAGATGGTATATCGTTTGAAAACACGCGAAACAGATGGTTTAATTTTACTCCGTCCTTTTCACATGGCTCCGTTGTAGCCGATTTAAACGCAGATGGAGCACCAGATTTAATTATTAGTAACAACGGTGAACCAGCACAAATTTTAATCAACCAAAGCCATCATCACAATAGTTTAGAAATATCTTTCAATGGCCCTAAAGGAAATCGCAACGGCCTTGGCGCCAAAGTTTGGGTATATCATGACGGTCGAAGTCAATTTCGAGAAAACTTTCCTCATAAATCCTATTTGTCTTCACAACCCACATCCTTACTCTTTGGTTTAAACAATATCCAAACAGTTGACTCTATAAAAGTTGTATGGCCAGATAAAAAAATACAAACAATTAAAAAAGAAAAGAAAAGAAAAATAACACTGAGTTATAAAGAGGCCAAATCTCAACAAAATTTAACTTTAAAGAAGAGTTCTATTGAACCCTTAATCCTTGATTTTACACATCGAGAAAATGTTGTGCTCGATTTTAACAGAGAGCCACTTTTACCTTTTGCTCTGTCCGTAGAAGGTCCTGAAATAATAGTTGAAGACTACAATAATGACGGACTTGAAGATTTTTTCATAACCGGAGCTAAATCTCAAGCCTCTGCACTATTTACTCAACAAAAAGAGGGTTCTTTTTCAAAAGACCAAATCAGTTTTAAAACACACGCCCTAAACGAAGATACCGCCGCAGTTTTTACTGACTTAAACAACGATGGTCGATTAGACCTAGTGGTCGGTTCGGCAGGATATGAATTCAACTCTGGCAAAGCAATACAATTAAGAGCTTATTTACAAAATCAAGATCAAAAATTCATTTTTACTCCAGAACTACTTTCATCCTTTGAAATAGAAGCCTCAAAAATTATAGCCGCTGACATAGACAATGACGGTTTGGTTGATTTGAGCATTAGCTCTTTGGCAACAGCGATGAATTTTGGGAGTGCTACCTCCCATCTTTTGTTAAAAAATACAGGGCTTAGTTTTGAGCCCTTCCCAAAACACTTTACTTATGAAATTGATAAAATTTCTTCTATAACAGATCATACTTGGATAGATCTGGATTCAAATAATACCCTAGATTTTGTTGGTGTAGGCCTATTCGAAGCACCTCGAGTTCTCCTCAATGATGGTAAAACACTGAAAAACTGCGAAAATTGCATTCCAACAAACATGAACGGGTTATGGAACACTCTTTATATCGCAGATGTTAACCTCGATGGACAATCAGACATTTTGTTGGGAAATTGGGGGTCCAATTCAATTCTAAAAGCCTCGAAAGAAGAACCTATAACACTGTACATTAACGACTTTGATGATAACGGTAAAACAGATGCCTTGATGACCTACTTTTTTGAAAACAAAGAGACTCTCTTTTCTCAAAAAGATGAAATTATCAAGCAAATTCCAATGCTAAATAAAAATCGATTGTCCTATAATGCATTTGCAAAAACAGATTTAAAGGACCTCTTAGGTGATGGATTGCAAAATGCTGTTCGAAAACAAGTGCACACCCTGTATTCTGGAGTTTTAAGACAAGGTGAGGGTCTTAAATTTGAATGGGTACCCTTTGATAAAATGGGACAAATTGGACCTATCTTTGCAATTGAAAAATGGAGCAATGACGAACTTTTTTTAGGAGGAAATCATACAGAAATAAACACACTGATGGCGAGGCAAGATGCAATACGAGGTTTGTTTTACAATATTAAGAGCAATAGCATTTCTCAACGACCGCTATACCGAGGTGCATTGAGATCCGCTAAAAGAACAATTATAAATGACAAGCCTTATTTATTACTAGGCATCAATAATAAAGCATTAAAAACAATATCCGTTTTAGAATGAATTACGCAAAAACATTACTAACACTATCCATTGTTATACTACTGTTTTCTTGTACAAGCAGCGAACAAAAGCAAGAGCAAAACACTTTATTTGAATTGCTCAATGCTGAGCAAACAGGATTATCATTTGTAAATGAAGTATACAATCAAAAGGATTTTAACATTTTTAAATACCGAAACTTTTACAATGGTGGAGGAGTTGCTATAGGAGATATCAACAACGACAGTCTTCCTGATATTTACCTCACTGCCAATATGGGTGAAAACAAACTCTTTTTAAACAAAGGAAATTTAGTTTTTGAAGACATAACTGAATCTGCTGGAGTAAAGGGATTCAAACCTTGGTCCACAGGAGTAGTTATGGCCGATATCAATGCAGATGGGCTACTTGATATTTATGTGAGTAATGCAGGAAATTTAGAAGGTAACAACCACGATAACGACCTCTATATCAACAATGGTGATTTGACCTTTACCGAAAGTGCTAAGAAATTTAACTTATCAGAAACCGGATTTAGCACGCATGCATCTTTTTTTGACTATGACCTCGACGGAGATCTCGACGCCTACATTTTAAATAACAGCAACATTCCTGTAAGCTCATTAGGCTATGCCGCTCAGCGTGAAGTACGAGCCCAAGATTGGGAAGGAGTGCCACACATTTTTAAAGGAGTTGGAGACATGTTATTGCGCAATGATGGCGGAACCTTTACCAATGTCAGTGAAGAGGCAGGAATCTACGGAAGTCTTATTGGTTTTGGTCTAGGGGTTATGGTTACAGATTTTAATAAAGATTTTTACCCTGACATTTATGTGTCTAACGATTTTTACGAAAGAGATTATCTCTACATCAATAATACAGATGGTACGTTTACAGAGTCTATCAAAGAATATACAAATCACCTGAGCTTATCTGCAATGGGTATCGATATCGCCGACATTAACAACGATGGAAACAACGATATTTTTGTTACAGATATGTTGCCAGAAGCAGAACAACGAGTTAAATCGGTTATGGAGTTTGAAGGCTATAATGTCTTTCAACTCAAACAAGAAAAAGATTTCTTTCAGCAATATATTCAGAATACACTTCAACTAAACAACGGAAATCAAACCTTTTCGGAAATCGCCTACTACAGCGGAATTCATGCCACAGACTGGAGCTGGGCAGGTCTCATTTTCGATATGGATAATGATGGTTTTAAAGATATTTTTATCACTAATGGCATCAACCACGATTTGACAGATTTAGACTTTGTCGACTTTTTTGCCAATGAAATCATCCAAAAAATGGCCCTCACAGGACGAAAAGAATCCATTGATTCCATCATCAATAAGATGCCTGTAAAGCCTCAGCCTAATTTTGCTTATAAAAATTTAAAATCCTTGAAGTTTGAAAATGCCAACAAAGAATGGGGCTTTGACCATGATACACGCTCAAATGGGGCCGCTTATGCAGACTTAGATCTCGACGGAGATTTAGACTTAGTAATCAACAATGTCAACGAACAAGTCTCATTGTATAAAAACACCTCTGAACAGCTTGAAAACAATTACATTCAAATCCAATTAAAAGGGCCTGAAAAAAATCTCTTTGCCGTGGGTTCTAGTGTTGTTTTTTACATCAAAGATCAAATCATTCACAATGAACTCATCCCTTCTCGTGGATTTCAATCCTCAATTTCGTACCCTATTACACAAGGACTAGGACAAAACTTATCCATAGATTCTATTAGGGTCATTTGGCCTGACCGCAAAAGTGTACTCTTGGAAGATGTAAAGGCCAATCAACGTGTGTATGTAGAGTACGATGATTCGCATACTGCATTTAGATATCCCTCCAAAAAAACGCAGCCCCTATTTAAGACCAAAGATAATAGCAGCTTCACCGCACATCAAGAAAATAGTTTCAATGATTTTGATCAAGAAGGCTTACTCTACAATAAATTATCAGAAGAAGGACCTGCTTTTGCCGTTGGAGACCTGAACGCTGATGGCTTAGAAGACCTCTTTATAGGAGGCGGGAAAGGACAGTCAGCTCAAGTCTACCTTCAAAAGAAAAATGCGGAATTCACCACAAAACGCAATGCCGTCTTTCAGAAAGATGCCGCTTTTGAAGATACCGCCGCAACATTAGTCGATATCGATGGGGACAATGATTTAGACCTGGTTGTCGGAAGTGGAGGTAATCAGCAAACCGAAATGCTGAATTATAAAACACGCATATACCTCAATGATGGAAGAGGTAATTTCAATCTATCCGAACAACTCTTACCCTCAAATAGAACAAACATCTCAGTGATTAAAGCTGCTGATTACGACAATGATGGCGATCAAGATTTGTTTATAGGTTCAAGATCAGTTGCAGGAGTATACGGCGTTGACCCCAATCACCTCCTGCTTGAAAACAATGGTCAGGGACAGTTTGAAGATGTGAGTAAGCGAAACGCTTTCGATCTCAAAAATGCGGGAATGGTTACCGATGCCATATGGGTAGATATCAATACGGATGGCAAAATAGATTTGATTACCGTTTCTGATTGGGGAAGCCCTAAAATATTTCAAAACAATGGAAAACAACTCATTCTTCAATCTTCCGAATTAGATGAACTTACTGGGTGGTGGAATACCATTGAAAGTGTAGACATCGATAAAGATGGAGATTTAGACTTTATTTTGGGTAATCAAGGCGAAAACATTCACTACAAGCCTTCAGAAGAGCAAGCCATTAGAATGTTCATCAACGATTTTGACTCTAATGGAAGCATTGAACAGGTCGTATGTATCGCTCAAGAAAATGGAGATTATCCAATACACCAGAAAAGAGAAATTACGGCTCAATTGGTTTCTTTGAAAAAACAAAACCTAAAGGCCTCAGATTACGCAAGACGAAATATTCAAGACCTTTTTGGCCCAGACTTATTGAGGTCTGCAATTGTCAAAGAGGTACGTTATTCGAGTTCTATCCTATTGATCAATGAAAATGGAAGATTTACCTCCAAGGATTTACCTCCAAGAGCTCAATTTTCGTGTATCTGTGACATTAGCTGCAGCGATGTTAACAATGACGGGAACCTAGACTTAATCACAGTAGGGAACGATTATGAATTTAAACCTCAATTCTCTCGTCTAGACGCGAGTTATGGAGATGTCTTTCTAGGCGATGGACAAAACAACTTTAAATGGATGACGGCCGAAAACAGTGGTCTATCGATTAAAGGAGAAACCAAGCACTTGGCAAAGATTAAATCAGCTAACAACAAAGAGCTCCTTTTAGTCATTCGAAATAATATGAAGCCTTTACTCTATGAAGCGCAGTAAAATATTTAGTAGGATTGTAGTAACAATCCTTATTCTTATTTCTTCATGCCAGCCAAAAGAAGGCTTTGAATTGATTGAAGCTCAGAGTGCAGGTATTGATTTTGAAAATCTACTCGATCAAAAAGAAGATCTAACTATTCTGGATTACCTCTATTATTACAATGGAGGCGGAGTTGCAGTGGGCGATGTAAATGGAGATGGTCTTGCAGATATCTTCTTATCCGCCAATCAAGGTGAAAATAAATTGTATCTCAACAAGGGAAATTGGAAGTTCGAAAATGTTACGGAAAAATCTGGAATTACTAAAAAAAGCAGTTGGAATACAGGAGCCGTCATGGCCGATGTCAATGGAGACGGCCATTTAGACATCTATGTTTGTGCTGTGGTCGGAATCAATGGTTTTTATGGTTTTAACGAACTTTACATCAACGACGGAAGCGGGCAGTTTTCAGAACGGGCAGCAGAGTATGGGCTTGACCTGGACACCTACAGTACAGCTGCAAGTTTTTTTGATTATGATTTAGATGGAGACTTAGACGTTTATATTTTAAATCATGCCATACACACTGATCGTTCCTTTGGAAATGCGGATTTAAGAAATTCAAGAAATTACGCAACGGGAGACAGATTGTTAAAAAATGAAAATGGAAAGTTTATCGATGTCAGTGAAGTGGCTGGAATTTTTGGAGGCATTAACGGATATGGACTTGGTCTGAGCACAGCTGACTTTAACGATGATGGCTATCCCGATATTTACGTTGGAAACGACTTTCACGAAGACGACTACTTTTACATCAATAACAGAGATGGCACATTTAGCGAGCGTCTAAAAGACTTTTTTACTTATTCTACTCGGTTTTCCATGGGGAATGACATTGCCGACCTAAACGGAGATGGTAAACTTGACCTCATCAGTCTAGATATGTTGCCAGAAGATGAATTCAACTTAAAATCATCTGAAGGAGACGACAACATTCAAACCCAGAAGATGAGAGTTGAAGATTATGGGTACCACTATCAATTCACAAGAAATATGTTATTTCTCTCTGAAGCAGGCAACTCGTATAGGGAAACAGCCCTCTTAAGTGGAGTGGCAGCCACAGATTGGTCTTGGAGTGCGCTGTTTACAGATATAGATTTAGATAGCAAGCAGGATCTATTTATATCGAATGGAATACCAAAAAGACCAAATAATCTCGACTTTATTCGTTTTTTATCCAACGAACAAGTCCAGCAGAAAATCAACAACACCTCTCTTGTCGATACCGATGCATTAGAAATGATGCCAGGAGGTACAGTCGCTACCAAGGTGTTTAAAGGTGAAAAGGGTCCTTCTTTTGCAGACGTGTCCTCTAAATGGATTAAAAACGATATCAGTAATACCTCAGCAACAGCTTATGGCGATTTTGATTTAGACGGAGATTTAGACTTTATTAGCAATGCCATAGATGGGTCTCCCAAACTCTATAAAAATATCCAAGAAACAGCAAATAATTATCTCAGCATCAAACTCTCCTACCCTGGCAAAAATAGGCTAGCGATTGGTGCTAAGGTCATGCTGTACAACAAAGGAGGCGTTCAAACCAAATATTTGAACAACCTAAAAGGATTTCAAGCCAGTTCGGAGCCGGTTATACATTTTGGATTAGGTGCTCAAAGTCAAGTAGACTCTATCGTAGTGCGTTGGCCTAATAACACCTATACCAAAAAAGTGAATCTACAAGGCAATACGCATTTGACTTGGGACTTCAAGGCAGATGAAGTCTATATCCCACAATTCAACAAAAAAAATTATACACTCAGTTTTGAAAAAATAGATCCTAAATCAATCGGTTTAGACTACCGACATAAAGAAGACAACTACCTCGATTTTAATAGAGAAAAGCTCATGCCCTACCGACTATCAGATAGAGGGCCTGCAGCACTTTATACTGATTTGAATAATGATGGTCAAAAAGATCTTTTTATTGGAGGAGCCAAATTTGAATCGAATGCGGTTTTTATTTTCAAGGATTCACTCTTTACAAATCAAAGTACTGAAGATAGCTTTCTTCCCCTAACTAAAAATAAAATCAAGGAGATTGTCGTAGCATCGAGTTTCACCGATGAGAATGCACAAAAAAAATTAATTCTAGGAGCGGCAGGAGCTGATTTTTTTGGAAAAGCTTCAGCTTTACAAGACGATGTATTTACACTCTCTGATACGGGTGTTTCTGAGGTATTAAATTCAGGAATAGAACAATTCTTTCTCAATACAAAGGTTGTTGAGCCTATAGATTTTGACAGCGACGGTGACACCGATTTATTCGTGGGTAATCAACATAACACCGGACAGTTCGGAATTGCACCTCAGTCGTATATTCTAGAAAATAAAGAGGGTGCTTTCCATCCACTGCCAATCACTATAAAAGGTGCAGTTACTGACGCACTTTGGCATGATGTCAATGACGATCAGAAATTAGATTTACTCGTAGTTGGAGAATTCATGAAACCCGCCTGGTATATACAAAGTGAAAATAAAAACTTTATTCGAAAAGAAACTCAAGCACCAAGTGGTCTATATCAAATGATTGACACCTATGACATCGATAAAGATGGAGATTTAGATTTCATATTGGGAAATTGGGGGTTGAATTCTAAGTTCAAAGCGAGTGCTGATTATCCACTACGCGTTTATACTTCAGATTTTGACGGGAATGGACAAACAGAGCCAATAGTAGCAGTTTACAAAGAAAACGCTTATTATCCACTGAGTTCTACAGATGATTTAAGCACGCAATTAGTCTCTCTTCGCAAATCATTTTCATCGTATAACGAATTTGCAGGAAAATCAATAGTAGAAATATTTAGTGAAGATCAACTCAAAGCGGCAAGCATTTACGAAGCTGAATTCTTAGGATCGGGATTTTTACGAAATGAAAATACAATTTCAGACCAGCCATTTATCCCATTTGAAAATGAACTACAAACATCACCTATAAACAGTAGTCTAAAAATCAAAACCCGTTCAGGAGAGCAAAGTTTACTCTTAGGTGGTAACTATTTAGGCGTAAAACCCTATCACGGTAAATACGACACCTTCTCTGGAGCTTTAATAAACAAAGAGAATAATGTAATTTTGGGGTCCGAATTAGGCCTAGATTTTAAAGGCAAATCGTTGAGAGCGTTAATACAGTTGCAAATCGAAAACACAGACTACCTCTTAGCTGTCTTTAATAATGAAGCCCTTCAACTCTATAAAATAAACACAAAATGAGAAATGCCTTAGCCCTTGTATTCGCGTTTATGCTTCTAAGTTGTTCACAAGAACCGCTAAGTGTAACTGCTGAAGATTATCACCTCGCCTTAGATCAGACTACCGAAATCATGATTCATGACATCTTTTCGCCCCCAGTGGCAAGTCGCATTTATGCCTACCCAACCATAGCTGCCTATGAAATTATGACACAAAAGGATTCGACTTATACCTCACTGTCAGGCCAACTCAATGAGTTTGTCGGGATTCCACAAGCGACCACAGGGGTTAACCACAAGGTAGCTGCTTGGATCGCTTATACCGAACTAAGCAAGAAATTAGTTTTCTCAGAACACATGATGGAGAGTTTTCAAGAAACCTATTTTGAGCTTTGGAAAAAGGCCAATAAGCGTGAATTTGAAAACAGTATGGATTACGCCACTAAGGTTGTGCAATCCATGCTAGCATGGATGAAAAATGACATGTACAATCAAACGCGTACAATGCCTAAATTCACAATCGATACCGACGATCCTTCGAGGTGGCAACCCACCCCTCCAGCCTATATGGACGGTATTGAACCGCACTGGAATAAAATTAGACCTTTTACCTTGACCAGTGCTGATCAATTTAAACCTGAGACGCATCC
Organism: Flavobacteriaceae bacterium; assembly: GCA_965662045.1. GTDB lineage: Bacteria > Bacteroidota > Bacteroidia > Flavobacteriales > Flavobacteriaceae > UBA3478. The sequence continues at coordinate 131,947 of CBFIGE010000001.1, forward strand.
TGAGTTCTCACTAGATATCGACTCTGCCTTTTACAAAGAATTACTAGAAGTTTACACAATAAGCAAAGAGCTTGAAGAAGAAGGAGACGAATCAGAAGGGATCAAAATTGCTCAATTTTGGGATTGTAATCCTTATGTTTCGGTTCAACGAGGACATTTGATGTTTGCCACCAAGAAAATTACCCCTGGAGCACATTGGATGGGTATTACCAAGATTGCAGCACGAACTTCAGAGGCTGATTACATGAAAACAGCTGCAGCTTATGCACTAACTGCTATCAGTTTAGCAGATGGTTTTATCAGTTGCTGGGACGAAAAATACAGATCGAATTTAATTCGTCCTGAAACGCTAATCAATCAACATATTGATGACTCTTGGCAGCCCATTCTTCAAACACCACCTTTTCCAGAATACACAAGTGGACATAGCGTAGTATCTGGAGCAGCATCAACTGCTTTAACCACATTGTTTGGAGATGATTTTGCCTTTACAGACGATACAGAAGTACCTTATGGACTTCCGATAAGATCTTATACCTCATTCAACCAAGCTGCAGCCGAAGCTGCTATCAGCAGAATGTATGGAGGAATCCACTATCGTTCAGCAGTAGACATAGGACTTACCCAAGGAAAAAGCATAGGTCAATGGGTAACACATAATGTTAAAATGAAATAAATCATGTCACTAAGGAATAAACTTGTTCTCGGAATTTTGAGCTTACTTGGAATTGTATCTCTTGGATATTTTATTTTATGGCCAGCGGATTATATCATCAGATTTCAAGCTCCTGCTCTTCCAGGAACCATCAATCAAACTTTAAAAATTTGGAGCAGTGCTAATCCAAATGCAAAAAAAATTGAACAAGAGGGCTCTATGTTGAGTTTAAGACAGGAATTTCAATTCGCTGACTCCACTCATGTTTACCTATGGAGTTTAGATCAGGTTCACGATTCACTTACGAATGTAAAGGTCTATATCAATGACCCTAAGCACAGGATAAGCAACAGGTTAAGTACACTTTTCTCCTCTGATACCGATTTAAAAAAGAGCGCTAAGAAAACCGTATTAGACTTTTACGACAACCTAGTAGAGCACAAAAACTCTTTTAAAGTCGAAATTATTGGCGAAGTCGAGATGCCCACAACCTACATCGCTTATGTCGAGTCAAAATCAAAGCAGTATTCTAAGGCTGCGCAGATGATGCGTCAACTGCCCTTACTTGAAGGATTTGTAGTTGAAAACGGCATTGAGCTTAAAGGTTATCCCTTTATTGAGATCACCAAATGGGATAGAGCAAATGACAGCATACATTTGAGATTTGGATATCCTGTAGTTCGCAACGAGAAATTAATCGTTCATCCAGAAATAAAATACAAACGTTTTTTTGGTAAAAAGGCGCTCAAAGCTGTTTTTAATGGCAATTACATCAATTCAGATCGCGCGTGGTACACATTGCTGAATTACGCCGAAAAAAATGGCATAGAAGTTGAAGAAACTCCTATTGAAATATTTCACAATAATCCCAACTACGGAGGAAATTCCATGCGGTGGAAGGCAGAAATCTTTTTACCAATTAAAGAATAAGGAATGAAAATGAGTCTTAGGATATATGGTCTTATACTATTGATAGTCACAAGTCAACATACTTGGGCACAAGGCGATATACCACTCACTCGTCCTATAGAAATTGGAACGAACAACAACTTAGACTTTAAATCTTCAAATAATAGCGGAAGTTTACTCAAAATTCCTTCAGTCATTGACAAAAACCTCATCAGTAAAGATGAGAAAAAACCTTCTATGATACCCAATACCAGTCTCAAACAAGCAGGATTTGATTTAGAGATTGATACGAATATTGCCGTTTCGGAAAGAAACAATAGTCAATTACCCGCTGGTGATATGTACCTGGGTGATTTTAAAACAAGAGATTCAATTGTCGGTATAGCCTTTAGAGATCACGGAGAAATCGATGGTGACCGAATTATGATTGTGGTCAATGATGAAATTGTCTCTTATAACACATTACTAAGTGGAAGTTATAAAACACTTCAAATCAAACTAAAAGAAGGGTTTAATAGTATTGAATTTAGAGCTTTAAATCAAGGCTATGCTGGACTCAACACTGCCCAATTGGTAGCGCTAAACAAAGAGAATGAAATACTGATGGGCAACAATTGGTTTTTATCTACTGGAAGTAAAGCCAATATGATGATTTACAAGGAGAAAACACCTGACAGGCTGGAATAAATTATTCAATAATTCCCAGGATGATAAATGCGTTCTGCCGATTTCATTACATCCTCTTCATAAAAAGAAACCTCTTTAAATTTAGCTGTTCTATACGCCTCAATTTGGTCATTGAAATGAGTGTTTTCAGGATCTCCACTTTGTCCACCAGCTAACAAACTCTTAGCTTTTAATCGCTCACCAAATTCTACTACAGCTATAAAACTATTTCCCCTTGTACCATAAATCTTTTTAGTGTTGTTATGATAGCGAGCACCGTAAGCAGCTAGTGCACCCCATCGTCCACTGGCTAAACCGATTGGGGTACTCGGTAAACTGTCCGAAAAAGCTTGACGAATTGCTCCGTCTAAGCGCTGAAAACGATTGACTTCTCCCCACTCAAGAGCAGCACTCCCAAAAGAAGTACGAAGCTCATTTACTGTCTTATAAAAGATAGATCTTCGTTCTTCAAAGGAAGAATTCTCTGCCCAGTGACGAAATAATTCCATAAATGATAAACCTTTGGGGCGATCTCCATATCTCATATAAGCCGTGGCATAAAAATGAGCCAAAGTCATTGCAATAGAGCTTTCGGTAGTTCTATAGTCCCAGTTTCTTAAATAAGTAATCTCTTTCTTATAGGCCATGTTTGGATTAGCATCAAATGCTTTTATTAGTCCTGGAATTAGTACTTCGAAAGCAGGTAATCGATTGTCATAGGCCAAATCAATAAGACCATCAATAGTCAACTTTTCAGTGTTTTTTAATAAATTGATCGCATGAATCCCTCTAAAATTTTCCGGTGCCGTACTCATGTAATATGGATAATCTTCTGCCTTAGGGCTATCGATATCCGCAGCTGTAAACGGAGTAGAATTGCAGTTTTGTAGCCACCCCACAGAAGGATTCAATAACTTGATATGATCTTCAACATCGTGTAATCCATTCCAATCTGTTGCGGGATTACTACCATCAACGGGCTTGGCATAATCAAAATTCACGTCTCGTTTTGGAATGAAATTACCGTGAAAATAGGCGATATTACCTTCTGAATCGGCATATACAGTATTGTTAGATGAGTTCGTTTTAATATCCATCATCTGGAGAAACCCTTTATAATCAGACTGAATAGTACGTTCAAAAGATTGTTTAAGCGCATTTACAGGGTCCCACATCATAGCTGTAGCTACCCAACTATCTCCTTCTTTATGGGTAATCGGCCCGTGATGAGTTCTATAAACAGTAAAGGTCTTTTCTTTTACACCTTCATCAGTTTTGTATTTTAACGGGACCTTGAGAGCTATCACTTCTCTTAATTCTTCTCCGTACTTGTAATACAATTTATCCTTTTTAGTTATAATGTCTTCTTTAAATTCATCTATAACATCTGTATAGGTCGAGGTATGCATCCACCCTGTATGTTCATTAAATCCTTGATAAACAAAAAATTGCCCCCATGTCACTGCTCCATAAGCATTTAAGTTTTCATTACTCTTCATTTGAAGTTCACCTCGGAAGTAAAAAGAGGTATGCGGATTAATCAAAAGCATGGCGTTACCACTTTCGGTCATTGAAGGGTCTAAAGCAATACCATTAGAGCCTTGAGGTTCTTGAAATTGAACAAGATCGGCATCCATAGATGTATAGACTAAGTCTTGATTAGAATCTTGCTCGTAAAAAGATTTGATTTTTCGAGTTGAAACACGTTCGATATCACCACCTATAGAGCCTTCGCTAAAATATAGCGGCATCCATGGTTCGAATTTGGTCAAAAGTCGGGGTTGTACTTCGGGGTTTGTCATTAAATAATAATTTACTCCATCAGCAAAAGCCTGGCACCATTGCTTTACGTCTTCTGGGCTGTTCTCATACATTTGTTCCGCCTCATCTTGAGTCATGAACATATTTGCGCGCAGATCACTGTATATAGCTGATTCGCCTTCAACCTCAGCTAGTCTTCCGGTTGCCCAGATGTAATTCTGTTCTACCCGATTAAAATCATCTTCACATTGAGCAAAGAGCATACCAAATATGGCATCTGCGTCGCTTTCACCATAAATGTGAGGTATACCAAAACTATCTCTAACAATGGTGACTCTACTTGCAATTTCTGTAAGGCGTTGCTCTTCACTGAAATCACCTTTTCTAGCCGAACATGATGAAAAACTAAGAATTATCGCTGTCAGAACTAAGAAAACGGGTCTCATAAAATGGTATTTAAGTGATAAAGAAAGGTACTATTTTAAGGACTAAAGCACAAACTTAGAGTAGGCTGCTTAATTCTTGCAAAAGAAGACCCTATTTTTGTAGCACATGAAAAAGAAATACTCTCTTAAAATTGCCTTTAAAGAAATCATTCGTCCGCGTTTAAAAGCTTTAGCCGTAGGACTAGTTCTTATATTTATCAGTAAAGGGTCCTCCTTTGTGGCGCCCACTGCGGTCAAACAAATGATGGACGAGGTCATTCCAAACGATGACATTCAATTACTTACGAATCTTATTGTCTTTGTTTTGGCCGCCCTTATTATTCAAGCCATCACCTCGTTTTTATTGACTAAACTAGTCAGTATTCAGGCACAATACGTCATCTCAGAATTGAGAATTCAAGTACAGCAAAAACTACTTGAATTACCCATACATTTTTTCAAAGAAAATCAATCAGGGGCTTTAGTTTCAAGAGTCATGAACGATGTCGAAGGCGTACGCTATTTAATCGGTACAGGCTTAGTTCAACTTATCGGAGCCATTTTTACCTCTATAGTCGCCTTTTCTCTGCTGGTAAGCGTCAATATTAAATTAACATTAGGTTGTATTATTCCCATGCTTGTCGTGGGCTTAATATCCAAAAAAGCATTTTCCAAGGTTCGGCCTGTATATAAAGAGCGAAGAAAAATTGAAGCAAGTGTATCTGGAAGATTGAATGAGAGCATCTCTGGAATTCGTGTAATTAAAGGTTTCAATGCAGAGTCTTTTGAAAAATCCATTTTTGAAAAAGGCGTTCAATCTCTTTTTGGTAACATCAGAAAGTCGATGACTTTTATGGCCATTATTCAAAGTTCATCTTCGATCATTATAGGAATTGTGACCACAACCATCATGGGGGTTGGTGGATTTTTAATTATGAATGAAGAGCTCAGCATTGGTGAGTTTTTACAATTTACTTTTTTGCTTGGATTAATGTTGAGTCCCATCATTCAATTAACCGCTATTGGATCAGAAATTACAGAAGCATTTGCCGGTCTTGAGCGTACCAAAGAACTTATGGAGACCCCTAGCGAAGAAGACTTACAAAAAGGAAAAAAAGTATTGACCGATATTGAGGGACATTTGCGTTTTAAACAGGTGAACTTTTCTTATGAAAAAGATAGACCTACCTTAAAAAATATCAACTTTGAAGTACCTCCTGGTAAGGTTACTGCCCTAGTGGGAAGTTCTGGTTCAGGCAAATCTACCATATTCGCTCTAGCGGCAGGGTTTATTACTGCCGATCAAGGTGAGGTCAGTATAGACGGCGTTGATTTGAACTACTTAGATCTCAGTGCATATCGAAAGAACTTAGGTGTAGTGCTTCAAGATGAATTTCTTTTTGATGGCAGCATAGAAGACAATATTAAGTTTGCCAATCCGAATTGTAGCGATGAAAAGTTTGAAAACGCTATCAAAGTTGCCCACGTTGATGAATTTACAAACGAACTCAAAGAAGGTGTACAAACCAAGATAGGTGAACGCGGAGTAAAGTTGTCAGGAGGACAACAGCAACGTATTGCCATTGCTAGAGCAATTCTTGCAAATCCTAAAATATTGCTTCTTGATGAGGCTACTTCGAATCTAGATTCATTAAGTGAACACTTTATACAAGAAGGGCTCAAAAAATTGACCTCAGGACGAACAACATTAGTTATCGCCCACCGATTGAGTACGATTAAAGATGCACATCAAATTTTAGTTGTTGACCAAGGAGAAATCGCTGAACGTGGAACACACGAAGAGCTCTTAGCACAAGATGGAAAATATAAAGAATTGTATACTAAGCAGGCTAAAATTTAATCTTCTTGGGCAATTTCAATATGAAGGTTTTCAAGTGCTTCGCTAATGGGAATTTGGCAAGACAATCTAGAGTTTTCTTGAACGTGAAAAGCTTCAGATAACATGGCTTCTTCTTCGTCCCCTCTAGTTAGCAAATCGTGATCAGAAAGGACGTAACATTGACAAGAAGCACACATAGACATTCCACCGCATATACCAATTGTACCCTCTTCGGCCAATTCAAATGAGCGAATCACCTCCATTAGGTTCATGTTTAAATCTGTAGGTGCCATGACTTCATGCGTAGTGCCGTTTCTATCTGTAATCTGAATTCGAACCTCGTTACTCACTATCAATCAATTGTCTTAACCACTGCTTTAGGAGCTTGTTTGACAGAACCGTCAAATCCGTTGACACCTCCAACAGTAGTGTATTTTAAAACATTTCGCTTGTCTGGATGTATTCGGGCGAAAGCACTTTGGCACATTAGAGTTGCCTCGTGAAAACCACAAAGAATTAATTTTAATTTACCCGGATAAGTGTTCACATCTCCGATAGCATAAATACCTGAAATATTCGTTTGATAATCCAGTGTATTATCTACTTTAATAGCATTCTTCTCAATTTCTAAACCCCAATTGGCAATAGGACCTAGTTTTGGAGTTAATCCAAACAACGGAATAAAAAAGTCAGTTTCGACATTTAATTCAGTCTCGGTCTGGTTGCTCTTTAATCTAAGCGATTTCAGGTGGGTATTCCCTTCGATTTTGGTCACCTCATAAGGGGTGTATAATTTTATTTTACCCGCTGATTTCAAATCTTGTACTTTTTCTACGCTGTCAAGCGCTCCTCTAAACTCGTTTCTTCGGTGTACTAAGACGACTTCAGAAGCGATATCACTCAGGTAAATACTCCAATCCAAAGCCGAATCACCTCCTCCTGCAATAACTACCCGCTTATCTTTAAATTGTTCGGGGTTTTTGACCATGTATAGCAGCCCTTTATCTTCAAATTGTTCGATATTTGGCAATTGTGGTTTTCGAGGTTCGAAACTACCTAAGCCTCCTGCAATAGCAACAACTGCGGCCCTGTGAACAGTGCCTCTATCTGTTTCTACCTCAAAAAGGTTTTCATCGATTTTAGTAATTTTTTCAGCGCGTTCACCTAGTGTAAATCCAGGTTGAAAAGGCTTGATTTGTTCCATTAAATTATTGACCAATTCTTGAGCCCCTACTTCTGGGTATCCCGGAATATCATAGATAGGCTTTTTTGGATAAAGCTCTGACAGTTGGCCTCCTGGCTGAGCGAGGGCATCAATAATATGGCATTTCAATTTTAATAGGCCTGCCTCAAATACAGCAAACAAGCCTGTTGGTCCAGCACCAATAATTAAAATATCAGTCTGAATCATTTTAACTCTTTTCTTTTATTGAACATTATAAACGTTTTCAATTTCGGGAGCGTACTTTTTAATCGTCATTTCAACTCCACTTTTTAAGGTCATTTGATTGACCGAACAACTCACGCAATTTCCCAGAAGGCGAACAGTTACTGACTTGTTTTCTTCTATAGAAACCAATTCGATATCACCTCCGTCATTTTGCAAAAATGGACGAATCTCTTCAAGTGCCTTTTCAATTTTTTTTGTTAGTTCAATTGTTGTCATGATTTATTGGATTGTACAGGTGCGCAACCTGCCATAGTTGTAATTTTAACTGCTTCAGTTGGAGGTAAATCTTCGTTTCGCTTTACCAACTGTGAAACTGTATTTTGGGTAAGGGTTTTAAAAGACTTTGCAATTATCGTATCTGATTGAAAAGCCGCAGGTCTTCCTATATCACCAGCTTCTCTAACACTCTGAACTATTGGAACCTGGCCTAGAAGTACTATATCCATATCTTCTGCTAAGTTTTTAGCACCGTCTTTTCCGAAGATGTAGTACTTGTTTTCAGGAAGCTCTTCTGGCGTAAAGTAAGCCATATTCTCAACAACCCCTAAAACAGGTACATCAATAGACTCTTGTTGGAACATCGCAATTCCCTTTCGGGCGTCTGCCAAGGCAATAGTTTGAGGAGTACTCACAACCACAGCTCCTGTGATGGGTAAAGACTGTAAAATACTCAAATGAATATCCCCCGTTCCAGGTGGTAAATCCACAAGTAAAAAATCTAATTCGCCCCAGTGCGCATCAAAAATCATTTGGTTGAGCGCTTTAGAAGCCATAGGCCCTCTCCAGATTACTGCTTGATCTGGTTTGGTAAAAAATCCAATTGACAAAATTTTTAAGCCATAGTTAGAAACAGGCTTCATTTTAGATTTTCCATCCACAGTAACAGCCAAAGGTTTTTCATTTTCGACGTCAAACATTATGGGTATTGATGGACCATATATATCAGCGTCTAAAATTCCTACCTCAAAACCCATTTGCGCTAAGGAGACGGCCAAGTTTGCAGTGATGGTAGACTTTCCGACTCCCCCCTTTCCAGAGGCAACAGCAATGATATTTTTAATTCCCACTATGGGTTTTCCTTTAATTTGTGGTTTTTCTTGTTCTGGGGCAACTACCTTGAGATTGACTTTTATTTTTGCCTTTTCGTAAACCTTTTCGTGGATTGTCTGTAAAATGGATACCTCAGTCTTTTTTTTAGCCTGAAGGCTAGGGTTATTTATCGTGATATCAACCTCTACTTCGTCACCAAAAACTTGAACATTGGTAACTGCTCCGCTCTCGACCATATTTTGACCCTCTCCAGGAACAGAGATTGATTTTAAGGCGGATATAATCTCATCTTTTTTCATAAAAGGCAGCAATCTTTATAAGGGCAAAGATAAAATATATTAAACTTCTTTATAGCAAGCTAATGAGTTAAACATACCGGATCCCAAAATACTTCTTTGAAGCCTATTACCTGATCCTCTTTAATTTGAATACCCTCATTCTCCAAAAGCTGTTGCATCAAGGTCGAACCAGGAAAATGGTGCTTACCGGTAAGTAGCCCATTTCGATTAACTACACGATGAGCAGGAATATCCAAATTGTGAGAATTATTCATCGCATATCCCACCATTCTTGAAGATCGCGGCATTCCAAGATGTCGAGCGATTGCGCCATAAGAAGTTACACGACCTTCTGGGATTTGTGCAACTACTTCATATACTTTTTTAAAGAAGTCAATTGAACTTTTTTTCATCCGTAAAGCAATCTGAACAAACTTATTACCATTAGCACCAACATCATAAATCCAATGATCGCATTGGATTTATTCGAAAAAAATGAATTTTGATGACTCGCACGAATAAACAAAAAGACATACGCGTATAAGACGGTTAATGTTCCAAGGCAAACAGCCAATACAAAAGTCATCATATCCGCAGCCTCAAAACGTACCCATCCCGAAGACGTCCACATGGCGTGCACCCCACTGTAATAAGGTATGGTCAAAATATTTAAAGTAGCTAGTAATATGCCTTTGAAAAAATTATTCTTGCGTTTGACCTTTATTTTTTTCGTCTTTGTTTTCTTGGTGAAGAAATAAATCGACAGTAGAAAAAATATACTGATGGCTATTTTTAAAATGAGCTGAATAACCTCAGGATTACGAAATAAAAACTTTGAAATTTGTATCGCTATTACCGCTTGAATCGCAATGGTTAAGATGACTCCTGCCACAAACCACAAGGCACTTTTCTTTCCTTTGTCTACACTTATTTTGGCCGCGTTTAAATTCAGAAGTCCCGGCGGGGCAGTAGCCATAAATGCAGCTGCATAAGTGGCGAAAAACAACAGTACGAGTTGTACGATATAATCAGAGTCTAAATTGGAGATAGGTGATAGGTTTAAAAGATTCTAAATATTGTTTTTCATAAAATGTTTGAACACTTGTCACAATTTCAGGGCTGCCCTCTAATCGATAAATGTCGTGGTTGGAATATACTATTTCTTTTTCTAACCCCTGCAGAAGACCCAGGGTATATCCATGTAAAAACTCAGAATCGGTTTTCAAATGAATAAGCCCATCCTCTTTGAGAAGTGCTTTATACATGTTCAGGAATTTTAGATTTACTAATCTGTGCTTCTGGCGTTTATATTTGATTTGAGGATCAGGAAATGTGATCCATATTTCACTGATTTCAGAAGTGTCAAATACCTGTGGAAGCAATTCAATTTGGATTCGTAAAAAACGAACATTCTCAAGCCCAGTTTCTAATGCTGTTTTAGCACCCCTCCACAAACGAGCTCCTTTAATGTCTATACCTATAACATTAATATTCGGAAATTCTTTTGCTAAAGACAAGGTGTATTCGCCTTTACCGCATCCCAATTCAAGTACAATAGGATTGTCGTTTTTGAACTCATCCTTCCAGTTTCCTTTTAAGCTAATGTCACTTAATAATTCTTCACGCGTGGGTTGAATGAGATTCAAAAATGTTTCATTTTCTTTAAATCGCCTTAACTTATTTTTACTTCCCAAATCATTACTTTTAACTCACAAAAATATTAAGAACCTTAGAGCACATGAAGGCTTCTTCAAAAAAAATATTGGTCTCACCCTTAAACTGGGGCTTAGGACACGCCACCAGATGTGTTCCAATTATAAAGGCTTTACTTGAGAATCAGTTTGAAGTTGTTCTGGCTTCTGATGGGGTTGCTCTAAAATTGCTTCAAAAGGAATTTCCGGAACTTATTTCTTATGAATTGAGTTCTTATCAAATTGAATACGCGACCAAAGCACATCTCTTTAAACTCAAAATGCTTTTGAATTCACACAAGATTTTCAATGCTATGAGAAAGGAGCGAAAAGAAGTAGAACAAATCATTGAAAAAGAACATATTGATGGATTAATTTCAGATAATCGACTTGGTGTTTATTCCAATAAAGTTCCCAATGTATTCATTACACATCAGCTGAATGTGCTATCTGGAGCAACCACGGCTCTATCATCTTGGTGGCATAGACGCATATTTAAAAAGTACGATTTTATTTGGGTACCCGATTTTGAGCATGAGCCCAATTTAACAGGTAAACTAGGCCACCTCAAAAAAAAATTAGACCAAATGAGGTATCTAGGTCCATTGTCTAGGTTTACGCCTTCAGCTCAAAAAGAAAGCATTGACCTCATGGTATTGTTATCAGGACCTGAACCACAAAGAACCTTGCTCGAAGAACAACTACTTGATGAGTTAACTAATTTTACAGGAAAAATCACTTTTATTCAAGGTAAAATTCAAACAGAACAAAAGAGCTCCATAATTGCAAATGCAAGCAATACAATCCAGAAAGTAAATTTTATGCAATCTGAAGAATTGGAGCGGCATTTAAAGCAATCTAAGCTGATTTTATGTCGATCTGGATACACCACTGTAATGGATCTAGCTAAGCTTGGTAAAAAGGCCTTTTTTATTCCAACTCCAGGGCAATACGAACAGGAATATCTGGCCAAAAGACTCGATGCGCTAAAAATAGTGCCTTTCTGTTCTCAAAACGATTTTAGTTTGACAGACTTAGATCGGGTAGACGATTACGAGGGACTTTCTGTTTTTTCAGAATCCATAGACTGGACCTCACTGTTCAAGGAAGCTTTTTGAAGGGTAAAAGAAAACTCAGAGCCCAATTCAGGTTCGCTTTCTACAAATATTTTTTCTTCATGGGCTTCAACGATGTGTTTCACGATAGATAATCCTAACCCAGAACCTCCTTCTTTGCGACTTCCACTCTGATCTACCCGATAAAATCGTTCAAATAATCGAGATAGATGAACTTCTGGAATACCCTCACCATTATCGGTAATACGCACTACAATTTTATTGGCAGTTAAGTTTTCAACACTAACTTCTGTAGTGCCCTCAAAACTCCCATATTTAATGCTGTTTTGAATCAAATTATACAAAACCTGTTCAATTTTCTCTTCATCAGCATAAACCATTACTGGCTTACTGTAGTTCTTGTCTAAAATCAAATTAACAGCAGCTTTTTGCGCTTCCATTTCGAGCATTTCAAAGGTGTTTTCAATAAGGTGAATAACATTGAAATCACTGAAATTCATAGTCGTCGAGCCAGATTCTAGTCGTGTGATATCATCTAAGTCCCTTACAATATGTAAAAGGCGTTCAACGCTTTTATTGGCCCGGTCCAAATACTTTTTTCTGACCTTTTTATCATCCATTGCCCCATCTAGGAGCGTAAGCAAATAACCCTGTACAGTGAAAAGAGGTGTTTTGAGTTCGTGCGCTACATTTCCGATAAAATCTTTACGATACTCCTCTTTGATTTTTAAGGTTTCTATTTCGATTTTTTTGCCTTCTGCAAAATTTTCAATTTCACTTCTCAAGGAATCCATGTCTGTAGTAACACTCAAATTTCTAAAGTCTGAGTTTTCTAAAAGCGAAACGTTGTTATACAACTGTTTTATCGTCCTTACAATATACTTTTCTGCATTGTAATTGATAACCCATAAGGAAATAAAAAAACCCAAAAAAGAACTAATTGGAATTAAAGTGAACTCCTTTAATCCAGCGATTTTAAAAACAATAAATAATAAAAGAGCGAAAAGAGTGCTTATCCAAAAAGATAAACGCAGCGCGATTTTAAAAGAATCTTTGAGTTGACCAAACATTTAGTTTTCGACAAATTTATATCCAACTCCTTTAACGGTCTTGAAGTGCTCTTCACCTATTTTTTCGCGGAGTTTTCGAATATGTACATCTATAGTACGACCTCCTACAACAACCTCATTTCCCCAAACTTTTTCTAAAATCACCTCTCTTTTGAATACTTTATTGGGTTTAGAAGTCAATAAAGCAAGAAGTTCAAATTCCTTGCGCGGTAAAACAATTTCTTTTCCTTTATTGATGATTTTATATTCCTCTCTATCGATAACAATGTCGCCTACTTGAGTAATTTGAGCGTCAGACTGAGCAACTTCTTTTTTTCTACGAAGAAGTGCTTTAATTTTTGACATCAATACTTTAGGTTTAATAGGTTTTGTGATATAATCATCTGCGCCTGCATCAAAACCAGCCAGCTGCGAATAATCCTCACCTCTAGCAGTTAAAAATGTAATGATTATATCCTCTAAGCCATTGGTTTGCCTTATCGCTTCACAAGCTTCAATTCCATCCATTTCTGGCATCATCACGTCTAAAATAATCAGGTGGGGCATCTTCTTTTTAGCTTTTGAAATAGCCTCCACTCCATTTTTAGCAGTAAAAACTTGGTATCCTTCCAAATTGAGATTATAACCAATAATTTCTAGGATGTCTGGTTCATCATCTACTAACAATATTTTAATATCCTTGTTTTCAGTGCTCATATGAGTATGTTTTTGACCTAACCAAAAATAGAATATATAATATAGTCAGACTTTCTATTAACAGTAATTTAATCTCTTAACGTTTGTATAAAGTTAAAAAAACCTTGAATTAAAATATTGCTAACTCCTTGTTTTAGAAGTAAGACGTTATTTGTATCACTAATTAATGATCATTATGACTAAAAGATTTTTGAGTTTACTCGCATTCCAATTCTGTGTAATCTTTGCTTTTGCGCAAGAAACAGGAGGAGTAGTAGGTAAGCTCTTGGATGCTGAGCTCAATAACGAACCTTTGGCATTCGCAAACATCCTTATCAAAGGAACAACAACAGGTACAACTTCAGATTTTGACGGATTGTACGAAATTGATGGCTTAGAACCTGGTATTTATACTGTAGTTTACTCTTATTTAGGATATGAAACCGTTGAAATTCCCAATGTAGAAATCTTAGCGAGTAAAGTAACGAATATAGATGTTCCGCTTTCTGCTTCTGCAGGATTGACTCTGGAAGAAGTTGTAGTTACAACTGTGGCGAGAAAAGATTCAGAAGTTGCCCTTTTATTAGACCAACGAAAAGCCGTAGAAATTAAAGAAAGTATTGGAGCAAAGGAGCTCGCCAAATTTGCAGTTTCAGATGCTTCAGCAGCAACCCAAAAAATATCTGGGGTAAGCTCATCAGAATCTTCGGGCGATATATTCGTTCGGGGACTTGGAGATCGTTATCTGGTAACCACACTAAATGGACTCCCTATACCCTCAGACGATGTAGAAAAAAAGAATATTGATTTATCCTTATTTCCTACAAGATTTATCAAGGCAGTAAGCATACAAAAAACCTTTGATGCTTCGACTTCAGCAGATCAAGCTTCGGGGGCTATCAATATAGATTCAAGAGAACTCAGTGAATCTAAATTACTCGCTGTAAGCTTTTCATCAGGAGTTAATTCTAATGTCGCTCAAGCGGGGGTATTTGATAATTTTAAAGTCTCACCCAATTTTAGTGATTCCAAGTTTGGTTACTTGACATACAAGAGTAGTTTAAGTGGGCAAATAACTAGACAAAGTTGGAACACCCAACAATTTGACAATCCCGTCAATTACTCAGCTTCAATTTCCGTAGGCAAAAAGTTTTTTGATAATAAACTAGCTATTATTTTAACCGGATCTAATTCAAGATCCCACGGATATAAATCAGGCGTTTTTCGTCAGTTCAGATCAAATTTCATCGATGACACCATTACCGACGCCAATACCTACGAGACCAAATTTGTAAACACTGGATTAGCAGATGTTACATGGTATATCAATGAAAAGCATCGAATTAAATCAAGCAATTTTATCATCAATAAATTGAGTGAAAATGTTTTTGAAGGTGGGCGAGATGGGCAATCGACAATTTTTGAAGAAACCGATCCAGATGATGGTCTCTTTCAATTCATTCGCGACCAGAACACCAAGCAAACGACTTTGTTTGTTTCACAACTTTTCGGTCTTCATAGATTCAATGAAAAAAACACCTTGAATTGGGCTTTGGGTTATAACCTTTTGTACGCAGATGAGCCAAACAGAATTCGAAATGAAGTAAATTTTGACCCAAATGGTGTTGAACCCAATTTTGATGTTCAATTGGGATTTACAGGAGGATTTCAACAACGAAAATCAGCACAAATCATTACGGACGAAGAAGTCAATGGGAAAATTCAACACAGCATTAATTTCAGTTCTTCCGAAGACGAAGAAAGTGAAGATACGACTGCTATAAATCTCAATTACGGTGTTTCTTTTAGAGATAAAACCAGAGATTTCTCCTCTGAATTTGCAGGTGTAGAAATCGCTAATAATAGCAATCCAATATATCCCTCCTCTATTGATGATCTAGATGCGATTTTTACCCCGGAAAACTTTAGTAATGGACTTTTACAAATCAACACCTTAGGTGCGAATGCTCTTGGCCAAAACAAGGACATATACGTAGGAACACTTCGTTCTGCAGCGGCATTTCAAAACTTCAATTTATCCAATGAACTTTGGAATTTAAATTTTGGAGCGAGATATCAAAGTGATGAAATCGTTGTGAATTATGACATTGGAAATTTATTTCCCAGAGAAGGTGTTACTGAACAGAAGTATAATAAACTATATCCAAGCATTAATATTCGTAGAAGTCTAAGCGATAAATCAGCTCTTAGGGCGGCATTTTCAAGAACGATTACCTTACCTGAGTTCAAAGAAATTTCTCCCTTTGAATATGTGTCACCAACTGGTCAAATCACCCGTGGTAATCCGGATTTGATCGCCTCTACAGACATTAATTTTGATTTCAAATACGAGACTTTCCCTTCTAGTGATGAGTTAATTTCACTGGCCGCTTTTTATAAAAATATTTCGGATCCTATAAATAGAGTGAGAGACAGAGGTTCTGCAGGTGTATTCTCTTATTTTAACTCCGCTGAAACCGCCAAGGTTTTAGGGTTAGAACTTGAATCGCGATTAAATCTCGCTGAAAAACGCATCATGGATGAAGAAGACATCGATGTTATTGACGGTCATAAACTAACTATGGTCTTTAATGCTACACGTATGTGGACCAAACAAGATTTAAAAGAAGTTTTTAATGAAGATGGAAATCTCATAAGAAGTTTTAGGTATAGCAATTTTGAAAGTGTAGACCTGCAAGGAGCTTCTGATTATATTTTAAATGCTAGTTTTAATTACGCCACATTAAATGAGCAACCACTATCGATAGGAATTTCTGCGAATTATGCTTCAGACAAAGTTTTTGCGCTTGGGGTTCCTACTGATCAAAATACGCGAGACTACAATTATGACTCCGCCATTATTGAAAAAGGCTTTGTCGTCTTAAATGGAGTGATTTCTAAAGAATTCAATTCTAACATGAGATTGCAATTAGTGGCAAATAATTTGCTTAATCCAGTCATCAGACAGACACAAAATATCTTACAAAATTACAGAGAGATTAACACCGCTAGACTTGAAGGTGTTCCCTTAGAGGAACGAATTAAAATTCCGAGGGATGAAAAGGAAATTACGGTACAGTCCTATAAGCTTGGAAGAAACATAAGTCTTGGCCTATCTCTAAACTTTTAATTTATTACCCTTAATTATTAATTAGCTACTTATGAAAACCAAATTTTTAAAATTAACAATGGTCCTATTATCTTCCTTGGGCTTGATGATTTCAAGTTGTTCTAGAGTTGATAATAGCACTGATCCAGAACCCGTAAATCTATGTTCAAATGGCATCTTAGATGTGGGAGAACAAGGAGTAGATTGTGGAGGAACATGCTCAAATGCTTGTCCTGTGAGTAACACTTTAGAAGGAGAGTTACAAGAAGACACTACTTTAGATGCCAATATTTCATACGAATTGTCAGGAATTTTAAGTGTTCCTG
>CBFIGE010000001.1:149026-293787 GCA_965662045.1 Flavobacteriaceae bacterium
CAGGTGTGAGTTTAACCATTCCAGCCGGAACAACAATCACGGCCAATAGCGCAGACAATACTCAAAATTATCTCGTAGTTCAGCAAGGTGGTCGTTTAAACATTCTTGGTACAGCGGCAAACCCCGTAATTATGACATCCGCATCAGGACAACCAGGTTCTTGGGGTGGAGTTGTAATAGCCGGTAATGCTTCAACTACTGAAGGAGCAAGTGCCACTGCCGAAGTAGGTGGAATCATTTATGGAGGATCTTCAGATAACGATAACTCAGGAATAATAGAATACCTCATCATTCAACACGCAGGAGCTCAGATCAATTCTGAATCTCAATTTAACGGTCTATCACTTTATGCTGTTGGATCTGGAACCTCAATTTCGAATGTTGCGATTGTGAATGGAACTGACGATGGTGTTGAGTTTTTTGGAGGTTCAGTCTCTCCTTCTAATATGTATTTAGAAAACAATGAAGATGACGCCATTGATTGGACAGAGGGCTGGAACGGAACTCTGGACGGAGCTTATGTGCTGAACACCTCAGATTTTTCAACGGCCTTAGAGGCAGATGGTGTAAATAACAATCCAACACTTACAAATTTGACCGCCGTTTCAACAGTCGGCGGCACAGCACTTCAATTTAAGAAAGCCTCAGGAGCAACGATCAACGGGCTATCTATTACAGGATATGACACTAGAGTTGAACTTAAAGATCCTGACCAGGGAAGCTTCAGTAATATTCAAATTGACGGAATTGATTCAGATAATAACCTAAATTACAATAGCTCTTCTCTAGACGCCAATCAATTTGGATGGGCCGGAGGAAATTCGTCAAATGTTGTCGTTTTAACCGGATCTATTAGTTCTAATCTCACTTTAGATGCTTCGAAAACTTACTTTTTAAATGGAACGTACAGCGTTGAATCAGGTGCAGCCTTAACAATCCCTGCAGGTACAATTATCACAGCAGATTTAGAAACAGGTGATGCCGTTTCAACCTACATTGTCATTCAAAAAGGTGGTGCAATTGACATTCAAGGAACCGCATCAAATCCAGTAGTATTAACTTCTAACGCGACTACGGCAGGATCTTGGGGTGGTCTAGTAATTGCTGGTGATGCAACCACCACAGAAGGAGTTGATGCAGTGGCCGAAGTAGGAGGAGTTATTTATGGAGGGTCAAACGACTCTGATAATTCAGGTTCTATCGATTACCTTGTTATTGAGTATGCCGGTGCACAGATTAATGCCGAATCTCAATTTAATGGTCTTTCACTTTATGCAGTAGGGAATGGAACAACAATTACCAACGTGGCTATTTTAAATGGTACCGATGATGGTGTCGAATTCTTTGGAGGTACCGTAAACGCCTCTAACTTCTATTTAGAAAACAACGAAGATGATGCCATAGACTGGACTGAAGGTTGGAACGGTACCTTAAGTACTGCTTACATTCTTCATACTTCAGATTTTTCAACAGTGGTTGAAGCAGACGGAGTTAACAATAATCCAACTCTTGAAAATATTTCAGCTGTATCTACAGTTGGAGGTACTGCACTTCAATTCAAAAAAGCCTCAGGTGCAACGATTAACGGACTGTCACTAACCGGATACAATACGCAGGTTCAACTAAAAGATCCTGATCAAGGCTCATTTGATGACATTATTATAGATGGAACATCCTCTGATAATAGTGCAACCTATTCTTCATCGACAACTGCGGATACTGACTTTAGTTGGTATACCGGGTCGTAAATCAAAATGTAATGGATTAGTTTAACCCCCTGACAGATGTCAGGGGGTTTTTTACTTAAATTTACTGTCTGAAATTTATGCTCGATCTTCATTCATATGATCTTTCTCACATCAACAAAGAGAACTTTGAACATTACGCTTTAGACGTATTTGAGTATCAATATCTACACAATTCGCTGTATAGAGATTTCTGTACTTTCTTAAAACGCTCACCTTCTTCAGTACAAGGATTTAAAGAAATTCCTTTTCTCCCTATTTCTTTTTTTAAGACACACAAGGTCTGTGACGATTCATCGACCTCCTTTTATTTTGAAAGCAGTGGAACGACTGGGCAAGAAAGGTCAAAACACTTTGTAAACAATTTGAAATTGTACGAGCATAGTTTTTTAACTCAATTCGAAAAACAATATGGGCCGATTGAGAACTTATGCATTTTAAGTGTCTTACCGTCGTATCATGAGCAAAAGAGTTCCTCTCTCTTATACATGATAAACACCCTTATAGCGCATTCCAAATACAGTTTTAGCGGGTTTTATAAGGATGATTACGCTCAAGTCATTGATGTAATAGAAAAAAGTGAACGGCCTGTTATTTTATTTGGTGTGGCCTACGCCTTAATGGATATGTCAGAAGCCTTTCCCACAGCATTAAAAAATACCACAATTATCGAGACTGGAGGGATGAAAGGCAAACGCAAAGAAATTATTCGAGAAGAATTGCATCAACTTTTGAGTAAGCGTTTTGCTCTTGATTTTATCGATTCAGAATACGGCATGACAGAGTTGTTATCTCAGGCCTATATGAAAGACGGCAAGACTTTTCAGCCCCCAAGTTGGATGAGAGTCCTAACTCGATCAATTGACGACCCCTTTGAATACGTTAGCGGAAAAACAGGAGGCATTAATGTCATTGATTTGGCCAATCTACACAGTTGTGCCTTTATTGCGACCCAAGATTTAGGGAAACTTCATACAGATTTATCTTTTGAGGTATTGGGACGTTTTGACGCCTCAGATGTTCGAGGCTGCAATCAATTAGTATCTTAGGCACAGCATATTCCAATTTCATTTTTTCAACTCTTGTGAAAAATATTAATTTATTGTAATTTACAAGTAAAACCAAAACATGAACAAATATTTAATTAAAAGAGAAATTCCTAACGCTTCAAATATCCCAACCGATAAATTAGATAACACTGGAAAGCACTCTGAGTCTATACTTATAGATATGAGAAATGAAGGAAAAAACATCGAACAAGAACATAGTTATATTGCCGGAGACTGCGTGTACTGTGTTTATAATGCTGACTCTGTTGACTTGTTAAAAGAGCACGCCCAAAGAGCAGGAATGCCTGCAAATGAAATTACACTAATCTCAAACGAACTAGAGCACAACACCAATAACTAGTTCAGGCATTGATATAAAAAAAGGCATCCAAAAGGACGCCTTAGCTCTCTGCCTAGATATGGGTATCATAGCCTTATCTATATCTAGTAATAGAGAGAATTTTATAGTGTATTGTATATTAATATTTTCTTATTGCAGGACAACTTACAAAATATTAATTGGACCTCACAAAAGTGTTTAGAAGATTAAAAGCATCCGCTGATTTAAAACAAAAAAAGACGCCGTAATCGGCGTCTTTTAAACAGGGTTATAATATGATGAGACGTCTGTAAAATAGAAAATAATTGTATTGCCTATAACTTTTTAATGGGAAAACCATAGGATATCCCCTATTTATACTGCGCATATATTCCTAAACAAAAGCTATACAACCTCAATCAGAAAGTAGTTCTTTTTACCACGTTGAATTAAAATATATCGGTCTTGAATTAAATCTTGAGTTCCAATTACAAAGTCTGCCGACACCTTATTCTTATTAACTGAAATAGAATTCTGTTTCAATTCTCTGCGGGCATCGCCATTTGAAGATAAAAAGCCTGTTTTAGCCGAGAGCGCAGCAATCATATCTAGGCCTTGGTCTAGTTCATCACTTTGGATTTGAGCTTGCGGAACTCCTTCAAACACATCGAGTAATGTCTCAACATCTAATGCTTTCAAATCTTCAGTGGTTGACTTACCAAATAAAAGTTGACTTGCTTGTTTAGCCTTATCTAAATCTTCTCGACTGTGCACAAGAATAGTGATTTCATCGGCCAGGCGTTGTTGAAGTATGCGCATGTGAGGTTCAGTTCTATGCTGCTCAATCAATTGTTCAACCGTTTCTTGTTCTAAAAAAGTGAAAATCTTGATGAAATTTTCAGCATCCACATCACTTGAATTAAGCCAGTACTGGTAAAATTTATAGGGTGATGTTCTATTGCGGTCCAGCCAAACATTTCCCTGCTCGGTTTTTCCAAACTTCGTTCCGTCAGCTTTAGTGATCAATGGGCAAGTCAATGCAAAACCTTTTCCTGCACCAATACGACGAATGAGTTCGGTACCTGTGGTAATGTTACCCCACTGATCAGAGCCTCCCATTTGCAAGCTGCAATCGTAATTTTTATACAAATGCCAAAAATCAAAACCTTGAACAAGTTGATAGGTGAATTCCGTAAAAGACATGCCTTCAGAAGAATCTGAGGAGAGCCTTTTCTTTACAGAATCTTTAGCCATCATGTAGTTTACAGTGATATGTTTTCCAACATCTCGAATAAAGTCGATAAAACTAAAGTTCTTCATCCAATCATAGTTATTGACTATTACAGCAGAACGACCCTCTTTAGCCTCAAAATCGAGAAATCTTGACAATTGTTTTTGAATGGCATCTTGGTTGTACTTTAAGGTCTTTTCATCTAATAAATTGCGTTCTTTAGATTTTCCTGAAGGGTCTCCAATCATTCCCGTAGCGCCACCAACCAAAGCAATGGGTTTATGCCCCTGAATTTGAAAATGTCTCAACATCAGAATGCTTACAAGGTTACCGATGTGCAATGAGTCTGCAGTTGGATCAAATCCTACATATGCGGCTCTAGAATCCTCGTTTAAATGTTCCTCTAATCCGGGCATATAATCGTGAATCATTCCTCTCCATCTCAATTCTTCAATAAACTGATTGTCCATTTAAATTCTTTTGATACGGTCACAAAAATAAAGATTACTTCTTTGCAGCCCTTCGCATTTTGAGCCTAATTTCATCTAGACACAAATTTCCAATACTACCAAGATGAGTATGCGCACTGTATTTGATTGGTTCATATTGTTTTTCTGCTATTGACTTTGCCATATTTTGATAAGCTTCTCGAAACGGTATTCCAGATGAAACCCAATCGTTTAATGTATCGACGCTCCAAATGTATTCGTACTTTGATGCTTCTAAAATGGATGAGCGCACTTCAATTTGTTTTATAGCGTAATTGAAAATTTCAAGACACTCTTTGAATTGATTGATTCCCTGAATTATGGGCTCTTTTACCAGTTGTAAATCCCTGTGATATCCAGAAGGCAAATTGGAGGTAATACTAGCAATTTGTTGCGGTATCGCCTGAATTTTATTGCAGTGCGCTCTAATCAATTCAAAAACATCTGGATTTTTTTTATGTGGCATGATGCTGCTTCCTGTAGTAAGCGCATCAGGAAATTTGATGAAGTTGTAATCTTGTCCAGCAAAAAGACAAATATCCATGGCAAACTTAGAGAGTGTCGAAGCAAAAGAAGACAAGGCTAAAGCGCAGCTTTTTTCTGCCTTTCCTCTTGATAGCTGAGCCGCCACCGAATTGTATTTCAAAGTGGAAAAATTCAAGGCTTCTGTGGTAAAAGCTCGATCTATATTAAAATTGCTTCCATAACCTGCTGCAGACCCTAACGGGTTTTGATCACATACCTCTTTGGCTGCCTTTAAAATAAAAACATCATCGATTAAAAGTTCTGCATAAGCGCTAAACCACAGTCCAAAAGAAGAGGGCATCGCCACTTGCATATGCGTATAACCAGGCATATAATGCTTTGCGTACTTTTCGGAAAGTTCAAGCAAGGTTTCAAAAAATTCTAAAACACGTTCTTGAATGAGAGAAAGTTCTTGACACATATATAAATGCATGGCTACTAAAACTTGGTCATTTCTCGAACGAGCAGTGTGAATTTTTTTGCCTGGTTCTCCGAGTCGCTGAATCAATTCATATTCAATCTTCGAATGCACATCTTCAAAATTTTCTTCAATTGAAAAGGTGCCTTCTTGCACTTCAACCAACATTTCATTTAAGCAATTGACAATTTGAGTGCATTCATCAGAAGATAAAAGAGCCACCTTTTCAAGCATCTGAGCATGAGCGATGGATGCCTGTAAATCATACTTTGCCAAATGAATATCTAATTCACGATCATTTCCAACAGTGAATTTTTCAATCAATTTTTCGGTTGAAATACCTTTTTCCCAGAGCTTCATGCTATTGTGTTTATGTAGTTTTCTAAAAGTTTAATATAAATCTCAATACCTTCTTTTATTTCGTACGCAAAAATAAACTCATCTGCCGTGTGTGAACGTGTTGAATCTCCAGGTCCAAACTTTAACGACTGACAATTCAAAGCAGCTTGGTCCGAGAGTGTTGGAGAACCATAAGTTTTTCTGCCCAACTGAAGACCTGCTTGTACCAAAGCGTGATCTTCATCGATCTGAGAGCTTTGCATACGAAGAGACCTCGCCCGCATTTCACAGGGTGCGTTTTTTTGAAAAAAAGCATCAATTTCTTGGTTTTTATAGCAATCATTGACTCGAACATCCACCACAAATTTTACTTCTGAAGGAATGACGTTGTGCTGAGTGCCCGCCTGAAGTTGAGATACTGTAGTTTTAACCTCGCCTAGGTGTTTAGAGACTTTATCAAAACGCAATTCTTTAAACCATTGTAAGATTGGAATAATCTTGTGAATGGCCTGATCGTCATTTGGATGTGCCGCATGAGAAGCAGTACCAGTTACTTTTCCGTCAAAGACGACAAGTCCTTTCTCGGCAATAGCGAGGTCCATCAAGGTAGGTTCTCCAACAATGGCTAAATCAATAGTTGGTAACAAAGGTAGAAGTCCTCTGAGGCTATCGACACCTGCAATCTCTTCTTCTGCAGTTGCAGCAATGATGAGATTGAAGGGTAAGTTTTTAGTCGAGTAAAAATGCAAGAAACAATGCATTAAAGATACTAGCGCTCCTCCTGCATCGTTCGAGCCTAAACCGTAGAGTTTATCTTCTATAATATCAGCCTTAAATGGATCACGTGTATAAGAGCCATTCGGTTTTACGGTATCATGGTGACTATTCAAAAGTAAATTAGGTTTATTCTCGTCGTAATGCTTGTTAAAGGCGTAAACATTATTCTTATGCTTTCTAAAAGAGATGTCATGCTTTTTAAACCAACGCTCTAAAATTGCAGCGGTCTGATCTTCTTCTGTTGAAAACGAGGGTGTTGTGATCAATTCTTTTAGAAGATCTATGGCAGATTCATAATAATCTGAGATTTGGTTCATAGACATATTTTTGTTCCTTTATTGTGATTAATTATAGCCGATGACCCAATTCTTACCTCTTGCACTTTTTTTTCAAGCGCATCAAAAGCATTTGTCAGTTTAGGAATAATACCTTGGGTCAAGGTGCCATCCTTTTTGAATTGCACAAAATCAGTGCTGTTTATTTCTTCGAAAATAGCATTAGCATTGGAGCTATGCATGTCTTTTAACACGCCTTGATGCGTAAAAACAAACTTAAGGCTCACCTCAAAATATGTGGACATGGCGATAGCCAAACTCGATGCTATAGTATCAGCATTAGTGTTGAGCAACTGTCCTTTCTGATCGTGAGTAATCGCACAAAAAACAGGACAAGCATTAAGGTCTAAGAGTTCTTTAATTCTATCAGAATTCACTTGAACAATATCCCCAGCAAATCCGTAATCTATCTTTTTTACTGCTCTTTTCTCGGCCTTAATCAAATTCAAATCCGCTCCCGAAAGTCCAAGCGCATCAATGGATTGTGCCTGCATAGAGCTAATTAACTTTTTGTTTGCAAGACCGGCGTAAACCATACATACAACCTCTAATTGTTCTTTTGAAGTAATGCGTCTTCCCTCGTACATTTCAACCTCTAAACCTAATTTAGTCGAAAGCGCAGAGGCCATTTTACCCCCACCGTGAACTAATATTTTGGCTTCTTTAAGCAGTGAAAACTCTTCAATAAATGCATTTAGGCGATCCTTATTGTCGAGTATATCTCCTCCTATTTTAATGATGTGAAGTGGTTTCTTAGTCCTTTCCATTTAGCAGTTTATTGATAACCCATAATGCAGCATAAGTTCTATTGTTAGCTTGCTCGATGACCAAAGAATTACTGCTGTCTAAAACCTCATCGGCCACAACTACATTTCTTCTTACCGGTAAACAATGCATGAACTTTGCAGTTCCTATTTTTTCTGAACTGATCATCCAATCCTCCTTGGGCGTTATGACGCCTCCGTAAGGTTCGTAACAAGACCAGTTCTTGGTATACACCACATCAG
Organism: Flavobacteriaceae bacterium; assembly: GCA_965662045.1. Classification (GTDB taxonomy): domain Bacteria; phylum Bacteroidota; class Bacteroidia; order Flavobacteriales; family Flavobacteriaceae; genus UBA3478. Next base: position 157,260 of record CBFIGE010000001.1, read on the forward strand.
CACCTTGCATAGCTTGCTTTTGATTTGTATTGATCGTTACGTCTTTGGTGAGTTCAGGATTTAAATGATATCCTTCAGGATGGGTAATCACAAATTCACAGTCGACTCTTTTCATGGCCTTCACAAACGAATTTGCAACAGCATGAGGGAGTTTTCTCGGATGTGGAGCCCAACTCAACACCACCTTAGATTTCTTTTTCGGCACAAACTCTTTGATCGTCATTAGGTCAGTCAGTGCCTGTAAAGGGTGTTCTATGGCGCTTTCAAGACTAAAGACCGGAACAGATGCGTGTTTTACAAAAGCCTTAATTACAGGTTCAGCCTCATCGCTTTGACGTGAAATCAACTCAGGAAAAGCGCGAATCCCAATGATATCCGCGTATTGAGAAACCACTTGAACGGCCTCTTTAATATGTTCTGCCTTATCCATGTTCATCACCGTACCGTCTTCAAATTCCAATTTCCAAGAATCAGAATCAACATTCAATACCATCACTTGCATTCCCAATTTGAATGCTGCTGCTTGTGTGCTTAAGCGCGTTCTCAACGAACTGTTAAAAAACAACATACATAGCACCTTGTCTTTACCCAAATGCGTTAAAGAGGTTTGGGTCTGTTTGAAGGCCAAAGCCTCATTTACAGCCAAATCCAAATCAACGATATCATCAATACTTTTATAATTATTCATGTTTTAACACTTGATTTAATCCTTCAAATAATTGATTTAATTCTCCTTCTGTGCAACAAAGAGGGGGTAAAATTCTCAATACGTTGGGGTTACTGGCAGAACCGACAAACAGGCCGTGTTGAAAAAGTAAATTTCTGCGTAATTCGGCCGTGTTAAAGTCAAATTCAAGACCAATCATAAGGCCTCGTCCTTTAACCACAGCAGGAACTTGAAGCATAGCCACCTTAGCTCTAAAAAGGGATTCAAGGGCCCTTGCATTCTGTTCTAAGTCTTCTTTTTCAAGCACATCCATAACAGAAAGTGCAGCTGTACAAGCCAAATAATTACCACCAAAAGTTGTCCCAAGCATTCCCTTTTCAGCTTTGATGGATTGGTGAATCATAATACCTCCAACCGGAAATCCGTTCCCCATACCTTTAGCCATACTGATGATATCTGGGATAATATTATAATGCTGAAAACTAAAAAAACGTCCTGTTCTTGAGAATCCAGATTGCACCTCATCAGCGATTAATACGGTCCCAGTTTCTGTGCATACGTCGCGTAATGTCTTTACAAAATCGGCATCTGGTTGATCAAGACCTCCCACACCTTGTATGCATTCTATGATAACCGCTGCATAGGCCTTAGTCTCCAAATGTTTTTTAAGGGCTTCTACATCGTTAAAGTCAATAAAATCAACCTGGTGTGCCTTGTTAATTGGAGCCTGAATACGCCTATTATGAGTGGCTGCAACCGCAGCTGAAGTTCGTCCGTGAAAAGCATTGGAAAAAGCAAGTATTTTGGAGCGCTCAGTGTGGAAGGAAGCAAGTTTTAGCGCGTTTTCATTGGCTTCTGCTCCACTGCTGCACAAAAAGAGGTCGTAATTTTCTTCGAGCTTAGCATTGATGCGCTCGGCGAGTTCTTCTTGTAACGGATTGAGAATGACATTAGAATAAAATCCAATCGCATCAATTTGAGATTTTAGCTGATTCACATAGTACGGATGGGTATGTCCGATTGAAATTACGGCATGACCTCCATAAAAATCCAAATAGTCTGAGCCTTTGGAATCCTTGAGCCGCATTCCTCTAGCCGAAACTAATTCAATAGGGTATTGATTGTAAACGTCAAATAAGGCCATTAGAAAATTGAGGTTTTTAATTGAAGTCCTGTTTGTTGATTGAGTCCAAAGATCAAATTCATATTTTCCACGGCCTGACCTGAGGCTCCTTTGAGTAAATTATCCAGAACAGAGGTAATTAAAATTTTATCTTGGTGTTGCATCAAATGAATGTGACAATTATTGCTGTTTACGACCTGTTTGAGTTGAAGCTCATCAGGGCAAACATGTGTAAATGGCGCATGTTTATAGAAGGCTTCATAAGCCAATATCACCTCATCAAATGCACAATCTATTTTGGTGTATGCCGTGGCAAAAATTCCTCTTGTAAAATCACCCCTGTGCGGCAAAAAATGTAAGTTTTCTTTGGACGCCTGAGCTTTGTTGTAAACGGTTTCAGCAATCTCATCTAAATGTTGATGCGAAAAAGGTTTATACCATGAAAAATTGTTATTTCGATAAGAAAAGTGAGCCGTTGCACTTGGCTTAATTCCAGCTCCCGTTGACCCGGTCACCGCATTAATATGCACCTCTCCATCTACAGCGACTAAATCTTTGTGAAACAGCGGCGCCAAAGCGAGGTTAATGGCCGTTGCAAAACAACCAGGATTAGCTATACTATTGGCATTTTGAATTTTAGCTCGATTGAGCTCCGTTGCGCCATATATAAATTCTCGCTGACCAAATTTAGAATCAGATGATAAGCGAAAGGAGTTACTGAGATCAATGATTTTTAGCTCCTCTGAAATCATTGGTGCATAAGTTTCAAGAAAAGCCTCTGATTGACCATGAGGTAAGCACAAAAACCATAAATCCGCTCCTGTAATTGGAGCCTCACAGAATTCAAAAGCTTGACTTCCCAATAAATCGGGATGAACTTTTGAGAGTTGTTGACCCGTGTAGGATCGACTTACCACAAAGTGCAATTCAACGTTTGGATGAAACATTAGCAAACGCAATAATTCTCCTCCCGTATAACCTGAACCTCCAAATACTCCTACTTTAATTTTCATCTTGAACACTTTTGGCGTTTTTCAATCCGTTCGCATAAATTTTAATAAAGCCTTTGGCGTCTTCTGCTGTCCATGAATTATTCATCTCACCGTATTGAGCAGCAGAGGATTTCATTTGGTCGTACATCGATTCAATCCCAATTAATTCAAAACGGTAAGGGTGTAAGGCCACGAACACCTTACCGGTAACAAACCGCTGACAATCTTTCATATAAGCTTCTGTATTACGCATCACCTCGTCCAAGAATAGGCCCTCATGTGCCATCATTCCATAAAATTGTGCCAATTGTTGTTTTTGAAATAATTGCCATTTACTGAGGGTGTGCTTTTCTAAAAGTTCATGTGCTTTGATGATAATCATAGGTGCAGCGGCTTCAAATCCAACTCTACCTTTGATTCCAATAATGGTATCCCCAACATGAATATCTCTACCTATAGCGTATTTCTTCGCAATCATGTGGAGTTCTTTAATCGCCTCAACCGGAGCGTAGTTTTCGCCATCAATTCCAACCAGTTCTCCTTGTTTAAAATCAAGGGTCAAATTTTTGGGTTCTTTTTCTTCCAATTGACTTGGATAAGCCTCCTCAGGAAGTGTCTTATCCGAGGTTAAAGTTTCAGCTCCTCCTACAGAAGTTCCCCACAAACCTTGGTTTATAGAGTATTTTGACTTTTCCCACGAATATTCATATCCGTGAGATTTGAGGTACTCAATCTCTGTTTCTCTTGATAACTTTTGATCGCGAATAGGAGTAATGATTTCTATTAAATTCCCAAGTGTTTGAAAAATCAAATCAAAACGTATCTGGTCATTACCAGCACCAGTAGAACCATGAGCGATAGCCTCTGCTCCAATAGAATTGGCATAATTAATGAGCGCAATGGCCTGTACTACGCGCTCAGCGCTAACCGAAAGGGGATAAGTGTTATTTCTGAGTACATTTCCAAAAATCAAATACTTGAGTATAGAATTGTACAGCTCTTCTTCAGCATTGATACACTCAAACTGGGTTACTCCAAATGCTAAGGCTTTTGTTTTCATTTCAGAAATTTGCTGCTCATCAAAACCGCCTGTATTCACAGCCACAGCGTACACCTCTGAATTTTCTTGAGATGAAAGCCAGTGCGCACAATAGGAAGTATCAAGTCCTCCACTGTAGGCCAGAACTATTTTTTTTACTTTATTGCTCATTTTTTTTGTTTAAGTGTTGGTCGTATAACATCCCTGTACAGAGACAAATATTTCTATTCATTCGTTGCAAAACATCAAAGTTGATGCACGTCTGACATCCTTTCCAAAAATCATCATCGTCTGTTAATGCGTCAAAAGTTACAGGCTTATACCCTAACTCATAATTAATTTTCATCACGGCAGCTCCCGTGGTAATTCCAAAAATCTTAGCATTCGGAAATTTTTCCAAAGACAGGTCTAAAACAGCCTTCTTTATTTGTTTAGCCAATCCCCTACCGCGAAAGTCGGGGTGCACAATTAAACCTGAATGGGCAACAAAGTTTTTCTGACCCCATATTTCGATATAACAAAAACCGGCGAATTTATCATCTTCTACAGCAATGACTGCATTTTGATTAGCCATACGCTGTTGGATGTATTCGGGAGATCTCAAAGCAATTCCAGTTCCTCTTACTTTGGCAGAGCTTTGAATGGTTTCACTGATTACTTCAGCAAAACGAAAATGCGTTTTAGATGCGATTTGTATTTTCATCGCGTTGAAAAAAATTAAATTATACTATTGAAAAAAATTGAAACGAGAAGAGGAAGTGGACACACCTACTTCCCATACATAAAAACACCCTTACGGGCGACGAAAGCGCCGTGAACGGTTGAGTGTGTTGGGTATGTATTTAAATTGTTTCATTCGACTGCAAAGTACATTATAAAATTTCACCTTTAACAAACAAGCTCGTTTTTTTATTAATCTTAACCTAAAAACGTCAATTTTGTGAATATCTTATAAAATATTGTACAAAAATAAAACGATAAGATAACCGGGGCTACTTTCCACGGCCAATGGCTTATTTTTACGGTATGATTTTAATCACAGGTGGAACAGGTTTAGTAGGGACGTATCTCATCGAGCAACTTTTGAAAGAAAATCACAGCCTTCGTGTGTTGTACCGTACAGAAAAAAAAAGAGAACAACTTTTAGCTTTTTTAAAACGCAAGGGCATCACTGAAACACAAATGCATCTTCTAGAATTTGTGCAGGGCGATTTAGATTCTACAGCTGATCTTTTTGAAGCGACAAAATCAGTGCACTGCGTATTTCATTGTGCCGCGTTGATATCATTCAATTCAAGAGATCGAAAGCACCTCTTTAAAATCAATAGCAATGGAACAAGAGATCTCGTTAACGCCGCAATTGAAAACAAGGTATCTAAGTTTATTTACATCAGTTCGATCGCCGCTATAAATCAAGAACAACAAACAGATTACGGCAAATCAAAACAATTAGGCGAACTTGAAGTCTGGAGAGCAGGTCAAGAAGGTGTACAAACCTTTATCGTAAGACCTGGGGTTATCTTAGGCTCGGTTCCTTACACTCACCCACTGCGTCAACTTATTCGTTCTGTTCAAAAAGGTATTTCCTATGGATTCCCAGGGAGTTCTGGCTTTATTCACATCAGAACCGTAGTCGACTGTTTACTGCAATTATACAGAACTGAATCTTCAATACAACATCCATTAACCTTAGTCTCTACGAATAGCTCTTATAACGATGTGATCGAAATCATCAATGCCAATTTAAAACAGCCTACGGCAAAAAAACAAATTTCAAAAAAATGGCTCATAACTTTAGCCAGCATCATAGAAAATTCGAATAAACTACTCGGTCTTAAATCAACTCTCACTGTAAATTTGATGCAAACCCTTTACCATAAGGTTAACTACGAGACCACCAGCGAATTAGCACCTTTTAAGCAAATTAAAACACCTAATCTAAAAGAAATGTTAGACGATTTAATGGAGAGTGAACACTATTTTCCCATAGTTCGAGATTGATTCTTTCTAGAATCGTTAATCTCGTCTACCTTATTTTGCAATTTAATTTGAATACTGTCAAACATTTTGTCGTACACATCTGGAAGAGAGGCATAATACGTGTTACTTTGACTTAAAGTAAGACTATCAATTTCATATTTGTCGTACAAATATTGCATCATCTCAATATTTTGATTTTTCAAGGTGGCCGGAGTCATATTATTCAGCGCAGTTAAGACCGCTAAATCGTAGTAAATAGCCGACATTTTTTCTTGAGAAATCAAATTTTCAGGAGGTTGTTTCAAGGGTTCACTGCAAGAAACACTGAAAAATGCCACTAAAATGAAAATCTTCTTGACCATATTAATTCCTATTAAAACTAAGGCGTTCTACCGCAGGTCTAGTTACAAAAGAACCATTTTTGAAAGCAAGCGCACCATTCACCCATACCTGATCGACGCTCGAACCAAATTCATGACCTTCAAATGGAGACCAGCCACAGTGATAGCATAAATTATCTTGAGCTACACGATGGGCTTTATTCATATCAACAACCACCAAGTCTGCTTTATAACCTTCTTTGATATACCCTCTGTCTTTTAAACTGAAGAGTTCCGCCGGATTGTTACACATCTTCTTTACAATAAAGGGCAAGCCCAAGTTACGTTCTTTGACTTGATCTATCAGTGCTTGTAACGCGTGTTGAACTAAAGGTCCACCAGAAGGGGCATTGAGATAGGGGTTTTTCTTTTCTTCAAGAGTGTGCGGCGCGTGATCTGTTGCAATTACATCAATAGCTCCTTCTTCTAAAGCCTTCCACAAAGCCTCCTTGTCATTAGCCGTTTTAACTGCTGGGTTCCATTTGATAAGACTTTGCTTGGTTTGATAATCGGCGTCTGTAAACCACAGGTGATGAATACAAGCTTCAGCTGTTATTTTCTTCTCCGATAAGGGTAACTCTGAACGAAACAACTCGAGTTCTTTTGCTGTAGACAGATGAAAAACATGTAGGCGAGCTCCTGTTTTTTTAGCAAGAGAAACGGCCTGTGAAGAAGACAGATAACAAGCTTCTTTTGAGCGTATTAGAGGGTGAGCTGAAAATGGAATATTCGAGCCGTATTGTTCAATTGCCTTTTCTGTATTTTCTCGGATTGTTTGTTCATCTTCACAGTGTGCCGCAATCACATGAGGAGTCGAAGAAAATATGGCTTCAATAACTTCTTGCTTATCGACCAGCATATTTCCTGTAGAAGAACCTAAAAATAATTTCACGCCAGCACAAGCGTCTAACGGAAGTCTTTTAATCAACTCTAAATTATCATTTGTACCACCAAAGAAAAAGGAATAATTCACCCATGAAGTCGATTTTGCGCGCTCAAATTTATCTTCTAAAGCTTCATAGGTAGTAGTTTGCGGATTGGTATTAGGCTGTTCCATAAATGAGGTGATTCCACCTGCTAATGCCGCCTTACTTTCAGTTGCTATACTTCCTTTATGCGTTAGGCCTGGTTCTCTAAAATGCACCTGATCATCGATGAGTCCTGGTAGTAGATACTTTCCCGACAAATCGATAATATCGGCATGAACATCCGCTATAGAGCGCTCTATTTTTAAAATAATATCATCTTCAATTAAAACATCGGACTCCACTATTTTTTCTGCAGATACAACTTGGGCATTTTTTAAAAGCTTACGCCTAGCCATGATAAAATTTATTTTTGTTAAAAATACTATTGAATCTCATCTTAATCACTCCCAAAATCGCTTCCCAAACAATTCCTTTACTCATTTTAGAATGCCCTCTGACTCTATCGGTAAATACAATACTTACCTCTTTTAATTTTTTCTTGGCCTTGTAAATTCTATATTTCATTTCGATTTGAAAAGCGTAACCCACGAATTGAACGGCGTCTAATTCAACTGCGTTCAATGCAGAACTCTTGTAACATACAAAGCCTGCGGTAGGGTCGTTAACAGGCATTCCAGTAATTATTTTGACATAGAATGAAGCCCCATAAGACAGTAAAATTCGAGATAAAGGCCAGTTCACAACATTTACACCTTTGGTATATCTACTCCCAATCGACATGTCAGCCCCCTCTTCACAAGCCTGTTTCAGGCGAATTAAATCAGCAGGTGCATGTGAAAAGTCAGCATCCATTTCAAAAATAAAATCGTATTTATTCTGGAGCGCCCATTTAAATCCGTGAATGTAGGCCGTTCCTAATCCAGATTTTTCTTTTCGAACTTCGAGATGCAAATTTCCTTTAAGCTCTGCCTGAAGTTCTCTTACCTTATCTGCTGTTCCATCAGGAGAATTATCATCGACAATGAGAATGTGATAACCTTGACCTAAGTCTACAACCGCACGAATAATGGCTTCAACATTTTCAATCTCATTATAGGTGGGAATAATCACAAGATCTAAGCTCATAGGAGGGATATTAATTGACAAAAATACTCTTTTATCATGCATATATTAAACAGGCGCATGTTTTAAAATCTTAATTTTGAAATTATGCAGTCCACATCAAGCACAACAACTAAACTGTTTGTAATTCTCCTTATTATTCTCGGTCTACTAAATATTGTTCAAGCCTGTGCTACGGGTTTACTCTTTGATGAGGCTTATTATTGGTATTACGCTCAACAACTCGAATGGGGCTATTTTGACCACCCTCCTATGGTGGCTTGGATTATAGCCGGCTCAAGTTTTATTCAAGGAGAACTGGGGGTACGACTCTTATTTATAGGAATGCATTTGGGCTGCATAGCACTTTTGTACGATACTCTTCAAATCGATACCCGTGTTAAACCATTATACTTTTTGGGGTTATTGCTTTGTTTTCCGCTCTTTCAGTACTATGGGTTTCTAGCACTCCCAGACAGTCCTTTTTTATTTTTTACTGCACTTTTTTTCTGGGCCTATCGCCGCTTTTTAAGGCAAGAGGACGATGTAATACCTTTTGTTTTGGGAATCAGTATGGCAGGAATAATGTATTCTAAATACTATGGTTTTTTACTCATTTTTGGAGTGCTTTTTTCCAATTTAGAGTCTACTCAAAAATAAAAGAGCCTGGCTCGCCTTAATATCAAGCATGTTGCTTTATATTCCTCATTTGATATGGCAAATTCAAACAGATTTTGAGAGCCTGCTTTTTCATTTGAATGAACGTCCAAATCACGCTTATAATTTCAGTGAATTCACCCTTGGTTATTTCTTAAATGTATTCACTGTTTTTGGTCTTATGGGTATTTTAATTTTCCCCTTAAGCGTAAAGGAACCTAAAACAGACTTATTCAAAAAAGCGACATGGTATGCCGCTCTGTTGGTTATTTGCTTTTTTTTTCTTTCGAGCTTTTCAAAAAAAACACAAGCGCAGTGGTTTTTACCCATTGTTATTCCGCTCTTTCTATTGACATACCAGTCTGCAGAACACAAGCTAGAACAAAAAAAATACCTGCGTATTTTTCTATTGAGCAATTTGATTATTCTATGCGCTGGAAGATTGTTTTTAGCTTTTGAGAATTTAAGCCCCATTTCTCTTGAAACGCATGGTCATGCGAAATGGGTTAACGCTCTTGTTCAAAAAGCTGGTGATAGACCTGTTTTGTTCAAAAACTCATATCAAAGGGCTTCTGTCTATCAGTTTTACAGCGGTCAAAAAGCCTCTTCCATAAACGAAATACGCTATCGAAATAATCAATACGGACTCAGAGGTTATGAGAATTTCCGTGAGGCTAAAGAGGTTGTTTTGGTTAAAAAAACAAGTGTAAATGCCTTCGATAGTATAGCGTATAAAGACAATTCTCTGTTCTATTTAAAATATCTTCAGCAACCTCGAATTTATGGGAAGCTCGAATGGAACTTTGAAAATTCTGTATTAACGCTTCAAAACAAACATACATTTTCTATTCCACTTCAAAATTTTGAAATAAAGTTAGCAAGACTCAATTCCTATAAAGAATTTCTAGGTGCAAAAACAGTTTCCGATTTTTATTTTGAAAAAGCAATAATTGAGCCTGGTCAAACACTCGAAGTTGACACTGGGTTTTTACAAAATATCGAGCCCTCTCCATTTTTTAAATTAAGCTTAACATTTGATGGTTTACCCACAAATGTTCAAGGTTTATCGCTTAAAAATCAATAGTTAAGCCTTTCTAGATTTACTTTTCTATTGTCTACCTATGAATTATTTCTATCTTTGCCCTCTCAAAGGAAAACAAGTCGCTTAAAGCTTGTTTAAAAGCGGATGTTAGGTATGAAAGTGAAAACTATCTTGGTGTCTCAACCAGAACCGAAAGTAGAAAACTCTCCCTATGCAAGGCTCATAGAAAAAGAGAATATTAAAGTTGATTTCAGACCCTTCATTCATGTCGAAGGAGCTAGTGCAAAAGAGGTTAGAACTCAAAAAGTAGACCTCAATGACTTCACAGCAATTATTTTGACTTCAAGAAATGCAGTTGATCATTTCTTTAGGTTAGCAGAAGAAATGAGATTCAAAGTTCCCGATACCATGAAGTATTTCTGTCAATCTGAGGCTGTGGCCTACTATCTTCAAAAATATGTAGTCTATAGAAAGCGAAAAATCTATGTTGGAGAGCGCCTATTTTCTGATTTAACTGCTCATTTTAAAAAGTATAAAAACGAAACGTTTTTACTTCCCTCATCAGATATACTCAAGCCAGATGTTCCCAAAACCCTAGATGAACTTCAACTCAATTGGACTAGAGGTGTTTTTTACAAGACTGTAATTAGTGATTTATCTGATCTTAGAGACGTCTATTATGACGTTTTGGTGTTCTTTAGCCCTTCTGGAATAGAAAGTTTGCTTAAAAACTTTCCAGACTTTGAACAGAACAATACGCGTATTGCCGTTTTTGGAAATAGCACCGTAAAAGCAGCTTCTGATGCCGGACTTAGAATTGATATCAAAGCACCCACTCCTGAAACACCTTCTATGACAATGGCCATTCAGAAGTATGTCAACGAGGTGAATAAGTCTTAATCTTAAAAGCGGTATAAAACCAAGCGAAAATTAAAAGACTCCCGCCAATAGGAGTAACAGGACCTAAAAAGCTCAAATCAAGACCAAAGACATCTTGCATACTTAAAAGGTATATGCTTCCGCTAAATAGCAGTAATCCTGTATAGATGAGCAAAGCTATTCTATTTTTGTCTTTTTCTTCTATGCGTGGAATGAGAGAGATAATTATTAAGAAAAAAACGTGATAAAACTGATATCTGAGTCCGGTTTCAAAACTAGCCAACTGATCTACACTTAGTAATTTTTCCAATAAATGAGCTCCAAAGGCACCCAAAACAACCGTCAATCCGCCCAAAATAAACGTGAAGTACAGTCTTTTACTCATGAGCCATAATTATCTATTAAATTCGTATTAAAGATAATAGATTAAGCTATGAAACAAGCATCAGAACACAATCAAGAAGTGGTTAAGCTTGACGGAATCGACAAGCAAATACTAAATCATCTCATGATAGATGCTAGAAAACCTATCTTAGAAATAGCACGAAAAATTGGTATTTCTGGAGCAGCCATACACCAACGATTAAAAAAATTAGAAAACGCTGGACTGATTGAAGGCTCTAAATTTATTATAAATACCAAACGACTTGGTTATACAACCATGGCTTATATAGGAATTTTTCTCGATAAGGCGATGAATAATCCTAAAGCTGTTAAAGACCTAGAGGCTATTCCAGAGGTGTTAGAATGTCATTATACAACAGGGAATTGGTCCATATTAATTAAAGTGCTCTGTAGAGACAACGAACATTTGATGTCTATACTAAACAACCAAATTCAAAGAATTCAGGGGGTATCAAGAACAGAAACCTTTATATCACTCAATCAGCAAATAGACAGGCAAATAAGTATCTGAAGATAAATTAATCTCTACTTCCTAAGATTTGGATTGCCCAGTACAATAGTGAAGCTAAAGCACCTAAGGCTGCAACAACATAAGTTCGAGCCGCCCATTTGAGTGCGTCTTTAGCCATCTTTAACTCACTTTGTTCAAGCATATTGGCGTTCTCTAACCAGAGTAAAGCTCTTTTACTCGCATCGTATTCTACCGGAAGGGTTACAAAGCTAAAAGCGGTAGCCATAGCCATCAATAATAAACCGATTATAGAGATTAGAAATCCTATTTGTCCTCCTCCTGAGGCCATTAAAATAATACCCGCAAAAATTATCCATGTAGAGAGTCCTGAAGCTACAGAAACCACAGGGACCATTTGTGATCGCATTTGCAACCAAGAATAGGATTTGGCATGCTGCACAGCGTGGCCTACCTCATGAGCTGCAACAGCAGCGGCGGATGCTGATCTTCGACTGTATACACCTTCGCTGAGATTTACTGTTTTATTTTTAGGATTATAGTGGTCAGTGAGCATTCCCGGAGTTGACATAACTTTGACATCCCTTATACCGTGATCGTCGAGCATTTTCTGTGCAATTTCTGCTCCACTCATTCCATTGGCTAATCTAATTTTGCCATACTTACTAAACTTATATTTAAGCCGCTGCGAAACCAGACCACTTGCGATGGCTATTCCAAATAGTAAAATGTAATAATCAGCCATAATTATATGCGTTTATTGAACAATGTTAACAATTTTTCCGGGTACCACAATTATTTTCTTTATCGCATTTCCTCCTAAATAATGGGTGGTTCTTTCATCTTGCAAAACCGCCTCTTCAATTTGTTTCTTGTCAAAATCAACTGGCAAGTTCATTTTAAAGCGAAGTTTACCATTAAAAGAAATAGGGTATTCTTTTTCTTGTTCGACAAGATATGAGGGATTAAACTCGGGAAAAGGTTCAAAGGCGATACTCTTTTGATTTCCAAGTTTCTCATACAATTCCTCAGCAATATGAGGCGCATAAGGAGAAATCAAAATAGCAAGCGAGCCTAAAATCTCTTTTGAACTACACTTTTGTGCAGTCAATTCATTCACGCATATCATAAAAGTCGACACCGAAGTATTAAACGAGAAATTTTCTAAATCTTCTTGTACCTTTTTAATCGTCTTGTGAAGCGTTTTTAATGACTCTGCACTAGCTTGTTGGTCCATGGGATGCTCATAAAGCTTACAGAGTTTCTTCAAAAAACTGTGAACTCCTGTAATTCCTGCGGTGTTCCACGGCTTAGATTGTTCTAAAGGCCCTAGAAACATTTCGTATAAGCGCAATGAATCCGCGCCGTATTCCTCACAAATTTGATCTGGGTTTACCACATTATACCATCGCTTTGACATCTTCTCTACTGAGCGACCGACAATATAATTTCCGTTTTCTAATTTAAATTCAGCTGCTTCATATTGAGGTTGCCATTTTTTAAGGGCAATCAAATCGAGTTCATCTGATGCGTTTATCAAATTGACATCCACCCTTAATTGCTCAAAACAGGATAGCGCATTCTCAGTGTTTGGATTTTTAAAATCTACAAGTCCATGAGAATAGTAAATTTCGGTTCCACTCTTTCGATATACAATCGCAGAGTTTCCTGTAATCATACCTTGATTAATTAATTTTTGAGCAAACTCAGGTTGAGGAACTAGTTCTCGATCAAATAAAAACTGTTGCCAAAATCTCGCATACAACAGATGTGATGTTGCGTGCTCACTTCCACCGATGTACAAATCAACCCCTTTCCAATAGTCTATTTTACTTGACTCAAAAATTTCAATATCATTAGAAGGGTCCATAAAACGATTAAAATACTGTGAAGATCCAGCCCATGCTGGCATTGTATTTAACTCTAATGGAAAAATTGTTTCGTGATTAATCTCAGTATTCGCAACCACTTTTTGATGCTGTTCGTCCCAAGCCCAATGTGTGGCGTTTCCTAGAGGCGGCTCTCCAGTTTCTGTGGGGAGATATTTTTCAACCTCAGGTAAGCAAAGCGGTAAGGCCTCTTCTGGAATCATCTGAGGCATTCCGTCTATATAATAAACAGGAAAAGGTTCTCCCCAATAGCGCTGTCTAGAAAAAACAGCATCCCGCAATCTGTAATTGATTCGCCTTTTTCCTTTACCCAAAGCTTCAAGCTTTTCGATAACCGTTTTCTTGGCTTGGGCAAAGGGCAATCCGTTTAAGAAATCAGAATTCGCAATTATGGTAGTACTCTTATCTACAAAGGCAACCTCTGAAATATCAGCATCTTTAAAAATATTTGGAATAGGTAAATCAAAGTGTTTTGCAAAATCGTAGTCTCGTTGATCTCCACATGGAACCGCCATAACAGCTCCAGTTCCATAACTGGCCAACACGTAATCTCCTATCCAAATCGGAACTTTTGTTCCATTGAGCGGATGAATCGCATAAGCCCCAGTAAATACCCCACTAATGCTTTTGACATCAGACAAACGATCGCGCTCAGAACGTTTAGCTGTCTCATCGATATAGGCTTCAACTACATTACGCTGCTCTGGTGTGGTTATTTTAAGTACCAAATCTAATTCTGGCGCCAGTGTCATAAAACTCACCCCGTAAATAGTGTCAGGTCTAGTAGTAAAAACCTCGAGTTGCTCTGAGTGGTTTTCAATATCGAATTTGACCTGGGCACCCTCTGAGCGTCCAATCCAATTGGTTTGAGAATCTTTTAAAGGTTGGGGCCAGTCGATGTGATCTAGACCTTCTAATAATCGCTGTGCATAGGCAGTTATGCGCATATTCCACTGGCGCATTTTCTTGCGAACAACCGGATGTCCTCCCCGTTCAGAAACCCCATTGATGATTTCATCATTGGCCAAAACAGTCCCCAAAGCTGGGCACCAATTCACTTCTGTATCTGCCAAGTAGGTCAGACGATATTTTAAAAGAATTTCTTGTTTTTCAGCATTCGAATAAGTCTTCCACTCTGCAGCGTCAAATTGTGGGCAATCTTCATCGCAACTTGCTAAAACAGCTCCGTTACCTTCCTTCTCAAAGCGTGTCACAAGTTCATCAATCGAAAGGGCTTTATTTTGACTCAAATCAAACCATGAGTGATAGAGCTGAATAAAAATCCACTGTGTCCACTTATAATATAGAGGGTCTGATGTTTTAAATTCTCGACTCCAGTCAAAAGAAAATCCCAAACCACTCAACTGTTCTTTATACCGCTTTATATTTTCTTCAGTAGTTTTTGAGGGATGTTGTCCTGTTTGAATTGCATATTGTTCAGCAGGCAAGCCAAAAGAGTCAAACCCCATAGGGTGCAAAACATTATAGCCCTGATGTCTTTTATAGCGTGCGTAAATATCACTTGCGATGTACCCTAAGGGATGCCCCACATGCAGGCCTGCACCTGATGGATATGGAAACATATCTAATACGTAGTACTTGGGTTTTTCTGAGGCTTCGTCCGCCTTGAACGTTTGCTTTTCTTTCCAGAATTTTTGCCATTTGGCCTCTATTTCTCGAAACCTGTATTCCATGATTTTTGAGGGAACTAAAATTTGCGATACAAAAGTACATTTAATAAAGTAAAGCCAAAAGTTTGCTATTTTTGAATGAGCAATAATCTAATGAGCAACTATATCGATAAATATCAAAAAAGAAGACTTATAACGTCTTATGTTTCTGTAACTGTAAGTATTTCCTTAGTACTACTACTCATGGGGTTGTTGGGACTATTAGTGTTTAATGCATCAAAGCTTGCCAATCACTTTAAAGAGAAAATTGCCATATCCATTTACTTAAAAGAAGACGCGAGTCAAACCGAAA
This sequence comes from Flavobacteriaceae bacterium, assembly GCA_965662045.1. Lineage (GTDB taxonomy): Bacteria > Bacteroidota > Bacteroidia > Flavobacteriales > Flavobacteriaceae > UBA3478. Next base: position 172,795 of record CBFIGE010000001.1, read on the forward strand.
TACAAAGTCTGCAGCGAAAATTCAGCATGTCTTCGTATGTAAAGAACAGCGAATTCATTTCAAAAGACGAAGCCGCCATCAAATACAGTGCTGATATAGGCGAAAATTTTGTGGAGTTTTTGGGATACAACCCTCTTAAAGATGCTGTTGACATAAGTCTAAAAGCACAGTATGTGAATCAAAATGCCATAGAACGCATTGTAAGTGATTTAAAAGAGTCCATTGTTGTAGAAGAAGTGAGTTATGACAAACCATTAATTCAGCTCATTGACCAAAACATTCAAAACGCGAGTTTTTGGCTACTGATCAGTAGTATCTGTTTTACCATAATTTCAGTACTGCTCATCAATAGCTCCATACGACTTTCTATTTATTCCAAACGATTTATAATTAAAACTATGCAAATGGTTGGTGCAACAAAAAATTTTATCCAAAAACCATTTATAAAAACCAATATCACATTAGGAGTTTACGGCGCAACCATTTCAAGTGTGATTTTAATTCTTCTATTGAACACCATTGATTTAAATTTTCCTGAAATTAATATTTTCGGGGACGTTTTCGGCTTGAGTATTTTATTTGCAAGCCTCTATGGATTGGGTGTTTTGATATCTTACTTGAGCACTCAGAGTGCAACCCAACGCTTTTTAAACTTAAGAACAGACCGCTTATACTACGAATGATGAAGAAAAAACAACCCACAAACAAATTCGATTTATTCGACAAAAGCAATTATAAACTCATGATTATAGGCCTTATTGCTATAGCAGCTGGGTTTATTTTAATGAGCGGAGGGGCACCTGATAATCCCGAGATATTCAATCCAGAAATTTACAATTTTAGAAGAATTAGGTTAGCTCCTACACTTGTACTTTTAGGACTTGGGATTCAAGTATATGCCATTTTAAAAACCCCCAAACAAAAGTAAATGTCTATTCTTGAATCCATACTTCTTGGAATCATTCAAGGGTTAACTGAATTCTTACCAGTTTCGTCTAGTGGACACATAGAAATAGGTAAGACTTTATTGAATAGTTCTTTTTTTGAGAAAGAGAATTTGCTCTTTACCGTGATTTTACACTTTGCAACGGCTATAAGCACAATCATCGTTTTTAGAAAAACAATTGCTGATGTTTTAAGAGGATTAATAAAACAAGAAAAAAAAGAGATCGCCTTCTCTTTTAAAATTATTATTTCCATGGTTCCAGCTGCTTTAATTGGATTTTTCTTGGAAGATGAAATCGCAAATCTTTTCAGTGGATCTTTATCATTTGTAGGCTATATGCTCATTATAACTGCACTACTCTTATATCTCGCAGATAAGGCCAAAGCAACGGCGCGTAACGTAGGATATACAGATTCTTTTATTATTGGAATCGCCCAAGCTATTGCCATTTTACCTGGAATTTCTAGAAGTGGATCAACAATTGCAACATCTGTTTTACTTGGAATTGACAAAAAAAAATCAGCTGAATTTTCATTTCTAATGGTCATTCCTCTGATTCTTGGTAAAATAGCTAAAGACATTCTGAGCGGAGAATTAGAAGCTCTTTCTTCAGTGAATTTTTTGCCCTTTTTATTTGGGTTTTTAGCCGCCTTAGTCAGTGGTTATTTTGCCTGTAATTGGATGCTTGATGTAGTGCGTCGCAGTAAATTGACCTATTTCGCTGTTTATTGCTTAATCGTTGGAATTATTGCGATAAATAGTTAGAGGAATTGGAACAAATTTCAAATTATAAATTAGAAAAATTTCAAGAGGGTTTTTTATTCTTGGTAGATAAACCTTTAAACTGGTCTTCTTTTCAAGCAGTAAATGCAATCAAGTGGAGTCTAAAGAAAAAGTTCAACATCAAGAAAATCAAAATTGGTCATGCTGGAACACTAGATCCACTAGCTTCTGGATTGCTTCTAATTTGCTGCGGCAAAATGACTAAACAAATAGCAGATTTTCAAGGTCAGGCCAAAACCTATACCGGAACAATTCGCATTGGCGCCTCAACGCCCTCTTACGATTTAGAAACACCGATAGATGAGTATTATGAAATAGAGCATATTACCGAAGAACTAATTGTCCAAACCAAAAAACAGTTTACCGGAATCATAAATCAAAGACCTCCTTTATTTTCGGCCTTAAAAAAAGAGGGTAAAAGACTCTACGAACATGCAAGAGCAGGAAACCAAATAGAGATTCCAAAGCGAGAAATTGAAATACACTTATTTGATATTGAATCCATCCAAAATAAGGAGAAATACATTGACCTAAATTTTAAAATTAATTGTTCAAAGGGCACATACATAAGATCAATTGCTCATGATTTTGGAAAGGCATTACATTCAGGGGCACATCTTTCAAGTTTGAGACGAACAGCTATAGGAACATATGCTGTTGATGACGCCCTAAGCCCAGAATACATCAAAAAACTTTTAGAGTCGAATCGAACTTAATCTTCTCTTTTTTTATTTTATTACCTTACTACTATGAATTTAAAAATCAGAGATAAAGCGCTTATTATTACTTTAATCACGGGTATACTATCTCTAATTGCTTTGCTGAAAATTCAATTCAGCAACGAGACTATCGAAAAAATTCCTATTGAAATTGTAGAAAACCTTACACGCCCTATCGAAGAAAAATTTGAGACGACAAAAACGAACAAAGAGGAAATCGAAACGCATCAAGCTTCAAATGAATCTGCCGAAACGATTGTGGAAGAGTTAGAGCCTCTGGCAAGTTTAGAAGAACTCAAACCAGAGTTTTTTGAAAGTAATTCAAAAGACAACTCTAGCCCAGCTTCTAATTTTGAACGTGATTTTCAAGACTTCAAAAAAGACATTGATTTGCGAATTGAAAAGCTGTCAAAAAGGAATCCCAAAGAAACAGAGGTTGCCAAACACAATAGAAAAACAACTGTTCGCTATTATCTAGAAAACCGAACACATATAGCACTACCTATTCCAGTGTACAAGTGCATTACAGGAGGAACTATTGTGATCGACATCGAAGTCAATGCCGAAGGAAAAATAATTTCAAAAAAATACAACGATAATTTGTCAAACTCTTCAAACGGATGTTTGATTGAAAACGCACTAGCCTATGCGTCAAAAGCCTTATTTCAAAGTTCAAGCTCCAAAATACAAAAAGGGCGTATTACCTATTTGTTTCAATCTAAATAACGCCTTGATATGAAAAATTGGAAGCGATGTTTCTGGTGTGAAGGTGATGTACTATATGAAGAGTATCATGACAACCATTGGGGACGTCCAATAGTAAATAGCCAAAAGCTTTTTGAATGCTTGATTTTGGAAACCTTTCAGTCAGGGCTAAGTTGGATTACAATTCTTAAAAAGAAAAATCATTTCTTAAACGCTTTTGATCAGCTCAATCCTCATTATATCGTTCAATACGACCAGAAGAAAGTCGAAGAACTCCTCGGTAATGCAAAAATCATCAGACACAAACACAAAATTCAATCTGTAATTAGTAATGCTAAAGCTTTTATTCATCTCGATGAACAAATTGGTTTTTCAAAATACCTCTGGGGATTTACAGATGGAACAATCATCAAAAACAAAATAGTAAGCAAAAATGATTTGATTGCAGAGTCTGAATTGTCCCAGCGAATTTCAAAAGAAATGAAGCAACTCGGATTTAGCTTTATCGGGGCAACTACGATTTATTCCTTTATACAAGCCGTGGGAATTGTAAATGACCACTTTGAAGACTGTTTCTGTCAAAAGGAACTCTGTGAAATTAGTGAGATGGATTTTAAAGAAATGAAATGAATTCAGCTCTAGAAATTTCTCTTGCCCCCATTGATTGTAAATGATTCGTGTACAATTGACAGTCGATTAAGGCTATTCCATTAGCCGCAGCACATTGAGCAAGAAAGATCAAAGCGACTTTAGAAGCATTGGATTCAAGAGAAAACATACTCTCTCCGCTAAAGACTTTACCAGTTTGAACCCCATAAAGTCCGCCAACCAGTTCATCCTCTCGCCATACTTCAAATGATTTTGCCAATCCTTGATAATACAGACTTGCAAAGGCGGTTTTCATTCCTTCTGTAATCCAAGTTCCCTCTTGATCGGTACGATTAACAGATGCACAAAAGGAAACAACTTGTTCAAAAGCTACGTTCTGGGTAACTCGAAATTGAGCAGATTTCAATATCCTTTGCATACTTTTCGAAATCTTAATTTCTTCAGGAAACAAAACCATTCTTGGGTCAGGGCTCCACCACATAATGACTTTATCATCTTCAAACCATGGAAAGATACCTCGGCTGTAAGCAAGCTTCAATCGTTCTGGATCCAAATCACCACCAATAGCTAATAATCCATCAGTGTTGGCCATACTAAGGTCTGGAAAATAAAATTCTCCTTTAAGTGTATACATTGGTTAGATGCTTATTTGCGAAATACACTTGAAGATATAAAAGAATTCTTAACCCCATAATTTTTAAAAGGGTAAATCGTCAAAATCTTCGTCTTTACTTTGGTCGGTTTTTTCAAATTGATCTAATGGTGGCATCGGTGGCATTTCATCTACTGAACTATCAGCAGCAGAAGCTGTTTGATTTGCCTGAATTCTCCATCCTTGAATGGAGTTAAAGTATTTTACCTCGCCTTGAGGATTAGTCCACTCCCTACCCCTAAGATTTATCCCAACGGTTACTTCTTGTCCTGACGAAAATGCAGACAACAAATCTGTTTTATCTTGAACAAATTCAATCATTAGGTGTTGTGGGTATTGTTCTTGTGTGGTTAAAATTAGTTCTCTCTTTTGAAATCCGTTGTTTCCAAAGGTTTTAGTCTCTCCTATTTCCTTGATGATTCCTTGTATTTCCATGATTTTAATTTAGACATTTTGGTTGTTAAAAGCTTGGGTTATAGATTGAGCAGTCTCCTTAAATTCATCATCAGATAAGGACACCTTTGAGGTAAATCGTGCATTATCCATATGCTGTAAAGGAATTAAATGAACGTGAACATGAGGCACTTCAAGCCCAATAATAGAGAGGCCTACACGTTTACACGCAATAGTTTCTTCAATGGCCAAGGCCACTCGTTTCGAAAAGGCCATCAAATCTGTAAATCGCTGATTATCTATGTCATACCACTTATCAATCTCTTCTTTGAGAATACACAAGGTATGACCTTTTGCATTAGGATTAATATCTAAAAAAGCCAAAAATTCATCCGTTTCTGCTACCTTATAGGCTAAAATTTCTCCATTGACAATTTTGGTAAAAATTGAGGACATAGCAATTATCTTGTAATTTCTATAACTTCTAGCTGCAATACTCCGTTTGGCACCTTTATTTCAGCCACATCTCCTACAGTCTTTCCAAGCAATCCTTTTCCAATAGGAGAATTTACAGAAATCTTGTTGGTTTTTAAATCAGCTTCACTCTCGGCAACAAGAGTAAAGGTCATATGCTGCTTATTCATTTTATTGAGAAGCTTTACGGTAGATAAAACAAGAACCTTAGATGTGTCTAGCTGGGACTCATCAATGATACGGGCATTTGCTACAGTTTGCTCTAGCTTTGAAATTCTCATCTCTAGTAAACCTTGAGCTTCTTTTGCAGCATCGTATTCAGCATTTTCCGAAAGGTCACCCTTATCTCTTGCCTCAGCAATAGCCTGTGACGCTTTTGGACGCTCAATATCCTTTAATTCGTTTAATTCTTTTCTTAATTTTTCTAATCCCTCTTTCGTATAATATGCTATCTTGCTCATAATCAAAAAATTAAAATCCTCCAGAAACTAAAAAAGTTTTAGAGGATTATTAAAGTAAAGATACATAATTTTGAAAGAATCTCACTCTAGTATGACTTCTGATGAATAAAACCTTCGCACTCCTATTTTGCTCAAGTTTATTGTTTTTTGCTTGTACTAAAACAAAAACAAATCGAAATCCATACCTAATTGAAACCAGCTTCGAATATCAAGTTAATTTAAACCTTCCTCAATTCAACGCTCTTCAAAATATTGGAAACCCGGTGTTCATAGGCACTCAGGGAGTGGGTATAAAAGGTGTCTACATTATAAATACCGGCTTTGACACCTTCAGAGCCTTTGAAGCTAGTTGTCCCAACCTCTCTCCGTCATCATGTTCAAAAATAGTATCGAGTGGTGATATTGCGACCTGCCCTTGTAATTCTTACGAATACAGTCTTTTTACAGGGCAGCTTTTAAACCGCCCTGATGGTGAATTTTTATATGATTTACTCGAATACAATGTTCGATCAAGTGCTTCTACACTGATTATCTACAATTAAAAACGAAGACTCATCCCTAGCATGTAATTTCTCCCTGCCTGAGGATAGTATGCATTTCCGTAAAAGGTAGTTACTGCTCCGTTGTCTTCTATGTCATAACTATAAAAATACCCGTTGTTTTCATAGTTCAAATCAAAGACATTGTTGACCAATAATTGAAATTTGAGAGTCGCATTAAGTTGGTAATCAAAGCTTAAATCGTGAACACTATAGGCTTCAATTTTAGACAGTTCAGCTTCAGTATTACTCATATATTGATCTCCTACATGTTTAAAGAACCAAAAAGCTGTAAGGTTTTCACTCATTTGATACGCCAAAACATGCGAGGCGATCAAATTGGGGGAGAATGAAATAGCAGTATCTGATAAGTCTAAAAGACTGCCGTTTTTGTTGTCTACAAAATTTCTGTTTTTATTGGTACTCAAAGCAATAGCTGGTCGCCAAGTCAAATTAGAAAAAATAGGATATACCGCGTCAACCTCTAGACCAAAACGATAAGAACTTCCCACATTTTGACGAATGGGAAACCCTACCTCGTCTAATGCTCCAGTGAGAACCAATTGATTCTCGTAGTTCATATAGTAAACATTTGCATTAAGCTTTAATTTGGATTGGTTCAATCTGAATCCGAATTCGAAATCATCCAATTGCTCTACTTCTGGATTACCATTTTCAAAATCTACTCGAGCAGGCTCTCGATTAGCCCTGGCAAAAGAAGCATAAATACGAGTCGATTCTGAGGCTTTAAAATCTATTCCTAGCTTAGGATTAAAGAATCCATAGTTTTCGTCAACGTCAATTTGTCCTGTACGTTCTACGAGAGAACCTTTGGCAGTGTAGTTGATGGCCCTGTATTGCAAGTCGGTAAATACATTCCATTTATCTGTAAGTCTATACTGTAATTTAGTGTAAATATGACTGTCTAACTTGTCTGAAGTATTGCGATAAAATTCAAAATTTGGTGAGGGTAAAACAGCGACATCAGCCCATTTTACCAAACCAAATTGCTCGCCTAAATAACGATTAAAACCTCCTCCAAAGGTTAGCGTATAATCCGTTTTCTGTTGCTGTAAATTAAATATCCCCCCATAAAATTCAGAATTCAAATATGCTTGAGTAGCAAGATCGGTAGTTAGGCTATTGGCCAAATCTGTTATTCGATAATTATAGGTACTAACATCGTCTTGAATTTGCTCAAAATAACCAGTACCATTTGTGTGATGCAGACTTAGTCTAAATCGCCAATCACTATTAAACTTTTGATTCCAATGCAGTTGTAAATGGTCTTGTTGGTAATTATCGGTCTGATCTTCGTAGGCGACATAATTTCCTTGGGCATCAAAATATAGTCCATCGTAATTGACTGTTCTGTCTTGTTCTAAACCTGCCTTATCCAATCCAAAAAAGCTCAAACCAGTGCGCTCTGTTCCACCAAAAGCCACCAGAGATAAGGCTGTATTACCACTGCGATAAGACCCATTGAGGTAATAAGACTTTAAATCTGCAAATGCGCGGTCTATATAACCTTCAGTCTCTACCTTAGAAAGTCTTCCATTGAAAGAAAAGCCATTTTCTAGCAATCCTGTCGAAAATTTGATGTTCTTACGTTGAGTTCCAAAGCTACCTGTGGAATAATTAAATTCGTAATAGGCATCTTCTTGAAACTGCTCGGTTTGAAGCTGAACAGAAGCTCCAAAACTAGCCGCACCGTTCGTAGAGGTTCCAACACCTCTTTGGATTTGAATACCTTCTAAAGATGAGGCAAAATCTTGGAGATTGACAAAAAAGGTTGTCTGCGAATCTGCGTCATTATATGGAATTCCATTAATGGTCACATTGATTCTAGAATTGTCTGCACCTCTTATTCGATAATCGGTATAACCCACTCCAGTTCCATCATAGGTTGTACTCACAACAGAGGGCTGAAAATTAAGTAATACCGGTAAATCTTGCCCCAGATTCAAAGGTGCGAACTGGACAGGTAGAATTTCGATAAAACTTATGGGTAAGGAGTCATTCGCTTTTTCTGCAGATACAATAACCTCCTCTAATTTATTGACCTGAGTTGTTGTTTGTTGTGCTTGTACAAAGCTGGCCACTGCCAATAAGGCAGTGAAAATTTTCGTTTTCATTCGTATTTCTTCGTACGAATAAAAGGGGTATTATTCGAAATTAATAGTGATACAATTTCCTTGGCAGCATTACCTGCCCAGGTTCTATGGGTATAATCTCAGCCCGATTGCTCAAGCACCCCTTCAGAGACATTGCAAATGTAGTCGATTTTTTAAACCTGATGCGTAGATTTTAATAAATCATTTACGGTTTTAACTGGATTAAAAGTAAGTGCTGGAACCTCGACAAAAATAGTATTCCATCCTGCCATAGATCCATTCCACAATCCAGGCAATTCAAGGGCCTTAATCTGAGCCTCTCCCAATGACTTAGAACTGATAAACACCTGGTCGTAATCAATATATTCTTTGAGATCAAAAGGTATTCCTTTGTGGTTTTTTAATCCACAAACCAAATCGACAGGGTTAAAATGAGTAGCCGAATTTAAAATTTGTTGCTGCTCGGGATTCGAATTGTCTATCTGTACAGATTCAATAATTTGCAATTCTTCTTTTTGATCTTGTGTAGTTACCCAAAATGGCCCTCCACCAGCTTGGCCTTCATTTTTTACCATACCACAAACGCGCATAGGTCGGTCTACACTATCCAAAAGTGCAGACTGAAAATCTAAATTCACATCAATTGAAATGACTTTTCCTAAGATTTGTTCGACTTCTACTTTCAAATTGGTGAGTTCTGAATGTGACAATGGAGCAGCTTCTAAGTGAGTGGTTATTTCAAACAAGGCAGATTGTTTTTGCAGTAAAACTCCAGCCAAAGCTTTTTTATAAGATACCGAAAGATCAAAATCACGCTCAACTTGCACGTTATCTATATTCTTGATAAAAACCACATTAGCATTTATATCATTCAAATTTTCTATGAGAGCCCCATGTCCACCAGGCCGAAAAAAGAGTTGGCCTTCATCTGTTCTAAAAGGTTGATTGAACTCGTCTACCGCAATAGTATCCGTAAGGCTTTTTTGATAAGAATAACTGATTTCAAGCTTTTCATAAAGAATAGGAAAGCTGTTTTTCACCTTCAATTCTTCTTGTTCAAATAAGGGTAAATGTACTTCTGAAATCGTAAAGTGAATTCGTGATTTATTTTGCGATGTAGCGTATTCTAAACTCTCCTTAAAATGCTCTACAAATGGACTGTGCACCTCATCTTCATAGCGATGAAAAGGCAGCACTCCTTTAGGGTAGCTACCGTAGTTTAATCCTATTTCTGTCAGTAGTGTTCGCACAAAAGACATTAAAAATTCACTATCATTTTCAGATACAGAGAGCTTAGCCTTCACCTTGTCGTAAAACGGAAATTTCCTCAAGCCCTTTTCAAATACCAGCATAAAGTCATCTTTGGCTTCAAGGCAATATTCATCTATCGATTGACCGCTTTTACGGTCTTGTAAATAGCTATATAGCGCTTTAAACATTCTTGAGGCCGCCCCTGAGGCCGGAACAAACTTCACAAGTTGTACGCTAGTCTCTCGTTGTTCAAATATAGCTGTATAATATTCTATTTCTGTCTGGTCTAATTGGGTGATGCCATCACCAACAGTCGCAGATCTTATTAGATTCACATAAGATACACCATGTTCGAAATAAGATATTTGCTTTTGAAATTCTTCGATAGAAATTCCTTTTTGCTTTAAGTTGTTTAAGTCGTGAGCGTTTAGCATAATTATGGAGTCAAAATCTTATCAATTGCTGAAATAGCTTTAGTCAACCTTTCGGTTTTAGATCCAGCAATAGGAATATAATTCTTTTTATTGAGCTCTAGCGCCTCTTTAAATTTTTGATAATAGGCTGCTCTATGACCGGGTCGATCTCTGAGGTCATCTTTTTGCCAAGGCACATCTATATCAGTCAAAAGATAGAAGTCGTATGTGTTATTTGCTATTGCTTGATTTAACTCAGCAGGAACCTGATCGAAATACAACTGCGAATAGACCGCTGTTTCTAATAGGTCTGTGTCACAAATTAAGAGTTTCCCTTGGTTTTCAACAAGATCAGCAACTGCCAAGTTTTCAGAATGCATCTGGCCTTCAGCAATTGGTATCAAATCTTCATAGGTGCAAATCTCGGCTTTCTCATCCCACTTTGTCTGTAAATATGCTCTGGCATATTCTGGAATCCAAAGCGTTTGATAATGCGACGCAAGTTCCTTGGAAAGTGTTGTTTTACCTGTCGATTCTGGACCAAATAAAACTACTTTTTTTATAGGACTCTCTAGTTGTCTAAGCTTGTTTTCCATTCACGATAAGCCATAACGGCCATATAAGTAAAGATTAAATATTGTAACGAGAGCATCCCCCAAGATCTATAGGCATACAAAGGAACTGTAATGATATCGGCAATAATCCATAAAGTCCAATTCTCTATTTTTTTAATCGCCATTAACCACATTGCTGTAAAAAACAAGCCTGAAGTGAAAATATCAATGTAATTGGTCCAGTCGAGTGTTATGTTGAAGAAGGTGTATACAATATAAGTCAATAACATCGTCAACAAAATAAGCGCAAGAGCAATATAATACTGTTTTGCTGACATACGAGAAATGCTCACGAGACGTTTTCCGGCCTTAATTCTAGACCATTGCCACCATCCGTAAATACTCATCATAGAGTAATAGGCATTCATGAGCATGTCACCAATCAAACGATCGGTCCAAAACAAATAGACCGTGATGGTCGTCGCCAAAAGACCAGTTGGATAAACGCCTATGTGCTCTCTGCGAGCCAAGTGTACGCTCCAGAGTCCGAAAATGAAAGCAACAGCCTCTAAAAGAATTAAATCTACAGGACGATTGTCATACATTCCAAGAAAAAAATCACTCCACTCCAAGGCCTACAATTTATGGGTTAAAACTAAAGAATAGTTCTCAATCAATAGATGTTCAAATGCAAAAGAACTGTTAAGTGTTTTTCCAGTTCCCAAGGAATTTTTTTCTGGAAATGAGAGTATCCTAATTTCTTCCTTAAAACTGATGCCTTTCTCGTTTAGGATTTTATAAACACACTCTTTAAATCCCCAAATAAGAGTCAGGGCCTCTATATCATCATTGTGCTTCGTATGAAGTGTTTCCGATGAATGACAAAATCTAGGTGCTATACGAAGAATTTTTTGTTGATGCCGCTCAACATCAACACCCACCTCAAATTTTGAACTGCTCAAAATACAGCAATAATCCCCAGAGTGGCTTATCGAGATATGAGTTCCATCACGTAAAAAGGGTTTGCCTTGATGATCATAAAAAAGTTCATCGTCCTCATATCCATTGATCTTTAGCAATTGTCGGATTCCTAGTAAGGATTTTCTGTGAGCCTCAGATTTCATTTTCATCAATCTATTTTCAGACTCCCTTGTCAATTGAAGATTTTTTCGAAGTTCCAACTCGGTCTCCTCCAACTTCCAAACTAAGAGCTCGGCTTTATTTTTGCATTCAAATCGTTGGTATAACGGCACAATAATGAATTTGTAATTACCTTTGTAAATTCAAAAAATTAAAGGACAAAAATAAAGGAATATGCCCACACCAACTGGAAATTACGTTCCATATAAAGTAAAGGACATCAGCCTTGCTGATTGGGGAAGAAAAGAAATTGAACTCGCTGAGGCTGAAATGCCAGGTTTAATGGCCTTACGCAATTTACACAAAGATCAAAAGCCCCTTCATGGCGCTCGTATTGCAGGATGTTTACACATGACCATTCAAACAGCCGTATTGATTGAAACCCTTATAGAGCTGGGGGCAGAAGTGACTTGGAGTTCTTGTAATATTTTTTCTACCCAAGATCATGCCGCTGCAGCCATTGCAGCCAAAGGAATCGCAGTTTACGCCTGGAAAGGAATGAACGAAGATGAATTTAATTGGTGTATAGAACAGACCCTTCGTTTTGGAGAAAACCGCAAGCCTCTAAATATGATTTTAGACGACGGAGGAGACCTCACCAATATGGTTTTAGATCAATTTCCAGAATTGACTAAAGATATTAAAGGCCTCTCAGAAGAAACCACAACAGGAGTGCACCGTTTGTATGAAAGAGTGCGAAAAGGAACCTTGCCAATGCCTGCGATCAATGTGAATGATTCTGTTACCAAATCTAAATTTGACAACAAATACGGATGTAAAGAATCCGCTGTAGATGCAATCAGACGAGCAACAGATACCATGCTAGCAGGAAAAAGAGTGGTAGTGGCCGGTTATGGTGATGTAGGCAAAGGAACAGCTGCCTCTTTTAGAGGAGCAGGAGCAATCGTAAGCGTAACCGAGATTGATCCTATTTGTGCCCTACAAGCTTGTATGGATGGCTATGAAGTCAAAACCTTGGAAACCCTTATTCCAAAAGCAGATATCATTATCACAGCTACCGGAAACAAAGATATCGTTGGTGATATTCACTTTAAAGCTATGAAAGACAAGGCTATTGTTTGTAACATAGGTCATTTTGACAATGAAATCGACATGTCTTGGCTGAACAGTAATTACGGCTCGTCGAAAGTGGAAATCAAACCACAGGTAGATAAATATACGGTTGATGGAAACGACATTATTGTCCTAGCCGAAGGTCGTTTGGTTAATTTAGGTTGCGCTACAGGACATCCGAGTTTTGTGATGAGCAACTCCTTTACCAATCAAACCCTAGCACAAATCGAATTATGGAACAATTCTGCCAACTACGAAGCGAAAGTATACATGTTACCCAAGCATTTAGATGAACAGGTGGCTGAACTTCACCTTTCCCGATTAGACGCTGAACTTACTAAACTCAAAGAGGATCAAGCCAATTATATTGGTGTAGCAGTAAAGGGACCTTTTAAACCCGAATACTATCGCTATTAAGTCTCCTATTGAAGAAAGTTTTGAGGCCTTAAACGAAGTCATTTCAAAAGCAGCGGTTGTAAAACCAAGTGTTTCTGAAGCTTCTGTAGGATGGCACATTGAACACTCTTTACTAGTAGCCGAATTTAGTGCAGAAGCCTTACAAGAAAGGGGGTCTACAAAAAGTTCATTGTCCCAAGTCGTCAAGAAAAAGCTGTTTTTTCTATTGAAATACATTCCTAGAAAAAGTGCAAAAGCACCCAAAGTTGTGCGTCCAGCAGTACAAAATCCTGAGGTAAATGATCTACAACGTCATTTAACTGAAGTACTTGTAATGCTACAAAAAACAACTGATACTCCTTCGAATTTACACTTTCATCACCCTAAATTAGGAGTTATTAATACTAAAGAGGCTCTTCAATTTATAGTCATTCACAATGATCACCACCTAAAAATCATACGTGATATTTTGGCATAAAAAAACCATGCTATCACGAGCATGGTTCTCTATCTTAATTCAGAATGAAACTTTAGTTTTCTACTAGGCTTCAAAAGCTTCAATAGAAACGAAAGATTTTCCTCCTGATTTTTTTTCGAACTTAACAACACCATCCACTTTAGCGTGAAGTGTGTGATCTTTTGAAACATAAACATTCTCACCTGGATTGTGTTTTGTACCTCTCTGACGTACAATGATATTTCCAGCAAATGCAGTTTGACCTCCAAATATTTTTACACCGAGTCGTTTCGATTCTGACTCTCTACCGTTTTTAGAACTACCAACTCCTTTTTTATGTGCCATAATGCTCTAGTGTTTAATTAATTTTGAATAGCTGCAATTAACTCTGCTTTTTTCATCGCAGAAATTCCAGTGATTCCTTTTTCTTTAGCAACAGCTTTCAATTCGGTCACAGTCATCGCGCTATAATCCGCTGCTTCTGCTTTTGGACTTGATGCTTTTTTTGCTGTCTCTTTTACGGCTGCCGTTTCTTTTTGTGCGGGTTTACTTTCAGTTTCTGTAGACTTAGCCTTGGGCTTATTCCCTGAAGCTGAAATACTTTCAATCACAATTTCAGAAAGGTATTGTCTGTGACCATTCTTAGTTTTGTAACCCTTTCTTCTTTTCTTTTTAAAGACGATTACTTTATCGCCTTTAAGGTGCTGTAAAATCTTTGCTTGAACAGCTGCACCTTCTATGACTGGGGCGCCAACAGTTACTTTGCCTTCGTCTTCAATGAGAAATACTTTGTCAAAAATCACCTTTTTTCCTTCGTCCTCACTCAAACGATGCACAAAAACTTTTTGGTCTTTCGCAACTTTAAATTGCTGCCCTGCCATCTCTACAATTGCGTACATACGTTAATTTACTTTTAATTTAAGCGGGTGCAAATATAATCAGAAATTTGAAATAATTTAAATTCTTTAATGAATTATGCTCCTTTCTACTTTGTATCTTTACCATATTAATTTTTGAAACTCATAAATTTTTAAAAGACATTAAATGAAATTTACTAAACTTCACACTTTAAGTGTTCTAATGACATTGCTGTTCATAGGTGCTAATGCACAACAGGTGTCCTACGAAGAATACGATTTAGACAATGGATTACACGTTATTTTACACAAAGATAACAGTGCTCCTATCGTGGTTACATCAGTTATGTACCACGTAGGATCAAAAGATGAAAATCCCGACAAAACAGGCTTTGCCCATTTCTTTGAACACTTATTGTTTGAGGGAACTGATAATATTGAGCGTGGTGACTTTTTCAAAATTGTTTCCTCGAACGGAGGTGACAACAATGCAAATACAACGCAAGACAGAACCTATTACTACGAATTATTTCCTTCGAATAATTTAGAGCTAGGTCTATGGCTCGAAAGTGAGCGCTTATTGCATCCGGTAATCAATCGAATTGGTGTAGATACCCAAAAAGAGGTCGTTCAAGAGGAACGTCGTTTGAGGGTTGACAATTCTCCATATGGACAGCTCGTGGAACAAATGTTTAAAAACCTCTTTACTAAACATCCTTACAACTGGTCAGTGATTGGTTCACTAGACCATTTGGCTTCAGCGACTCTAGAGGATTTTAAAGCCTTCAATGAGATTTATTACGTGCCTAACAATGCAACACTTGTAGTGGCTGGTGATTTCGAAACAGCCGAAACAAAAGCCATGATAGAATCTTACTTTGGACCCATACCAAGAGGAAATGAAATCATAAAAATGAAATATGAAGAAGATCCTATTAATTCAACCGTTCAAACTTCTTTTGAAGACCCAAACATTCAAATTCCTCTGATACTTTTAGGGTATAGAACTCCTGGTCAAGCGAGCCGTGATGCTTACGCCTTGAACATGATCTCAACATATTTGAGCGATGGTCAAAGTTCTAAACTTCAAAAAAGATTAGTTGATGACAAGCAAATGGCACTTCAAATTTTTGCTTTTAACTACGGATTAGAAGATTACGGTGCCTATCTCCTAGGAGGACTTCCTTTGGGAGAGAACACTATGGACGACTTAATCGTAGAAATCGACGATGAAATTGAGAAGTTAAAAACAGATTTGATAAGCGAAAAGGACTATCAGAAACTACTCAACAAATTCGAAAACGATTTTGTCAGTTCTAATAGCTCTGTTCAAGGTATTGCCAATTCACTCGCACGCTATAATGTCTTGTACGGAGATACAGACCTTATCAATACTCAATTAGAAATTATTCGAGGCATTAGCAGAGAAGATATTAGAGCTGTAGCTCAAAAATACCTCAAGGCCGAAAGTCGAGTAGAATTAAAATACATTCCTAAACAAAACACTGAAGAATAGACATGAAGAATTTAATCCTTATACTGAGTATTTTCGGATGTTGGGTAAGTGCCCAAGCTCAAATCGAAATAGACAGATCAAAACAACCTGAACCGGGACCGGTTCCAACAATTAACTTAAAAGAGGCTAACCGCTATGACCTTAAAAACGGCATCAAGCTTCTAATTGTAGAAGACCATAAGTTACCTAGAGTTTCTATTCAATTAGCCATTGACAATGCTCCATATTCTGAAGGAGAAAAGGCAGGTATAGGTTCACTATTATCTTCACTCCTTGGAAAAGGCTCAAAAAATATATCGAAAGATGAATTCAATGAAGAAATCGACTTCTTAGGAGCTCGCTTAAACTTTGGCTCTGAAGGTGGATTCGCAAGTACATTGTCAAAATATTTTCCAAGAATTCTCGAATTGATGGCCGAAGCTGCCCTCGAACCCAATTTCACACAAGAAGAATTTGACAAGGAAAAAAATATCATTCTCGCTGACTTAGAATCTAGAGAAAAGGACGTGTCGGCTATTGCAAGCCTAGTTCAAGGGGCCTTGGCTTATGGAAAAGGCCATCCCTATGGTGAATTCATCACAGAAGAAAGCATCAATAGAATTAGTCTCGAAGATGTTAAAAACGCATACGCCCAAAATTTCAATCCGTCTAACGCCTATATCGTAGTAATAGGTGACGTCAATACCAAAGACGTTGTTAAGATGGTAAAAAAGAATTTCAAATCTTGGAAGTCTTCATCGGTTTCAAAAAGACCTTTTAAAATACCAACGGATGTGGCCCAAACAGAAATTAACTTTGTAGACATGCCCAATGCAGTTCAATCTGAGGTAATGGTACAAAATATCATTGACCTCAAAATGAAAGATGCAGACTATCTTCCTACACTTTTAACCAACCAGATTCTTGGAGGGGGTGCTGAAGGCAGATTATTTCTAAACCTCAGAGAAGATAAAGGTTATACCTATGGATCTTACTCCAATGTAAGCAATGACAAGTACAGCCCTGTTCGATTTAGAGCTTTTGCCCAGGTTAGAAATGCCGTTACTGATAGTTCTGTAGTTCAAATCCTAAAAGAAATGAAAAACATAACTACAGATTTAGTTACCGACGAAGAACTCGCAAGTGCAAAAGCCAAATACAAGGGTAGGTTCATTCGTTCTCTTGAAAGTCCAAATACAGTTGCAGGATTTGCTATAAACACCATAAGTGAAGACCTTAACGATGATTTTTATCAAAACTATCTCAAGTCTATTGATGAAATCACCAAAGAAGATGTTTTAGCTACAGCAAAGAAATATTTTAAATCTGATAATGCTCGAGTAGTCGTTGTAGGTAAGGGTAGTGAAGTTTTAGAAAATTTAGAAAAGGTGAATTTTCAGGGGAGAACACTCCAAGTAAATTATTTTGATATTGAAGCTAATCCAACCACTAAACCCGAGTACAAAAAAGAACTTCCTGCAGGCCTAACCGCTAATAAAGTACTCAACGCCTATATAGATGCGATAGGAGGGATAGAGGCTGTTTCAGCAGTTAATGCCTATGAAATTCTAGCTGTAGCAGAAGTACAAGGTATGCAACTCGAATTAAAATTGAACAAAGCTGGAGAAGACCAATTTACACAAGAACTCAGTATGATGGGGTCGACAATGCAAAAGGCCGTGATAGATGGAAATACAGGATATCAGCTCACTCAGGGTCAAAGAAAAGACCTCAATGAAGAAGAATTAAAAGAAGCACTTGAAGAATCTGCATTTGTTAAAGAGCTACTATGGCTGAATAAAGAAGATATAAGTTTAAATGGCATTGAGAATGTTAATGGAGTAGATGCATATGCGCTTCAAATATCAGAAAAGCGCAAAGCCTTTTACGCTGTAGAAACCGGGCTTAAATTACAAGAAACAGTAAGCCTCGAAATGCAAGGGCAAAGTTTTGAACAAAATACGATGTACGACGATTACAGACCTGTTTCAGGAGTTTTATATCCCTACAAACTCTCTCAGAGTCTAGGTCCTCAATTAATTGATTTTATTGTAGAAAAAGCAGTAATAAAATAAACATAAAAGGCGCCCTTGAAGGGCGCCTTTTATAATCACCTAAAAAATGAAGAATACTACAATCCTCTTCACAATAATTCTTTTAGTAGGTTCCTGTAACTTTCAAGTTGACAATGACAAAACTTCAGAATATCCTGAGAAAGTGAGCATGAGTGTTGTGCTTGACATACACGATGAGGTTATGCCAAAAATGAGTAGTATTGCCAAATTAAGTGCAGAACTCAAACCTCTAATCAAAGAAGATAGTTTGGCTAAGGAAAAATTTGATAATCTAGTTCATGCCCATGAAGAAATGATGAATTGGATGCAGGCATTTGGCACAAAATTCAATTCAGATGAAATCATGAATGGTGCAGAATTGAGTAAGGAGAAAAGAGAAATTCTCGCACAAGAAAAAATAGCAATAACTAAGGTTAAAGAAGCAATGCTCTCTGCAATTTTAGATGCAGAAAATTATTTAAAATAGGTGTTAATCAATCCAGCGTAAGCTTTCCATAAGAACACGAATGTCATTTTGGATATATACCGCTGACGGATAAATTGAATCATAATTTGGTTTAGCCCTAAAATATAGCGACCCAGTCAAGAAATGCTGAACACTGTCTGTTAGATAAAACTGGGCTTGAGAAGCAGCATCTCCAATAACCTCATAGTACATACCGTAAACAGTATTTAAAGGGTCAACATAAGGTTGCTCCACAATATTATCAGCTTTAATCATATGTTCTCTTGATAGTTTTTGTGCATCTTTTAAAAGAGATTCAATATTGTCATTTACAGCCCTATAAGTCATATACAAATCGCCTTTGATACCCGGATATTCAATTTTGAGTTGACAATTTCTTCCAACCCTTAGATCAGAAAGTTTATTTTGATTAAATGAGAATGAACAATCATTTGGGGTAGTTTCAGCGTAGACAGCTGTTGGAAGATCAATTCTTATCTCAGCACGAGGTTTAGGCGTGCTTTGGTTCTGACAAGCATTTAACATTAAGGCCGAAAGAAAAAGTATGCTAATTCTCATTGGGTAAAGTTACCTTTATTTGCTTTAGCCTTCTATTGTCTAAACTCTCTACAACAAATTTGTAATTGTAAAAACGAATAGTCTCTCCTCTTTTAGGAAAACCTTGTGCTATTTCTAATACAAAGCCTGCAATCGTTTCAGATTCTCCTTTAGATGATTCAAATAGAGAGAAATCCTCTATATGAGTGACACGATAAAAATCCTTTAGATTGGTTTTTCCTTCAAAAACATAATTAAGGTGATCTATCTTAGAATAAATCAAATCATCATCATCAAATTCATCGCTTATATCACCAACAATTTCTTCAATTATATCTTCTAGGGTTACGATTCCTGATGTGCCTCCATATTCGTCAACCACAACGGCTAAATGTTTTTTTTGTTCTTGAAAATCAACCAATAAATCATCAAGCTTTTTGTTTTCAGGAACGAAATAAGGTTCTCGAAGTAACTCAACCCAGTTGTAATCCTTTTCATTAAGATAGGGCAACAGGTCTTTTACATACAATACACCTATGACTTTGTCAATATGCTCTTGGTACACTGGAATTCTAGAATAACCATTGTTCTGTATTTCGATCAACAATTCTTGAAATGAAAGATCATTTCCGATGGCGAAAATATCAATCCGAGGACGCATTACCTGTTTAGTGTCAGTGTTTCCAAAAGTTACTATTCCCTCAAGAATTTTTTTCTCTTCTTTAGTGGTATCTTTTTCAGATGCCAGTTCAAGTGCGTGTGTTAAGTGATTTACACTGATATTAGTTTTACGCTTTGCCAAGCGTTCTTCTAAAAATTCCATTATTTTTTGCATTGGTGTAGAAACAAATCCAAAAAGTACATCTAAAACAAGTAAAGGTCTACTCATAAATATTGAGAAGCTTGCACGGTTTCTGTTGGCGTATATTTTGGGTAAAATCTCACCAAATAACAAAATTAAAATCGTTGCAATTGCAATATCTAATAGCGTTCTCACCTTGATAATTCCAAAGAGTTCCGCTGTATTTCCCTCAAACCAAATCGAACCCAATTCAGCAAAGAGTAGAACCACAGCTATATTTATTGCATTGTTGGCGATTAGAATTGTCGCTAATAGTTTTTTAGGCTTACCCAGTAGCTTAGAAATACGTTTACCTGCAAATTCAGAAGAGTCGTTAATTTCTTCAACCGCTGTTTTACTCAAACCAAATAGCGCTACTTCAGCACCTGAAATAAGGGCCGACGCCATAAGCAATACCATCAAAACTAAAATTTGAATCAGCATCTTTTAGTTGGGATCAACTGAGTTTTTAAATTAGAAAGGAAGATCATCTTCTTGATCCTCTACAACCATAGACTCATTCGATGTTGAAGAACTATTTGCATTAGATTGCTGAACTGATGCATTTGACATTGCAGAAGATGCTCCCGACTGCTCTTTAGGAGTAAGGAAAGTGAAATCAGAAGCATGGACTTCTGTAGAATACCGATTTTGACCATCATCTCCTGTCCATTGTCTTGTTTTTAATCGACCTTCGATATAGATTTTATCCCCTTTTTTTAAATACTTCTCGCATATTTCCGCTGCTTTGTTTCTCATTACGACATTATGCCATTCAGTTTGAGTTACTTTTTCTCCGCTCTGTCGATTGGTGTAAGACTCGTTGGTGGCTAAAGGAAATCTTCCTATACAATTGCCACCTTCGAAATAGTGCATTTTAACCTCGTCACCTAAATGACCGATTAACATGACTTTGTTTAACGTTCCACTCATAAGATAAAAGTACTAAATTTTAAATCGATTTATAAAATTCTCGATAAGAACTGGAACAGCATAAGATTGCAGTTCAGACCAGTGCACGGCCTCTTTATATTCTTCTAAATTATCTGTGACTTCGAGAACTGTAAATGATACCGACAACTCTTGATGAGACAATTTATGTACTACGGGGTGTTCATTCCAGACCCACTGCTTTTGGAGGTCGTGAATACCCTTTTGCGCAAGCAGTTTTTTAATGTCTTCTATCGAAGGCTGCTCATCCTGTTCAATAAGCGGAAAATCATAGAGATTTTGCCAAATATCTTTATGGACTCTTTTGTTCAATAAGGTTCTTTTTTGAGAATCTAAAACGATGTAATAGTATAAGCTTCGCTTTTTAATTTTTATCTTTTTTTCTTTGACGGGAAATTCTGAAACTGCATTTTTTTGGTAGGCATAACACTTTTCATTAAAAAAGCATTTTTCACAAAGTGCAGCTTTAGGCTTGCACTGCTGCGAACCAAATTCCATCATTGCCTGATTATGAGTGGAAGGTTTCTTTAGATCGAGAAGTTCATTGGCAAGTTGTTGAAACTCTTTAATGCCTAAAGAAGAATTTATAGGTGTATGGATTCCAAATATTCGTGCTAGAACTCGATAAACATTTCCATCTACAACGGCCCTTGGCTCATCGTAACAAAAGGAAGCTATGGCCGCAGCGGTATATGGCCCAATTCCTTTGAGTAGGATAAATCCATCGTATGACTTCGGAAATTCTCCATTCAATTCTTCAACGATGTATTTTGCAGTCTCGTGCAAATTTCGAGCTCTACTGTAATAACCTAAACCTTGCCATAATTTTAGAACTTCTTCTTCTTTTGCAGTAGCAAGATCAAATACAGTTGGATACGTCTTAGAAAAGGCTTCAAAGTACGGCAAACCCTGTTCTACTCTTGTTTGTTGAAGTATAATTTCAGTCAACCAAATAAGGTAGGGGTTCTTGGTTTGCCTCCAGGGTAGACTTCTCTTATTGAATTCATACCATTGCTGCAGACCTTTACGAAATGATTCTATCATTAAAATTGTGCTTTATAACACTAAAATGTAGCGTTTTAGAGTTAAACAAAGTTTTAATTTATATATTTGCAAGCCAAAAATCAAATAAAATGACGAAAGCAGACTTAGTAAACAAAATTTCGGAAAAATTAGGAATAGACAAAGGGGATGTCCAAGCAACAGTAGAGTCTTTTATGGGCGAGATCAAGAATTCACTTGAGAGTGGTGACAATGTTTATCTAAGAGGTTTTGGAAGCTTTATCATTAAAACAAGAGCTGAAAAAACAGGCAGAAATATTTCAAAAAACACAACTATTAAGATACCTGCACACAATATTCCATCATTTAAGCCTGCAAAAGTTTTTGTGGAAAGTGTAAAGAGTAACGTTCAAGTAAAATAATTTATTAATCTAACTTTAAGTGCTGTACTATGCCGAGTGGAAAAAAGAGAAAAAGACACAAGGTAGCTACTCACAAGCGCAAAAAGCGCAGAAGAGCTAACCGACACAAGAAGAAATAATCTTCTGTAAAAACACGTTCTTTGACATGATGGTTAATGTGATTTTTATCACAATTGTTTAAATTTTGCGCATTTTGCGCATTCTAAAATATATAACAGTGAATAATGAATTAATTATAAGAACTAGTTCAGACACTGTTGACTTTGCTTTACTTAAAGAAGGTAAACTTATTGAGCTGCACCGCGAAGAAGACGATAGCAGCTTTTCAGTCGGAGATATATATTTAGCAAAACTCAGAAAGTCTGTAACTGGACTAAACGCGGCCTTTGTAGATGTTGGATATGAGAAAGATGCATTTCTACACTACCACGATTTAGGGCCTCAGTTGAGTTCAATGCTGAAATTTATCAAGGGCATAAGAACAAACAAAATTAAATCTTACAATCTCGAAAAATTCCCATTTGAAAAAGATATCGAGAAAGACGGTAGTATAAATGAGGTTATCAAATCCAATCAGTCCATTCTAGTTCAGATTGTAAAGGAACCTATATCTACCAAAGGTCCTAGAATAAGCTCGGAATTATCTCTTGCGGGAAGATATGTAGTCATTGTACCTTTTTCTAATCGAGTATCTGTTTCTCAAAAAGTTGAAAGCAGAGAAGAAAAAGATCGACTAAAACGACTTGTAACCAGTATTAAACCTAAAGGTTTTGGAGTCATTGTAAGAACTGTAGCTGAAGGAAAAAAAGTTGCAGAATTAGATTCTGATTTGCAAAAATTAGTGTTGAAGTGGGAAACGATGTGCAGAAAACTACACAAAGCTTCTCATCCTTCTAAAGTATTTGCCGAACTCAACAGATCAACTGGGTTCTTAAGAGACGTATTAAACGATAGTTTTACGGGAATTTATGTCGATAATGAAGATGTAGCTGACCGCATAAAAGACTACATCTCAGAGATTTCACCCAAACAAGAATCTCTTGTAAAACTTCACAAAGCTAATACGCCCATTTATGAAAAATTTGGAATAGAACGTCAAATTAAAACATCTTTTGGCATAACGGCTTCAATGAGTAAAGGTGCCTATTTGGTCATAGAGCACACCGAAGCCTTACACGTGATTGATGTTAATAGTGGAAATCGTTCAAACAAAGCCAACAATCAAGAAGAAACTGCATTAGAGGTTAATCTTCTCGCTGCCACAGAAATTGCCCGACAACTTAGATTAAGAGATATGGGGGGGATTATAGTGGTAGATTTCATAGATATGGGTCGGGCCGAAAACAGAAAAAAATTGTTCGAATTTCTTAGAGACGAAATGAAAGAAGATCGAGCGAAACATAAAATTCTTCCACCCAGTAAATTTGGACTTATCCAAATTACAAGACAGCGAGTGAGACCTGAAATGAATATCAAAACTTCAGAGGTCAATCCCAATAGCCAGGGTCAAGTGGAAGCTCCTATCGTACTAATCGATAAAATAAATGCAGATGTTGAACGCCTCGCAAGCGGAAAAGCAGACAACGTTTTTCTCAACATTCATCCCTTTATCGCAGCTTATTTGACTAAAGGATTTTTATTTTGGCCGAAATCAATTCGATTACAATGGTTTTTGAAATATAAAAAATGGATTCGTATACAGCCCAGAGATGCGTATACTTATTTACAATACAGATTCAAAAACAAAAAAGGAAGAACGATAAAATCGTAATTTTTAAAAGAGCTCCTCTAACAAGGAGCTTTTTTTTTGCTTAAATTTCACCATGGCATTCTTACCAAAAAATGACAGGACGTATACTGTAGAAGAAGCACAAAAAAAATTAGAATACTACTGTGCATATCAAGAGCGTTGCCATCAAGAGGTTACCCAGAAATTAAAAGAGATGAAGATGATTCCTGAAGCAATAGATCAAATCGTAGTTCATTTAATAGAAGAGAATTTCCTGAATGAAACGCGCTTCGCACAATCATTTGCAAGAGGAAAGTTTAAAATAAAAAAATGGGGGCGTCAGCGAATTAAAAACGAATTAAAAAAGCGAAATATTTCAAAGTTTAACATAAAAATTGGACTTAAAGAAATCGTCGAAGAAGAATATCAAAAAGTCTTTTTCAGTCTCTTTGACCAAAAGAAAACAGAATATAAGAATTTAACCTCTCTAGAAAAGAGAAAAAAGATTAACGCCTATTTTATTTACAGAGGCTGGGAATTTGAGCTCATTTCAGAAGGCCTCAATTCACTTAAATAATCAATTTTTATTACGAGCTAATTCGTTACGATCAATTTTATGCAAAGGTCTAGTCCATTTTGGTTTTTCTCCTAAAGGTTCTAGTTCAGATGCTTCAGCTTCAACTGTGGTTGGCTGTGGAGCTTTCACGAATGGTTTTTGAAAATTCAATCCGAGCGATTTGAACAGTTCCATATCTTCATTGATATCGGGATTTGGAGTAGTCAATAACTTATCTCCGGCAAAAATGGAATTTGCACCAGCTAAAAAGCAAAAAGCCTGACCCTCAGCAGACATCTGAGTCCTTCCTGCAGACAAACGCACTTGAGTTTTAGGCATTACTATTCGTGTGGTAGCCACCATTCTTACCATTTCCCAGATTGAAACAGGTTCATTAGACTCCATTGGAGTTCCTTCAACAGCAACTAAAGCGTTAATAGGAACAGATTCTGGTTGCGGATCTAAATGGGCTAGTGCAACCAGCATTCCTGCTCGATCATCAATAGATTCTCCCATTCCAATAATTCCTCCACTACAAACAGTAACATTTGATTTTCGAACATTGTTAATAGTGTCTAATCGATCTTGATAAGCACGAGTTGAGATGACTTCCTTATAGTAATCCTCAGAGGTGTCTAAATTGTGGTTATAGGCATATAAACCCGCTTCGGCCAAACGTTTTGCTTGTTGTTCCGTAATCATTCCTAGTGTGCAACAAACTTCCATATCCAGTTTGTTTATTGTGCGAACCATTTCAAGAACCTGATCGAATTCTGAACCATCTTTTACATTTCTCCAAGCCGCACCCATACAAACCCTTGAACTTCCGCTTGACTTGGCTCTTAGCGCTTGCGCCTTAACCTGCTGTACACTCATTAAATCGTTGCCATCAACATCGGTGTGATAGCGAGCTGCCTGTGGACAATATCCACAATCCTCAGGGCATCCACCTGTTTTAATCGATAACAGTGTAGAAACCTGAACAGTATTAGGGTCGTGATACTTTCGATGTGCTGTAGCAGCACGATAAACCAATTCCATAATTGGTAATTCGTAAATTTCTTTGATCTCCTCTCTTGTCCAGTTGTGTTTTATATCACTCATATCAACGTTTTAATTTTTGCAAATGAGGTTTAAATTTTACTTATTAAAAGTGAAACAGCGTTTCCTCCAAACCCCGCCGAATTCACCAGTATAGTATTGAGTTGAACATTTTGATGTCCCAAAGATTCATGAGGATTAACCGCATAAAATTCTTGGTATTCGAGCATGAAAATAGCCATTTCTAAACTCAATAACATTGAGGCTCCAAAAGTATGACCAATTATCCATTTATTGTTTGTCAATAAAGGAGTTTCTTTTCCGAACACCTTATGAATAGCTTTTAACTCCGCCAAATCACCTTGCTTGGTTCCGGGAGCATGCATGACAATGGCGTCAATCTTGTGATCTCCTTTAGCCATGGTCATAGCCTTTTGAAAACAGCTTCCATTTGAAGATAGGGCAGCGGGATGCGCAATTAGTTCCATGGCATATCCAACACCCTTAATAACGTATTTCGCATTCTTTGGTTCATTACTTAGAAGAAGTAATCCTGCACCCTCTCCCAAAACCATGGTGTTTTCAAGCTTATCAAAATTTCCTGCTTGACTCTCCGCCTTACTGTAAATCCCTAATCGATCTAGCTGAGCCATTGTAAATGGAGTTAGAGCAGCTTCTGCTCCTCCAGCAACAAAGTGTGCAGTCATGCCTGCATTTAAATAAGCTATGGCTGTCAAGATACTCTGAGCTGCCGTTGAGCAGGTCATAGAATTCTCAACATTAGGACCAAAAGCACTCAAATCCTGTGCTACCCAAGAACTAATATTACCCATCGTTGTTGTTGGTGAAGAAAGTTGCCTAATATACTCCTTGTTCATAAAGGCTT
Organism: Flavobacteriaceae bacterium; assembly: GCA_965662045.1. GTDB lineage: Bacteria > Bacteroidota > Bacteroidia > Flavobacteriales > Flavobacteriaceae > UBA3478. The sequence goes on from CBFIGE010000001.1 coordinate 199,333, forward strand.
TATAGTCTCCCTCAAGCAATTCAGTCGCCCCACGTGAAGATCCAAGACTAACTCCAATTTGACCATTAATTCGCCTGCATGATTGACGCATTCTAGCACTCAAAGTCAATGCTAAACGAACGCTACGATCTAATTTTAAATGATACTTTGAATCTGAAGGCAATACATATTTGTTATCTACACGACCGACAAAACGATCAAGTTCATCATTATATCGAAGTCTTGTTTTCCCGCTTAAATAGACTTCTCTTTTCTCAGTGTCTTCAGTACCAAGTGAAGAAATAGTGTGAATTTCTTCTATGTACACGGCTTTCTTCATTATAGTTCTATTGCCTCGCGTACCGCATTATAAATTTTGTTCATTTGTCTAGAAGTACAGGTGTAAGGAGCACTGATATAAATTGTATTTCCCAGGGGTCTCAAATACACTCCCTGTCGCATAAAAAATTGATAAAGCTCGTTGCGCTTATTGCCGTATCTACTCATCTCTATATTGAGTTCAAAGGCCAATATTACACCCTTACATCTGGCATTTGAAACCTTGTGATTAGCATTGAGTTCATCGACAAATTGAAGATGTTGTTTTTCAATTCGTCGAATCCCATTTTGAATCGACTTTGAATTGAGCAAATCAATAGCAGCACTTGCAACAGCACAGGCCAAGGGGTTTGCGCTATAAGTGTGGCCATGAAAAAATCCTTTGGCCAATTCATCACTCAAAAAGGCGCTGTAAATATTCGCTGTGCACGAGGTTAATGCTAAAGGCAACATTCCTGCGCTCAAAGCTTTCGATAAACAAATGAAATCGGGTTGATTCGAGAGTTGCTCAGAGGCAAAATGAGTCCCAGTCTTTCCAAATCCTGTCATAACCTCATCAGCAATACAAAGGATCGCATTACGTTTGCAAAAGGCTAAAACTCGATCTAAATGAACCGGATCATGCATTTTCATTCCTGCTGCTCCTTGAATCAAAGGCTCATAGACAAACGCGGCAATATCCTTTGTTTCACTTAAATATTGAAGCTTTGACATTACCTGCTCAATGTTATCCTTGTGTGGAACAGGAATACGCTCTACTCGAATAAAAAATTCCTCAAATGGACCATTGTAAACAGACAATCCAGATACTGACATTGCACCAAAGGTGTCTCCGTGAAAGCCATCTTCAAATGCGATTAAGGTTTCTTTTTTTACCCCCTTGTTAAAGTGATATTGCAAGGCCATTTTAATAGCTACTTCTACCGAGGTTGATCCATTGTCTGAAAAAAAGAGTCGCTTTTGATTTTGGGGTAATATTCCAATCAACTTTTCAGCTAAATCTGTAGCTGCCTGATGCGTAAAACCGGTAAAAACTACCTGGTCTAAGATTTTTGCTTGTTTTGAAATCGCCTTGGTGAGCTTTGGGTGACAATGACCATACATCGCGGTATACCAAGAAGCAATTCCGTCGATATATTTATTACCCTTTGAATCCCATAGGTATACCCCTTTTGCTTTTTTAATAGGCAACGGCGGTAATGCAGTTTGATGTTGGGTTAAAGGGTGCCAAAGGTGCTCTTTATCCGTCTTTTCAATATTCCTTCTTTTCTCGCCTTTGAAAAGCATTTTTACGCTTGAATTTCTATCTTGCAAAGATGAGTATTCTTCCAAAGACTTCTAGGGCTTCCTTACGTGTTTTAACAATTCTCATTTTAATCAGCTTTTTTTTAAGAGCTCCATTTTTTTTCAGGGATTATATTGACAAAGATGAAAGCACTTTTGTAATCATGGGACAAAGCTGGGTCGATGGTCAGCTACCTTTTACCTCTTTATGGGATTTAAAGCCTCTATTCGTATTTGGCTTTTTTGCGCTTTTGCTTCAACTGTTCGGAAAAAGCTTGATGCTCATCAGAGCTGTAGGTATGCTTGTGGTAGGATTAACTGCCTATATATTCTACGTCCAAAGCAAAAGTTTTCGCTCAAAAAATCAATCTCTTTTTGCAGCCACTCTCTGCTGTTATTTACTCTCATTATTTGGAGCAGTACAAGGGGTTATGAGCGAGCATTTAGCCGTTTGTTCTTTGCTTTTAGGATGGTTTTTTTACCATGAAAAGAAATATTATGTCTTAGCAGGATTTATACTTTGCAGCGCTTTATTATTTAAGAGCAACTACGTCTATGCCCTATTCTTATTCGCTCTAGTAGAAATGTACTACACTGTAAGAAATAAATCCTTTTCTCAGCTCTACAAGTCGTTTTTAGGCTTATTGATTCCCATTGGGATTTGTGTTTTTCCTTACTGGCAATCAGACAATCTCAGCACCTTGAATAGCGCAATGATTTTAGCTCCTTTAGCCTATGCTGATGTCGACATCTTGACACAGCTCAAAACCTTCCTATACATTCTTCCTATAGGTGGTATTTATCTCTTTATCATCTCAAAAAACAAGTATGAACTCAATAGAAGAAATCTAGGTTTACTTGCACTTAATATTGGAGTTCTATTTTCTTTTATTAAACTGGGTAAAATCAATGATCACTATCTATTGCAATGGTATCCGCTCTTCTTGTTATTCCTGGTGCAATCGCAACTCAAATGGCCTCAGTTTGAAACCAAAAAAAGTGTTCGAGCAGCAATTGTTCTCTTTCTAATTCTTCCTGTAGAAAGCTACAAAGAATACAAAGCACTTTGGACACATCAAAAGCAAAACGATTCGTGGTACAACGGCGAAGGAGTAGCTGTTCCCAACTATTTAAAAGAACAAAAGCTCGATCAAGAATCTGTATTTTATTTGGATTTTCACATCGGTTATTGGTTTCAAAATCAAAACCCTCCGACTATGATAGCGACGCATCCTTCAAACATAGCTCGTGAAGAATTATATCCTTTTATACCAAGTATTAGATCCAATCCTTCAGAAGAAATAAAACACCTCTTTGAAGTTATGCGTCCAAGCATTGTAGTTAAGTCAAAAAACAAAATATTAGGAAAGGATTTTGATCAAGAGAATCAGCAAATACAAGACTATTTGAATCAGTTCTATTACCCAATACACAGGATTGATAAAGCCGTAATATTACAGCGTTTAGAGCTGAAGTAAAGTCGGTTTCAAAGCCTCTGCCGCTCTTTTAATATACTCCTTATCAACTTGATTTAACTCAGGCATTCGACCCAATAGATGAACGGAGCCCATTTTAAGGATAATCGATTCTGTTTCAGAGTTTTCATCTCCGTTAAAAAGAATGTAAGGCTTAATTCCTTTAGAATTCAAATATTGAATACTGAGTAAACTGTGATTGATACTGCCCAAATAATGCCTAGATACTAAAATAACCTTATCGTTAGACTCGATTAAATCAGCAATAGTTTCTTTTTGATTTAGTGGCACTAAAAGTCCTCCTGCCCCCTCTATGACTAAACGATTGGCAGTTTTTGGCCGAATGATTTGTTCAATATCTATCTCAACACCAGAGCGAACCGCCGCTGCATGCGGGCTCATAGGGTACTGTAATTCGTATGAAGGCTTATGAATCACAGTCTTAGTATTGGTAATTAAATCTTTGATTTTATCTCGATCTCCATAGTTCAAATCACCTGCTTGCACTGGTTTAAAATAATCCGCTTCAAGCGCTTCAGTAATTACAGCTGAACAGATTGTTTTTCCAACCTCAGTAGATATTCCAGTAATAAAATAATTCGCACTCATAGTTATGATTGAAAATAAGAATGAATAGCTTCTAAAAGGCGCTTAATTTCATCCTTGGTATTAAAGGCGTGTAAAACTACTCGAATGCGCTCATCACCTTTAGCTACAGTTGGATATCGAATTGCTGCTAAGGCAAACTTATGTTGTTGTAAATAATTCTGTAAATCGATGGCTTGAGCATTATCCTTACATTTTATCCCTTGAATCGCTGAATTACTGTTTAAAAGATAGGCCCTCAAATTTAGATCTTCTGCAATCTTTAGAAAATAAGAAATACATTCTGACAACTTAACTCGAAGTTTTTCTGCCTTTACAGAACGGCTTAATTCAATAGCAGCCTGAATTTTATATACAGTGAAAGGGTCTAAGGCTGTAGTATAAATAAGAGACCTACTATGATTAACTAAATAGTCTTTGATATTTTGACTGCACAACAAAGTTGCTCCGTGCACCCCATAGGATTTTCCAAAGGTTACTATGCTCAAAAAGTACTGCCTATAATTGTATGGATAAATCCCTGAAGAATGAGCACAATCGACAATCATTCTTATCTGATGTGTCTCGCAAAAAACTTTCAATTCGTCAAGGGGAGCGAAATCACCATCAACAGAAAAGACAGATTCGGTAATCAAATAAACGTTCTTGTGTTCCTTTAACTGTTCGCATTTATTTTTTAAATCTGAAAGATCATTATGTCTGAACTTATATGACTTCGCCGGACTCATTTTCAAACCATCCCTTATACTCGCATGACAAAGTGCATCGTATAAGACAAGGTCGCTCTTTTGGATTATAGCAGATATCCATCCCATATTGGCCGAAAATCCAGAATTGTAAACCAGAGCTGCTTCCACCTCAAAGGTTTCACAAAGTGTTTGCTCGAGTTCAGTATAGGCCTTGTGGTTACCGCTTAACAATCTGGACCCTGTGGAACCATTTAGATTAAAAGGAAAAGTATGAAGTTTTTCTAGAGCTTTCTCGTGAATTAATTCTTCTCTTGCAAAACCCAAATAGTCATTAGAAAAAAAATCCACACCCTCGAAAGTTTTTAAACTTCGAAAAGCGTGGTTTTCTTTTTTGTGGTCTAAAGACTGAAGTAATTCTAATGGTAAATCATCCATGCCTTACCGATTAAAACTTAATCAATCAATACTATAAGTTTGTTGTTTTTAAATTCTACCGTTCCACTTAAAACTTCTAAACAGTAGTCACCATTTTGGTTGGTGCTAAATTTAGATTGATATTGCTCGTCGATTTTGAGATTTCCTTTGATTCTCAATTCACCGTCTTTTAGAAGCGAAACAATCGAGGCGTGATTTTCTAACATTTGAAACTGGCCGTCCACACCTGGGACGCTTACAGACTCAACATCGCCTGAAAAAAGTGTAGCTTCTGGAGAAACAATCTCTAAATTCATCTCTAAATATGTTTATTAAGCTTCTGCCAACATTTTTTGTCCCTCTTCAATAGCTTCTTCAATAGTTCCTTTAAGGTTGAAAGCTGCTTCTGGAAGGTGGTCTAGCTCACCATCCATGATCATATTAAAACCTTTGATGGTGTCTTTAATATCTACCAATACACCAGGAATTCCTGTAAACTGCTCAGCAACATGGAAAGGCTGAGATAAGAATCGCTGCACCCTTCTTGCTCTTGCAACTGCAAGTTTATCTTCTTCTGAGAGTTCTTCCATCCCTAATATGGCAATAATATCTTGAAGTTCTTTATAACGCTGTAATAACTCTTTTACACGTTGTGCGCATGAATAATGCTCATCTCCTAAAATATCAGCCGTTAAAATTCTTGAGGTAGAATCTAGTGGGTCTACCGCAGGATAAATTCCAAGTTCAGCGATTTTTCTAGAAAGTACAGTAGTTGCATCCAAGTGAGCGAAAGTTGTAGCAGGAGCAGGATCAGTTAAATCATCTGCAGGTACGTAAACCGCCTGTACCGATGTAATCGAACCGTTTTTTGTCGATGTAATACGCTCTTGCATTGTTCCCATTTCTGTCGCTAAAGTAGGCTGATATCCTACCGCAGATGGCATCCTACCAAGTAGGGCAGAAACCTCAGAACCAGCTTGGGTAAATCGGAAGATGTTATCCACGAAGAATAGAACGTCTTTACCTTGACCATCACCAGCTCCATCTCTAAAGTACTCGGCAATAGTTAATCCAGATAAAGCTACTCGTGCACGTGCACCAGGAGGCTCATTCATCTGACCAAAAACGAAAGTTGCTTTTGACTCTTTCATAGCGGCTTTGTCCACTTTAGTCAAATCCCATCCACCTTCTTCCATAGAATGCAAGAAGTCGTCTCCATACTTTATAATTCCCGACTCTAACATCTCACGAAGTAAGTCGTTTCCTTCTCTTGTACGTTCACCTACACCAGCAAATACAGATAATCCACCGTGTCCTTTTGCAATATTATTGATTAACTCTTGTATTAAAACCGTTTTACCTACACCGGCACCTCCAAATAATCCAATTTTACCTCCCTTTGCATAAGGCTCAATGAGGTCAATAACTTTAATTCCTGTGAAAAGGACTTCTGTAGATGTAGAAAGATCCTCGAAAGCAGGTGCTTCTCTGTGAATTGGTAATCCGTTGTCACCTTCTTTTGGTAAACTTTCTAAACCGTCAATTCCATCTCCAATAACATTGAATAATCGTCCATAAACTTCTTGACCAATAGGCATTTGAATAGGAGCTCCAGTCGCAATAGCTTCTAAGCCTCTACTCAAACCATCCGTTGAATCCATTGAAATTGTTCTCACTGTATTTTCTCCAATATGGGATTGGACTTCTAATACTAAAAGAGAACCGTCAGCTTTAGTGACTGTCAATGAATCATAAATTTTTGGAATCGCTACTCCAGAATCAAATTCTACATCGATTACTGGGCCAATAATCTGAGCAATTTTTCCTGTTACCTTGGACATTTGAATATAATTTTAAATATTACAACAATAGGTTGCTTTTCGGCTGCAAATATAAACTAATGTTTGCGATTGAAAAAAAACATTTATCAAACAAAAAAGGCGTCCCTAAGGACGCCTTTATATTTTATAATATACTCAATTAGAAATTGATGTTAAATGATGCGTAATAGATTGATCCGATTGAACCAGAACCAATTGCATTGATGTATTCTTCACCCATAACATTTGATCCACCGATTTTGAAAGAAGAGTTGATCGCAGGTAAATTATATCTTACGGATGCGTCTAAAACACTGTATGCAGGAATTTCTCCATCAGCAAAAGAAGCTTGCCACGAGTAAGCATCTGATTGACGATAATTTAATTGGAATCCTACATTTTTTACAATCTCATCATGACCTAAAGACATTTTGATGCGATTACGTGCAGTGTTAAATCCTACACGGAAATCGTTACCTACTTCGTCAAAATCAAGTTCATTAAAGGTATAGCTAAATCCAAGATCGAATCCTCCTAAACGAGCATCTAAACCTGCAACAACTCCATAAGATTTAACTGGTAAATCTGTATTTGAATAAGCTTGGTAAACTTTGTAATCTCCATTTTGAAGTGCTGCACCAGCTAAAAGTTCTTCTTGTGAAGAAGGAGCTCCAGAGAACGCTCTACCGTATAATGGCACAATTTTATTTTGTCCAGCTACAAAATTAGAATAGCTATTCCAGTATGCGCTAATATCTAGAGATATTGCTCCAAAACTTCCTCTATATCCTACTTCGATAGCCTCAATTTCTTCAGGCTGAATTAGTTCAGTGTCTACTTTTTGTGGAGCACCAGCTAAAACAGAGCTAAGAGAAAATGAGTTTTCGTAAGCCGCACGACCAGAAACCTGTACTTGAGAAGGTAAACCAAGCGCTTGAGCTCCAGCAGAAGTGCTAAACGTTCTAATATCTCGATCTAGGTTGTCAGGTGCACCTCCCACTAAGATTGCTTGACCTACGTCTAAACCAATAAATAAGTCTTGTGTTGTTGGGTTTCTAAAACCTGTTTGAGCAGATACTCTTAGGTTGTGGTTACGATTTTCTCCAGCAGTATATGCCAATGAGAATCTAGGCGAAACAAAACCATCAAAGAATTCATTCTTATCGTATCGCGCAGAAGTTGTTAATTTCAAACGATTGTCTGCCATTGACTTTTGCAACTGAACGTATGCACCGTACTCGTTGTACTTGATTGGTCCGTCACTATCGGTAAAAATAGTACCATTAGAGTTCAATTCGTATTGACGATAAGAACCACCTACTTGGATGTCAGCCCAATCATTAATTAGGTGTGCTAAATTGTAGTTACCATTTACATGTCTAAACTTAGTATTATCAATAAAGCGAGCACCTGAATTGAAGTTTCCGTCTTGCTTTACGGCATTAAATGCTTGCCCAAAAGCTTCAGTTCCAGGAATTAATCTTCCTGTATCTGCAACTTGTCTAGCTAAAGCATGTGCTTGAGCCGCTGGAACATTAGGTAATAATCCTCCAGAAAGTAAACCTTGTAAACTCGCTCCAATAAATGTTTGTGCGTATTGTGTAAACCAGTCTGTATCACTCTTCCATCTTCTGTTGATGTTGATTCCTGCAAAACGAGTATCGTAAGCGTCTCCAGAGTCTTCAGCTGTAATATAAGCTCTCACAAAGAAGTTGTCATTTTTGATTTCAAACTTCTGCTGTGTCATTGCGAAACCAGATACTGCATAACGGTTAGCACCTTGATAAATAGTTGTACCTGTTCCTTTTCTGTAGTTATAGATTAACTCTAAATCGTCTCCGAAAGGTTTGTAGTGTACAGCAATGTCTCTTTTTACAGATTCAGCATTGTAATCAGCTAAGTCTCTTTCATCGTAACCTGTTCTAGAAACAGTAGCAGCTCCTAAAGTCCCAGCTGGAATTGGAATACCAACTCCTTGAGCAATTAAGTCAAAATCTAAAGAAGTAGCAACCTCGTCTCCATAAACGTTTAATCCGTCATAAGCGAGGTTATTAGCTCGATTTGAACCTGCATTAGCTCCTCTTGATACATCTTGAGTGCTAGTTGCATGCCAGTCTTCACCTTTTAAAACAGAGATGTTGGCTTTAATCGCAAGTTTATCGCTGAACTTCTTAGCAAAACGTACTCCCCAATCGTAGTAATCATTTGTTCCGGCAGCTTCTTGAGTAGTAATACCGCGCTTTACATAAGCACTTACTCCTTCAGAAGTAAAAGGACTCTTAGATCTCATAAATAAGATACCATTGAAAGCGCCTGCTCCATATAGAGCTGAAGATGCACCCGGAAGAATTTCTACACTTTCAACATCTAGTTCAGACATCCCCACAAGGTTACCTAATACGAAATTCAAACCAGGAGCAGTATTATCCATACCATCTACAAGTTGTAGGAATCTAGTGTTAGCAAAAGTTGAAAAACCTCTTGTGTTAATCGATTGAAATGTCAACGAATTCGTGTTAATGTCCACTCCTTTTAAGTTCTGTAAGGAACTATAAAAAGATTCTGAAGAAGCATTTTGAATTTGTTTGAGTCCAAAACGCTCTACCGATACTGGTGATTCAAAAATACGTTCAGGTGTTCTAGAAGCAGAAATTACAATCTCATCTAAAGATGTCGTATTTTCTGACATTACAATGGTAATACCACCTCCGTTGTTTACCGTAACTGTTGCAGCAGAATAACCTAAACTGCTTGCTTTCAGAGTAAATGGAGCATTCAAGCTTGTTGAAAAACTGAATTTTCCATCAAAATCAGCAACTGCTCCCTCAGCTTTCCCCACCATTACAACGTTGGCATTTGGGATGGGTTGACCATCTGTGTCAACGACAGTTCCTTGAACAGTTGTTTGGGCCATTGCCAAACTACTGGACATAATAATTAATAAAGTAAAAAAATGTTTCATCATCGCGTACTTAATTTTAGTCAATTAGTGAAAGTAAAAATAGACTTTTTCATCAAGACTGAAAAATATAATCAAAAACGTAAAAAAAAATATAAATCTTTATGAATCCGGCAAAGGTTTATGAAGACTGCGTTTTAGAGATTACAATCTCCTTAGCCTGAGGTAACATCCACCACGGCAAATATGGAAATGCGTGATGTTCATGATGGTATCCAAAAAAATAACAACTGAAGAAAGCCACCAAATGATTTTTATTTTGACTTCTTGACTGCGTTGTGTGGTGGTGATCACCGCGATGCGGCAAATAAGTGCCAAAAACAAAAAGTTGTAGAGTACTCAGAAAAGAAGGCAACATCCAAAAGAGTATTAAATTTTCAGCGGGAAAATACGGTTTGAGTAAGTTATACGTTATCGATGCCGCTAATAATTGATACCATTTAATGTATTGCATCATAAACTTGAATAACCATACAAAAAAAGGTCCTTGATGCACATCGGGATCATCATCAGTATTTACATGCTTATGATGTTCATGATGCTTTTTTTCTAAGACCTGATAAGGATTAAATAAAAAAAGTGTAGCAGTTAGAACACCTATTAATCGATTTATTTTAGGATGACTCGGGGCAACCACTCCATGAATAGAATCATGCGTTGTAATAAACAAGCCTGTATACAAATGGGTTTGAATTGCCACAAACAAATACATTAAAGGGTTTGTCCAAACAATTTCAATACTCATAAACAAGTATAAGGACACTGACCACAAAAAAATGATAACTAAGGCAATTATCAACCCCTTATATGTATACTTTTCGTACTGCATAGAATTACAAATTAATGCTATGTTACATTTTAGAAGTTAGGGGAACGTAAAAATATAAAAAATCCTTTGTCACAAAAGATAAAACGATGTCCCGACAAGTATTTTCGATTTTCTGAAATTATTTACGCAATTCACTCATTATGCGAAAGATAAATATCGATTGTGTTGAGAAAAATTCAATGCTAAACAAAATTCATAAATCAAATTATTCAAGTGAGAAAATTCAGATTAGATTCAACAAAAAAGAATTGATTCTAAATTAATCAGATTTCATAATTTTTATAAAAATCTGTAGAAAGTATCAATATACTATTTTTGAACTAATTTTTGAATGATGTTCAACTCAAATCATGTAGATATAGACATACTATCCACTCGCGCTTATAACCTGCGTTGGGCAACACTTCCAAAGGGAGTTATTCCGCTAACGGCAGCAGATCCTGATTTTCCAGTTGCACCACCAATTCAAAAAGCACTCAAAGACTACATAGATGGGGGATATTTAAGTTATGGTCCTGCTGAAGGTCTTCCTCAGTTTAGAGATGCGATAGCAAAAGATTATAAAATGAAAAACAAGGTAGCCTACGATTCAAATTGTATTCTACCTGTTGATAGTGCAGCATTTGGCATCTACCTCTGTTGTAAAACACTGTTAAAACCAGGAGATGAGGTAATTATTTTTGATCCCGTAGATTTTTTGTTCAAATATTCGGCAGAAAAAGTTGGCGCAAAAACAATTGCGTACCACACCCCTCAAAAAGACGAAGCCTTTGATTTCCATAAATTGTCTTCACTGATCAATTCTAAAACAAAAATGATTTGTCTGTGTAACCCTCTTAACCCAACGGGCAAAGTCTTTACAGATGAAGAATTATTAACTCTAGCAAAAGTAGTAGCCAAGCATAAAGATATAATTGTACTATCAGATGAAATTTGGAGCGACATCATTTTTAGTCCAAATACATTCAACGCCTTTGCAAGCATTGGACCTGTATTTAATCAGACTATTACAGTTACAGGGTACAGTAAATCCTATGGACTCGCAGGTTTACGAATAGGGAGTGTCTTGTGTCCAAACAAAATGATTTATGATCAAATATTTGAATCTTCATTACATCAATCAACTGTTCACGGAGTGAATGTTTTGGGACAAATTGCCGCAACAGCAGCCTTAAATGACGCTCAACTCTGGTTGTCTTCTTTCGTTACCCATTTGCATAGGATGAGAAATCTTGCGGTCCAAAGGCTCAATGAAATGCCTGGGGTTAGTTGTAAAAGTCCCGAGGGTTGCTACGTATTATTTCCTGATATAACTCAAACTCCTTATACCGCAACAGAACTGCATGAAAATTTACTTAAAACAGCCAAAGTAGCAATTGTTCCAGGTCTTCCTAAGTGGTTTGGTTCGGCTGCAGAAGGTCATATTAGACTGAGTTTTGCTACATCTGAAGAATTATTGATAGAAGCCCTTGATCGCATTCACGAGTTTTTAGCAAGGCAAAAAAAATAGAACGACAGTCGATTCTTTGATAAAAAAAATGAAAAAAGAAAATATATCCTTTAATGACTAGACCAAATAAGGAAATACGAAGATTTTAAGATATAAATGTCATGATAGTAAATTTAACGGAACAACAGTAAAGTTTTTTAAAATGGAAAATAATAAATTATGAAATACTGGGAATTATTAGGACTTGGGAGTGAACCAAAAGGGACTGGAAAGATCATGTCCATATGTATGTTTATAGTAATTATAAACGGTTACTTTCTTGAAGGTTTGATTGAACACGTAATAATGGATATAATAACTTACACCTGTGTTATCGTGTTTTTTGTACTTCTAATGTACAATTTATTTAAAAAAAGAAGGTTCAGAAATCAACCTAAGTATTTGATAATAATGTAGTTAGATATTCACTATAATTTGACTCCCACAATTTAGTGGTAGTTACTGACATTGTAAAATTTACATTGAATGAGTAGGGGTAAGATGAACGGTTCCTTAATACTACTCTACTGTAACCGACTTCGCCAAGTTTCTTGGCTGATCAACGTTACACCCTCTCATAAGAGCAATATGATATGAGAGCAATTGCAATGGAATCGTAGTCAATAATGGTGTTAAAAACTCTTGAGTATCTGGAATTTCAATACAATGATCGGCTAGACTTTTAACCTCTTCATCTCCCTCAGTGACAACGGCAATAATTTTACCTTTTCTCGATTTTATTTCTTGAATATTGCTCACGACTTTTTCGTAATGTCCCTTCTTAGTGGCAATAACAATCACTGGCATTTGCTCATCAATAAGTGCAATTGGGCCGTGTTTCATTTCTGCTGCAGGATATCCTTCTGCATGTATGTATGAGATTTCTTTGAGCTTCAGCGCCCCTTCAAGAGCGACTGGAAAGTTGTATCCCCTACCCAAATAAAGACAATTTGAGGCATCTTTATATTCAAAAGCAATAGACTCAATTTCGCTATTTTGAGCTAAAACGCTTTCGATTTTTTGAGGAATAGCCTCTATAGCTGCAAGGTATTCGTGAAGTTCGGTTTTAGATAAGGCCCCATTTTCTTGTGCCAACTTTAAGGCTAAAAGAGATAAGACTGTAATTTGTGTGGTGAAAGCTTTCGTGGATGCTACCCCTATTTCTGGTCCAGCATGAGTATAGGCACCAGCATGGGTTTCACGAGCAATAGAAGAACCGACCACATTACATACACCAAAGACAAAAGCTCCTTTTTCTTTGGCTAGTTTTATAGCCGCCAGAGTATCTGCCGTTTCTCCGGATTGTGAAATCGCAATAATAATATCGTTTGTGCCTATTACTGGGTTTCGGTATCTAAATTCAGAAGCGTATTCAACTTCGACTGGAATTCTAGCGGTGTTCTCAAAAATGTACTCAGCGACCAATCCCGCATGCCAAGATGTACCACAAGCCACAATGACAATGCGATTTGCATTTAAAAACTTTTCTAAGTGCTCATCAATTCCAGCCATTTTGATTACGCCTTGATCGGCCAATAATCGTCCTCTATAGGTGTCATTTATAGCTCTAGGTTGCTCGTATATTTCCTTGAGCATGAAGTAATCATAACCTCCCTTTTCAATTTCTTCAAGGCTCAGTTTTAGTTCAAAAATGTTTGGATAGGTGATGGAATCATCCACAATCTTACGCATTTTAATTTCTTTACCACGACGAAGAATTGCGATTTCTCCGTCTTCTAAATACACCGCATTAGATGTATATTCAATAAATGGGCTCGCATCTGAAGCCAGAAAATATTCTTGATCTCCAATTCCTATCGCTAAGGGAGATCCTAATTTGGCCACAACAATTTCTTCAGGATTATTTTGATCATAAACTGCAATGGCGTAGGCTCCAACTACCTCGTTTAAGGCTAATTGCACTGCTTTTCCTAACTTAACCTGCTGCGAAGATTTGATTTCTTCAATAAGGTTAACCAGAACTTCAGTGTCTGTATCTGATTGAAAATGATATCCTCTTTCTTGCAGCGCTTGTTTTATGGCAGAATAATTTTCAATGATACCATTGTGAATAATAACCAAATCTCCACTATTTGAAACATGAGGGTGTGAATTGGAGTCACTTGGCTCTCCATGAGTTGCCCATCGAGTGTGACCAATACCTAACTGTCCGTTAGTGTCCATCTCGTTTTGAGCTTTGTGCTTTAGGTCTTCTACTTTACCCTTGGTCTTGCAAATATTTAAAGATTCCGAACCAGAAAGCATTATGCCGGCTGAATCATAACCTCTGTATTCAAGCCGTTGAAGACCTTTAATAATAATTGAATAAGCTTCTCGATTTCCTATATAACCTACAATGCCACACATAATACAATTGTTAAGGTGTTAATAATTTAGAACACAGCAAAGATACTCTCAATTACAAGCTTTCAAATAAACTGAGGTAATAAAAATTCGTAAAATTTAAAGATCAGTTTCTGTATAATATATATCTAGCTTTAAACGCTTATCGAATTGGTCCTGCTCTGGAAGTGGTCCATAAATTACAGTTCCTATTGGAGTAATAGAGGTCATTAAGGGGTGGTTGACCATTTCTGTGTTTTGCTCGATCGCCTCTAGGTAATTTGTTATACCGATATTTGCAGATACCGCAACCCGAATAGGCGCATTAACAGAATCTCTGACGATAATATCATTCACCCACTCGGTAATTCGAGCGGTATATTTTATCCCTTTATCACCCTCTTTTTGAAGACGAGCATCATAATTTAGATAAAAACCTAAAGGCGTTTCTGCGACAGAAGATTCTGTCGTTGGTTTGTACAGCGGACGCATATTTTCACGATTGTGCAAATACAATCGAGTGGGTTCATATATACTTCCTGCAATATCTAGCTCCTCACGGTCTACATAAAAAGTAAGGTTTGCCTCGTTAATAATCCAATTATTTGCGCGGATTTCTTGGATTACATTCTCACCTGCTTCACCTTCTCCAAATAAATTAATCTCAGCTAAAACTCCTGAACCTCCTTTTAAGTAAATTCTACTTTGGTCGTTCTCGTTGTCAATTCTCTCCTGTATTATACTGTTGTAGGAGTCAGTTTGCCAAGTGTTAATTGCGTTACCAACAATAGGAGCAAAACCTCCGCCAGTAATCAAGTTCAATCTAAAAGTCTGATCTTCTCGTTCTAATTCGTCATCGGAAGTATCATCTAAAGTGTCATTGTTGTTGTTACGTAAGTAATCGTATTCAATTAAAATAACAGCATCTGTTAAGTCTAACAACAGCATCATTTCATCACTACTGTCTATAGACATCTGTAAGCCTCTTAAAAAAGATTGAAAATTCGCCTGGCTAATAAACTCAGAAGAACCTTCCTTATCGATAATGTTTTCTTGAAAAAAGTTTGTGTCCAAGGCAACTCGAATTCCTGGATTTAAAGTCTTTTGTGTGTCTAATAGTATGGATTCGTCGATATCTTCAGTATCTGGATTATCTTCTTGATAAAAGATGAATTGTTTATTGTCAATCTCTACCTCTCCTTCAAAAAGAACAGTAGAACCGATAAATTCTGAAAAATCTTGATCTGAATAATATCGCTGAGTTTGCTCAAAATTTTCATTAGGGTCTAAATCTCTTAAAAAATAAGTAGAGCTCTCCACCTTAAGACGAAAAGGAATATCTGGATTTCCGTAAATACTGTCCAAGTCAAATGTCAGAGGATAATTATTAGGAGCTGTTTCTTCGTCTTCGTCATCTAAAACACCGTCGCCGTCTGTATCAGAATCTAGGGGGTTTGTACCCAATAATCTTTCTTCGTTATCTGTTAAACCATCACCATCGCTATCACTCTCGTTCGAGTTAGGATCTTCATCGTAAATATCCGGAACACCATCACTATCAGAATCTCTATTGGTTGCCGGAACCTGTTGGTAAGGAATATATAAGTACGCTGCATTTACTCTTTCTTGTTCATTTAAAGTGTCTTGCACACCTCCTTGATCATCCAAATCTTCGAGTTCTTGCCTCAATATTCCAAAAGTTGGATTGTTGGAAGGTAATCTAAACTGACTGATTATTCTCGCACTTGTCTTGCCATATATTGGGTCATTGTAGTTTCCTAACTGATACAAGGGTAATTTATTTGTTTGAACAGAAGAAACGTCAATGTGTTTTATAGTGACAGGGAATTCCTGCTTGGAGGTGCTAAAAGGCTCTCCTGAAATGACACCGTTACCGATAATAAAGTCGTCTTCTACACAAGAAGAGGCGAAAAGAGTCACGCACACCGCCAATAGGATGTACTTGTTAGGTCTAAAAAGCATACTTATTAAAACTTTGTCTGCTATAAAACTTGGTTATTATAAAAATTAAGATAGGCCTCTTCTGTTTCTTGAATTGGGCAGAAATCTAAGGTTGGAATTCCTTTGTTTTTGCCATAGGCTTCAAGTTCCTCAGAGACATTTTCGCTTGCGAATATAATGCCATCTGAATAATCTATCGCAGTCTTTAACAGATTATTAAAATTTGGAGTTGAAAGTCCTTCTAAAACGTCGGTCTCAACACCATCAAAAGCAATTTTTGACTTCATCTCAGTACTGAGACTCCCTTCAAAACCTTGCTCATACAATGAAGTGACGATTTTAGCATCAGCAAAGATAGGCTCGTCTTTGTAATAGGTTCTCAAGTACAATGGAAGTAAAGAGGCCATCCAGCCGTGCACATGTATAACGTCAGGCGCCCAGTTTAGCTTCTTCACCGTTTCAACAACACCTTTGGCAAAGAAAATCGCTCGTTCATCATTATCCTCAAATAATTTTCCCTCAACATCAAAAAATGTAGCCTTTCTTTTAAAATATTCCTCGTTGTCAATAAAATAGACTTGAATACGTTCTTTAGGTATTGAAGCTACTTTAATTATCAACGGCATATCCATATCATTGATCACCAAATTCATACCTGAAAGACGAATCACTTCGTGTAATTGATGTCTTCTTTCATTGATATTGCCGTAACGCGGCATAAAAATTCGTATTTGACCTCCATTGCCATTTACGACTCTAGGAGATTCATACGACATTAAAGAAACTTGATTCTCTGGGAGGTAAGGAACTAGTTCAGAGGAAACAAACAAAATCCTTTTTCCATTCATAGAGTGAGTTTTTGAAGTAAAAATTGTGTTTGCAAAAATACGAAATTATTGTGGTATATACCTATTGTGGTATTTTTGCCTTCCAATTCGATGAACAATGAAGAGCTTTTCGGCTAAAAATGATTTACAAACCTACCTCAATCCGCTTCGTAAAAAGAAAAAGAAAATAGGCTTTGTTCCAACAATGGGAGCCCTGCACAAAGGCCATCTCTCATTGGTCAAAAGAGCTCTTTACAAAACAGATGTCTGCGTGGTCAGCATCTATGTCAACCCAACTCAATTCAACGATTCCAAAGATTTAGAAAGCTACCCAAGAAGGGTTGAAAGCGATATGCTAATGCTCAGACAAATCAGTGAAGACATCATAGTATATATTCCCACAAATGAAGATATCTATGGCAGAGACCTTTCCTTGAATGATTTTGATTTTATGGGATTAGACAAAATAATGGAAGGGGCAAATAGACTTGGGCACTTTAAAGGAGTCGCAAATGTGGTCGAAAGATTAATATATGCGGTACAACCAAAGTTTGCTTTCTTTGGAGAGAAAGACTATCAACAACTTAAAATTATACAGCATCTCAACCAAAAATACAGGTGGAGAACAACTATTGTGCCTTGTCCCACTGAACGAGAATACAATGGATTGGCCCTGAGTTCTAGAAACCAGAAACTCTCAGAAACTTCGATGGAAAAATCTGGTTTGATTTACGAAATACTCAAACAAGTAAAGCTTAAATTTTCGACTAATTCTATGGAAAATCTCAAGCTTTATGTGGAGAAGAAAATCTCTATGCATAGAGATTTCATCGAATTAGAATACTTTGAAATTGCAGATGAATTAACCCTAACACCTGCAAAAAAGAATCAGAAAAAATTAAAATACAGAGCTTTTATTGCCGTAAAAGTAGAAGGCGTAAGACTCATAGACAACATACAACTAAACTAAATCTTCAGTTGATTACAAGAAATTATGAATATTGAAGTTGTAAAATCAAAAATACACCGCGTCAAAGTTACCAATGCAGATTTAAACTATATCGGCAGCATAACTATTGATGAAGACTTAATGGACGCCGCCAATATAATCAGAGGTGAAAAGGTGCAAATCGTTAACAACAATAATGGCGAGAGGCTTGAAACTTATGCCATTCCTGGCCCCAGAAAAAGCGGAGAAATCACCCTAAATGGTGCGGCTGCCCGAAAAGTAGCCGTAGGTGACGTTCTTATACTTATCTGTTATGCAAGTATGCCTATTGAAGCGGCCAAAACTTTTCAACCTGCTATTGTTTTTCCAAATGAAGCGACTAACTTATTAGAATAAATGAAATGGAGTTCACTGGCTAAATGGATAAAAATAATCCTACCCATTACATTGGGTTTAGGTCTGGTGTATTATTCATACAACAGCACTACTGAAGAGGAAAGACGTCTTATTTGGCAAAATATAAAAGACGCTAACTTCTCATGGGTGACAGCCTCAATAATACTAGGATTAGCGAGTCATCTCTCTAGAGCGTGGAGATGGAATTATCTTTTAGAACCTATAGGCTATCGTGTTTCGCTCCTTAAAGGTTTTATGCTCGTCATGCTTTCGTACTTTGCCAATTTAGGCATTCCTAGATCTGGAGAGCTCTTTAGAGCAACCGCTTTAAACACTTACAACAAAGTTCCCTTTGAGAAAGGATTTGGAACTATTGTAACTGAAAGAATTATCGATTTGCTGATGTTGCTTATTGTACTCATACTAACCTTTTTAGTGCAATCCAATCAACTTTTTGAATTGATAAGCAACGGAGGAAAAAGTGTTGGAATATTTTTGGGCTTAGGGTCCATAGGACTTGTTGGACTTGCAATAACTATAAAATTATTGCAAAAATCTTCTCGTCCCCTAGCCCTGAAGTTCACCAATTTTCTAAAAGGTCTACAAGAAGGTGTCAACAGTGTATTGCACATGAAAAAGAAATGGCACTTCATAGGACATACGATTTTTATTTGGGTCTGTTACATTGCTATGTTTTGGGTAATTCAATACGCCATTGTTGACTTAAGAGAAATTCATTTCAATGAAATATTAGTCGGATTTATTGCAGGCACTTTTGCTATGACAACAACCAATGGTGGAATTGGCCTATATCCTATCGCTATTAGTAGCTCACTCGCCCTTTTTGAAATATCAAAAATTCAGGGGGATGCTTATGGTTGGATAATGTGGATTGCCCAGACTCTTTTGGTTGTAATTCTCGGGGTACTATCTTTTTTATTCATACCTTTTGTAAAAGACAATAACCCTAAAAATGGCAAAGACTAAAACCACATATTACTGTCAAAATTGTGGTGCTCAAAGTTCAAAATGGACTGGTCAATGTTATAGTTGCAAGGCCTGGAATACCATTGCAGAAGAAGTGATTAGCACTGCTTCAGTCAAGGATATTACCTCTTCTCAACAGGAAACTAGACAAACTAAAGCAAAACGAATTCAAGAAATTGACGTTCAAAACGAAACTCGGATCGATACCACCAATAAAGAATTTAATCGAGTTCTAGGTGGAGGATTGGTTCCGGGTTCTGTTATTTTGCTCGGAGGTGAGCCAGGTGTAGGTAAAAGCACGCTATTATTACAAATTGCGCTGAGTTCTCCTTTAAAAGTTCTCTATACCTCAGGAGAAGAAAGCGGTAGACAAATTAAAATGCGTGCAGAGCGCATTGACAATCAAAAGGCAGATTGTTACATTTTGACCGAAACCAATACCCAGAAAATAGGTCAACAACTCGAAGATTTACAACCAGACTTAGTCATTGTCGATTCCATACAAACCCTTCATTCAAATCGATTAGACTCCGCTGCAGGGACGGTATCTCAAATTCGAGAATGCGCAGCAGAATTGATTCAATATGCCAAACAGACCCATACCCCAATGATTTTAGTAGGTCATATCACTAAAGAAGGGCAACTTGCAGGTCCAAAATTACTCGAACATATGGTCGATACAGTATTACAATTTGAAGGTGATCGCAATTATGTATACCGCATTTTAAGAGGCTTGAAAAATAGGTTTGGGAACACCTCAGAGTTGGGTATTTACGAAATGCAATCCAATGGTCTAAAAGAAGTAAACAACCCTTCTGAATTACTACTCTCAAATCATGAACATCCGCTTAGTGGAATAGCAATTTCAGCTACCGTTGAAGGGCAACGTCCCTTAATGATTGAAATACAGGCATTAGTTAGTTCTGCAGTTTACGGTACTCCTCAAAGATCAACAACAGGCTTTAATGCCAAACGGCTAAATATGCTATTGGCTGTACTCGAAAAGAAAGCCGGATTCAAATTAGGCGCAAAAGATGTTTTTTTAAATATAACCGGGGGTATTCAGGTCGACGATCCTGCAATCGATTTAGCCGTAGTAATGGCCGTACTCTCGTCAAGTATTGACCTTTCTATTTCGACCAAAAGTTGCTTTGCAGCAGAGGTTGGTCTGGCAGGAGAAATTCGTCCCGTACAGCGTATCAATGAAAGAATTTCTGAGGCTGAAAAATTAGGCTTTTCGAAAATTTACATTTCCGAATTTGCCACCATAAGCATCAAAAATCCAAAAATTGAAATTCTCAAGTTTTCAAAGGTTGAAGATTTAGTGCGGGCTTGTTTTAAAACGAATCAAACCGATTAAGGGGCTGGGTTTGGAATTTGCCCGTGAATCGCGTTAATCGCTTCTTCAAGTTCTTGATTCCATTGAACATTAACACTCTCTATGTTCTCTTTTAATTGAGCTATACTAGTTGCTCCAATGATATTACTTGTCACAAATGGTCTAGAGTTTACAAAGGCTAAAGATAATTGAGTCAAGCTCAAACCATGCGCGTCGGCTACCTCTTTATACATTTGAGTTGCTCTAATCGAATTATCTCCACTATATCTGCTGAAATTCGGAAACAATGTCACTCTCGCATTTTCAGGTTTTTTACCTCCTAAATACTTTCCTGAAAGTACCCCGAATCCCAAAGGAGAATAGGCTAACAAACCTGCTTCAGATCGCATTGACATTTCTGCCATTCCTACCTCATAAAGTCTATTTAACAGTGAATAGGGATTTTGAACACTTACCACTCTTGGAAGTTTTAAGTTTGTCGTATGCTCTTCTAAGAAACGCATTAAACCCCAAGGAGTCTCATTGGAAAGACCAATATATTTAACCTTGCCAGAGGCCATAATTTTTTCTAAAGTCCCTAATACTTCAGCGATATTGTCTTCCCACTCGCAAGTCTCTCCGATGGGATAGTCTCGCTTGCCGAAAAAGTTAGTCACACGCTCAGGCCAGTGTAATTGATACAAATCGATATAATCGGTCTGAAGTCTGGTTAAACTGTTATCCACCGCCTCAATTAAAGATTGAGATTGAAAACCTGTGGTTCTTATGTGAGAAGTAAATGCAGACTTTCCTGCTATTTTTGAAGCCAAGACTACTTCTGACCTTCTCTTGGTTTGTTTTAGCCAATTTCCAATTATAATTTCTGTATGTGCATAGCGTTCTGCAGTTGCTGGCACAGGATATAATTCGGCAGTATCCCAAAAATTAACTCCTTGTTCTAAGGCGTAATTCATTTGCTCAAAACCTTCTTCTTGTATGTTTTGACGTCCCCAAGTCATAGTTCCTAGACAGATTTTACTGACTTTTAGATCTGTGGTAGATAAGTTGGTGTAAATCATTTTTTTAATTCGATTAATATTGGACAATGATCTGAGTGCACAGCTTGATTTAAAATGACAGATCTCTTAACCTTTGAAGAAAGGGCTGCTGTTGCCATTCCATAATCTAAGCGCCACCCCTTGTTTTTTGCTCTAGAATTTGCGCGATAACTCCACCAAGTATACTGATCGGCCTCAGTGTTAAACATTCGAAAGGTATCTACAAATCCCGCAGCTACAAAATCATCCAACCATGCGCGTTCCTCAGGAAGAAAACCCGATACCTTTTTGTTTCGCACAGGATCATGGATGTCTATAGCTTTGTGACAAATATTATAATCACCACAAACTAGTAGTTCAGGATGTTTATTTTGAAGTCCATTCAAATAAACCAGAATGTCATCCATATAGGCGAACTTGTAATCCAATCTGTCGATATTAGTACCAGAAGGAAGGTACATACTCATTACAGAAACAGAACCAAAGTCTGCTCTAATGTTTCTTCCTTCGCTGTCAATGTGCGGTATACCTATTCCTTCTTCAATAGTATCAGCTGCTTGTTTACTCCAAATAGCTACTCCTGAATATCCTTTCTTTTCAGCGGAAAACCAATATTGGTGGGTATATCCAATTTGAGAAATAGCATCAAGGTCAACCTGTTCCTTTTGGGCCTTGGTTTCTTGTAAACACACGACATCTGCATCAACTTGCTGAAGCCATTCTAAAAGCCCTTTATTCATGGCTGCTCGGATACCGTTAACATTGTAGGAAATAATTTTCATGGTGGATAAAAATAGTAGATTTGCTAAAACTTTACTATGAAAAAAGTAATCTTATTACTTCTTCCTTCATTAGTGTTTGCTCAACAGCAAGACAGCATTTCACAGATTAATCTTGAAGAAGTAGTGGTTAAGGCTGCTATACAATCAGAAGAATTATTGGGTTTAACTACTGCTGCTACAGTAATCCCCAGGTCAAATCCCATCTCTTTTGCTCAAGAAATAAATAGAATTCCTGGAATACAACTCCAATCAGGGGCGCTCAATACAAATCGTATTAGTGTAAGAGGAATTGGAGCTCGATCGCCCTACAGTACCACAAAAATTAAAATGTACTACAACGGCATACCCGTAACAAATGGTGTGGGAGAGTCCACAGTTGAAGCTTTTGATCTTGAAAATACAGATCGAATTAGAGTTGTAAAAGGACCTAAGGCAACAGCCTATGGCGCAGCACTTGGGGGATTACTCGAATTAGAATCAGATCTCCAAAAAATCAATGGAAGCCAGCAAGATTTCAGCACTTTATTGGGAAGTTATGGACTTTTTAAAACACACTACCAATATAATTTTTCAAATGAAAAAAAAGCATTTCGACTTAGTCTGCACCATTTAGACCGGAAAGGATATCGTCAAAATAATAATTTTAGACGCAACGGTTTTTGGTTTGAAAACGTGTATAACCTCGGTAATAATCACAAATTGGGATTCTTTTTAAATCAAATCAATTACAACGCACAAATTCCCAGTTCTTTAAATCAAAATGATTTTGAAAACAATCCTACAAAAGCAGCTTTTACATGGAATTCAGCAAAAGGTTTTGAACAAAACAATTATGCCTTATTCGCAGTCTATCACAAATGGCAAAAAAATAGATGGCAAATTCAACCCTCACTTTATTATATCGACGCAGATCATTACGAGGCTAGACCTTTCAATATTTTAGATGATAGAACTTATAGTCTAGGCTATCGCATTACCGGAACTTATTCAAAAGATACATCAGGTTTTATCTTTGGCATAGAACATCGAAAAGAAAATTATTTCGACAAAATATATCGAAATCTATACCGAGAGGTAGACCCTCAAAAAAGTGTACAAGGAAGTCTGTTGAACGCACAGCGACAAAGGCGACTTTCTTCCAATTACTTTTTGACTCACTATGGAAAGTGGAATCAATTTTCCTATCAACTTGGAGCCAACCTCAACTTTAATCAGTACTATTATCAACGAAATTCGGATGCAGCTATTGAGAGCCTCAATAAAGGAATACTAGCCCCAAGTGCTCAACTCAACTATAAAAATCTGAGTCTTAACATCAGTCAGGGTTATTCAAACCCCAGTTTAGAAGAAAGCCTAATTGCTGGACAGGAATTTAATTCAGAACTAAGGCCAGAAATTGGAACTCAATATGAATTGAGTTATCATTCTACGGCTGAGGGTCGTTTAAACTGGAGTGCAGAACTTTATACGATTGACGTAAAAGATCTCTTTATTGAAAAGCGTTTGACTGAAGATCTTCAAACCCTTGTAAATGCAGGAAGGACTCAGTTAACAGGTCTAGATTTGAGTTCGTCTTATCAAATTCAGGCAGATGGCTTATTTGAAAACTTGCATTTTTCATATCAATGGTCAAGCCATAAATTCAAAGATTTTGACGACGAAGGTGAACAGCGTGAAGGGCTATTTATCCCTGGAGTACCTAAACACAGATTGGCACTAGGTTTAAGTGGAAATATAAGTAATAATTTTAGCTATAATCTAAATCATCTGTATACAGATCCAATTATCATTAACAATGCTAATACCGTGTATTCACCCTCATTTCACCGCTTAGATATGACACTCAACTATCTAAAAAAGTGGTCAAAAGATTATCAAAGTGAATTTACCTTAGGAATAAATAACATAACCAACACGGCATATGCTTCATCTTTTGTCGTCAATGCGGTTGGTTTTGGAGGTAATGCTCCTCGTCATTACTATCCGGCAGATGCAAGAAATTTTTTCTTTTCTATACGTATACGCAAAACAGAATCACAAGCGCTTTAGCCACTCGGACATCGAAACTTCTTTGCGCAACATTTCTCCGATGGATGAAATAGCAACTCGTTCTTGATTCATACTATCTCTTTCACGAATGGTAACAGTTTGATCTTCTAAAGATTGGTGATCAACAGTGAGACAGAATGGAGTTCCAATGGCATCTTGACGTCTATAACGTCTTCCAACAGCATCTTTTTCATCGTAAACCACATCGTAATCAAATCTTAAATTCTCAACAATAGATTTAGCAATTTCTGGTAATCCATCTCTTTTCAATAAGGGTAAAACAGCGACCTTATACGGAGCCAAAACAGAAGGAAGTTTTAAAACAGTACGCGTACCTTTTTCCAACTCCTCCTCCTGTAATGAATTAGAGTAAACTGCTAAAAACATACGATCCAATCCAATTGAAGTCTCTAGGACGTAAGGAACATATGAAGTATTTTCTTCAGGGTCAAAGTATTGTAATTTTTTGCCTGAATAGTTTTCATGAGAAGACAAATCAAAGTCAGTTCTTGAATGAATACCTTCTAATTCCTTAAATCCAAAAGGAAATTTAAATTCAATATCCGCGGCTGCATCGGCGTAATGTGCTAATTTTTCATGGTCGTGAAAACGATAATTTTCTTTGCCCATTCCTAAACTTAAATGCCATTTTAGTCGATGCGATTTCCAGTGTTCATACCATTTTTGCTGTGTTCCTGGTTTAATGAAAAACTGCATTTCCATTTGCTCAAATTCTCGCATGCGAAAAATGAATTGTCGAGCCACAATTTCGTTTCGAAATGCCTTTCCTGTTTGAGCAATACCAAAAGGAATTTTCATTCGACCTGTTTTTTGAACGTTGAGAAAATTTACAAAAATACCTTGTGCAGTTTCTGGTCTTAAATAAAGATCTGTCGCAGTTTCGGCTGAAGCTCCTAATTTGGTGCCAAACATTAAATTAAATTGTTTGACATCTGTCCAGTTTTTTGATCCTGATAAGGGACAAGCAATCTCTAATTCTTCAATAAGAGCTTTGACATCTTTTAAGTTTTCATCTTCTAAAGATCCTGCCAATCGCTTTAGTATCGTAGCTGCTTTTTCCTTGTAACCAATAACTCTAGGATTAGTCTGCTCAAATTGATCCTGATCAAAATCAGCTCCAAAACGCTTGGCTGCCTTTTGAATTTCCTTGTCGATTTTGGCTTCAATTTTATTAGCCACATAGTCCTCAACTAATACATCCGCCCGGTATCTCTTTTTTGAATCTTTATTGTCAATTAAAGGGTCATTAAAGGCGTCGACGTGACCAGATGCTTTCCATGTTGTGGGATGCATGAATATTGCAGCGTCAATACCTACAATGTTATCATTGAGGCGTACCATGGCATGCCACCAGTAATCTCTGATGTTTTTCTTGAGTAATGCCCCCATTTGAGCGTAATCATAAACGGCAGATAAACCGTCGTAAATTTCACTGGATTGAAAGATGAAACCGTATTCTTTGGCGTGAGAAATAACTCTTTTAAACACCTCGTCCTTGTTCTTCATGGATCAGATTGTTTGATGGAAGCAAAAATAGAATTTTCTATTAGTTTAAAACAACCTCTCCTTGAGTTAAAACGACATCTTTATCCCAAACTTGAATTGTATATGTTCCTCGTACGATAGTTTGATTGGATACATTTACAGCCTTACATATACTTCCGCCCCTCCCATCATAACTCACAATAAATTTCTGTTCCATAATTCTAGGCTTAGCACCTCCATTATCTACAACTCCCGCAGGAGGAATAAAACGCAGTGTCAAGTTCTTTGTAAAAGTTCTAGTCTGTGAAGGTTTAGCAATAACATCTATACAAGTTCGAAATATTTTGGTCTGATCCGCCAGAGTAGACTCAACGGGTTGCCCTGAAGCCAAAAAATATGATTTTGTGCGTATTCCACTAAACTCGATTGAATTAGCATCATTTAACACTGTATTGACAGGGTCTGTTTTCTTTGGTATTGTTTTTTTAGGAGATGAGATTACCGGCGCAGCAGTAGTCTGATTGTTTTTAATGGATCTTCGCCCTCTGTCGTCTATTAAGTTTTTAGTCGCGTTTCTCAGACTATCATATCTTTGTTCAAACGCTTTAAGGCGACGATTAGCCTGCTTTAAATTGGCAACGGTCAAGTTTAAATTAGCAACAGAATCCTGTAATTGTGCAACTTGGTTCTCTAGTTTTTGAATGGTCATCTTGTCAAATTCACTTTCACTTTTGAAACGATCGATATCGAGTCTAGCTTCTGTCAGTGATTTTGTCAAGTTTTGCTTTTCAATAGTTAAATAATCAATTTCAGTCTTTGCGTTAAGATTTAGATTGTAGAATAATACCAAAATAGCAACGATGACTACAAGGAGTACGGCGATGATTATATTATTTCGTACTTGAGAATCTGTAGAGGTTTCCATTATAAAATTGAGGTGTTATTTGAAGTAGCCAAAATATTAAAGTTAATTCTAGAAGTCTTTGTTCCACCCTGCTGCATTGGATGTAATGCAATATTATTCGATACAAATACTCCACTATGCTCGACTTGTCGGTCGAATTTACCTTTAACCGAAAGCACCTTGAGTACAAAAAACGGAATAACTGTACCCTTTGTCGATAAAAGCATACATGTTTGTGCGATTTTTTTCAGTCAGCCTAAAGGAATTGTCTTACATTTTATTCACCATTTAAAATACAAAAATCAACCTGAAATAGGTTCGTATTTTGCGCAACTTTGGTTAGAAATATATCCGAAGAATCAATGGCCCGAAATTGATTTAATTATTCCTGTTCCTCTACACGCTAAAAAAAAGCAGAAAAGAGGGTACAATCAATTAGATTTATTCGGAAAGTCACTTGCAAACATATTAGGTGCACTTTACTGCACTAATGTTTTAAAACAATCCCGATTTGAATTGTCCCAAACCAAGAAAAATTTAAATGCGCGCTTTGAATCCAAAAAAATGAGTTATCACCTAGAAAATCCAGAAATCATAAAAGCAAAGTCAGTTTTGTTAATTGACGACGTAATCAGCACCGGAGCGACAATTTTATCCTGTGTACAGCAATTGAAAAAAGGCGCTCCAAAATCGATCAAAATTGCAGCTATTGCTTATACGCCCAAAATGAATCAATTCATATGATAATGTTGTAACTTTCCCCTTTGAATTCTTATTGATGTTTAAAAAAATTCAATCATTTTTTGTCGGTTGTTTCATTATCCTAAGCCTAAATCAATGCGCCAAAAGAGGTTCGCCTACTGGAGGTCCAAAAGACGAGGCCCCTCCAGTTTTTTTGAAGGCTCAACCTCCTATAGAAACTACAAATTTTGATGCTACTCGAATACGCATCTATTTTGATGAATACATAAAACTCAAGAATTTAAAAGAGCAGCTCATCATCTCGCCTCCTCTTGAAAATGAACCCGTCATAAGTCCTCAAGGCGGAGCGAGTAAATTCATTCAAATCGATATCGAGGACACCCTAAAATTAAATACAACCTATAGTTTTAATTTCGGACAAAGCATTGCTGACAACAATGAATCTAATGCCTTAGTAAACTTTCAATATGTCATTTCTACGGGAAATTATATCGATTCTTTGCGTTTAAAAGGGGTTGTAAAAGATGCTGTGAATAGAAAAGCAGATGAATATGTGAGTGTTATGCTCTACAAAATTGACAGCTCCTATACAGATTCTTTAGTTTACAAAAATCCTCCAACTTATTTGACTAATACTCTAGACAGTTTACCTGTTTTCAATTTTAATTATCTCAGCCCGGGACAATACCAACTCGTAGCAATTAAAGACGAAAACAGTAACAATTTGTTTGATCCAAGTTTAGATAAGTTCGCCTTTTTCGATGAGCCTATTTTTATACCGACTGAAGATTTGTTTCTGCTCAACCTATTTAAGGAAGCAACTCCATATTCAGCAGTAGTTCCAGCTCAAGTATCTCAACAGCGCATCTTATTTCCTTACAGAGGGCCCAAACATATCATACCAGAAATTGAATTATTGACCAAACTCAATGATAGTATAACAACATTTACAGAAAAAGTTAAAAGCAAAGACAGTTTACAATTTTGGATCCATCCGCCTGAATTTGATTCCTTACAATTTCTTGTTCGTGTACCTAAACTAGATCAAATTGACACCTTTACCGTTCGAAAGAAAAGCACCGTTGACCTTGATAGTCTCACACTTTCACTAAAACCCAATGGAGCGCTTAAAACCACAGACCATGCAGTTGTTGAAACCTCAACACCCATTGCTAGAATCGACAGCACTCTCTTCAACCTCTTCAAATTTGATAGTATCCCTGTAGAGTTTGAGTTAGAACTAGATCAAACACGAAGAGCGTTAAACGTTTACTATGAACGAGACTTTGCAGATGAATTTAAATTAAACCTTCTACCTGGAGCTGTTGAAGATATTTTTGGAAGCTCAAACGATAGTATCGAAAAAAAGTACAGATACGGTCAACTCGAAGATTACGGTACACTTCAATTATCCATTGAAGGAGCAACTTATCCTATAATTGTGGAGTTATTAGATGGTAAAGACAAGGTTGTTAGCACCGTGAATCTAGATCAAAAAGAACCTCTTACTTTTGATTTACTCGAACCGGCATCCTACGGTGTGAGGGTTATTTATGATAGTAATAACAATAAACGCTTTGATAGCGGCAACTGGTTGCTTAAAACCCAAGCCGAAGAAGTGAAATACTTTCCAGATCCAATTGAAATTCGTGCCAATTGGGAAATCGATCAAACCTTTATTATTAGAAATTAATTTCAAAAGAATCGGCATCGTTTAAAAAGCCTAATTCACTCCTAATTTGATCGAGGTAAGTTTTGTCTATATCAACAGTACAACTTATTTGGTCTTGATTTAAAAAAGAGAGTTGAGTGCCCAATGGATCATAAACCGCTGAAGAGCCATTGTATTCCCATCCATTTTTATCAGTCCCTATTCTATTAACTCCGATTACATAGCACATATTCTCAATCGCTCTAGCCTTGAGCAAATCATTCCAGGCTGAGATTCGATAAATTGGCCAATTAGCCATATATATTAAGAGGTCGTAAAATGGCTTTTTATTTCTTGACCAAACCGGAAAACGCAAATCATAGCAAATCATGGGGCATACTATAAAATCCTTAGCTTTTTCTTGGATTCGCTTTTCACCATTTTGATAGACTTTTTCTTCACTTGATAAGCTAAAACCATGTCTTTTATTGTAGTAATTATAGCTTCCGTCTGCATGAACAACAAATGCTCTATTTGACCAAAGTTGTCCGTCAAAAAAGGCTGTGCTTGCTACCAGGGTAATTTTAAAATTTGCTGCCATTCTCTGCATCCATTGCAATGTAATGGATCCAACATTGCGTTCTAACTGTTCTGGCTTCATCGTAAACCCGGTAGAAAACATCTCAGGTAATACCACTAATTCTACATCATTAACTAAATGTTGTAATTCATGCTCAAAACTTTTAAAATTGGCTTGGGGATTATGCCAATGCAATTCATTTTGAATGGCAGCAATTTTCATATTTCACTAATTTATTCTAATTCCTGGAGTAAAATCTTCAGGTGCATTTTTAATTTTTAATTCAGTTCCATTTCCTCCACTGTCATTACTAATCTCCCATTGCTCAAAATCAAAAATATCAGTTCCTTCTTTAATATGTGATTTTCTTTGGGCTCTTCCATCTTCAAATTCATGATCAGTTCCACTACCATCTTCTCCTATTCGACCAAAAATATCAATAACTTTTCCATCAGAGTTAACAAGGACTAAGTTATCATCACCATTCGAATTAGCTACACTTGAACCCTTTGCCTCTGCATCGGGAATTATACCATATACGAGTTCAAACTGTTGCGCATCTGCTGCTATAATAAAAGTAGAATTTGATTTTATAGTATAAGAACTCAAGTCAAAACGACTACTTACCGTTGTATCTGCATTTGTATATCGCTGCATTTCCCATCCCTGTAGTAAAATATCATTTTCATCAGCATTATACAACTCAATAAATCGAGCTTTAATATTGTTGTCTGGATCTGCAATTTCACTTATAAAAACACTTTTGGTTAGGTTTCTATCGGGACAGAGATCTTCAGTTAATTTTAAGTCTTCTATAGAATTTAATTCAATATTCCACTCCCCATTTTTAGCATAAATTATTCCTGTGATTTGAACCTGTGATTCTGGAATCAGATAATCATAATATTCTTCATAGCCACTCAAGACAAGTCTCAATTGATTGCCATTACAGTCCTGCAGTAAACGCTTAGAATCTTCTCTAAACTCTCCTAAAATTTTGCCAAATTCATTGGAAGCAAAAGACAAAGCCGTAAAACGTTGTAATGTATAATTATGAGTTTCACTTAGTGTCTCCAATTTTATTGGAGTAGGTTCAATCGGTTCTGATAAATCACATGATCTAATCAAATGCTCTTTTAATACAACTGACGGTATTTTAGCCAAAACTGGGTTGTCATACAAAATATGATATAAACCGGCTGTAATCATTCCTTGCTTCATTTGAAAACTTAACCCCTTTAAATTTAAAAATACACGCTGTTGAAATGGATAATAAAAGTGTGAATTAGTCATCTCAGATTTCAATAAAATTCCCCTTGGGGCATTATCGATATTTTGAATGAGAATTTGCTGGTAATTCGCACCTTCCTTATCAGAACTAATAACTACACCCTCAAGCCAAATATCATCTTCAATTTGAATTATTTGACCCTCTGGATATATCTCCAGAATCTTGACAAGATCATTCCATGACTGGGTTTCAACAAGAGCATCTTCGCATTCCTCATCTGGCACTATACCTACATAATCATGCCAACATCCAGTCAATAAAATTCCCGCGCCTAACAAGGCGTAAACACATTTTAACTTCATATATAAAAGATTTAATTAGAAACGATACGAAAGATTAACAAAATAATTTCTTCCCATGGCATACCAGTATTTAGGACCAAATATTGGCGTAGTCCGCACTTGATCTTTAAGGTATTCTGTAGGATTCCCTAGCCTTGATCCTTCAAAACCAGAAATCGGTTGAATCCTATTCAACACATTTGAGATGCTCGAAAAAAGCAAGAGGTACCCTTCTTTAATTCTCCAAGATTTGCCACACAATAAATTCAAATAATTATTCTCAGGAATATATTTAGGCTGTAGACTATTCAATTGCTCACCCAGCATTGTCTTTAACTCGCTAAAAAATTGTTCAGTACGGTGATACCAGGCAAAATCTATTGGGTATTTGGAAATGAAATTATAACTCGCTGCCGCGAACAGGTAATTGTTTGTGCGCATATTTAAACCCACAGACAATGCTCGAGAAGGATGATTAGGTAAAGGTGCTTTACGTATAGCATTAGGTTCAAACACTAATCCTCGAAAATCATTTTGATTTTCGAATTGCATCAAATCGTCTGAATAAAAATCAAGGTAATCCGCTTTTAAATAATATCCTCTAAAAAATGCACAGGCCAGAGACAGACTCCATGTGGTATCTAGCTGAAAATCCATCCCTAAATCAAGACCCTTAGTATTTACGCTTATTCCTTGAACAATTTGATGCGTAAAATCTGCAAAATTTGCATGTTCAAGATAAAAACGATCTCTTTCATTTTGATCTGTCAAATGATAATGATATAAATTTGAGTTTAACTTAAAGCTAGAGGAGTGAAAACTATACTTAAATTCAAAGGCATTTCTTTTTTCATTTTTTAGATTTAAGAAAATAGCATTTTCACGTATATTCAAATATTGTTCTTGAGGACTCTTGATACGCTCGCCCAAAGCGTAGTTCAAATCAAAATAATGTTTCCCTTCAATTTGATATTCGAGCCCAACTTTAAAATTATATGCATTAAAAGATTTTTCTAAGTCTGCTCCTAAACTGTTATTTGGATAGCGTCCGTTTTGGAATTTTCCATCTCTTTGGTATGAGTTCACCTTGTAACTTAATGCCGTATAAGCTTTAAAATTATTGTGTTTTTTCCTAACAATGAAGTTGATTTCTCTTTCTTTAGTGTTGAGGTCAACATTGTAATTAATACGCTCATTCAGCTTCCTAGGAGAAGAGTCTAAAACATTGTTTTGTGTTTGGCTAAATGAATCAAAATCCACATAATAAGGAGACCCCAATAAATCTTTTACCCGAGCAAAAAGGGAATAATTTTCTCGCTGTTGAGCCACGTACAAGTCAAAATTAAGACTGGAAGTAAAGTTCTTTTTTAGATGAAAAAATACATTAGTACCTAATCTTATTTCGACATCTTCTAAGAAAGTATAGGGGGTAAAACCCACTTCTTCTTGGGAATTAGCTAGAAATAAATCTGCCCAATTGATCTGAGGGTTTTCTTTTTGAATCAAATGCGTTTTAAACAATCCGACCCATGAACTATTTGAATTTGACAAAGAATAACTGGGCAAGTATTTATAATATGTGGGTAAGGGATTTGATGCCTTTTGGTGTGACAATCTACTTTTAGCGTGAATACTTTTTATTAAATCAGCTCCAAAGTTCATTTGGAAATTACTTTTGTGATAACTCCAGTTCAGTTGTGCTAAATTATTTCTTTGATGTTTGATTCGTGTATTTCGATTTGAATTATTGAATACTCCCCAGTAGGGATTGTACCTAGGTCCATACAAATCAAATACTTCTTTAGTGATGAAATTCATTGTAGCCCTTTGAGTCTCAACACCGCTGTATCCCACATAAAATTGATGTGATTTTTTTCGCCATGTATATGCAGCAAAAATACTTTTTGATAAATAAGGGCTAGCCTCGTAATACCCTTCTTTAGCCCCTCTTAGACTTGTGGCCAAAGTGAAGGCATTTTTCGTTGCAATTTTATTGAAATAATACTGAATTCTATAACGATATGATCTATTTGAACTGCTTAGAGTTAATCGGTTACCTTGACGAAGTTCAAATGGATTTGTTATAAAAGTTTGAATGTTTCCAAGTCTTCCTATTGCATATTCATATGGCTTTATTCCTTCTATTTGTGTATTGTTACGCAGTACTTCATTTAAACCAGACCACATATTCCAATCATGTGTGTCGTCGAGCAATCTATTAATCTCAGAGCCATTGAACATTAATTGTGATTCTCTTTTATTTAAGTTTCGTGTGTTGTACCATACATGACTCCAATCAAAAGAAGCTGTTCGCAAAAACGTAGGCATTCTGCTTTGTAAGGCTAATGGCAATTCCTCGGTATTCAAATAGGAGTTCCACAGTGTATTGGCAAAATCTTGAGCTGAAATACTCAAGTAAAAAGATATCAAAGCAGAAAACATTAGTTTTTTCATCAATCAATTAATTTGAGCAAACCTATGTGGACACAACGCAATACACTTGCATTCAACTTGACTACAATTGCAAAATGGTAAAAAGATTATATGTGTTCTTGTGTATTAGTATTCTGAGCACAAGGACGATTGGGCAAGTAAATTCGAGAGTTGTTTTTTACAATTGTGAGAACCTCTTTGATATTTATGACGACCCCTTGACCAAAGACGACGAAAGAACTCCTCAAGGAAAGTTTAAATGGACAAAAGAAAAGTATCATTCTAAACTCGATCAAATTGCAGATGTATTTAAGGCTATGACATTACCACACAATAATTGGCCTAGTGTTATCGGTTTATGCGAGGTTGAGAATGCGCAAGTTCTTAGCGATTTACAAAACAAACTTCTTCAATTAGGAATGAAGTACAACATAATTCACCAAGACAGTCCAGATCAAAGAGGAATTGACGTAGCTCTTTTATATCGTCCCAACATTTACAATTTACTCCATTATGAATACCATAATTTATACTTAAGTAATCGTGAAAATGAACCAAAATTTACTAGAGATCAACTTGTTGTGAGTGGTTTTATGAATGGCCATCTATTACATATTATCGTGGTGCATTGGCCATCTCGAAGTGGTGGACAAAGCAGGTCTAATCCATTCCGAATCAAAGCTGCTTATAAAAGTCGGTCTCTAGTTGATTCACTCTTATCCTTAGATGAAACTAATCAAATTATGGTTATGGGAGATTTCAATGATGACCCAGTGAATTATTCGATAGAAGTGCTTGAAAATGGGAAAAAACAAGGAGATACATTGCGCAATCCCATGCGAATATTATATAAGAAAGGAATAGGAAGCATCGCTCACCAAGACCGCTGGCATCTTTTTGATCAGATATTATTCACCGCAAATTTTCTGACTTCAAAAAAATTACAGTTGAAGAAAATAGGCGTTTTTAACCCCTCTTTTATGACCCAGCAAATAGGAACATATAAAGGTTACCCCTTACGTTCCTTTTCAGGAACTTCATATACGAATGGGTACAGTGATCATTATCCTGTATACATGGATTTAACCGAGCCATTGGCTCCAAGGAATCCTGCTCAATATTAAAAGAAGTCCTAAACCGTAATAAAGCGAAATTGTTTTAAACTTAGCCTCGGCAGTTTCTTTACGCTTGTGTTTTGACCATCCAATAGTAATTAAGACTATCGCGATAATATTAGTAGTAGGATGTTCTAGGGCCAAAAGACGGGCTGCTGAGTTTAAATTTCCAATACCAATAGAGGTTATGGCATTAAGACCATTTGATGAGATGAAATACACAATCAAACCAAGTAATAATTGAATGTGCGAAAGAATAAGAGCAAACAAACTAATTCTTAAGTCTTTACTCATTTCAAACTCTTCTCTCTTAGAAAGCCAACCTGAAATTGCATTTAAAAACGCCAAAATGAGGACGATAAGAACAATATAAGCTAGGACAGAGTGTACCGAAGTGAGAATATTTTGCATGATGTTTAACTATTTTGTTTGTAGTAAGATAATAATTCTTTCGTTGAAGGGTCGTGAGATGCCTCTTTTTTAGTGTTCCATTCATCTAAAATTGTCTTTGCCAACTGCTTCCCCAATTCTACTCCCCATTGATCATAACTGAAAATATTCCATATAACTCCTTGAACGAAAATCTTATGCTCGTATGCGGCAATAAGAGCGCCTAAATTATAAGGAGTAAGTCTATCAATCAATAAAGTCGTCGTTGGATTATCTCCTTTAAATACTTTGTGTGGTAATAGTGCCTTGATTTCTTGTGGTGATTTCCCTTCAGAAATAAGTTCGTTTTTAACTTGTTCAGCCCCTTTTCCATTTAATAAAGCTTCTGTTTGAGCAAAGAAA
Organism: Flavobacteriaceae bacterium; assembly: GCA_965662045.1. GTDB lineage: Bacteria > Bacteroidota > Bacteroidia > Flavobacteriales > Flavobacteriaceae > UBA3478. Next base: position 235,142 of record CBFIGE010000001.1, read on the forward strand.
TTTGACATCAATTTATCGTGATGTGACCGATCACCATATAATGAATTTTTGAAACCTATGAAATCTACAGGAATTAACTTTGTCCCTTGGTGGATTAATTGAAAAAAGGCATGTTGGGCATTAGTCCCAGGCTCACCCCATACAATATTGCCTGTTTGGTAGGTCACCTCACTGCCTTCTCGGTCAACTCCCTTTCCATTACTCTCCATGATGGCTTGTTGAAGATAGGCGGGAAATCGCTGTAAATATTGAGTATAAGGTATTAAAGCCTCAGTTTCAGCTTCCAAAAAATTATTATACCACACACTCAAGAGAGCCATTCGAGTTGGGATATTTGATGCTAATGGAGCTTCATAAAAATGCTCATCCATTCCTTGAGCCCCGTTCAATAATTCTTCAAAGTAATCATATCCAATTGCCAATGCAATGGATAATCCAACTGAACTCCAAAGTGAGAATCTTCCTCCAACCCAGTTCCACATAGTAAAAACATTCTTTTGATCAATTCCAAATTCATCAATCATTTTTAAATTCGTGGAAACCGCTGCAAAATGATTGGCTACCCATTTTTCCTCCGCAAAATTTAAAAACCATTTTTTCGCTGTAGTCGCATTGGCTAAAGTTTCTTGAGTAGTGAATGACTTTGAAACAATTACAAAAAGAGTCGTTTCAGGATTTAAATCTTTTAGCACTTCATTGATGTGGTCTCCGTCGACATTGCTTACAAAATGAACTTTTAAATTGTTTTTGTAATAGGCTAATGCATCTACTACCATCACAGGACCGAGGTCTGAACCTCCAATACCAATATTGACCACATCTGTTATTGATTTTCCAGTAAACCCTTTGTGAGATCCGTCTATAACTGCAGTCGAAAAACGCCTCATTTGAGCTTTCACCGCTTTAATGTCTGCCTCTATAGCAGTTCCTTCTACTTCTACTGAGGTCTTATGTGCTCTTAAGGCGGTATGCAAAACTGCCCTACCCTCTGTTTCGTTAATCGTAGCTCCGTTGAAGTAAGCCTTCTTCGCTTCTTCTAACTTACATTCATCTGCCAAAGAATAAAGCGCATCCCAAGCAGATTGGTCAATTTTATTTTTTGAAAAGTCAATCAAAAACTCCTCCCACTTTAGGGTATGAGATGAAACGCGATCGGGGTCGGTTTCAAAAAGAGATAAGATAGATTGCGCTTTTAGATGTTCACTAATGTTTTGAAGTGATTCCCAACTTTTGGTTTTGCTAGGATTGATTTTGTTGAGTGTCATTTGTTGTTTCGGGAGTTATATAAGATAATCTTGAGGCATCAAAATTGAGGCGCTCAAAATCATAATCAATACAATTGAGTTGATCTAAAGGTGACTGCACATAATTGAAAAAAGCATTGGCATAAGACTTGTCGATTGGAGCAGCTGCAGGTAATTTTTGCCTCAAAGGGTCAACCTGTCTACCGTTTTTCCAAAAGCGATAACACACGTGTGGACCACTTGTATTACCAGTCATTCCAATCCAGCCAATTACTTGACCCTGTCTTACCTTCTGCCCTCGCTTTACATTAAGTCTTCTCATGTGAAGATATTGAGTAGAATAGGTAGAATTATGCTTGATTTTTGCATATATACCATTTCCACCTTTTCTTCTAGCCTCGGTAACAACACCATCTGCTGTTGCAATGATGGGTGTACCAATTGGGGCCGCATAATCCGTTCCTTTATGTGGTCTTATTCTATTACCGTAATAGGCGATTCTTCGCTTCAAATTATAGCGTGAAGAAATTCGATAAGAGGCAAATTTCAAAGGAGCTTTGAGAAAGGTTCTTCTCAAGTTATTTCCTTTTTCATCGAAATAATCAATTTGACCGCTGACGGTATCAACCTTTGCAGCAAATGCATAATAGGGGGCTCCCTTGTGTTCAAAATAAGCCGCAGTAATATCATCAATTCCTATGTAAGAACCGTCTTCTAAATAGCGTTCGCGCACGATAGCTTTAAATTTATCCCCCTCGAAAAGTCTAAAAAAGTCAATATTCCAGGCGTAGATGTCTGAAAGTGAAAGACTGAGGTTTTGATCGATTCCTAACTTATCTAGCGTCATGTAAAGTGAACTTTCGATTTCCCCCGAGTATTCTTTTTCAACTAGGAAATAAGAACGTTGATTTCTACTCACCTCAACGGAGTCTCTAAAATCCACAAGCGTGTAATTTAACTTGTCATTTTCATAAATAAAGACTTGAGCTTTATTAAGACTATCTTTCGATTTAAGTATACGATAAGGTCTGCCTCTCCTAATTCTTCTCAGATCAAAAACAGTTCTATAAGAGCGAGTAGCTTGAATTACTTTTTGGTAATCAGCCTTTTGCTTATTCATTAATTCTCCAAAAGTGTCTCCGGAACGAATAGTGTCCAATACAAGGTCGTAATCACACATATTGATACCATATTCAATTTCCACGGAGGTGTTAGGCGTTTCATAGCTCCAATCGATGCTGTCTTCGTTTTCTTTATCCCCAGAAAATCCACAAGCCTGCAGTATAAGGCAAATAGTAATGACAAAGAATTTTGAAAATCTTTTTGTAGTTTGCTGCCGCTCGATCATGGCACGAATTTCAGTAAAAAACCCGACATTTTAGTCCATTATCAAGGTAAATTGATTCTTTAATCCGTTATAGCCTTCTAAATCAGCTTTTATCGATCCTACTCTCAAGTCAGCCTGGATTCTTATCGGAATTCTATTCAAATCATTACTTACCCAAAGGGTTAGACTTTCTTGCTCTCTAAATATCCTCCCAGATTTTACTAATGGCCTGAAAGCTAGGCAGGGAACCTTGCCAAATTTAGTTTTAATAATTTGCTCCCCTAGATATCGAAGTTTAAAATCATAAACCCCATCATCATCAAATAACATGTCCAACGGAATCTCGTCACCAACTTTCAAATTATTGGTTGAAAAATTTTCTCTTAAATAATAGGTGGAGGATAAAATATCTTGCATTTTATCGTGTATTTCAAGTGAAAAAGAAGTGCTGTCTTTAATATTGTAAATCTTTGCACTATTGCGATCAAAATCGTAATCAATTTCAATGTGTTTGGTGTATCCACCCTCATAAATGTCACGCTTAAAATAAACTGGACGAACAGAATCTAACTCAAAGAAGCTTTCGTAAGTGTCATCCACCTTAAAAAATAAACTGGCAAATCCAGTAGTCTTTCCTTTTCCTATAGCTCTGAAAACAGTTTTCCCTTTAACTTCTGCCTTTTCCAACTTCATTGTAGCGTAACTCGCGTTCAAAAATCCATAGTGTAGTCTGTATCTCAGCCATTCACCTTCCTGAAATGCTTGATAATTCTGGGCGCTCAAAACAGAAAATGCCGAGGTAATTAAAAATATAGAAAGTATTTTTTTTATTTTCACACATCTAAAATAAAAAAGCCTTGACAATAATACCAAGGCTTTTTAACAACCAACCAAACTTTAAATCATGAAATCTATAACGAAACAAATTTTTTAACAATATAAAAGTACAGCATCACCACGGCCTTGATTTCTTTTTAACGCTATTTAACGCGCCAAATGCATATTATTATGTTTTTTTTAAGAATTGAGCTTGAAATAAGCACGAATTTTTTCCGATTTCACCTTGCCAATCAAGGCTTCAAGGTCGGCACGAGAAGCCTCTTTAACACCTTTTACCGATCTGAATTCACTCAATAACTGATTCGCTGTTTTATAGCCTATCCCATCAATATTCAATAGTTCCGTTTGTATGGCTAAAGAGCTCCTCTTTTGTCTGTGAAATGTAAGACTAAATCGGTGGGCTTCATTTCGCAAATATTGAATGAGTTTCAAAGATTCTGAACGCTTGTCTAAGTATAAGGGATCTGAATCATTAGGAAAATAAATTTCTTCTAGTCGCTTGGCAATTCCAATAATCGCTATTTTTCCTCTTAACCCTAGTAATTCTAAAGCCTTTAAAGCGGATGATAACTGCCCTTTTCCTCCGTCTATTACAATTAGCTGAGGAAGCGGTTCATCTTGGTCAAGTAATCGTTTGTAACGCCGAAAAACAACCTCTTCCATTGATGCAAAATCATTTGGACCTTGAACCGTTTTAATGTTAAAATGTCTGTATTCTGACTTTAAAGGTTTTGCATTTTTAAAGACAACACAGGCGGCTACTGGGTTACTTCCTTGTATATTGGAATTGTCAAAACACTCAATGTGGTAAGGGTCTTGACTCATGCGTAAATCTGCTTTTAACTGAGCGATAATTCTCGTGCTGTGACGATCTGGATCTACAATTTTCATTTGTTTGAAACGATCCTGTCTGTAAAATTTTGCATTTCTCAGTGATAGATCAATTAATTGTTTCTTGTCTCCCAATTTTGGAATGGTGACTTTTAGGTCTTCTGAAAGGGGGACAGGAAAAGGCAATAAAAGTTCTTTTGAATTAGATTTAAAACGTTGTCGAAGCTCAACAATTGCTAGTGAAAGAAGTTCTTCTTTTCCCTCGTCCAGTTTCTTTTTTAACTCTAAAGTATGTGACTGAACAATACAGCCCTCGACCAATCTCAAGTAATTGATATATGCATGAGAATGATCTTCAAGAATACTAAAAACATCAATTTCAGAAATCTTAGGATTAACCACAGTGGATTTAGCTTGGTAACGTTCTAGAATATCAATACGATCTTTAATTTTTTGTGCTTTCTCATATTCTAAATTCGTCGCGAAAGTCATCATTTGATTCTTGAGTAATGTTAGGGAAGGCTTTAATTTGCCTCTTATAATATTGGTAATAGCCTCTATTTGAATCTCATAATCTTCTTCAGATTGTAAACCTTGGCAAGGCCCAGCACAATTTCCTATGTGATATTCAAGACATAGTTTTACCTTTTTAGACTCCACCTTTTCACGAGATAAATCAAAGTGGCAGCTTCGAAGCATATAAATGGATTTAAACAAATCCAAGAGCGTTCGAACAGTTTTCATTGAGGTGTAAGGTCCAAAGTATTGAGATCCATCCTTGATAAATCTACGAGTGGCGAAAACTCTAGGGAAAGGCTCTTTTTTAACACAAATCCAAGGATAAGATTTATCGTCCTTCAAAAGCACGTTATATCTTGGTTGATGTAACTTGATCATATTATTTTCAAGCAACAAAGCGTCAGACTCTGTCTTTACAACAACGTGTTTAATTTCACTTATTTTACTCACCATAACCTTGGTCTTTCCATAGCTATGCGTTTTTGTGAAATAAGACGAAACTCTCTTTTTCAGGTTCTTTGCTTTTCCAACATAAAGCATTCGTTTTTCCTGATCAAAAAACTGATAAACCCCTGGGGTGTCAGGCAATGTTTTTACCTGTATCTCCAATTGTTCGTTTTTGTACTGCCCATGCATTTTACGAAATTACTAAATCCGTGATTTTGTACTTTTACTATTGACAAGGAATCCATTTCTTATGCACAAAAATGAATGTCGCAAAATTTACAAATCAAAAAGAGCCGCTCTAAGCGAAAAAGAGCGTGTTGACTTGAGTATTGAAATTACCAATCAATGCTTAACACTTCCTGTTTGGGAATTTGAGCATTTCCATATCTTCTTGCCTATTGAGGCTCAAAAAGAAGTGGATACAACTCCTCTAATCACCGTGCTACAAGCCAAAGAAAAGCACATTTATATTCCAAAAGTCAAGCACCTTGAATTAGAACACTTTCAACTTGATGAATACACAATTCTCCGCACAAATAAATGGGGGATTGCAGAGCCTGTAGCAGGTAAAACTATTGACACATCAATCTTAAATATCGTATTAATTCCTCTACTCGCTTTTGACCAAAATGGCAATCGAGTTGGTTATGGCAAAGGCTTTTACGATCGGTTTCTAAGAACGTGTAAAAAGGAGGTGCTTAAAGTAGGACTAAGCTTTTTTGAAGCAGAAGAACAAATAAATCCAGGCCCTCACGATATAAGTCTAGATTATTGTGTGACGCCTCAGCGCGTATATGTATTTAATCCTCTTGACTAAAGGCAATTTTATTGAATAAAATAAGAACAAAAACCCCAAAACTGATGCAGAAATCTGCTACGTTGAAAACAGGTTCAAAAAACCGAAAGTGATTTCCGCCTACAAAAGGCATCCAATTAGGCAATACAGTATCAATTAAAGGGAAATAAAACATATCGACCACTTTACCGTAAAACATTCCTGAATAAGACTCATCTGCAAAAAGAGATGCGATGTGCATGGTACTACTCTCGTCAAAAATCAATCCATAAAACAAGGAATCAATAATATTTCCAACTGCTCCACTAAAAATAAGAGTTAGTGAAAATATCAATACTCCTGGTAACTGTTTTTTAATACTGTCCCACAGCCAATAACCAATACCACAAATAGCAACTAACCTAAATAAAGAGAGAATCAGTTTAGAAGTTTTTTCGCCAATAGGAATAAAATCACTGATTTTAGCTCCCCATGCAGCTCCTTCATTTTCGATAAACAATATTTTGAACCAAGAGAATACTTCCACCGATTCTTGGTAATAAAAATTTGTTTTGATGTAAATCTTTGAGAGTTGATCAATCAAAAGAGCCACTATGATTATAATCAGTGCAGTCCTCTTATTCATAAATGAAAAGTGCTTCGCGTATTTATCTATATTCATTTTCTTCTCTGTTAGGCCTATAAATATTTCCTTCTCTCGACTTTATAATCCATAAAGCATCTTTTTCGAGTGTTTCATTTATTGGAGCACTGGCAAAAGCACTTTGAAAAAATATAAGTTCAGCAATGGTAATCATTTCTAAATACACATCCGCCTTTGCAGTGAGTATCTTTGATTTTGTTGAATTGTGATGCAAATAACACACCCCTTCATTCAAAAATACATTTAATTCTCTATAGTCCCCCTTGGTATAGACAATACTATTTAATCCATCGATATCAAGCGCCATTTGTGACGGGACGAGCATTTTTAGCGTTATTGCTAATACTTTATGTGCACTTAATTTATCATTAAAATTAGCGTACAAAGGGTTTTTTGATAATGAAATGTCGTAAATCTCCTTTGATTCTAGAATAGACAGGTTATACATGTCACGGTACTCTCCTTCGGCAGAAAGTTCAGTCTGAATATAATTCTTCTGATGCGTATTAATCTCAAAATGAGCCACGTAAGTCAAGTCTATATTCAGTTTCTTTTGGGGGTTTACAACTATGCTTTTCGAAGAAAATTGTTGACCTTGTAGCAAGGAACTACACAAAAAAACAAGGTGCAAAAGTCGCCTAAAGCACAACTTATTTCTGCATATTTTTTGCCTCAATGCTTAAAGTAGCATGAGGAACCAATTTTAAACGTTCTTTATTGATGAGTTTTCCGGTAACTCTACATACACCGTAGGTTTTATTTTCAATTCGAACCAAGGCGTTTTTTAAATCACGAATAAACTTCTCCTGACGAAGTGCTAACTGTGTATTTGCCTCTTTACTCATGGTTTCTGAACCTTCTTCGAATGCCTTAAAAGTTGGCGAAGTGTCTTCAGTTCCATTATTACCATCGTTTTTATATGCACTATGTAAGAGTTCCAAATGCTCCTCTGCCTTTTGGATTTTCTCTGTAATTATTCCTTTGAATTCTTGTAAATCAGCATCGCTAAATCGAACTAAACCCTCACTCATAGTTATCGTTTTAATACTTTAATACTCGTTTTTATACTGTCAAATTCGACGGCATTTCCGTCTGTAATTTCGCGCTCAATATAAATATTTTCGCACAATGTTTCTGTCTTTATGTAAGATTCGTTGCTTTTTATGGCCACGTCGAGTTCTGTAGACCCCTGAAAGTAAACATCTACGCGGTCTGTAACTTCAAAGCCACTGTCCTTTCTGATGTTTTGAATTCTATTGACCAATTCTCTTGCAATTCCTTCTTTGATTAAATCATCATCTAAATTGACATCTAGCGCAACGGTAAGCTGACCAGAGCTCGCAACCAACCATCCTTCTATATCCTTATTGGAAATAATGACATCTTCTACAGTCAATTCGTATGAACTGTCTTCAACACGAATCATCAGCACTCCTTCTTTTTCTATTTGATGGATATCCTCCTGCTCAAAGTTTTGAATGATTTGAGCAACCGCTTTCATGTCTTTACCGAATTTCGGTCCCAATACCTTAAAATTAGGTTTAATCTGTTTGACCAAAATATCAGAGGCATCTTCTAGTAATTCTATTTCCTTTACATTCACCTCGTTTTTGATCAAATGTGCAACCGCCGAAATGGCGTTTTTCTCCTCATCATTGTTCACAGGTATCATTACTTTTCGAAGAGGTTGCCTTACCTTGAGTTTTTCCTTTTGACGGATAGATAGTACCAGAGAGGATATGCGTTGTGACAATTGCATTTTAGCTTCTAAGGCTTTGTCAATCATGTCATTGTCAGCTATTGGAAATGTAGCGAGATGTACACTTTTAGAAGGGGCTAAACCGGTTGCTTGCACAAGATCTAGATAAAGTCTTTCTGCAAAGAAAGGAGCTACAGGAGCCATAAGCTTAGAAAGGGTAAATAAACAGAAGGTCAGCGTTTGATAGGCTGCGAGCTTATCGTCGCCATAGGCATCCTTCCAAAAACGCCTTCTGCCTAAACGCACATACCAATTACTTAAATTCTCTTGAACGAAGTAAGAAATCATGCGGGTGGCCCTAGTCGCATCATAATCTTCATAAGCCTCATCTACGGCCCATATCAAACTATTCAATTCAGATAAAATCCATCGGTCTAATTCTGAAAGTCGATCTGGCGCGAGCCGTTCTTCTTTAAATGTAAATCCATCAATATTAGCGTAAAGTGCCAAAAATGAATACGTGTTGTACAGCGTTCCAAAAAATTTACGTTTGACCTCTTGGACGCCTTCTATATCAAACTTTAAATTATCCCATGGATTAGCATTGGAAATCATATACCAACGCGTAGCGTCTGCACCGTGATTTTTAAGTGTCTCAAAAGGATCGACTGCATTGCCTAAGCGCTTTGACATCTTCTTTCCTTCTTTGTCTAAGACAAGTCCGTTTGAAACTACATTTTTATAGGCAACCTTGTCAAACACCATAGTTGAGATGGCGTGAAGAGTGTAAAACCATCCTCTAGTTTGATCAACACCTTCTGCTATAAAGTCGGCCGGATGTGTTGCTGCTTGATCGATGTATTCCTTATTTTCAAATGGATAGTGCCATTGTGCATAAGGCATAGATCCGCTGTCAAACCAAACATCGATGAGATCAGTTTCTCGATACATAGCCTGTCCGCCAGAACTACACAAGACGATATCGTCGACTATGTGTTTATGTAAATCTAATTGATCGTAGTTTTCATCACTCATATCACCAACAACAAAACCAGCCATTGGATTCTCATTCATCAATCCTGCAACAACTGCCTTGTCTATTTCCGTTTTGAGTTCTTCTACAGATCCTATGATGAGTTCCTCTGAATGATCCTCTGTACGCCATATAGGAAGTGGAATACCCCAATACCTAGATCGAGATAAATTCCAGTCATTCGCATTTGCTAACCAGTTTCCAAAACGACCTTCTCCTGTAGATTTTGGTTTCCAATTAATCTCAGTGTTGAGCTCATGCATTCTGTCTTTTATAGCAGTGACCTTGATAAACCAAGAGTTCAACGGATAGTACAAAATAGGCTTATCTGTTCTCCAACAATTTGGGTAGGAGTGTACATATTTTTCAACCTTAAACGCCTTATTCTCTATTTTGAGTTGGATAGCAATTTCAACATCAATAGACTTTTCAGGAATATCCTTTTCATCATAATAGGCATTTTTGACATACTTTCCTCCAAATGGACCTAGCTCTTCTCTAAACTTTCCGGTCAAATCTACCAAAGGAACAGCCTGCTGATTTTCATCTAAAATCAACATAGGAGGAACCGCTGGTGTTGCTTGTTTTGCAGCCATCGCATCGTCAGCACCAAAGGTTGGGGCAGTATGTACGATTCCGGTTCCGTCTTCTGTGGTCACAAAATTACCTGAAATAACCCTAAAGGCATTTTCTGGATTTTGATAGGGCTCAACATATGGCATAAGCTGTTCGTACCTAGCTTCAACCAATTCTTCACCTTTAAGAGTCTTCAGAACGACATACGGAATGGTTTTATTCGTTTTTTCAAAACCGTTTAATTCATTTATATCTTCTAGCTCTGTAAACTTTTTGCCAAATTGCTTATTGATTAAAGCGCTTGCAATAACTACGTTTATGCGTTCAAAAGTGTATTGATTATACGTGGCCACAAGACTATATTCAATTTTTGGACCTACGGTAAGTGCCGTATTAGAAGGAAGTGTCCAAGGAGTAGTCGTCCAGGCTAAAAAGTAAACGTCTTCTTCAACCACTTGAAAGGAAGAAGGTAACGTCGCTTTATGTGCCTTAAACTGTGCAGTAACTGTAGTATCGGTTACATCTTGATAGGTTCCAGGTTGATTCAATTCATGCGAAGACAAACCCGTCCCCGCCTTAGGAGAATAGGGTTGAACTGTATAACCTTTGTACAACAAACCTTTGTCGTAAATCTGTTTCAACAACCACCAAACAGACTCCATATATTTGGTTTTATAGGTGATGTACGGATTTCTCATATCCACCCAATAACCCATTTTAGCTGTCAATTGATTCCATGCATCCGTATAGCGCATGACTGCTTTTTTACAGGCTTCATTGTATTCTTCTATACTGATCTTTTTACCTATATCTTCTTTGGTAATTCCGAGTTCTTTCTCCACCCCTAATTCAATGGGAAGTCCGTGCGTATCCCAGCCTGCTTTGCGTTTCACGCGAAAGCCTTTCATCGTCTTATATCTGGGATAAATATCTTTAATCGTCCTTGCCATCACATGATGAATACCGGGCATACCATTAGCAGACGGAGGTCCCTCGTAAAAGACGTATTCTCCGTTTTCACCTCCCCCGGCCATGCTTTCTTCAAAAACATTCTCCTTATTCCAAAATTCTAAAATAGACTCAGAAATTTCTGGGAGATTTAACGCTTTGTATTCATTAAACTTTTGATCCACAAGTACATTCCATTTTATAATGTTTGCAAAAGTAAGAAATTGAATGAGGATTCAAAGCCTTTTAGAAGCGTCTTGAGTAGCCCAGAACGAAATTACGTCCAGCCGCACTTATTCCAGATGAATAAGGTCTGTAACGTTGGTCCAGGACATTTTCTAAACCAAGGGTGTATGCCCCGTCTTTAAACCTGTATTGGGCTCTTAAATTTAAAGTCGTCCAGCTAGGAGCAAAAGGATTTGAATTTTGATCCAAGGCATATAGATAGTCTTTTGACCGTTCAGTTAAGGCGAGGCGTTCAAATGGCACTTCGGAATTATAAACCGCACTTAAATCCAATAAAAAACGACCATTTAAATATTTAATATGAAGATCTGAAAAGAGTGGAGGTGCATGTCTACTATAAGATATAGAATTGTCATGCCCGTGTTCTTTACCCAAGGTGTAAGTCACATTAGAGCCCAATTTAACTCGTGAACTCAATTGGAAATTTCCACTCCATTCTAATCCAAAAACACGTGCAAAGGTTCCGTTTTGAACGGCTTGAATCTGACTCAGAACTCCCTTGTACAAGAGTTCGGTAGCACCTTCTAATTCGAATGGCCTGCGAATCAATATGTCTTTTAAGTAAGTAAAATAGGTTGCCACATTAATCACGGCCTTAGAATTCCATTGCTTGGTAAAACCTAATTCTACTGTATACGCATACTCAGGCTTGAGATCAGGGTTAGGAACAACCACGCTTCCAGGTTCTGAATCAAAAATTTTCCCCACATCATCAATATTGGGGGCCCTAAATCCTGTTGCCAAATTCAAATTGAGTTGAAGTTGGCGCTCTGGTGTCCAATTCAAACCAAAACTTCCCGTAAATGCATTGTTCGTCAATGAGGTCTCAGAGAAGGGCAAGCTCAACAAGTTATTTTCCAAATTGGCCTTTAAAAAATCTCTATTAAACCGTAATCCTATTTGAGATCTGAGTCTAGACTTTAATTCCGAATCAAAGGAAACATAAGCTCCAGTACTTGTCCATAAACTATTGTCAGGATAGCGACTTAAAGCGGCATTCGAAATGTTGGTATCCAAGTCTATTTGTTCGCCCTGAGAAAAAACTTGATTATATACCAAGGATAAACCGTAACGCAGGCGATTCTGTTCTATTTTTTTCTCCGCATCTATGGAAGATTGATAGGCTTTTACCCTTTCTCGATTTGAAAATAGAATGGGGTCGTTAAATGCTCTTTCATTACGACTTTCTTCAAAGTTTTGATACGAATTTGTCCATCGGTAAGAGGTATTGTTTTTGTGAAGTTCTTGTGTCCAGCGAAACATCAACCATTTTTGTGGACCGTAGTACCAATCTCCATAACGCAAATTATCATCTGTTCCAGGACGAAGCAATCGATCATAACGCGGATAATCCGAAGTTTGAGAATAATAAAATCCAAGACTGTGTTTCCAACGTTCTGAAGGATGGTATTGAAGCTGATGATTGGTGTAGATTTGAGAAAATCCAGAGAACTTCTGAATTCTTGGGTCATCATTGACGACCATAACATCTTGTCCATTGAACTTTTTTACAAAAGTTGGCCTGAGATAATCCGCCAATCCTCTACTTCCCATTTTTAAATCCGAGAAATCAGAAAAGCTAAAACTGCTCCATAAACTCCATTTCTTTTTGCTAAAGGCGTGGTCAAAATGCACAGTACGCTCATTATTTGCAGTAGAGTAGCGTAAATTCAGCCCGAAGCGTTTTTGCAATTCCTCCTCCTTACTGACTTGTGCATTTTTCGAATAGAAATTCATCACTCCTCCAATCGCATCGCTTCCATAAACTAAGGAATTCGGGCCAAAAGACAATTCCGTTCGCTTAACCGTAAAAGGATCTATAGAAATGATGTTCTGTATATTTCCCCCTCTAAAAATGGCATTGTTCATACGCACTCCATCGACAACGAGTAATACTCGATTTGTCGCAAAGCCCCTTATAATTGGACTACCACCTCCGAGTTGACTTTTTTGCACAAAGACTTTTCCACTTGCTTGCAGTAAATCTGCTGAAGTTTGCGGTTGTAAAAAAGAGCGTTCTGCTGATGAAATAGAAACCACCTTTTGCGTCAGTTCACGTTTTTGTTGTTTCCAACGAGATACGGATAAAACCACCTCATCTAAAACGTTTTCGATTTTATCTAAATAAACCTTTGTTTTTAAGGCTGAAAAAGGCAATTCGTGATTCTTGTAGCCTTCTAATTTAAAAAGCAACAACTCATCACCCTTGAGGTTTAAATCCTCCAAAGAAAACTCACCCTCTAAATTGGTCCATTTAGAAATTCCCTTTGAAGGCACCTCTACCGCAACACCAGGCAACGGCAATTGATTCATAAAATCTTCAACCGTGTATTGTTGTCCAAATAGTCCGTATTGCACTAAAAGAACAAATATCGTAATTAGGTCTTTTTTCACGCGTATAAGTCTTTCAAGACAGCGAAAGATTTTGGCGTGTAGAAGTTTTCCAAGTGTATTTCAAGATATTTCAACAGGCTCTGCATTAATTCTATTCTCTGCGCTTTGTTCGATTGTTTGGTCAAACTATCATCAAAATCTGTGCCTAAGTATTGATTTAGGCAAAAAGATATTGAAATCGATAAGCAAGCATTTAAATTCTCTGTAGCTACAAAGATTCCTTCGTTTAAATCAAACACATATCCTTCCCTATATTTTTTTTGAGGTTCTATCCCTAAAAAACGACACAACCCAAGCAGAAAAACAATGTTGAAATGACCTAGTCGCTCATTGGTGTCAAGCCAGTTAGCGGAATCGACTAAAAATCGATAAAAATCGAGGTCTTTAAAATCTTCTTTAAGTGCATTTTGAAGGGTTTCAACGAGCAGTAAACTCAGGCTACTTTTAGCTATATCCGTGTGTAAACTACTATAAGTTTTATCGCGCTTGACATCCACAATACGCTCCAAGCCTTTACCTCGGTGCACTGCTGTCAAATCTAATTGAGTGAGTGGAAGAAAGTAAGCCGCCTTTAATTTGCCTTTGCCCCTTTTTAGTATCCCTCTAAGTAAATAGGATTGAAGTCCATATTGTTCGGTGTAGATGCGAACAATTAAACTAGTATCACCATATTTAATTTGAGTTAAAACAACTCCTTTTGTTTTTACCTCCACATTCGAAAAAAATTAAATCACCCCTTGAGCGAGCATCGCATCAGCCACTTTTACAAATCCAGCAATATTAGCTCCCTTGACATAATCGCAATAGCCATCTTCTTCTTTACCATAGGCTACACAAGAATCGTGAATGTCTTTCATGATGCCTTGAAGTCGCTGATCTACTTCTTCTCTTGTCCAACTAATACGAAGTGAATTTTGAGACATTTCTAGACCTGATGTCGCTACACCTCCAGCATTTGAAGCCTTTCCTGGTGCAAATAAAATTTTGGCATTTCTAAAAACTTCTATAGCCTCTGGTGTCGATGGCATATTCGCTCCTTCAGATACGCACATAAGACCATTTTTAACTAAATGGGCTGCGTCATCTCCGTTGAGTTCGTTTTGAGTTGCGCATGGAAAAGCTAAATCACAAGGCACACTCCAAGGTGTTTTACCTTCAAAAAATTGAGCATTTGGATACGCATTTACATATTCTTTGATTCGGCCTCTTTTTACATTTTTTAAATCTTGAACAAAGGCAAGTTTTTCTTTAGTGATTCCCTCCTGATCGAGTATGAATCCAGAAGAGTCAGAAAGGGTAATCACTTTTCCGCCTAATTGGATAATCTTTTCAGCAGCATATTGGGCTACGTTTCCTGAACCGGATATAACAGCTATTTTTCCATCAACACTCAAGGATCTGGTTTCTAGCATATTATGTGCAAAATAAACAGCGCCATAGCCTGTAGCTTCTGGACGAATTCGAGATCCTCCCCATGACAATCCCTTTCCTGTGAGTACCCCAGTAAACTCGTTTCTGAGCTTTTTATACATTCCAAACAAGAATCCTATTTCTCTAGATCCAACTCCAATATCTCCAGCAGGAACATCCGTATTTGGACCAATGTGTTTGCACAATTCTGTCATAAAAGCGTGGCAAAAGCGCATCACCTCATCATCAGATTTTCCTTTTGGGTCAAAATCAGAACCTCCCTTTCCTCCTCCCATAGGCAGCGTGGTCAAACTGTTTTTAAATACCTGTTCAAATGCTAAGAATTTTAAAACACTAGCATTTACTGTAGGGTGAAATCTCAATCCACCTTTGTAGGGTCCAATAGCAGAATTCATTTGGATACGATATCCTCTATTGACGTGAATTTCTCCTTTGTCGTCAATCCATGCGACTCGAAATGAAATTAAACGTTCGGGTTCTACCATTCGTAAAAGAATGTTCTTTCCGTGATAAATATCATGCTGAACGATATAGGGAATAACCGTTTCGGCAACCTCTTGAACCGCTTGAATAAACTCGGGTTCATGGCCATTACGAGCTTTTATTTCATGCATGAAAAGCTCTATTTTCTGATTGAGTAAGGCATTTTGCATAATATAATTGATAATTTTTCGGCTAAATTATATCATTTTCTAAATTTCAAATAGCTTTTTATAAGGATTTTTCAAATAAGTGGGTTAAAAATCTAATGCTGTTGCTAAATCTTGAATTAAATCTTCAACATCTTCAATGCCAACACTTAAGCGAATCATACCTTCTGAGATTCCTATTGACTGCCGCTCTTCTGCACTCATTCCCGCATGAGTCATTAAAGCTGGTATTCCAGCAAGAGACTCTACACCTCCAAGGGATTCTGCAGTGACAAAATAAGTTAAGCGTTTGAGCAATGCTTTAGAATACACTAGACTGTCCTCTTTTGTTTCGAAGGAAAGCATCCCACCAAAATCATGCATTTGAGACTTAGCAACCTCGTGATTAGGATGATTGTTAAAGCCTGGCCAAAGCACTTTGCTTACTTTCTTGTGATTAGCGAGAAAATGAGCGATTTGCGCGGTATTTTCGCAATGTCTTTGCATTCTAACATGCAATGTTTTTATTCCTCTCAACGCCAAAAAACTATCCATAGGGCCGCAAATTGCACCAGTAGCGTTTTGAATAAATTTAATTTTGTTTATTAATTCCGAATCACGCACAACCAAAACACCAGCGACGATATCCGAATGTCCACCAATGTATTTGGTCGCTGAATGCATTACAATGTCTGCTCCCAGTTCTAATGGTCTTTGCAAGTATGGTGACGCAAATGTATTATCAACTGCAAATAACAAACGGTGTTGCTTAGAGATTTCAGCCAACTGCTGAAGATCGAGAATTTGCATAGTTGGATTAGTAGGTGTTTCAGCCCATATCATTTTGGTGTGCTCATTTATTTTCGAGCTCACTTCATCTAAATTCATCATATCGACAAAATGAAATTTAATCGCATTTAAAGCTCCTATTTTAGTAAACAATCGATGTGTGCCTCCATATAAATCTTGACTTACTATAACCTCTTCATGGGATTTTAGCAATCGCATGACCGTGTCTATAGCAGCCATTCCACTAGCAAAAGCAAAACCTGCATCACCGCTTTCTAAACTGGCCATTGCATTTTCAAAGGCCGTTCGAGTAGGGTTGGCCGTTCGAGAATATCCATACGCTTTTTTCATTCCTGCCTCAGGAATTACATAAGTCGAGGTTTGATAAATAGGTGGCATCACTGAGGCATAAGCCTTATCTGGGTTTTGATTCCCGTGAATGGTTTTACTATTAAATTTCATTTCTGTGGGCCTTTAAGAAGAATCTTAAACGAATATAAAGTACTTTTAAAGAGCGTCAGTTTATATATTTATCAGAAATACAATGCGATGAAAAAAATATTTCACCTCAGCACATGCAAAACATGTCAAAAAGCAATAGACTTTTTAAACCCTCCTAATGATTGTGAATTAATCGATATAAAACCTCAAGGCATTACTGCCGAAGATTTGGAGCAAATGAGAGCGCATACAGACAGTTATGAATCTCTTTTTTCAAGGCGAGCCATGTTATTTAGACAACGTAATCTAGGCGATCAAACTTTAACAGAAGAAGATTATCAAAAGTTGATTCTCGAACATTACACTTTCTTAAAAAGACCGGTAATTTTAACATCTAATGCCGTTTTCACAGGATCAGCCAAAAAATCTTTAGAAGCAGCTCAAAAAGCCCTTCACGAATGAAAAAAAGGTATATCGCTTTTTTTGCTGCCTTTATGGCGACAAGTATCTACGCCATAAATCATACTTTAGCAAAAGGCGTTATGCCAGATTTAGTCAAGCCTTTTGGTTTTATTTTTCTGCGAACGGCTGGAGCCGCAATACTTTTCTGGATTGCTTCTTTATTTCTTCCAAAAGAAAAAATTGAAAAAAAAGATTGGCCGAGATTACTGTTAGCCACAGTTTTGGGTATGTCAATAAACATGTTGGTTTTTTTTAAAGGCTTAGAGCTTTCTACACCCATAAATAGTGCGGTACTGGTATCAATAACTCCAATATGCACCCTTATTTTATCTGCCATTATTGTCAAAGAAAAAATTACGTTTCATAAAGCCTTTGGAATTATTATTGGATTTATCGGTGCCCTAGGCCTAATTCTTTTTGGTCACGAGGAACGAGCAGATGCTCCAAATATTTTTTTAGGAAACAGCCTCTTCGTTCTAAACGCATTTGCCTATGGTGCTTACCTTGTTATTGTGCGCAAATTAATGATGAAATACAGTCCGACGACCCTGCTTAAATACATGTTTGGGATTGCAACGATCTTGAATTTTCCGGTGACTTATCCAGAGTTTTCAGAAATTCAATGGAATATTATGCCTTTATGGGCTTACGGAACTATTGCCTTTGTCGTTGTGGGTGTTACTTTTATGACTTACGTGTTGAACGGCTTTGCCATGAAGCAGCTCAAAGCGTCGACCATTGGAGTTTTCACCTACGTACAACCCCTTATGGGGATTGTTTTTGCCATTAGCATGGGAAAGGATCAAATGAGTAGTATTAAACTATTAGCTGCTATTTTAGTAATCGGAGGAGTTTATCTTGGGAGCATGAAACCCAAGGCGGCCAATATGGCTCCTTAATTAAAACATCTTTGTTATGAAGCATTCTGAATCACTTTTAAAAAATCTTAATCTTCCAGTAATCGCAGCCCCAATGTTCTTGATTTCAGGTCCAGAACTAGTCATTAATTGTTGTAAAAATGGTATTGTCGGAACCTTTCCAGCGCTGAATCAAAGATCTAGTGAAGGATTTGAACAGTGGTTAGTTCAAATTAAAGAAGAGCTCAATACTTTTGAGAAAGAAACGGGACGTAAGGCAGCTCCTTTTGGAGTCAACCTAATTGTTCACCCATCCAATCCTCGAATTGACAGTGACTTACAACTTTGTATAAAACACCAAGTTCCATTGATCATAACTTCTTTGGGGGCCATAGGGCCACTCGTAGATCAAATACACGCTTATGGAGGCAAAGTATTTCATGATATCGTTAAAAAAAGACACGCGGAAAAAGCTGCTGAAGCTGGCGTTGACGGCCTTATACTTGTTGCTGCAGGAGCCGGAGGACATGGAGGAACCATCAATCCCTTTGCACTTATAAACGAAATTCGAGCATTTTTCGACAAAACCATTGTTTTAGCAGGATGTCTAAGTACTGGTCAAGATATTGCGGCAGCACTCCAAATGGGTGCAGATGCAGTATATATGGGCACGCGTTTTATCAACACCCAAGAAAGTATGGCAGAAGAGGCCTACAAAGAAATGATTCAAAGCGCTAAAGCTGATGATATTAGATATACTAAAGCCGTTTCAGGAGTTTTTGCCAACTTTTTAAGCCAAAGCCTTTCAAAGGCAGGTTTGACCGAAGAAGATTTGAAAAAGGACAAAAAAGTTGAATTGGAACACCTCAATTCAGAGGCAAAGGCTTGGAAAAATGTTTGGTCGGCAGGACAAGGAGTTACGTCTATCAATAATAATCCAAGTACAAGAGAACTTATTGATGATCTCAAAGAACAGTTTAAAACAGCCTTATCAGAACATCTCATCCAAAGTAAAAAATATCTTTAAAAACTACATTATACAAGAAAACATTTGACATAATCAAATCACACACTATATTCGTTCAGCATTAAATTAAATATTCATGAAAACTCTAGCGCCTATAATCTTACTTTCATTAATGATAATCTCCTGCGGTGAAAAGGGGAAAAAAGAATCAAAAGGATTTGAAGTCAACAGAAAAAAAACAGCTAGTTCTGAAGCGCAGGCATCTCAAGAAGTTCCTGTGGATATGAATAACAAAGGAATTGGTCCGATTTCATCTTACACTTTTAGCAGTGAAATAAACACAGATATGGCTGAAGCCGGAAAGTCCATATACAATTCAAAGTGTACTGCATGTCATATGGCAGAGATGAGAATGATAGGCCCTGCCTTAAAAGGAATTTACGAAAGGAGGTCTTCAGAATGGGTGCTGAATCTACTTTTAAATCCAATGGAAATGCTCAAGGAAGACCCCATTGCAAAAGCACTTCTAAAAGAGTACAACAATGCCATAATGACTAATTCTAACCTCTCTGAAGAAGAGGCTAAGCAAGTTGCCGAGTACTTAAGAACATTATAAAAAAAAATCTGCCGTTGTATTTACAACGGCAGAAAAACTAAATAACCAACCAAAAAGTAATTACGATTAAATCGTATAACTACATTGTTAACGTGATTACAGCCACTTTAAGTATAATTATTTTATTTTTTTCGATAAACGGTAACTATGAGCACTAAAATTGCGGTGGTCGGAGGTGGAAGTTGGGGTACAGCGCTAACCAAAATATTAGTGACCAATGGATATAAGGTGCATTGGTACATGCACAGTGAGACAAGTTTAAAACATTTAACGTATTACGGTCGCAATCTTAATTATCTAAGTCAGGTTCAATTCGATTTAAAAAAAGTTCATCCTACAACTTCAGTTTCAGAGGCAATTATGAATTGTGATACCATAATTCTTGCAGCCCCATCCATTTACATCGTAGACATACTCAAGCCTATAGAAACAGAATTATCTCAAAAAACAATTGTTTCTGCTATTAAAGGAATTGTTCCACAGTCTGGCTTACTTGTCGGAGAACACCTTCGAGAAAAACTCAGTATTCCACAAGAGCATATCGCAGTTATATCAGGACCTTGTCATGCTGAAGAGGTAGCATTAAAAAAGCATTCTTATTTGACCATTGCAGCCGACAAAAAGAAAATGGCAAAAAAAATAGCCGGACTATTGGCCTGCTCTTTTATTAAAACAAATACCACGAATGACATTCTGGGAACGGAGTATGCAGCTGTTTTAAAAAACATCTATGCCATTGCTTCTGGTATTGCTGAAAGCCTTGATTATGGAGATAATTTTCAAGCCGTTTTAACTTCGAATGCCATCAGAGAAATGAAGCGAATAATAGATCGCATTCATCACATGAAGCGAAATATCAATCGATCTGCTTATCTCGGTGATCTTCTAGTGACCTCCTATTCAAGTTTCTCTAGAAATAGAAGATTTGGAAATTTAATAGGTAAAGGATATTCTGCCAAAGAAAGTATAGACCAAATGAAAATGGTCGCAGAAGGTTATCACGCCCTTGATAGGGTTTATCAAATTTGTAATTCACAAAAAGAAAGGCTAAAAACTCCGATTTTAAATTGTGTTTATCAAGTCGTGTTTAACCAAAAAAAAGTGTCCACTTCTTTTGAAGATCTAGCTCAAAAATTAACTTGATACAGCGCTTAGATATAGTTCTTTTCAAGGAAGTATTGAACAATAGCCTCTTTAACTAGAACACTTTGTTCTCCAGGTTTTAGCATGGGCAATTCATTTACCAAATCGTAATGTGGCCATTTGTCAGCGTCAAAGTGTGAAAATTTATAGTACCCATAAGGTTCTAACAACCTGCATAGAGCCACATGCATTAAGTTGACTTTTTCGTCTTTTTTAAATCGCTTTTTTCCTACACCCAACTCCTGCACCCCAATTAAAAATAAAATCGCATCAAGGTCTATTTCCTCTCCATCTAGAAACTGTTCTGAAAGCTTAAGACACAGTTTCTTGTAATTATTTTTCAAGGTTTCGTCTCTCGACATACTGTTGTTTTTACTATTTTCAAATTTATAAACATCTAACGTCATAAATATGGGATTTTTTGATATCATTACCATCTTATTATTAACATGGGGTCTTTACAAGGGCTTGAGCAATGGACTGCTCAAAGAATTAGCTTCAATCATTGGAATCATATTAGGTATCTGGGGAGCAATTGAACTTTCTGGTCTTATCGCAAAAATTCTAAATGAATACACCAATTGGCCAGAAAACTACCTTAAAACAGCTTCTTTTGGAGTGGTTCTAGTCCTAATAATAATTTTAGTTAATTACGGAGGAAATAAAATCACAGTTGCTCTAGACAAAACTGCATTTTTAAAAACCTTCAACAAAGTCTCAGGCGGCCTCTTTGGAGTAATAAAATACTGTATAATAATCGGGTCAGTTATATTCTTTTTCGACACTGCAACAAATGTGGTCAACCTCATACCTAAAGAAGAAAAAAAGCAATCACACTCTTATCAAATTTTGAGAAGTGTTGGTGCTGTTGTTTTCTCGGAAATTTTGAAGGATGAACTTAAAAAACCAGAAGATGGCTTAAAAATTAAGTCGCCGAATGAATGGTTCTAAGTCGTTAAAAGCATTTGTTTTATCGTTAAGCGAGCCCTCAAAAACCTTTGATTTACAAGCTTTTACATAAATAAAGCAGTTTGTCGAATAAAGTGATATACTCGTAGAGTTCTTCCTAAACCTGCCTTTTTTGAGTTCTAATTTTATACCACTCATTAGAACCCCAGAAAATGAAAAAAGGTATTCACTTACTCGCTATCCTTATTATTTTATTGTCCTTTTCATGCAGTACGCCAAGTCTTGAAGAAGAGCTTGAATTTTTTGGATTAGAGCAAACAGCAGATGAAGAAAATTCAGCACCAAAAATAAGCCCATTAGCCACAGAGGTGTTTTCTTTAATCAATTCATATCGTTCAGATTTAAATCTCGCAAAATTAGAGTGGAGCGATTTAGCCTATGACCTCGCTTTAAATCACAATGAACACATGGTTGAGACAGAAAGTTTAAATCACGACAATTTCAATTGGAGAAAATCAAAAATAAGTCTTCAGGAAAACGCATCAGAGGTAGCTGAAAATATATCAAGACATTTTGTTGACTCACAAGAAGTATTAGAAGCATGGCTTATGAATCAAATACATCGTCAACACATCGAGGGGGATTATAACAACAGTGCAGTTGCAGTCAGCACAGACGACAAAGGCCAATACTATCTCACTCAAATTTATTTTAAAAAATGATTCTCAAGAAAGCTTGAAAATCAAAACCTCTTGTCCTTGTGCAACAGGTTTTTTTAGTTTGACATTTCGTAATTTTACCTCCTGACGATTTGAATGGCATTGTAATGGCTATTTTTTTCGCCAATCAATAATTTCAAACTATAACTAAATGAACCTTACTGAAATTTTCAATGAACTTCAAATAAGTGCCAATAATGCAGGTACTTCAACAGGAAAAGAAAACAAAGCGTCGAATTCATTTTTGAGTTCATTCTCCCCCATCGATGGGCAAAAACTCGCAGAAGTATCTGTTACCTCAAAAGAGCAATATGAGATTGTAATTCAAAAAGCCCAAGAAGCCTCAAAACATTGGAGAACAATCCCAGCTCCTAAACGAGGAGAATTGGTCAGAGAATGGGGAAATAAATTGAGAACACATAAAGAAGCCCTCGGGGCCCTTGTGAGTTTAGAAATGGGGAAATCACTTCAAGAAGGATTAGGAGAGGTTCAAGAAATGATTGATATATGTGATTTCGCTGTTGGTCTCTCCAGGCAATTGCATGGATTTACGATGCACTCTGAAAGACCACTTCACAGAATGTACGAGCAATATCAGCCTATGGGAGTAGTGGGGATTATATCAGCATTTAATTTTCCTGTAGCTGTTTGGGCCTGGAATACAGCGCTTGCTCTTGTATGTGGTAATGTCTGTCTATGGAAACCCTCCGAAAAAACACCTCTTTGTGGAGTAGCTTGTCAAAAGATTTTAGCAGAGGTCTTAAGTGAACACGGACAACCTGAAGGAATCAGCAATTTAATCAATGGAGATTACACGGTTGGAGAATGGATGAGTCAAGACCAAAGAATTCCTTTACTTTCAGCCACTGGAAGTACCAGGATGGGTAAAGCCGTTGCTCAAACCGTAGCCGCAAGACTAGGTAAAAGCCTTTTGGAATTAGGTGGAAATAACGCCATTATCGTAACGCCAGATGCAGACATTGAAATGACAGTGATTGGGGCCGTTTTCGGAGCCGTTGGTACAGCAGGACAGCGCTGCACTTCAACACGCAGACTTATTGTACATGAAAAAGTATATGATCAAGTTGCCGAAGCGCTGAGCAAAGCCTACAAACAAATAAAAATAGGTAATCCTTTAGATCAAGCGAATCACATGGGACCACTCATTGATACCGATGCCGTTAGCATGTACGAGGAAGCATTAGTTGAGGTTGAAAAAGAAGGAGGGCGCGTTTTGGTCGAAGGCGGAAAATTAGAAGGATCCGACTATCAAAGTGGGTGTTACGTGAAACCCGCAATTATAGAAGTTAGTAACAGCTTTAAAACGGTACAAAAAGAAACTTTCGCTCCTATTCTGTATCTCATTAAATATGAGGGAAGCGTTGAAGATGCCATCGCCCTTCAGAACGATGTAGTTCAAGGCCTCTCATCAGCAATAATGACTACCAACCTAAGAGAGGCAGAACTGTTTTTATCTTATGCCGGATCGGATTGCGGAATTGCAAACGTTAACATAGGAACCTCAGGAGCAGAAATCGGTGGTGCATTTGGAGGTGAAAAAGAAACTGGAGGTGGTCGTGAATCTGGTTCCGACGCGTGGAAATATTACATGCGTAGACAGACAAATACCATCAATTACAGTAAGAATTTACCTCTAGCTCAAGGTATAGAGTTCAATCTGTAAAAGTCAACAATAACAAGGCCTTAAATAGCGGAAGCATGGTGTTTATCCTATAAAACCATGCTTTTTTGCTTTCTTGTTACCTACATTTTTGTGCTTTTTCAATATTTTCATTAAGAACTAAAGACTGTCGAAAAGCCTAAACGAAGATGAAGAAAGGTCAATTTGAACATAGTGCACAGCTTGATTTCATCAGCTGTATGGAGCGACTTATTGACTATGCGGTTGATGGTATTCGGGATAATTCAGGTCGAAAAAAGGAAGAGCTCAATAAACTCCGTACTGATCTGAAAAGTCTGATGAGGCAGCAAAAAAAGAATAGTTACACAAATCTGAGCCAAACCAATGAAAATACATGGCTGATTGACAAAGCAAACTATTTCATACAAGAGTTGTACGAATTTGTTCCACATGATATAGAATATGAATCTGAAAAAACCCAAAATCTTAAAAAAGAAGTAAAAAAACTTAAAAAGCTAACGAACCTATTACAACAAGAGAAAAAACAAAAAAAGATGAAAAAAAGTAATCGTTTAATCACTAGTTCAGAAGAAGAATACAACGTACTTAAAGAAATTCAGCACGAATATAACTCGCTAAAAAGAAGAAATAAATGGAACAATTATGCTGAATTCCTAAAATATCTATTAAAAAAAGAGGTAGGGGGAGAACATTTTTACAACGACACTAATCCACCTTACGAATTTGAAGGTATCGAGATGTCTAAATCCAAAATAAAACAGACACAAGAAGATAGAGTCTCAGGTACTACGCCTAGTCAAGATGATTTATTATATAACCATAGAGACAAAAAAGGAAAGTATAGAATAAAAGGATTGTCGGATGAAATTCATCAAAACGTCGAAGATTCCATAAAGACTGGTCATTTTCTAACTTTAGAATACAATATGACATTAGAACAGCTCGCTTCGGCACATCAACAGGCATTAAAATATTACGAGGAGGGGTTTCATGCCCTTAGGAATATCGTTGACTGCAATAAAGACATAAATGATAAAAACGAGGAAAAGGCGAAAAAAGCATTCGTATACAAAGATGATTTATTTAAAGAAGCGCTGGATAAATTTAAAAGATGCCAAGAAACCCTAGTACTTCATGGATTAGCAGGAAATTCTCATAACGAAGGAACAAAGTCAGAAATTGAACTGCATACCAAAGCCCAAAAAAGAATAGATTATTTGGAAGCCAATAGACCTAAAAAGAAAGAAACCGTTGGTCCATTAACTAAATTATTTCGAAGTATTTTTGGCTCTCCTAAACAAAATTAAACCCAATCTTAAAATCAAAATGCCCAAATCTCAAGATAATTTTGATAAGAATTTTGATGACATTAAAAATCTTATCTCACAGGCCGAAAGCTACATCAGATTAGCATTCGACAAAAATGAAATGGCAACGCTAGGAAAAGCGGAGGAAGAATTGAACAAAGCCAAACATTTAAGTGAAATTTACTGCGTAAATCTTAAAAACGGCAAAAACCGAAATGGTATTGAACAGTATAAAAAAATCGGTATAATGCTAAATAATATAGCCGAGAAAAAAAAATTATCTGTTTAATAAAAAAGATGAAGAAAAGCCTACACAATCTTCAAGTAATTCTAACAAAAAATCATTATTCAATCGGTTTATAGAATCAATTTTTGGTAAATCCAAATAGTGCGAAACACATCATAATTTTCTTCAAAATAAAAAAGCCCCAAAACTTGGGGCTTTTCTTTTTAAGTACTAAAAGTAAAGTCTGTATTTGCTTTTAGCATACTATTCAAACTTACATTAACATGATGAAAACGCAAGGTAAAATTACTAAAGAAGAATTATCAATAATCTTAATTCAGAGTTAAAATTTTAAATTTTTCTTATTTGGGACTGTTGTTTCTTCCATTTTCAGCAGGGTATAGGGTCGGAACCGCGTCACTTTGCCAGTATTGTTTTGAATCTATATCAAATACAGTTAATCCTCCTTTAAAAGCCGCTCCTGTATCTATATTCCAAATATTTGCTCTTTTTTCAGGTCTTGTAAATTCTTCTTTAGAAAGAGGGGTGTGTCCAATAAAGATTTCAGAATAGTGTCGAAGCCTCTGAGGAAGTTCATGTTTGTCACATGATTCAACTACAGTTGCCAATTCCCATAGGGTTCGATCCCAGTAAAACATCTGTTCAAAATACTCACTTGAGACGCCTTTTAGGTTGGTGTAACCCGCATGTAAAAAAAGCCTGTTCTTATCATCAATAATATA
The DNA here is from genome assembly GCA_965662045.1 of Flavobacteriaceae bacterium. GTDB lineage: Bacteria > Bacteroidota > Bacteroidia > Flavobacteriales > Flavobacteriaceae > UBA3478. The sequence goes on from CBFIGE010000001.1 coordinate 261,587, forward strand.
ATTTTCAAGAGACTCGTAAAAGGCAATATGCTTTTCAATAGTTTCCTTTGAGGCCCTGTCATAAGATCTTTTTGTCATCTCACCTCCATGAATTAACCAGGTTGTTGGAGCCTTACCTATAGTCAAAAAATCATAACATAGCACATCGTGATTCCCTCGAATAAATCGGCAATTGTATTGTGATTTAAGGTCAATCAAAAAATCGATAGTTTCTACAGCTTCACTCCAAGAATCAACATAATCTCCTAAGAAAATTAATTCATCGTCAGATCGAAGTTCTGTCCGTTCCAATACCTGAACCAAGGCTTTCTTAGCTGCATGAATATCTCCTATAACAAGTGTTCTCGACATGTTTGAAAGTTTTTTTCAAAAATAATGGAACTTAAGTTTTTAGTTTATGTTTGTGAAGTTGTTAAATCATTAAGAAGAATGAAAAGAGTCTTTTGCATCGGCGAGGTTCTGATTGACTTTGTAGCAGAAAATCAAGGAAAAGACTTGACTTTAGCACATACTTTTACCAAAAAAGCAGGTGGTGCACCAGCAAATGTTGCATGTGCAATTGCAAAACTCGGAGGACAAGCCTCTTTTGTGGGAAGTATAGGTAAAGATCCCATGGGAATGTTTTTGTTAAATGTTCTAGAAAAAGAAGGCGTAAACATCTCTTATATTCAACGCATAGCACATTTTACCACCATGGCCTTCGTGTCTATTTCAGAAGAGGGAGAAAGAGATTTTATTTTTGCAAGAGGAGCTGATCACTTTTTGAAATACGATAAGGATTTGCAAAAGAGTTTTGAAAATAACATCGTGCATTTTGGGGCTGCAACAGCGCTTCTAGGCGGAGAACTCGAAAAAGCCTACGATCATTATTTCTTTGACGCCTTAACTAAAAATTGTTTCATCAGCTTTGATCCTAATTTTAGAGAAGACCTTTGGAAAGACGATAAAGAAACTTTTATCACCAAATGCAAAGGATTCATTGAAAAATCTGATTTGTGCAAGTTTAGTGAAGAAGAAGCCCTATTGATTTCAGGACAAGATTCTCTAGAAGAAGCCTGTAATAAGCTACATGAACTAGGTGCTAAAATTGTAACCATCACACTAGGAAAAAAAGGAACTTATCTCAGTACGATAACAAAAAGCAAGCTCATTCCAAGTATTAAAGTTCAACCTATAGATACTACTGGGGCAGGAGACGCCTTTATTGGATGCCTCTTAAAACAACTTTCCGAGAAGTCAGATTTAAAAAATCAAGAGCTCTCATTTGACTGTTGGACGAACATGATTCAGACAGCCAACAAGGCCGGAGCCGTTACCACCACTCAGTTTGGAGCCATTGCAGCACTACCCAATCAGTTAGACCTGAATCAGATTTAATTAAAGCTTTTTATTGATAAGGGTTGAACTCGCCTGATCGGTGCAAAACACGACTAGGTCGGCAATGTTCACGTGATAAGGTCGAGAAACAACAAAGTGTACGATATCGGCAACATCCTCTGGAAGCAATGGCTGATAGCCCACATACATAGAATCTGCTCTTTCAACATCTCCCTTAAAGCGCACCTCACTAAAAGCTGTACGGACCATTCCAGGATGAACCGCACCAACTTTAACTCCAGTACCATTTAAGTCTAAACGAAACGCTTCGTTCAGGGTATCGACCGCACTTTTAGAAGCACAGTAGACATTTCCTTTGGGATAGACATCTTTGGCTGCCGTCGATCCGATGTGAATAATATGCCCGTTTTTTCGTTCTATCATCTGAGGTAATATCGCCTTAGATACGTAGAGTAATCCTTTTACATTGATATCAAACATGGCATCCCAATCGTCTATATTTCCGTCTTGAATCAGATCTAATCCGTGGGCATTTCCCGCGTTATTTATCAAGATATCAATGCGCTCAAATGGCGAAGGAAGTTGTTGTATTTGTTCAAAAACAGAAGTCTTGTCACGAACATCAAAGGCTAAGGTATGTACCTCTGTTTGTTTGGAAAGTTCTTCTTCTAATTGAGTCAAGGCGGTTTCATTTCGGCCGCATAAAACCAGTCTGTATCCTTCTTTTGCAAAGCGTTCAGCAATAGATTTTCCTATACCACTGCTCGCTCCCGTTATTAAGGCTGTTTTTTTCATGCTCTATTTTTTTAAGGGACTCTTCGCCCAACACTAGACTCTAAAATTACAAACCAATCTTCATCGGACCATTCAAAGCTCAAAGCTTTTTTTAGAATGGATAATCTATTGAGGTCTGTAGTTCCCACCACCGGACGAACTGCAGCGGGATGCTTAAGAATAAATGCAACGACTAAAACCTCTTCTTCAGTACCATAAACTGCTGCCAATTCTCGTATCGTTTCTCGAATTTTTTTCATTTTTTCTGACTCGTCCTCTCTAAAATAGGCTCCAAGAGGACTCCATGCCATTGCATCCCTGCCATTTAGTTGACAATCATCTAGAGCCCCATTATACATGTGTTCGAGGTGATCGACCGAAAATTGAATTTGATTTGCCTCTACGTCGATATATCGCTCTAAAAGTTGGATTTGGTGAGGCAAAAAATTTGATACGCCAAAGGATTTAATTTTGCCCTGTTGTTTCAACTGCTCTATTGCTATAGCAATTTCTTCCGCACTCATGAGCGGGCTTGGCCTATGCAACAAAAAAGTGTCAACACATTCAACTTGTAGGTTTTTTAAACTCTGTTCCAAAGAAGAAATAATATAGGATGATCGATAGTCGTAATGCTTTACCTTATTATTCCTTCCTGTGGTCATTTGAATTCCGCACTTGGTGATAAGCTCTAATTCTTCGGCTTTAATCGAGCTCTTTTTTAGGGCCTTTCCAAATTCTATTTCAGTGGTATAATCCCCGTAAATGTCCGCATGATCAAAAGCACTGACGCCACTTTCTACCCATTGTTCAATTCGATTTGTCATGTCTACTTGCGAAAGGTTTTTGCCCCACTTTCCCCAAGTCATTGTTCCTGCAATTATTTTGTTATGTCTCATTTAACAATTTATTATGATAACGAAATTTAAGAAAACACCTAAAACATTCATAAAACTTATCCTAATTTAAAATTTTTAACCAATAATTAACAAAAGACTCCAGCAAATATTAACAATTTGCACTCCCTTTTGAAAGAGAGAAGTATGGATATTCAAAAAATCAATGAATTAGTCAAAAGCAAAAGTGCTTTTATTAGTGCCTTACGCACTGAAATGCAAAAAAAAATCGTAGGCCAAAAACACATGGTTGACAGTTTATTAATCGGTTTGTTAGGCAAGGGACACATCTTATTAGAAGGTGTGCCAGGTCTAGCAAAAACACTTGCCATTAATACACTGTCAAAAGCCGTACAAGGAAGCTTTAGTAGAATTCAGTTCACGCCAGACTTACTTCCTGCAGACGTGGTCGGTACAGTTATCTACAATATGAGCAAACAAGAGTTCAGTACAAAAAAAGGACCAGTGTTTGCAAATTTTGTTTTAGCCGATGAGATTAATAGAGCTCCTGCAAAGGTTCAATCGGCTCTTCTTGAAGCAATGCAAGAGAAACAAGTGACCATTGGAGAACAAACCTTTTTATTAGAACAGCCATTTTTAGTAATGGCCACGCAAAACCCTGTTGAGCAAGAAGGTACTTATCCGCTTCCAGAAGCACAATCCGACCGTTTCATGTTAAAGGTAGTTATCGATTACCCTAATCAAGACGATGAGTTAATGATAATGCGTCAAAACATGACAAAAACAACAGAAGAAATATCATCAATAATCCATCTTAAGCAAATTAAAGAAGCTCAAGATATTATTGATCAAGTGTATATTGATGAAAAAATCGAAAATTACATTTTAGATCTAATTTTTGCTACGAGATATCCTGCAAAATATAAGCTTACTAAGAAAGTCTATCGAAAATTCATCAATAATAAAGGAGAAGAAGACGAAAAAGTAGAAGAAGTACCATTAGAAGAGTTTATCCAATACGGGGCCTCTCCAAGAGGAAGTATCAATTTAGCAAAAGCAGCAAAATGTTATGCTTTTATTAGTGGTCGTGGCTTTGTAGTCCCTGAAGATGTGCGTGCTGTAATATACGACGTACTTCGACACCGAATTGGTCTCTCTTACTTAGCTGAGGCAGATGAAATAAGTAGTGAGCAAATTATTGAACAAATAATCAATACCATAGAAGTTCCTTAAATGTCAATTGATACCGCATCGCTCATAAGAAATGTGCGTCGAGTAGAAATCAAAACCAAAAAGCTTTCTGAGCAAGTCTTTGGAGGAGAATATCACTCGGCTTTTAAAGGAAAGGGTATGACCTTTTCTGAAGTGCGTAAATATGAATACGGAGATGACGTAAGATCCATAGACTGGAACGTATCTGCTCGTCAAAACGAGCCTTACATTAAAATCTATGAAGAAGAAAGAGAAGAAATTCTCATGTTGGTCGTAGATATTAGTGGATCTGTTCTATTTGGAACCGGGCTTCAAACCAAACTAGATAAAGCTATTGAAGTAGCTGCAGCCCTTGCTTTTTCAGCATTACAAAACAATGATAAAGTTGGTTTGATGGCATTTTCCAATAGTATATTAAAATATGTTCCCCCTAAAAAAGGGAGGTCCAATGTCTTAAGGATTCTTAGCGATCTTATTGTCTTAAAACAGGAAGCTGATTTATTTCCGCCAAGAAAAACAAATATCAATAGTGTTTTTGAACGATTGACTATTAGTTTAAAAAAGAAATCCAACCTTTTTATTTTTTCAGATTTCTTGGATGAAGGCTATCAAAAAAAACTTCAAATCTTAGCCAAAAAACATGATGTGAATGGATTTAGAATCTACGACAACAAAGAATTGGATATTCCTCAGTTAGGTTCAGTTTACATGAACCCTCTAGAGTCCAACGAGCCCATTTATCTCAATACGCTTTCGTCTTCATTGAAACAACAATACAGAGCTGAGTTATTGCAGCAAATCAATTACTTCGAAACAAGTTTTAAAAGAGCTAAGGCTGATTTCATAAGTTGTGAATTAAACGAAGATCACTTTAGCAAACTTCATCAGCTATTTAGAACTAAAACCAACTGATGAAAAAGGCAATTCGACATAGCGCCTCTCTGTTTTTATTGCTGACTTTTTTAAGCGCCTCAGCCCAGAATATTGAAACTAGTATCAATCGAGACAGCATTCAAATAGGAGAACAAATCGAATTGAGCTTTAAAGTTGAGGCAGATTCTAGTAGCGTAGTGCTCTTTCCCGAAGGTCAGACTTTTGTGCCATTAGAGTTAGTAGAATCTTTAGCTACAGACACCCTGAAAGAAAATGAAAAATTTATACTTCTTAAAACCTATAGACTAACTCAATTTGATAGCGGTGTTTATGGCATACCAGAGCAGCAAATAACCATAAACGGCAGTCCATTTTTGACACCGACATTTCAGATAAATGTAAGGGACGTTAAAGTAGACACTCTAGAACAAGGTCTTTACGATGTAAAGAGTAGAATTCAAATCGAAAAACCAAAGAGAGAACTTTTACAATGGATATTCGGAATACTTCTTTTTATCTTAATCGGACTAGCCATATACTTTGCTTATCAAAAATGGGTTAAGGGTGAGGAACAGATAGAAGAATTGAATCCTTACCAAAGTGCACTAGAATACGTTCAATCCATTCAAGTTGAAAGCTTCTTAAAGCAAGAAGAAGTCAAATCTTTTTACTCGAACTGTGTGGAAAATCTAAAACACTATGTTTACTACTGTTTTGAAATTTCATCTCTAGATCGAACAACAGCTGAATTTATAAGTCTTTTTCACTGGCTTATCGAAAATGAAAAAGTAAAAATCAAATCCGCTAAAATCAAAGAATTACAGGAATGGCTAGAGCGTTCTGACCTTGTAAAATTTGCAAAATACCATCCAGAACAAGACACACTTGAAGAAGATCAAAGCTTCATGTTATCTTTTTTACAAGCGATAGAAGAAGGTCTGCCTGAACCTGAACCAGAAGAAATTCTAGAACAACTCAGGTTTGAACAGGAGCGCAAAAAAATAGAACATAAAAAGCGTATAAAAAAAGCAATTATCGCCGCCTGCTCAGTTCTTTTAATACTACTACTAGCCAAATTCATAAACCTTGGACCAAAAGACTTTGTTGCGGAATTAACCTTTGATGCCAACAAAAATTTAAGAGACCTGAACTGGTACAACAGTAAATACTCCTATCCCAGTGTTGAAATAGAAACACCCGAAGTTTTGGAACGTCAAGATGACAATGCTTTTTTCTATGAAAATCAGCGGGCTCGATTTGAAATAGGCTTAATCTCTTTACAAACAGATCCTGAAAAAGAGTGGGATTTCAGAATTGCTACAGAAAATCGCCTGGCCTATTTTCAAGAAAATGGATATAACTCTATTCTGCCAAAAGAAGAAGAGTTTATAACTCCTGACGGAGTACAAGGTGTTAAAACGTATGGAAGCGCAATAAATGCAGAGGGCGATAGGGTAAATTACAGCATTGTTACCTTTGGAGGCAAAGGTTTTTCTCAAGAAATATGGATGAGCTGGTTAGACGGTAATACCTATGCTCAAGAGGTTAGTGATCGGATTTTGAATTCATTAATAGTAAGCACAGAAATCTAGCATGTTTGAAATAGGCTCATTTAAAAACCCTGAATTACTTTGGCTCCTAACGGCGCTAATTCCGCTTTTACTGTGGTTTTTTGTATTCAGACGAAAAGATCGTGCAGACTTTAATTTCTCCTATGCCCCAAGCACTAAAAAATACAATCAAGTAAATAGCGTCTCCATACTAATTTGGAAAATAAGGCCCTTCATTTTCTTTTTGAGACTTCTTGGGCTCGCAGCATTAATTGTCGCTATTGCAAGACCTCAGACAAGTTCTGTTTCTTCAAGAACAAAAACAACAAAAGGAATAGATATTGTTCTAGCCATTGATGTATCCTCAAGCATGCTCGCCAAAGATCTCAAGCCAAATCGATTGAGTGCCTTGAAAAAAGTAGCCGCAGAATTTGTCAGGAAAAGACCAAATGATCGTATAGGTTTGGTAGTATATGCTGGTGAAAGCTACACCAAAACTCCAGTAACCAGTGATAATATAATTGTTGATCGCTCTCTACAAGAAGTAAACTATGGAGACATTGAAGACGGTACAGCCATTGGAATGGGCCTGGCAACCGCAGTCAACCGCATTAAAGACAGCAAAGCTCTAAGTAAAGTCATCATACTACTTACAGATGGGGTAAACAACGCTGGGTTTATAGAACCTCAAACAGCAGCAGATTTAGCTTTAGAGTACAACATCAAAACCTATACAATTGGCCTAGGCACCAACGGAAACGCTATGACACCAGTGGCTTATAATCCTGACGGCTCCTTTAGGTATGGTCTAAGACCTGTTGAAATAGACGAAGTGCTGCTCGAAGAAATCGCAGAACTTACAGGCGGTCAATATTTTAGAGCCACAGACAATAGCAAGCTCGAAGAAATTTATGAAGAGATTAACAAATTAGAGAAAACTGAAATAGAAGAATTTACGTATTATACTTATGAAGAACACTACCGCTCTTGGTTGATTTTGGGACTAGTCCTTTTATTATTAGAGTGGTTGCTAAAACACAGCTTGTATAAAAGCGTTATTTAAGCGATATGATTAAGTACCAAATTTCACAGTTTTTGATTTACGGAGCATTTTGCATCACATTTCTTTTTGTGATATTTCAAAGCTATCGCATATGGCAGTACAAAAAATTGAAAGCAGTGGTTCTTAATAATGCTATTCGAAAGGTAGTACTCAATAGGCTTGCACCTAATAAAATGAGCAAGGGTAAACACTGGCTTAAATTCAGCGTTTTTACATTAGCCGTTTATGCACTGTTTGTTGCTCTTGCCAATCCTCAAATTGGAACTGCTCTTCAAACAGTAAAACGAGAAGGTATAGATATTGTCTTCGCAATAGATGTCTCTAAGAGCATGTTAGCTGAGGACATTGCTCCAAATCGAATTGAAAAGGCAAAAAGAATTGTTTCAGAAGTAATTAATAATCTGGCTTCTGATCGAGTAGGAATTATTGCTTATGCGGGGGGTGCCTTTCCACAGTTACCTATTACAACCGATTATGCTGCAGCCAAAATGTTTTTGCAATCCATGAACACTGATATGCTTTCTTCTCAAGGAACCGCAATTGGTGGAGCAATCAATCTAGCCTCTCAATACTTCGATGACGACCTACAAACCAATCGCGTTTTACTCCTAATTTCTGATGGAGAAGACCACGCAGGAGCAATCGATAATCAAGTGCTTCAAAACGCATCCGAAAATAACATTCAAATATTTACTATTGGTATAGGGGAAGAAAAAGGTGCTCCTATTCCCATCAAAAAAAATGGCGTTTTACAAAGTTTCAAAAAAGATGGTGAAGGACAGGTTGTCATCAGTAAACTCAATCCAAGTATTTTACAAGAAATTGCAGTGCGCACAAATGGCGCATATATCTCTGGTAATAATACCGAAGAAGTTGTCGAAGAGATAGATAGCATAATAGATAAAATCGACAAAACCGAATTCGAAGCAAAAGAATTTGCGTCATATAAGGATCAATTCCAGTGGCTAATAGGCATTGCTTTAGTCTTATTGATCATTGATAGTCTGCTACTGGAACGCAAAACCAGTTGGATTAAAAAACTTAATTTATTCAATGAAAAAGTCTAATATCATATCTGTACTATTGTTGCTGTTTACTGGTTCTGCACACCTGAGTTACTCTCAAACAGAAAAGGCTCAAGAATACAGTTATCAGGCCAATGAATTGAGTCTTGAAAGTGAATACAATAAAGCTGAAGCTCTATACAGAAAAGCATATGCTGTTAACAAAAGTGAAACTAGAGCACTTTACAATTTAGGAACCAATCTCTACAAAAATGAATTGATAGAAGAAGCTTTTTCAAACTTTAAAGCCACAGTTGAAAAATCAAGTGTCAAAGGGGAAAAGCACAATGCTTACCACAATATGGGAAACCTCTTTATGAACAAAAAGGAGTACGAAAAAGCCATAGAATCGTATAAGAATGCACTAAGACAAGATCCTACTGACGATGAAACGAGGTATAATTTAGCACTGGCAAAAGAAATGCTGGAAAAAAATCCTCCTAAAAACAATAAGGACCAAGACGACAAGGACAATAAAGAAGATAAGCAACAAGATCAAAAAGACCAACAAAACGAAGAAGGAGATTCTGATTCAGAGAAAGAAAAGCAAGATGAAAACAAAAATGATTCTGGTGATGGTGATTCTGAAGAAAACAAAGAAGAAGAAGGTGGAGATGAAAAACAGGAACAAAAAGAGAAACCTCAACAAGGAGATGATTCTAAAAAAGAACAATCACAAAATCAACCTCGACCAAACCAATTGTCTAAACAACAAATAGAAAATTTACTTGAGGCTATGCGAAATGAAGAAAAAAAAGTTCAAGAAAAACTGAAAGCGGCAAAAGTAAAAGGAAAGAAAATAAAAACGGATAAAGATTGGTAAGCAATGAAGTCTAGAAAATTACATTTTCTAATTTCTCTTTTATACATAGGCATGTCATTTGCTTATGCGCAGAACAATGCTGTAATTTTTGAAGCTAACTTGAGTAAAAACAAATTAGGGGTTAATGAAAGACTCCGTGTGGTCTTCACCATGAACAAAGACGGTGACAATTTCAACCCTCCTTCATTTAAAAATTTTAAGGTCATTGCGGGTCCAACCCAACAGATAAGTTCTTCTTTTTTGAATGGAAAAAGAAGTTATTCTAAATCGTACACCTATGTTGTACAGCCCTTACAAAAAGGAAAATTTGAAATCGGACAGGCCTCTATTGAAATTCAAGGTGAAACATACAAAACAATTACCCAAAAAGTAGAAGTTACCGCGGCAGTTGAAAATCCAAATGCACCAAAAAGTGCAGCCTCAATAGCAGAAGAGAGTCTCTTTTTAGTCGCTGAAGTATCCAATACCAACCCTTATGAAAACCAAGGGTTCTTTGTGCGGTATAAACTTTATATCGACCCACAAGTCAATGTGACCAATTTTAGACCTATCGACAACCCGAGTTATCCCAATTTTTGGAACCAAGAAATTCCGATCAATCAGTACACCACAGAAGAAACAACTTTTAAGGGCAAACGCTTCAGAGCTGTGGTATTAAAAAGAGTAGTTTTATATCCTCAAAAATCAGGAAAACTCGAGATAGAGCCTTTCGCCTTAGATGTTAGTGTAGACGTCCCTACAAGCCGCAGAGATTTTTTTGGAAGACCAATGTATGCTTCTGCAAACAAAGTGCTTACTGCTGGTAAACGCAGTATCAATGTAAAGGCCCTACCCGCCGCAGGAAAACCAGATTCATTCACTGGAGGTGTTGGAAATTTTGACTTTTCAATAGAAGCGAACAGAACTCAATTAGATGCCTCTGAATCATTGCAAATAGAAGTCAAAATAACTGGTAGCGGAAACCTTAAATTAATGCAATTACCAGATTTACAGTTGCCTTCATCCCTTGAGGTTTACGAGCCTGAGTTCAACGAAAACATCCTTACTAATCTTGGAGGAATGAAAGGAGACATTTCTAAATCATATACAGTTGTTCCTTCTTATAAAGGAAGTTATCCAGTACAGGAAATCGCCTTTAGTTATTTTAACCCCAAAACCAAAAAATACGTCACAAAGTACTCTGAACCCATCACAGTTGAAGTAATCAATGGGCCTTCAGCAAGTGAAGAAAAAGAAAAAAGCTCAAGCTTTGTTTCAAAAATGGTTGTCCCAACAACTTCTTCATTTCACTTTATTAAAGTTCAGACTAATTTTGAGAACACAACTGATAAAGGGTTTGAAGAAAAAGGATTATTTTACATATTATTCGCGCTTCCTTTTATCCTATTGCTGATTTATGAAATTACAAAGAGGTCTATAGCAGTGTTTAGGCCTAATGATGAGAACAGAGCGCTTAGATCTGTTCAAAGACTAGCTAAAAAACATTTATCTGAAGCCCATAAGGCCTTAGATCGTCCTGAGGCATTTTATACGGCCTTAGAACAGGCACTGTTCAAATTCTTACAAGCCAAACTGAAAATAGACATCAGCGCTATAACAAAATCCAATATTGAAGTTTTGTTGAAAGAACGACAAATAGAAAGTGCCATAATAACGCGATTTATTGATTTGATAGAACTTTGTGAACTCGCTAGATATAGCAGTGGGACTATCGAAAAAAGGGCTAAAGCAATCTATAAAATAGCTGTTGAATTATTAAGTGACTTAGACAAACGATTAAAATGAACAAAAAGCTGATTTACTTCCTCCTCTTTAGCTTGACATTAGGTCTTTTATCTAATGCACAAGAACAAGACGTATATATAATTTTCAAACAAGCCAATGAATACTACAATCAAGGCCAGTACGAAAAAGCAATTGAAGCCTATCAACAAATCGAATCCAAGAATACCATTTCAGCAGAGTTATATTTTAATTTAGGAAACAGCTTTTACAAAAGCAATAATATCGCAGAGAGTATTTTCCATTATGAAAAGGCACTTTTAATAAATCCGCAAGACAAAGAAATCAGGGATAATTTGGGATACGCCCAAAACATGCGAATCGACGCGATTGAAACCATTCCTTTAAGCTTTTTTCAAAGCCTTGGCAATAAAATAATTTTTTTCCTCAGCATCAAACAACTCTCAATACTTGCCTTGTTATCGATATTGTTTAGCCTTTGCGCTTATATTGTATTTCGAGAAAGTATGGATAGCTCTCGAAAAAGAACTTCATTTACCTTATCCATTTTGTTTTTAGTAACAGGCCTTACTTCTTTTGGGTTAAGTAGAATAGCACTTTCAGAAAAACAAAAGGACAGGCCAGCCATTTTATTTGGAAAAGAGGTATTATTGCGCTCTGAACCAAATCAAGGCTCAGAAGTTTTTGTTACCCTACATGAAGGAACAAAAGTTGATATTTTGGAAATATTTGAAGAATTTAGTAAAATTAAAATAGCCAATGGTCAAACAGGCTGGATTGAAAAAGACGAATTAAAAGAGATTAAATAAGTTGAAGCCAATTGTCAAACGTAGCGTTATCTTTTTATTCCTTTTTGCTTTTTTGAGCAAAGGAGTTTTTGATGTTCTTCATATTGATGAAGCTTTTGCTTACGAGTTAATGGAAGGCGGAGAACAAGAGGAGTCACAAAATAAAGAATACAAAGAAAAATTAGAATTGTTCAGTTACTCCGAGCTATTTCCTGTTAAATCTTCATTTTATACTGAACTGGCAAAAACGAGCACAGAGGTTAGTTTTATAAAGGAATCTTGGTTCGATGTTCCAAATCCTCCTCCAAGGGTAGCTTAACCACTCCGAAAAAATTAATTCACCAAAATTTAAAACTAACGGTTATGCCGACACAAACAAAAGAAAAACAAGACCAAATAACGCCTGAAATCGCGTTACAACATTTAAAAGACGGTAATCACAGATTTACCCACAACACGAAAAGAAATAGAGACCTTTTAGGTCAAGTAAAACAAACTGCTACTGGACAATTTCCCTTTGCCTCAGTTGTAGGTTGTATAGATTCAAGAGTTCCAAACGAGACTATTTTTGATCAAGGTATCGGAAGTATCTTCAGCGCAAGAGTAGCTGGTAACATTATCAATGAAGACATTTTAGGTAGTTTGGAATTCGCTTGCCAAGTTGCCGGAACAAAACTAATTGTAGTTTTAGGTCACACTTCATGCGGTGCAGTAAAAGGAGCCTGTGATGACGTAAGGCTCGGTAACTTAACACACCTATTGGCCAAAATTAAACCTTCAGTTGAGGCAACTAGTTCAGAAGATGGAGCAGACCGCTCTTCTCAAAATAGCACTTTTGTGAATGCTGTTGCTGAGACAAACGTGAACCTGGCTGTTGAACAAATCAGAGCACAAAGTGAAGTTTTAAAGGCGTTAGAAGACGAAGGTAAGATTGCCATTGTCGGAGCAATGTATGATGTTGCGAATGGTCAAGTTGAATTCTATAAGGCTTAATTCCATGAAATCATTATTTACAAACTTAAGAGGTGATCTCTTCGGAGGAATCACTGCGGGAATTGTTGCCTTACCTTTAGCACTTGCCTTTGGGGTAAGCTCAGGACTAGGACCAAGTGCGGGTCTATATGGAGCCATTTTTATCAGTTTTTTTGCAGCTTTATTTGGAGGTACTCCAACTCAAATATCAGGACCTACAGCTCCGATGACTGCAGTAAGTATGGTCATTATTGCTTCGATTGTTGCCGTTAACGACGGTGATATCAACAAAGCACTGCCTGCTATTTTAACGGTCTTTTTCTTGGCTGGACTCATGCAAATTGGTCTTGGAGCCATTGGAGTTGGGAAATACATAAGATACATTCCGTATCCAGTCGTCTCGGGCTTTATGACCGCTATTGGTGTCATTATTTTGATTACTCAAATACTACCTGCAATTGGGTATTACGTAAAAGAAGATGATGCTTTCGTCACTCAATTTGAAGTGTCGGCTAAAGAAGAAATTCTTAGAAATATTTTGAAAGAGGAGTCTGCAGAAGGCGTTTTAGTTCTAGAAGATTTTCAAAAAACCATCAACAAAGCCGAAAAAATTACTGAAGCAGATATAGCAAAAGAAGCAAAGAATTTGGCTGCTAAAGAAGCTTCAGGAGTTTTAGGAACGCTAAAAGTACTGCCGAGAGCTCTTGGAAATATCAATTGGCTCGAATTCTTATTGGCCTTGAGCACCATCGCCATTATATACGGGTTCAAGAGAATTACCACAGCCATACCGAGTACTTTAGTAGCTTTAATTGTAGTTTCAGGAGTAGCCTATGGGTTCGGATTAAATTATAGGCCTATTGAAGAAATTCCGCAAGGATTACCTATTCCTAAAATAGAAATCATCACACAATTTGAGCTTTCTGCCATTACCCCTTACATATTCACTGCTTTAACTTTGTCATTATTAGGAGCTATTGACTCTTTATTAACCTCTATTGTGGCGGATAATATGACCAAAACAAAGCACAACTCAAACAAAGAACTTATTGGTCAAGGTATTGGTAATACAATTGGAGCGGTATTTGGAGGAATTCCGGGAGCCGGAGCCACGATTCGTACTGTTGTAAACATTAATTCAGGAGGTAAAACCAAGTTGTCAGGAATGATCGCTGGTATACTTTTACTTTTTATTCTTTTAGCCCTTGGGCCTGTAGCTTCACAGATTCCAGCGGCAGTACTTGCAGGTATTTTAGTAACAGTTGGTATTGGCGTAATGGATTATAAAGGGTTGAGAGCTATTCCTCACTTACCTAAGGACATCAAACTCGGACCGCTTAAAATCAGTTCAGAAGTAACAATCATGATTGTGGTACTCGTACTTTCATCCATTTGGAACTTGGTTTATGCAGTAGGTATAGGACTTGTCATTGCTTCTCTAATGTTCATGAAGAAAATTGGAGATATCACAGCAGCGCATTCTCAAGTAAACTCTCTAAAAGAAGAGGCCTGGTCAGACGAAACAAAACTGTCTGAAGAAATGCAAGCCAATTTTTATTTCAAACATATCAATGGCCCTCTTTTCTTTGGTTCGACTTCAGAATTCCAAGCTTTAGCAGCAAAAATTCCAGAATCTGCCAGTGCTGTGGTCTTCAGAATGAGTAAAATGAGCTATTTAGACCAATCCGGACTTTATGCTATTGAAGACGTAGTCATTAGATTGAGAGCTAAAAATGTAGATGTTTATTTTATCGATATCGACGAACAGCCTCGCTATATGATGGAGCGCGTCAAACTCATTCCTGGCTTAATCGATGAAAAACACATCTTCGATAATTTAGATTCCTTCATATCGCACGAAGCACTAAATTCAAAAGGATAGCATTTATTAAATGCTTACTTTTGGCCCTGATTTAGAGAAAATAATATGATTCAACAAATCGAGGAACACATTACTAAGGTTGATGCCTTCTCCGCATCAACCTTAGATGATGTAGAGAAGTTCAGAATAGAATATTTAGGTAAAAAAGGAATTCTCAACGATCTTTTTGCCTACTTTAAAACTGTTCCTAATGATCAAAAAAAAGCATTTGGTCAAAAAATAAACGAGCTCAAACAGAAAACGAACTCTAAAATTGAGAAGTTGAAGACAGACATTAACAGTGCTTCAGCTCAAAGTCAAATCAACGAAATGGACCTTAGTCGAAGCGGATATCCATTTGAGATAGGTAGTCGACATCCAATATCTATTGTTCGAAATAAGATTGTAGATATCTTCGCACGAATTGGATTTAATGTGAGTGAAGGTCCTGAAATTGAAGATGACTGGCACAATTTCACAGCCCTAAACTTACCCGACCATCATCCCGCAAGAGACATGCAGGATACTTTCTTTATACAAACTAATCCAGATATCCTATTGCGCACTCATACCTCTTCAGTTCAGGTGCGTTATATGGAGCAAAATACGCCTCCGATAAGAACTATATCTCCGGGAAGAGTCTATAGAAATGAAGCTATTTCTGCAAGATCTCATTGCTTTTTTCATCAAATTGAAGGTTTGTACATAGACGAAAACGTATCCTTTGCTGATCTCAAACAAACTATTCAATACTTTACAACAGAACTCTTTGGAAAGTCTAAAATTAGATTGAGACCCTCTTACTTTCCATTCACCGAGCCAAGTGCCGAAATCGATGTTTACTGGGGCTTAGAAACCGAAACAGACTACAAGATGACCAAGGGTACAGGTTGGCTAGAAATTGCTGGTTGCGGAATGGTTGATCCTAACGTTTTAAAAAATTGTAATATAGATCCTGATAAGTACAACGGTTATGCCTTTGGAATGGGAATAGATCGAATTGCACTTTTGCTTTATCAAATAAGTGACATTCGTTTGTTGAGTGAGAACGATATTCGTTTTTTAGAACAGTTTAAAGCTTCTTACTAAGCGTCTTACTAAGCGTCTTTTTTCCAGTGCTGAAAAGGGTGGGTACTGAGATATGAATTAGAGTATCTGTAATCTTCACTTACCTCTTCTCCAAACCAATTCGGCTTTACAAACTCTTCGTCTTCTGACACTAACTCAATTTCAGCGACGACTAAACCCTTATTGTCACCCTTAAACACATCCAATTCAATCTTGTGTTTGCCTGACTGTATATCATACCTTACTTTTTCTACTTCATAGGGCTCACACAATAGCAAAAGCTGTTCTGCCTCGTCCTTTGGGATTTCTTTTTCCCACTCAAAGCTTAGAATACCTGTTTTTTTTCCTTTAATAGTTAGAAAGGCTTTATCATTGGAAATCCTTATCCGTACAATTCTCCCAACACCTTTATTGAGATAGGCTTGTCGAATAGATGATTGTTGAAAAGAAAGCTGTTCCCAGTTCAAATTTTCAGTAACTAAAAATTTGCGTTCAATTTCTACACCCATTTTAGGAAATTAACTATTCGCAGCGTGTTACTCTAAGTGTATTCACCATTCCTCTGGCCTTAATTGGCATAGACAAAAGACTTACTGTCATATCTCCAGATTTGAGCATTTGATTGTCTTTGGCATATTGAATGACATCTTCAACAGTTTCGTCTGTTGAAACCATTTTGTCATAGTAACAAGCGTATACCCCCCAAATAAGGTTTAATCGGCCTAAAATGGTTTTATTATCGGTAAAAACAAGGATGTATGAGTTTGGTCTGCGCGCAGAAATTTGAAAAGCCGTGTATCCAGAATTGGTTAAAGTAAAAATGACCTTTGCTCCCAAATCATTGGCTATATCCGATGCTTGTTGGCAAATCTTATTAGTGATAAAGCGGTCTTTTTGATCCACTTGCATTGAATCTGGCACAGAAATCATAGGGGACTCTTCAACCGCCTTAATAATACTTGCCATTTTTGCAACTACCTCAACAGGGTACTGTCCTACAGAAGTTTCTCCTGAAAGCATAACAGCATCTGCTCCATCCATCACTGAATTTCCAACATCGTTTACCTCTGCTCGGGTTGGAGTCAAACTGTCCATCATGGTCTCCATCATTTGCGTAGCTATGACAACAGGCTTATTATAAGCCTTAGACATTTTAACCAACTGCTTTTGTAAAAGAGGAACTTCTTCGGCAGGAACTTCCACACCTAAATCACCACGGGCTACCATAATAGCATCAGAATTCATGACGATTTCTTTCATATTGGTAATGGCCTCTGGTTTCTCAACCTTGGATATAATTGGTATACGATCTGCAGTATGTTCCTTTATTAACTGACGTAAATCATCAATATCTTTAGCGTGACGTACGAAAGACAAAGCAATCCAGTCTACATTTTGACCAATGGCAAAAATCGCATCCTCAATATCTTTTTCAGTTAAAGCTGGTAAAGAAATTGCAGTGTTTGGAAGGTTAACCCCCTTGTTTGATTTAAGCACACCTCCTTGTACAACTTTAGTCGATACCTGATTAGAACGATTCGATTCTAAAACTTCAAAAATCAATTTTCCATCGTCCAAAAGAATTTTTTCCCCGGAATTCACATCCTTTGGAAAATGGGCATAATTCATATAAACCTTATCCTTATTTCCAACAAAAGATTCACCAGTTACGAAAGTAATTTGGTCCCCGGGATTCAACATAACCCCATCTTCCATTTTACCAACTCTGAGTTTAGGTCCTTGTAAATCAGCCAAAATAGCTGTGTGCCTTTGTAATTCATCGTTGAGTTCTCTGATATAATTAATTCGCTGCTTTACATCCTCGTAATCAGCATGAGAAAAATTAATCCTAAACACATCAACGCCAGCTATCATCATTTCGCGTAGAATATCCTTAGAAGCACTCGCAGGTCCTAAAGTGGCTAATATTTTTGTTTTCTTATTTATTGGCATAATTAAAAAGTTAAGTGTGTTTTGGATTTTATGTTTTCAAACGGGATGTAATAGGCAGATAAAACCTCGTCTAATTTGGTGATTTCATGTTCAATATGTGCTAATTGATTGTCCCCAAATTCTCCGTCTAACACCAATAAGTAGTCTGCTTCTTTGTATTCAGGCAACACATAAAATGTTTCTTCCAGAGAAGCTGTTTCATTAAAAAGACTATTTAAAGGAATAGAATCAATAGGCTCCTCGTTACTTATTTGACTAGTTTTATTTTTGATTAATCTATACTCTATCTGCAATACTTCATCCTGAAAAAAGAAATATGGAAATTTAACATTCTTATAGAAATCTAAATCCTTTTCTCTTTTCAGTTGCGAAAATAAGCAAGTATTTATCAAAAATGCCAATCTATATGACGGAAGACCACTGTATATCGCCAAAATAAACTTGGGATCTACTTCATCAAGAGTCAAATGGTATTTCTGTTTTTTCAATGACTTGACTTTATTTGATCTTGAAGTGCAAAATAAGCTCTTTTCGCTGCTTTCTCTTCAGCCCTTTTTTTGGAAGTCTCTCTTCCTTTTGCAACTATTTTATTGTCGATGTGCAATTTAACAGAAAAGTGCTTCGTTTTTTGATTCCCAGTATCTTCATATACCTCAAAGTTGAAGAGGTATTTTTTCTTTTGACACCATTCAATCATAAGGCTCTTATAACTAACTATTTTACCTTCTAATTGATCTATATCGATATAAGGTTCAATGAGTCTTTTGTTTAAAAAAGTATAGCAATAATTGTATCCTCTATCTAAATATACGGCTCCAACCAAAGCCTCGAATATGTTGCCGTGAATGTTTTCTCCAAAATTTCGATTAGGAATCTTGCTCTTTAAAAAACGGATGAGTTCGAGTTCTTTTCCAAGTTCATTTAGGTGGTTTCTACTAACCACCTTAGACCTCATTTTAGTTAAATAACCTTCATCTCCATGTGGAACCTCATCAAAAAGATGCTTCGAAATAATAACTCCTAAAATAGCGTCACCCAGAAATTCCAGACGCTCATAATTAATTGGATTTCCGTTTTTATCTTTTATATTGAGTGACCGGTGGAGAAAGGCTTTTTCATAAATGACAATATTCTTGGGAGGAAAGCCCAGCAACTGCTTTAAACTTAAAAAAAATTCCCTTCGTGATTTGGGAAGGGAATAATAATGTCTAAAGCTCGAAAAAAGCATACACTAGTCTGTATATTTTTTTAGTACTACACAAGCATTGTGTCCTCCAAAACCAAAGGTGTTACTCATTGCAATATTCACATCTCTTTTTGTTGGAGAATTCAAAGTCAAATCTAAGCTTGAATCAATGTTCTCGTCTACATTTACGTGATTTATTGTCGGAGGAATTATACCTTCTCGTATTGACATTACAGATGAAATTGCTTCAACCGCTCCTGCCGCTCCAAGTAAATGTCCTGTCATAGATTTAGTTGAATTGATACTGATGTGTGAAGCATGCGCCCCAAATACCTTAGATATTGCTTTCAACTCGGCTACATCTCCTAAAGGAGTAGATGTTCCGTGTGTATTAATAGCATCAATGTCTTTAGCTTCGATTCTTGCATCTCTCAAGCAATTTTCCATTACTCTTACCACACCTACCCCTTCAGGATGCGGTGCAGTCATATGATAAGCATCTGAGGATAGTCCTCCTCCAATTACCTCAGCGTAAATTTTTGCTCCTCTTTTCAAGGCGTGGTCCAAATCTTCTAATACTAAAGCTCCACCTCCTTCTCCAAGAACAAACCCATCTCTTTCAGCGTCAAACGGTCTAGAAGCCGTTTGGGGTGAATCATTGCGCGTAGATAATGCGTGCATCGCGTTGAATCCACCAACACCCGCAATTGTTACAGCAGCCTCACTTCCACCCGTAACAACGACATCGCAAGTGCCTAAACGAATAGTATTTAGTGCATCTATAATAGCATTAGCAGAAGAAGCACAAGCAGAAACTGTAGTATAGTTAGGGCCCATAAATCCATTTTTTATGGAGATATATCCTGGAGCGATATCAGCGATCATTTTAGGAATGAAAAAAGGATTGAATCTTGGAGTTCCATCTCCAGAAGCAAAATTCAGCACTTCATTTTGAAAAGTTTCCAATCCACCAATACCCGCTCCCCAAATCACACCTACTCTAAATTTATCCAAAGCCTCTGTGTCAAGAGTTGAATCAGCGATAGCTTGATCCGCAGCAACTGCTCCATACTGCGTAAAGCGATCTAATTTTCTAGCATCTTTTCGATCGAAAAAATCTAGAGGGTCGAAATCTTTAATTTCACAGGCAAATTGAGTTTTAAATTTGGAGGCATCGAAATGTTTAATCTCAGCTGCGCCCGACTTACCCGCTACAAGTGCATTCCAATATTGGTCAAGTGTGTTTCCGATTGGTGTTACTGCACCCATGCCTGTGACAACTACTCTTTTTAATTGCATAGTATATCCTTTGACAAGTTGAATTTAGTAAAAAAAAATCCATGAGTGCATAAGCCTCATGGATGTTTGTTCTTTCTATGAATTGAGACAGTAGTTATTTAGCGTCCTCAATATAGCTTATAGCTTGTCCTACTGTAGAAATATTTTCAGCTTGATCATCTGGAATTTGAATATCGAATTCTTTTTCAAATTCCATAATCAATTCTACTGTGTCTAAAGAGTCTGCTCCTAAATCGTTTGTGAAACTAGCTTCAGCAACTACTTCGTTTTCGTCGACACCTAATTTGTCAACGATAATTGCTTTTACTCTTGATGCAATGTCTGACATAATTTTAATTTTAAATTATGGAGGCAAAAATAGTAAACTTTACTAATTATCCTACCGATATTTGTAAAGACCTTCAAAGTGATTTCAAAATTTAAAAATGAAAACCATGAACAAGCTCATTATTTTAGCTTCAGGATCTGGATCTAATGCCGTTAAAATCATAGAATACTTTGAAAGTCAAAATGATACAATTGTCTCTGCTGTCCTGACCGACAACAAACATGCCGGTGTTTTAGACAAGTGTAAAGCTCTTCATGTTCCTACAATATGTTTCAGTGCAGCCCTATTTCGTTCATCTACATTTATAAATTTATTAAACAGTTTTAGTCCCGATTTAATCATTCTTGCAGGATTTCTAAAAAAAATTCCCTCAGAGGTTATTATTCAATACCAGGATAAAATAATCAATATACACCCCTCTTTATTACCAAAATATGGTGGTAAAGGAATGTATGGTTCAAACGTGCATAAGGCTGTTAAAGAAAATAAAGAGTTAGAATCAGGCATTAGTATACATTACGTCAATGAAAATTACGATGAAGGACAAATTATAGCCCAATATAAGGTGGAGGTAGATTCTGATGATAGTATTGAGCAAATCGCGAAGAAAGTGCAGCGATTAGAACATATATACTTCGCTCCAACCATAGAGAGAATTTTAAAGAACAATGCGTGAAAAACAAAAACATATCGCACTCTACACCGATGGATCTGCTAGAGGAAATCCTGGACCGGCAGGCTACGGAATTATCTTAGAATGGATTGGGACCAATTACATTAAGGAATTTTCCAAAGGGTTTAAATGTTCCACTAACAATCGAATGGAATTATTGGCGGTAATTGACGGACTCTCTAAAATCAACATCTCTAATTGTGTGATTTCTGTTTACTCTGATTCGAAATACGTTACAGACGCCATTAATAAAGGATGGGTATACCAATGGAAGGCCAAGGGCTTTAAAAATAGAGTTAATGCAGATTTATGGAAACAGTTTTTAACTGAAATAAAAAAACACCAAGTCGAATTCATTTGGATTAAAGGGCATAATCAGCATCCCCAAAATGAGAGATGTGATCGTTTGGCGGTCCAAGCGAGTTTCAAAGAAAACAAAGAAATCGACAAGGGGTATATTCAAGCAAACAACTAGTTTATTAAACCCTATATTTGTGCTCAAATTGCAGAAATGTCCAAACTACTTATTGCGGGAACAGTCGCTTACGACAGTATCGAAACACCTTTTGACAAAGTAGAATATACCCTTGGAGGAGCAGCAGTCTACATTGCTCTAGCCGCAAGTCATTATCCAACAGATGCCGCGATTGTATCGGTTATTGGTTCAGATTTTGAGCAAAAACATTTGGATTTATTAAAAGCTAAAGGCATTAATCTCGAAGGTGTCGAAACCATTGCAGATCAAAAAACATTTTTCTGGAGCGGCTTATACAAAAACGACATGAACAGTCGTGAGACTTTAACTACCGAATTGCATGCTCTTGCTCATTTCAATCCAGTAGTTCCTGAGTCGTATAAGAATCCGAAAATAGTATTACTTGGCAATCTGGATCCAAGTGTTCAAATGCGTGTATTAGACCAATTAAACCAAAAACCAGAAATGGTCATTTTGGACACCATGAATTATTGGATGAATCATACCCCTAATGAATTGAATGCTATCATTGCTAAAACTGATTTACTGAGCATTAATGATGAAGAAGCTCGAATGTTAAGCGGAGAGTATTCACTAGTAAAGGCAGCTAAAGATATTTTAAACCGCGGACCAAAATATTTAGTTATAAAAAAAGGTGAACACGGCGCCTTACTCTTTCACGAAAAGGAGGTGTTCTTTGCCCCAGCCTTACCTTTAGATGAAGTTTATGACCCTACAGGTGCGGGAGATACATTTGCCGGTGGCCTTGCAGGATACTTATCCCAAATAAAAAACATAAATTTCGAGCATATAAAAAATGCCGTTGTACACGGTTCTAATCTGGCCTCTTTTTGCGTTGAACGTATGGGCGTCTCAAGAATGATTAAATTAGAGCGCGAAGAGCTCGTTCAACGACTCAGATATTTTAAAAAATTAACTCAATTTGATATTCATTTAGAATCTTAAGTTCTATTAACTATGAGTGATCCTATCAAACACGAGTGTGGAATAGCACTAGTTCGACTTCTAAAACCACTTTCTTACTACAAAGAAAAATACGGATCCTCATTTTACGGGATAAACAAGATGTATCTCTTAATGGAAAAGCAGCACAACCGGGGACAAGATGGAGCAGGCTTTGCTAGCATCAAACTCGATATGAATGCTGGGAGCAGATATATCAGTAGGGTTCGTTCGATTGAAAAGCAGCCAATCGCAGACATTTTTGAAAAGATTAACCATCGTATCAACGAACAAAGTGCTGGTAAAAATTTTCAATCAGACCTAGAGCTGAAAGAAGCCATTCCTTATGTAGGAGAATTAATGCTTGGTCATGTGCGCTATGGAACTTTTGGAAAAAACAATATTGAAAGTGTACATCCTTTTTTGAGACAAAACAATTGGATGCACAGAAACCTTATTGTCGCGGGTAATTTCAATATGACCAATGTGAAAGAACTATTTCACAACCTAGTAGAATTAGGGCAGCATCCCAAAGAAATGGCTGATACCATTACCGTAATGGAAAAAATAGGTCATTTTTTAGATGATGCCGTAGCCAAATTGTACAAACAAATTAAAAAGGAGGGTTATAACAAACAACAAGCATCTCCATTGATAGCATCTCGCTTAGACCTTGCTAAAATATTAGGTAAAGCAGCGAAAAACTGGGATGGTGGATATGCTATGGCAGGCTTATTAGGGCACGGTGACGCATTCGTTTTAAGAGACCCTGTCGGTATTAGACCTGCCTATTATTACCACGATGATGAAGTCGCTGTAATTGCCTCTGAACGACCTGCGATTCAAACCGTCTTCAACGTACCATTCGAGTCAATAAAAGAGATTACTCCAGGAAAAGCCTTGATCATCAAAAAATCGGGTGAACTTAAATTCAATCAAATCCTAGAGCGCAAAGAACAAAAATCCTGCTCGTTTGAGCGCATCTATTTTTCAAGAGGTAGCGACAAAGAAATTTATCAAGAGCGGCAAAATTTAGGAAGACTCATTTTTCCCAAAATTTTAAAATCAATCAATAACGATTTAGAAAACACAGTATTCTCTTATATTCCAAATACTGCAGAAACATCCTTTTTAGGTCTTGTAAAAGAGGCAGAAGCACATTTATCAAAGCATAAAAAGGAACAAATACTTCAACTCAAAGGAAACCTCAATCCCGATGAGCTTCAAAAAATACTTGAGGTTCGTCCGCGAATTGAAAAAGTGGCAATCAAAGACGTCAAATTAAGAACTTTTATAACCCAGGATAGCAGTAGGGACGATTTAGTTTCACATGTTTACGATATATCCTATGGCTCGGTAAAAAACACCGATTACTTGGTCATTATAGATGATAGTATAGTCCGCGGAACCACGCTCAAAAAAAGCATTCTCCGCATTTTAGATCGACTCAACCCTACAAAAATTATAGTAGTGTCATCAGCACCTCAAATCCGCTATCCTGATTGCTACGGTATTGATATGGCCAAGCTTGAAGATTTTATCGCTTTTAGGGCCGCAGTAGAACTTCACAAGTCACAAGGAAATCATCAAATACTATCTAAGATTTATCAGAGGTGTTTGAACGCCGACAACAATAACTACAGAAATTTCGTACAAAATCTATACAATCCATTTACCGAAGAAGAAATCTCCCAAAAAATAGGTGAATTATTGACCCCTCCTGAAATTCAAACACCTGTCGAGATTGTATTCCAATCCATCGAACAATTACATGAAGCATGTCCAAAAAATTTAGGCGACTGGTATTTTACAGGTAATTATCCTACTAAGGGAGGAACCAGAGTCGTAAACCAATCTTTCATCAATTACTACGAAGGCAAGAATCAAAGGGCTTACTAATTTATTTGCGTTGCTCAACCCTATTAAATGGGTATTCATCGTTGAAATTTAAATTCAAAATACGTGAAGTATTACTTTTCCATCACCATAACAAAGTAGGTTATGTTCATGGTAAGATTTGGGGTTAAACGGATGAACAATTGTTCATCCGTTTTTTTATATAATCCATTTATGAACTTCTCAATAATCTTAACATAAATTAAGAAAACACGACATTGGTCGTAATTGATTTTGATAATTACTCAAAAATGGACTTTTGAAAGTATATTCGTATCACCATTACATATTATTGTTATAGGTTTATGGTAAGATTTGGGACAAAAAAAGGACAGCAATGCTGTCCTTTTTTATTTTGAAGTTTTATGCTTAAATGAATTAGCTGCCCTGAGCATAATATTCACTTACTTTCTTCCAATTTACAACATTGAAAAAAGCAGCGATATAATCAGGTCTTCTATTCTGATAATTTAAGTAGTAAGCGTGCTCCCAAACATCTAATCCTAGAATAGGTTGTCCTTCACATCCGATTTCGGGCATCAGTGGATTGTCCTGGTTTGCTGTAGAGCATATTTCAAGTTTTCCTCCGTGATGAACACATAACCAAGCCCAACCAGAGCCAAATCTCGTAGCTGCTGCGTTTGAAAATGCTACTTTAAAGTCGTCCAAAGAACCGAAAGAAGCATTAATCGCTGCAGATAATTCTACACTCATTTCAGTAGCCTCAGGACTTAAAATTTCCCAAAAAAGATTATGATTAAAATATCCTCCTCCATTGTTTCGAAGAGCTCTATTACTCATATCTAAATTTGAAAGCAATTCTTCAATGTCTTGATTCTCTAAAGCACTTCCCGAGACAGCCGCGTTTAATTTAGCGGTATAACCCGCATGGTGCTTGCTATGGTGGATTTCCATAGTTCTTGCATCAAAATGAGGCTCTAAAGCATCATATGAATAAGGTAAATCAGGTAATTCAAAAGCCATAATACGTATCTTTATTACAATTAATTTCTAACAAAAATAGCCCATATCAACCATATAATATAGCCGATTTGATTTCGAGTAGTTTTAAAATTTACAACGCTTCTGCAGGTTCAGGTAAAACCTTTCAATTGGCCCAAAATTATGTAGGCCTTATAATCGCTCGATACAAATCCCAAGCCTACAAGGAAATTCTCGCATTGACCTTTACTAACAAGGCTGTTGGAGAAATGAAAGATCGTATTTTATCTGTGTTGTCAGACTTTGCTCAAGGTAAAGAACATCCAATGTTGAGCTTCATTACAACGGATTTAAATTTAAGTAGCACTGAAGTTAGGCAAAGGGCGCAATACGTTTTAAAAGACATACTTCATAATTACGGCTATTTTGAGCTCTCTACAATAGATAAATTTACCCATAAAATACTGCGAACCTTCGCAATTGACCTCAAACTTAACAGCAGTTTTGAAGTGGTAATTGATCCCAAAGAAATTATTAGAGAAGCCATAAATCGAACTATCAATCAAATAGGCATAGATAAAAATCTAACAGAAGTCTTAACCGCCTACACTTTTGATAAAGTTCAAGAAGGAAAAAATTGGAATATTGCCTTCAAACTTCAAGAAGAGAGTAAGGTGCTTCTTGAAGATTCTTTTAGAAATGAATTCAAAAATTTTAATCAGCTCGATATTGAGCACATCATTAATTACCGCAATGAATTCTTTAAAAGCGTTAGAAACTGCGAAGAAAAAGTACAAGTTTATCGAATAGAATGCGAACAATTTCTTCAAAAACACAACATTAGAGCTGCAGACTGCAGAAATCAAACCTACACGACTTGGTTAACACTAGTTAAAAAACAACAATGGGAAAACGAAAAGCTAAAAGGGGACAAAATAGTAGACCGTTTTGAGAAGAAAACAGTCTTTTCAAAAAACCTTGCTTTAACTGAATTTGAACTTGAAGAAATCGAAGACTTAAGTTTAGAACTCAATAAAGAAATAGTTGAGATTCACAAAATAAAATCAATCATTGAATCTATCTCAGCCTTTACCATACTTCAAAAAATCTATGAAAATTACAAATCTATATGCGATGAAGAAGAATTGCTTCCGATAAGCGAGTTCAATGCCGTAATTGCCAAAGAAATTAAAAATCAACCCACACCTTATTTATACGAAAGACTCGGAGAAAAATTCAAACACTTTTTCCTAGATGAATTTCAAGATACCTCAGTAACGCAATGGCAAAATCTAATCCCATTATTCGCCAATGGATTAGAAGGAATTCAAGAAGACAAGCAAACCGGTAGTCTATTTATTGTAGGTGATGCCAAACAGGCCATTTATAGATGGCGCGATGGACATGCTGAACAACTGATCGAACTCAGTCAAGACAAAAACAACCCTTTTAGTGTCAAACCAAAAACCATAACACTTCAAGACAATTACAGAAGCTCAAAAACCATTGTAGAATTTAACAATGCCTTTTTTAAAAATGCCTCCGCTTTTTTTGAATATGATGACTATAGACGATTGTATGCCGATAAAAGCAGTCAAAACCCTAAAGTTAAGTCTGAAGGTAAAGTTCAAATTCACTTTTTGAACAAAGCCGACAAAACCGCAAAGCAAGAACCGCATCTTATCCAACTTAAAAAAGATCTTCTAAGCGTTATTCAAAAAGGCTATCAATACAAAGATTGCGCTGTGTTAGTTCAACGAAACGCAGAAGCTCAAAAAGTAGCACAATATTTAAATGAAGAAAACATTCCAGTGATTTCAGCTGAGGCTCTCTTAATCAAGAATCACCCGGCCATTATTTTTTTGATTGCCATTTTAAAGTTTGTGCTCAACACGAAAGATCAAGAGGCCGCTTTTGAAATCTTTGATTTTATTTACGTGAATGATACAAATCGCTTTGAAAAAACCAAAGAAGCCCTAACAAGACCCATTGAACAACTTAAATCATTAGGTTTCGATACCGAGCTTTTAAAAAACGAATCTTGTAGCAATGTGCTACACTTAAGTTTAGCTCATTTTAAGCTGCCTTCAAATCCAGATGCCTACATAGCCTCCTTAGTCGAAGAAGTACAAAATGCCGCTCGAAAACAGCAAATTTCTGTTGCTTCTTTTTTGTCGTATTGGTCGCTCAAATCAGATAAAATAAGTGCTAAAGTTCCATCTAGCTTGAACGCGGTTAAAATCAACACTATTCATAGTGCCAAAGGCTTAGAATTTCCCTTGGTCTTTCTGCCCTTCTTCGCTTCACCACCAAAAAAAACCAATCAAAAAATGGCTTGGTTCAACATTGATACTAAAGTGCTTCCAATCAATCGAATTCCATTAAAGATTCAAAAAAATACCACCTATTTTTCCTCAAAGGGAAAGGATGTCTACGACACTGAAGTCCAGAAAACTATTTTAGACAAAATAAATTTAATGTACGTAGCTTTCACTCGACCTGTTTATGGCCTTTACGTCTATACCAATAAAGTCAGCAAAGATTCAAAAAGTAAAATGTCATATGAGAAATTATTGGCTGATTACTGCAGCCTATTTGAAGAAAATCTTTTTGACATTGGGGTACTACCAAAAATAAGCAAACAAGCAAAAGAAGAGCGCCTTTCGAGTTTGACCTATCAAACTTCTCAGTTCATTCATTGGCAAAAAAGAAATTATAAAAAAATGAGTTTCACTTCAGCATCTATTGAAGAAGGTGAAATTATACACAGTAAACTGGCTCTTATTGAAAAAAAAACAGATTTAAAACATCTCGAGCTGGAATTATCTCAGGAAGAACAATGGGTATATAAAAAGTGTCAAGCTATTGTCAATCATCCAGAATTATCAGCTTTTTACAATGAGGATGTAGTCGCCTTTAACGAAAGGCCCATTATACAAATAGACGGCTCAGTCTGTATTCCTGATCGATTAATTTTTTCAGACTCACACGTAGCTATTATAGACTACAAAACAGGAATGGTGAACATATCTCATGAAAAGCAAATCGAAAAATATGCTCTAATTTTGTCACGTATGGGTTATGACGTTACACACAAAATGCTGGTATACATCGGTGACGAAATAACCATTAAATCCATAGACTAATGCATAAAAAATTTGACCTACACCTAAGTAAAGAATTAGAACAAACTAAAGGAGCTGGGCTTTTCAAAAAAGAACGGGTTATCACTTCAAAACAAGGCCCAGAAATTGAACTAGCAGATGGACAGCGAGTTCTTAATTTTTGCGCAAACAATTACCTAGGATTATCTTCTCATCCCGAAGTGGTGCAGGCAGCCAAAGAAACTTTAGACACCCATGGGTTCGGAATGTCTTCTGTGCGCTTTATATGCGGAACACAAGATATTCACAAACAACTTGAAGCCGAAATAGCCTCTTTTTATCAAAAAGAAGACTGCATATTATACGCTGCTGCTTTTGATGCTAACGGAGGCTTATTTGAACCCTTGCTAGGTCCTGAAGACGCAATTGTTTCAGATGCCTTAAATCACGCTTCTATCATTGACGGAGTAAGACTTTGTAAAGCAAAGCGATATCGTTATAAAAACAATGATATTGAAGACTTGAGAAACGCCTTAAAACAGGCAAAAGAAGACAATGCCCGACACATCATGATTGTTACAGACGGAGTGTTTTCGATGGACGGTTTATTAGCTCCACTTGATAAAATTTGTGATTTAGCAGAAGAATTTGAAGCTCTAGTAGCAGTTGATGAATGCCATTCTTCAGGCTTTATAGGTAATTTAGGTATCGGAACTTTGGAAGAAAAAAATGTGCTCTCCAAAATAGACATCATTACCGGAACATTAGGAAAAGCTCTGGGAGGCGCTATGGGTGGATATACCGTAGCAAGTAATACTATCATTGAAATGCTTCGGCAACGCTCTCGTCCTTATTTATTCTCAAACTCACTTGCTCCCGTTATTGTTGGTGCTTCTTTAAAAGTTTTTGAGTTGTTAAAGGAGGACCAAAGTTTAAAAAAACAACTCAAGGCAAATACAACACAATTCAAATCAAAAATGATAAACGCTGGATTTGACATCGTTGATGGCGAATCTGCTATTGTTCCTGTAATGCTTTACGATGCTAAACTGGCTCAAGAAATGGCCGCTGAATTACTCAAAGAAAATATTTATGTAATCGGTTTTTTCTATCCTGTAGTTCCTAAAGATAAAGCGAGAATACGGGTGCAATTATCAGCAGCGCATACAACCCAGCAAATTGATCAAGCCATTGAAGCCTTCATTAAAATCGGCAAAAAACTCAATGTGATTTAATTCAATTTTGACCTTTAATTTTTTTTTGTCCCTCCGACAATGTATTTTTACGTGTTACTTTAACTTAAACTTAGACATTACAATGAAAAATTTTAATTCATTATTAACAACAGCTGCATTTGTATTTGCTGTAACTTTTGCAAGTGCACAAGATTCAGATTGGAGGGTTAGCTTTGGTTTGAACGCAATTGATACTTACTCAACCGGTGCAGAAAGCTCATTAGACGATTTCGGTTTCGAAGCTGGTGCCTTATTCGAAGATTTCTTAGTAGTCAACAACTGGAGTATAGAGCCTTCTATTACTTACGGTGCTGTATCTAAGAGTATTGGAGACAACTTCAGAGTTGGAGTAAGAGCTTCTTATAACAGCATCACTAAATTAGGTGGTGGAGAAACAGGAGGTAGAATACCGACAGAAAGTTTAAAATTTTACAATGCTGACGCTACTGTAAGTTACACTGTATTAACAGGTAAAAAAGTTGAGCCATATATCGAGTCTGGTGTAGGTTATACACAAATTGATGGCGAAGGAAATGCTCATTTAAACTTTGGAGCAGGTGCAACATATTGGGTAGGAGAGATTATGGGTCTTACTTATTCAAATACAATGAAGCTCTCTCAGGAATCTAACGTTCCAAAACACTGGCAACACCTACTAGGCCTTACATTCAAACTGTAATTCTCTAGACTGACATATTCAAAACCGGCTTTATTCAAGCAAACCTCTAAAAAGGTTTACTAAATAAAGCCGGTTTTTGCGTTTTAAGTAAGAAAATTCCTAAATTTATATATTAAAACGTCCCCAATGAAACACACCTCACTTTTATTTATTTTATCAGTATGGCTAATACCTGCAGAAGTTTCAGCTCAGGAGTATAACAACTGGTCTTTTTCGGTAGGTCTAAACGCGATAGATTTCAATGTATCTAATCCTTACATAAATCCATACAACTCTTCGAATAACCCTATTCCCTTTGAAGGAGAATCTTTAGTCAATGATCTTTTTCAAGCTGGCGATATGAATTGGAATTGGTCGGCGTATTTCTTTGAAGTAAAAAGATATACTCGAAACAATTTTTCATTAAGTGGTAGAATTGCCTTTAATAAAATTTCTGAAATTGCTCCTGCATATGTTATATCTGAAAACTTGGACTACAATTTATACAATGCAGATATAGGAGTGCAATACCGTCTATTTCAAAAGGGAGTGTTCGAACCTTTTGTGGGATTAGGAGCAGGAATAACAAAGATAAGTGGAAACAACCAATCTCATTTGAACCTTGAAGGAGGAATAAATATATGGTTTAAAAATAATTTAGGCTTAGTTATTAACTCAGTCTATAAAAGCAGCTCTAGCAGTACTTTTTATAATTATTTTCAACATGATATAGGTCTTACATTTAAACTCTAAAAAGTCTGAGCCTATACTTCCGACCGGCTTTATGTCAATTTTTTTTTACTATAGTTTTGCAATATAATGTGGCTTAGTGCGTTATCGCTGTAGGAAAAACTTTTTAAAAACCACAAAACGCCCCAAAATGAAACATTACATCACTCTTTTAGTTATACTATTTTTATGGTTAGCTCCTATTGAGGGATCTGCCCAAGAAAATGGTTATTGGACATTTTCAGCCGGTTTGAATGCCGTTGATTTCAACGTGTCTGATCCTTACACATCGTTAAATACGACTATTGAATTCGGAGGTGAGCCCTTTTTAAAAGACTTATTCCAAGCCGGCGATATGAATTGGAATAGCAGTGCTTTTTTCTTTGAAGGCAAAAAATATACACAAAGTAATTTTTCATTAAGCGGAAGGATTGCATTTAATAAAATTACTGAGATAGTACCCCCAAGTATTTTTAATGAAAGCATAAATCAAAATTTATACACTGCTGATTTAGGAGTTCAATACCATTTGTTTCAGAAAGGACTATTTGAGCCCTACATTGGAATCGGAGCTGGAATCACTAGGATGACCGGCAATAATCAATCTCATTTAAATTTTAGTGGAGGTCTAAACCTTTGGTTCACCGATAATATTGGTTTAACAGTTAACTCCCTATACAAGAGTAATCCTAATATATCATTCAATAATTATTTTCAGCACAATCTTGGGTTAGTCGTAAAAACAAAGAAAAAAGATCAAGACAACGACGGTGTGCC
>CBFIGE010000002.1:0-291996 GCA_965662045.1 Flavobacteriaceae bacterium
TTCTCTGACTCATTTAATTCGTCAATTACGAGTTGTATTTGGTTGATGTCATCGTCAAGTGTAATGATTAAATCGTTTAAATAGGTGTTTTTTAGCTCATAATTTGCTTTGGTCTTGTTCAGATTTCCAAGATAAAATGAGAACAAAACACTGGCGAAGATGACCAATCCTTCAATAGTGTATTTTACATAAGGCGAAAGAATTGCCCTTTTAGTTTCCATGTCTGATAGGTTTGCTTAAAGATATGACTTCAAAATTAACAAGAAGACTATCTTCGTTGAACGCCAAAAAAGAATTGGCTTGAATGCTTAAAATAAAGAAAGGATATAAATAAACTGTGTTTATTCACGGAGTTACATTTTTTTTTAAAAAGTACTTGTAGAGTCGATACTTAAAATTATATTTGCAGTCCTCAATAATGAGAGGGCTCTTAGCTCAGTTGGTTCAGAGCACCTGCCTTACAAGCAGGGGGTCACTGGTTCGAATCCAGTAGGGCCCACATCGATAAACAAGGTCTTCAGTTTTGAAGGCCTTTTTTTGTGGGGTTTATACATCATTTTTATAGCTGTAATTTGTATTGAAAAGCATTTAAAACTAATTGATAGAATCACTAGCTTTAAATAAAAATTAGAACAGTAAAAAATCAAATATTATGCTTGGGCTATTTAAAAGAAAAACAGAAATAGAAAAACTTGAAATTAAGTATAGGGCTTTGTTGAAAGAAGCATATGAATTATCTAAAACGAACAGGAGTAAAAGCGATCAAAAAACTTTTGAAGCTGAGGAAGTACTAAAACAAATGGAAATTCTAAGGCAAAATAAATAAGCTTTTGGTTTATCAAAATTGAGTGTGGTGCTTTTATATAATCGGCCAATGACTACTAATTTTGATTACCATGCAAGGTAGATCAGCTCGAAAATAGAGAAACGTAGCCCACTAAAAGTTATGTATAAAAAGGGAGTCCGTAGACTCCCTAGCAACTAACACAAGTAAAATAAGTTTAAGCATCTTGAATGCTTGAGACGTAACAAAAATGCAAATAGAATTGAAGTGTGCAGTTAGTATTTTATGAAAACGTAAAACGAATTAACTGACTAAAATTTGAATGGATTATATTGCATATCTTATACATAATGTTCTTCACATGAAAAATTATTTTATAAATACCACATTTTTTATCCTCTCTCTTGGTTTTACCTTACAGCTTTCGGCGATGCATGAATTTGAAGTCAAAGAGCCAACAACAGACGTTGTCATCCTAGCCAATGGTGAGTCAATTCAAGGCGAAATTGTCAAGTTTTCTGCAAATTCCTTGAAAATTAAAAATGACCATGGTATTGTTAAAATTAAAAACAATGAAATTGGACTCATTGCATTAGCTCAAGAATTAACTGCGGCTGAAAAATATCAGTTAGGAATATTAGACGGTAAGAGATACGCTTTGAATAAAGGTGGCAATTTAGCGGTAGGGTTCTTTTTTGGGTTGATTGGGACTGCAGTGGTTTATGTGTCTTCAGATCAATTACCTTCTTATCAAGCTGCCAATGGAGCTCAAAAAGCCATTGCCAATGATATTAATTATATACAAGGGTATGAGAAAGGGGCGCGTTCTAGGTCAGGAAGTCAAGCTTTAATTGGTAATGGAATTTTAGTTCTACTTTACGGATTAAGTTTGTCGGGTGTTTAAGCAAACTATCTTAAGAAGTTAATATCAATTTAATATATGTCTAGAAAAATAATCCATACCCTCTTGAGCTTGATTCTACTGTTCAGTAATTCAACCTTAATATGGGCAAAACCTCTTGATTCAAATGATAAGAGTGACGTTTTAATTACTACAGATGGCGTAGTGCATAAAGGTAAAATTGTTAAATTTTCCGTTAACTCTATAAAAATTAGAAACGCTAATGGGTTGACTAAAATCAAGAATAATCATATATCCATAATTGGTATTAATCAAGAATTAACTGCGGCTGAAAAATATCAGTTAGGAATACTAGACGGAAAGAGATACGCCAAGAATAAAGGAGGGAACCTAGCGGTAGGTTTCTTTTTAGGTCTTGTAGGAACAGCTGTTGTTTACCTTTCATCAGAACAACTCCCTTCACAATCTGTTGTTTCCAACGAAAACAATCTTATTGTTAATGACATTTATTACATCCGAGGATATGAAAAAGGTTCAAGAAAAAAATCAACATCTAATGCCTTATTGGGAGCTATTACTTCAACGATTGCTGTCACTGTTTATGCCTTAAACGTATGGATGAATTTGGATGATAATTAAAAAGCTCTCACCTAGGAATATCAATCCCTTAGAATTCGGTTACTTTTTAACTAATAAGCTTGAAAGTATGTAGAATAGGCAAGACATTGCTCTGGGATATTTTCAAAAAAATCAGATTACTTTCAGTTAAAGCTTAGGTAAACCCTCTAAGTGTACTACTATTTTTAAGAATTCACTGAAAGTGTTGAGTTCATCGCAATATAGACGAAATACATCTTGTATTGATTGAGAAGGTATAAGTTTGAGGTATCCAAATCTTATATTATGAAAAAATCTATTCTAGTGATGGTTTCTTTGTGTGTTACCGTCTATTTACAAGCACAATCTCCAACAGGTCTTTTACGCAGTGAATTTGATATTCAAATGTCAAATAATGGTGATCTGATACTAACCTCAGTATTTTTTGGTGATGGAAACGAGATTTCTTTTGTCAACAAACAATTGGGTTGTCTTGACCAAAATGCAGAAATCACATTTTTATTTGAACGTAATAATGAGCTTTCTTTTTCCAAAGAGGCCTTTGGTTGCATGGTAATAAGTACTCAAGAGTTCATGTCAAAAAATAAAAGGACATGGTTTGCTTTGAAAGAATTCGAAATCGTCGGTATTAAAATTTGGACTGGAGAAACTCTGTTCAGTTACTATGAAGATCACAAAGAATTGTTTACCGCTATAAAGCATCATATGATGAAAGGAAAGCTTCCTAAGAGCTGGCTCAGAAAAAATCAAGATGTGCTTGATCCTAACTATTGGCTTATCAATTCCGATTTAAGTAAGTAATGCTTAAATAAATACGATTAAGTTCATAAATGTTCTGTTTAAAGAATTAAGTATTCTCAATTCTAATTGTATACCTGAAGGTCTTCAGTTTTGAAGGCCTTTTTTGTTGGGCTCGCTCATAATGTCTAATATTGTTTTTATCTACTGATTATGATATGTTCTATCCGCTCAATCTTCAAAACACAAATATCTTTCCTTTATTCGGAGATTATTTAAAAGGCGCTCCCTATATTTTTGACTTCTCTTCTAGTAATCCGAAAACCTTAGAATATAATTTGACCGACTTTGAAGCTTTTGATCAAATGATTTTTGAAGAGTTATATGCTTCTTCCGCTCAGTGGGGAATTGGTAGATATTTGGAAGAGCGAAAAAATTTACTGAGATTATATTCGAATATCATTCAAGAGAAACGTTATTACCATTTGGGCTTAGATATTGTTGTGC
Organism: Flavobacteriaceae bacterium; assembly: GCA_965662045.1. Taxonomy (GTDB): domain Bacteria; phylum Bacteroidota; class Bacteroidia; order Flavobacteriales; family Flavobacteriaceae; genus UBA3478. The sequence continues at coordinate 3,510 of CBFIGE010000002.1, forward strand.
CTTACGACATTCCTATGTACGCACCCTTAAATGCAGAGGTCTATAAAACAGGTAAAGAAACACAATTAGGAAATTACGGTGGTTTTATCATTTTAAAGCACTGTATAAATAAGGTTACTTTCTATTCTTTTTATGGGCATCTAAAGACCCCTCACAGCATTTCTGAAGGAGATCAAATAAAGGCTGGTCAAGAATTTGCTCGAATTGGTAAAGAGAGTGATAGCGGCGGATGGTTCTGTCATGTACATCTTCAAATCTTAACAGAGCGAGCTGTAGATGAAGGCTATCTGGATTGGGGCTACATCTCGCCCGACTTAATGCCTATGGTAGCTTCTCATTTTCCTTCACCTTATTTTTTATTCAATTATTAGTCAGGTCAAAAAATTGAAATTATACTTTAAATTACCTGTACAAACGCCTATTTTTGCCATGCGTTCCGTTAGCTCAGTTGGTTTAGAGCACCACCTTGACAGGGTGGGGGTCATTGGTTCGAATCCAATACGGAACACTGACATTTCAAGAGGTCTTCAGCGGTGAAGGCCTTTTTTTATCCCATAAATTCCGGTTAAATTTAGTACTTTCAGAAATCAAAGTTTGTGATGAGTACAGTCGATCAAAGAATTTGTGGGCTTTTAGGTATCCTAGGAGGGTTCTTATTATTTGCGGGAGATATGTTGATTTACTATCTGCCTGATAGTACAAATTTACTACTCAATATGGGTGTTGTATCTGAGCAACGAATTGTTTTAAGTGGTCTTGCAGCTTTATTTTCTGCTTGGTGTTATACTGTGGGATTAGGCCAAGTTTACTTTGCCTTTTCAACCACAAAAAAGATTTTTAGACGCTTAGTCGTTTTGAGTTTTGGCATGATACTAATCGCCTATGGTGTAATACACGCCGGTTTTATGGCAATAGCGACAACTTCTCAATTGGCGGTATCTAATGATTTAGACTTGAACTCTGCGACACTTTTAGCCAGAAGAATTGATGAACTATTACGTTTATTTATTTATCCCCTTTTTGTCCTTTGTTCTTTGGTATTTATAACTCAAGTTTGGAATAAGAAAACACGATATCCGAGATGGATTTTATTCTTTTTTCCACTCCTGCCTTTTGGATTAAAATTCTTCTTCGAAAGATGGCTAGAAGGCCATGTTTGGGTTATTGTAATTGGAGGTTATTACAATTTAATGTTGATTCTATTTTTTGTAGCCTCGACTATCGCACTTTGGAATCAAAAGCAGATCATTTTGAATAGTAGAGCTGAACTATGAAAACAAAAAATCTGTTTATATTTTCAATTCTTTCCTGGCTGGGGATAGGAGTTTTTTACGTGATGTGCCTTTTGAAATTCGAACCTACTCTGGTCGGTGTCTTTAGAGAATTACTGCTGCTTCCCTTATTTGGATGTGGTGTTGTTTTTCCAATTCTTTTTCTAATTCAAATTGTTCGCAAGAAAAAGTGAGATACTTTAATTATGATTTAGTAGAACTCTGTGCAAAATAATATCTAATTAAAATAAAGATCAGTAATGAGGTTGGGTTATTAGATAATTTTCCCCTCCTTGTTTTTTTGTAAACTTGTGCTCTTTTGTTTTGAAGACGGCGTAACATTAAAAGGTAATTTACTATACAAAAATAAAACGCAAACTGTGGCTAAATATTTTAAGTCAGTTTTAAAATCGTTTACAAATAGTATCGGCTGTTGTATAATTAGCTGAACTGATAACTACTGAAGAATTAGATTCGTGAGAGCAGATAAGCTAATGGCTTAAGGAGTTTAGTATTCAGTTAAATGTATTATATATCCTTCGCTTTTTATTCGAGCTACCCCAATCTTTCCTTTATATTTTGAGTCTGGACAATCATAAGCGACGTATTCGCCAGTTAAATGATTGATAATTTTGTAATAGTTGCATTTTTCTGTGATATCACTTAAAATATTTAAATAAGTGTCATAGATTTCCTCTTCTGTTCTTTCAAAGATGAAGACAAATAAATCACTTTTTAGATCATACAAACAGTAAGCTTCAGCTAAAACTTCTTGATTAGAATTTTCGTAAGAGTTGAGGCTATAAACCATGTGATTTTCTTTACCCACTGCGTCTTCTTTAGTATATCCATTCTTTACTACTACTTCTTCAAAGGCATCTGCAGAATTTATAGACATTATTTCCTCATAGGTAACTTGTGTAAAGCCAATAAAAGGAAGAAACAGAAGGCTAAAAAAGAACTTCATGATGAGGTGAAATTTAAAACGACTAAAAGTTAAAGATTTTTTCTCTATAACAACTTCTGAACCTCCTTGAAGTAAAATGAATTTTTGTTGATGTCAGTGATGCTGTCTTTTAGTTCAGTCTCTTCTCGCTTATATTACACATTCTTTAAGTAGTTACATTAAAAGTGTATATGCGATAAACACTAAATGCAACTTGTACATCGGTCTCAATATTTTGCGTTCGCTCTTTTCTAATGTCAACAAACCAAAACTCACTATCATCAGTACCATCTAGAAAATCTACCCTTAAACCTTCTATAGTACCGCAGTTGCAATCTGGCTTTTTAAAACAAGAAGCAATTAAGACATAAATTAAAATTGGGACTACTTTCTTAATACTTGTGTTATAAAAAAATGAATCGTTAGCATAAACTCAATTGCTTTGGTCTAATCCAAGGGTATTGTAAATTTCATGATAAGGCTATACAGAATCAACTATATGAGAGTAGGGGAACAAGAAATATAACCAAAAGAATAACTTTCTTGATTATTCCAAATACAACTATATACTTGAAATATTTACTTTTTCTTAGTTCTTCAAATTCCTTTTTCATACACTAAATATAGAAAATTGCAGCTTTCAAATCGAATCTTCATCAATAGCAAAAACACTGATTGTAATAACTGTCCCAATCAAAAAATTACGAGCAAATACATCTCAAATACCTTATGGGAGAAACTTGTGAAGCTTTTAGGGATAGTTGTTCAAAAACACTTAACAAAACTTTAAGAGACTTTGGCATGGTATATGCCCTTTAATAGTCAAATGATTATTCGTTTTATTTCATGTTTGGTTAGTTAGTTGAAAAAGGAGGGTTTCTCAGACCTTCCTTTTTTTTGCTATAAACCTTCTCTAATCTTATAATACATTGAGTTTTGGTTTTTACCATATACTATTCGATCGTAATAAAATGTTTGCTCCAGAGTTTGATCTGTTTTATCGTGTGGTTTTAAGGTGATTCTCATTTTATTGTACTCTTCGTTGAGCTCAACACAGACTAATGCGTAATTGAAATAAAATTCGTTGTGTAAATAATAACATCCTTCTAACAGTGCGTATTCTGTAATTAGAGGTAGTGGTCGGTATTTTTTATCTTGAAAGATGCTCCATAGTGCCCCTAATTTTATTCCACTTACGGAACTGCTGAAGTGTACAAAAAAGCGCAGAGTACTGTGCAGTTCTTTTTCATTTGTATCGACTTTCCATTCTCCGATAAGTCGATACAAATCTTCTTGATTTACGGTCTGAAATTTGTCTTGAGCAAAGCTGTTAAAACTCATTATAAAAATGAGTAAAAAAATGTAAAACGGGCGAACGATTTTCATCGTTTAATAAATTTGAGGTTGTATGAAATTATTCAAATCGAATTGAAAAAAGACTACTTTTTGGAATATTTTTTTCACATTATCGATGTAAATTGCCGTTTATCGATAGATTGGGCGGCTTATCCATAAGGAAACACTTAAGACTTTTGTAAACTTTTTCTTATTATATTTGTTTGTGAATAGTGAGAAAACTCACTTTATTTCATTTTCGATTTTTTAGGTTCTTAAATCCCGTGCACCGCACGGGATTTATATTTTACAACATGTTTGCCTAGCATTATACTCCATCTAAGAATATCTTGAAAATCAAGAAAAAAAGCTGTCTTTAGTTCATTCTTTTTAAAATAAGTCAATGTATATAAGTTTTGTCTTGCATTAATTTTGCATAAAAAAATACCTTATGAATTCTATTATTCATCATGCCGATCAGAGAGGTCATGCCGATCACGGTTGGCTCAATTCATACCACAGTTTTAGTTTCGCCAACTACTACAATCCAGAACGTATGCATTTTGGTGTTTTACGAGTTTTAAATGACGACACGGTGGCTGCAGGAAGAGGATTTGATACTCATTCTCACAACAATATGGAAATTATTTCGATTCCTCTTTATGGAGACATAAAACATGAGGATAGTGAAGGAAATACAGAGGTTATCAAACAAGGCGATGTGCAGGTCATGAGTGCTGGAACTGGAATTTTTCACAGTGAATACAATGCAAATAGTGATAAGGAGGTTCGATTTTTACAAATATGGATTTTTCCAAAGGTGAAAAATGTTACTCCGCGTTACCAACAATTGCATTTTAAATCCGAAAATCGCAAGAACATATTTCAACAGATTATCTCTCCGAATCCTGATGATCAGTGCTTGTGGATTCATCAAGATGCATGGATGTTTATGAGTAATCTCGATATGGACAAAGAACTTCAATACGAGCTAAAAAGACCTGAGTTAAATGGGGTTTATATTTTCATTCTTGAAGGTGAGATTCAGCACAATAATCAATTACTTACAAAAAGAGATGCAATTGCCATTGCTGATATTGAACGATTGGAGCTCAAAAGCCTTCAAAAAAGCGAAATTCTTTTAATGGAAATTCCTTTGCATTAATTGCATTCGAGATGCAATAAAAATTTTACTTTTGCGCCATGATTGCGACAATATGTAGAAAAGCGCATTTCAATGCCGCACATAGACTCTATAACGAGCGTTGGAGTGAAGAGAAAAACATCGAAGTTTTCGGTAAGTGTTTTAGCCCAAATTTTCACGGACACAATTTTGAATTGGAGGTTCGCGTTCGAGGAGAAGTGAATCCAGAGACGGGTTTTGTTATTGATTTAGGTCGACTTGGAGAATTAATTAAAATAGAAGTCGAACATCGTTTTGATCATAAAAACCTCAATTTAGATTGTCCGGAATTCGAAAATGTGTTACCATCGACAGAGCATTTCGCGAAAATTATTTATGACTTGCTCAAAGTTCATTTAGATGCTAGTCAACAACTTCATATTACATTATTGGAGACGGCAAAAAATTCCGCAGAATACGGCGATTGGTAGTGCTCTTACTTTTATAAATGCTCTAGTATTGTTTCTAGAGTCATCGATCTAGAACCTTTGATAAAAAGATGTTTCTCTTCTATGGTGTTGATTTTTAACCATTGAATAAAATCATCTAAGCGTGAAAATTTTAAATAATCACTTTTTGTGGTTGAAAAATGTGCACCGATGAGAACGGCATTTTTAAATCCTAATTCTTGAAGAATATGTACTGTGTTTTGGTGTTCAACTTTTGCACGATTACCCAATTCAAACATGTCTCCTACGATGGGCAAACGGTTTTCTCTGTAGGTTTGATGAAATGAACGCAAGGCAAGTTCCATACTTGATGGATTAGCGTTATAGGCGTCAAGAATAATTTCATAGCCACTTTTTGTCAATAGTTGTGATCTCATATTGCTTGGGCGGTAAGCAGATATGGCCTGCATAATCTGCTGATCCGAAACTTCAAAATACGATCCTATAGAAACAGCTGCACTAATGTTATCTGCATTATAGACACCAAATAATTCACTTTGAATTACTGTTTTTTGGTGCTTTAACTCTATGTGAGGTATTGCTTGTATCAATTGTAATTTGGCACTAATTCCAAAAGGATACTTATTGGGATAATCGATAAGTTCTTGGCATTGACGCTGATCATTAATATGATAGAAGATTGTTTTGTCGTTGGATTTTAGATATTTAAAAAGTTCCAGTTTACCCTTTACAATGTTTTCTATGGAACCAAATCCTTCAATATGCGCTTTTCCAAAATTCGTAATCAGTCCATAATCAGGTTGAGCCATTTGGCTCAGTGCTTTGATTTCACCCATGTGATTTGCACCCAATTCAATAACGGCATATTCGTGTTTAGGGTCTAAGCGAAGCAGGGTTAGGGGTACACCGATATGATTATTGAAATTACCTTCTGTGGCAAGTGTTGAATAGCACTTACTCAATACGGCATAAATCAGTTCTTTGGTTGTAGTTTTACCATTGCTTCCAGTAAGGCAGATCACTCTTGTTTTACAATAGTTACGATGATAAGTGGCTACTTTTTGTAGAAACGTCAATGTGTTTTCGACTAGAATACACTTTGGATGGATAATAGAAGAATCGTCTACTACAGCATAACTAGCACCTTGTTCAATAGCTTTTAGCGCAAATTTATTGCCGTCAAAATTAATGCCCTTTAATGCAAAAAAGATGCCGCCTACAATTATGTGGCGGCTATCTGTACATATTTTAGGATGAGCTAGAAATAAGTTGTGAAACTCTTCTATATTCATATTCAAAGATTATCTCCCTTTTCTTTCTCTTTCTTTATTTTTTACCTTTTTGCGAATTTCGCCTCTGATTTGAGTTTGATCAGATTTAGAACCAATTCGAGTCATTGCGCATCTAAATCCTAAATCATTTGCAGCCATGTATTCTGGTAAATAACGCCTTTGAGCTGGATCTAACCAATAGGCGCGATCTCTCCAAGAACCTCCTTTGAAAACTCTAACATCATCTCCTATGAGTGATGTTCGGTTTGAGGATTTGTCAAAACCACTTACGATTTTGCCATTTTCGTCCCGGTTTATACTGTGCTGAGGTGAATTGTACATTCTCGCATCTTCTCCACCATTGAATTGTGCTTTTTGACTCATACCATCTCCATCGGCATATGAGATATTATCTGCACGATCAAAATTTGGTCTAAGATAGGTGTCCTCCTCGTCTAAAGGGATGTTCTTAACCTCTCCCGGTAAATTCACTGCGATTAGTCTTCCGTTTGGAAGCGTGTCGTAAACCACTTCATCTCTAATGATTTCAACCTTACCTTCGGAATTGATTGCTTTTTTTGTGAATACGTTACCACGATAGTAGTTGAAATCACTATAGTCACTAGCAATATTTGGTCGATATACATCGGCTACCCATTCAGAAACATTTCCAGCCATATCATAGAGTCCAAAATCATTTGGAGCGTAAGACCCAACTTCTGCTGTTATATCTGCATTGTCATGTGACCAGCCAGCGATTCCTCCATAATCTCCTTTGCCTTGTTTGAAATTAGCCAATTGATCACCCTTGTCACGACCTTTAGTCTTGCGCGTGCGATCACCTTCCCACGGATATTTTTTTCGTCCTGTATAGTAATGAGTATCACTGACTTGGGCTTGCGCAGCATATTCCCACTCTGTTTCTGTGGGCAATCTAAATTCAGGAACTAAAATACCTGAACCTCTTTTGGCATATCGACTTTTTTCGTTGTTTTGTTCAGGAGCTAAACTTTCCATTTGTCCGTTATATACTTCCTGCGGATTGTTTAGGTAGGCCTGAGTACTAAAGTTTCCGTCTATCTCTCGACTTACTACTTTCAAACGAACTTCTTTGTCTAAGTAGCCTTCGTCCTCTAGACGTTTTTCGTTAACGCGATCTGTTCTCCATTGGGCGTATTCCGTTGCTTGAATCCAACTTACCCCGACAACTGGGTAAAGTTCATACGCTGGATGTCTTAAATAGTTGTCAATCATCGCTTCATTAAAACCTAGTCGGTTTCTCCAAACTAAAGTGTCAGGAAGCGCTCCTTTGTAAATATTGGAATATCGCGGATCACTTGGAGGATATACTGCTTTTAAATATTCGACATATTCTGCGTACATTCCATTAGTAACTTCGGTTTCATCCATATAGAAAGACTGCACGTGTTGCTGGGTTGGCGTATTATTCCAGTCGTGCATGACATCGTCTTGTATTCTTCCTTTGGTGTATGTGCCCCCTTCTACGAATACCATACCAGCGGGTATTTGTTCTCCAATTCTTCGCCTGTTAACGCTATTGTCATCAATATCCCAACCTGTGGCAATTGATGTGTTTTGATATCTATTGGATTTAATTTGGGGTTCAGGACCACTAATTCCCAGTACCTGCTCAATTTTCTTACAAGAAGAAACTGAAAAGAGCACTGCTAAAATTACTACTAAGGGTTGATAGTTTTTCATAATGTTCTTGTACATTTATGATTATATAACGAAAAGCTCGACTTTATATTTTGCGAATTTCCAATAATTTTCAGTCTAAAGGTAAATTATATCGACCAAATGTAATGTTAATGCGCTTTTTCATCTTTGCGAAATCTAAAATTCAATATCCATGAGGATGAATTCACTTCTAAAATTTTGGCACTTAACGGTGTGTCTTATTCTTTTGTGCAATTTAAGAATAAGTGCGCAACAAGAACGTGCAATTCCTACAGGAGTTCCGTTTTTACTTATTCCTACAGATGCTCGTGCGGCAGGAATGGGTGATGTGGGGGTTGCTACAAGTCCAGATGCATATTCTGCACGCTGGAATCCTGCAAAAGCTGTTTTTTCGGAGGATCGCGTATTGATTTCTTTTGGATATACACCCTATTTGGAAAGTATTGTCAATGATGTAAATCTTATCGGTTTTAATTACACCAAGAAAACAAGCGATCGAAGTGCATGGGGTGTTGGTTTGACCTATTTTGGTTTAGGTGAAATACAATTTAGGCAAACAATTGATGAGATTCCGCAGTTGGTCAACCCATCTGAGTTGGCTCTAGACGTCAATTACGCTTTAAAACTGTCGGAACGATTTGGCCTTTCTATAGGAACGAGATTTATTACCTCAAATTTGAGATTTACTGACAATACACAAGACACTCGCGCGGCAAATGCCTTAGCCGTTCAAATAGGGGGTTATTATCAATCAGATATCATCTATAACAACGGTGGTGCAGATGGGCGTTTTAGAACTGGTTTTTCAATTATGAACCTCGGTAGTAAGATTAAATATGACGGGGGAGGGCAAGAGAATTTTTTGCCTAGTATTCTTCGAGCAGGTGTGGGATATGATTTTATTTTTAATGCAGATTCTCAATTAGCGGTGAGTTTTGAAACTCAAAAACTCTTAGTTCCTACACCAAGAGATTTTGATAACGATGGAGATATCGATTCTGCGGACAACTTAGAATATCAAAACATTGGATTTTTTGAAGGTTTTTTAAATTCATTTTCTGATGCACCAGGTGGATTCTCTGAAGAATTAAAAGAAATTGCTTGGTCTATGGGTTTAGAGTATAGTTTTCAAGATTCATTTGCATTGCGCACCGGATACTTTAATGAAAGTAAAGACAAAGGTTCTAGAAGCTATGCCACTTTTGGAGCTGGTTTTGACTACAGAGAAACTCACTTCGACCTCTCGTATTTGTTTTCAACTTCGCAAATCAAAAACCCTCTTGAAAACACCTTGCGCATATCAATAACATTTGCCATTGATAAAGGATTTTACGAGTAAAAATTAGGTTGAATATTTTTTTCTCGAATAAATTATTAGATTGTATTTTTGCCTCATTCATCGAGAATACAAAGAAAAAACTTAGTCAATGAAAGCATTTACAAAAGATGTCTACCTAAACTGGTATGAAGACATGTTGTTTTGGAGAAAATTCGAAGACAAATTAGCCGCAGTTTACATTCAGCAAAAAGTTAGAGGATTCTTGCATTTGTACAATGGACAAGAGGCTGTTCTAGCGGGATCTCTGCACGCCATGGAAATTGGAAAAGATCGAATGATAACCGCCTACAGAAATCACGTCCAGCCAATTGGTTTAGGAGTTGATCCTAAAAAAGTAATGGCTGAGTTATTCGGTAAGGTTACCGGTACTTCTAAAGGTATGGGTGGATCGATGCACATCTTCTCAAAGGAACACCTGTTTTACGGAGGACACGGAATTGTTGGAGGACAAATTCCGCTAGGTGCTGGTTTAGCTTTTGCTGACAAATATTTTAAAAGAGATGCAGTCACACTGTGTTACATGGGAGACGGTGCTGTTCGACAAGGTTCATTGCACGAAACCTTTAATTTAGCAATGCTATGGCAGCTTCCTGTGGTGTTTATTTGTGAAAATAACGGTTACGCTATGGGTACTTCTGTAGAACGTACAGCGCATACTACTGATATTTATAAATTAGGATTAGGGTACGATATGCCATGTGGGGCCTTTGATGGCATGAATCCAGAGACTTCAGCAAATACTATTTCTGAGGCTATACAAAGAGCTAGAAGCGGAGGAGGGCCAACTTTCTTAGAGGCTAAAACTTATCGTTACCGCGGACATTCAATGTCAGATGCTCAACACTACAGAACTAAAGAAGAGGTTGAAGAGTACCGTAAAATCGATCCTATCACTCAAGTGAAGGATAAAATACTCGTCAAGAAATGGGCAACCGAACAAGAAATTAAAGAAATTGACGCAAGAGTAAAAGACCGCGTTAAGGAGTGTGAGAAATTTGCAGAGGAATCTGACTTCCCACCAGTAGAACAGTTGTACGATACGGTATACGAACAAACAGATTATCCATTCTTATCTCATAAATTGTAATAACAGATGGCAGAAATAATTAATATGCCCCGTTTGAGTGACACCATGGAAGAAGGTGTTGTCGCTAAGTGGCTAAAAAAAGTTGGAGACACAATAGAAGAAGGTGAAATTTTGGCTGAAATTGAGACAGATAAGGCCACTATGGAGTTTGAATCTTTTCATCAAGGAGTCCTTCTACATATTGGCATACACGAAGGAGAGTCTGCACCTGTCGATTCGTTATTGGCTATTATTGGAGGTGAAGGTGAAGATATTTCAGGACTATTAGGTGGTGGAGAGAAGCCAGCTAAGGAAGAAGCATTAGCTGAGGCTGAGGTAGAAGTTGCTGCCTCAGCAGTACAACAAGTTCAAATACCGGAAGGAGTATCAATAATTACCATGCCAAGGTTAAGTGATACTATGGAAGAAGGAACTGTGGCCTCATGGCTGAAAAATGTTGGAGATCAAGTTGAAGAAGGAGATATTTTAGCTGAAATTGAAACTGACAAGGCTACCATGGAGTTTGAGTCGTTTTATTCAGGAGAATTACTTCATATTGGAATTGGTGAAGGAGCTTCAGCCCCAGTAGACGAGGTATTAGCGATTATTGGTCCTTCAGGAACTGATGTTAATGCTGTTCTCAATGCTGGTGTACAGGGACCAAGTGTAAGTCAACCACAGCACAGCACTGCAGAACAAGTAGCTGAGGTCGTAACTGCTGCACCGCCATCAGTTGAAGAAAACCAAGTGCCAAGCACAAATACAGATCAAAGAACATTTGCCTCACCCCTAGCTAAAAAGATGGCCTCAGACATGGGGTTCGATTTGAGTGTGATTAAAGGTTCGGGCGAAAATGGAAGAATTATTAAAAGAGATGTGCTCGCGCACAAGCCGGCAGCAGCTCCGGCAGCTGCATCTGTTGCAGTTCAAACAGCAGTTACTCAGGTAAGTGGAACAGCAAATAGCGAAGGTGTCAAAAATTCTCAGATGAGAAAGGTTATCGCTAAGCGATTATCAGAATCTAAATTTAGCGCTCCTCACTATTATCTTACCGTTTCTATTGAGATGGATGAGGCCAAAGCTACCCGAGTGCAGATGAATGAAATGCCAGATACTAAAGTGTCGTTTAACGATATGGTATTAAAAGCTTGTGCAATGGCATTAGTCAAACATCCTCAAGTCAATACTACATGGAATAACGACCAAACGATTTACCACAATCATGTTAATCTTGGAGTAGCGGTTGCTGTAGAAGATGGATTAGTTGTTCCTGTAATTCAAAATGCTAATGGTCTTGGACTTACTGCTATAGGTGCTCAAGTCAAGGATATGGCTGTTCGTGCAAGAGATAAAAAATTAACTCCTGCTGAGATGGAGGGTAGTACCTTCACAGTTTCGAATTTAGGAATGTTCGGTATTGAAGAATTTACTTCTATCATCAATCAACCTAATTCTGCAATTTTGTCCGTTGGAGCCATAGTTGAAAAAGCGGTGGTTAGAGATGGTGAAATTGTAGTTCGAAATATGATGAAAATCACCCTAGCTTGCGATCACAGAACAGTGGATGGTGCAACTGGAGCACAGTTTTTACAGACGCTTAAAAATTATTTAGAACATCCGGCAAACATGCTGGCTTAAGATATATTCAGTTACAGATGATAAAAAGGCAGTCTTACGGACTGCCTTTTTTGTTTAATTTTAAGAAAAATATAGTTCATGCGTATAATTCTTTATGCCACACTTTTGATGTTTGCTGCTTGCAACCAGAAAAAAAACCAGGAAAAACAAACTGCTTCAACTGATTATTCCACTATTGAAGTGCAGCAACAAATCAAAGTTGAAGACATTTCAAAACATTTAAATTACTTAGCCTCTGATGAAATGAAAGGTCGAGATACTGGTAGTCCTGAAATTGAACTTGCCGCGTCTTACATTTCTACGCATTTTTCTGAAAATGGAGTTGAGCCATACTTTACCACCTATTTTGATACCTTACAAAATTATGATGGACTAGCGTATAATGTCGTAGGCTTAGTTCCTAGTCAAAATAAAGAAAGTGATGAATTCATTTTAATTGGAGCACATTACGATCACATCGGTGTAGTCATGCCCCAAGAGAATTCAACGGATAGTATAGGTAATGGAGCAAATGATAACGCTACAGGGACTACTGTGGTTATGGAGCTCGCTCGGTATTTTGGTGCTAACCCTCCCAAAGAACGATCTTTGATATTTGCTTTGTTTTCAGCGGAAGAAAAGGGGTTAAAAGGGTCAAAGCACTTGGCGAAAAAGCTAAAAGGCGAGAACTTGAATTTACCATTAATGCTCAATTTTGAAATGATGGGTATTCCTATGAATCACAACGATTACAGTACTTATGTCACGGGATATAACAAATCCAATTTGTCTGATTTAGTGAATGAAGTAGTTCAAAAGCCTTTGGCTGGATTTTTAGAAACCGCCGAGTCTTTTAATTTATTCAGAAGATCTGATAACGCACCTTTTTACGATGAATTCGGTATCCCTGCTCATACTTTTAGTAGCTTTGACTTCACAAATTTTGATTTTTATCACAAAACAGGGGATGAAGTAAATCTCATTAAATTTGAATTTATGGCTCAAATGACTAATGAGTTTATTGCTGTAATTGAATCTTTTGCTAACCGGTCTGAGTTGGGAGTTAAAATGAATTGATATGTCGGTAATTGTCATCACAGGTACTTCAAGAGGAATTGGTTTAGAAATGGTTAAAATTTTGGCCGAGCAAGGACACAAGATTTATGCACTCTCACGAAATAGTAAACCTACTCAAGATTTAAATCATAAAAACGTTTTCAGTTATGTTTATGATATGGCTGATACTGATGCAGCTAAGAAATTTGTAAGTGAGCTTCAAGCTTGCGAAGAAGACCAAATTGGCGCTCTGGTGCACAATGCTGGCCGATTTGATCAATGTTCTTTAGCTGATTACGACCTAAATCGATTTAAGGCTGTTTATGAGGTAAACGTTTTTGGTGTTGTAGCTTTGACCCAAGCTTTACTCCCTTTTATGCATTCTAAAACCCATGTATTGAGCATGTCCTCTATGGGGGGCGTACAAGGAAGTATGAAATTTGCTGGCCTGTCGGCCTACTCTTCAAGTAAAGCTGCACTTGTAGGATTGACTGAATTGTGGGCAGAAGAGTTTAAAGAGAATGGACCGAGATTTAATGCCCTAGCTTTAGGAGCGGTTCAAACAGAAATGTTAGAAGAGGCTTTTCCTGATTATAAGGCGCCACTAACGGCTTATGAAATGGCAATGTACGCTGCTGAGTTCACCTTAAATGGACATCGCTATTACAATGGTAAATGTCTTCAAGTCAGTAGTTCAACACCTTAAGTAATGGTCGAAATACTAGAAAAATACCTTCCGGCAGCCGCTCTACAATCTTGTTTTGATTTGATTAAAAGTCAAAATGTACATCTTAAAATTGTAAATAAACGCAAGACTAGACATGGTGATTATCGACAACTTCCAAACGGTTCCCATGTAATTACTGTTAATGCTACGGAAAATAATTATCGTTTTCTAATTACGCTAATTCATGAAATTGCTCACTTAGTGGCTTTTCAACGTTACGGTTTGCGGATAAAGCCACATGGTGTGGAATGGAAACAAACCTTCATTGAATTGATGAAGCCCTTTTTAAATGAACGCATTTTTCCGCAACGTTTGTTACCAGTATTGCACCATCATTTTAAAAATCCCAAAGCTAGCAGCTCCACAGATCATTTGCTTGATAAGGCTTTAATGCAATATGACATCAAATCAAACGATAAGCAGTTACTGAGCGAATTGCCCTTGGGAAGTATTTTTGCATATGGAAAAGGTCGTTGGTTTCAAAAAGGAAAAAAACGCATTAAACGATTTGAATGTACAGAACTTGACTCAAAAAGAGTATTTTTATTTCAACCCAATGTGTGGGTTGACTTGGCCATTTAAGTCCTAGGTTTATTATGAGTTATATACCTGAATCAAATCAAGAAAGCGATACGCTTCAGCCAAAAAATCAAATTAAAGCTGATTTTAAAGGGTTATTTAAAGGTGTTTACTTCTTTTTAAAAGAACTTTTAGATATCAAAGCTGACACCGATGCAGAAAACACAAAAGCGAGTATTCGAGCGGATATTGCTTTCAAAGGTCATACTTCGTGGATCCTAATCTGTTCTATTTTTATTGCATCTATTGGACTTAACGCTAATTCAACTGCTGTAGTTATTGGAGCGATGTTAATCTCTCCTCTAATGGGACCTATTTTGGGTATAGGAATGTCTTTGGCTATAAACGACTTGGATCTTTTGAATCGTTCGATAAAGAATTTTTTGGTCATGGTTGGGCTTAGTGTTTTTACAGCTTTTTTGTTTTTTGCATTATTTCCACTACGAGATGAGTCTTCTGAGTTATTGGCAAGGGTTAAACCTGATATTAGAGATGTATTGATTGCATTTTTTGGTGGTCTAGCTTTAGTCATTGCTCGTGCAAAGAAAGGCACTATGGCAAGTGTTATTTTTGGAGTAGCTATTGCTACAGCACTAATGCCGCCGCTATGCACAGTGGGTTTTGGATTGGCAGTTGGAAAATGGAATTACGCTCGTGGGGCACTCTATTTGTTCATTATCAATACAATGTTTATCGCATTGGCTACTTATTTGGTGATTAAATATTTGAGATTTCCAATGGTCAGATATGCGAATTCGCAGCGCAGACGATTTATAGCTAGATTGGTCTCAATTATGGGTTTTGTGGTGATTATCCCTGCCGGAATAACTTTTTATAGCGTACTTCAAGAGAGTTTGTTTCGTCGAGATGCACAATCTTTTTTAAGTGAGACTATTGAAATTTATCAATTCAATCAAAATGGTATTTATCGCAAAGAACTTACGGAGTTAAAATACGACCAGAAAGAAGGCTCTGAAATTGCGATGGTAGTCATCGGCGATGAAACTATTCCTCAAAGTGTCATCAATACTTGGACTGTACAAAAAAATCAATACGACCGTTTAAAAGACGCTAATTTAGAGGTGTTTCAAGGTGCTGAAAATGATAATGGGAACGAAATGCAATACGTTTTAGAGCTTTATGAAAGTAAAAAAAATGAATTGCTCTCTAAAGAAAATCAGATTTCTGTTTTAGAACAAGAGGTAGCTAGATTATCTAGTATAAAACGAGAAGACTTTCCATTTGAACAACTCAAACTCGAATTGAAATCAGGCTTTCCGGAGATTGTGAATTTAAATTATTCCAATAAAATAACCACTGATTTCAAAATTCAAGATACTATTCCTTTTTTGGAGGTAAGATGGAATTCTGCCCTTGATACTTTTCAAATCAGGGACCTAAGTATGCGTTTGCAAAACTGGATACGTGTGAGAATGGGAGATCAAAAGATTGTGGTTAAGGCTATTCCTTAATTTTGCTGGTCTTCGATAATATACATTTGCCTCACTTTTTTAAACAGGGCAGAGGAGTAAACAAAATTAGTGACGGCTTCGTTATCTGTTTTAAAGATTTCTTTATGCGTTCCTTCCCATTCTTTAAAACCGTTTTTCAAAAAGACAATACTTTCACCAATTTGCATAACTGAATTCATGTCATGAGTATTGATAATCGTGGTCATTTGATACTCTTTTGTGATTTCTTGTATCAGTTCGTCAATCAAAATGGCTGTATTTGGGTCAAGCCCTGAATTAGGTTCGTCACAAAACAGGTATTTGGGATTCATTACAATAGCTCTTGCAATTGCCACTCGTTTTTGCATTCCTCCAGATATTTCTGAA
This sequence comes from Flavobacteriaceae bacterium, assembly GCA_965662045.1. Taxonomy (GTDB): domain Bacteria; phylum Bacteroidota; class Bacteroidia; order Flavobacteriales; family Flavobacteriaceae; genus UBA3478. The sequence continues at coordinate 19,849 of CBFIGE010000002.1, forward strand.
GGATATTTTGAATTGACATTATGCAGATTAACGCGCTCTAAAACTTCATCGACTCTACGATTCATTTCTTTATGAGACAGTTTTGTGAACATCTCTAAAGGAAATCTGACATTATCTCCTATATTTTTTGAATCAAATAATGCAGAGCCTTGAAAAACCATTCCCATTTCTTGCCTGAGTTGGGTGTATTGATTTTTAGACATTTCATTTAAACTAAGTCCGGAGTAATAGATCTCTCCTGAATCTGGGGTGTGTATACCAAGTAAGCTTTTGAGAAAAACTGTTTTACCCGAGCCACTTGCACCTATAATTAAATTGGTGATTCCTTTCTGAAATGTTGTACTCACTCCTTTTAAAACAGAGGTGCCATCAAAACTCTTATGTAAATTTTCAACTTGAATCATTAGCCTAGCAACAACTGTGTTAGAAAATAGTTTAAAATAATCACAACTACTGAGGTCCAGATGAAGGATACCGTACTTGCTTTTCCAACTTCGAGTGCCCCCCCTTTTAAATAAAAACCAAAATAAGATGGTATTGTTGCAATCACAAAGGCAAAAACGACACTTTTAATAAAGGCATAGGTGACGTGAAATGGAATAAAATCTAGTTGAATACCAATGATAAAGTCAGCAGAAGGAGCGAATCCACCCACTGAGGCTGCAATATATCCTCCAAAAACACCCACGAACATTGAAATCGCAATAGCAAAGGGATACATCAACATGGCTATTATTTTTGGAAATATGAGGTAATTCAGGGCATTTACACCCATCACTTCTAGTGCGTCAATTTGTTCTGTAACGCGCATCGAACCAATACTAGAGGTAATATAAGACCCTACCTTTCCTACCATGATTATAGAGGTGAATGTAGGAGCAAATTCAAGTATTACAGATTGCCTTGTAGCAAAGCCAATTAGATTTTTAGGTATAAAAGGTGAAGTTAAGTTTAGCGCAGTTTGTATGGTTACAACTCCTCCAATAAAGAAGGAGATGAAAATGATTATACCTAAGGAATTAAAAATAAGCTCGTCTATTTCTTTGAAAATCAGTCCTTTCATGACAGACCATTTCGTGGGTTTTCGAAACACCTGAATAATCATAATAAAATAGCGTCCTATGGCAGAAATGTATTTCATACAAGCATAAAAATAAAACATTTAAAGCAAGTCTTCATTGGCTTTTTGATAATGATTTAGATTTCAAAAAAAATGAGGAGCCCAGGGTTCCTCATTGTTGTTGTGTAATTGCTTTTTGGCTTTAATACTCGACGGCTTGTCCTTGAACTCCTATTGACCAATGGATTTGAACAATCTTCCACGCTCCATTTCGTTTTTGAATGACTCCGCTATTTCTGACGTTTTCAACAGACATGGATTCTCCGTTTACCTCAAATGAAAAATTGAGCAGTTGAGTATACGAAGCCATATCGCCGCTTGAACTCATAATGACATTTCTATTGGAGTGAGTAAACGTAGGATTTTCAATAGCCAGCTGACCTTCAATGGAAGTCTTCATTGCCTCCCAACCCGAATAGTATTCTGCAGTATCAGTGCCAATCAAAATGGCATCTGACGCAAATGTGTTTTGTGCAGTTTCAATACTACTCTCATAAAAGAAGTTAAATTGGTTGTCAATGAATGTGTTTGCCTCTAACTCGAGGCTTTCTAGATCAATGACCTTTGGAGTAGAACTCATAGTCGAAATCATTCTGCTGTAATTAGCGTAAGCCTCATTGTAGGCTACAGTAAAAGGAAAGTTTGAAAGGGTGGCCTTCAACTCATCGGAGATGTTTCCATGGATACTGATCATTTCAATAGTAAAAAATGAGTTGAATTGTGCAAATGCATCTTCTAATATCCCTCCTTCAGAAACATTAGTTGCATGATTAATCATGGCATCTGCATTTTTATAGCGCTCAATTAAAATTACTTTTTCTCCCGACTCAAAAAAGCCCCATCCCATGGAGTTAGGTTCATTCTTTTCTACTTGTGCCGTGTAGTATTCAGTAAATGCTGCTACTTCTGCTTTAGATTTGCCGTTAACGCTCATGTCAACCACGAAAAGGAGCTCATCGCTATTATTTTCTTCGACCTGTTTCATTTGGCCATCCTGACATCCGAATAAAAAAATGCTTATGCCTAAAAGATTGTAAAATGATTTCATGGTGTTTAATTATTGATTATTGTAATATAATGAAATAAGTTTTTGTAATCTCACCATTAATACTTACTTTCATTTCACAACCAAAAACCTATAACATTTGAATTTAAAGATTGTATTTGTTTGTGCCTTTTTATTTATTAATACCTTAAGTTTTGCTCAAGCCATTATCGATACTGAAGCTAGTCTAAAAAAAATCGATACTACTTTTCATGTCTTTGCGAACTTTATGAGTGATCGTAAAAAAGGGAATGTTAATCTGTCTTTCATGCGTGGGGACCTAACCCTAGGTTCAAGAAAAAACAACCATTTATTTAGGTTGACCTACGCTCATAATTCAACAAAGTTTAATGGGAATTTATTTGATCGAAGTAACACTTTCCAATTTCGTTGGAATCATATTATAAACGAAAAGAATTCACTCTTTATGTTTGTTCAATCAGGAAATAACATAAGATCTTACATTGATCAAAGAAGTTTGATCGGACTAGGTTGGCGAAAGCATTTGTATTTGAAAGACAAGGATTATTTTGATTTAGCGATAGGTCCCTTTCGGGAATTTGAAAAATATTCAAGTTATAGCTTTAATGATGAGTCTTATCCTTCAACTGAAAATCTAACTACTCGTATTTCTTTTAATTTATTTGGCTCTGTTAAGCTTTTTAAAAATATAACTGCACTGACCACAGTATATAGTCAGTGGAGATACAATAATATAAATGATGTTCGCGTTTTTGGTAATCAATACATAAGATTTAAAGTAAATGAAAAGGTAAGTACTTATTTGCGCTATGTACTTTATTACAGGTCTGTAATTTATGTACAACCTCTTAAAAATGACTCTGATTTTCTTTACGGTATTGAAATAAATATTTAGAATATGAAAATTACTAATGATGATTTTTGGGAAATCATAAAATACAATCACAACCAAATTCAGTTTGCTGAAATTAAGGCTAGTGCAGTAGTATCTATATATGGTTTGTTTATTACGGTTGCTTATACGATTGACATACTTGATGAAGAAAACATGTATGCCTTTAAATTCGATACCGTTTTTGATTATATACTGCTAATCGTTGCATTGCCTATTTTATATTTCGTCGGTGATTCATTCGTGAATTGTGTTCGATGTTTTTTACCAAGATTAAAAGAATCTTCTCTAGTATCGCCATTATTTTTTGGAGATATGGCTTTGAACTATAAGGATTTTGATCTTTACAAGGATGAATTAATTGGCTTGACTAATAATGAGAATGAATATAAAAATCACTTATCTCATATGGTCTATGTTACAGGAAATATAGCATTTACAAAAATGAGTAGAGTTAATTCTGCTATTAAATCACTAATTAAATCAATGGTACTATTTGTACTATTTCTTTTATTGAACTATATATTTTAACTACTATAAATTATAAAAATGAAAAAGTTTTTACTCCTAATAGTATCGATTACGTTATTTACTTCTTGTCAAGAGGATAAAGATGTCAAATTTATTCCTTTAACAACCAATTCCATCGAGGCTAAACAAGCCTTCATGGAGGGTGTTTTTCGAAATGATCAAAACGAGGCCAATGAATCAAGGGAGAGTTTTAAAAAGGCCTTAGATTTTGATAATGATTTTCTGTTGGCAAAGATTTACTACAATTCCAATAGTCCTGAAGAAAATAGGTCAAGATTATTAGAAGCCTATGAGAATAGAATGACTGTTTCTGAAATTGAGCAGAAAATTATTGAGTCTAATTATCAAAGAAGAATTTATAATGATTTACCCGGTTCTATTGAAATAATGGATGAACTGCTTCAAAAGTATAGCGATATTCCTTTTTTATTTGAAACTACTGGCTACATGAAGTCTTTTAATAAAGATTTTGACGACGCCATTAATTATTGGAATAGAGCATTGGAATTAAATCCAAATTCATACATGTCTGCTTTGGCTTTGGGTTTACTAAATGTGACCGTTGGTACGGACTATATGCCTTTGCCTGAAGATAGAAGAGATTTGGAAAAAGGAAAAGAGTGGTTGAAGTTGGCCTCTAAAATTCGTCCTGATGCCTCTGCAACTCCTCGATTTTTAGGGAATATTTATAGAGCAGAGGGAGATTTAGAAGAAGCTCTGTCATTATATCAAACAGCAGTTCAAAAGAATACGGAAAAGACATCACAAATCATGGAACAGAGATTGATGGTAGGACATACTTTAAGCGCCATGGGGAATTACGATTCTGCTAGAGAATGGTATGAAAAAACTATAGAAGTGTCCTTAAATGATTTCTGGTGGGCACAAAACCATGTTTATTATTCTTACACATGGCTAGCACAGAAAAGGTATGATGAAGCAGTAAAATTTTTGACACAAGCACAAAATGAAATTGAAAAGATGAATTTATCAACCTTTGTTTTAAATAATATTTTAAATAGAGTTGAATTTAATAGGTGGTTAATATTAGCTCACAGTTTAAGGAAAGAAGAATCACAACAGTCTTTATCTTTATTTAACGACCGAGCTACAGAGAATTTTGAGCAATCATTAGCTAATGCAATTGATAGTAAAGAAATTGAAAGCTTAAAAAGAAATCATTCTTCGGGAGTTATATATAGAAATGCCTGGTCAGATATAATCTTTGGAGAATATGAATCTGCGAGCAGAAATTTGGAATTATTAAAAGATTTGCAAGCACCATGGATTGATAAGGATCCTGAGGCATTCAACGGTTATTATGAGCTTTCAGGATATTTAAACCTTAATCAAGGAAACATTGAAAACGCTCTGGATAATTACGAAAAAAGGAAGGAAATGGGCGATCTTGGTGAGTATCACGATTACTTTTATGCTTTGTGTCTAAAGGCAACAGGTAACCAAGAGAAAAGCGATCAAATCATGGTTTCTTTAGCAAATAATCCTTTTGTAGATTGGAACATATCTATAGTGAGAAACCTAGCCAAAGCACAAGTCAAATCTTAATCATAGCAGTATTATGAGAATCGTTTTTTTGATTTTTGTCTTTGTTTCAATTTCTGTGAATTCACAAATAAAAAATCTCAACTTAGAATTAAGTTCTAGCTATGTGACAGATTTAAAAATTCAAGAAAACGGTCTTATGTGGGTTGGAACTCAAGAAGGTTTAGATGTTTTTTATGACAATGAAAGACATGACTTTTACTCAAGCATATCTGACTCAACTAGTATTTTAAACTCAAAAATCAATAAGCTTTTTTTGAGTGCTGTATCAGATTTGTTTGTTCTAACCGAAGACGGAATTAGTGTTTATAATCCAGAAACTTTTGACTTTAAGCAAATACCTTTAAGATCAACTCCTGTATCAGTAGTTGAGGATTTGTCAAATTCTAAATTTTGGGTCGCGACAGAGACATCAGGATATTATGTAATCGATAAGTCGTTTAACGTTCTTCAACATTTCGTCTTTGATCCATTAAATCCTTTATCTATTTCTACATCCAATACGATTTCAAATACAAGTCATTCGATTGACTTTTATGAAAATAAAGTGTTTGTAGCAACGGTTAATGGTTTTAACATCTTTGATCAAAGTAATAATACCTTTAAGCGATATTTTGCAGGTGATAAAACTAAATTGACTTCAAGCAATATATTAGGGGTTAAATCTTTTGAAAACAAGGTACTTATCGTAGGGGAAAACGAGCTTGTGAGTTATAACATTTTAGATTCAAGTTTTAATTTGGTTTCAAGATTTGAGAATGGAATTACAAGAGCCGAATTTCTCAATGATGGCGGTATTTTAATTCAAACCTCTGTAGGTGTAAAAAGAATTGACTATTCAAAAGAAAGATTTGATATTCAATCCACTGGCCTATATCCAAATTTATCTGATAAAAACGTATTTCAAATTTCAGATTACACCTTTATTTGGCAAAAAGGTACTGATGAATTGAGCACAATCGTCTCAGATAATAGATTTAATGATTTAATTGTAAACGAATCTATCAATTCAATAACTAGTAAGGATGAAACCCTTTATTTCGGTACTTCAAATGGAGTTAGGTACTTTGATTCTAAGGAGTCAATGGTTAAAGAACACTCAAATGGAGGTTCTGAATCACTCTATTTTAGAAATTATGAAAATCAACTTATTCAAGTTTCACAAAATGGTTTTGAAGTTTACGAATTAGGAACTTACAATTCAATAGATTTAGTCAGTACCACTAATGTAAAAATAGACGAAAAAAGCGTTTTCGAATCTTTTGAGAATTATATACTTATTGCAAACGAAAACATTAACATTTATGATATAAATAATGGTCTTTCATATGAAAATGTTATTACCCAGGAACAACTAAAGAATTTTGATATTAATAATTTAAAAGTTATCGATGAAAAATTATATGCTTCTCACGATATGGGTATTTTCGAATTTGATATTCATAATCTTATCGATTTAAATTCAGATAGTAGTTTTATTTCTTATGAGTACAATGAATTATTAAACGCTCATATACCCAAAGGTTTTATGGATATAGAACTAATAGGGGAAGCGCTTTATCTAACAAGTGATAATAAGAATCTGGTTAGTTACCCTAAAGATTTTAGTAACATTATTACCGATTATTCTTTTAATGGAGATTCTTCAAAATCTTTGGCAGCGTCAACAATACAGAAATTAAACTATATAAAAGATGAGAATAAATTGTATATCGCATCTTTGGGTAATGGTTTGTTTACTCTAGATTTAAGCACACAAGAGTTTCAAAATTTCAATGTAACCAACGGCTTACTTTCGAATAATGTTTATGACTTCTTAACTGTTGATGGTGATCTGTATTTTCAATCGGGAACAGGAATAAATTTTCTCGAGAACAACTTGATTAAGAATTTTTCTGAAGAAGATGGTCTAAAATTTGACATGTTTCACAAGGAATCTCTCCATGCCGTGGGCAATGAACTAATTGTATCTGGAGGAAATGGAATTCAAATTATACCTTTTGATTCTTTGAAAAATATTGAATCCCAAAGCTTTGAATTAAATTTATTTAGGGCAGTAGGTATAGATAAATTAAATTCCAAGTCTGACATAAATTTCAGTGATAATTCATTAAAAGTTGATTATACTACAAAAACATTAATTCTTGATTTGTTTAGCTCAGTTCGGTATAAATCAGATCAAATCCAATTTGTTTTTGAACAAACAGGTGTTAAAGACTTTATTTCAAATGGATTTAATAATCAAATCCAGTTAAATGGATTACCCTATTATGAATCTAGTCTAAAAATTTATGGTATTAATTCTAATGGGGAGAGAAGTACTAATGATTTGAATCTTACAATTTATAATGCCCCACCATGGTGGTTAAGATACGAATCTATTGCAACCTATATAATTTTAACGTTCATTGGCATGCGATTTTTTGTAAAATATAGAGAAGCTAAAACTAAAGAACGATTAGAAGGGGAGCGAAAGAGTGAAGAATTAGAAGAGGCACGTCAATTACAACTCAGTTTGTTGCCGAAAAAAAATCCTGAGGTAAAAAATTATGATATAAGTACTTACTTAAAATCAGCCACTGAAATTGGCGGAGATTATTACGACTTTTTCTATAAAAATGGAGAATATTTTTACGCAATGTGCGGGGATGCAACAGGGCACGGTGTTGTCTCTGGTATTATGGTATCTGTTACAAAGGCAGGCTTATATGGTATACCAATGGGTGAGCCCTCGCTAATTTTAGAGCAACTCAATAGAATTGTTAAAAGAGTAAATTTTGGTAGGCTCAGAATGAGTCTTAGTGTAGCCAAGTTTAACGATGATAATTTTGAAATTACTTCGGCTGCAATGCCTCCTACTTATTATTATAAGGCTGCTAGTCAGCAAGTAGAAGAAATTCTAGTGCCTAATTTACCTTTAGGGGGAATAGAAACAGAAAAGTATACTGGGGTGACAAAGAAGTTTGAGCTAAATGATGTAATGGTCATGATTTCAGATGGATTACCTGAACTTCCAAATGACGATAATATTCTATTAGATTATGATGAAATAGAAAATTGTATTGGCTTAAATGCTCACAAGTCTTCTGAAGAGATTAAAAATGCCTTGGTGAATTTAGCAGATCAATGGTCTAATGGCATTATGAATCCAGATGATATCACGATTGTTGTGATAAAAAAGGTTGCTTAGGCGTTAAATATCCAGTTTTGAATTTGTTTTTTCTTTCCTTTCACGAAAACTGGATCCTTTTCATCAAAACCTTGATGATCTTCTAATTCAGAATAAACGCTTTTGGAAATTACAATTTGACCTGCCTTTGCATGAGAACAAAGCCTTGCGGCTAAATTTACAGCGTCACCAATAACGGTGTAGTTCATTTGACGTTCCGAACCGATATTACCGCAAACTACCTTACCTTGATTGATACCTATGCCTATTTTCAGTTTTGGTAAACCTTCATCGGATATTTTATTATTGAACTTTTCAAGCGCTTGAAACATTTGTTTGGCCGAGTCAACAGCTCTTTGAGCATCATTTTCTTGTTTTAAAGGAACACCATATAATACCATTAATTCATCACCAATTATTTTATCTAAAGTTCCATTATTAGAAAAAACAACGTCTATCATTGATTCGAAGTAATTATTCAATAGGTACACAACTTCTTCAGGTTTCATTTTTTCTGACATTGCCGTAAACCCTCTAATATCACAAAAAAGGATGCATACTTCATTTTGCGCACCACCAAGTTCTAGTGAGGTTTCATTTTTAAGTAATTCGTCAACAATATTTTCAGAAACGTATTTTTTGAAAGTTGATTTTAATTTGTTGAGGTTTGATAAATCTTCAAATGAAAATACAATCCCTGACCTTTCATTTTCTTCATTAAATGCAGGAGAAAGAGTTAAGTTGATTTCGTGAGAAGTACCCCCTAAATCGTCTATTTTAAAATTATTTTCGAAAATAATATCATTTTGACTTTCTGCTTCTTCTAAGAGCGCTATTAAATTTGGGTTATTTTGGAAAACCATGAAATAATGATTTTGTAAAAAATCATCGTTATCAATTGAAAATATCTTTTTCGCGCTATTATTGACGAATTCAATTTCTCCTAAGACATTAATCATTATTATCCCTGTCGTAATTGAAGACATAATATTTTCAACAAGTTTATGTGACTCTTTTAATGAGTCAATAAGTTGAATATTATCATAAGCTAAACTCACTTTTTTACATAGACTATCAAAAAGTCTTAGGTCTTGATTGGTGAAACGAATTGTTCCATGCCTACTTTCTTTATCAATTAATATAATAGCTCCTTCAAGTTGATTATTTGATTCAAGGGGACTTACAATACAATTTTTTTTCGCAAAATTAAGTAGTTTGTAATTCTCAGGATCGTTGACTATTAATGATGACATGGAATCATTTAAACTTTTCAGAACTCCTTTGGTTATCCTTAAAATGTGTTTTGGCTCCTCGTCTTTATTTAAATTGAATAAGGCTTCAACATTAAAAAAATCTGATTTCTTGTCGCGTATTAGCACCAATCCTTTAGAGGCATTCATTATAGAAAGAATCATAATCAAAATGTCACTAAAAAGTTGTTCTTTAGCTTGTTTTTGAGCGTTTATGATTTCTGTAATATCAATGAGCGATTCCGTTTCTAAGGTTTTATTACTTAACTCTTTTTTAGTTTTTGTTATTTCTTGTTTTAAATGTGAGAGTTGCAGTTGCTGCTCAATTAATAATTTCAGAGAATTTATTTCATTTTTAATTGAAGACGCTGGTTTATTGCCGCTCGGCAAAATAAGAACTCCAATTTTTTTTTGTTCGAAGTGGATGAATGAAAACCAAGCATAACGATGAGGTTCAAATTCAAATTTTTTCATGTAAGATGAAGTAATTGAATCATTTAGGTCTATCGTAATATTTTTATTATCAATAAATAGCTTCTCAGGTAAATTAATGCCTGAAAAATAATTATGCATTCCAATGCTTGTTACTAAGCCCTTTTGGTTAAAAAAGTGTAGTCGTAAGGATTTAAATTTTTTTTGTGACTTAATATTAGAGTAAATCTGATTTAAGTCAAAGTCCGAACCGGAAATTTTCATCTGTTATTCCATCATGACATTGCTTTGATCGCATCGTCTTCGTTAGAATAGCAAGAACAATACTTTGTAAGCCCCATAATTTTAAAGGTTTTTTCTATGATCGGAGCGAGATTACAAAAAGCTAATATTCCATCTGATTCTTGTAATTGCTCAATTAACTCAATAATTATTGATGCACCTATACTATTTACAATATTTGATTGCTCTAAATCAATAAGTATTTGATTAATTCCGTTGGTAATATGTTCTTGTGCTGCATTTTGTATGTCTTGACCTAAATCCTTGTTTAAATACCCTTCTGTCTTAATAACAAGAACTTCACCTTTTAGGCTTGCTTCTAAAATTTTATTCATCGTTTTGGTCTTTCTTTTTAATCATTGTTAAAGTTGTTCCAGAATCACTTGATTCAAAATCCACAGAGTCCATTAATTCTTTTATTAACATCAGCCCCCATCCTCTTTTTCGTTCATCAGAGTTAATTTTAGATTCGATTTTAGGTATTTTAACCTGAGACGCATCAAATCCAATTCCTTTATCAATAACCTTAATCATTAAATTATCGTCATCTATTATAAAATGAATATAAACTTCACTTTTTGATTCAGAATGCTCAAAAGCATTTATACAAGCCTCAATTAAAGCCATTGAAATTTCACCTGATTTTTCTTCTGAAAGTTGCATATGCTTGGAAACAACATCTGCCGTTTGTGTAGCTACTAGTTCCATATTTTTAAGGATTGGCAGCTTTAATTCAACTGTTGGTTTTTTTTCCATAGTTTTGGATTAATTACGCTTTGAATATAATATTTTTTTTATCTAAAATTGCAAGTTTTATATTTAATAGTTGTTTGGTTTTGTTTTTCTGTTTACCCCACATGCATTTTGACATCCTGTGAAAAATAAATATTTAATGTTGTTTTGAACTTTTGTTCATATTGTTACCTTGAAGTTTGAAATAAATTTATTATGAAAGGCTTTAAAATTCTATCCTATCTCTTATCCATCGCGGTCATTGGTTATTTTATTGTTGTAACTATTTATAACAAAAAAGAAAAATCACTTTTTGAACAGCCCAAATTAGTTGTGGGTATTGTTGTAGATCAGATGCGTTATGATTACTTAACGCGATTTTGGAACCACTATGGAGAAGGAGGATTCAAGCGATTAGTTGAGGATGGATTCACAGCAAAGAACCATCACTTTAACTATGTGCCCACAGTAACAGGTCCAGGGCATGCTTCGATTTATTCAGGAACGACTCCAGCAGTACACGGTATTTTGGGTAACGATTGGTATAACAGATCTGAGCGTCAAATGGTTTACTGTGTTGATGATTTGAGTCATGCAAGTCTCAATATATCTTCCTCAAAAGGGAAATCACCGCATCGAATGTCGGTTTCAACGATCACTGATGAGCTTCGTATTCATCATCAATTTAATGCGAAGGTCATTTCGATTGCAGTTAAGGATCGTTCAGCGGTTTTACCTGGTGGACATACCGCTAATGCTGCTTATTGGTATGAAGGAGAACAAGATGGTGACTGGATTTCTTCAACTTATTATATGGATGAACTTCCAGATTGGGTTAAAGCGTTTAATGCTGGGAATTCTAGTGAGAAATACTTAAAAACTTGGAATCAGCTTAAAGGAGATTACGTTGAAAGTGGAGCGGATGAAAATCCATATGAAAGTACATTTGAAGGAGAAAAATCTAATGCATTTCCACACGAAATAGGTGAATTATGGTCAAAAAACGATGGTTTTGATATATTAAAAGATACTCCTTTCGGAAATGCGTTAACTACAGATTTTGCGATTGAGGCTATTCAAAATGAGAATTTAGGCGCAGATGATATTACCGATTTTTTGGCTATTAGTTTTTCTTCAACTGATTATGTTGGCCACGAGTATGGAGTAAATTCAAAGGAAGTACAAGACACATACATCAGGTTAGATAGAGATATTGAGCGTCTACTTAATTTTTTGGATAACTCTGTGGGTCAAAATGGATACACCCTCTTTTTATCATCGGATCACGGTGCTATGCACAATTCTGAATTTTTGAGGGATGCTAAAATCCCGACCGGAAAGATCAATAAATGGCAAATTCGAAAAGATTTAGAACAAAGCCTTAAGGACGTTTATGGGGTTAATGGAATTATCGAAAATGTCGACTACAATGAAATTGTACTCAATAAAGATGTGTTAAAAAAGAATATATTGAATCAAATAGAACTCACCTCATTTATAGTTGAGGAGTTGATGAAAAGACCTGAAATTGAACATGTATTCACAGCAGAAGAGGTGCACTCATACAACGGTTTGAATCGAATCAAAAACCTTGTGCAAAACGGTCATAGTCTCAAGTATTCGGGGGATATTGTATTTATTCAAAAACCGGGGTATATTTCGAATCGAAGATTTGGATCGACTCACGCCTCTGGAATGAATTACGATACGCATGTGCCTTTATTGTTTTATGGACGAGGAATTTCTAAAGGAAGTACAGTAGAGCGCACCGAAATCCCGGATATTGCATCCACAATGTCTGTGCTATTAGGTATTTCACTTCCTAACGGAACGACAGGAAATCCGATTAAGGCAGTTTTTGATCACTAAGCCTTAGAAAATTTTTTCTCTGATTTTTTGATAGCGTATTTTTCGTATGCACCGCCCTTGTTCATCGCTTACAAAAGGTATAATTGCTCGCGTTCTTTTGGCTTTAAGAAAACCTCTAAGCTGTAGAGTTGCGCTACGGACATCTTTGGTCTTAAGAAACTGTTTGAGTATAGTCAAAAAACTCAACGTCAAATCATAGCCCATTCTGTAATAGCTCATTCCTCTTTTAAGGTGATATTCCGATTTGGAGTGATACGCTTTTGAGGTAGGTCTTAAATGTTTGACTTTAACATTTTTTAAGGTGGAGGTGTCGAACCCTTGACATTCAGCTAAAAGGGTGTCAATACTGTCCCACCCAAGTTCTTCAAATAAACCTCCAATGGCCTCAAAGCAAGCTTTGGAATAGAATTTTATGGGTCCCCTGATGTGATTTTGATCAGCTATATCCTCGTAAATCCAGCCTTTTTCGTTTTGCACATGTAAGAGTCCTGCGCACATACCTAATTTCGGATTGGCTTTGAAGGCCTCATTTAAGGATTCGAAATAATGATGAGGTAAAATCACATCGGCATCAAATTTACCGATGAAATCAGCTTCTACGATCTGTTTGAGACCATAATTGAAAGTTTGAATGACTTTAGCTCCTGGGCTACGTTGGGCTCTACTCTCGTGCTTGATGTATGTTATGAAGTCATGATTCTTGGCGAAAGCTTGAGCAATTTCGGTGCTAGCATCAGTTGAGGAATCATCTACAAGCACAATTTGATCTGGTACTCTTGTTTGCTGTAAAAAACTGTGGATACAATCTTTGAGAAAAGATTCTTCATTGTAGAAGGGAATAACAATTGCTATTCGCATTAGTACTTGTAGACAACGGCGTTGATGTTCATACCTGCACCCACGCTGGCCATGATAACTATGTCTCCTTCACGAAGTTCATGCTCATTAAAAACTCCTTGACGAACCATATCATAGAGAATAGGAACTGTGGCCACGGAGTTATTTCCGACGGTTTGAATGTTCATGGGCATGATGTTTTCTGGCACCTCCTTTTTGAACTTGCGGTAAAAGCGCTTGATGATGGCTTCATCCATTTTTTCATTGGCCTGATGAATGAATACTTTTTTCACATTTTCTATAGATTCACCAGATTTTTCCAAACACACGCGAAGGGCTTCTGGTACATTGACCACAGCAAGCTCGTATACTTTTCGGCCGTTCATTTTAATGAAACGCGTATTATCGCATCCATTTTCTGTATGATTCGACTTATCGAAATACAAGTAGAAGGTTTCGTCTCCGGCAAAGGTTTGTGAGTGATGTGCTAATATTTCTCCTCGGCCTTGGGTTTCTCCAAGGATACAAGCTCCAGCGCCATCAGCAAAAATCATACTGTCTCTATCGTGATGATCAACCACTCTTGAAAGTGCTTCGCCTCCTATGACCAAACAATTTTTAGCCATTCCACTTTGAATAAATGCCTTGGCTTGAATCATGGCTTCAATCCATCCTGGACAACCGAAAATCATATCGTAGGCCACGCAGTTAGGATTTTTAATTTGCAATTGATTCTTTACTTTACTCGCTAAAGAAGGGATTAGATCGGATTGATTTTCACCTTTTCTGACATCTCCGAAATTATGGGCGAATATGATATAATCTATTGATTCTTTCTCAATTGCTGAGTCTTCAATCGCGTTTTTTGCGGCTTGATAACCCAAATCCGAAGTCAACTCATCGTCTTCGGCATAACGTCTTTCACGTATTCCTGTGATGGCTTGAAATTTTTCAATAATCTCAGTATTGTCAACTTCAAAACGGTCTCCCTGATTGGAATAGAATTTATGTTCCAAAAAATGCTCATTTTTGGTTACCACTTTGGGTATATAACTTCCAGTACCTAAAATTCCAATCGCCATAAAATTTATTTCTGTTACTCTAATGTAAAGGCATCTTAAATGTTTGTATGCGTTTAGTGAAAATACTTGCCGAAGCCTAAACAAGAGTTCAAAAGAAATCTATACGCTTACAGTTAGTTTTAAAACATTGATAATTAAATACTTATATCTTAACTGTAGGATTCCATAGGTGCACATGTACACATTAAATTACGATCTCCAAAGGCCTCATCCACTCTTCGTACACTTGGCCAAAATTTATTTTCTCTCACAAAATCCAATGGAAATGCGGCTTTTTTTCGACTGTATTCATATGGCCAATCATCCGCGGTAATCATAGATAGGGTATGAGGAGCATTTTTCAATGCATTTGAAGTTTCTTCACTGTGGCACTCTAAAATTTCTTCTTTGATTGAAAGCATAGCATCACAGAATCGATCTAATTCTTTCAGGCTTTCACTTTCTGTCGGCTCAATCATCATCGTGCCTGCTACAGGGAATGAAACAGTTGGTGCGTGAAAGCCATAGTCCATTAATCGCTTGGCTATGTCAGTAACTTCTATACCATAAGCCTTGAATGGTCTGCAATCAATAATCATTTCGTGTGCTGCACGTCCCTGTTCTCCTACATATAAAATAGGGTAGTCGTTTTCTAATTTGCTTTTGATGTAATTCGCATTGAGTATTGCGTATTCGGTAGACTTTGTCAAACCTTTAGGGCCTAACAATCGAATATAAGCATACGAAATAAGACAGGCCAGAGCACTTCCGAATGGTGCAGCTGAGATTGCGGTTATACCTTTTTCACCTCCGGTTTGAATCAGTGGATTGGTCGGTAAAAAGTCGGCGAGTTGAGCAGCGACGCAAATTGGTCCGACTCCCGGACCTCCTCCTCCGTGTGGAATTGCAAATGTTTTATGTAGATTTAAATGACAAACATCAGCTCCAATAAGTGCAGGGTTTGTGAGTCCAACTTGAGCATTCATATTGGCGCCATCCATATAGACTTGACCGCCATTTTGATGAATGACATCAGTGATTTCTTTGATGGAAGATTCAAAAACTCCATGCGTTGAAGGATAGGTAACCATAAGTGCTGCTAAATTCTCCGAATGCGCAACAGCTTTTTCCTTGAGGTCTTCTAAATCGATATTACCTCTCTCGTCCGTTTTGACTACCACTACCTTCATTCCTGCCATTACTGCTGATGCTGGATTAGTGCCATGTGCTGAAGAGGGTATCAAACAAATGGTTCGATGCTCGTCAACATTGGCCTTGTGATAAGCTCTAATGGTCATTAAGCCTGCGTATTCCCCTTGAGCACCAGAATTTGGTTGTAGCGAGGTAGCTGCAAACCCGGTAATCTCTGTTAGATAATCTTCTAGGGATTTTAGAACTTCAGTGTATCCAGAAACCTGATTTTGTGGGGCGAATGGGTGAATGTTTCCCCAATTACTCCAACTCAGTGGCAGCATTTGTGTAGCAGCATTTAGTTTCATCGTACAACTCCCCAATGCAATCATAGATTGATTCAAGGCCAAGTCTTTGCGTTCCAATTTTTTAATATAGCGCATCAATTCTGTTTCAGAATGATAGCTATTGAAAACCTCGTGATCGAGATAAGTACTCTCTCGCTCTGCTTGGATGTTCTCATTGTGAAATAATTTGGCAACGCTATTTGATGCCACTTCTATAGATTCACCGCTGATAATTTCTACAAGGCTTGAAATGTCTGTTTCTGAAGTGGTTTCATTAATGGAAACTGAGAAATGGTTTTCATCAATGAAATTGAAATTTGATTGACTTTGTAGGGCTCTTGACTTTATTTCGTTCAGTGTATCGCTTTTAAATAAAAGGGTGTCAAAGTAGGTATTGTTAAGTTGTTCAATACCTCTATTTTGAAGAAGGTCTGAAAGAAGTTTAGTTTTGAGATGCACAGCTCTTGCAATATTCTTCAATCCGATTGGACCGTGAAATACAGCATACATTCCTGCCATAACAGCAAGCAAGACTTGAGCTGTACAAATATTTGAGGTGGCCTTATCTCTTTTAATGTGTTGTTCTCTTGTTTGCAATGCCATTCGCAAAGCCTGATTTCCGTCAGTGTCAATAGTTTGTCCAATGATTCTGCCTGGGACACTTCTTTTGTAGGCTTCTTTTGTGGCAAAAAAAGCAGCGTGAGGTCCGCCGTAACCCATTGGAATTCCAAATCGCTGTGTAGTACCTACAACTACATCTACTCCATATGTTCCAGGTGCTTCAAACCACAATAGACTCAAAATGTCTGCAGCTACAACTAATTTGATATCGTGAGTTTTGCAGTTAGATGCAATAGTTTTAAGGTCGGGCAATTGCCCGTGTTTTCCTGGATATTGAACAAAAGCACCGTAATAAGTGTGGTCTAGTTGGTGCTCTTCAAACTTGCCAATTACCAACTCTATATGAAGTGGTGTGGATCTTGTTTGAAGAACGCTAAGTGTTTGCGGTAGACAATT
The DNA here is from genome assembly GCA_965662045.1 of Flavobacteriaceae bacterium. Lineage (GTDB taxonomy): Bacteria > Bacteroidota > Bacteroidia > Flavobacteriales > Flavobacteriaceae > UBA3478. The sequence continues at coordinate 37,109 of CBFIGE010000002.1, forward strand.
TTCATCTACAAAGAACTTTAAAACACCTTCTTTTTTTTGCGCTCTGCTTCTCAAATCAAAAAGCATTGTCATTGCCTCAGCCGCTGCTGTACTTTCGTCAAGTAAGGAAGCATTAGCAATTTCCATTTTAGTCAAATCACATACTACAGTTTGAAAGTTGAGTAGGGCCTCTAATCTTCCTTGTGCAATTTCAGCTTGATAGGGAGTATAGGCTGTATACCAACTCGGGTTTTCAAGAATATTTCTCTTGATAACGCTTGGGGTAATACTCGAGTGATATCCTAAACCAATATAACTGTTAAAGTTTTTGTTTTTGTGTGACAAGGCTTCTAGATGATTTAAAACCTCATATTCTGAGATAGCCTTGGGCAGTCTCATTTCTTCGCGATTTCTAATATCTTCTGGTATGGTTTGATCCATGAGTTCTTGGAGATTAGAAACTCCAATTTGTTCCAACATCTCAGCCTCTTCATTGGCATTTATACCGATGTGACGATTTGAGAATTGATCCGTATACATAACATTTTTTTTTAAAGTGTACAAAATTATCGATTTCCACGTTTATTTTATGTATCGTCCTAGCAGATGGTGCTAATTTTATTAACGAAACAATTCCATTGAGCGACAAAGTCTATAGAGATTTTTTAAAGTACTATGTAGATTCTAGTGTGCATGTGGCCTTAGCACTATGCTGTTTGTATATGCTGAGTACACACTTAATGAATCTATTGATGGATTTTAAGTGGATAACTTTTCTCTTTTTTTCCTCGGTTTCCTATTACAATATTGTAAAGTTTGGTGGTTTGTTGTTGAAGACCAAAAACAAACCAACATCTTTTTTAGTTTTTGTAAGAATTCTTACGAAAATTTCACTTTTCGTTTCTCTTGTGCTTTTTTGCTTTTTTAATTTCGAATTGCAAATTTTTATTAGTGCTAATGGATTACTATCTATGGCCTACGCGCTTCCAGTGCTCTCCTCTAAACCACAACTTCGAAACCATGGCTTTTTAAAGGTGTTCATTGTCGCATTTATTTGGACTTCTTTTACTTTTTTAGCCCCTATTTTAATTGAAAATGGATTGGAATTTATTCATATGAACAACGCTTATCGAGATTGGATTTTATTGTATTCACAGCGTTTTATCTTAGTAGTCATTTTAATGATTCCATTTGAGTTAAGAGATATACGTCAAGATCAGCTTTACTCAAGAACGATTCCTCAATATTTTGGTATTACCAACACGAAATGGCTAGGAGCTTTATTAGCTATGCTCTGGCTGATATTAACCTTTGTGCGTGAGCGCTATGTTTTTGTTGAGGTGGGTAGTAGATTTATAATATGGTTGATTTTACTTTTTATTATTGGCTTAAGCTCTACCAATCAGCGTCCCTATTTCGCCTCATTTTGGGTTGAGGCTATACCCATGCTTTTTTGGATGATACTTATTAGCGGTATTCTATTACTTTAAACCAAGCCCGCTCTTTTAAGCAAAGCCTCTACTTTTGGTTTTCTTCCCCTAAAATCCGTATACAATTTCATGGGGTCATCTGTTCCTCCTTTAGACAAAATGGAATCTTTCAATTTTGAAGCAATTTTGAAGTTAAAAATGCCTTTTTCTTGGAAGTATTCAAAGGCATCAGCATCGAGTACTTCAGCCCATTTATAACTGTAATAACCGGCGGCGTAACCTCCTTGAAAAATATGTGAAAACGCAGTGCTCATGCATGTTTGATCACAAGCTTCTAACAGCTCAAAAGCTTGCATCTTTTCTGTCTCAAACTCTTTAATGCTTTTTTCTGAATCAAAAGAAGTAGTATGCCATGCCATGTCTAGTGATGCAAAACTCAACTGTCTTAGCGTAGCCATTCCTTCTTGAAAATTTGCTGCCTGTTTGAGTTTAACAATGTCTTCAATAGGTATGACTTTATCTGTCTCGTAATGCTTGGCAAAAAGATTTAAGGCCTCTTCTTGATAACACCAATTTTCAAAAAGTTGACTTGGTAATTCTACGAAATCCCAAGATACTGAGGTTCCTGAAAGACTGCTGTATGCAGTGTTTGCTAGGATACCGTGCAGTGCATGGCCAAACTCGTGAAAAAGAGTGAGCACTTCCTCAAATTGTAAAAGTGCTGGTTCTGCTTCTGTCGCTTTACTGAAATTACACACAATAGAAATGTGTGGGCGATGGTTTTGCGCTTCTGCAATAAATTGAGATTTATATGAAGTCATCCACGCACCATTTCGTTTCGATGCCCTTGGATGAAAATCGGTATACAAATAAGCTAAAGGTTGCTTTTTGTCATCTAGAACTTCGAAAATACGAACTTCGGGATGATAGACTTCCGCTTTACTTAAAGGTCTAAATTCCAATTGAAAAAGTCGATTACAGATGTCAAAGACACCGTCTAGTACTCTATCTAAACTAAAATACACTCTAAGTTTTTCTCTGTCAATGTCAAATTTCTCAGCCTTGAGCTGTTCACTGAAATAAGCCACATCCCATTTCTTTAGATTTTTAACACCCTCTTTTGTAGCTGCAAATTCTTTTAGCTCTTTGAGTTCTTTCTGTGCTGCGGGTAAAGCTTTTTCATAGAGTTCTTCGATAAAATCAAAGACTATTTTAGGTGTGTTAGCCATGCGTTCATCCAATATGAAATCAGCATAGGTGTCAAACCCTAGTATTTTAGCCCTTTGACTTCTTAGTGCGACTATTTCTTTTACCGTCTTTTCATTGTTAAATTCATTTTTTTGAAATCCTTTTTGACCGAAAGCAATGAAGAGCTCTTTTCGTAGACTTCGATCTTTACAGTACCTCATAAAGGGTAAATAACTAGGATAGTCTAGTGTAAAAACATGACCGTCTTTTTGCCGTTGTTCGGCGGTGATTCGTGCGGTATCTACTGCGCTTTTTGGTAAGCCCTTAAGTTTTGATTCATCTTGTATGTGAAGTTCATAGGCATTTGAATCTGCTAAAACGTTTGATCCGAATTTAACAGAAAGCATAGAGAGTTTTTCATCTACTTTACGCAATTTTTCTTTTTCCTCACTTTCTAATAATGCGCCATTATTTTTGAACCTTTTAAAGGTTTTTTGAAGTAGCATTTGAGCCTCTCCTTTTACGTCTGCAGAATGATATACAGTTTGAATTCTTTGAAATAGCTCTAGATCTAGTATAATGTCATTACTGAAATTACTGAGTTTTGGTGCTATTTCTTGTGCGGCTTCTTGCCATTTTTCACTGGTATTTGCTGAGTTTAGGTTGAAGAAAGCGCTACTAAATTGAGCTAAATGTTGGCCACTTCGATCTAATGCGGCAATAGTATTTTCGAAAGTAGGTGCTTCAGGATTATCTTTAATGGCCTTAATTTCTTTTTTATTAATGGCAATTCCTGATTCTATTTCTTTGAGGTAATCTTCAAGTTGATACGCGCTAAAAGCAAATGGAGTGCCTAAAATAGATTTCATTTAGTGTGATTAAGATTTCAAAGAGGCGGCCCCTTGTTCTACTTTTTGTTTGAGTTCTTCTTTGTAGCTAATTATTTTGTTCAAAATATTCTCATTTGAAGCTCCAAGTATTTGTGCCGCTAAAATACCTGCGTTTTTAGCGCCATCTAAAGCTACAGTTGCTACGGGAACACCTGCCGGCATTTGGAGAATAGATAGTACAGAATCCCATCCGTCAATTGAATTTCTGCTTTTTACTGGAACACCTATAACAGGTAATGGACTTAATGATGCCACCATTCCTGGAAGGTGCGCAGCGCCTCCAGCTCCGGCAATGATGACACCAACATTATTGAGATGCGCATTTCTAGAGAATTCAAATAGCTTTTCTGGTGTGCGGTGTGCAGAAACAATATCAACTTCTGTTTCTACGCCCAACTCTTTTAAAACTCCGATGGCCTCATTCATGACTGTTAAATCACTTGTGCTTCCCATCACAATGGCTACTTTTTTCATGCGCTTATTACTTTTATCATTGATTTTATTTGCTTTGCCTTTTGATAGGCTTTTTCCAGATTAGCATCTGCGATTGTCATATGCCCCATTTTTCTAAAAGGTCTTGTTTCTGCTTTACCATAAATATGAGCATAAACTCCTTCAATAGATAGAGCCTCTTTCAAACCTTGGTAGACCACTGGTCCTGTGTGATTGGCTTCACCTATGAGATTGATCATTATACCACAACATTTGGATGCACTTGAACCTAAAGGTAGATCTAAGATGGCTCTAATATGCTGTTCAAATTGGTCGGTATAATTTGATTCTATGGTTTGATGTCCACTGTTGTGAGGTCTTGGAGCTACTTCATTGACAAGAATATCTCCTGATTTGGTCAAAAACATCTCAACAGCAAGTAAACCAACAATATCCATTTTTTCAGCAACCTCTAATGCTAATTGTTCTGCTTTTTTATGAATTGATTTATCCAGTGGAGCAGGGGAAACAACATACTCGACAAGGTTCGCAGTGGGATGAAAATCCATAGCAACTAAAGGATAGGTTTTGACCTCTCCTTGACTATTTCTTGCCACAATTACTGCAATTTCTTTTTCGAAATCAATTAATTGTTCTGCCAAGCAAGGTCCATCAGGAATTTGTGCAATATCTTGCTCACTTTTGACCACTTGTACTCCTTTGCCGTCGTATCCAAATTCAGCGGATTTCCAAACGAATGGTAGTGAAGGTGTGTTTTTAATAAGCTCGTCTTTATCTTTAAATTGTTGAAAGGGAGCTGTGGGCAATTGATGTTGCTCATAAAACGTTTTTTGACGCACCTTATTTCGAATAACGTTCAAGCTTTTGGGCTTCGGATAAACCTTGACTCCTTCTCGCTCTAACTGTTCTAGGGCGGCCACATTTACGTTTTCGATTTCGATAGTTAATACATCTACTTTTTTTCCAAATTCATATACAGTGTCATAATCTAAAAGATCTCCTTGAAAAAAAGTATTACAGCTTAATCGGGCTGGAGCACTTTCAGAGGGGTCTAAAATTAGTGTATGGATATCCATTTTTCTTGTGTGAACCGTCATCATTTTTCCGAGCTGTCCTCCACCTAAAATACCGAGCTTGAAACTTGAACTTGAATACTGCATATTTCATTAATTAAGGCAAAAATACGGCAAATCTAAAATTGTAATTTTGTTTAACTAATTTCGCTTGATGGTTATCGATGATATTCAATTTAAAAAGTTGCTTTCAGCTGAGGAGGTTCAGCAAATCGTTCAACGGATGGCAGCTGAGGTATATAAAGATTTTAAGGACAAGAGCCCTTTGTTTGTCGGTGTTTTAAACGGTGCATTTCGGCTGACCAGTGACTTTATCTCTTATTACGAAGGCGATTGTAAGGTCTCGTTTGTAAAATTAGCGTCGTACTCAGGCTTAACTTCTACTCAACTTGTAAAGACGCTTCTAGAAGTTGTTGAAGACATTGAAGGACACGACATTGTTATTTTAGAGGATATTATCGATAGTGGACGAACCTTGAAAACCTTAGTAGACATGTTTAGTAATGCCAAAGTCAACTCTTTTAGAATAGCCTCGTTACTCTATAAAAAAGACACGTATCAAGGAGAGTATGCCATAGACTACATCGGTCGAGAAATACCAAGTGAATTTGTGGTAGGTTATGGACTCGATTACAACGAAGAAGGAAGAAATTTGAACGATATTTATATAATTGACAAAGACGAATGAAAAACATTGTTTTATTTGGAAAACCTGGAGCAGGAAAAGGAACTCAAGCAGCTTTATTAAAAGAAAAACTTAAGTGGGTACACATTTCTACTGGAGATGTATTTAGATATAACATCAAAAATCAAACGGAATTAGGACAACTTGCCAAATCTTATATCGATGATGGCGCACTCGTTCCTGATGAAGTGACTATTAAGATGCTCTCTGACGAGGTCGAAAAAAACCCTGAGGCTAATGGATTTATTTTTGATGGTTTTCCCAGAACTACAGCCCAAGCTGAAGCTCTTGACAATTTGATGCAAGACAAGAATATGAAAATTAATGCAACTATTTCCTTAGAAGCTGAAGATGAAATATTAATTCAGCGTTTGATTCAAAGAGGAAAAGAAAGTGGTCGTTCTGACGATATCGATGAATCGAAAATAAGAAATCGTTTTGATGAGTACAATCAAAAAACAGCTCCCCTTATTGATTACTATCAAAAACAGAACAAATATGTTGCTGTAAACGGCATTGGTAGCATTGATGATATTGCCTTTAAATTGGAGCAAATTGTCGCTGATTTATGACAGAAGGTAATTTTGTTGATTACGTTAAGATTCATGTTTCTTCCGGAAATGGAGGTAAAGGTTCTTCACATTTGCACCGAGAGAAATACGTTGCCAAAGGGGGTCCTGATGGAGGTGACGGAGGACGAGGAGGCCATGTTATTATTAGAGCCAATTCTAATTTATGGACGCTGTTAAACTTTAAATTCAAACGTCATTTTAAGGCAGGCCACGGCGCACACGGAAGTAAAAATCGCTCAACCGGAGCTGATGGTGAAGATGTGTACATCGATGTTCCGCTTGGAACTGTACTAAAGAGCACGGAAGACGACTCTGTTATAACTGAAATCACAGAGGAATCACAGGAATTAATTGTTGCCACAGGTGGTCTAGGTGGACGTGGAAATTGGCACTTTAAAAGTCCGACAAATCAAACACCGCGTTATGCACAGAGTGGATTAGAAGGAGAAGAAAAAAACATAACTCTAGAGCTAAAAGTTCTAGCTGATGTGGGACTTGTAGGCTTTCCTAATGCGGGTAAGTCGACGCTACTTTCAGTGATGACCTCGGCTAAACCAAAAATTGCAGATTACGAATTCACGACGCTTAAACCCAATTTGGGAATTGTGGAGTACAGAGATTTTCAAAGTTTTGTTATGGCAGATATTCCTGGCATTATTGAAGGAGCTGCAGAGGGAAAAGGATTAGGACATTATTTTTTGAGACATATTGAACGCAATGCTACTTTATTGTTTCTAGTTTCAGCTGATAGTTCCGATCATCTCAAGGAGTACAGGATTTTATGTGATGAGCTTAAGAGATACAACCCTGAATTATTAGATAAGGAACGTTTTTTAGTCATTTCTAAGTCTGATATGCTCGATGAAGAATTAATGTCAGAACTAAAACACGAAATAGAATCTAATGCTCCTGAAGTACGGTTCATGTTCATTTCTTCAGTGGCTCAAAAGGGAATAATGGCTCTAAAAGACAAGCTGTGGAACTTGCTAAATGCTTAGAGCGACTTCAGTAGCCCACCATCGATAGGTATATTTGCTCCATTTATGTAAGATGCCTCTTCAGAGGCCAAAAAGCAAACTAGATTACCATATTCTTCAGGAGTTCCTAGCCTTTTTAAGGGGACATTGGCAATCATTTGGTCTCTAACCTCAGAGGCTTTGATGTTTAATTTCTCTGCTTTTTTCTGATTGAGTTCTGCAATTCTTTGGGTGTCGAAGTAGCCTGTGAGTGTATTGTTTACTGTGATGTTGAAAGGCCCTAAGTCAATTGCCATACTCTTCGCCCAAGTAGTTAGTGCAGCTCTAATTGAGTTTGAAAGAACGAGATAATTTAAAGGCTCTTTGACTGAAATCGAAGCGATATTAATGATTCTTCCCCATTTTTGAGCCATCATATGTTCAATGGCCTTTTCAGTGATGTACACATGATTTTTGAACAGTAAATCAAAGGCTTCCTGATAATCGTCAATCTTTTTATCTAAGGCCGATCCCCCTTTAGGACCTTGCGTATTGTTGACCAGTATATCTACTTTATGTTCTTTGAAAAATATATCTACTTTCTTTTGAAAATCCTTGTGATCGTTGAAGTCCACTAGAAACAGTTCATGTTTTTGCTTTGAATGAATACAGGGTAAATCTTCTTTTAATTGACGTAAAGCTTCCTTATTTCTACTCATTAGAATGACCGAAGCTCCTGCTTTCGCCAGAACACGGGCAACACCTTCGCCAATACCTCTGCTGCATCCACCTATAATGGCGGTTTTATGTTTAAGTGAGATATTCATGGCCTATTTGTAATCATCTCTAGCGGGTGAAAACACATCCATCAAAACACAGTCTGTCAGCGCTTTACCAGAGTGAATTTGGTTTGAGCGAATGTGAATGAGGTCTCCAGCTTTACATATTTTGGTAATGCCATCAAGGGTGAATTCAAATCGTCCCGAGATGACGTGCATTATTTGTTCGTGTATGTGATGATGTTCAGGAACAGCTGAACCTTCGTCAACTCTCCAAAAAGCCCAACTCAATTGTTCACCGTGAAATAATTTTCCATGGTAGCCAGGAAACATCTCTTTTTCTTGTATTAGATTAAGGTTTTCTAATTTCATAAGCGAGGTCTTTATAGAGTGTTAGTATCTTTATGCTATTAAATTTAGAAACTTTTTAAGTGGTAGCACACCTTTTACTATGAAAATTCATTTTATCGCCATTGGAGGAAGTGCAATGCACAATTTGGCTTTGGCCTTACACGATAAGGGTTATTTGATAAGTGGTAGCGACGATGCTATCTATGAACCCTCCAAGTCAAGATTGGAAAGTTCGGATTTGTTACCAGCTCAAATGGGATGGTTTCCAGAAAAGATTAGCCCAGATCTCGATGCAGTTATTTTAGGAATGCACGCTAAAAAAGACAACCCAGAGTTACTTAGAGCTCAAGAACTACAACTTAAAATTTATTCTTATCCTGAATTTATATATGAAGAGGCCAAAGAAAAAACAAGGGTAGTTATTGGTGGTAGTCACGGAAAAACAACGATTACCTCAATGATATTACATGTTCTTGATTATTGGGGTATTGAGGCGGATTATTTAGTCGGTGCTCAACTGTCTGGATTTGACCGAATGGTAAAACTTTCTGATGCTGATTTCATAGTCATAGAAGGGGATGAATATTTGTCTTCTCCTATTGATTTAAGTCCCAAATTTCACAAATATCGGGCACATATTGCCTTAATTAGCGGAATTGCTTGGGATCACATCAATGTATTCAAGACGGCTGAAGATTATAAGCAACAATTTGCATTATTTCTAGAAACATTAGTGGAGGGCGGTAGTATCACCTTCAATGAAGAAGACCATCAGGTTAATGAATTGGTAACATCTTGTGATAGACCCCTTCGTAAATTTCCCTACACAACACTTGAACACAGTATTTCAGATGGTGTCACTATGATTGAAACCGATGAAGGAAAAGTACCTATTGATGTCTTTGGTAAACACAATGTCAACAATATATCTGGTGCTCAATGGATATGCCAACAGATGGGTGTAGACGCTGTAGACTTTTTTGAAGCAATATCTTCTTTTAAAGGTGCTTCAAAGCGTTTAGAGCTTGTGGGTCAGCATAAAAACATTAAAATATTTAAGGATTTTGCCCATGCACCGAGTAAGGTGAGAGCTTCTTTGGCCGCGGTAAAAGAACAATTTGATTCCTTTAAAGTTGTCGCTTGTTTTGAACTACATACTTATAGTTCTTTAAATGCCGAATTCATTAAACAATATGCGCATAGTTTAAATGAGGCAGATGAGGCAATCGTTTATTATACGGCTCAAGCGTTGGTACTTAAAAATATGCCAGAATTAAGTGTGCAAGAAATTCGAAATGCATTTAAAAATTCATCTCTTGAAGTGTATACCAATGCAAAATCTTTTGAACAGCGCCTGTATGAGCGTATTACTGATCGTACGGTTTATTTGATGATGAGTTCTGGAAATTACGGAGGATTTTCATTTGAAAATTTTGAAAATAAACTCGTAAAATGCTCTTAATTTACACCCATAGAATATCGAATCGTCTGCGCTATATAACACAGCAATGCATTGAGAATATTTTAAAATTAGATTTTGAATTGACTACCTCAGTGGAGGACTTTATCAAGCACGATGGTCCGAAAATCACCTATGCCAAACAGCCTCTTCAGAATGAGTTTTTTATTGAATCCCATCCTTTACTTTTTGAAAAGGGTGTTAGAGCAATTGATATAACTGTAGGAGATTGGAATGATATTCCTTATTTCTTTGGGGTTGGTGAAAAGAGTAAAATCCCTTTTGATTTATTTGCGGCTTCCTTTTTTTTACTGACCAGGTATGAGGAAATTTTATTTCATGTAAAAAACCCTAAAAACGATTTTAAGGCAGAGCTAAGTGTTTTACACAAAATAGATGCGCTTAAAAGACCTTTAATTGACCTTTGGATGAATGCCTTTTACCAGAGTTTACAGGAACATTTTGACCAAATTCCCGAAAGGGGTTCAAAGGTGAATTATGAATTATCTTTGAATGTAGTTCAAGCTTTTAAATATAGTGGACGAGGATTGATGCGCCACCTCACCGAAAGTTTAGGTGACCTCGCAAGATTCAATTTCAATACAATTAAGAGGCGATTTGCAGTTTGGACAGGACGAATTGAAGATCCATTTTTAATTTATAATGACTTGATCAATCGATTGGAGTCCTCTGACATAAAGCTGCGTTTTTTCTTTGAATACAGTAAATTTCTATTTGAGGATCAAAATATTTCTCGCTTTCGTTCGTCATTAAATAGGTTGATTAAATCGGTTGCAGATTATAAAACGGTTGCCTTATCGATATCTCATTTAGGTCTTCAAGATAGTAATGCTTTAGAGAGAGAACGATTAGAACTCACCAAAAAAATACACAGACCAATTTGGTATGCCTTACACTCAAAGTTGAATCTACGCATGCCACATTACTACAAGCGACTTATAGATGCGGAATTACGAGATGATTTTTCTATGGGATATGCGGATAAAATCGGTTTTAGAAGTGGAACGTCGAGTACACATTTTTTTTACGATTTAGATGTCGAAATGGTTCAACCTTTAAAGGTGCACCCCTTCGTTATGACAAATCAGGTTTTTAAAAATAGAAGGGCAGCTAAGCAGGCTTTTAGTGATTTAAGAGCTGTAGTAAATGAAACTCAAAAAATTGGAGGAAACTTGCGATTTGTATTTTCCAATGAATTTGTGGCCGAAACACCAGGCGCAACCTATTTTGAAAATCTTATGCAATTTGTTGATGAGAACTGAAATTAATACCCTATTTTTTGATTTAGACCATACTCTGTGGGATTTTGAAAAAAATTCAGCTCTTACTTTTAAATTGCTTTTTGATGAGTTTGAGGTGGCTATCGAGATTGACCAATTCATGGATGTATATCGACCAATCAATTTGGCCTATTGGAAAAAGTATAGGGATGGTGCCATAGACAAGGAATATTTGAGATACAACAGAGTTAGAGAAACCTTTCTTGCTCTGAACTTTGATTTTGATGAATCATTGCTATATCGTGTTGTTGAGGGCTATATAAACTACCTAACAAACTTTAAAAACTTGTTTCCGCATGTTTCAGAAGTGCTTTTAAGACTTTCAACAAGATATGATTTATACATCGTTACCAACGGATTTAAAGAAGTGCAATACAAAAAAATAGCTAAAACTCCTATTGAGAATTGTTTTAAAGGGATTATCAATGCAGATGAGGTAGGATACAAAAAACCTAGCCCTATAATTTTTAAGCACGCATTGGATATGGCTAATCGAAGACCTGAGCAAGTGATTATGGTTGGAGATGATTTAGAAGCAGATGTTCTCGGTGCCTTAAATTGTGGTCTTCACGCAATGCATTTTGATCCTTTGAAAGAATTTAAGCACGAAAAATGTCCAATATTCAATTGCTTTAGTGATTTTGAAGAGCAATTGGATTCTTTATATTTGTTATAAATACTCAAAAATGAAACGACTCATACTACTCGCTGTGCTCATATTCAGTCAAACAGCCTTAGGTCAGTTGCAAAAGTACGATTACGTTATTATTCCTGTAAAATTTGATATTTTCTATGAGGATAATGCTTATCGAAGCAGTACTATCCTGAAACATCTTTTTACAGAGGCAGGTTTTAAAACCTATTACGATAACGCCTTAGTTGATGAAGTAACATCTAACATTTGTAAAGCTATTAAAGTTGATTTATTAGAAGAGCCAAGTTTTTTAACGACTAAAGTGGTTATTTACTTCAAAGACTGTAAAGGCCAAGAAGTATATCGTACTCAAGCAGGGGAGAGTAAATTAAAAGAATACACAGCTACCTATCAGGATGCAATTCAGAAGGCCTTTGTTGAATTGTACGCAGTTCAACGTTCAAGTAATTCTAACGATAAACCTAAAGTGGCCTCGAGTCGCGATGTGCTTCGTGTGGTTAGAGTTGATAATGACAACTTCAATTTAGTAGATAATGGCGGGAGAGTAGTATTCACCATGAAATCTACTTCAGCAAATAACGTATATCTAGTTGAAAATGCAGATGCTTCTGGTCTTATTTTTAAGGAAGAGGATACATGGTATATAGAATTAAACGATAATTCTGGAGGCCAAGTAAAAACGGAGCTTAAACTGGAGTTTTAAACTTTTTTATTTGATTGTTTCTTTAATTTTTCTTCGCTAGAAGATGCTTTGAAGTCGATAATTTCAGTGTTTATGAGCTCTTTAGGCATGTAGTCCTGTATTGGATTTTTACCCTCAAAATCGTGAGGATACAAATAACCTTTTCCATAATCTAGTTGCTTATCATATGCAGTTCTGGGGTTTTTCAAGTGAAGAGGTACTTCTAAATCCCCTGTTTGCTTTACGATTTCAGTGGCTTTGTTTATCGCTTTATAGGCGGTATTACTCTTTGGAGAACAGGCGAGATAAATAACACATTGACTCATTAAGATTCTCGATTCAGGCATTCCAACTTGTTCTACACTTCTTGCTGTTGCTTCAGCTATGAGTAATGCATTGGGATTGGCAAGACCAATATCTTCTGTTGCGGATATGATTAATCTTCTGCATATGAATTTTAGGTCTTCACCTCCTTCGAGCATACGAGCTAACCAGTAAACTGAGGCATCTGCATCGCCTCCTCTTATAGACTTAATTAGGGCAGATACAATATCGTAATGTTGGTTTCCTTTTTTGTCAAACTTAAAACTCTTGGTTTGAATAAATGAACGTGTATTCTCGTTGTTAATATTAATACTGGTGCTTCCAGATTCACCTTTGAGACCCTCACAGGTGTTTTCAAATAGATTTAATAGTTTTCTTCCATCACCTTGGGAATGATACATGAGAACATCAAGTTCTTGCAGTTTGATTTGCCAATTTTTAAAATAGGTGTCTCGGGAAATTGCATTTTCAAGTAATTGGGTTAATTCTTCTTCTGATAAGGTCTTTAATTGTGCGATTTGACAGCGAGAGAGAAGGGCAGGGATTACTTCGTAGCTTGGGTTTTCTGTAGTGGCTCCAATAAGTGTAACTATACCTTTTTCTACAGCCTTAAGTAACGAATCTTGCTGTGATTTACTAAAGCGATGAATTTCATCGATAAATAAAATAGACTGTTTTTTTGAAAAAAGTTGTTGACTTTTTGAACTTTGCTCGATAGCCGCACGAACTTCCTTAACATTACTTTCAATAGCGCTTAGCTCAATAATAGGTCTTTGGAGTTCTTGTGCTAATAGATGTGCCAATGTGGTTTTACCTGTTCCTGGAGGTCCCCACAAAATTAAAGAACTAAGGTGACCGGCTTTTATTTGTCGTCCTACGACTCCTACAGGTCCTATAATATCGTCTTGACCTACATAATCTTGTAAAGAAAGAGGTCTAGCTCTCTCGGCAAATGGGATTGAATTCATTGTTTAAAGTCGTTGGCGTACTACTTCGTATAAAAATAATCCGCACGCGACAGAAACATTTAAAGAATCTACCTTGCCTAACATAGGTAATTTGGCCTGTGCATCTACCAATTTCAAAATCGAAGGATGTATGCCTTTATCTTCTGAACCCATAACTATGGCGATGTGATCGTCTAATGGTTCATCGTAGATGTTCTGTTCTGCTTTTTCTGTAGCAGCAATTACTTTTACTCCTGAGCCTTGAAGATAGTAAATAACATCTTTGATATGTGTGCTTCTGCAAATAGAAGTAGTAAATAAAGCGCCAGAAGAACTTTTAACGCTTTCAGAGGTAATTGGGGCCATTCCACTTGAAGGGATAATTACAGCATCTACACCGGCGCTATTGGCGGTTCTTAGTATGGCGCCAAAGTTTCGCACATCTGTAATATGATCTAATAGTAAAAAAAAGGCCCTTTTGGGCTGCTTAAGACAAGCGTCAACTTTCTCTATGTAGTCAGCATAGGTGACTGGCGAAATTAAGGCAGCGGCTCCTTGGTGATTCTGATTTTTAAATCTTCTAAATCGTTCTTCAGGGACATATGAGATTGAAATTTTTTGCTGTCTTAATTGACTTTCTAAAGTTTGAATTAAGTTGCTTTTCAATCCTTTTTGGATGAATACCTTTTGGATAGGGGTATTCGATTTTTGAGCTTCTAAGATGGTTCTTATTCCAAAAATGTAATCATCAGACATTTGTCTAAGCTATAAGTTGTGAGATTCCTTCTATAAGCGTAACGAGGTCTTCCTCTTTCTTAAGGTTTAAGGATTGTTCTTTAATAATTGACTTTATTGAGCCTTTTAAATCAGGAAATATTTCGTAGAGACTTTTTTTGTTTGGCTTGACTAAGTGCAAAGCTTTGGGGTTCTCTGTTTCTATAAAATAATCTTGATAAGGCGTGAATTTATCGTTAGTGGCAATTACCATTGAACTTGTAGCTTCTGTGCCTTCACTGAATTTTATATATGTTCTTCTGTAGAGATTTATAGTATTTGATGTTAAGAGTAAGTTTACGTAGGAGTTCGAAACTTTGTTTTTTGAATCTGGTACTCTTTTTAGTAGTATTAATTCATTATTCTCTAAATCTTTAATGGCAATATTTGGATCTATATTTAGTGAAAATATTTTTTCAGTAGCTACGCTTTCTTTGAGTTCAATTTCATTATTGTGAGCATTGAACCTGTAATATGCAAATCCTGTCTCTTCGTTTTTGTAAACGATTCTACAGGGTTTGAATTCTTCATTTACATATGGACTTCCCGATGCTTTAACTAGTATTTTTTCTACACTCACGTCATTTTTAACATCGTTATAAAAAAAATCATTTTGAGGATTTCTTCTCGTAAATATATTGGCCAAGGCTTCACTTTCAGCCGGAGAAGTGGGAGCTGCAATGGTATTGTAATTTATTACCCTTTGAGCACTCGTATGAGTGGTGTAAATTGAGAATAGAATAATAATAAAACAAGAAAGTCGAAAAGGCATGTGACTTAGCTATTTAAGAAGTTAAAAAGTGAAGTTAAATCTTCTATCTTCTTCGTGCTTAGTTTATTGTCTTTTAAATAACCTTTAGCCTTGTCAATATCATCGTTTAAAAACATTTCAAGATCCTTTATTTTACCACTGAAGTAATTTGCTACCGGCTCACTATTTTGAACGATATAATAATCAGTGAAATGTGTGAATTTGTTAGGTGTAGAGCGAACCATAGAATTAACAGCTTTCATACCTTCCTTAAAACGGACTCTGTTTCTGTAGTATAGAGAGTATTTTTTACCTTCAACAAGGGTATATAAATAACCATTCCTAATGGTTTCTTCTTTATTTTTATACGTACTTAACGATAGCTCTCGTCCGTCTATTGTATTTATTACGCGAAGTTCTTTCACTGTAGCTAATGAACTTTCTTTCTCATCGTCATACTCTGTGTCTTTTATTTCGATTTCGTCATTAAATGCATTATGACGGTAGTAAAAATTTCCTACAACGTCGTCTTTGTAGTATACTTCACATGCTTGAAATACATCATTGATATATATTGTACCAACGGTAGGTAGGTCATTGGACACATCTCTTTTCTTACGCATAGCAGAGAATAATTCACCTTGCCCTTGCTGCGAGAAGTTTTCTGGTTGAGATAATCCGTATTGTCCTGAAACAAAGCTTGATAATCCGACACAAATAAAAAATAGTACTGCTCTCATGAATTTTTTTTTCAAATATACATTTAATCGAATTGCGACAAAAAAAAAGACCGCTTAAAAGCGGTCTTTAAAGCTATAATTTAGTATATCTTATCGTTTTGTAAATTGATATACCACATAAGAAGCAGGTGCTCCACAACCCTCTTTAGGATTGTCGGTAAAAGCTATTGTGAAAACGGAATCGTCGTTGAAATCAAAAACACCATTAGCTTGTCCTTCGGCTGGAGGAGCTATACCAAATGGTGGCCCACCACAGCTAAGACCAATGTCTTGATTTCCATTTATTACAACCTCGCCACAAACTAATGAAATGCCAAAATCATAGGGTCCAAAACCAAAACGTTCAAGATAACCTATACTCATTGTTCTGTCAGTGTTAGATGTTGCAGTGAATGTAGCGATTTCACCCATTGCGTTGCTTGTGTCTCCAAAATATGAATTGGTACCTTCTACTAACACTACATCATACTCACCTTCAAAAATTCCTTCGTTTAGCTTACATACTGCATTAGATGTAACTCTATATGGTGATGAATAATAACCACCAACAGCAGACACATTACCATTCGCATTGGCAGATCCATAAGTTCCTGAAGTACTATTTAAAGTAAAGTTAAGAACAAATTGATCTCCTGCGTTTAGTTGATCAACAGTTAAGCCAGCAGCTGCTAAAGCATCGGCTAGTGTGTATGAAAAGCTGGCACGTGGTAATCCAAACTCTGTGTTATTGTCCCATCCAGTTATAGATCCAAATGAGAGACCTGATACTGAGTCGTCAATACCGTTTTTGTCAATGAAGGATAATTGAACATCTACCCCTTGAATATTACCAATTGCACTTCCTTCAGCATCTTGGTACTCGAGATTTACTGTTATTCCTGATGAAGTGTCGAATAGATCTAAAATTCCGTCGACACTAAGTTGTCTTAAAATAGCGCCGTTTTCAACCGTGTCAAAAACGTCGTCAATTACCGTATTTTCTGTCTCACAGGCAAACACAATTAATGCCAAAAAGACTACGGATAGTTTTTTAAATATTGTTTTCATTTTATAATAGTGTTTTTCCTTATGAGTAAAATATTTTTAAAAGTGCCCCCTCATTGAGAGGGCACATAAGTTTATTGTACAGGTTCTGCACACAAGTTAACAGGCAGATTTCCAGCTGTTGTTCCAGGACCATATGTTCCTACAACGTTACCACTTGGAGAGATTATTTCAAAAGAAATTTCTGTCCAATAGTCACCTGGGAAATACCAATCAACAATACCTAGTCCCGCAGGGACTTCGATTGTTGTAGTACCTTCACCTGTCTCTGCAGTACAGTCATAAGGACTTCCATCACTGTATGGTGAACATAAACCAACTTCTGCGAAAACTGTACCATCGCTTAAAACGACTTGCAGTCCTGGACCACCTCCTGAAACAGTTGTCTGCCAACCATCATTGTATGAGTCAGCCATATTGACCGTCCACGTACCTGGAGTGATAGGAAATAAACAAACCACTGATGAGGTAAAGACATAAGGCGATGAGTAGTAACCTCCAACTGCGGAAACGTTACCGTTAGCTTGACCTGGACCAAATGAACGACCATCTGTTAAAACAGCTGTCATACCTAATTGAAAGCGATCACCTCCATTTACTTGTTCTGCACTAAGCCCTAAAGTTGCTAAAGCATCACCAAAGTTGTATGTGATTGTTCCTGAAGGTTTCCCAAATTGAGAAGGAGAAAGGTCAGCTGCAGTTACCGATCCAAGTGAAATTGGACCTGCATTCTCATCCACACCATCCTCATCATCTCTATCCACGAAGCTAAGTGTAAATTCTATTGAAGAAAGCTCTGATGGATCAACTCCATCAAACTCATAGCTCACAGAAACACTTGATGATAAATCTGCTTTGTTAATTGAAGAACCTTGAGTAGAAGTTAATCTTAAAAAGGCTCCATTTTCAACAGATGCAAATACGTCATCAATCACATTAGTCTCAGCTTCACAAGCAACAAGTGCAAGTGCAACGAAAGCGTATTTTAAATTTTTAAAAATATTTTTCATAAGAGTTAATGTTATTAGTATAAACTAGTAGCCCCAGTATCCCAGAATACCGTTTGTGATACATCTGGTTTTTGAGAAGCATTAGAATTCGTGTTTGTATAGTTAGCTGGATACCACATTGATCTAATAAATGCACCTGGATTAGGCTCTAAATTAGGTTGTAAGTTATTTGGATATCCTGTTCTTCTGTAGAAGTTGTAAGCATCACTACCGTTTCCAAATAATGAAACGAAGAATTCTTGAGCCATAACATTCCACCATCCGTCAACGTCACCAGCAGTTACGGCTGCATCAAAAGCAGCAGCAACAGCGTCAGCGTGAGCAGTAACAGCAGTTGCATCGGGTGCGAATGAGTCGTCAGCAGTAGGGTCAAGAGATGCAAATCCTTGAACTTTTGCCACAGACTTAGCAAGACCTGCTAACATTGCAGTTTTAGCTGCAGCAGCGTCTCCACTTAAAAGTGCAGCCTCAGCTTGCCAGAAATCTACAGTAGATGCTAACATGATTGGAGTAATTCCGGCTCCTTTACCACCATCACCTTGAAGTGATCCCTCAAATGTTGAGTCGTCAAAACGTCCAGCAGCAGGATAAACACCGTGAAGCGTTCTTAAGAATCCATCTGGTGGAATACCTTCATCATTTCCGTGATCTCTACCCCAGTAACCATCAGGTAATCCACAGAAAGGGAATCCTTCGTAGTGTGCAGGTGCTTCTTGTAATGAACATCCAAGTGTTTCAAGAGCTGGTGCTGAACCATCTTGACCTGGAGTTACAGATACTTGGCGATAGTAGTAGTAACGTCTTCTTGGATCGTCATTCTCTAACATGTAGTTCATTAAGTGAATTGATTGGTAGTATCCACCACCAGTCGCTGTATAGTCACTTCTGTATCTTGGGTGACGTGAATCAGGTTGAAGTTCTTCAATACCCCAAGTAAACTGCATATCGTCCGCAGAACTTGCTATATAATTTCCTCCAGATACGATTGAATTGAAAGCAGAAACTGCTCCGGAATCAACTAATCTTGAAGTCATTAAGGCTTTTAATTTTAGCGTATTACATGCTTTGACCCATCCATCAGTCTCTCCACTGAAATAAAAGTCATTTCCTACCGCAGGACCTCCTGCGTTAAAGTGACCGATAGCCTCGTCAATTAAAGCCATTGCAGATGCGTAAACAGTAGCACCAGGATCGGCAGCAGGATTAAAGTTTTCACCACCTAAGTTTGCTTCAGAGAAAGGAACATCTCCAAAGTAGTCAACTAAAGTAATGGCGACATAAGCTTTGATGAATTTAGAAATCCCTAAGTGAGTATCTAATCCTCCTTCTTCTGCTAATGGTGCTAATGCTTTAATATCCTCGAACATTCCAGCGTAAGCTGATGACCATCTCCCGTTAAAAGTTCCTGGAGAAAAGTTGTTCTCATATGTTCTACCAGAGTGGTAATCAATTCGAGCCATTTCTGCTCCAATATTACCAAAACTCTCAACCCAACTTGCAAAACTTAATTGGATTTGGTTCATCAAAAAGTCAGGACTCGCCTGATCTTTTGACAGAGCGTTAGGGTTTTCCCTAAGATCTAGTTCAGTAGTCTCACACGACTGTAAGCTTAATGCTCCAACTATCGCGACTACACTTAAAATTTTAAATAAATTTTTCATAATGATTTACTAATAAATGTTTTATGATTAGAATGAAGCTTTAACACTTAATCCGTAACGTTTCGACGAAGGACCATTTAAGTATTCAAACCCTTGACCATTACCTACACCTAAACCAGCAACATTAGGATCAAAGTTAGCACCATCAGGCATATTGAAAGCCTTATACCAAAGGTTGAAACCTGATAATGTTATACTTAATGAACCGAATGGAGTCTTTTCTAATATACTTTGCGGTAAGCTATATCCTAAAGAAACTTCTTGTAGACGTAAAGCTGTGGCGTCATAAACTCCTAACTCGTCTGGACCATAAAGAACATTAGAGAAATAGAAGTCAGAGTTATTGATCTGTGTATCGTTAGGTTGACCATCTGGACCTATACCAGGTAAGATATAAGTATTCTCACGATCGACAGTCTCTGTAATAAGACCTCTACCTAATAATGTTTGTACAGTCTGCGCATATAAATCTCCTCCTTGTACGTGATTGAACAAGAATGAGAAGTTTAAGCCTTTGTAAGAAATATTATTTCCAACATTTAGGATGAAGTCAGGAGTTGGATTACCGATTACAGGAATTAAACCTGTATCTGGATCTTGTGCTTCACTGATGTAGTTACCGTTTGCAGCTACAGAAAGCTCTCCGTTAGGACCTCTTTTTACTCTACTTCCTACCATCACACCAAGTGGTTGGTCAGGAATGGCAGCGTTACCTCTGTTTGTAAATCCTGCGTAGACAATAAGGTCTGTATCAGCTCCTAAATCAGTAACGATAGACTCAAGTTGGTTGTAATTTGCATTAATATCCCAGCTGAAGTCTTCTGTTCTTACTACGTTGATTCCTAAATCTAGTTCAACACCATTACCTGTAATTTCACCAATGTTAGTTTGGATTGTTGTACCACCTGTTGATGGATCTAAGGGTCTGTTGATGATAAGGTCTTCAGTGAATCTCTTGTAAACAGATAAGTCAATACTAATTTTGTTCTTGTATAGACTCGCTTCTAATCCAGCTTCTAATTCACGGTAACGTTCAGGAAGGATTCCTGGGTTAGCAACTGTGTTTGATACTGAGTTTGTTACAATTGTACCTCGTGCATCATCTTCGAAAGCTTGTGTATTTAAACTTAAGTTTACTGAAGTTGGGAATCCGGTTGCGAAACCTGCTGATTCACCGTATCCAGCTCTTACTTTTAAATTGTTAATTCCATTCTCACTCTTGATTGAAGGGAAGGCTGTTGAAGGAATGAATGCAACAGATCCACCTTTGTAGAATAATTGTCTGTTATCAACTGCTTGGTTTGATACCCAGTCGTTACGTCCATTTACTGTTACGTAAAGAATTCTGTCGTATCCGAAATCAGCTTGAGCATATGCTCCTAAGATATTCTTATAAGTAGTGAATTGAATTTCATCCTGATTATCGAAGTTGAAGTGTCTTAACACACCAAATACATTTTGACCATTTGAAGCAACACCTTGTCTATCGTAGTTAGATGAACGCGAAGTGGCACCAACGTTGAATGTCATATCTAATTTCTCAGATAAATCATAGTCTCCAGTCAATATAACTGAGTGATCCCAAATTCTATTGTTGTTATCCCATGTTTCATATACTCCTGAACGAGTTACAGCATTAGTACCAATACCTCCTCTGTTCTGATAGTTTACGTTTCTTTCGTTATAGACGTCATATCCAAAACGATATAATAAGTTCAAGTTATCATTAAAGTTGAAAGTGGCAGTCATCTGACCAAACGCTCTGTTTGTGGTTTGGATGTTTTTTGCATTATTGACTGTCCATAATGGATGCTGAATCGAGTTGTTCTGACGATAATATGTAGAACCTCCAGTAATTGGATTTTGGAATGGTAAACCATTTAAATCAACTGATCTTGGTGTATATATAATGTTACCGAAAACTGATTGACCAGAACCACCTACGTTAGAACCATATGATGCAGCTACAGGAGGGGACTTAAATGTAGTTCTCGAGTAATTCATTGTACCTGATACAGTAAAATTGTTAGATAACTGAGCACGTCCACCAACAGAGATGTTGTTTCTCAATACCTTATTACCAGGAGTAAACCCTTTATCTTCTAAGTGACCAAATGTTGCATTATAAGAAACTTTTCCATCAGCTGATGTACCACCTGCGTTGATAGAAGTGTTTGCAACAGTTCCAGTTCTAAAGAAATTTCCAACTGAGTTATAAGGCTGCCACTTGTATCGAGCACCTTGCAATTCTGGGAAAGCAGCAGGAATTCCTGTTGCAGCACCAGCAGTTGAATAAGGGTGAAGGATTGTACCGTCAGTTGTATCTAATTGATAAACTGAAGGGAAGTTTGAGGCGTTACCCCAACCTGTAGAACCACCTTTTCTAAATGATGGACCCCAGTTTGAGAAGAACCATCCGAACTTTTGGTCAAACCCATTACCATATTCATTCTGATAATCTGCTATTGAAGCGATTTCGTTGAAGAAATACGATTGAGTAACAGTAATTTCGTTCTTTTTACTTACAGCACCTGAAGAACCACCTTTTGTAGTAACGATGATTACACCGTTCTTACCTTGCTCACCATATAGTGTCGCTGCTGATAAACCTTTAAGTACTTGAACATTTTCGATCGAGTTTGGATCAAGATCTAAGAAACGTGAAGAACCACTGTTACCATCTACGAAACTTCCTTGTGAGTTAGTGCCACTAGCGAAAGGAACACCATCAACAATGAATAATGGTTGGTTGTTCTGGCTAAATGATTGAAGACCACGAATAGTGATGTTTGTACCTGAACCAGAAATACCACTTTGTTGTGTGATATTAACCCCAGAAGCTTTACCTCTAAGTACACGTCCTATATCACCTTCAGATCTTTGAGCTAGCTGCTCTTCTCCTACTGATGAAATAGCGTATCCAAGAGCTTGCTTCTCTCGTTTAATACCCTGGGCAGTTACAATTACCTCTTCAAGAGCAGTTGCATCCTCTTGCATTTGTACATTAATAGTATTGCTTGCACCTACCGTTCTAGATTCCTCTTGTTGTCCGATGTAAGAGTAAATCAAAACGTCACCAACGCTTGCCGTAATAGAATAATTACCGTCAAAGTCAGTCTGCGTACCATTAATAGTACCATCAACGACGATGTTCACACCAGGTAAAGGCAGACCATCAGAGTCTGATACCGTACCGGAAACCGTCTTCTCTTGTGCAAAAGCAACTTGCACAACCAACGCCAAAAATAGCGTTAAGATTCCATTGAGTTTTGTTTTCATTTTTTAATTATTTGAATTAGCTAAATGTAAAAATCTTAAAATTGAGTTAATAATCCAAAATTATTTTGCTTTTAATTAACGTTGATCAAGAATTTTTACGAGAATTTAGATTAAAAGTCTGTATTAAACGATAAAGTTCATTATTTGTTGTCGAAAATTAAAAATTCGATACTTACAAAAATTACTTACAATTGAAGATCTGAAGCTCTACTTTAACAGGCACAATTTTTAGTGCTTTCTAATGTTTTTTTTAGGCGATTTTCAAAGGCTTCCAAACTTCTTGTAGCGACACATTTCAAAAACTGAGAAATAATATTTCAAAATGATTTGAATAATTGATATTAATTTCTACATTTGCAGCCCCAAAAACTAGGGAAAATATAATATTTAATGCCAACAATATCACAATTAGTTAGAAAAGGTAGACACTCTATAACCAAGAAGAGTAAATCGGCTGCTTTGGATTCTTGTCCACAAAGAAGAGGTGTTTGTACACGTGTGTATACAACAACGCCTAAAAAACCAAACTCAGCAATGAGAAAGGTTGCAAGGGTAAGGTTGACCAACGGAAAAGAGGTTAATGCTTACATCCCAGGTGAAGGACATAATCTCCAAGAGCACTCGATAGTATTGGTAAGAGGAGGAAGAGTTAAGGACTTGCCTGGAGTTCGTTATCATATCATTAGAGGTGCTCTTGACACAGCAGGTGTAGAAGGACGTACACAGAGAAGATCTAAGTACGGAGCTAAACGACCAAAAAAATAAGTAGTACCCGATCATGAGAAAAAGACAAGCAAAAAAACGACCAATTTTACCAGATCCTAAGTTTGGAGATCAGTTGGTGACAAGATTTGTAAATATGATGATGTGGGACGGAAAAAAATCCGTTGCCTTCAAAATATTTTATGACGCAATAGACGTTGTAAACGAAAGAAAAACCGATGACGAAAAGTCTGGTTTAGAAATATGGAAAGACGCATTGGGTAATGTCATGCCTCACGTGGAGGTTCGCTCGAGAAGAGTGGGTGGAGCTACTTTTCAAATACCTATGCCAATTCGTCCTGATCGAAAAATTTCTACCGCAATGAAATGGCTAATTAGTTATTCACGAAAACGGAATGAGAAGTCAATGGCACAGCGATTGGCAGCCGAAATTCTAGCTGCGGCTAAAGAAGAAGGTGCGGCTGTTAAGAAAAGATTAGACACGCACAAAATGGCTGAAGCCAACAAAGCATTCTCACATTTTAGATTTTAAGTAGATCATGGCAAGAGATTTAAAATTCACAAGAAATATCGGAATCGCAGCTCACATTGATGCTGGAAAGACCACTACAACCGAACGTATATTATTCTACACAGGAGTTAGCCACAAAATTGGTGAAGTTCACGATGGTGCCGCAACAATGGACTGGATGGAACAAGAACAAGAGAGAGGTATTACCATAACATCTGCCGCTACAACTTGTACTTGGGATTTCCCAACTGAAAACGGACAACCAACCTCAGATGCTAAAGGTTATCATTTCAATATTATAGATACCCCCGGGCACGTTGATTTTACCGTGGAAGTGAACAGATCATTAAGGGTTCTTGATGGTTTAGTTTTCTTATTTTCAGCTGTTGACGGGGTTGAACCGCAGTCTGAGACGAATTGGAGACTTGCAGACAATTACAAAGTTCCACGTATGGGATTTGTAAACAAGATGGATCGACAAGGTTCAAATTTCTTGAATGTATGTAAGCAGGTTAGAGAGATGTTGAAGTCGAACGCTGTTCCTATTGTTTTGCCAATAGGTGATGAAGCCGACTTTAGAGGAATTGTAGACTTAGTCAAAAACAGAGCTATAGTTTGGCACGATGACAATTTTGGATCGACTTTCGACGTAATTGATATTCCTGAGGAAATGAAAGAGGAGGTTCATCAGCATAGAGCAGAGCTTATTGAAGCTGTTGCGGAATATGATGAAAATTTGATGGAGAAATTTTTTGAGGATGAAGATTCAATAACCGAAGAAGAGGTACACGCTGCTCTCCGTGCTGCCGTCATGGATATGAGTATCATTCCTATGGTGTGTGGTTCGGCCTTCAAAAACAAAGGAGTTCAGTTTCTGCTAGATGCTGTTTGTAGATATCTACCTTCCCCTCTTGATAAGGATGCTATTGTAGGTACAAACCCTGACACTGGAGACGAGACTTCTAGAAAACCAAATCCTTCAGATCCATTCGCTGCTTTAGCTTTTAAGATTGCAACTGATCCTTTTGTTGGACGATTGGCATTCTTTAGAGCTTATTCAGGTACGCTAAATGCAGGATCTTATGTGTTAAATAATAGATCTGGAAATAAAGAACGTATTTCAAGAATTTATCAGATGCACTCTAATAAGCAGAATGCTATTGAGAGTATTGCTGCTGGAGATATAGGTGCAGCTGTCGGATTTAAAGATATCAAAACTGGAGATACTTTATCGAATGAGAAAAATCCAATCGTACTGGAAAGTATGGATTTTCCTGATCCTGTGATAGGTATTGCAGTAGAACCAAAAACTAAGGCTGATGTCGATAAATTGGGTATGGCCCTAGCAAAGTTAGCTGAGGAAGATCCTACATTTACCGTAAAAACAGATGAAGCGTCTGGACAGACTATTATATCTGGTATGGGTGAGCTTCACTTAGACATTATTGTCGATCGTTTGAAACGAGAATTCAAGGTTGAGGTAAATCAAGGTCAACCACAGGTAGAATACAAGGAGGCTATCACAGCTATCGCTAACCACCGTGAGGTGTATAAAAAACAGTCAGGTGGTCGTGGTAAATTTGCTGACATTGTATTTGTTATGGAACCTGCTGAAGAAGGTAAGTCAGGTCTAGAGTTTGTTAATGTGATAAAAGGAGGTAATATTCCTAAAGAATATATTCCTTCTGTAGAAAAAGGTTTTAGACAAGCTATGAAGAATGGTCCTCTCGCTGGTTTTGAGATGGATAGTATGAAGGTGACTCTTAAGGATGGTTCTTTCCACCCTGTAGATTCTGATTCACTGTCTTTCGAGTTAGCTGCAAAACTTGGATATAAGTCCGCGGCTAAAGCTGCACGTGCGATCATCATGGAGCCTATAATGAAATTAGAAGTTTTGACTCCTGAAGAAAACATGGGCGATATAGTTGGAGATTTGAACAGAAGAAGAGGTCAAGTCAACAGTATGGATGAACGTTCAGGTTCTAAGGTGGTGAAAGCTGAGGTGCCATTATCTGAAATGTTCGGATATGTTACGTCGCTTAGAACATTGTCTTCTGGTAGAGCAACATCTACCATGGAATTTGCACATTACGCTGAAACTCCTCCAAACATTGCTGAAGAGGTGATAAAAGCGGCAAAAGGAGGTAACGACTAAAACGATTGAGAAGATGAGTCAAAAAATTAGAATAAAATTAAAATCATACGATTACAATTTAGTTGATAAATCAGCGGAGAAAATCGTTAAGACGGTAAAGACAACTGGAGCTGTTGTTACTGGACCAATTCCATTACCGACAAATAAGAAAATATTCACGGTTTTGAGATCACCACACGTGAACAAAAAATCGAGAGAGCAGTTTCAACTTAGTTCCTACAAGAGATTGCTTGACATTTACAGTTCTTCGTCAAAAACGATTGACGCTTTGATGAAGTTGGAATTGCCAAGTGGTGTAGAAGTAGAGATTAAGGTGTAATTGTTAACTGGCCAATAGGCTACAAACATGTCTCAAACGATGGTTTGAGAAAAACGGTGAGAGAAAATAACTGGGGTTACAGCATTTTCTTGACCCCAATTTTTTTAAATATAAATTGAATAAATATATGTCTGGGTTAATAGGAAAAAAAATCGGCATGACGAGTATCTTTGATGAGAATGGAAAGAATATTCCGTGCACAATCATTGAGGCTGGTCCTTGTGTGGTTACCCAAGTCAGAACCGAAGAGCTTGATGGCTACTCAGCTTTACAGCTTGGTTTCGATGACAAGACTGAGAAACGTACCTCTAAGGCCGAGCAAGGGCACTTTAAAAAGGCAGGTACGTCTCCGAAGAAAAAAGTTGTCGAGTTTCGTGGTTTTGAGGGTGATTACCAAATGGGAGATCAAATTAATGTTGAACTCTTTACAGAAGGCGAATTTATTGACGTTATTGGTACGTCAAAGGGTAAAGGTTTTCAAGGTGTTGTCAAGAGACACGGATTCGCAGGAGTAGGTCAGGCGACTCACGGTCAGCACAACAGACTTAGAGCACCAGGTTCAATAGGTGCGGCTTCATATCCTGCTCGTGTTTTCAAAGGTATGCGAATGGCCGGAAGAATGGGAGGCGAACGTGTTACTGTTCAGAATCTTAGAGTGGTAAAAGTTATTGCAGAAAAAAATTTGTTGGTAGTTAAAGGATGTGTTCCAGGACACAAAAATGCCTACGTAATCGTTGAGAAATAATGAAAGTTGAAGTAATCGATATTAACGGAAAAGGTACAGGTCGTAAAGTTGAGCTGTCAGATTCAATTTTTGGTATTGAGCCAAATGAGCATGCGATATACTTAGATGTAAAGCAATACCTTGCTCATCAGCGCCAAGGAACGCACAAGGCTAAAGAACGAGGTGAAATCGTGGGAAGTACCAGAAAAATCAAGAAACAAAAAGGTACAGGTACGGCACGTGCCGGTAGTATCAAGTCACCTATATTTAAAGGTGGAGGTAGAGTCTTTGGTCCTAGGCCAAGAAGCTATCAGCATAAATTAAACAAGAACGTAAAACGTTTGGCTCGTAAATCAGCTCTAAGTTTGAAGTCTAAAGGAAGTGAAATCAAAGTAATTGAAGATTTTAATTTCGATGCGCCTAAGACAAAATCTTTTGTTGCACTTTTAGGTGCTTTAGGCTTGAGTGATTCAAAATCTTTGTTTGTTTTGTCAAGCGTAGATCAAAATGTGTATTTGTCGGCTAGAAATGTACAGACATCTAATGTGATTACATCTTCAAATGTAAACACCTATAAAATATTAGATGCGAATACATTGATAATTGCAGAAAGTGCATTAGAGGGATTAGAGTCAACATTAAATAAGCAATAGGGATATGAATATTTTATTAAAACCAATCATTACTGAAAAAATGACCGCAGACAGCGAGTTGTTTAACAGATATGGGTTTTACGTTAACCCTAATTCGAACAAGCTTCAAATCAAGGAGGCTGTAGAGAAGACTTACGGAGTAACTGTAAACAAGGTGAGAACTATGAATGTAGCTCCTGTAAGAAAAACGAGATATACAAAAACTGGAATTCAACACGGTAAAACGGTAGCTAAGAAAAAGGCGATAGTAGACGTGGCTGAAGGTGATATTATTGATTTTTACAGTAATCTATAAAACAGAATCATGGCTGTTAGAAAATTAAAACCTATTACTCCCGGACAACGCTTTAAAGTGGTTAATGGCTTCGATGCGTTAACTGAGTCAAAGCCAGAAAAGTCGCTTCTAGCGCCTTTAAAAAAGTCTGGAGGTAGAAATAGTGAAGGAAAAATGACGACCTCTCATAGAGGTGGTGGTCACAAAAGGAGATACAGAATTATCGACTTTAAGAGAGAAAAACAAAATGTAGAAGCAGAGGTGCTTTCAATTCAGTACGATCCGAATAGAACTGCATTTATTGCTTTATTGCAATACACTGACGGTGAAAAGTGTTACATCATTGCTCAAAATGGGTTACAAGTTGGTCAAAAGCTTTCATCAGGTGAAAACGCTACACCAGATATTGGAAATGCGTTACCTCTAAAAGTCATTCCATTAGGTACCATCATATCGTGCATTGAGTTAAGACCTGGTCAAGGAGCTGTAATGGCTCGAAGTGCCGGTACATTTGCTCAGTTAATGGCTAGAGACGGGAAATTTGCAATCATCAAACTTCCCTCGGGTGAAACAAGAATGATTTTATCTGAATGTATGGCTACTATTGGAGCTGTCTCCAATTCAGATCACCAGCTTATTGTATCTGGTAAAGCGGGTAGAAGCAGATGGTTAGGAAGAAGACCGCGTACAAGACCTGTAGTAATGAACCCTGTCGATCACCCAATGGGTGGTGGTGAAGGCCGTGCTTCTGGAGGTCATCCAAGATCTAAGAATGGTATTCCAGCTAAAGGATTCCGCACAAGATCTAGGAAAAAAGACAGTAATAGATATATCATAGAACGAAGAAAGAAATAAAAATAATATGGCACGTTCGTTAAAAAAAGGACCATTTGTCCATCATAGTCTAGAGAAAAAAGTTCAGCAGAATGTTGAATCTGGTAAGAACTCTGTTATCAAGACTTGGTCAAGAGCATCAATGATCACTCCTGATTTCGTAGGGCAGACGATTGCAGTACATAACGGAAAACAATTTGTTCCCGTATATGTCACTGAAAACATGGTAGGTCACAAACTAGGTGAATTTTCTCCAACGCGCTCGTTCAGAGGCCATGCTGGAGCAAAAAATAAAGGAAAAAAGTAATTGAATTATGGGAGTTCGTAAAAAAGAAATGGCGGATCGCATTAAGGCTGAAAAGAAACATACAGCTTTTGCCAAACTTAATGATTGTCCTACTTCTCCTCGAAAAATGCGTTTAGTAGCAGATTTGATTAGAGGTAAGAAAGTTGAGATGGCTTTGGCGATTTTAAAATTCAACTCGAGAGAGGCTTCAAGAAGATTAGAGAAGTTGTTGTTATCGGCTATCGCTAATTGGGAAGCTAAGAATGAAGATGCGAGTATTGAAGATGCAGATTTATTTGTGAAAGAAATACGAGTCGATGGAGGAACAATGCTGAAAAGATTGCAAACAGCACCCCAAGGACGCGCTCACAGAATAAGAAAGAGATCAAATCATGTAACTCTTGTCTTAGGAGCACTTAACCAAACTCAAACTGAATCAGTTTAAATAATATGGGACAGAAGACAAATCCAATTGGAAACAGATTAGGAATCATCAGAGGATGGGAATCAAACTGGTACGGCGGAAACGACTACGGAGATAAGATTGCCGAAGATGATAAAATCCGCAAATACATCTTTGCTAGACTTGCAAAAGCAAGTGTTTCCAGAGTTATTATTGAGAGAACATTAAAGCTAATCACAATAACGATTACAACTGCAAGACCGGGTATTATCATTGGTAAGGCTGGTCAAGAGGTTGATAAGTTAAAGGAGGAACTTAAAAAAATTACTTCAAAGGAAGTACAAATCAATATACACGAAATTAAGAGACCTGAATTAGATGCAAAATTAGTTGCTGCATCAGTTGCTCGACAAATTGAAAACCGTATTTCATACAGACGAGCTATTAAAATGTCTATTGCAGCTGCTATGCGTATGAATGCCGAAGGTATCAAGATACAGATTTCAGGTCGTTTGAATGGAGCTGAAATGGCGAGATCAGAGGGTTATAAAGAGGGTAGAATTCCATTGTCTACGTTTAGAGCAGATGTGGATTACGCTCTTGAGGAGGCGCATACTACTTATGGTCGTTTAGGTATCAAAGTGTGGATAATGAAAGGTGAAGTTTACGGCAAGCGAGAATTGTCTCCTCTAGTGGGACTCTCATCTTCTCAATCAAAAGGAAAACAAGACGGCGGTAAAAGACGTCGTAGAAAGTAATAGAAAAAATAGGTAAGCATGTTACAACCTAAAAGAACTAAATTTCGCAAAGCCCAGAAGGGGCGAATGAAAGGTATTTCGCAGCGTGGACATCAATTGTCTAATGGAATGTTTGGAATCAAATCTTTGGATTCACACTTCATTACCTCACGTCAAATTGAAGCTGCTCGTATCGCGGCTACGCGTTACATGAAGCGACAGGGTCAATTATGGATTAAAATATTTCCGGATAAACCCATTACTAAGAAACCATTAGAGGTAAGGATGGGTAAAGGTAAAGGGGCTCCTGAATATTGGGTAGCTGTTGTTAAGCCTGGTAGAATTATGTTTGAGTTGTCTGGTGTTCCAATGGATATTGCCAAGGAAGCACTAAGACTTGCTGCTCAAAAATTACCAGTGCGTACTAAATTTATTGTAGCACGAGATTATTCTGATGATTAAACCAAGAGTACTATGAAACAATCAGAAATTAAAGAACTATCGGTTGAAGAGTTAACGCTTAAGTTAGCGACTCTTCGCAAAGAATATGAAGACATGAAGATTACGCATGCGGTATCTCCGCTTGAAAATCCGATGTTGATCAGAAAGACGAGAAGAACTGTAGCTAGAATTGTTACAGAAATAAATAAAAGGGAAATTCAATAACGGGTCTGACCTTATGGAAAATAGAAATCTAAGAAAAGAAAGAATCGGCGTTGTTACGAGTAACAAAATGGAGAAATCAATTGTTGTCTCTGAAGTAAAGCGTGTGAAGCATCCGATGTACGGGAAATTCGTTTTGAAAACGAAGAAGTATGTTGCTCATGATGAAAAGAATGATTGCAACGAGGGTGATACAGTTAAAATAATGGAAACTAGACCTTTGAGTAAGACAAAGTGCTGGAGGTTAGTTGAAATACTTGAAAGAGCTAAATAATAATGGTACAACAGGAATCAAGACTTAAAGTAGCAGACAATACTGGAGCAAAAGAAGTATTGACAATTAGAGTTCTCGGTGGTACTAAAAGACGTTACGCGTCTTTAGGAGACAAAATCGTTGTGACTGTAAAAGACGCTGCGCCTAACGGAAACGTGAAAAAAGGTGCTGTTTCAACTGCAGTGGTGGTGAGAACTAAAAAAGAAGTACGCAGACCAGATGGATCGTATATCAGATTCGATGATAACGCTTGTGTACTATTAAGTGCCACAGGAGAAATGCGCGGAACTCGTGTTTTCGGACCTGTTGCAAGAGAATTGCGTGATAAGCAATTCATGAAAATTGTTTCACTAGCCCCTGAGGTATTATAAATATCAGAAAGATGGTAAAGTTTAAGTTAAAAACTGGAGATAGCGTAAAAGTAATTGCTGGAGAACATAAAGGTTCTGAAGGAGTTATTCAGCGCATTGACAAAGAGAAACAGAGAGTCATCGTAGAAGGCGTAAACTTGGTTTCTAAACATCAAAAGCCTAGTGCAAATAGCCCTCAAGGGGGAATTGTTGAGAAAGAGGCGCCAATACACATTTCTAATGTGGCCTTAATTGATCCGAAGTCAAGCGAAGCGACTCGAGTAAGGATTGAGATTAGGGACGGTAAAAAAGTACGTGTAGCGGTTAAGTCAAACGAAGAAATTTAAGGTCATGGGATACTCACCAAGATTAAAAGAAGAATATAGAGAGCGCATTGTACAAACGCTCACAGAGGAATTTGATTACAAGAATGTAATGATGGTTCCTAAATTAGAAAAGATTGTCATCAGCCGTGGTGTTGGTGCTGCGGTTGCCGATAAAAAGCTTATCGATCATGCTGTTGAAGAATTAACTACTATTAGTGGTCAGAAGGCTATAGCAACGATTTCGAAAAAAGACGTCGCTTCTTTCAAATTAAGAAAAGGCATGCCAATCGGCGCTAAAGTCACTCTAAGAGGCGAGCGTATGTTCGAATTTTTAGACCGTTTGGTTACCATTGCATTGCCAAGGGTTAGAGATTTTCAAGGAATTAAAGCTAACGGCTTTGACGGTAGAGGTAATTACAATCTCGGAGTTACTGAGCAAATTATCTTTCCTGAAATCAATATTGATAAAATCAATCGCATCAGCGGAATGGATATTACATTTGTGACCTCCGCACAAACTGACCAAGAGGCGAAATCATTATTAACAGCATTGGGGTTACCCTTTAAAAAGAAATAATATGGCTAAAGAATCAATGAAGGCTCGCGAACGCAAAAGAGCAAAGTTAGTTGAGAAATACGCTGCAAAGAGAAAAGCATTAAAAGAGGCTGGTGATTATGAAGCACTTCAAAAATTACCTAAAAATGCTTCACCTGTGCGTCAGAGAAACCGATGCAAATTGACAGGTCGTCCTCGAGGTTATATGCGAACTTTTGGATTATCAAGGGTTACGTTTAGAGAAATGGCAAACAAAGGTTTAATCCCAGGCGTAAAAAAAGCGAGCTGGTAATAGAATATAAGTCGAAATGGTTACAGATCCAATAGCAGATTATTTAACGAGAATACGCAACGCTAATAGTGCGGGGCATAGAGTGGTAGAAATTCCTGCCTCTAATCTTAAGAAACAAATCACCACGATTTTATTTGATCAAGGGTATATCTTGAGTTATAAATTCGAGGATGACAATTTACAGGGTGTTATCAAGATTGCGTTGAAATACGACAACTTGACAAAGGAGCCTGTTATTAAAAAATTACAAAGGGTAAGTAAGCCCGGACTAAGGAAATATGTAAACGCTGATACGCTTCCAAGAGTTCTCAACGGTTTAGGTATTGCTGTTATGTCTACATCAAATGGTGTTATGACAAGTACACAAGCTAAGAGAGAAAATGTAGGTGGTGAGGTTTTGTGTTACATATATTAATTCGAAAAAGCTGAATTATGTCAAGAATAGGAAATAATCCAATAGCAATCCCCTCAGGAGTAGAGGTGAGTGTTCAAGACGGAACGGTGACTGTAAAAGGTAAATTAGGAGAGTTGATACAAACTTTTGACACTGTGGGTGTTGAAGTAGCCGAGGGTAAAGTTCGAGTTACACGATCTGCGGATAAAAAAGATGATAAGTCTAAACACGGATTGTACCGAGCTTTAATTGCCAATATGATAGTTGGAGTATCGGATGGGTTTACGAAGGAACTAGAACTCGTTGGTGTTGGATATCGAGCGAGCAATCAAGGGCAACAATTGGACTTAGCAATTGGTTTTTCGCATAACATCGTAATGAATATTGCGCCTGAAGTGAAAATTGAAACGGTGTCAGAAAAAGGTAAAAATCCAATTGTAAAGCTTAGCTCACATGATAAGCAATTAGTTGGTCAGGTAGCAGCTAAAATTAGATCATTTAGAAAGCCGGAGCCATACAAAGGAAAAGGAATCAAATACGTCGGAGAGATCATCAGACGTAAAGCAGGTAAATCAGCATAATAAGTTTTGAATCATGGGATTATCAAAAACAGATAGAAGACTAAGAATAAAGAGAAGAATTAGAAAAATTTCTTCAGGAACTTCTGAAAGACCAAGACTTGCTGTCTTTAGAAGTAATAAAGAGATTTACGCTCAAGTAATTGACGATACCAAAGGTGTTACAATTGCTGCAGCATCTTCTCAAGACAAAGAGCTCAAAGTAGAAGGAACAAAGACTCAAATTGCAGCCGAGGTTGGAAAATCTATCGCAAAGAAAGCAATGGATAAAGGGATCTTAGAAGTCGCTTTTGATCGCGGAGGAAATTTATATCACGGAAGAGTTAAATCTTTGGCTGAAGGGGCAAGAGAAGGAGGATTAAAATTTTAATTGACTATGGCACAAAAAAATAGAAATATAGAAACCGTTAAACCTGGAGGTTTAGAATTGAAAGATCGTTTGGTCGGTGTTCAACGTGTAACTAAAGTAACCAAAGGAGGTAGAGCATTTGGATTCTCAGCAATTGTAGTTGTTGGAAATGAAGATGGTGTTGTAGGTCATGGATTAGGTAAGTCTAAAGAGGTAGCTACTGCAATTGCTAAGGCTGTTGAAGATGCTAAGAAAAACCTCATCAGAATACCATTGAATAAAGGAACACTCCCTCACGAGCAAAAAGGTAAATTTGGTGGTGCACGGGTGTATATACAGCCTGCCTCTCAAGGTACCGGAGTAATTGCTGGTGGAGCGGTAAGAGCAGTACTCGAATCTGTAGGAGTTCACGATGTACTTTCTAAGTCACAAGGATCTTCTAATCCTCACAATGTGGTTAAAGCGACATTTGACGCTTTGACTCAATTAAGAGATGCTGGAACAGTGGCAAAGCAAAGAGGAGTTAGTCTAGATAAGGTATTTAAAGGATAGGCAAATGGGAAAGATTAAAGTAACACAAATCAGAAGTAGTATAAAACGTCCACAAAACCAAAAGCGTACATTGGAAGCCCTTGGTTTGCGCAAAATTGGACAAGTCGTAGAGCACGACGCTACACCTAATATTTTAGGGATGGTTAATATTGTAAAACATTTGGTTTCCACTAAGGAAGCATAAATCTAAGTTATAATGAATTTAAGTAGCTTAAAGCCAGCAGATGGCGCTGTAAATAGAGAAGGAAAAAGAGTTGGACGTGGACAGGGTTCTGGAAAAGGCGGTACAGCCAGAAGAGGACACAAAGGAGCTAAGTCTAGATCTGGATATTCGAGAAAAATCGGTTTCGAAGGTGGACAAATGCCACTTCAACGTCGTGTACCGAAATTCGGTTTTAAGAATATCAATAGAAAAGAATATCAGGCTGTAAATCTGTCAAAGATTCAAGAGCTTGCTGATGCAGGAATAACTGAAATTAATCTTGATACCCTTTTGGCCCACAATGTGGTTAAAAAACAAGATTTAGTAAAAATATTAGGAAATGGTGAGCTCAAGGCAAAGGTTAATGTCGTTGCTCACAAATTTAGTGCAAGTGCCGCTGCTGCTATTGAGAAAGCTGGTGGCGAAGCTAAAACTATATAAGACCTAAACGATGAATAAAATTGTTGAAACATTAACGAATATCTGGAGAATCAAAGAGCTAAGAGAACGTTTACTATTAACTCTTTCGATGCTATTGGTTTACAGATTTGGCGCTCAGATTGTATTACCGGGTATAGACACTGCTCAACTCTCAGAGCTAAACGCCAATACTGAACAAGGAATTCTAGGAATTCTCAATGCATTTACTGGTGGAGCTTTTGCGAATGCTTCTATTTTTGCTCTTGGGATTATGCCATATATCTCAGCTTCAATTGTAGTCCAACTTATGGGTATTGCAATTCCATATTTACAAAAACTGGATAAAGAAGGTGAAAGCGGAAGAAAAACAAAGAACCAAATAACACGTTGGTTGACAATTGCGATATGTGTCGTTCAGGCTCCAACTTATTTATTTGGTTTAAGCGCTTTAGGTGTGCCGGATTCTGCTTTCGTTTTAGGTAAAGGTTTAAATTTCATGTTTCCTGCAGTCACGATTCTAGTAACAGGTACTATTTTCGCAATGTGGTTAGGTGAGAAAATTACAGATAAAGGAATTGGAAACGGTATATCACTTTTAATTATGGTTGGTATTATTGCCACCATGCCTCAATCTTTCGTTCAAGAATTTATTTCTAGGACAACAAACTCTAACGGTGGTTTTATGTTTGTCCTGATTGAATTGATCGTTTGGTTTGTTGTCATATTACTTTCTGTATTATTAGTAATGGCCATGCGCCAGATTCCTGTGCAATACGCTAGAAGGACAGCTTCCGGTGGTTATGATAAAAACGCAGTAGGTGCTAGACAATACATTCCATTAAAATTGAATGCTTCCGGTGTAATGCCAATTATCTTCGCCCAAGCGATTATGTTTGCACCTGGACTTATTGGACGTTCAATAAATCACACAAGTATAGGACAATGGATGGAAGTTAATTTCCAAGATATCTTTGGACTAGCTTATAATATTTTATTTGGGGTACTCATCATTATTTTCACATTCTTCTACACTGCAATCACCGTACCAACTAATAAAATGGCAGATGATTTAAAGCGAAGTGGAGGTTTTATTCCTGGTATCCGACCAGGTAAAGAGACTGGAGATTACCTTGATCATATCATGTCTTTAATTACATTCCCAGGTTCCATATTCTTGGCATTACTTGCAGTCTTGCCAGCGATTGTTGTTAAACTTATGGATGTACAAGCAGGATGGGCGCTATTTTATGGAGGTACTTCATTGCTCATTATGGTTGGTGTAGCAATTGATACAGTACAGCAGATCAATGCGTATTTGCTCAATAGACATTACGACGGTCTTATGAAGACGGGTAAAAACAGAAAAACAGCTTAACATGGCAAAACAAGCAGCAATAGAACAAGACGGATCTATCATTGAGGCATTGTCTAACGCTATGTTTAGAGTAGAATTAGACAACGGACACGTTGTCACAGCTCATATCTCTGGTAAAATGCGTATGCATTACATCAAATTATTACCTGGAGACAAGGTGAAATTGGAGATGAGCCCATATGATTTGACAAAGGCAAGAATAACATACAGATATTGATATGAAAGTAAGAGCATCAATAAAAAAGAGAAGTGCGGATTGCAAAATCGTACGAAGAAAAGGGAGATTATACGTAATCAATAAAAAAAATCCTAGATACAAACAAAGACAAGGTTAATTATGGCTAGAATTGCAGGGGTTGACATACCAAAACAAAAGCGTGGAGTTATATCGTTAACTTATATATACGGTGTAGGTCTCAATAGAGCGAAAGACATTTTAGCGCAAGCAGAGGTTTCTGAGGACAAAAAAGTTTCTGAATGGAATGACACTGAAATCAGTAACATCCGTGAAGCGGTTTCTCAATTTAAAATCGAGGGTGAATTGCGTTCTGAGACTCAATTGAATATTAAGCGATTAATGGATATTGGGTGCCAAAGAGGAATTCGTCATCGTATGGGTCTTCCATTAAGAGGACAGCGAACGAAAAACAATTCAAGAACCCGAAAAGGAAAACGTAAAACTGTTGCTAACAAAAAGAAAGCAACTAAGTAATCCTTAGTTGTCGAATAAAGTAGAGCATATTTAGAGCTATGGCAAAAACAAATAGTAAAGTCGCAAAAAAGCGCAAGGTGGTTGTTGAGTCTACGGGGGAAGCACATATCGTGGCATCTTTCAACAATATTATCATCTCATTGACAAATAAAAACGGAGACGTGATTTCATGGTCTTCAGCAGGTAAAATGGGATTTAGAGGTTCTAAGAAAAATACCCCTTATGCAGCACAAACTGCAGCAGAGGATTGTTCGAAAATCGCTCACGAGGCTGGTTTGAGAAAAGTAAAGGTATACGTCAAAGGACCAGGTAATGGTAGAGAGTCTGCAATCAGAACAATTCACAATGCAGGTATTGAGGTGACTGAAATAGTTGATGTTACTCCACTGCCGCACAATGGATGTAGACCACCTAAGAGAAGAAGAGTTTAATTTAAATAAATAATCCACGGAGGAATACAAGCTATCGAAGGATAAAGCCTTAATTCATAGTTTCCTCCTATAATAATTAGTTATGGCAAGATATACAGGACCAACTTCTAAAATCGCTCGAAAATTTGGCGAAGCTATTTTCGGAGAAGACAAATCTTTTGAAAGAAAAAACTACCCTCCAGGTCAACATGGATCGAACAAAAGGAGAGGTAAAAAATCAGAGTATGCGATCCAGTTAATGGAAAAGCAAAAAGCCAAATATACCTATGGTATTTTAGAAAGACAATTCCGCAACTTGTTCTCTAAGGCGAATCGAAGTAAAGGAGTCACAGGTGAAGTTTTACTTCAATTGTGTGAGTCTCGACTTGATAATGTGGTTTATAGATTGGGTATTGCCCCATCAAGAAGAGGAGCAAGACAGCTCGTTTCTCACAGACACATTACTGTAGATGGAGAAGTGGTTAACATCCCTTCATACCAGTTAAAACCTGGACAAGTCATTGGAGTTAGAGAAAAGTCAAAATCGCTTCAGGCCATTGACTACTCTCTTTCAAACCATTCTAATGTCTACGAGTGGTTAACATGGAATGGAGAAAAGAAAGAAGGTGCTTTCGTAAGTATTCCTGAGCGTATTCAAATTCCTGAGACGATTAAAGAACAGCTAATCGTTGAATTGTATTCTAAATAATAACCCCAACACACATTTCATATGGCATTACTAAATTTTCAAAAGCCTGACAAAGTAATAATGATTGAATCCAACGATTTCGAAGGAAAATTCGAATTTCGTCCCTTGGAACCGGGTTATGGATTGACCGTTGGAAACGCGTTGAGAAGGGTATTGTTGTCTTCTCTTGAAGGGCATGCAATCACTTCTATTAGAATTGATGGTGCTGAGCATGAGTTTTCTGTTCTTCCAGGCGTCGTAGAAGATGTAACGGAAATTATATTAAACCTGAAGCAGATTCGCTTCAAGCGTCAAATTGATGACGTGGATAATGAAACTGTTGCGATATCAATATCAAATGCAACAGAAATAAAAGCTGGTGATTTTCAAAGATTTATCTCAGGCTTCCAGATCTTAAATCCCGACTTGGTGATCTGTAATTTAGATGCTAACGTTAATTTCAATATGCAAATTATTATTGAAAAGGGTAGAGGATATGTCCCCGCAGATGAAAATAAGAAATCAAATGCTCCCATGGGAAGCATTGCTGTAGATTCTATTTTTACACCTATCAAAAATGTGAAATACAGTGTTGAAAATTTCAGAGTTGAGCAGAAGACAGATTTTGAGAAACTTGTTTTCGAAATCAGTTCAGATGGTTCAATCAACCCAAAAGACGCTTTGACTGAGGCTGCTAAAATTTTGATTCATCACTTTATGTTATTCTCTGATGAGCGTATCACTTTAGAAGCTGATGAACTTGAAAGCGCTGAAACATATGATGAAGAATCCTTGCACATGAGGCAGTTGCTTAAAACTAAATTGATAGACATGGATCTATCGGTTCGTGCCTTGAATTGTTTAAAAGCTGCTGAGGTAGATACGTTAGGAGACTTGGTTTCCTTTAACAAAAACGATTTGATGAAGTTTAGAAACTTCGGTAAAAAATCTTTGACAGAATTAGAAGAGCTTGTTCAAAATAAGAATCTTCAGTTTGGTATGGATTTGACAAAATATAAATTGGATAGAGATTAGTGAATCATGAGACACGGAAAGAAATTTAATCACTTAGGCCGAACGGCGTCACATCGCAAGGCGATGCTTGCCAATATGGCTTGCTCTCTTATTGAGCATAAAAGAATAAATACAACGACGGCTAAGGCAAAAGCTTTAAAGCAATTTGTTGAGCCTATCGTTACAAGAGCGAAACAAGATAATAATGAAACTACTGATGAGTCTCGTCATAACAGACGTGTAGCCTTTTCTATGTTACGAGATAAGCATGCCGTCACCGAGTTGTTTTCAACAGTTGCTGAAAAAATCGGTGATCGTCCA
Source organism: Flavobacteriaceae bacterium (assembly GCA_965662045.1). GTDB lineage: Bacteria > Bacteroidota > Bacteroidia > Flavobacteriales > Flavobacteriaceae > UBA3478. The sequence continues at coordinate 77,187 of CBFIGE010000002.1, forward strand.
GGTGGATACACTCGAATTATCAAACTTGGTAATAGACTCGGGGATAACGCAGATATGGCTATGATCGAATTTGTTGACTTTAATTCGATTTACAATGCTGAGGAGAAAAAGGCAAAGACTACACGAAGAAGTCGTCGATCAAAAGCTGCTACTGAAAAAGTAGAAGAGGTCGTTGAGACTAATGAAGAGGTTGTAGAAGTTGAGGAGCCACAAGCAGAGGCTGCAGAGGAGGCTGCAGATAGCGATTTAGAATCAAAAACGACTTGATAAGTATGTTGATTAAATCGTAATAAAATATTAAAGGATACGTCATAACGTATCCTTTTTTTTATGTTTTTTACCAAAGAGTAAAGGGTAGACCAATGGATTACAAAAAGAGAAAAAAAGCACTTATTTTATTAGAAGATGGAACTGTATTTTATGGCAAATCGGTAGCTAACCAAGATGGAACTGCTTTTGGTGAGGTTTGCTTTAATACAGGAATGACTGGATATCAGGAGATTTTTACAGACCCTTCCTATTTTGGACAAATTATGGTATTGACCAATGCACATGTTGGCAACTATGGAACTAACGAAGATGAAGTAGAGTCTGATAGTATTAAAATAGCTGGTTTGGTTTGTAAAAATTTCAGTTATCAATACTCGAGACCTGCTGCAAGCAAAAGTTTAGAAGATTATTTAGAGAAAGACCAACTATTTGCCATTTCTGATGTGGACACCAGAGCTTTAGTCTCACATATTCGAGACAATGGTGCCATGAATGCTGTTATTTCAACTCGCGTAGACGAACTTGATCAATTGAAAAAAGAATTGAGTGTAATACCTCAAATGGCAGGTTTAGAACTTGCGTCTAAGGTTTCGACAAAAGAACCATATTTTTTTGGTGACGAAAAAGCGCCATTAAAAGTCGCTGCACTTGATATAGGAATTAAAAGAAACATTCTTAAATGCTTAGCTGAGCGCGGTGCATACGTTAAAGTTTTTCCATACGACACTCCTTTTAACGAAATGAAGGCATGGGCCCCAGATGGGTATTTTCTTTCAAATGGGCCTGGTGATCCAGAACCATTGACCAATGCAATTGCAGTTACCGAAGAAATCTTACAAGAGAATGCTCCGCTTTTCGGTATTTGTCTAGGTCATCAAGTTTTGGCCTTAGCCAATAAAATTGAAACCTTCAAAATGCATAATGGACATAGAGGAATCAACCATCCTATTCTCAACTTAATGACAAAACGCGGAGAAATAACCTCTCAAAACCACGGGTTTGCGGTAAATCTAGAACAAGTTGAAGTTAGCTCAAACGTGGAGATGACCCACGTACATTTGAATGATCAAACGGTTGCTGGAATAAAAATTAAAAACAAACCTGCATTTTCTGTGCAATATCACCCTGAAAGTAGTCCGGGACCGCACGATTCGCGTTATCTCTTTGATGATTTTATAACATTGATGAGTACGAACAAATAAAAGTATTCCTTAATTTCGCGCCGAAACACAATTAAATCATAACCAATGAGTATTATTTTAAACATTCATGCAAGACAAATTTTAGATTCAAGAGGAAACCCTACTGTTGAAGTAGATGTTATTACCGAAAATGGTTTCTTGGGTCGTGCAGCTGTTCCTTCTGGGGCCTCAACTGGAGAGCACGAGGCTGTAGAGTTGAGAGATGGTGGTGACGCTTTTATGGGTAAAGGAGTACAACAAGCTGTTGAAAATGTAAATGGAATTATTGCAGAAGAACTTGTTGGAATTTCCGTATTCGAACAAAATTTAATCGATCAAATTATGATCGATTTAGACGGAACTCCTAATAAATCTAAACTCGGAGCAAACGCGATCTTAGGTGTCTCTCTTGCGGCGGCTAAGGCGGCGGCTGAAGAATTAGAAATGCCGTTATACCGATATGTAGGAGGTGTGAGTGCTAATACGCTTCCGGTTCCTATGATGAATATTATTAACGGAGGTTCGCACTCTGATGCCCCTATTGCTTTTCAAGAATTTATGATTATGCCCGTAAAGGCTGAGAATTTTTCTCAGGCTATGCAAATGGGAACTGAGATTTTTCACCACCTTAAAAAAGTTTTAAAAGATAGAGACTTGTCAACGGCAGTTGGTGACGAGGGAGGATTTGCTCCTACTTTGGACGGAACAGAAGATGCCTTAGATACTATAGCGTTAGCCGTGTCTAATGCGGGTTATAAGATTGGTGATGAAATAATGATTGCCTTGGACTGTGCTGCTGCTGAATTTTATGTAGATGGTAAATACGATTACACCAAATTTGAAGGTGATAAGGGGGCTGTAAGAACGTCTGAAGAGCAGGCTTCATATTTGGCTGAACTGTGCGATAAATATCCAATTATTAGTGTTGAAGATGGTATGGATGAAAATGACTGGGACGGATGGAAACTGCTTACTGAAAAGGTGGGAGATCGAGTTCAATTGGTTGGGGACGATTTGTTTGTAACCAATGTGGAACGCTTATCTAGAGGTATTTCAGAGCAAACGGCAAATTCTATCCTTATCAAAGTAAATCAAATAGGAACCTTGACTGAGACCATTGCAGCTGTAAACATGGCTAAAAATGCAGGATATACCTCTGTAATGTCTCACCGTTCAGGAGAAACAGAAGATAATACGATTGCAGATTTGGCTGTTGGACTCAATACAGGGCAAATAAAAACTGGTTCTGCGTCAAGATCAGATCGAATGGCGAAGTATAACCAATTACTTCGAATTGAAGAAGAATTGGGATCAACTGGATATTATCCTCAAGAAAACGCTTTTAAAGTCAATAGATAAAGTCGATTCAGATGAATACGGTTTTATTTGTTTCTGCTGAAAACGATGGCATTCCAAATTGTAAAGCTGGGGGCATGGGCGATGTTGTTCGCGATGTCCCCAGACTTATTTCTGAAAGAGGTGATAAGGCCTATGTCGTCACTCCTTCATACTCAAGACTTCATCAAAACGGACGCTTTTTAACCGAAATTGTCGTGGAGTTGAGAGGTGTAGAATACAAGACTGCACTTTATCAAGTACCGCCTAAGAAAAAGTTTTCGAATTTAAGTCATTATGTGATTCATCATCCAGAAATCACAGCAGGTAATATTGCACATATTTATCACAATGATGTTGAACAGCCTTTTTACAACGACGCTATCAAATATTTCATTTTTTGTGCTGCTGTAGCTAAAGGAATAGTAGATGGTGCTTTTGGGTTTCTAGATGTCGTTCACCTTCATGATTGGCACACGAGCGCTATGCTCATTTTGAGAGAATTTGACGAAACATACCGAAAGTTGCAATCTATTCGCTTTGTGTATACTATTCATAATCTTGCGATTCAAGGTATACGTCCTTTTAGAGATAACTACGCTTCTTTGGAGCATTGGTTTCCTCACTTAAATTATGATGAAAATGTGTTAAAAGATGACAGATATGAGGATTGTATCAATCTTATGGCTATTGGTATACGGCTATCTGATGCTGTACACACGGTATCACCATCGTATAAAGAGGATGTTGTCAAGGCAAGTACTCCACCTATATTTATAGGTGGTGAGGGCTTAGAATTGAACTTGAAAAAAGCGGATAAAGAAGGGCGACTTCACGGTATTCTCAATGGCTGTAATTACGCCAATGTTCGAAGAGCAAAAAAAGGTGTTCTCTATACCAATATTATCAAGGCTATTTTTCCTTGGCTTCAAGAAGAATCGAAAAAGTATAAGGCTGACTTTTTAGCACATACTGGTGAAAAAGTATTTGAATTGATAAGTGATAAACCTCGATTTGTAATGTCGAGTGTTGCTAGATTGACTGAACAGAAATTCTATTTTTTCTTAAAATCTCCTGAGACTTTCGAGCTGATTTTACAAAAGTTAAAAAAGATTGATGGGGTGATGATACTTTTAGGTACGGGAGCGCCTGAGTATGAAGAATTGTTCAGAGGCTTTAGCTATAAGCATAAGAATTTCATTTTTATCAATGGACAATCTGAAGACGTTATAGATAGCATATATCTTGAGTCAGATCTATATTTTATGCCAAGCCTATTCGAACCCTGTGGTATTAGTCAAATGTTGGCCATGCGAGACGGACATCCTTGTTTAGTTCATCACACTGGGGGTCTTGTAGATACGGTTGAGCATCTTGAAACCGGTTTTTGTTTTTCAGGAAACACCTTAAAACAAAAGCTTAAAAATATGGTTAAAGAGCTTGATAATGCTATTGAAATCTTCACCAATGAGCCTGAGGTTTGGAAGCAAATTTCCAAACGTGCAAAAGCAAAGCGTTTTACGTGGAAAAAAAACCTCAACTTATATTATAAACGACTCTATCATCTCTCATAGGCTTTAGAAAATCATAGCTTATGTCTTATATTTGTAGTCCAAAATACAAAACCAATGTCCGATAAAGCAACGCTTATTTTAAACGATAAATCTTATGAACTTCCTTTAGTTAAAGGAACAGAGAATGAAATAGGTATTGATATCAAATCCTTGAGAGCCAGCACAGGGGCAATAACTCTTGACCCTGGCTTTAAGAATACTGGGTCTTGTGAAAGTTCTATTACTTACCTGGATGGCGAAAAAGGTATTTTGCGTTATGCGGGTTATGCTATTGAGGATTTAACCAATCGTGCTAATTTTTTAGAAGTTGCTTATCTGCTCATTTTTGGTGAATTACCGAATGAAGCCCAATACAATAAATTTTTTGATGACATCAAAAAACAATCCTATGTAAATTATAATATGGTGCGCATTTTGGATGGATTCCCTAAGTCCGCCCATCCCATGGGTGTTTTGGCGTCTTTGACTAGCGCCTTAATTTCATTTAATCCTAAAACAGTTGATCTAGAGTCAGATGAAGAAATGTATAAGGCCATTGTAAAAATTATGGCTAAGTTTCCGGTTTTGACTGCTTGGGTTTTTCGAAATAGTGAAGACAAAGTCTTGATAGAATCTGATTCTGATTTGGATTATGTAGAGAATTTATGTCAAATGTTCTTTAAAAAAGAAGGTGAAAGATATGAGCAAAATCCTGTAATTGTCAATGCGCTCAACCAACTTTTGATATTGCATGCCGATCACGAACAAAACTGCTCTACGTCAACAGTGCGTATAGTTGGATCATCACACGCGGGCTTATTTGCGTCTATTTCTGCAGGAATCTCCGCGCTATGGGGTAGATTACATGGTGGAGCAAATCAAGCTGTTTTAGAAATGCTTGACGCGATTATGGAAGATGGTGGAGACACCAAGAAATTCATGCAAAAGGCAAAGGATAAAAACGACCCATTTCGTCTTATGGGCTTTGGGCATAGAGTGTATAAAAATTTTGATCCTAGAGCACGTATCATCAAAAAAGCCGCTGATGAGGTTTTAAATGATTTAGGAGTAAGTGATCCTGTTTTAGATATTGCAAAAGGATTAGAAGAGGAAGCACTCAAGGATTCCTATTTTGTAGATCGTAAATTATATCCGAATGTAGATTTCTATTCAGGAGTAATTTACAAGGCTATTGGGATACCGGTAGAAATGTTTACGGTGATGTTTGCCTTAGGAAGACTTCCCGGATGGATCGGACAATGGAGAGAAATGCGTTTGCAAAAGCAACCTATTGGTCGACCTCGACAAATCTATGTTGGGCCAACCCATAGAGAATTTAAACCGCTAGCGGAGCGTTAAATTGAAGAGATATGCTTTGCCTTTTCGCTTAGTAGCCTCTTCATGAAGTTAGAGACCTTCTTGTTGTATATTTCAAATGTAATTTTGTGCTGATCACAGAACACAGTGCTACTGTCTTTTTCTCCTTTGAAAAGGGAAAGTTTAAAATAAGGAATCACTAGAGCGTAATTCTCTAGTCTTGAATGGAATCTTACAATAACTCCCTTTGGCCTTAATTCAATATTGGCAACATCTCTATTCGTGTTTTTGTTGAGTAAGGAAAAAATTTCTTTTGAGGCTTTTCGAATTCTCATTTGAGGACTACCTACACCACCCATTTTGATTCGTTTTATAAAACCAAAAGGTGCTCCGACAAGATTATTGATTTCTTGATTGATTTTTTTATCGTTATAAGAAGTATTTACTAACATCGAAGGTCCTTATTCCCTACAAAAATAATTAGTTTTGCAGCATTGAGACAAGAATTATGCAGGATATCAAAGAAATATTAAGCGCCTCATTCAAGCAGGCCATAAATTCGTTATTTGAATTAGAAATAGATGTTTTTGAAATTCAACCCACTCGTAAAGAATTTGAGGGAGATTACACTCTCGTCGTATTTCCTTTATTGAGGCAATTAAAGTCTAACCCTCAGGAGTTAGCCACGAAGATTGGGACATTTGTATGTGAAAACACTTCAGAAATTAAAGATTTTAATGTTGTAAAAGGCTTTTTAAACCTGACTCTAAGCGACTCTTATTTTAAGAATTTATTACAAAATATTCACCAAACGAATGACTTTGGTAGACACGAGCATAACGGAAAAGTTGTAATGGTAGAGTATTCATCACCCAATACTAATAAACCCCTTCATCTTGGTCACATAAGAAATAACCTTTTAGGTTATGCTGTTGCAGAAATTTTGAAAGCCTCAGGAGCCAAGGTTTACAAGACTCAAATCATCAATGACAGAGGTATTCATATTTGCAAGTCAATGGTGGCTTGGCGTGAATTCGGTAATGGAGAAACGCCAGAGGGTAGTGGAGAGAAAGGAGATCATTTAGTTGGTAAGTACTACGTTCTGTTCGATAAAAAATATCGTGAACAACAGGGTGAGTTGCAATCTCACGGGTACACAGCTGAAGAAGCTTCAAAAGAAGCACCTATTTTTAAAGAAGCCCAGAAGATGCTTCTGCAATGGGAGGCTTCTGATTCACAAACAGTAGCCCTTTGGGAAAAGATGAATTCTTGGGTTTATACCGGGTTTTCTCAAACCTATAAAAGACTAGGAGTAGATTTTGATCAACTCTATTACGAGAGCGACACGTATTTGTTGGGGAAAGAAGTTGTTCAAGAAGGCTTAGATAAAGATATTTTCTACACTAAAGAAGATGGAAGTGTATGGATTGATCTTACTCCTGATGGTTTAGATGAAAAAATTGTACTTCGTTCTGACGGAACAGCTGTTTATATGACTCAAGATATAGGAACGGCTATTCAGCGTGTCAAAGATTATCAAGACATTACCGGTATGGTATATACTGTGGGTAACGAACAAGACTATCATTTTAAAGTATTGTTTTTAATCTTGAATAAGCTAGGTTACAATTGGTCAGAAGATTTATATCATTTGAGTTATGGAATGGTAGATTTACCTTCTGGAAAGATGAAGAGTAGAGAAGGAACTGTAGTTGATGCTGATGATTTAATGCAAGATATGCATAATACAGCTAAGAACATTTCAGAAGAGTTGGGTAAAATAGAAGATTTTACTGATGCCCAGAAAGAGTATTTATTTGATGTAATAGGATTGGGTGCTTTAAAGTATCATATCTTAAAAGTTGATCCTAGAAAACGCATATTATTTGATCCTCAAGAATCAGTCGATTTTCAAGGAAATACAGGGCCTTTTATTCAGTATACCTATGCGCGAATTCAATCTATTTTAAGAAAGAACACTTTTGAACTTAAAGGGGTTGAAATTGAAGCGTCTATGTCATTTGAGGGAATTGAAAAGGAATTAATTAAAAGTCTAAATCAGTTTCCTGAAACGATATCGCTTGCTGCTGATCAATATTCGCCTGCACTCGTTGCGAATTATGCGTATCAATTGGTGAAGATATTTAATTCATTCTATCAGCAATTATCTATACTCGGGGAAGAAGACCAGGGTAAAAAAGTATTTCGATTGATTTTGGCCCATAATACAGCCCAAGTAATTGAGGATGCGATGGCTTTATTGGGAATTCGAGTTCCTGAAAGAATGTAAAAAAAAAGACCGTGAAAATCACGGTCTTTTATGCATTTGTATCAATGTGGGTTATGATTCTCTTGCAGCTACAGCAGCGCCGTAAACTACTAGACCAAATCCGATTTTATTCACTGCATCACCGATGTTGTAGATAACATCCATCGCTAATCCACCGAATAATCCTTCGTACCATCCAGGAGTACCTGCCATATAACCAATTGGATAAATAGCCCATCCTACTAGTACGAACCAACATAGAGTTTTGTGTGCTTGAAGTGTAGCTCCTCCTGCCTGAACAGCAAGTGCTTTTGCCTTACCAAACCAAATGTCATAAACAATTAGGAAGTAAGCAATTCCTGAAACTAATCCCCAGAACCAAGCTTGGTCTCTAGCAACAGCTTCTCCCCAGTAACCAGTAACAAGCATAATTACAGATAATAAGATGAGTCTCCACATCATAGATCTCTGTGCTCCTGCTACTTTGAGGATTAAATAAAATTCTACACACATTAAAGGTACTGTTAATACCCAGTCAACATATCTAAAGAATGTTGGTGATTCTCCGTTTGATGCCCAATAATCTCTCATGTACCAATAGTGTACAGCAGCGATAAATGTAATCAAACCAGATACCAGAATAGAAGTTCTCCACTTAGAGTCGAAACTATTCATTGATAAAAAGAAAAAGGCTGATGCGGCCATCATGGCCATACAACCTACAAAAAAAGTGAAACCAACATAATCGTCAGTTGCAATTTTCGAAACGTCTGCCAATAATGGCATGTTAAGAAGTAGTGCTTTCATGTAGTATAGTTAAATTTTGTTTAATCAAATATATAATTAATTGAACACAATATCTTAATTTTATCAATAAATTTTTTCAAAAAAATATAATAACATACTATAATCTAAGAATTTGAAAATTCCTTATTTCATACTAAGCCTTGTTGGTCTTTGGATTTCCAACCTTTCTGCAGCGTATTACGAAGATATTTTTGCCTTGATCCTAATATTGAGCATTGGTTTAATACACGGAGCCAATGACTTACAAATTATTTCAGTATTAAACAAAAAGGGAAAATTGAAAATGACAGCCTCACAAAGCCTAGGTGTATATATATTTAGTGTTTTTGCAATTTTGTTAATTTTTTATCAATTCCAAAATTGGGCACTATTCTTTTTTTTGTTAATAAGTGCATTTCACTTTGGTGAACAACACTTTAGTTTATTATTCAATCGAAAAGGTATAATTCGACTGCTCGTTTTCGTTATTTATGGTTTGGAGGTGTTTTTGCTTTTATTCTTCTTTAATGCTACAGAGTCACTGCAAGTAATTTCAGATATTGTTGGTTATGAAATTTCCTATCAAACTTTAGAGTATAGTGTGCTTATAAATACAGTACTTATGTGTCTTAGCTTTTTGTATTTTGGATTATACACTAAAGAGCTTCGTATCAATATACTTTTTGAATTTTTGGTATTAGCCTTTCTGTCTCTTATTTTCTACACAGCAACACTACTTTGGTCTTTTGCAATTTACTTTGTGATTTGGCATAGTGTTCCTTCAATTATTCATCAATTAAAGACTATGTATAACGATTTGTCGAAGGGTTCACTTTTTAAATATCTCAAAAATGGTTCTTTGTACTGGGCTTTGGCCTTAAGTACCTTTTTAATACTAGTCTTTGTATTCAATATCGATGTGGTTAATTACAAATCCTATTTAGTGTATTTCTTAGCGGGAATAACTTTTCCGCATGTATTAGTTATGGCTACTTTATTTAAAGATTCCTAGCATAGGTGATAACTTTGTATTTTTACGCCCCAAAAAGTAGATATCTATGTTCGAAAACTTAAGTGAGAAACTCGAAGGAGCCTTTAAGAGAATTAAGGGTCAAGGAAAGATTAATGAAATCAATGTTGCTGAGACGCTCAAAGATATAAGACGGGCTCTGTTAGATGCAGATGTCAACTTTAAAACAGCCAAAGCTTTTACTAATTCCGTTAAAGAAAAGGCACTAGGACAGGAGGTTTTAAATTCTCTTCAGCCTGGCCAATTAATGGTTAAGATTGTTCGCGATGAGTTGGCCTTGTTAATGGGTGGGCAAAGCGTCGGCTTAGAATTACAGCAAGAACCTTCGGTTGTCCTCATGGCAGGATTGCAAGGTTCAGGAAAGACAACTTTTTCTGGAAAACTTGCGCACTACCTCAAGACTAAAAAGTCAAAAAAGCCACTTCTTGTCGCATGTGATGTATACCGTCCTGCTGCTATAGAACAATTGAGTATTCTAGCATCTCAAATAGGGGTTGATGTCTACGCAAATGCAGAAGAAAAAAATCCATTAATCATCACAAAGGAGGGTCTCAGCCAGGCTAAAACCAATGGAAATGATGTGGTGATTATAGATACCGCTGGTAGATTAGCTGTGGACAAGGAGCTAATGGATGAAATTAAAGGAATCCACGATGAGGCTCGCCCTGATGAAACGCTTTTTGTGGTGGATTCCATGACCGGTCAAGATGCTGTAAATACGGCGAAGGCATTTCACGATTTATTGAATTTTGATGGTGTGGTTTTGACCAAGCTGGACGGCGATACTAGAGGTGGAGCAGCATTGTCTATTAAGTCCGTGGTTGATAAACCCATTAAGTTTATCGGTACTGGAGAAAAGATGGAAGCACTTGATGTCTTTTATCCGGATCGAATGGCTGATCGTATATTGGGAATGGGAGATGTTGTATCTCTTGTAGAACGAGCGCAGGAGCAATTCGATGAAGAACAAGCCCGTAAACTACAGAAGAAAATTGCTAAAAATAAATTTGGCTTCGATGATTTCTTATCTCAAATTCAACAGATTAAGAAGATGGGAAATATGAAAGATTTAATGGGAATGATTCCTGGAATGGGAAAAATGACAAAGGACTTAGATGTTGATAACGACTCTTTCAAACACATAGAAGCCATAATTCACAGTATGACCCCAAAAGAGCGCTCCAATCCTTCTCTATTAAATGCATCGCGTAAAAAACGAATTGCACTGGGAAGTGGAAGAAGTATTCAAGAGGTAAACCAACTTTTAAAACAGTTTACGCAAATGAGTAAGATGATGAAAATGATGCAAGGCGGTGGTGCAAGGAATATGATGCATATGATGCAGCAACAAGGAGGGCCAGGACGAATGCCTTAAAATTTATAAAGATGATACTACTAGACGGAAAAAAAACAAGTACAGACATCAAGGAAGAGATTGCTGCTGAGGTGAACAAAATCATCAACCAAAATAAAAGGCCTCCACATTTAGCGGCTATATTGGTTGGTGAAGATGGAGCCTCAATGACTTACGTAAAAAATAAGGTGCGAGCTTGCGAAAAAGTGGGCTTTGAGTCTACACTTATTAGGCTTAAAGATTCTACAACTGAAAAAGAGCTATTGCAGCAAGTAAAAGCGTTGAACGAAGATGAAGCAATCGATGGTTTTATCGTTCAATTGCCAATACCACCTCAAATAAACGAAGAGAAGATACTATTAGCGGTCAATCCCAAAAAGGACGTGGACGGATTCCATCCTACAAACTTTGGCCGAATGGCCTTAGAAATGGATAGTTTTATTTCAGCGACTCCATTTGGTATTATGCAACTCATTGAGCGTTATGAGATTGAAACTTCAGGTAAAAATGTGCTTGTTGTAGGTCGAAGTAATATTGTGGGTAGACCAATGAGCATTTTACTGTCTCAGAAAAAGCCTTTTGCCAACGCTACTGTTACCTTGGCACATAGCCGAACTAAAAACTTAAAAGATTTGTCATTGCAATCTGACATCATTGTTGTTGCATTGGGAATTCCTAATTTTTTGAAGGCCGATATGGTTAATGAAGGAACTGTGGTAATTGATGTAGGAATAACAAGGGTAGATGATACAAATAGTCTTAAGGGATACAAACTTGTTGGTGATGTCGATTATGATGAGGTGGCTCCAAAATCTTCACATATCACCCCTGTTCCTGGTGGAGTTGGTCCTATGACCATAGCTATGCTTTTACAGAATACTTTACTGGCTTACCAGCGTTATCAACTGTCTTGATTACGGGTTTTTTATCAGCCTTTATCTTTATTCTCGTTCTCGCTGCTATTATGCTGGGTGCCACTTATCGAATGAAGCGCCGAATTGCAAAGGCTCAACAACGTTATGCAAATCAATTGGGCGTTGAGGTAGCACTCATAAAAAAGCGCTCTAAAGAAAAGCGCAATCGTAAAATTCCTGCTTCATCACGTAAGGCTGTCTTGAATAGAGATGACCACAGCTGTGTACACTGCGGACAAAATTCAGATCTAACGATTGATCATGTTTTTCCTTTTTCTAAGGGTGGAGGGCATGAACTTGAAAACCTCAGGGTGCTTTGTAAAAGCTGTAATGAGCGTAAATCAGATGCGCTCTTTTGAGATTACTTTGCAAATAACTGAGTCATATCTTTAAACGACTTGAATTCCAAAGCGTTTCCACATGGATCTTTGAAAAATAGGGTAGCTTGTTCTCCAACTTCTCCTTCAAATCGAATATAGGGAGGGATGATGAATTCAATGGCTGCGGCTTTTAAATTATCTGCAAATTCCCAAAATTGTTCCCAGTCTAGAACAACCCCGAAATGCGGAACAGGAACATCTTTTCCATCAACTGGATTGGTGTAGATTTCTGTTTCTTGTTTTGGTTTATAATGAATGACAAGTTGGTGTCCAAAGAAATTATAGTCCACCCAATGATCACTGCTTCTACCTTCTTCAAAATTTAAGGTTTGGGTATAAAATGCTCTTGCTTTTGCAACATCGTCTACAGGAATAGCTAAGTGGAATGGAGAGAGTTTCATGAGTTATAATTTTGTCTGGTCGAGTAAAGCTACTATTTTTTTAATGACTCCTTTTTGATGTAAACTGTGTCCAAAACCACTAAATGTGATCAGTTCACTTGTCTTCCAGTGATCGTGTAATTTTTGTGATTGACTTATTGGTATTTGAAGGTCTTTTTCATCGTGAAAAAGATATCCGTTTTGTTGGATTTTTTTGCAAAAATGTGCGCTACTGAACTCGTTTATGTGATAACCTACATTTAAACGAACAACCTTATCTAGAGCTTTCAATACCCTATTGTTAAATCTAAGGATAGATTGAAAATCACTTACCACAAGGGAAAAATCACAAGGAGACCCCATGGTGATAATGTTCTTCACGCTAAGATGTTCATGATGATAAAATTCATACAAACAAGCCATACCTCCCATGGAGTGTCCAATGAGGTGGTTAATTTCATATTTCTTTAGGATTTGATGAAAGGCTGCGGCATAGTTAGGTAAAAAGTGGTATTCACCAGAAGATAAACCGTGAGCAGGAGCGTCAATGGCATGAATATCGTATTCTTTTTCTTTTAATACAGCAATTAAGTTTCTCCATCTATTGGAATTGCTCTCCCAGCCGTGTAATAAAAGGACTGAAGGACCACTTCCTTTCCAGTGATAAGACTGAATGGAGTGACCATTACATTCTATTTTCTCGGCTACACCTTCCTGCAACAATTTGGGTAATTGATTCCTTTCAAGTTTTCCTTTGCGGACTTTCGCAAAAATGTACAAGGCTTTTTTACCCGCTAGGGTTGGAAAAAATAAAGCTACAAAATTTAAAAACTGACCATAAATCAGTGGAATCACTTTTTTTAGATTCATTCCCAACTAATAAAAAAGTACTTTACAGGCGTACTTTCGGTTACTTGGGTTTTTTCTATTGGGTCATATCCGTATTTAATGGATTCAGGAAGGTTTCCTTTATCAATAGCAAATAAAAATGGCGAATTTTTAATGAAAATAGACGCGCTCATAGCCGTGGGTATAATCTTATCTATTTCCATTTCTGATTGGATTTCCTGAAATGTCGAACTCAAAGAAATACCACTGCCTTTAATTTCAAATCGAGAATCTTCTATTTTAACGGTTCCAATTTGTTCAGAATTCTCAGTTTTTGGACTAAGGCTGAAAAGCAGGTTTTCATCTTGGTAGACATCGATTTTCTCAATGCTGTTTGAAGTACCATTAACGACTACAGAGTCTTTTGCGTACAGTGTTTCTATTTCTGATAATAATGTTGTTTTTGAAATTAGACCAATGCTGTCCTCAGTAATTTCAAATTCCTTGTTCGAGCTGCAAGAGCTGATGATCGTCACCAAAACTCCTATAAAAATGGTTTTCCTCATAGTGTAAAAGATGCTGCAAATTTAATTGAAATAAGGAAATTAATAGGTTTATATACTCATTTTTAGACGCATCCTTTCTACGATTTCAAAAGCTGCTGGACATATTTTGACGTTTTCCAGGGTAATGTCTTTAATTTCATAATTTTTGATGCGATCAGTATGAGGATATTCTCGACACGCCTGTGGACGATGCTCGTAAATTATACATTTATTGTCTTTATCTAAAAAAGAGCAGGGTAATGTTTGTAGCACCCAATCACCATCTTCGTCTTTTTTGAGATATTTTTTGACAAATTGATGTGGAGTCAAATAGAGGTGTGCCGATATGCGATCAATATCCTTTGTGGTAAATAACGGACCTGTGGTTTTACAGCAATTTGCGCATTCCAAACAATTTGTGTTTTCAAAAACAGCATCGTGAATATCCTTACAATTTTGATCATATGATTTTGGCGGATTTTTTGAAACTGCTTCGAAAAATGAGCGATGCTCATCAGCCTTTTGTTCTGCTTTTTCTCTTAGCTTTACAAGATCTTGCTTCATTTCTTTTGAATTTAAGCACTCAATTACTGTAGTATGAATATCATTGACGATGTTTTTGGTGCAGCGGCCAAAGATTATTTTGAAACCAATGACAACGCTCTGCAAATTACGACCAAATCTTCACTAGGGGATATTGATTACATCCCAATGTCCTATTTTTTTCGGTCATTCGAACAAATGAATGATCTGGAGCAAAAGGCTTTGCAATTATGTGTTTCTCCAGTCTTAGATATAGGATGTGGAGTTGGAAATCACTTGTTGTATTTGCAAGAGCAACAAATCAAAGCAGTAGGTATAGACACATCTGAGGGATGCGTTGATATTGCCTTAAAAAGAGGAGTACAAGCGATCTACTGCGAATGGTGGCAAAACCTAAAAGCAGATACAACCTACCAAACCATTTTGCTGATGATGAATGGTCTGGGACTAGCTGGTCGCTTAAATGAACTCTCTCCGTTCTTGCTAAAATTAGTGCAACACCTCGATAAGAACGGTTTTATTTTGGCAGATTCCGCAGACCTACGCTATTTATATGAAAACCAAGGGGATGAGGGTTTTTGGGTTACAACTGATCAAAGCTATCATGGGGATTTGACCTATATCACAAGCTATAAAGATTTAACAACAAGTTTTGATTGGTTATTTGTTGGCTTTGAAATATTGAGAGATATTTGTAATTCTATTGGGTTAAAATGTGAAAGGCTTCTGGAGGTAGAGGATTATCACTATTTAGCTCGTATCTCTAGGCTATGAGAAATTTTAAATTACTTTTTGCAGTTGGAATCGCTTTGATTTCATGTTCAAAAAATTCGGATAATGAATCTGAAACGACTGACCCCATTGTTTCTAAGGTAGAAAATAGGCAGTCTATTGGAACAAGCGCAGCAGACTTTTTAAACAACGATAATTTTGACACACTACATATCGAAATCGTTCATGTAGACACTTACAAACCCACACCTGGTTCAATTGATCGATTTCGCCAATGGTTAGAGACATTCACCTTTAAGACGGATATTCAAATTACCTACAAAAGCGTTGCTTCAACTAATATTGAAAGCATGAACTACAACAAAATTGCTGAGCTAGAAAATGAGTATAGAACTGTTTATAATGACGGAAGAACATTAAGCCTTTACATGTATTTTACTGATGCAGGTTCCACGTTAGATGTACCTAGTCAAAACCGATTTGTCTTAGGAGCTGTTTATTACAACACATCGATGGTTTTCTTTCAAAAATCAATTCGACTTCTTGCGGATAATACTACGCTACCTATTACAAGGGCAGATGTAGAAACAGCAGTCATTCAACATGAATTCGGTCACCTTTTTGGTTTAGTCAACTTAGGAAGTGAGCGTGAAGGAGCCGATCATAGCACACCTGACGATGAGAATCATTGTAATGAGGAGAATTGTTTAATGGTCGCAGAGCTCAATTTTAATACTGATATGATGAATATCATGGCGAGTAGAACGGCTATGGGACTTGAGCCCGTTCCATTACTAGGTCCAGAGTGTCAATTAGATTTGAAATCTTTAGGAGGTCGCTAAGGTACATCTAGATATTTATGAGTTTGAAGGGTAACCCTCCATTGTGGGTTTTCTTTGACGAAATCTACAATTAATGGCATCATTTTTTCTCTAGTACTCCACTCAGGTTGAAGGTATAAATGACAATGCTTTTCAACCAGACCAGCTTGTTCTTGTGCAAATTTTAAATCGTGCTTGTTGTACACTACGCATTTGAGTTCGTTAGCTAAAGGGTAGATTCCTTCTTTAGGTAATTTGAATTTTTTTGGGGACAAACAAATCCAATCCCAACTTCCAGTAAGTGCATAGGCTCCAGAGGTTTCAATATGGGTTTTGTAGCCGTTTTGTTTAAGATTTTGAGAAAAATCAGTCAAATGGTAAACTAACGGTTCTCCTCCTGTAACTACCACAATATCAGTTTTTTGAGTGATATTTGTTCTTATTTCTTCTATAGACATGATTGGGTGTGCTTCGCCGTCCCAACTCTCTTTTACATCGCACCAATGACAACCTACATCACAACCCCCTAAACGCACGAAATATGCGGCTTTCCCTTGATGGTAACCCTCACCCTGAATGGTGTAAAAGTGTTCCATAACTCTAAATTCTTGATCTGATTGCATTGAAAAGAGGGTATAATACTTCAAATGTACAATCTTATACTCTTATCGTATTTATTTTTATATTACCACATGGAAAATATTATTATTTATTTTGAAACTATACCTTCTCTGCATAGGTCGTTGATACTTGCTGGTGGTTTATTTTTTTTTTGGATTATTGAGGGAATTGTTCCCTTTTCTAGAATCCCATACAAAAAACTTAAGCATGCCGGCCCCAATTTGTTCTTTACCGTAATGACAGGTGTTGTAAATATGGGCTTGGCTTTTGGGCTCGTAGCTGCTTCAGATTATGTGACGGCATCAGAATTTGGTATTCTGCATTGGCTTCCAATTGAAAGCACTGTTTTGAAGATTATTGGCGGATTGCTAATTCTCGATTTTATAGGAGCTTATTTTGCGCATCGGTCTGAACACAAAATAAAACCCTTGTGGATGGTACATTTAGTGCATCATTCTGATCATCATGTTGATGCTACTACGGCCAATAGACATCATCCTATAGAAAATGTGGTGCGCGTTGCCTTCACTGCCTTGGCTATTTTGGTTTCAGGTGCTTCTATTGGCGTTATAATGCTGTATCAAACGCTATCTGCTGCTGCTTCTCAATTTGGGCATGCTAATATTATTTTACCTAAAAAAGTAGATCTATGGTTGAGTTATGTTTTAGTAACCCCCAACATGCATAAAGTACACCATCATTATCAATTGCCTTACACAGATAGTAATTACGGAAACATATTTTCAATTTGGGACCGTCTATTTGGTACCTACAAAACGATGAATGCTGAAAACTTAGTGTACGGGGTAGATACGTTCCCAGACGCTAAAAAGAACGGTAATTTATGGGAATTACTTAAGCAACCCTTCCATAAATACAGAAGGCCCACTACTGAAAACTAAATCATATTGATCACACAAGTACTCCAATATTTTAGCGCTCTTACTCCTGCAGAACGAGGATTGATGATGTCATTGGGTTTTATTGTTTTCTGGTTATTTGAGGCCTTATTGCCTTTTAGAGCTTCTGTTGTTTCATCAAAGAAACATATCGTCAATAATTTATTTTTTGCTTTTTCAACCGCTGTGGTAAATATATTAATGGCGGTGTTTATATTAGGCGCTGTAGAATATGCTGATACTAACCAGATTGGACTTTTACATTTGGTAGGCTTAGACCCTTGGATAGAGTTTACCCTTGGTATTTTAGTATTAGATTTTTTCACTTCTTACGCAATTCATGTCTGTTTACACAAATCAAAATGGTTGTGGAGGATTCACTTAGTGCATCATTCAGATCCTCATTTAGACAGCTCAACTGCAATTCGCCTTCACCCTTTTGAAAATCTGATTCGAATTTGTTTTCTTATTTTGACTATTTTACTCTTTGGAATCGATATAGGTGTATTGTTTTTGTATCAAACTGTGGCAGTTTTCTTCTCGCAGTTAGGTCATGCCAATCTGAGGCTTCCAAAGCTCTTAAATAGCTTGCTTAGTGTTTTCTTTGTAACGCCGAATATGCACCAGATCCATCATCATTACGAAATGCCTTATACAGATAGTAATTACGGTAGTGTTTTTGCTATTTGGGACCATCTATTTGGCACTTACAGGAAAATCTCAAAAGAGACATTAAAGTACGGTTTAGACACCCATCAAGATAAGGTTAAAAACATCAATTTTCTACAATTGTTAATTCAGCCTTTTAGACGCATAAAATGGTGAATTAGTCGTAGATGAGGTATTTGAGACGAATTTCGTTGAATTCTTCTAAATCTTTTGACCAGCTTTCTCGTATTTTATCCGCAGACATACCCTGTTCAATTTGAAATCGCAGTTTTTCAGTTCCTGCGTGTTTGGTAAAAGAGTTGTCTAAAAAAAACGTTTGAGGATCACTGTGATTATAAGCTTTGATAAGCCAATTAAGGTGGACTCTCTCAGGTGCTACAATTTGAGATAAATCCTCTCCATAACACATTTTATTTTGATGTTTGGGATATTTTGCACCTTCTTTTGAAACTGGAGTATAGGTCAGCTCAAAGTTTGCATATCCTTTAAATTCAGGAGATCCATAGCGCTGAAATTGAGCATCAGTTCCCCTACCAGCATTTATGGTTGTTCCCTCAAAAAAACCTAAACTTGGATATAGCGCTATAGATTGATCGTTTGGTAAGTTAGGAGAAGGTTTGATAGAGAGCGAAACTCTGTCGTTGCGATTAAAATTCTCAATCCGTATGATGTACAGTTCTGCTTCGGTGTCAGTATTAACCCATTTTTCTTTGTTGATCATTTCAGCATATTCTCCTATGCTCATTCCATAGACTAATGGAATTGAATTCATACCTAAAAAGCTTTGATGTTTTTCTTCCATCGTAGGCCCGTCTACATAATTCATATGAGGATTGGGTCGATCTAAGACTATAATTGGTATTCCTTTTTCAATACAAGACTCCATTACTAATTGTAAAGTGGCTATGTAAGTGTAAAATCTCACACCTACATCTTGTACGTCAAAAAGTACAATTTCAATATTTTCTAATTGTTCATTTGTTGGCTTTTTATTTTTTCCATAAAGTGAAATAAGGGGTAGCCCTGTTTTTTTATCTATATCGTTGTCTACATGTTCACCGGCATCAACAATTCCTCGAAAGCCATGCTCAGGAGCAAAGACCTTAGCAATATTTATATCGTGTTTCAGCAGACTGTCTACAAGATGAATAGGTGCTCGATTATAACGTTCTATCACTGAGGTTTGGTTGGCTACAATTGCAATAGATTTATTTTCAATAAGAGGTAGGTACGCATTGATCTGTTCAGCTCCTACTTTAAACTGGTTTTGAGCTTGGAGCGAAATTACCATAAATAAAAATGCTATTTTTAAAAGCTTTTTAAACATTATGAGGTGAGTTTCGAATTCTTTGTTGCAAGACGGTTTTTAAAGTCTAACAAGTCTAAAAGTACAATTTCAAGTCCAATTGTAAAAGTGAGTGTTAGCGCTATAGCAATAGGTGTGTTTATCATGCTTATTTCCATATCTGCAGCCTCTGGGCTTCAATTGAAAATAAAAGAAAAAGTTTCGGCCTTTAAGGGGCATTATCAATTGTATCATTTTGATAATGCAAACTCTGATATTAGTATCACGCCAATGGATGCTTCTGAAATTGATTGGCGACGGCTTAAAGAGAATGTGCCTTCCCTTGAAAGATATTACCCAGTAATTCAAAAGGCTGGAATTATACGAACAGAAATCACATTTGAAGGAATAATTGCCAAAGGTGTAGATAGTGAATACAATTTTAGTGCATTTGAAGAATTCATAAGGTCGGGTCGAATACCAAATTATCAGACCGACAAACCTTCAAAAGAGGTTCTTATATCCGCTCAAAAGGCAAAATTGTTAAACTTAAGAGTAGGTGACTCTTTCAACGCTTATTTTCTCAAAGAAAATGATCCTTCAGGAATACCAAATACTCGAAAATTTGAAGTCGCAGGAATTTATAACAGTGGCTTTGATGAGTTTGACGAGTTATTTGTATTTGTTGATCAACGTCATTTACAATTGATCAATAGATGGAGCAATGAGGAGTTTGGTCATTATGAATTATTTATTTCTGATTTTGATGAAATAGACACCTATACTGAAACGATATACAATGAAACGCCTTCTACAATTGATGTAGCCACTATTAAACAGTCGTATTATACTGTTTTTGAATGGATAAAATTATTTGATTTTAATGTAGTCATCATAATTATCATCATGCTTTTAGTGGGAGGCATTAATATGATTACGGCCTTATTGGTCTTAATCATTGAGAGGACGCAATCAATTGGTTTGCTCAAGGCTCTTGGAGCCACAAGCTCCGCAATTCGAAAATTATTTCTAATCAAAGCTTTGAATTTGATCGTTAAAGGAGTTTTAATTGGTAATACTGCTTTTCTGAGCTTGTATTTCGCTCAAAAACAATGGGGCTTTTTGAAATTTCCAAACCCTGAGCAATACTATGTTGAAGTTATTCCTCTGCATCTTGAATTAGGTCAGATGCTTTGGGTGAATCTAGGGGTTATCGGCTCTTGTATCCTAATGCTTATTATTCCTACTGTTGCTATTGCAAATATTGTTCCTTCGAAAGTGATGAAATTTAATTAAACATAAATGAGTATACAGGTTTTAAGTCACCTTTATAGAGGTCAGCATTTTGAAATCAAGTCAAACCATGGAGAATTGATTTCGTTTTTGGTGGATGGCTATGAATATATGCATCAAAAAGGTAGTCCTGGCTGGAAAAATTCTGACACTGAAATGTTTCCTATTATAGGTTCTATAAAGGAGGCTAACTATAGAATTAAAACGCCCAAGGAAGAGGCGGTGTTAGATCAGCATGGTTTATTACGAGAATTTCAATACGATTTGGTTTCAGAAAATTCAAAGTCTTTAGTTTATATTAAAGATTATAAAGCCGGCACAGCAATCAGTAATTCTAAGTTTCCTGAAAATTCACCGGAGACCATTCAAAAATGGCCTTATGATTTTAGATTTTTGAAGAAGTTCAGTTTTACAAAATCTTCACTTCGCATAGACTTTGAAATTATTTCTGATTCCGATATGCCTTTTATGCTCGGTTATCATCCTGCATTTAAATTACGCAGTTCCAATCCTGTGATATTTTCAAAAGACGTAGAGGTGTCTTTAAAAGAAATCTTAGAAGTTGGATCAAGGGCTTTTTTGATTGAAAATACCAACAAAGTTGTCTTGAATGATGACAAAAAATTACAATTGACTACGGAAGGATTTAATCACTTTATGTGCTGGACGGAGGTAAATAATATGCTTTGCATTGAACCGATTACTTTTTATCCCTATGCTGTAAAGCAAAAAGATTTACACCTCGGCTTCGAGCATATACCCAATCGAAATGCAAAACAATTTTCGTTACAACTAAAACCGATTACAAGTGATTAAATTTATAATTCAAGGATGGATCATCTTAATTGTGGCCATCGCCGCTAATGCGTTAGTTGATTTTATTGGGCTTAAAGGATGGTATGAATTTTTATCAGAGAGCAGTATAAGAAAAACAAGATTTGTGGATTATTTATGGTTATTTATACTCTATCCTTGTATTTTAGGCGCTGGTGTTTGGCTCGCTAATTCACTAACGAAATATCTTGGCCTTTAAATTAACAATCTTATGAAAAGAAGAAGTTTTATACAACAGTCTGCACAAGTTTCATTAGCACTACCACTTTTGAGTGTAATGAGCTGTGAAGCGGAGTACAAACCCAAATATAAAATGGGCTTGCAATTGTTTACTGTACGAGATGCTATGGAAAATGATCCTGTGGGGACCTTAAAAGCACTAAAACAAATCGGTTATGAAGACTTTGAATCGTATGGATATGATGCTAAAAACAAGTTGTACTACGGGTTTAGTCCTAAGGAATTCAAAATGGTTTTAGACGACTTAAACCTTTCTACCTCGAGTGGCCATTACGGGGTAAACGGATTGATGGAAGTCTCAGAAGATGAACTTAAAGCATATGTTGACAGCTGTATTGAAGGAGCTCTTGTGCTTGGAGACAGCTACATTGTATTTCCTTCACTAGCTCAGATATATCACAGTTTAGAAGGATATCAGTTGCTTGTTCAAAAATTGAATCAAATCGGTCGACGAATTCATGAAGCTGGTTTGGGATTTGCCTACCACAATTTTGGAGGTGATTTTGTGCAATACGGGGATAAAATGGGTATTGATTGGATTATTCAAGAAACCAATCCCGACTGGGTTAAATTAGAAGTTGATTTTTATTGGGTAATGCACGCTGAAGTCATTACGCCTAAAGAATTTATCGCAAAAGCGATGTATAGAACACCACTTTGGCATATTAAAGATATGCACAAGGTTTCTCGTGATTACACAGAAATGGGTCATGGATCTATTGACTATACCACTATATTGCCTAGCGCTAGTGAATCAGGATTGGAATATTTCTACATCGAACAAGGTGGGAATTTTGCGGTGAATTCAATGCAAAGTGTAAAAACGAGTATCGATTACGTTAAATCAAACATTACAATTCCATCATAAAAAGGTTTATTCATCTTTGACGACCTTACCGTTTTTCATTATGAAGTTGACATGCTGCAATAAATTGATATACCGCAGTACATCTCCTTTAACGGCTATAATGTCAGCCTTTTTTCCGGGACTTAAGGTGCCAACTTTATCCGAAACGCCCATAAAGTGAGAAGGCCAATAGGTTGCTGATTTAATGGCCTCTAAGGCTGGAACTCCCATTACTCTCACCCATATGTCCAATTCATTCCAAGTGCTTTGTGAGTGGAATTTTGCAGGAATTCCACTATCTGTACCAATTAGCATAACTACTCCTGATTTTCGGAGTTGATTGAATTTTGTTTTTAAGGTTGGTTTTCGAATTGGCGTTAATTGAAAATAAGGAAGTTCTCCTGGTTTTTGAATGGAGTTTTTTATATCGGTGATCACTGTGTCAGGAAGACCTAAATGCCATGAGTCATTGTCAATTTTTTCAGGATTATTGACCAGGTAGTCAAAGTTGTAAAGACCTTCTATAGTCGGAGTCCAATAAAGAGGTCCTTTATTCATTTGAGCCGTTCGTTCTACGATCATATCAAAGACATCGTCTGGATAGGCTGGGGCAGATGAGAGTCCAGTATGTTCAAAATTATCAATACCCGCTTTTAAACCTAATCTAATTTCTTCTGGTCGATGCGAATGTGCAACGACTTTGAGATTGTGTTTATGTGCTTCATCAACCACTGCTGAAAGCTCTTCCCAAGTCATTTGGTCTTGGTCAATGAGTTTTATACAATCGACTCCTGCTTTAGCCAAAATTCTCACTTTAGCTCGAGCATCTTTTTCTCCATCTACACCCCATCTAAAGGCCTCTGTACCCGGATAAGGCTTTTTTTGTATGAAAGGTCCGCTCATATACATTGTTGGACCAGGTATGTCTCCACGATTTATAGCATCTCTTACATCTAGACTTTCTTTAAGAGGTCCACCTAAATCTCTTGCACTTGTCACTCCTGCCATTAAGAGTTGATGTGCAGATGAAGGCATAATGACGTCTTTGAACAAAGGGGGATAGGTTTCATCCCAATAACTGTAATCGGCATGTCCGTTAATCATTAAGTGTACATGCATATCCCAAAGTCCAGGTAAAACACTCATTCCTTCTGTAGAAATAATTTCTGCATTTTCAGGAATCTTTATTTCCGCTTGAGTGCCCACGGCCGTGATGACATCCCCTTCGATTAATATGACGCTGTCTGGTATGGGGGCATTTCCATATCCATCAATGGTTGTTCCCCCAACCAAGGCCTTAACTTGACCTTGAACTAAGGCGCTTATCAGAAAAAGAAAGAGAAAGCTTTGAAATTTATGAATGTAATCTAACATGATTTTGATCTGACTTTGATTATATCCCAACTAAATTAATTAAAAGCAACTGACCTGTAAAACAGAGTATAAACGGAATGACTAAGTAGCCCATGACATCGCGGGCCTGAAGATTTGTGCCTTCGGACATAACAGGTAGTACCATGAGAATGAAAAAGGGCTGCAAGAGATTTGTCAAACTCTCTCCATAGGTGATGGCTAGAATTGTTTTAGAAATGAGCAACTGTTGAAATTCGGGATCGTAATCTTGAACTAAACTAAGGGTGGCTTCTAAAATGCTCGGTCCGATTACAGCAAATTCGCCTCCACCTGAGGGGATTGCAAAATTTACAATACCTCCGATGATAAAGGCCAAGCTAGGTAGGGTTTCAACCTCGGCAATTTTTATTAGTACTTCAGCTAAATAATTGGCCAAACCCGTGTTAATCATGATACCCATAATACCTGCATAAAAAGGAAACTGATATAATATTGCTGCTACATTACTGCTGCCTTTTTGCACGGCTTTACCATAAGCAAAAGGAGTGCGGTGAAGAATGAGTCCTATCATTAAAAAGATGAAAATCATAAGATTTAAATTCAGATCAAATCCACGCTCTTTAAAATGTTTAATAACATAAAAGCCTCCGGCAAGTACAATGATGTATATCAAAAGTTTGCTGTGGTTGAGTCGGTCCGATAGTGATCGAGAAGTGGGGGTATTTGTTTTAATTTGTGTTTGTTCAGGAGCTTTAATAAGTAAATCGTTTAAACTTTCGTTTTGGGCTTTTTTTGGTTTGAGTAAAAAGATGAGTAGTGGCGTGATAATCAAATAAAACAGAATCATCGCAAAATTTAAGTTCGACCCTAATGTTTGGGTAGTCGAAATAGTTTCTGAAAGTATTCCTGCTTCGATGAGATAATTATTTTCTGTATTGACCAGAAGCGGTATAGAACTTGAGAGCCCAGTAGACCATATGTTGTTTGAAAAATAAGTAATGGCAATAAGAAAGGGATAATTAACCCCTGAGACTTTAAGTGCTAATTTCCTTCCGAATACTGCGGCGATGACCACCCAACCCCAACTCACAAACGAAAGTAAAAGTCCAAAGAAGGCAACACTTAAATAAACCTGATTTGGTGATTTGATATGTGCTGACCAGCTTTCAATTTTTTTATCGATAAATGGAGAGAGTGCTATGGCATATCCTGTAACGATAAGAAGACTCATTTGCATTCCAAACTCAAGTAACATCCAAAATCCTTTATACCAAGAATCTACGATGTCAATCGCAGAGGCCTCTACAAACAGTACTGCCAGAAAAGCGACTATCAATGTTAAAATCAAAGCAAAGACAAAGGAGTCAGGCATTATCTTCTTGAACTGAGCAGTAAAATAGTCTCCGAGTTTTTTTAGCATGTTTTCAAGGTACTATTTTTCAGTAAATGATTATTTTAATTACGCTAATCAATTTTTATCTCACTCAATTTTGGAGAAAGCAATTATCTTGTAGGTATATTTCAGTAATTCAATCCTTTTTTTTCAATAAGCAATGAGATTACAAAAGGTAAGAGTAGCTTAAAACGAACTAAAATTATGTATAGTGTTGTAACCTTTGGAGAAATAATGCTTCGATTATCCCCTCCAGGATTCTTGCGTTTTTCACAAACCAATAATTTCGATGTGGTTTATGGAGGAGGAGAATCCAATGTAGCTGTATCCCTTGCTAATTATGGAGTAAAAGTTGATTTTGTCACCCGATTACCCGATAATGATTTAGGACAGTGTGCGCTAATGGAACTCCGAAAAATGGGAGTAGGGACCGAAAAAATTGTTTTTGGAGGTCAACGTTTAGGCATTTATTTTCTAGAGACGGGCGCAGTAAGCAGAGGAAGCAAAGTAATCTACGATCGTGCTCATTCTGCCATGGCTGAAATAACACCAGGTATGATTGATTGGCACAAAGTTCTCGAGAACGCCTCATGGTTTCATTGGACAGGTATCACTCCAGCAATTTCAAAAAGTGCTGCGAATAGTCTTTTGGAAGCATTGAAAACTGCTAAAGAAAAAGGATTGACTATTTCTACGGATTTGAATTTCAGAGCCAAACTTTGGACGTATTGTGATTCAAAGGAGCGGGAGCAAATCATGACTGAGTTGACTTCTTATTGTGATATTGTACTGGGTAATGAAGAGGATGCTGAAAAGCATTTTAATATAAAACCTGAAGGATTAGATATTACCACTCAGGGCGAACAGGTCAAGGCAGATGCATTTTTATCTGTTTGTAAGCAGATGCGAGCTAAATTTCCAAATGCGAAGAAAATTATTACTACACTAAGAGGTTCATTGTCAGCTTCGCACAACTCCTGGTCGGGAGTTCTTTATGATGGACAGCATATGTACAAATCAAAAGAATATCAAATTACTCATATCGTCGATCGCGTTGGTGGAGGTGATTCCTTTATGGGTGGATTGATTTACGGCCTCATGCGTTATCCCGAAGACGATCAATACGCCTTGGATTTTGCAGTGGCAGCCTCTTGTTTAAAACACACTATAAAAGGTGATGCCAACCTAGTTAGCGAAGATGAAGTATTGAAGCTGATGTCTGGTGACACTTCAGGAAGGGTCGCTCGATAATTTATATTTCTTAAATTCAGTAAATCATTTATAAAGAATCACAAGCTTAATGACTCAAAATTCCAAAATAGAAATTTTAAATCTCATGAGAGAAATGGGAATGGTTCCATTGTTCTATCATTCAGATATTAGTGTTGCAAAACAAGTACTTCAAGCCTGTTATGATGGAGGAGCACGATTGTTAGAATTTACGGCAAGAGGTGATTTCGCTTGTGATGTTTTTACTGAACTAAGTGCCTATGCTAAGGAAAACCTGGAAGGTATGATTTTAGGGGTTGGTTCCATAACGGATGCTGCCGCGGCATCACTTTACATGCAAATGGGAGCTCGATTTGTAGTAACACCTTCTCTGCGTGAAGACATTGTAAAAATCTGTAACCGAAGAAGGGTGCTCTGTGCACCTGGTTGTGGTTCGCTAACAGAGATCAATCGCGCTGAAGAATTAGGGTGTGATGTTGTCAAGTTATTTCCGGCCTCTGTCTACGGACCTAAATTTATCAAAGCGGTGAAAGGTCCCCAGCCATGGACGTGTATCATGCCAACTGGAGGTGTTCAAACTGATAAAGAAAGTTTAAAATCGTGGATTGATGCGGGTTCATTTTGTGTGGGATTGGGGTCGCAACTCATCGACTCACATTCTGTAAATAGCAGAGACTATAGGGGTATAAAAGAAAAGGTAGCACAGACCTTAAAAACGATACGTGAACTTCAATAAAAAGCCCAAAGTTTCATGAATTCGGATTCAATTCTCATACGAAATGCTGTAATAGATGACCTGTCACAACTACTAGAATTTGAACAAAAATTAATCGCTTATGAGCGGGATTTTGATCCAAACCTTAAAGCTGGAAAAATTCACTACTACGACATCAAAAAATACATTTTAGACCCAGAAGTCAAGGTGGTAGTGGCTGAACACGAAGAGCTTGTTATAGGTTCCGGTTACGGGCTTATTAAATCAAGTGTGTCTTATAAAAACCCTGAGACTTTTGTTTACTTAGGTTTTATGTATGTCGAAGAAAATTTTCGCGGTCGAGGCGTGAATCAATCTATCATACAATCAATTTTCAATTGGGGTAAAGAAAAAGGTCATGACGAATTTCAACTCGATGTGTACAGTGAGAATGAAAGTGCGCTTTTAGCTTATGAAAAGACAGGTTTTAAACCCTATTTACAAAAAATGCGAATAAAGAGACCTCTTGGGTAAATACCAAGAGATCTCTTTTTAGGTCGCTTACATTCCTCCGTTTCTTCTCGCAGGTCTTGAAGTTGGCCATTGCATTTGTTCACCCGTTCTTGGACTTACAGGCAATACGCGTTTTTCTCTTGAGGTTTTTTCTGGATCTTCAGAGGCCATATAGGTTAAGATGGCCGTAAGAATAACGTTGTTTCTGACATCGTCAAAAACGATTTTATCATAGGTATCTCTATTGGTGTGCCAAGTGTAATTCCAATAAGACCAGCTCAAAGAGCTTAAACCAAAAGCAGGAGCTCCCATGGCCACAAATGAGGCATAATCTGAACCACCTCTACCTGGTGTTCCCGGGAAATCAGTCTCAATGTGCTTGGTGATGTCTTGCGGAACTTTGTACAACCATCGTCCTAGGTAATCGTATGAATTTAGAAAACCTTGTCCAGAGATACGCACGACTCGTCCAGTTCCGTTGTCTTGGTTAAAAACGGCTTGAACATTATCTACAATATCCGAATGGTCCTCGACAAAAGCTCTCGATCCATTTAAACCTTGTTCTTCACCACCCCAGTGCCCCACGAGTATGGTTCTTTTTAGATTGGGTACAATTTTTTTCAAAATTCGCATGGCTTCCATCATGACCAGTGTTCCTGTACCGTTGTCTGTGGCTCCTGTTCCGCCATCCCAAGAATCAAAATGCGCAGATAAAATGACGTATTCGTCGGGTTTTTCACTTCCTTTTATCTCGGCTATGGTATTGAAGGTTTGAACCTCTCCTAATTCCTTTGATTGCGCATTGATTTTGAGCATTGGTTTTTGTCCTCTTGCGGATAAGCGATAAACCAATGAATAGTCTTCTAATTCTAAATCTAAGGTTGGGATTTTTTTGGTGCGCGCACTGAATATTTTATTTACGCCGAATCCTTTAGACCAATAAGATTGTATGATTCCAGCAGCTCCAGCCTCTTCAAGAGCGAGGTGAATCGTTCTAGAGGTGTAACCGGTATTGCGCATATTTTCTTGCCAGGCTTTAGTGGCTTTTTCGCGCTGAGCTTTCATCTTTTCAAAGGATTCTTCGGTAGCAAATTCCTCCCAATTGTAATCCGGTCTTCCTGTTTGCTCCAATTTAGAAACCAATACAAATTTCCCTTTAACATTGGGTAACCATTGTGCGAATTCTAATGAGTCACTAACCATAGGTAAAATAATAGCCTCTGCTGTGACTCCTTTTTTTGGTGTTGAGGGGTTCCAAGCGAGTTGTGTTCCTTTTAAACTTTGAACGCGAGGTGCTATCATGTCGATATGCGTAATACCTCTTTCCCAACCGCGCCATGTGCCATAAGCTTCGTTTCTTGCCTCAATACCCCATTTTTGGTATTTGGCAACGGCCCAGTCGTTGGCTTGTTTCATTTGAGGAGTTCCCACCAAACGAGGACCTATTCCATCCATTAATTCTTGACCTAATTGTTCGAGTTGTGAGTTGGTGTTGGCCTCTTCAATAATTTGATCGATAATGTTTTGCTCTTGAGCGTGCAGTTGAAATGCACCTAATAATAAAGCGTAAAAAAAAAGTGTACTGTTTTTCATCTTGCTTGTTTTGTCAATGATTCTAAGTTAGCGTTTATTTTTGAGCTAACTTGTTTGGTAAAACTTTCTTATGAGAACTATAAATCACCTGCTCAATCTAGGCCTTAGTTTGGTCTTAGTCTCTTGCGCGATTACTCCAAAGGTTTCTTTTGAAAACTATGTAGATACTCGATCTAAACCCATTTTCTTGCAAGAAAAAAAAACGTATTCTTTTGATGAGGTAGGGGTTTATTTCTCAAATGAATTTAATGGAGCTCGCTTGAACTCAGTTGAACAACTCAACGACAGTACCTATCAGATTGGAATTTGGCCAGAAAATACCCCAATCAATCCAAGTCCATTTTATGCGTTTGAGATTTGGAGTGATACCCAACAATCTCTGACACTGCAATTTGATTATCCAGATGGATATAAACACCGATATATTCCAAAAATTAAAGAAGATGCTTCCTGGGTTGCTGCAGACTCTATTTCATTTCAGCAAACCGATGAATTAAGCTCAATTAAGCTCGATGTGAATTCATCGCCAAAATTGATATCAGCTCAGGAATTACATAGTAGTGATGAGGTTTATGCCTGGGTTGATAATTTGGTAGAAGGTAAAGAGTCCTATGTTAAATTCAAAGAAATTGGCAAAACAGCATTAAAGAGGCCTTTTAAGGTTATTGATATCTGTAAAGGAAGTGCTGAACACAAACCTGTTGTGGTATTTATAACGAGGCAGCATCCGCCAGAAGTTACTGGTTATTTTGCCTTCCAATCCTTTATTTCAACCTTATTAGAATCTGGACAAGAATCTGCGGATTTTTTAGATAAATATCGTGTTTTGGCATTTCCACTAATGAATCCGGATGGTGTGGACCTCGGACATTGGAGACATAACTCAGGTGGGGTCGATCTCAACAGAGATTGGTCTAAGTACCATCAAAAAGAAATTAAAACTACCGTTGATTTTATCTCGAAAACCTTAAAGGCAAATAAATCTGAATTAGTCCTTGGTTTGGATTTTCATTCCACCTATTACGACGTTTTTTATACCAACGAAGAGCGTACTGCTACTCATTTGCCCAATTTTTTAGAGAGTTGGTTTAGTGGCTTAGAAGCTAATATATCTGATTATGAGGTTAATGAGAAACCAAGCAACAGCACTCAGCCTGTTTCGAAAGGTTGGTTTTTGAACAAACACAAAGCGGTAGGTGTAGTCTTTGAAATAGGAGACGATACTCCCAGAAATCGAATTCGAATTGTTGGAAAACAGGCTGCTCTCTCAATGATGAGCATTATGAATTCAAATTGATAAATTATTGCCTAGGCCTAAGTAGTTTTGAAAACCCGTAAACTTGATGAATAAAAGCGATTATAAAACTCATTACAATTGATTTTTGTGCTACAACCTGAAGCAATAATTCGTTTTTACTATACTTTACACCAGGAGCTATAAGTGGTCCAAAAAATATAATATAGAGATATATTAAGAGTAGAAGGCAAAATAAAATATATCCATATAAGTAATAGTTGTTGAGGAACTTTGAATTGTATATGCATAAGCTATGGAATATAGCAAGAAAGAAGAGTGATAGAAAAGCGTAATGTGCAAAGAATACGTGTACTCCAAAATTAAGGTCAAATGGAACAGCACCAACTCCAGCAAATAGAAATCCTGACACTACACCTACAGGAGTCGTAATTGCCGCAAAGCGCCTTGCCCTCAAAGTGTCTTGTTTTAAGACAAAGACTTTTTTAAAATGATAATAGAACAAGATGATGATTACCCCAATAAAAATTAAGTTTCCATTAAAAAACAGCATGGCTATGGTATTGTCCTGGTGAATTATATCGGGATTGGTTTCATAAGGGTTAGTTTTTAAACCTCCAAGTTCACTGAGAAAGTTATGCGTGAAAGAATAATAGTTGGACTGAAACCCAACAACTTCTTTTTCGGACCCAGGAAAGTTTATTGCTGCTAAAATACAGCACATGACAAAGCTCACAATTGCTATTAAAGGGAGTTTGATTAGAAAAAAACGAAGTTTATCCATTTCACAACATTACGCATTTTTTGACATAAGTTATTCATTTGCTTAGGTTTGATTCTTAGAACTGACGTATTTTTAAATAAAAAATGCTATTTCATTTTATTTTAATGACTTTCATTATGGCGCAATCCTATCAAACTCAGCCCTATGAACTGATTTCAGTGCATCAAGACGTTGAGATACGTTATTATCCCCCTGCGATGAAAGTAAAAGTAAGTGGTCCTCTACGCAATAACGGAAATTTTAATGCACTTTTTCGCTACATATCAGGAGATAATGATTCTCGTGAAAAAATTGCGATGACCACTCCTGTTTACATGGAAACTCAAGATGATGTGCAAACCATGGAATTTGTGTTACCTGATAAGTACAAAGAAACTGCTCCTCAACCTAGCGCTAATGGGGTAAAGGTATATCAATCAGAACAAGCTTATTTTGCAGCTATACGTTATAGTGGATATTCAAATGAGTCCAAGGTCACTAAGGCCAAACAAAAATTGTTTTCTATTCTGAATAAGGAGCAAATTGAGATCATGGGAGATATTCTTGTACTGTCTTACGATTCGCCTTATAAATTTTACAATCGGAGAAATGAGGTAATGGTGAAAGTTAAGCCTGTAGATATAGAAAAGCCTTAATTTTTTTGGACTAAGAAATTCAATACAGGAGCAAGACTTTGCTCTGCATCTTCTTCCATAGGTACGTGCCCAAGATTTTCAAAAAGTACTAATGTGCTATTTGGTAGTTTTTTTTCAAATAAATAGGCGTTGTCAACGGGTATTAAGAAGTCTTTTTCTCCCCATAAAATCAAGGTTTCTTGAGTAACCTTTGAAATATGTTCATAAGATGAGCTCGATTTCTGTTTTTTAAAACGGTCAATAAACGCTTGGCGATTTCCTTCTCTTAGGCTGAGTTCAAAATACCTTTCGATAAGTTCATCTGATATTTTTTCGGGATTCGCATATACATTTTCTACACTCGAGCGAACCACAAATTTTGGAGTGATGTATTTAAAGAGGTTTTTAACTATTGGAATTTCGGCAAGTTTAAAGGCAATAGGAGTGCTCTTTGAACGACTCGGTAATCCTCCAGCATCAATTAAAATCAATTGATCAACTTTTTGTGGGTGTTGAAGGGCGTATTGCCAAGCAATATGTCCACCAAGAGAATTTCCACCGATAATACAACGTTTAATTTTCTGCTTTTCTAAAAAGGCATTGATGAATTCCACATAGTGATCGATAGAGTAGTCATGATCTAAAAAAGGATTTGTTAGCCCGTAACCTGGTAAATCCATGCGCACAACTCTGAAGTCTTGTATTAGACGATTGGTCCACTCATCAAAAGTGTGGAGACTTGCTCCGGTTCCATGGATTAAAACAATTGGTATACTGTCAGTCTTATTTCCTTCGTCTCTAAAATGGGTGTCTATTCCATTTATTGAAGTAAAAGAAGAAGGTTTTTGTGCATATTTGACTTTGAGTTCCTCTGTAGGGATATCGCGATATCCAAAAAGTACAGAAATCAAAAGACTTAATACAATTACAATAAGGGTAAGCCCCTTAACTGTTCGCCATAAATTTTTCATGAGGGTAGCGCTTAAAACTCTTTTAATATAGCAAATAATCCTTGACTTGTCCTCGACGTAGTTTATCCGAAATCTTTGTAAAAACTTATTTTAGTGGATTAAAATAAATTAAGTATGATTTGTATTCCAACCGAAATTCCAACCGAAATTTGCGAAATTGATGACGAATTAAAGGCTATTTATCACAGTAGTGATACGGTTTGCATTTGGGTTTTTAAAACCCGTGAGGAACGAAACAGCTTTATGAATCAAACGGTTGGAATGAATAAAGCCAATAGAGAGGCGTATTATAGTGCTCATTATTCCTAAACAGTAGTTATTATTTCATTTCTTGTTCAACGGGAAATAAAATGTCGAATTGGTCAAGTTTTGTGCCGTATTGATTTGTAAGAATTTCAATGGCAAATTTTTGAATTGACTCAGTCGCCATTGGTTTATTCCTTGTGTTTTCTGGTTTAATTTTTTCTACTTGACTCTCGAGCACTTCTGTTTTTTTATGCAGCGCCCAAATGATTAAAGGGCAATCGCTGTCGTCATAGGTGCTGTCTATTTTGTAATAAACACGGTCTTCTGTGTAAGTAGTCATTGTTTCTTCGTAATCCTGATAATTGTCGCTCGTAGAATCCATAAAGAAAAAAAAGGGGCTTTTGGCCTTCTTTGCGAAATAAAAACTGAGTGTAGTATTCCAAAATCCATCCCAATGATCAAATTGGTTTAAGGTGATTAGTCTTAAATCAAAATCTTGATCAAAGTAGAAATGAACGATTTCGCCACCTTTATTTCTTCTAAGATTAAAAGCATCGATAGGCCATTGATCTTTAATGGTTTTGTGTTCACCTTGAATAAAACTCAGATGATCTCCAAATTCGACGGGGATGAGCGTTTTGTTGCTAGATGCTAGTTTAGTGTACTTGTAATAAGAGGCTTTTTCTCTTTCTATTTTAGCGTATTCGGTTCTAATTTTTTCAACTTCCTGCTTATTGTCATTTCCTCTGTAAACTAATTCATCTAAATTGTCATAGCAATAAGTGTTATTCTGACTCCAACTAAATTTTGCGGAATTTGAAATGATATTGTCCGCTTGGTTATAATAAGAAACTGTGCTGACCTTAATAAGGTCATCTAGGTGATGGCTAGTGTTAGGTTCTTCTTTATTGAATGCACTGGGATGCATTAGAACAAGGGCTTTAACGATAACTAAAAGTAGTAGCTGGTTCATTTTCCAAATATGTATTAGATGTACAACTTGAGTATAAGATATAATTTAAAATTAAATTTAGAAATGATTAAAAAAAATATAATGTCTAGAAGACAAAGGCAGTAAAATTTAGAGTTGTCATAGTTCTAATAGACTCTGTTATTTAAGCCAGTGAATTTATAAACGTTAAATATAGTTAAATAACTATAAAAATAGTTTCTTAACTATAAAAATAGTTATAAGTTTGATCTCAAATCCATAATCATGAAAAAATTAACAAACAAAGAAGAGGAAGTTATGCATGTTTTATGGCGGCTTCAAACAGCCTTTGTAAAGGATGTTTTAGATGAAATTTCAGAAGATAAGCCTCATTACAATACCCTGTCAACAATTATTAGAAAATTAGAAGAAAAGGGTTTTGTGGGTCATAAGGCATATGGTAAAACACATCAATATTACCCTATTATTAAGAAGAAAGAGTATCAAAAAGGATTTATGGCCAATGCTATTGATACTTACTTCAATAGTTCGTATAAGAATATGGTTTCTTTTTTTGCTGCGGAAGAGAAAATTAGTATCGAAGAATTAAAAGAGATCATTAACCACATAGAAAATCAAAAATAGTGGAGCTGTTTTTTGAGTATCTTATTAAAAGCAGTTTGGTTTTATCTCTATTCTACTTGTGTTTTAAAATCTTGCTAAGTCAAGAAACCTTTTTTGCAGTCAAGCGATTTTTTTTACTTTTTGGGTTCATTTGCAGCCTAGTGCTTCCTTTTGTAGTCATCAAAAGAGTTGTTGCAATTGATGAGGTGAATTTAATTCAAAATAATCTTACCACTTTTTTAAGTACGAATGGTACTAGTGACCCAGAAGTTTCTTTTTGGAATTGGCCTTTGGTTTTATTTTTTGTCTATTTAATTGGAGTTCTTATTGTTTTTTGCAAAACGATTTATGAGTTAATTAAATTGATTCGTATTCTTAAATCAGGAAAGATTTACCATGAAAATGGTATAATGCACGTACATGTTGAATTAAATTGTTCGCCTTTTTCTTTATTGAATTATATCGTTTATAATCCTAAATTACATTCAGGCCAAGATTTATCGACCATTATTGAGCATGAAAAAGTTCACTGTTTGCAAAGACATTCTTTAGATATGTTATTTGCTCAACTTTATTCGATTTTTTATTGGTTTAATCCCATTACTTGGTTCTATCAAGAAGAGATTGCCCAAAATCTAGAGTATATAGCAGACAAACTAACTGTAAGTAAAATAAATAGTAAAAAAGGGTATCAGTATCTTTTGCTTAATATGGCTACAAAGTCTACTCCAATTTCATTAATTAACCCCTTTTATAATTCACTAATCAAGAAAAGAATAATTATGTTAAACAAGAAAAAATCATCGCTTAAATCTCTTTGGAAGTTGTTCCCGATTTTGCCTCTAATGGTATCATTTATAATCCTTTTTAATATTGAGGTTGTTGCGCAATCTAGCAAGGGAATCGTAATCGATCAAACCGCCACTTATACATTTTATTTTGATTCAAAGACTACTGATCAATCCTTTGAAAAAATAAGTAATGTGTTAGATTTATCAGGAGTAATATTGAATTTTAAGGTAATTAAACGCAATGCCTCATCAGATATCACCAAAATAAAGATTAGTATTAAAGATAACTTTGGTTATAAAAGTGATTATGCTTTCTCTAGTTCAAAAGGAATATCTCCCTCTTCTTTAATTATGGATTTAGAAGAAAATAAAATAATCGATGATAAAATTTCGATAGACTCAAAAACCTTAATTGACTATACCGCGCCTTCAACTGCCATAACTGTAAAAAAAGTCAGTGATGGAGAATCAGAAAAAAATGCTCAGGTCATTACTTCTGATGTTAAAACAAAAGTTATTGTAGAAGGTTTTGAATTTAAACCAGGGGACATCGATAAACTGAATAACACAGTATCTATTTCCAGCATTACAATGGAATCTCTTGATTCGCTTGCTCTCTCTGACAAAGAACTTGAATCTATTCTTGAACTTAAAGGGCTTAATGGAAGTGTTCAGATGGTATCTAAAACAATAGCTGAAACAATTAATGAAGTTATTGGTTCTCTTGAGGATACTGTAGATATTGGAAATTCTGGTATTAAAAAGATGAAAAATACAGTTTCTATAGAAGCAATAGAACAGCCAATATTCGTTGTGGATGGGCAAAAAAAAGAAGTAGAACTTTTTGGCATCCTATCACCAGATGATATTAAAAGTATAAGTGTATTGAAAGGAGAGTCTGCTAAAGAAATGTACGGTGAAGAGGGCGTCAATGGTGTTATTGTAATCGAGATGAAGAAACCTAAAAAAAATTAGTACCGTCATTAGGATAAAACTATTCTTGAAGATGGGATTGTCTACATATTATTTCATTTTTTATGAATAAATTTTTAAGCTGGTTAGCAATTGTATTTGGCTTTGTATACTTCATTTACGAGACTTGGTATCATATTACACACGAACAATCAAATCTTGCACTCACAGCAGATTATATAAGTGTTTTCTTGTTATTCACTGCCGGTATAGTAAATCTAAAATCAAAAAACGGAATAGGTTTATTATGTGGCGCTTGGGGATATACTTTTTGTATCATGTACAGAGCATATATTTGGAGAATGGAAGCTATATGGGCAAAGGAACTGCCCAATTATGAATTCCTGCAAGTAAAGGTCTTGATCCTTGCATTATTGGTGTCTTTTCCGGCATTTATAATTTCTTTGGTAAAATCTTTTCCAAAAAAACTGAGAAAATTATAGATTAAAAAAGTGGAGCAGAGAAGCGTAAAATCGAACTGTTTTGTTTGTGACTCAGAATTATGCAATCACTAATAACAGTATCATTTTCGTATTTTGAAGACAATTACTTTTTTTAATTTTTATTGGCAATCTGTGTTTAATCTCCAAAGTTTATAACTATTTTCATTTAGCATTATACCGCCATCACATTCAAATGATACTGCCCGTGAGATTTCGTCCCATGTTAAAGTATTTCCATCAAAGGTGTAAGTATCAACAC
Source organism: Flavobacteriaceae bacterium (assembly GCA_965662045.1). Lineage (GTDB taxonomy): Bacteria > Bacteroidota > Bacteroidia > Flavobacteriales > Flavobacteriaceae > UBA3478. The sequence continues at coordinate 114,779 of CBFIGE010000002.1, forward strand.
CTGGAATTCTATCTGTATCATCTAACGCATTGAAATCTGCATCAGCACAAAGGTTATCTGCACTGCCGCAGTTTGCATAAGATGTATACACATTACCATCTACAAATTCAAACATGGTATTTGCGTACGTTCTATCATCAGGATCTGGTGACCATAACTATTTGCCTTCAACTGTGTAAGCTGGTAAAGGGATGTCTTCAGAATTATCATCACTACTACAAGCGAAGATTAATAAAGCGGAGGAGAGTAAGATTATTTTTCTCATAATGTTATAATGTTTTTATATGACACATCTTAAAATCAGAAAATCCTAACTAAAAATTAAAATAATTAAAAAACTACCTTTTTTTCGCATTGGCTAACGGCCTCGTATATGAAACCTAGCTTATAAATAGACGCGAACTTTTCGGATTTAGCACAAGCCGAATTTTTAAATTTTTGATAAAAGTGGAGCCGGAGGGATTCGAACCCTCGTCCAAACAAGTCATTAATTAGCTTTCTACATGTTTAGTTTTCGATTGATTTTCGAGAAACAACTGACCGAAAACTGCCTATTGATTCCTTAACTTTTTAAGATTTAAATACAAACCAAAGTTATTTGTATTCTATGTTGACTTTAATGGTGCCTCTAATCTAATCGCCATCAACAAGGGCTATTAAGAGACATTTAGCTCTCCCGCCTAGCGGGACTGGGCTTGATTCTACTATACTTCGAATTATTAAGCAGCTAAAGCGTAGTTATTTTCGCCATTTAAAAAGGTTGAAATAGATATTAACGAGCATTAATTTCATAGCTCGACATGCTTACCAACCAATTGATCTCGCTGTCTAATCCGGTCGGCCCCATAATTTCAAAGAAACGAATGGCGAAATTAGAAAAAAAATGCACAGTTCGTAACTCTTAAGCTTAATTTTAAGTTTTTTTGATATCGACATCCCAATGAACTACAGGATGAACCTTGGGTGCGGAATAGGCACTTAAAACTTTAAATTTAAGTTCTAATTTTTCTAGCTTTTCAAGTGTTTTAACTTGAATGATTTTAGTTTGTCCACCTTTTAAGTGAATCACAGGAGAGCTTTCATAAAATGTGAATTCCATTTGATTTTCAAGGATTAAATCACTGCTAGAGTTGTTGCTTAATTCTAGTCGTAAAATACTAGTATTGTTGATATAGGAAATATTTTGAATTTCAACCATAGCCTGAATAAGCGGTATTAAAAAGTCCTCTTTTCCAATCAATAGGTCATTATAGGCTGCAACGGTTCTTCGAGCGAATAAGGCTTCTTTCATGCCGTTTAGACTTCGCTCTTTGGAAAAGACCAGGGTTAACGGTCTTTTTAAACCTTTGTTTGCATAATCCCATTCAATTAGGCCATGTACATCTGAAGTGGCTAAAATAGCTAAATTGTACTCCAAGGCTAAGGCAAGTGATTCTTCAGCGTATGCACCAAAGTTGATGACTTCTATGCCGTGAAGTTCGTTTTGAGCAATGCGTTTTTTTTGGAAGTCTCGTAAAACTGGGTTTCCATCTGGTGATTGTGCATACCAAGCGGGATGATTCCAAAAAACAAAAGCCCCTTGCTTCTTTGCCGTTTTAAACGATTGTAAGGCATCGTCTTGAAGCAGTTCATTTGCATCACCAATAAAAATGGCGTTGTTGTGACCTATTGGAGCACTTCTGGTAATTTCAGACCCGGGTATGATGATTAAATTGTGATCTTTAGCTTCTTGTTGCGCAAGTACAATGGCTCTGTTGCGATCGGGATGCGGAATATCAGAAGAATGCGGTTGATACTCAAGGTGCTCTGTTATTGCAATTGCATCTAAGCCATCCATTAAAGCCTCTTGAACTCGAATATCAGGCCAAACTGAGCCATCCGAGAACACCGAGTGCATGTGTAAATCAGTTTTTAGGGTCAAATAACCCTCTATATTTGGGTATTCAAAGGGTTCGTTTCCAGCGTGGCTGTGGTTTTGAGCTGTGATTAATAGCGTGCTAAAAAGACCTAAAAGAAAAAAGAAATTTTTCATAAAAATGGAATCTAGAAATGATTGTATCCTGCTAAGAGCAATTATCTAGTTAAGATAAGTTGATTTTCAGCAAATTACCACAAAAATATTAGGGTAATTGAAAGAGGTCCTCTACACTGCATTCTAAGGTTAAGGCAATTTTCAATGCGAGTACAGTTGAAGGAACATAAATTCCGTTTTCAATGGCATTAATACTTTTTCTGGATACATCAGCACGTTCAGACAATTCTTGTTGGGTGAAGCCTTTGGCTTTTCTGAGGCTTTGCAGATTGTTCAATAACTTTTGATGATTTTTTCCCAACGCTTATTTTTTTTCAAAACTTTCAACTGTTTTGTTGATTTCTTCGCTTTGGTTCGGATAGATGTAACCTGCGATAATATGACCTATACCGATGAAGGATACCAGTAACCCAACTCCGTATAAAACCTTGAGATTCAAACCAAAATAGCCTAAGCAAAAAAGACCAATTCCGACAAAAATGGCAACTACGCCGCTTCGTCTAAGGTCAGTTGATGATTTTTTTTCTTGAAGTGAATCGAGTAATTCCTTAACGTCTTCAGTGTCTTTGATATTTTTTGAAACTTCAATAATAGTGTTGTATTTGTTTTTTTTATTTCTGCTATTGAAGAAAATGGCAATCCATACAATTACTAAGGGAGTTAGTATTGCTATTGTTGGAATCAATAACTGTGGATCAGAAAATAACGATAGGTTGATAAAGCTTGTCATAGGATATTTTTAAATTAGATTGTAACGCAAAGGTAACATTTTATTTTTAAATGATACGCAAAGGTTACTTTTTTGTTTTCCTAGACTATTTGACTCTAGTTTGATTCCGTGATTACCTTGCGTATAGAAGTTAATTGTCGTAGCAATGCGTCTAATTGTTCAAGAGGAAGCATATTGGCTCCATCACTTTTAGCCAATGTTGGTTCTGGGTGCGTCTCAATAAATAATCCATCAACTCCTGCAGCTATGCCAGCTTTAGCCATAGTTGAAATAAGGGCTGGTCTTCCTCCAGTTACTCCACTCGATTGATTGGGTTGTTGGAGCGAGTGCGTTACATCTAATACGACTGGAGCGTAATTTTGCATGGTGGGAATACCTCTGTAATCAATGACTAGATCTTGATAACCAAACATACTCCCGCGTTCCGTAATTAAGGCTTTGTCATTGCCACTTTCTTGAACCTTTTGCACTGCAAATTGCATGCTTTCTGGGCTCATGAATTGGCCTTTTTTGAGATTAACCGCTTTGCCAGTTTGTGCAGCTGCTACGATTAGATCTGTTTGTCTTACTAAAAAAGCAGGTATCTGTAAGACATCTACATAACTTGCTGCTAATGCTGCATCTTCTTCTTTGTGTATATCTGTTACTGTTGGAATGTCAAAGGTTTCACCAACCTTACGCAATATTTTTAGGGCTTTCTCATCTCCGATTCCTGTAAAAGAGTCTAACCTACTTCGATTGGCTTTTTTAAAACTTCCTTTAAAAATAAAAGGGATGTCGTATTTTTCTGTGAGTTCACAGATGTGTTCTGCTATTTCTAGTGCCATTGCCTCACTTTCAATTGCGCATGGTCCAGCCAATAAAAAAAATTGATTTGAAGCAGAATTTTTGAGTTTGGAGATTTTTGAAGATTCCATTTTAAGTAAACTTTGTTCAAAGTTAAAACCATTGCTTAAAATACAAGTATATTTGCGCGCTGAAAGACTTAAAATCCGCAGATTCCTATGTCAAAAATCAAAAATATTGCAATTATTGCCCATGTTGACCATGGCAAAACTACCCTTGTAGATAAAATCATGTTCCATTGTCAACTCTTCAGAGATAATGAAAATAAGGGAGATTTAATTTTGGATAACAATGATTTGGAACGGGAAAGAGGCATTACTATTGTTTCAAAAAATGTTTCTGTCACCTATAAAGAACATAAAATAAACATTATTGATACTCCTGGGCACGCTGATTTTGGAGGAGAGGTTGAGCGCGTACTCAATATGGCAGATGGTGTTTTGTTGCTTGTAGATGCCTTCGAAGGGCCTATGCCTCAAACTAGGTTTGTTCTGCAAAAAGCCATTGACTTGGGTTTAAAGCCTTGTGTAGTTGTCAATAAAGTCGATAAGGAAAATTGTACACCTGAAGAAGTACATGAAAAAGTTTTTGATTTAATGTTTGAGTTGGGAGCTGAAGAATGGCAATTAGATTTTCCAACAGTATACGGTTCGGCTAAACACAATTGGATGTCTGAAGATTTTCAAAAACCCACTTCAAATATTGAACCTTTACTAGACATGGTGTTGGAACATATACCTTCCTTCGAACCCAAGCAAGGTAATACTCAAATGCTTATCACTTCTTTAGATTACTCTTCTTTTACGGGAAGAATTGCTATTGGTAGATTGCAACGAGGCAACCTAAATGAAGGGCAGCAAATAAGTTTAGTTCGCAGAGATGGGAGTGTAGCTAAATCGAGAATTAAGGAACTTTTTATTTTTGAAGGTTTAGGACGTAAAAAAGTGGCTACTATTCAAACAGGTGACATATGTGCTATTGTGGGAATGGACAATTTTGAAATTGGAGACACTGTTGCTGATATAGAAGCTCCAGAGGGCTTAAAAACTATTGCCATTGATGAGCCTACAATGAGTATGCTCTTTACTATTAATGATAGTCCATTTTTCGGTAAAGATGGAAAGTTCGTCACTTCAAGACATATTAAAGAACGCTTAGAAAAAGAGCTTGAAAAGAATCTTGCACTTCGTGTTGAAGAAACAGAAAGCGCTGACCGGTTTATGGTATTTGGAAGAGGGGTTCTTCATTTATCTGTCTTAATAGAAACCATGAGAAGAGAGGGTTATGAGTTGCAGATTGGTCAACCTCAGGTAATTATTAAAGATGTTGATGGACAAAAATGCGAGCCGATAGAGCAACTCACAATTGATTTACCTGAAGACATATCAGGAAAGGCAGTCGAGCTAGTGAGCATGCGTAAGGGAGAAATGATTAGTATGCAAGCTAAAGGAACACGAATGATTTGTGAATTTGTAATTCCCTCAAGAGGTATCATTGGTCTTAGAAATCAACTGTTAACGGCAACAGCTGGTGAGGCTATTATGTCGCATCGATTTCTAGAGTTTCAGCCTTTGAAAGGAGCAATTCCTGGTCGTATTAATGGATCTTTGGTTTCTATGGAAAATGGAACTGCTATTCCTTATTCAATAGATAAACTTCAAGAAAGAGGTAAGTTTTTCATCGATCCGGGTGAGCCCATTTACGAAGGCCAGGTCATTGGTGAAAATACAAGAGGAGAGGATATGACAGTTAATGTAACAAAGACAAAAAAGCTTTCAAATGTTCGTGCAGCTGGTTCCGATGACAAAACAAAGATTGTCCCTGCCATAAAATTCACATTAGAAGAGGCGTTGGAATATATTCAAAAGGATGAATATGTTGAGGTTACTCCTAATGCACTTCGGTTGAGAAAAATATATTTAAGAGAGGTCGATCGCAAACGAAACAAGACGATTTAGTGTATTTGGTTCACACTGGCTATGGCTGCTCCGATGATTCCGGCTTGATTTTTTAATTCTGAGGCTTCAATCGGAGTTTCGATGGTGATATGCTTTTTAAAGTTTTCCCAATTTTTCGAGATTCCTCCTCCTACAAGAATTAGATTAGGAGCGGTTATGAGTTCAACTACTTCGAGAAAGCGATTAAAGCGTTTTGCCCACTTTTTGGTGTTTAACCCTTCTCGATCTTTAGCAGAAGAAGCAGCCCAAGTTTCAATTTTAGTATATTCCTTGTAAGGAATTTGTCCCAATTCAAAATTTGGGATAAGTTGACCGTTAAAGAAGGCTCCACTTCCTAAACCGGTTCCTACTGTAATCATTAAAACTAAACCTTTTTGTTGTTCCTCACTCAGTTCCTTAATGCTAGCGAATCCAGCGGCATCTGCATCATTTATAATGGTGAAATCGCAAGAGGTTCTGTGGGTAAAAAGCGCCTTTATATCTACACCTACCCATGAGGAGGATAAATTACCTGGTGATGTACAGATTCCATTTTTTACTATGGTGGGAAAACCACATCCCACTGCCCCTTGATAATTAAAATGCTCAATTATAAGGGCGATGGTTTCGGTCATGGCTAGAGGAGATCTTGAACTGGGTGTAGGTATGCGATGACGTTCTGACACCATTTCACCTGTTGAGGTGTTTACTAATGCACCTTTGATTCCGCTGCCACCTATATCTATTCCTAATCTAATCATAATTAGTTATTCATTACTTCAAAAATAGTCGCATTATCGCATTTCAGCGTTTTATTGGGATATTTATAAATGAGCGTATAATCATGTGTGGCCATAATAATAGTATTACCACTGAGATGAATCTCTTGTAATAAGTTCATTACTTCTTCACTGGTTTCTGGATCTAAATTTCCCGTTGGTTCATCTGCCAAAATTAGTTCAGGATTATTGAGCAAAGCCCTTGCGATTGCAATCCTTTGTTGCTCACCACCTGACAATTCGTGTGGAAATTTATGCGCTTTATTCTCCATGCCCACTTTTTCAAGAACTTCTTTTATTTTTTTCTCAATCTTAGATTTACTAGACCATCCTGTAGCCTCTAATACAAAGGCTAAATTGCTGCTGACACTGCGGTCAGATAACAATTTAAAATCTTGAAATATGATTCCTAATTTTCTTCTGAGATAGGGGACGTCCTTCTCTTTGAGTTGCCTCAAATTGAAACCAACTATTTCAGATTGCCCTTTCGTCAAAGACAATTCACCGTATAAAGTTTTTAAAAGACTACTCTTGCCACTTCCCGTTTTTCCGATAATGTAGACAAATTCACCTTTGTGTACCTTTAAACTAATATCTTTGAGAATGATACTGTTTCCTTGAAAGATTTGAGCATCTTTCATCTCGAGTATATGGTCATTCATATCAGAAGGATTTGATATCTCAAATATACGTTTATCGTATTAATTTACGTTAGCTTCAAGTGATACAGTTTAGACTTGAAACAAATCAACCAATGAATCAACAGTCGGCAGTAATTCGAAATCTGTTTTGTACTATGCTCGTGTATTGGGTGGGATTGTATATGGTTCAAAGTCAAAACTTAATTCTAAACCCAAGTTTTGAAGAATTCTTGAAATGCCCTGAAGATTTAGGAACTTTTGCTTACGATGTAAAGCATTGGAATTCTGCTACAGCTGGCAGTACGGATTATTTCAACAGTTGTAGCGAGTCTATGGGTATACCTAAGAATTTCAATGGAGAACAACAACCATATGACGGCCAAGCGTATGCGGGATTGTATCTAATTGCTCCTTCTGATTACCGTGAATATCTCCAAGTTCCATTTAAATACGAGCTAGAAAAAGATCACGTCTATGAGTTGTCTTTTTGGTTATCTCTTGCGGAGAGTTCTGATTATGCCGTTCGAGATTTTGAGATTTTGCTCAATGAAAAAGAAGTGCTTATAAATAAAAAAACCAATTTACTAAAAGGGGAAATAGCAAAATATAAGGAGAATCGTATGCATTCCCTTCAGACGCGTAAACCTAGTTTTATTCTAAATAGAGATCAGTGGTTTCAGATCAAATTTAAATTCAAAGCCAAAGGATTTGAGCGGTTTTTAATTTTTGGAAATCTCAAAACAAATCGATCAACACTAAAGAGAGAGGCTATTTCATGGGGTACTAAACGGGGCTCATACTATTACATTGACGATTTCTCATTAGTTCAACTCGATCCACCTCCTAAAACATATAAAACAGAAGTTCTTTACACTTTTGAAAATGTATATTTTGCCTTTGACTCTGCATTTTTAAATGAAAAATCTCGTGAGAGTGTAAAGCGATTAAAAGTGTTTTTAGATGAGCATCCTACTTATAAGATAACTATCATTGGAAATACTGATAGTGAAGGTAGTGACGCGTACAATCAACAGCTGGCGCTAAACAGGGCTAGAGGAATAGCTTTGTATTTAGAAAATTTAGGTCTTGGCAATAATCGACTTGAGGTAAAATCTCAAGGTAGTCAGTATCCAAGGGCAACAAATACTTCTACTGAAGGTCGAAGATTAAACCGAAGAGTTGAATTTGTTTTGACTCAAATTGATTAAATTCAAGCTTTAAAATTTCAAGCCATGAGAGTCATATTCACCTTACTATTGATGATTTTAGTAATCTCCTGTTCTAATACTGAAACAGTAGACTTAATTGTGCACAACGCCAACATCTATACCATGGATGATGAAAATCCAAATGCCACTTATTTGGTGGTAAAAGACCAAAAAATAGTTGCTGTAGGTTTAGATGAGAACGATTTGGAGGTTTATGAAGCTAAAGAGATTATAGATGCTAATCAAAAGACCCTCATCCCTGGAATTATAGATGCGCATTGTCACTTTTATGGATTGGGATTAAATCAACAGCGCGTTGATTTGGTTGGAACACTGAGTTACGATGAGATTATTTCTAAAGTTCAGGCTTTTGAGCAAGAGAACCCTGAAATGCAATTTATTTTAGGTCGAGGTTGGGATCAAAATGATTGGTCTGTAAAAGATTTTCCAACCAAAGATAAATTAGACCTCTTATTTCCTGAAAAAGCTGTTGTTTTAGAGCGTGTAGATGGGCATGCTTATTTGGTGAATCAAAAGGCATTGGATTTAGCTGAAATTAATTTAAAGACACCTGCAAACGGAGGTGCTATTGTCAGGAAAAATGGAAGACTCACAGGAGTGCTTGTCGATAATCCTATGCAACGTGTGGATCGAGTAATTCCTGAATTGAATAGAGCAGAACAAATACAAGCCTTAAAAAGGGCAGAAGAGATATGCTTTAGTTATGGCTTAACTACGGTCAACGATGCTGGACTTAGTAGAAGCACTATTGAACTGATTGATAGTTTACAACAGTCGGGAGATTTAAAGATTCGTGTTTATGCAATGGTGAGTAACAGCCCGAAAGATGTCAATCACTTTTTAGACAAGGGAATTCTAAAAACAGATCGACTTAATGTTAGGTCTGTAAAGGTATACGCAGATGGAGCATTAGGTTCTAGAGGAGCAGCATTAAAAGAAGAATATTCGGATCAACACAATCATTTTGGAGCAATGGTTACTCCTGTAGCTGCAATTGAGCAGTTGGCACAGCGTATTGCAGCAAGTGAGTATCAAATGAATACACATGCCATAGGAGATTCTGCAAACGCTGTCGTTTTGAGAGTTTACAAAAAGGTGCTTCAGGGAGAAAGCGATCGACGATGGAAAATTGAACATGCACAGGTAATTGATTTAGATGATATCGAAAATTTTGGTTCCCAAATTTTGCCTTCAGTTCAACCAACTCATGCTACAAGTGATATGTATTGGGCCGAAGATAGATTAGGTAGTGAGCGAATAGAGGGTGCTTATGCTTTTAAAACCCTATTAGAAAAATCTGGAGTACTACCATTAGGTACAGATTTCCCTGTGGAGCAAGTAAGCCCTTTTCTTACTTTTTATGCTGCGGTTACTCGTCAAGATATTGCAGGATACCCTCAAGGAGGATTTATGGAATCTGAAAAGCTGTCTCCAGTAGAAGCTCTTAAAGGGATGACTTTATGGCCAGCCTATTCCAATTTCGAGGAGGAAGAAAAAGGGAGCTTAGAATCTGGTAAATGGGCCGACTTTGTCATTTTGTCGAATGATATCTTAAAGGCCTCTTCCGATGAATTGCTCAATATTCAAGCCGAAAAGACTTTTGTGGCAGGAGTACAAGTACATTAAAAATTACGAATTGTTTCAGAAGTTAATCTGACAATAGTTTTTTATTACTTTTTTTAATTTATTTTTCATATTTAGTTATAATCTGTAAACAATATTTAACTATAAGTTTACGTTTTGAAATAGAATAATTTAATTTGACTAAAATTTTAAAACTTTAACTATGTGTGGTATTGTTTGTGCTTTTGATTTAAAGCAACCAACGGATGAATTGAGAGGACAATTATTAAGCATGTCTAAGAAAATTAGACATCGAGGTCCGGATTGGAGCGGAATTTATGCAGATGAGAAGGCTATCCTCGCGCATGAAAGATTAGCAATTGTTGATCCCGCGTCGGGTAAACAGCCGCTGCTTAGCGAAGACGAAACTGTGGTTTTGGCAGCTAATGGAGAAATTTATAACCACAAGGAGCTAAGAAAAAGTTTAAGTGTTCCCTACAGTTTTAAAACAGAATCGGATTGTGAGGTTATTCTCGCGCTCTATAAAGAACACGGTAAAGCATTTTTAGACCAACTCAATGGGATTTTTGCTTTTGCCCTATACGATTCTAAAACAAATGAATTCTTGATTGCAAGAGATCATATGGGTATTATACCGCTTTATATGGGTTGGGATCAATACGGAACGTTTTACGTAGGTTCAGAATTAAAATCACTTGAGGGAGTATGCTCAAAAATTGAACTTTTTCCTCCCGGTCATTTGTTGACTAATAATCTTGAAGAACCGGAACAATGGTATAACAGAGATTGGATGAGCTATGATGCTGTTGCAGAAAATACAACCTCAATTGAAGAATTAAGAGCTGCTTTAGAAGCTGCTGTTAAGCGTCAGTTGATGTCTGATGTACCTTATGGCGTACTGTTATCTGGGGGGCTAGATTCGTCAGTGACTTCGGCAGTTGCCAAAAAATATGCCGAGATGCGAGTAGAGAGTAATGATGAGCAGGCTGCATGGTGGCCTCAATTACATTCATTCGCTGTAGGTCTAGAGGGATCTCCTGATTTAGCTGCTGCTCAAAAAGTGGCTGATCAGATTGGTACAGTCCATCACGAAATAAAATTTACCATACAAGAAGGTTTAGACGCTATTAGGGATGTTATTTACCATCTTGAAACCTATGATATCACAACAATTCGCGCTTCAACACCTATGTATTTGATGGCACGTGTTATCAAATCAATGGGTATTAAGATGGTTTTGTCTGGAGAAGGCGCTGATGAGCTCTTTGGAGGATATCTCTATTTTCACAAAGCACCAAGTGCTCAAGATTTTCATGAAGAAACCGTGCGAAAGCTCAGCAAACTGCATATGTATGATTGTCTTAGGGCAAATAAGTCTCTTGCAGCTTGGGGTATTGAAGGTCGTGTTCCTTTCCTAGACAAAGAATTTATAGATGTTGCTATGCGCTTGAATCCAAAAGATAAAATGGCTGGGAATGGTAAAATTGAGAAATATGTTGTTCGGAAGGCATTTGAAGATTACCTTCCACAAGAAGTTGCATGGAGACAAAAAGAGCAATTCTCGGATGGTGTTGGATACAGTTGGATAGACACCTTAAAAGAAGTTGTTGATCAAGAGGTCAGCGATGATCAAATGGAGAATGCACATTTTAGATTTCCGATTCAAACGCCCCAAACAAAGGAGGAGTACTATTACAGAAGTATTTTCGAGAATCACTTCCCTTCAGATGCTGCAGCTTTGAGCGTTCCACAAGAGCCTTCAGTTGCTTGTTCTACCCAAATTGCACTAGAATGGGACGAGGCATTTAAGGCAATGAATGAACCTTCTGGAAGAGCTATCGCAAGCGTTCACGAGCAGGCGTACGACTGATTTTTTGTTCACACTTAATTGTTGATAACTTAAAGTGTTCAAGGTCCTTTCAGGGCTTATAAAAACAGGGTGAAACCTTATATTTGTAAGGTTACTTTCCAGTTAAATGAACACGAGTTTATGAGCGAAAAAAATACGAATAAAAATTATTCTGCGGACAGCATACAGGCCCTTGAGGGTATGGAACATGTTCGTATGCGTCCCTCGATGTATATCGGTGATGTTGGCGTAAGAGGATTACATCATTTGGTCTACGAAGTTGTCGACAATTCCATCGATGAAGCAATGGGTGGATATTGTAATAAAATAGATGTTGTTATTAACGAGGATAATTCTGTTACTGTCCAAGATAATGGTAGAGGTATTCCTGTAGGTATGCACAAAAAAGAAGGCGTTTCAGCATTGGAGGTCGTAATGACAAAAATTGGTGCTGGTGGTAAGTTTGACAAGGATTCTTATAAAGTTTCAGGAGGTTTACACGGTGTTGGGGTCTCTTGCGTAAATGCGCTCTCCGCAGCCTTGAAGGCTACTGTTTACAGAGATGGCAAGATATGGGAGCAAGAGTACGAACGAGGTAAGGCACTCTATCCTGTTAAAGCAGTTGGCAACAGTGATAAAAACGGAACTAGTGTTACTTTTCACCCAGATTCTGTAATATTTACCCAAACTACAGAATTCAATTATGAAACTTTAGCCAATAGGTTAAGAGAGTTGGCTTATTTGAACAGGCGAGTGACGATTTCACTTACTGATCATCGCCAAAAAGACGCTGAGGGTGAATTTGTGAATGAGACTTTTTATTCTGAAAAAGGACTTGAAGAATTTATACTATTCTTAGAGGCAACAAGAGAGACCTTAATTCAGAAGGTGATCTCGATGGAAGGCGAAAAAAATGGCATTCCTGTAGAAATTGCCATGGTCTACAATACAGGTTTTTCTGAAAATCTCCATTCCTATGTAAATAATATCAATACTCACGAAGGAGGTACTCATTTATCAGGATTTAGAAGAGGTTTAACCTCTACTTTAAAAAAATATGCTGAGCAATCAGGAATGTTAGATAAATTGAAGTTTGAAATCTCAGGAGATGACTTTAGAGAAGGATTGACAGCTATTGTCTCTGTGAAAGTTGCTGAACCTCAATTTGAAGGTCAGACTAAGACTAAGCTAGGAAACCGAGAGGTAAATTCTGCTGTTTCTCAATCGGTTTCAGAAATGCTGACCGATTACCTTGAAGAGCATCCAGATGATGCTAAGCGCATTGTCGAAAAAGTTGTTATTGCTGCAACGGCGAGACACGCCGCTGCGAAGGCAAGAGAGATGGTGCAACGAAAAAATGTCATGCATGGTGGCGGTTTGCCCGGAAAGCTCTCAGATTGCTCAGAACAAGACCCAGAAAAGTGTGAAGTTTTTCTTGTAGAGGGAGACTCTGCAGGTGGAACAGCTAAACAGGGTAGAGATCGAAATTTTCAAGCTATACTTCCCCTTCGAGGAAAAATCCTCAATGTAGAAAAGGCGATGCAACACAAGGTGTTCGAAAACGAAGAAATCAGAAATATTTATACTGCACTTGGTGTAACTGTAGGTACAGAAGAAGACAGTAAAGCACTCAACTTAAAAAAGTTGAGGTACCATAAAGTCGTAATCATGTGTGATGCTGATGTTGATGGTTCTCATATCGAAACCTTGATTTTGACTTTTTTCTTTAGATATATGAGAGAGCTTATTGAGAGAGGACATGTATATATTGCAACTCCACCGCTTTATTTGGTCAAAAAAGGAGCTAAAAAGAGGTATGCTTGGAATGACCAAGAACGTGATGCGCTATTAAATGAATACAGTTCTGGCGCATCTGTACAGCGTTATAAAGGTTTGGGTGAAATGAATGCCGAACAACTTTGGGATACTACAATGAATCCTGAATTCAGAACTTTAAGAAGAGTGACTATTGATAATGCAACAGAAAGTGATCGCATCTTCTCTATGCTAATGGGAGATGAGGTTCCACCGAGACGTGAATTTATTGAGAAGAATGCGGTTTATGCCAATATAGATGCATAAACTTGATAATCTTTCACTTATTAAACTCGCTGCCCCACCAGCGAGTTTTTTTTACTTGATTTTATTCCTATGACCAAAGAAAGATTAAATTGAATAGTATGTTGTCCCCAAATTTTAAATCTTTAATTGCTTTTTTTTTAGTTACCTCTGGTGTTTCTGCACAAAACTTAGATGCACTTTTTGAATCTGGTTTGCAAGATGCACAACAGTTCGCCCAAGGTTACTTTAACCCTGCTATGCAGTTGGGTGTTCACAGCCTTTCAGGGGGTTGGTATAATTCAGGTAAATCGAAAAAGACGTTGGCCTTTGAGGTTTCTTTAATTGGTAATGTCACCACATGGAGTGACAAACAGGAACGATTTCTGTTAAATACTGCTAGTTACGCTAATTTAAATTTTGCAGATGGTACACAAGAAAAATATGTAGCAACAGTTCTCGGCGATGCTTCTACGCCTGTTTATGCTGAAGAATTTTTGGGTGATGGTTTGCCAACTGTTCGAACTGATTTTGATTTACCTGCAGGTTTGCGTTCAGAGGGAGTACAATTCTTGCCCTCTGCTTTTCTACAAGCGAGTTTAGGACTAATAAAGGGAATTGAAATTAAAGGACGGTTTTTGCCTTCAACAAGCACTAATGATGTAAGTGTTAGCCTGCTAGGTGGAGGAGTTCAATTTGATATTTCTGAGATACTTCCATTAGATCGAGTGCTACCATTGGGAATATCATTCCTTTTGGGATACACAAAACTCAATACGAATTACCAGATAGAATCTAATCAAAGTATTGAAAGCCAAATTGTATCTAGAAATATGAGTTTAATTTTATCTACAAAACTGCCCGTATTTAATGTTTATGGAGGAGTGGGTATTATCGGTGGGTCAAGTGATTTGAATCTTTTGGGTACTTACCAAGTGGCATCTGGTGTAAACTTTATTGATCCTTTAGCTGTAGAGTCTGATGTTAGTGCGATCGGACTAACTCTCGGTGCCAAGTTAAAACTTGGCTTTTTTCGTTTGAATATAGACCACAGTATTTCTGACTTTAATACCACAAGAGCAGGAATTAACATAGGATTTAGATAATTTCATGAAAAGATTACTTTTGTGCCTGATTAGAAAACACTTAAACAAATAAATATGAAAATTACCGTAGTTGGTGCAGGTGCTGTAGGAGCGAGTTGTGCAGAGTATATTGCTATGAAAAACTTCGCTTCTGAGGTAGTCTTGCTCGATATTAAAGAAGGTTATGCAGAAGGAAAGGCAATGGATTTAATGCAAACAGGCTCATTGAACAATTTTGACACTAAGATATCTGGAACCACAAATGATTATTCCAAAACAGCCTCTAGTGACATTGTGGTTATCACTTCTGGAATTCCAAGAAAACCTGGAATGACAAGAGAAGAATTGATAGGAATTAACGCCGGTATTGTGAAAACTGTTTCTGAAAACTTGCTTCAACATTCTCCTAAAGCTGTTGTAATCGTTGTCAGTAACCCGATGGATACAATGACGTATTTGGTTCACAAAACTACAGGTTTGCCAAAAAATCGAATAATCGGAATGGGCGGAGCTCTTGACAGTGCAAGATTTAAGTATAGAATTGCTGAAGCTTTAGGCGCACCAATTTCGGATGTTGATGGGATGGTTTTAGGAGGACATAGTGATACAGGTATGGTGCCTTTAATCGATCATGCAACCCGTAATTCAGTAAAAATTTCTGAATTTTTAACTGCGGATCGAATGAACGAAATTGTAGCAGAAACTAAAGTAGGTGGTGCAACATTGACCAAATTACTTGGAACATCGGCATGGTATGCTCCTGGAGCTGCCGTTTCATCATTGGTTCAGGCTATTGCTTGTGATCAAAAGAAAATATTCCCCTGTTCTGCTTTGTTAAATGGAGAATATGGTCTAGATGATTTGTGTATTGGTGTGCCTGTTGTTTTAGGAAAAAATGGCATCGAATCTATTGTCAAAATTGAACTTTCAGAGGCCGAAAATGCCAAAATGCAGGAGAGTGCAGTAGGGGTTAAGAAAACGAATGGATTGTTAAATTTATAAGTCAAAAAAGGCAGCATTTTTCAGTTTATCTTATCAAAATTCATTTTGACGTATAAATTGTCAATTCGGTAGGGAAATAATATATTTGCAGCCATTTGAAATTTTACTTTTTTAAAAATTATTTTCATGCAAAATAAAGGACTCATAAGACTTTTTGCTTTTCTTTTCGGATTTGCAAGCTTATACCAATTGTCTTTCACATTTATCACCAACAAAATTGAAGGTGATGCAGAGCGCTACGCTCTAGTCAATGTAGAAGATACAGAAGAAAACTACGTTGAAAAAAGAGAACAAGTAGAAGCGGTCTACCTAGATTCAGTGGCAGATTTGCCAGTCTTAGGATTTAGTAGTTATGCTGATGCAAAAACAAAAGAGCTCAATAAAGGTCTTGACCTTAAGGGAGGTATCAATGTAACCCTTCAAATTTCGGTAAAAGATATTCTTAAGGGATTAGCCAATAATACTTCTAATCCTGCTTTTAACAAGGCTATAGCAGACGCTGATGCCGCCTCTAAGAGTAGTGATGCGACTTACCTCGAGTTGTTTTTTGAAGCCTTTGAAAATGTGAAAGGAGATGGAAAATTAGCTTCTCCTGAGATTTTCGCGAACAAATCTTTAAGTGACGAAGTTAATTTTCAGATGAGTGATGATGAGGTTAAACCTATCATCCGCAGAAAAATAGACGAATCAATTGTCTCTGCATTTGAGGTTTTACGAGAACGTATAGATGGTTTTGGGGTTACACAGCCCAATATTCAAAGAGAGGGGAACTCTGGAAGAATTCTTGTAGAATTACCAGGTGCAAGAGATATAAATAGAGCACAAGAGCTACTTTCTTCAACAGCGCAATTAGAGTTTTGGGAGACTTATCCTCAATCTGAGGCTGCTCTAAGCCAATTTCTTTTTGATGCAGATCAGGTCTTAAAGCAAATTCTGGATAAGCAACAAGATGAAAACGAAGAAGCCTCTTCTGAAATTGATTCCTTATTAGCAGATGTCGCTGAAGATTCAATTAGTGCAGCAAATGCTAATCCTCTTCTGAGCAAGCTTATTGCTCCGGCGCAAGGATCAAATGCATTCATTCGTATTGCTGTAAAAGATACAGCAGCAGTAGGGGAATATTTAAGAATGCCTGAGGTTAGAAAGGTATTGCCTCAAGCTATACAATTCGTAAAGTTTGCATGGCAGCGTGTGGGAAAACAAGATGAAATCGCTGAATTATATGCGCTAAAATCTAACCGAGAGGGATTACCAAGAATTAGTGGTGACGTAGTGTCAGATGCTCAAGACACTTTCGATCAGTTTGGTAAACCCGCTGTTAGTATGACCATGAACACCAAGGGTGCTCGTGAATGGGAACGAATGACAGGAGATGTTTATCAAAATAAAACAGGTATTGCGATTGTCCTAGATAATAAAGTTTATACTGCTCCTGGTGTTTCAAGTGGGCCTATATCTGGTGGGCGTTCTGAAATAACAGGAACATTTACTATCAATGAAACTAAAGATATCGCCAACGTATTACGAGCCGGAAAATTACCTGCTTCGGCAGAGATTATTCAGTCTGAAATTGTAGGTCCTTCTCTAGGGCAAGAAGCAATTGACAGCGGATTTATGTCTTTCCTTATCGCAATGATTTTTGTGTTGGTGTGGATGGTCTTCTATTACGGAAGAGCTGGAATTTATGCTGATATCGCCTTGGTATTGAATATCTTTTTGATTTTTGGTGTCTTAACCAGTTTGGGAGCAGTGCTTACCTTACCTGGAATTGCTGGTATTGTTTTAACTATCGGTATGTCTGTGGATGCGAACGTACTTATTTTTGAACGTATTAAAGAAGAATTGAAAAGGGGTAAAGGAATTAGTCAAGCCGTAATCGATGGTTTTTCTAACGCATTATCGTCTATTCTAGATGCCAATATCACTACCGGTTTAACGGCGATTATTCTGTTTATGTTCGGTTCTGGACCTATCAAAGGATTTGCGACTACCTTATTAATCGGTATCATAACTTCACTTTTTACAGCAATTTTCATTACGAGAATGCTTATTGAGGGTTACTTATCTAAAAAAGGAAGAACCTTGGCTTTTGTAACTTCATTCACGAAAAATGTTTTGGCTAATGTGAGCATAAACTTTTTGAGTAAAAGAAAACTTTCATATATCGTCTCTAGTGTCGTTCTAATCGGCTCTCTTTTTTCATTGTTTACATTAGGACTTCAACAAGGAGTCGATTTTGTTGGAGGTAGATCTTATCAAGTTCGATTTGTTGATGCGGTTAATCCTTCTGAAATAGCCTCAGATTTAAATGATGTATTTGGAAGTGGAACAAATGTTAAAACCTTTGGGGAAGCCAATCAAATAAAAGTTACAACACCTTATAAAGTAGATGCAGAAGGTATCGAAGTTGATCAGGAAATTCAACAGAAGTTATACGATGCATTGTTACCTTACTTACCTGATGGTATTTCATTAGATGACTTTGTGGTGGGAAGTTCTGAAAAATCAATAGGAATATTACAATCGGTTAAAGTAGGTCCTACTATCGCGGATGATATTAAGAAAAATGCTGTATGGGCGATTATTGGTTCACTGACGATAGTCTTCCTTTATATCTTGTTGAGATTTAGAAGATGGCAATTCTCATTAGGGGCCGTTGCTGCTGTTTTCCATGATGTACTTATCGTACTGGGGATATTTTCAGCAACAACTGCAATAATGCCTTTTAATATGGAAATTGATCAGGCATTTATCGCAGCTATACTTACTGTTATTGGATACTCATTAAACGATACGGTGGTTGTTTTCGATAGAATTCGTGAAATTGTAGGTATTAAAGGTTGGAACAAAGGTGATAATGTGAATGAAGCGCTTAGCAGTACACTGAGTAGAACCTTAAATACTTCTTTAACTACATTAATCGTTTTATTAGCAATCTTTATTTTTGGAGGAGAGAGTCTTAGAGGATTTATGTTTGCAATGATAGTAGGTATTATTGTGGGTACGTATTCATCTTTATTCATCGCAACACCAGTGATGTTTGATACTTTACGCGGAAAAATAGAAGAAGAAAAATAAAGTATTTACTACTTATATTAAATAATTTAGGCAGGTGGGTTGATAGTCGATATTGACCCACCTGTTGTTGTTTTCAAAACTATGCTGTCATTTGCTCTAAGCTCACCAATGGGTTTGTGTGAAACGTAAATTACAGCACTTTCACTTTGTTCTACATATGTATTTATCAATTGGTGAAGCTGCGATTTACTTTGTGTATCTAATCCGACAGCAGGTTCATCGAGAATTAATAGTGAGGGATGTTTAATCATAGCTCGTATAATCATAATTAGTCGCTGCTCACCTGTGCTAAGATGTTTAAAATACCGATTTCGAAGTGAATCCCAGCCCATTCGTTCAATCCAATTGTGTGTAGATTGAACTTCTAAATCACTTGGTTTTCGGTACATTCCAATGGCATCTTGAAACCCTGAACAAATCATATCAAAAACCGATTTCCTTTTGGGATAACTCAGAATAGTTGAAGGGGAGAAGTAACCTATTTTCTTTTTTATATCCCATACGCTTTCTCCACTTCCTTTAGGACGATCAAATATTGTTATATCCTGTCCGTAGGCTTTTGGGTTATCTCCAATAACCAAAGATAAAAGGGTGCTCTTTCCACTTCCATTTGGCCCTACGAGCTGCCAGAAGCTGTTTTTTTCAACAGTCCAATTAATACATTTTAAAATAGCCTCATTTCCATAGGAAAGCTGAATGTTCTTCAATTCAAAAATTGTTTGAATGTCTTCTTGATTTGCAATGAATTTATTAAGTGGTAATTCAAATGTTTTTAAATTACTTGTATGACTGAAATTCTTAAGGGTTTGAATGTTTGCGATATAGGTTGATTTTTGTCCGTCAAAAACTTCGATTTTATCCCAACTAATTTGTTCAAAGCAATCTTGTACTTCAGTGCTGATTAGTGTAATACTGCCTCTGGTTTGATATTTTTGCAATTCTGATCTCAGTCGTAATTCTCTTTCTGTATCAAGGCTGTCAAAAGGGTTGAGAAGCACTAGTTCTTTTGGCTCTTTGGAGATTAAATAGTGAAAGAATGCCCACTTTTTTTCGCCACTGCTATAGGTAGAAAACAGTTGTTTTTCTTTGGTCTCAATATGAAAATCATTTTTTTGATATCGTTCAGATCGTTCTGCAAATTTCGCTATACTATTGAGATCAAAGATTGGTAAGGACGGGTCAACGTCTATTTGTTTTAAAAGGTTTGTTGTAAAGGTGTAATCGACAAGTATAAATCTATTTTTCATCGAAATAGTTAAATGAGAAATCATCCCCGACCTTAATGTTGAGTTGATCGGTAAGGCCTGCATTCACTTCAAAAACGTACATGGATGGAATGACAGAGCTGATGGAACTCAGATCTAAAGGTTTGGCATATTTGTGGATGTGAACAATTTCAGCTTTATCATTGGCAAAAATTAAATCTAAACCAATATAGGTGTTTTTCATGTAGAAGTTTAAAGGTCTTTCTGTGGGAAAAATAAAGAGCATCCCTTGATTATCTTTCATGCTTTGCCTGTCCATCAAGCCTGTTGCTCTTTGGTAATCGTCATCTGCAATTTCTATGGAGAACTCGTAACTCTTTTGCTCACCTTTAGAATTTAACTTTAAGTTGCCTTCGTGTACGAATACACGATTGATTTTGCTGGGTTTTAGTTGAGTCTTACTGGATTGTTTGCAGCTTATTGATGTAAGTGCGATTAGACTTACAATCAAACTAAAAATCTTATTTTTTAACGGCATTGTTAATAGATTTACCGGCTCTTGGTTTAAACATGAGGTATAAACCTCCTAAAACAAGAGGAATACTTAGCCACTGACCCGTGGATAGTAATCCTAGGCTCTCTTCAAATCCTCCTTGACTCTTTTTGAAGTATTCCACAACAAATCGAAAACTAAAGAAAGAGGCCAACCAAAAGCCAAACATAAATCCTGGTTTGTCTTTTCTGTCTGTTCTTTCGTAGAAGTAAAAATAAAGAACTGCAAAAATGATTAAATAGGCGAAGGCTTCATATAACTGAGCCGGATGCCTAAAAGGAATATCTTCAAGAATGCTGGCAAATTGAGGATTACTTTCTAGTGCTTTATAGGCTTCATTGATGTTGCTTTCTTTGGTTAACATTTGTGCCCTGTATCCAGGCATATCAGCGCTATCTCTTATAAAGCGTGTTGCAAAAATGAAATTTTCGTCAACTACTTTTCCATTGATTTCAGAGTTAAAGAAGTTTCCTATTCTAATGAATGCTGCTCCTATAGCTGCGGGTATTGTAATTCTATCTATTAGCCAAAGAAAGCTCATGTCTTCAAATTTCTTACTGAAGTAATACAGTGCTCCGATTGCGGCCAATGCCGCGCCATGACTTGCTAGGCCTGTAAACCCAGTAAATTGGTACCCGTTGATTAGACCAAATAAACTGCTGTTTGGGTTTTCTCTTATCGGTAGTAAAATCTCGATTAGATGTTGAGAATAATAGGGCCAATCATAGAAGAATACATGACCTAAACGAGCCCCAAGCATAATTGACAACACACAATAAACAAAAAGGGAATCTAATCGTTCCAAGGGCTTTTTCTCCTTTACAAAAACCGATTTCATCAGGTACCACCCTAATATAAAGGCAGCGATCCAAAGAGAATTGTAATATTTAATTTGAATAACACCAAGGTTAAATAAGGTATCGTTGGGGTTCCAATTAAAACCGAGAAAGTACATATGGTATATTTTTCTCTAAAGATAAAAAAAGACTAGCTACAAACTACCTTGTTTATGGAACGGGATCATGTCCTTGTCCACCCCATGGATGACAGCTCAAAATTCTTTTTATACTAAGTAGACTTCCCTTTCGCACCCCATGTTTTTGTAGGGCTTCAACGGCATAAGAAGAGCAGGTAGGTGTATATCGACAAGCTCCTGGAGTATAGGGCGATATACCAACTTGATAAATGCGAATCAGAACAAGAAGAAATTTTAAAATCATTGGTTAAAACTGAAAGAGGTTCCCTCTTTAGAATCCTTAATCTCAATTCCAAGCTGTTTTAATTTATCCCTTATTTCATCAGATTTTTGGTAATCTTTATTTTCACGAGCTAAATCGCGTTCTTCTAAAAGCATTTCAACCAGTGGCGAAATTAATTCACTATTTTCCTTTGACGATTTTGGTGATTCAAATTGAACACCAAGAACATCTGTGGTAAACTCTTTTATTTTCTTTTGTAAGAGATTCAAATCCTCATTGCTGACAGATTCTTTTCCGTCTTTAATAGCTTGTATAAATTTACAGGCCTCAAATAATTTTGCAATGAGTATGGGGGTGTTAAAATCATCGTTCATTGCAGCATAACAATCAACAATCCACTGTTCGATATTTATTGAAGAAGTACTAGAGCTAGAGAGGTTTTTTAATAGTTCTAAAGCCTCTGACAATCGTTTATATCCTTTTTCAGCTGCCGCTAATGCGTTATCGCTCAAGTCTAAAATACTTGTGTAGTGCGCTTGTAGCATAAAAAAACGAACTACGGCCGGCGTGTATGTTTTACTCAACAATTTATTTTCTCCACTAAAAATTTCTAAAGGATAAATATTATTATCTGTTGATTTTGACATTTTCTTGCCGTTCAATGTCAACATATTGGCATGGAGCCAATATTTTACTGGGTTCTTATCAGTGTGCGCCTCAGCTTGTGCGATTTCACACTCGTGATGAGGAAATTTTAAATCCATTCCCCCGCCATGAATATCGAATTGATCGCCTAAATATTTACTGCTCATAGCGGTGCACTCAATGTGCCATCCAGGAAATCCATCTCCCCAAGGAGATGGCCATCTCATAATGTGTTTGGCAGAGGCTTTTTTCCAAAGTGCAAAATCTTGAGGATTCTTCTTCTCGTCTTGTGCGCTGAGCGAACGTGTTTCAGTTCGCATATCTTCAATATTACGACCACTCAGTTTACCGTAATTATGAGAAGCGTTAAATGCGATAACATCAAAATAAACAGAACCGTTTTCTTCGTAAGCATACCCTTTTTCGATAATTGATTTGATGATTTCAATTTGCTCTATGATGTGTCCTGTAGCTGTGGGTTCTATACTTGGTGCTAAAACGTTAAATTGATTGAGTGTTTGATGAAAATCAACCGTGTATTTTTGGACGATTTCCATAGGCTCTAATTTTTCTATTTTCGCCTTTTTAGCAATTTTATCCTCTCCTTCGTCTGCATCATTTTCTAAGTGACCTGCATCTGTAATATTTCTGACGTAACGCACCTTAAACCCTAAGTGGGAGAGGTATCTAAAAATGATATCAAAGGAAATAAAAGTTCTACAATTACCGAGATGCACATTGCTGTAGACCGTTGGGCCACAGACATACATACCCACATATCCTTCTTTTAAGGGTACAAAAGCTTCTTTTGTACCACTTATGGAGTTGTAGACTTTAAGTTCGTTTGCAAACATGGAGTTTGATGACAACATTAAAACTCAGTTTCGATATTGATGTATTCTAAAAACTCTTTTCGGTATGATTCTTGTCCAAAGACTCCCCCATATTCGGCGGTAACAGTACTTGACGCAATGTCTCTAATACCTCTTGAATTTACACATAAATGCTTTGCGTCAATCACACAAGCTACATCTTTTGTATTTAAGATGTCCTGTAATTCTTTCACAATTTGAATCGTCAATCGTTCTTGAACTTGTGGTCTTTTTGCATAATAATCAACTATTCTGTTGATTTTAGAAAGACCAACAACACTTCCTTTGGAGATGTAAGCGACATGTGCTCTTCCGACTATTGGTAGTAGGTGATGTTCACAAGTTGAATACAAAACAATGTTTTTTTCTACAAGCATCTCGCCATAACTGTACTTGTTTTCAAAGGTTGAAGAGTTGGGTTTGTGCTCTGGCAATAGCCCTCCGAATATTTCATTGACGTAGGCTTTTGCTACGCGTTTAGGTGTTCCTTTAATGCTATCGTCGTCTAAATCCATCCCTAAGGTGTCCAAAATGTCTCGGACGGATTTTTCAATTCTTGATATTTTCTCTTCTTTTGAAATCTCGAAGGCGTCCTTTCGCAAAGGCGTTTCAGAATTGCTGCTGTGATGGTCTAAATGACTATCATCTTCATTAAAGGTGTTTTCGATTAAGCTCATTAAACTGTATTCTGCCCGCAAAGATAACCAATAAGTGTTAGTTACAAATTAAGCGTGTAGGTGAAAACAGCACTTACATTGTTGATTTCAGTTGATGCGGAATTGTTCAAAACTGTGTCGAAGAAATATTGTTGCTCTTTTCGACTAGATCCGACAAGTGCAAAGTCTATTCTGCTCAAACCAGAGGTGTATCCAATGCCAAAACTATTGACTTTCATTTCTCCTAAGTTTGAATTTTGTTGAGTGGCACTTTGTCGTTGAATTCCTAATCTGATGCTAATAGGATTTAATTTTAATTCTGATCCAATACGCAAGGTTTGTGACTGCTGAAATATTGAGCTTACCTGATTATTTTCACTGTCAAAAACTCCTCTTTTATCTTTGAATTTGGCACTTGAATAGTCCGTTGTGCTGTAATCTGCACTAATCAAAAGGGTTTGTCCAATTACAAAAGCTGTAGATGCGGTAAAAATACTCGGTGTTTTGATTTTGTAATCCTCAAAAATATTAACAATACTATAGTCGATATAACGCACATCCTCAAAGGCATAATTTGAATTGATAAGCTGAGAAGTCTCATCAGTAAGCTGATAAATTGTTGGTGTTTGATAACTAAGACCCAATCTAAAAACGTCTTTTATTCTTAGAATTCCTCCTAGGGAAAGGTTTACACCATTTCCTTGGGTGAAAAGGTAATTGTCAAAACTTGCATTTTGTATCGTGGAATTTGCATTGAAACCATCCTCGGTGATGTAATTAAAACGCTCGTATAAGAGGTCATAAAAGTTGACAGACGCTCCGAGATATAAAACATCTTGGTAAGCTGTAGAGGCATTTAATGCGTATTTACCTATCCGTCCACGGCTCTCTAATTCAAATCTTTGATTGAGGTTGTCATAATCTGCATTAGAAAAATAAGTAGTATTCGATGGACTATTCTCATCTGCTTCAATTAGGCCTCCATATAAACCTAAAAAGGCTTGTTGACTACTATACCCTTGTTCGATACCGATGCGCTCGTAGGCTTCTTCTATGAACTCATCTTCGTAAAGTGATAAATCATTGAGTGGAATTCCATCAGCGAAATAAAGAAAAAATTGATCCATTCCTTGACTACTGCTACCTTCTGCGTAGATAGATTGATTGAATTGTTTACTCAAATCATAACTTAGTCCAAAAGCAATTTTATTCCATTTACTTCGATTTGATTCGTACACAATAGCTCCTCCAGCTTGTGTCATGTCAATATTCCCGCGATTACTTTTGTTTTGTTGTCCACCGAAGTCTGCTATGGTTTTATCATTAAAAAGACTGGCAGTTATCGCAAATTGTCCTTGCGTCATTACGGCTGATGCCGCAGGATTGATTTGGGATGCTGAAACGTCTCCTCCAAGTGCACCAAAGGCACCACCCATTGATTGAAAACGAGCGGTGCCTGAGATGAATTCTCCACTGTAACGGTATAAATCATCAATAGTTTGCCCAGTTAATGAAATAGTCGTGAACAGACTTAAAATGAAATATAGCTTTCTCATAGGTTATACTAAAAATTGGTTTTATTGATTGTTTGATCTTCCTCTGGATGAAGAACTTCTTCCAGAACTACTGCTTCTCGACGAGCTGCTTGAAGACCTCACTGCTGAACCTCTTGAAGAAGAACTTCTTGAACTCGAGCTATTGTAACTCCTATTATTCGAAGGTCTATTAGAAGATTTGTTATTATTTGAACTTCTAGATGACCTAGAATAATTTTGAGTTCCACTAGAACGATTACTGTTTTGGTACGAACTAGGCCTTGAACTTCGAGATTCAGCTCTGCTTCGAGAATTCAAAGTTGAATTTGAATTTGAATAATTTCTTTGACCCGAATTTGTTCTCCAGGATTCGCTTGAGCTTGACCTACTTCGAGTATTGTAATCGTAAGAATTACGGACAGGTTCTCTCTGGGTTCTTCTGTAATCCGTAGTTCGATTTGATCGGGTTGAAACTGATCTCGAATTCAAGTAATCCGTGTTTGATCTACCTCTATTAGCGTTTCTGTAGGTCGCTTTAGAACTAGTACTTGCTCTTCTCGATCTGTTCAAGTTTCTTCGATAAAAACGGTCCCAGTATGAGTTGTTATATACGTAGGAGTCATACCCCCATCCCCAAGCATTGTAGCGGTAAGGATTGAAGAAATACGGATTTCTGTTCCCTCTCCACGACCAATAAGGTCCTCCCCATCCACGATAAACGTTCCAAGGATTATACCAACCATATCCGAAAAATCTACCATTATAAGTCCAGTGATCATATTGATTCATGTAGTCGTAGAAGAATGGATCATATCCGCCCCATCCCCATGCAGGACTATTGTAGACATTGATGCTTACGTTTTGTGCATTTTGTCCCCATCCTGGATTACTTTCACCTGTGTAATTATCAGAATTGGTAATTTCGTATTCGGTGTTATTATTCTCCCATTGGGCGGCTTTTCCAGCAAAATAACTACTGTAAAATGATGAGCCATTAGAATAAGTCTGATAGGCGCTGTTGTCGCTTCGGACATAAATTCCATCTGACACATAAGATGCTGGATAGTATGAAACACATGACTGAAGTACAACGAATGCGCTTGTTAAAAGCATAAAGTATGCAAAACGGGTAGTAAAATTGATTGTTCTCATAGGCGTTTTGTTATTGTTGTACAATTTAAATTTAATTAGTTTTACCAAACTATTATGTTAAATGGCAAACTTTATGCCAAAACGATTTAAATGAGCAAAAAACTTACAAAAAGAGTTGAAGATTACTCAAAGTGGTACAACGAATTGGTTGTAAAGGCAGACCTCGCAGAAAACTCGGGGGTTCGAGGATGTATGGTAATCAAACCCTATGGATATGCAATCTGGGAGAAGATGCAAGCTGCCTTGGATCAAATGTTTAAAGATACAGGGCATCAAAATGTATATTTCCCATTATTTATTCCAAAATCTTATCTGAGTAAAGAAGCTAGTCACGTAGAAGGATTTGCAAAAGAGTGCGCTGTTGTAACACATTACAGATTAAAAAATGATCCAGATGGAGGAGGTATCATTGTAGATGAGGACGCTAAATTAGAAGAAGAACTCATTGTAAGACCAACTTCTGAAACTATTATCTGGGATACCTATAGAAGATGGATTCAATCCTATAGAGATTTACCTTTATTGCTCAATCAATGGGCCAATGTCGTTCGCTGGGAAATGCGAACTAGATTGTTTTTGAGAACGGCAGAATTTTTATGGCAAGAAGGGCATACTGCACATGCTACTAGGGAAGAGGCTTATGAAGAGGCTGAGCAAATGATGCGCGTTTACGCTGAATTTGCGGAAAAGTTTATGAGTGTTCCGGTAATTCGAGGGTTAAAATCAGAGAGCGAGCGATTTGCAGGTGCTGAAGAAACTTTTTGTATTGAAGCGCTTATGCAAGACGGAAAGGCTTTACAAGCTGGAACGTCTCATTTTCTAGGTCAAAACTTTGCTAAGGCTTTTGATGTTAAGTTCGCCAATAAAGAAGGAAAACAAGACTATGTATGGGCCACCTCTTGGGGTGTTTCTACAAGACTCATGGGTGCACTTATCATGACCCATAGTGATGACAATGGATTAGTGCTACCCCCTCTTTTAGCTCCAATTCAGGTAGTTATTGTCCCCATTTATAAAGGAGAAGAACAATTAGCACAAATAGCTCAAAAAGTACTACCTCTCAAAGAAGAACTTCTAGCCCAGGGGGTTTCTGTGAAATTTGATGATAGAGATACCTTTAAACCCGGTTATAAGTTTAACGAATACGAGTTGAAAGGTGTTCCGGTTCGGATTGCCATTGGTGCTAGAGATTTAGAGGCGGGTACATTTGAACTTGCTCGTCGAGACACCTTACGTAAGTGGACTGTTGATGCTGATCAGGTCATCGAGGCTGTGCAGACGACCTTAAAGGAAATGCAACAAAACCTATTTGACCAGGCCTTAGAATTTCAAACGCAAAATACACGGGAGGCCAATTCTTATGAAGAATTTAAAGTGCTCATCGAATCTCACGGAGGATTTATTTCTGCCCATTGGGATGGGTCTGCAGACACGGAAGACCGCATAAAAGAAGAGACTAAAGCCACTATTCGCTGTATTCCTTTAAATCAAAAAGTAGAGGATGGACAATGTATTTATTCTGGAAATCCTTCAAAAGGTCGGGTACTTTTTGCTAAAGCTTATTAAAAAATTAGACAACTTATTGGAAACCATGAAAATTGTGTTAAATTTGCATCCGCAAAATGCACATGTATTTGGCCCGTTCGTCTAGGGGTTAGGACGCCAGGTTTTCATCCTGGTAACAGGGGTTCGATTCCCCTACGGGCTACGAATTAAATTATGAATTAAAATGGCCCGTTCGTCTAGGGGTTAGGACGCCAGGTTTTCATCCTGGTAACAGGGGTTCGATTCCCCTACGGGCTACAACATTTGAATTAAAATTATGGCAAATCATAAATCGGCATTAAAGAGAATCCGCAGAAACGAAGCGGTAAGACTTAGAAATCGTTACCAGCACAAAACCGTGCGTAATGCGATTAAAAAATTGAGAAACGAGGAAGACAAGAAAGTGGCTTCTGAAATGTTGCCCAAAGTTGTAGCAATGATTGATAAACTCTCAAAATCGAATATCATACACGCTAACAAAGCTGCCAATTTAAAGAGCAAACTAATGATTAGAGTAGCCGCAATGTAATGGCTACCTAAGATGAGATATATAAAAAAAGCACCTTTACGGTGCTTTTTTTATTGATTCATAGTTAGTAAAAACTCTTCGTTATTTCTTGTCGTTTTGATTCGCTGTTCAATGAACTCCATTGCTTCGACAGGATTCATGTCAGCTAGATATTTACGCAAAATCCACATGCGCTGAATAGTGTTATCATCTAATAATAAATCATCTCTTCGAGTTGATGAAGAGATTAGGTCGATAGCAGGGAATATTCGTCGATTTGATATACGTCTATCGAGTTGGAGTTCCATATTACCAGTTCCTTTAAACTCTTCGAAGATGACTTCGTCCATTTTAGAACCTGTTTCAGTAAGTGCTGTTGCGATAATAGTTAGGGATCCACCGTTTTCTATATTTCGGGCTGCTCCAAAAAAGCGCTTCGGCTTATGTAGTGCATTGGCATCAACACCTCCACTCAAGACTTTTCCTGATGCCGGTTGTACTGTATTGTAGGCTCTTGCTAAACGTGTGATAGAGTCTAATAAAATTACCACATCATGACCACATTCTACAAGTCTTTTGGCTTTATCAATAACAATGTTAGCGACACGAACGTGTTCTGAGGCTTCTTTGTCAAAAGTTGAAGCCACCACTTCTCCTCTCACATTGCGCTGCATGTCAGTTACCTCTTCAGGTCTTTCATCAATCAAAAGAATGATTTGATATACCTCGGGATGATTCGCAGCAATTCCGTTAGCGATATCCTTTAGTAACATGGTTTTACCTGTTTTTGGCTGTGAAACAATCATTCCTCTCTGACCTTTACCAATAGGGGCAAATAAGTCCATTATTCTTGTCGAAACTGTAGACTGCTTATTTGCTATGTCGAATTTTTCTTTTGGAAATAAAGGTGTAAGATGCTCGAAAGAAACACGATCGCGAACAACTTGTGGATCTAATCCATTTATCTTAGTTACTTTGATTAGTGGGAAGTATTTTTCTCCTTCTTTTGGAGGTCTAATACTACCTAGTACGGTATCACCGGTTTTTAATCCAAATAATCTAATTTGAGATTGTGAAACATAGATATCATCAGGGGAAGATAGATAGTTGTAATCAGAGGAGCGCAAAAATCCATATCCGTCTGACATAATATCTAGAACCCCTTCGCTCTCTATAATGCTGTCAAACTCAAACTCGGGTTCTTTGTATTTGTTTTTAAGGTCTTTGTCAAAATTGACATTTCGCCTGTCGTGATTATTGTTGTTGCGCTGTTTATTTCTGTTGTTGTTGTTGTTGTTGTTGTTGTTGTTGTTGTTGTTGTTGTTGTTGTTGTTGTTGTTGTTGTTGTTGTTGTTGCGCTGATTTTTTTGCTCTGAATGCTCTTTTACGGATTTGTTTTTATCAGCTTCTTGAGACTGATTTTTGGGAGTCTCATTATTGTTTCCCTTTCGAAGTCTTTTTTGACGTGGGTTATTCTCCTTGGGATGACTGGTTTTGGGAGCATCTTCTTTTTTTTCTTCGGGGGCTTTGCCTTTAGTAGGCCGCGCAGCTTGTAGGTCTAGGATTTGATAAATTAAATCTAGCTTTTTTAGACTTTTGAATTTAGGAACATTTAATTCCTTAGCAATTTCATGTAATTCTACAAGCTTTTTAGCTTTGAGTTCAGTGATTTCGAACATTATAATTGAATTGTTTTTTCTAGGAAGAGTGTAGACTTTATAAAACCCATGTAGATGGATTGTAAGTCGGTGCAAGTATACAAATAATTTAATTCCTTTTCAAAAAATGATTAAAAGTATCTACATTTGCCATTCTTAATTGTTTAAACGTATATGTGGCAGAGAATGCAAACCCTTTATATGAGTGTAACCGTTTTATTAGCGCTATGTCTCTTGTTTGTATTTCAAATAGGGAAAGATGCCAACGGTCTCATTTTATTGGGTAAAGACAGTGGAGTAGTCTTCTTCGAATCAATTTTGACAGTTTTGATTGTTGTAGTGGCTATTTTTCAATATAAGAACAGACAAAATCAATTTGTACTAAATAGAGTAGCAATATTGATTCAATTTTTTTTACTAGGATTTTTTGTATATCGTGCACTAAGCATGCCTGGAGGAGAGTTTTCTTCTGAGAAGGGCATTGGGGCCTTTGTTCCTATTGTTTCTATCGTTCTTTTAGCTTTAGCTAATCGAGCAATTAAAAAGGATGAAGACCTCGTAAAATCTGTGGATCGAATACGATAAACCTTACATCTTAGTAGTATTAGTGCGTAAAATCCCGATTTATTCGGGATTTTTACATTTTCAGGCGCATGCCTTCTCTTGCGATATGATATCCTTGCTCAACAACTGATTTATAAGCCGATGAATTTGAATTCAAAAGAGGATTAGTGTGATTGAAATGAATAAAATAAATCTTGTCTTTAAACGCTTTCGATTGTGATTTAAAAAGATCTAAAGATTCGATGACAAAAGGATGTGGAATTTCTGAAATGGCCCTATAGTTGATTTCAGTTTCATCAAAAAAAGAGGCATCGATAAACGCGTAATCGACTTTTTTAATCTCCTCTATGATGGATTTGTCCCATAAATGCCATTTGTCAATATCTGGAATAAATAATGCTTTTTTGTTTTTAGATTCAATACTGTAGGCGGCTGTTTCTGAAAATTCATCACGATGTACAACTTGAATTGCTTTGACCTCAATTTTGTTCTCTAATTCTATATTATTTTCAAAAAATATAGGTTTGAGTAAAATGTTTTTAAGTTTGACTAATTGGCTCCAAGGACCGTTATTAATCAAATAGTTATTCATTTTGGGAAGTGCGTATACCACTTGTTCTTTGGCTCCCATTGCCTCTCTTCCTAGGAATTGCAACCCCGTATAATGTCCTATGTGGGCATGTGTGATAAAAATACCTTCAAGAGAGTAAGCGTTATTTTGAGTGAGCGTCGCAATTTGGTTGGGTAAATCTGGGGTAGCCTCAAACAAATACGTCTTTTTTTTGGCGTGAATTTGAAGGCCTAGTGAGACTACTTGATTTTTGAGCCCTTTTTCTCTAAGAGAAGTACAACATTCCTTATAGCAGTTAATATGAGGGCTTCCCCCGTCTTGAGCAATACCTAGTACAACAAGTTCAATATCATTTTGACCCAAACTAATACCGGAAATGCAAAAACATATAATTACAATTATTTTTTTCATTCTTTTGATCTATTACCGAGTTCTACAACCTGCAAATTTTCAATTTTAGCACGATTGATTTCAAATTTAAGCAGGGTTCTAATTTGATGAAATCCATGCCTTCCTGAAGCACCAGGGTTCATGTGAAGTAGCTGATGTTGCTTGTCAAACATCACCTTTAATATATGTGAATGTCCTGAAATGAATAGATCATACGAATTGGTTTTGAGTTCTTTGTTTACTCTTGCGGTGTACCGCTTTGGATATCCACCAATGTGAGTCATAAAAACCCTTAGACCTTGAATTTCGAAAATTTGATTTAAGGATAGATGAGCTCGAATTTCTGATCCATCAATGTTTCCATACACTCCTCTCAATGGATTAATCTGCTCCATTTTTTCAATTAGTTCTTTGCTTCCTACATCTCCTGCATGCCAAATTTCATCAGCTGATTCTAGGTGTTTTATAATGCCTGAATCAAGGTAGCTGTGTGTATCTGAAAGCAAGGTAATGCGCATATTCAAATGTTTATATTTGCTTCGAAGTTAAAAAAAAGAATATTGCGCTATTTTGTTGAAATATCCTATTTGGGTTCAGCCTATCACGGTTGGCAAAGACAACCAAACGCTCTGAGTATTCAACAAGTTTTAGAAGAGTCATTTACAACACTATTATCGAGTCCAATTGAACTTGTGGGTGCTGGCAGAACTGATACTGGCGTGCATGCGCATCAAATGTTTGCACATTTTGACGTAGATCTTATAGAAGACGAAGCACACTTGATTTTTAGATTGAATCGTTTACTTCCTAACGATATTTCTATTTTGTCTTTAAAGCAAGTAAAGCCAGACGCTCATGCGCGATTTGATGCTCTTTTAAGAACCTATCATTACAAGATTGTAGAGCGAAAGGATGTCTTTGAATTTCCATTGAGTCATAGCGTAATTCAGTCCTTAGATCAAGAGGCTATGCAAAAAGCCTGTGATTTGATCTTAGGCACTAAAGACTTTCAATGTTTCTCGAAATCAAATACAGATGTCAAAACATTTATTTGTACTATTACTGTAGCGAGATTTATTTCAATAGATCACGGAATGATTTTCGAAATAACCGCTGATCGTTTTCTTAGAAATATGGTAAGAGCTATTGTTGGTACACTTTTGGAAATAGGTCAAAATAAATATTCATATACCCACATTAGTGACGTTTTAGCTTCTAAAAACAGATCTGACGCAGGACCATCAGCCCCTGCAAAAGCCTTATCTTTGGTGTCCATCGATTACCCTGAGCACTTGTTCTTATGAAGGAAGAAAAAAAATTAGGTAAAGCCTTTGACAGAAAACTATTTTCTCGAGTTTTTCGAAATGCCCGTGAATATCGATTGGTTTTTGCACTATCTGGACTCTCAGCGATTTTAATTTCAGCTTTTTCTGTTTTGACGCCGTCTTTGGTTGGTGCTTTGATTGACAATGCAATCACCAATAAAAATGCTGAGCTTTTATTTAATCTTATAATAGCAATGTTGCTTGTGCTCATAGGTGAGGTTAGTTTTCAGTTGATTTTTACGTATACTGCCAACTTATTGGGAGAATCGGTTATTCGAGATTTGCGGATTCAACTTTTCAAAAAGATTTTACGGTTTAAAATGACCTATTTCGATCGTTCGGCTATAGGAATTTTGGTTACACGTGCAGTTTCTGATATGCAGAAAATCGGAGAAATTTTTTCTCAAGGTTTTTTTACCATAATTGCAGATTTATTAAAAATGTTTGTGGTGGCGAGTGTGATGCTTTATCTCAATTTTAGATTGTCTTTAGTCGTTTTTGGTGTTCTTCCAATACTTTTAATTGCCACAAAATGGTTTCAACAAGCTATGAAATTAGCATTTGTAGAGGTTAGAAGCCAGGTAGCTCAGCTCAACGCTTTTGTACAAGAGCGCTTAAATGGTATACGAATTGTTCAACTCTTTAATCGTTTTCATCAGGAACAACAAAGATTTATCAATATCAATGAAAAGCATCAAAATGCATGGCTTAGAACTGTGTGGTACAATTCTATATTTTTTGCTTTGGCTGAACTCATTGCTTCGATCACCACGGGTCTTATCGTTTGGTATGGAGGTTTACAAAATGTTGCTGGAATCCGAGCAGAAGAATATGGCGACATTTTCACCTTTTTACTTTTATCCTCTATGCTTTTTAGACCTCTCAGACATATAGCAGATAAGTTTAATGTACTTCAAATGGGAATGGTTGCAGCCTCTAGAGTATTTACTATTCTAGATACAGAGAGTAAAATCGATGATTCTGGTAATCTTTTGGCTCCACGCCTTAAAGGTGATATTGAATTTAAGGATGTTCGTTTTAGCTATGTGGAGGGTGAACAAGTTTTAAAGGGCATATCTCTAAAAATAAAACCAGGTAATAAAGTGGCCATAGTTGGCTCTACGGGTGCTGGAAAGTCGACGATCATAAATTTACTGAATCGTTTCTACGATATTGATTCAGGAGAAATTAGTATTGATGGAGTTAATATTAAAGACTATACCCTTGATTCTTTGCGCTCTAATGTAGCAGTGGTCTTGCAGGATGTATTCTTATTTGCAGACACCATAGCCAATAATATTAGTCTTAAAAAGGAATCTATTAGTTTAGAAAAAATTAAAGAAGCAGCCAAACAGATTGGTGTAGATGAATTTATTGAACGCTTACCTGAGACCTATTCCTATAACGTGAAAGAGCGCGGTAGTATGCTGTCGAGTGGACAAAGGCAATTGATATCGTTTTTAAGGGCTTATGTTAGTGACCCTAGTATTTTAATCTTAGATGAGGCTACTTCATCTATTGATTCTGAATCTGAGCAATTGATTCAAAAAGCCTCAATGAAAATAACTGAAGGAAGAACTTCAATTATAATTGCACATCGTTTAGCGACGATTCAATCTGCAGACGTGATTTATGTAATGAGCTCTGGAGAGATTGTTGAATATGGCACGCATAAAGACTTATTAGCTCAAAAGGGATATTATTATGAACTGCATCAAGCACAATTTTTGAAAGAGCAAAAAGAGGTGGCTGTTAAAGTGTAAGATCTGCCTCTATTTTTTTAATGAGCTCCTCTTTGGTGTTATAAGGCACAAATTCTTTGTTTTTGATATAGCTGATTTCACCCGATTCTTCGCTCACAACTAGACATAAGGCGTCTGTCGATTCAGAAATTCCAATAGCAGCTCTGTGTCTTAAACCAAAACGCAAAGGAATTTTACGTTCATTACTTACAGGTAAAATTACTCTAGTCGCTGTAATTACATTGTCCTGAACGATAATAGCTCCATCGTGCAAGGGACTATTTTTGTAAA
The DNA here is from genome assembly GCA_965662045.1 of Flavobacteriaceae bacterium. Classification (GTDB taxonomy): domain Bacteria; phylum Bacteroidota; class Bacteroidia; order Flavobacteriales; family Flavobacteriaceae; genus UBA3478. The sequence continues at coordinate 150,040 of CBFIGE010000002.1, forward strand.
AAATACTTTCAATTATTTCAGCTGTAACTTCAATGTTCATTAAATCCCCTGAATTTTTCACAAAGTCGAGGGAGTTATTGTTTTCGATGACGATAAGTGCTCCATTTCTTTTTTGAGCAAGTCGAGTGCAAGCTAAGACGAGCGCTGATATGTCCGTTCGGCTCTCTTGTTCAGTTTGCTTGAAAATCTTGAAATATTTGACCAAATTCCTTTTGGAAGCGAAATTTGTTGAACCCAATACGAGTAAAAACTTTCGGATTTCTTGTTGAAAAACTACGACAAGAACAATGAATCCAACCTGCATAAACCCTCCAACAATACTGCTTATCATCTTCATTCCAATCATTTCAGTGATATTCCAAAAGAGCCAAACGATGACCAATCCGATAAATATATTGATTGCCACAGATCCTTTAACCAATCTGTACACGTAAAATAGAAGCAGTGCCACTAAGACAATGTCTAAAAAATCAGTGATTTGAAATTCTAAAAAATTAAATTGCTCCAAGGTGTATTATTTATTTTCTTTCAAACTCATATGCAGAGCGATACATTGTTCTGCTTCTTGAACATCATGAACCCTAAGAATATGTGCGCCTTTACTCAAGGCCGTCATATGAAGAGCAGATGTTCCGTTAAGTGCTTGCTCTGCATCTAACTGAAGTGTTTTGTAAATCATTGATTTTCTGCTCAGTCCCACTAATATAGGCCTTTTGAATATATGAAATGCTTCTAGAGAGTTTAAGAGTTGAAAATTTTGTTCAAGTGTTTTAGAAAACCCAAATCCAACATCTAAAATCAAATCGTGAATTTGTAATTCTGAAACCTGCTCTTCAAGAATTGAAAAATAATATTTGATTTCTGTGATTAAATTTTCGTAATTGGTTTGTTCTTGCATATTCTGAGGTGAACCTTTCATATGCATACCTATATAACAAACTCCATGACGGGCTACAGTAGCGAGCATTTTTGAATCTAGCTGTCCTGCAGAAATATCGTTTATGATTACTGCGCCACTTTCTATTGCAGCCTCTGCAATTTCAGACCTAAAAGTATCTACGGAAATCAAACTTTTCGGAAAAGACTGTTGTATTAATTTCACAGCGTTAATAACCCGACGGAACTCTTCTTGAAGACTTATGTCTTCTGCGCCTGGTTTTGAACTATATCCGCCAATATCTATAAATTGAGCACCCTCTCCAAGATGTTGCTCTACTTTGCTCAATAGGTCTCTATCGTCTTTTAACTTTCCTCCATCGTAAAATGAATCAGGAGTTAAGTTGATAATTCCCATTGTTTTGGGTATGCTAAGATCGATGAGTTGACCTTTACAATTTAGGGTCATAATAAATAGCTTTATGTATCTTTGAGCACCCCGTATAGGGTGTAGCACAAAATTAGAATAAATACTTGTAGATGAGTGATACTTCAAGTCAATTTGACCTTGTAATCAAAAAATGCCATACTCTTTTTGAAAAGAAAACTAAGGATTATGGAACAGCTTGGCGTATTCTTAGACTCCCGTCTTTGACCGATCAAATCTACATCAAAGCTCAACGTATCAGGGGACTGCAAACCAATGAGGTCCAAAAAATTCAAGAAAATCAAGAATCAGAATTCATAGGAATCATCAATTATGCAGTGATGGCTTTAATTCAAATTGAAAAAGGTGTCGCAGAACAACCTGACTTAGATGAAAAGGAGGCTTGCGATTTATACGCCCAAAAAGTGAAAGAATGTAAACAACTTATGATGGATAAAAATCACGATTATGGGGAAGCTTGGAGAGATATGCGAGTAAGTTCACTTACAGATTTAATCATTCAAAAATTGTTGAGGGTAAAACAAATTGAAGATAATCAAGGACAAACTTTGGTGAGCGAAGGAATTGATGCCAATTATCAAGACATGCTGAACTATGCGGTCTTTGCACTTATACATTTAAAGAAATGAAAATGAATCTTATCGTACACATTAGTAGAGGTTTCGTAGGCTTGCTTTTTATTATTAGTGGCTTAATTAAGCTCAATGACCCTCTAGGATTCTCGTTTAAACTCGAAGAATACTTTTCAGAAGCCGTTTTGAATTTACCTTTTTTAGTCCCGCTTGCACTCTCATTATCTGTTGTAATTGTTATTATAGAAGTGGTTCTAGGTGTTTTATTACTCATAGGATACCAGACCAAATGGGTGTTACACAGTTTGTTGGGTATGATTGTCTTTTTCACCTTTCTTACGTTCTATTCGGCCTATTTCAATAAGGTTACTGATTGTGGATGTTTCGGAGATGCTATAAAACTTACGCCTTGGGAATCTTTTATCAAAGACATTATACTTTTAGTTCTCATTGTATTTCTATATCTGAAGCAGGAGTATATACAGCCCTTATTGGATTTAAAGTACCAACAAATTGTCTCTGGAATAACGCTATTTCTATGTATTTTAATGGCATATCACGTTTTAAACCACTTGCCAATGGTTGATTTTCGACCTTATAAAATTGGTGCAGATGTCTATGAAAATATGATTGTGCCTGAGGACGCTCCTAAGGCGATATACAATTATAATTGGGAGTTCGAAGTTGATGGAAAAAATACCATTATAATTACTACTGGAAGCTATCCGGAGGTAGATGGGACTTTTACAGGTAAGGTTGAAACAGAATTAGTTCAAAAGGGATATGAACCTCCTATTCACGACTTTTCAATCGAAAAAAATGGGATAGACATCACTCCTGAGATTCTTGACGAAGAAAAAGTAATACTAGTCATTTCTTACGATTTATATTTAGCCAAGGAAAAGGGACTTTCTCAATTGAAAGCGCTTATAGACAAGGCGAGTTCGCAAGGCTTTAGAGTCATAGCAATGTCGGCTTCGAGTGAAGAAGAAACTGAGATGGTTAATTCAAAGTACAACACATCTCTTGACTGGTATTTTACAGACCAAACAACACTTAAAACAATCGTACGCTCTAACCCTGCAGTTGTACGTGTAGAAAATGGTGTAATTACTGATAAGTTACACTTTAACGATTTTAACCACTTATTTAAATAAAAACATGAGACAAAAAATTGTAGCTGGAAACTGGAAAATGAATAAGACTCTTCAAGAAACTGAAGAATTGATAAAAGCGCTTCAATCTAGTTATACGACATCAAGTACAGAGGTAATTATAGCACCAACTTATGTAAACCTTTACCGTTCACAAGAATTGTTGAATTCATCAAAAATTAATGTTGCAGCCCAAAATATGCATTTTGAAACTACAGGAGCTTTTACAGGAGAAATCTCTGCTGAAATGCTTCAGTCGATAGGCGTTCAAACTGTTATTTTAGGGCATTCTGAGCGGAGAGATGTCTTTTTTGAAACCGATGAGATTATCGCTAAAAAAGTAAGAAAAGCATTAGATCAGAAAATGAGAGTTATATTTTGCTTTGGTGAACAATTAGAAGAACGAAAGTCTAATGCGCATTTTGACGTAGTTTCGTCTCAACTTAAATCAGTTTTATCTGATTTATCTGAAACAGATTGGAATAATGTGGTTCTAGCATATGAGCCTGTTTGGGCTATAGGAACTGGAGAAACAGCTAGTCCGGAACAAGCCCAAGAAATGCATAAGCATATTCGCAATGAAATTAGTGCGATAAGTTCTGAAGCTGTGGCATCTCAAATTTCTATTCTTTATGGTGGAAGCGTAAAACCCGCTAATGCAGCTGGTCTTTTTTCAAAAGAGGATATTGACGGAGGTCTGATAGGTGGAGCGTCTTTAAAAGCCGATGATTTTCTAGCGATTGTGGATGCCTCTGAATAATGAGCGCAGTGGACTATCTCGAAGTTTATTTTAAAATAATTTCAACTCAAAATTACAACGAGGTGCTCCTTGCGGAGCTACAGTACTTTGATTTTGAAAGTTTTGTAGAAACCAAACATGGAATCAAAGCTTATGCTCGGGTAAAATCGTCTACTTCATTTGAATTTGATGTAGAGCGAAATTTACCCATTTCATCGAGTCTTTGTGACCAAATTACTTTTGAAGTAACCACAATAGAACAGACGAATTGGAATGCTAAATGGGAAGAGAATTTTGATCCGATTTATGTTGAAGATCAAATTGAGATTAGAGCACCATTTCATCCCAAAAAAAATTACCCCAACGAGTTAATAATTATCCCAAAAATGAGTTTTGGGACAGGTCACCATCAAACGACTCAACTCATGTTAAGGCATATTTTACAATTGGATTTAAAGCAAAAAAGAGTACTTGATATGGGTTCAGGAACGGGGGTTTTAGGCATATTTGCCTTGAAAAAAGAGGCAAGAGAAGTTATCGCAGTTGATATTGAGCCGTGGTGCATTGAAAATTGTTTGGAAAATGCCCAACTCAATGAGGTGAAAATAACTGCAGTACATTCTGATTGCGTTCCGCAGGATAGAGGATTGTTTGATGTTGTAATAGCGAATATCAATCGAAATGTGCTTCTTAAGCAGCTTGAAGATTATCGTAAGGTGTTAAAAGGTAACGGTATTCTCCTAATGAGCGGTTTTTACAAGGAAGACCTTGAACAAATCGAAAAAAAGTGTGGGGAGTATCACTTTAAATTCAGTGAAATTTATGTATTGGATGGGTGGATAGGTGTAAAATACGTACTTTAGAAACGTTAATATATGATTAACATGAGTACCCGAGAAAAAGTAGAAGAACTTGTCATAACCGAAACGGAGACCTCTGATGGTTATCATTTGGTCTTGTACAATGATGACTTCAACACCTTTGATCACGTCATATATATGCTTATAAATGTATGTGAACACAGTGCTGAACAAGCTGAGCAGTGCTCCCTTATAGTTCATTACAAAGGAAAATGTACAGTAAAATCCGGAGAAATTGAAGACCTTAAACCACGTTGTCAGGCACTTTTAGACGCGGGTTTAAGTGCAAAAATCAACTAAATTTAGGTCATGAAAAGAAGAGACTTTATTTCTAAATCTTCAATGGGGACTGCTGCAGTTATTGCAGGCTCTTCATTGACTGCTTGTGCAACGGAAGGGGAACGTTTAGCTGTACAAAAATACATGGGTGATTTTCAAGCAAAACCTTTAACTAGCATACGTGCTGCGTTTATTGGCGTTGGTGCAAGGGGAGGTTATCACGCTAAGTCTTTTGCCCGTTTAAAAGGAACAGAAGTGGTTGCTATTTGTGATGTTTATCAGGATTTAGTTGAAGAAAAGAAAAAATGGGTTGAAGAAGTTGATGAGTTTCAACAACATCAAAATATTGCTTTGTACTACGGCGATGAACAACAATGGCTAAAGATGTTAGATGAGGTAAAGCCTGATGTAGTATTCATTGCAACTAATTGGGAAAATCACGCTCCTATGGCCATTGCGTCTATGAAAGCTGGAGCTCATGCCTTTGTTGAGGTTCCAATGGCAACTACTTTAAAGGATTTATGGGATATTGTCGATACTTCAGAACAGACCCAAAAGCACTGTATGATGATGGAAAACGTCAACTATGGTAGGGTAGAATTGATGTATCTCAATATGGTACGCCAAGGCCTTGTAGGTGATTTGTTACATGCCGAAGCAGCTTACATTCATGAGTTGAGATGGCAAATGCAAGAGCAGGAGAGAGGCACCGGCTCTTGGAGAACCTATCATTACGCAAATCGAAATGGTAATTTATATCCTACGCATGGATTAGGGCCAGTTGCACAGTACATGAGTTTAGCTCGAGGAGAGGATAATTTTGCAAGTATAGTTTCTTTTTCTACACCTGCGATGGGACGCGCCTTATATGCCAAAGAAAATTATCCTGCTGAGCACAAATGGAATCAATTGGACTATAAGGGCGGTGACTTAAACACTTCAATTGTAAAAACTAAATTAGGAAGAACCATAATGATACAGTGGGATGAAACTAGTCCAAGACCTTATTCAAGACACAATTTGATTCAAGGAACTAAGGGTACCCTAGCCGGTTTTCCTACTCGTATTGCTCTGGATGGAGGAGTTGAAGGATTAACTGAGAATCATCACAGCTGGGTCCAAGGAGAGGAGCTCAGTGCCATTTATGAAAAATACGATCACCCGCTCTATAAAAGACTCAATGAGAGCACTAAAAATAGTGGTCATGGAGGAATGGACGGTATTATGATTTATCGTATTGTAGAATGCCTTCAAAACGGACTTGCCCTTGACCAAAATGTGTACGAAGGTTGCTTGTGGTCTGCAGTTTCACCATTGAGCGAAATCTCGGTTTTGAATGGAGGAGCACCTCAAACATTTCCAGATTTTACAAGAGGAGATAGTGTTCAAACAAATCCACTTTCGATTATTTCTTAATGAAAAAAATTCGAGTTCCCTCGAGGATTTGCTTATTTGGAGATCATCAAGATTATTTGAATCTTCCAGTAATTGCAGCTGCTATAAACAGGTATATGTATTTGGAATATACCCCTGCCTCTTCAAGCTTTTTCAAGATCAATCTTAAGGACTTAGATCGCACACTGGAGATACACTTTGACGATACTACGCAGGTTGAAGAGAACGATTATTTTCGTTCGTGTATTGAGGTTCTTAAAACCTATGGATTTGAATTTCAATCTGGTTACGAATTAAATATTCACAGTGATATCCCTATAAACGCTGGACTATCAAGTTCTTCAGCATTGGTTGTCTCTTGGCTTCGTTTTTTGGTTGCAGTATTGAATAATACGCAACAAATTGAAATCTCTGATTATCAAATAGGACGTTGGGCTTATGAATCTGAGGTTTTATTTTTTCAACAGCCGGGAGGGTGTATGGATCAATTCACAATTGCCAATTCAGGAGTTATTTATATTGACACTCTCACCCAACAACTAAAGAGATTACCCAAACCAAAAGGGTATTATGTCATTGCTAATAGCGGAATTTCAAAAGATACCTTATCGGTTTTAGCTGAGGCGAAGAAATTGGCTTTAAGTGGTATTGAAAAAGTAATTCAAGAAGAAGGTAAGATCGAGAAAGTCACTGATTTTGGCCTTGACGATTACCATAACTACTTACATCTTATAACGCAAGATGAAAGACCGTTTTGGTTTTCAACCTTAGAAAATTATCGTATTACCTTGAACGCGCTCGAAGCCATAACCGCTGGGCATTCTTCAAAGGTAATTGGATCACTTTTAAACCAACATCAGTACATTTTAAACAAGTACATCAAGAATACACCTGAAATTATGCAGAGTTGGATTGATGATGTTGTTCATGAAGGCGCATTAGGTGCAAAAATTATTGGTTCTGGTGGAGGAGGATGTTTATTGGCCGTGTGTAATGATGATCAAAGTGCACAAAAGACAGTCTTTCGCTTTAAAGAATTGGGGGCCAAAGAAGCTTTTCAAATAAACTTAATTGAAGGATGAATGCAAACCTTATTGTACTGGCAGGTGGTAAATCCTCGCGAATGAAAAAGAGTTTAGATTCGATTGATTTAAATGATGAAGTAAAAGATATTGCCCTGCACCAGCATAAAAGTCTAATTCCAGTAGGTCCAAATGATGAGCCCTTAATGTATTATTTATTGCTGAATGCTAAAGCTGCTGGGTACCGACGAATTTACATTGTTACTTCTAAAGAAAACCAGGCATTTAAATCTTTTTTAGCGCGTTATTCTTTTGAGGATATGCAAATTGACTTGTGCATTCAACACACCCCTGAGGGGCAAAAGCCTATGGGAACTGCAGATGCTGTTTTTCAATGTATAAGCCAATTCGAGGAATTGACTAAAACTTATTTTACGGTATGCAATGGGGATAATCTATATGGAGTAGAAGCGTTAAAGGATATGCTCAAAGTTCGGGAAGCACCTCATGCTCTAGTTGCCTATAATCGTGCAGGTTTGCGATTCTCAGAGGAACGAATAGCAAAGTTTGCTTTAATGGTCTTCAACACCCAAAATTATTTGGAACAAATCATCGAAAAACCAGACGAGCACCAAGTTGCACATTGCATGAGTACTCAGGGAGAACTTAGAGTGAGTATGAATATTTTTAGTTTTTACGGTCTTTCAATTTATGAACACTTGAAGGATTGCCCTGTACATTCCGTTCGTAAAGAAAAAGAATTACCGACTGTGCTCATGAGAGCTATCAAAGAATACACAAATGCTGTCTATTGTTTTAAAAGTGAAGCGCACGTTCCTGATTTGACTTCAGCTATGGATATTGACCAATTTTTTAAAACCTAACGGTCAATACCAAATTCCAATTTCATCGTAATGGTTGCCGTCTTTTCTTTGGAACTGGTGTTGAATGTTCCTCCCCAAGAGTAATCTTCATTTGAATTCTGACCTATGATTTGGAAGATTCCCATTTTTGCAGATTTGAGTCCTCCCAAATCGGCATTGGCATTTTTTGCGATTTGTTCAGCCCGACGCGTGGCATCATCGGTAGCAGCAGCAATCATCTCTACCTTAAGATCTGCGAGTTGAGTGTAATAGTATTGAGGGGCATTGGAATAAAACTCGATTCCATTGGTAATTAGCTCTGTGATATCTCTCGAGATCTGTTCAATTTTTTCGATTTCTTTAGATTCAATTTCTATCCTTTGACTAAGAGAATAACCGGAAAAAACTCTTCTACTTTGTCCGTTTTTTTCATAGACATAGTCAAAATTTTTGTTTATGTCTACGGCTTTGAAAACGATTTCACTTGTTGAAACTCCTTTGGTTATCAGATAATTATGAATTGCCTGTTTGTCCTGGTCAAGTCTATTGTAAGCGTTATTTAATTCATAAGCTCTTTTTGAGAATGATCCACTCCATACGATCAAATCTGACTTGAAATCTTTGGTTCCTAAACCGGTTACACTTATGCGTTCTTGTTTTTGATTTCTGTTTTTATAGGCATGTGCAATGATTGTAACCGAAATCACAATAGACAAGCCTATGATTATTGAGGTTAATTGATTTTTCATAGGTAAGATGATTATTACGTTTTTTATTCAATTACAATGATTGTACCGAACTCAATGAGGTTTAAAGGGAGGTAATATAAATTGAAAGTAATCCTTGTAGTGATTTACGACAATCATAGCAGGCTTATTCGATAAAATTTCAGTATAAAGATCTAGCGTAACTTCTTGTTCGTAAGTAAAAGTAATTTCAAAGGTTTTGGAACTTGGCTGCTGTGGGTGCCCAAAATCAACATATTCAATGGATTTACCTTCGGCTGTTTTATAAACCATAACTACATCATTCCACCCCCACAGAAAAGCTGGATTTACACCGTATTCTAAAAATTTAAATTGAATAGTTCCGATTTTAGGGATTTGACTCAATAAATATTGATTGTAGATTTCCTCTTGAACGATGCTGTCTTTTTTGATGATTTCTTTTTCTCTTTCTCCTAATTTAATTTTGGTTACAAAATCTTCGATATAATTTTTTTTATCGATCAGGTCAGAAGGTCTCTTTTCAAGGGCTATTTCAACTTCTACCTTAAGAGGAGCACTTTCTGTACTAGCATTTTTTAGTTTTCCGCTTTCTACAATATAGGTGTAGGTCGTTTGTTCTTGGGTCTCTTTTTTTGTCCATTGTCCTTGAGTTATAAGGAAGAACGTCAGCGATATGTATAGAAATATATTTTTCATCAAAGTAAAAAAAGCAGGCGAAAAGCCTGCTTTTTATGTTGTTAGGCTACACTTGCTTTATTCTTTTTTTGCCAAAAATAAAGAATGGTAAATAGAATGACTAGTAATCCTGGAAAGCCTACCATATAGGTGATAGTTTGCTGTCCAGCGGCTAGTTCAAGAGCATCTCCGCTTAGACCATTGGCCTCCTGAGCGACTCTAGAAGCGTCAATCCATCCTCCAATGATAGGCTGAAAAATAGCTGTAGAGAACATTCCGACAGCTCCAACCATTGACATGCCTAATGCTCCTGAGGCTGGTATTTTTTCAGCGACAAAACCAATCATGTTAGGCCAGAAATAACACACTCCTATCGCAAATGTTATAGCCGCAACATATACCATAGATCCTGTTGAAGTGCTTAAAAGATATACCCCCACGGTAGTCAGAATAGCTGAACCCAGTAAAACACCTGTTTGGTCTAACTTGTGTACAATTTCTCCTCCGAAATAACGCCCAATGGCCATGAGACCTGTAATTAATGCTAAAATAAGCATGGGTTGTGCACCACTGTTTGAAAGTATTAAACTCGTCCATTGCTGAGGTCCAAATTCTGAGATTGCCGTAAAGGCCATACAGAACATCATGAATAAAAAGAGTGGAGAGAACATAGCTTTAAAGTTCTCACTGATTGAACTCGATGTCTCTTCTTTTGGTTTTGGAAAACTTTGACCGGCAAAAAGGTAAGCATAAATCAAGGTTGGAATAACAATAATCCAAATTTGAGCTTGCCATCCTAGACTCATATCAGTCATAAATTTAGAGATTAAGCTGCCTAAGACGATACCTCCAGGAAACCACATGTGAAATCTATTGAGTAAGGTATTCATTTTTTTACCCTCATAGGCGTCTGCAATCATTGGATTACAAGCCGCCTCTGTACATCCGTTTCCTATTCCTATTAATAGGGTTGAGAGAAGTAGACTGTTGTATCCTGTAGCATAGATGGTGAGAATGATACCAGCCATGTGCGCGAGAAAGGCAAACTGCATGATTCTCTTACCTCCAAGGCTGTGGTAAACAAGTCCTCCAATGACCATTGATATTGGAAAACCTACAAACCACATCGAATTGATAAATCCTAATTCTTGAGCATTGAGGTTAAAATCGTCTCCAAGTTGTGGAAGGATTCCAGCTCTTATACTAAAAGAAAATGCTGTAGTGATTAATGCAAAACAACTTGCATGAAATAATCTTGTGTTATTCGATGACATAATTTATTAGTTAGTGTTAGAGTAATGTAAAATACTATATTTTTTCGTATCAGCTTTTTTTGAGGCTTAAATTATAGTAGATATATTTAAATGAATTATTTAAGTATGGTGACTTATAGTGAATGGATTAGGCAACAAAAATAATTCTCACTTTACCCAATAAAAACACTTATATGAAGGCAGATTATAAAAAATATAGACATTATGGCTTAGAATTTATAGTAGTCTTTTTGGGTGTTTTGATTTCTTTTCAACTTCAGAATATCAGTGAATCCAAGGCGCTAAAATCAAATAATGAACTATTTCTAAAATCTTTGGTATCTGAAATTGATGCGAATATAGCCTACTGTGAAGAGCACTTAAGTCAATTAAAAAATATGCTGGTTATCAATGAGACTATTGAGCAGGAGTTTCGATTTGATAAACTCTTTCTCATGGAATTGCACAACGAGAATCCCTTTGGACACAGTTATCTCGAGGACGGGTCATATCGCTATTGGACTAATCCCTCTGATTACGAAAATCTTTACCTCTGGATGATCACATGGTGGAATACCTTCGCGCAAAATGAAATCTATTTTAACTCTCTTGTTTCTAATGGCTTACTTCTTGAAATTAAAGATGCCGACCTAAGAAATCGAATCGAAGGTATTTACAGCACTAAAAAGAGACGTGTTATTGTCAATGAACAGCTCTTGAAGGCCAACTCTGATAAAATATTTGAATGGGCAGAAGCAAAAAGAGATGCCTCTGTGATTTCACGCTCTAGGGATTATGTTTTTTCAGAACTGAAAGACTTACAACTCAAAAACCTTATTGAGGACAGAAGCTATAGAATTGAACTGCGCGTAATGAGTTTGGAACACTACATTCAATCTTTATATTCTGTACGGGAAGATTTGTCACAAATAAAACTTTGAGTACATGAAATTACTTTTGAACATGCTATTCATATCATTTGTGATCTCTATTTCAGCAAAGCAGCTTAGTGAATATCAAAATAAAAAACTATTTAATTTAGGTTATAACCTTTACGAAGAAGGAGAATTATCTCAAAAAAAATATCAAGATTTAAATGAGTTTCTTAACTACCAAACGAAAATCCGAAGAAATAAAAACTTTGCTTCAGTATTTAGGATAGCAGCCTTAACAACAGGATTAATTGGGGCTGTTGTAATTTTAGAAACGAATATTTTAAATCCTGAGCCAATTGGAACTGAGATAGGGGCTATTTTTGGAACAGGTATTTTGGTTTCTGGAGGATTACTTTATGCTGTTTCCATTCCAATGAAAAAACGATAGCGAAAACTAAAAAAAGAATTTGACCGAATATACGCTATTTATAAAAACACAAATTAATCGAAATGTCTAAAATCAATCTAAAATCTAAGTTTGAATTATTTCAAGACTTGTGGTCGCCTAAAGTCATTGCTGAGTTGAACGATTATCAATTCAAACTAGTGCGCGTTAAGGGAGATTTTGTTTGGCATAAACACGATGAGACTGATGAGGCTTTTTTGGTACTTGAAGGTTTGCTAAAAATAGAATTTGAGGACAAAACCATTGAATTGAAAGAAGGAGAACTTTATGTTGTTCCTAAGGGTTTGTTGCACCGTCCTTTTGCTCTACAAGAGACAAAAATTTTAATTCTTGAACCCAGGAATATTATAAATACAGGAGATTTGTCTAATGAGTTGACAGCAGAAAACGATCAGTGGATTTAGTGCTGATTTAGACTCTCGTAAAAATCATTGATAATTGCCTTGCGATCAAAATTTTCCCATAGCGTAATCCGATTTTGATTATGTGGTCGATCTACCCAATTTTTAGTAACAACGGTTGGAGCTGGAATACTTCTTTTTTCTCCCCATTGACTGTTTTTAAGCACTGCGAGTGCCACTAAATCAAATAAGGCTCTCGAGGGCGGATCACCGTATAAGTCTATTTTTGAGAATAGCTCGATAGAGTAGTTTCCAAAATTGGTGAAACTTCCTCCATGTCGACCTATAACTGGTTTTACTTCAGGCCCCTTGTCTTTCATTTTTTTATGTACTTCGTCTAGGGATACTTTTACGGCATCTGAGCCTGATTTTTTTCCATATCTCACGGTTACTATCTCAAAATCTAAATCTTGTTCAAGAAGGTAATTCAACGAAGGAATATCATTCTCTTGATTGTATTCACCTGGTTCTGGATAATTAGAGCCCAACCAAACTAATCTAATTTGTTCTTTAATTGAAGGGTCTTTTTCTACGGCCAAGGCCACGTTGGTCAACTTTCCGATTGCCGCAATAACAAGTTTTTCTTTTTTTGACTTACGGGCTTCTCTTATAATGAAATCAACGGCTGTCTTGCCGTCATAGGTTTCAGATTGAACTTGCGCTTTGAGCTCGTTAAAATTCGAATTTGCGCCTTTTAAAATGTCGTATTTTCCGGATACATCACATAAGTCTGCAACTCTTTTGGCTTCATCGAAATGCTGATCTATTTCTCCACCATTATAGGTGGTATTTACAGTTATACCTTTGATGTCAAATGTCTCTTCATTGAAAAATAAATACGCCAGGGCGTGTTGATCATCTAGTTCATTATTGGCATCTGTATCTAAAATAATTGGTATTTTTTTTTCCTGACAAATACTCCATTTGAAACTGATTACTAAAAGTAGGAGTAGGTATTTTTTCATATTAAATGATTTCGTTTATAGTTGGAATAGAGGGTTGTGCACCTTTACGGGTTACTGATAGTGTCGCGGATTTCATACTCAATTCAATAGCAGTTTTCAAGTCATTATCTTTTAAAGCCGCTGCCAAATACCCGTTAAAAACATCACCAGCAGCGGTGGTATCAATGGCTTTAACCTTTGAAGTCGATATAAATTGTCCTTTCTGCTCGTGAGAAATGAAATAAACACCTTTATCTCCAAGGGTTATTATGACTGCTCTATTTACCATTTGTAACAAACTGAAAGCTGCTCGTTCGATACTTTTCTGGTCAACTAATTCTATACCTGTTAGGCCATATGTTTCTGTTTCGTTTGGGGTAATGATGTCTATATTTTTTAAAAGCTCAAGACTAATTTCTTGGTAAGGTGCAGGATTTAAAATAATTAAAGCCTTTTTGTTCTTGGCTTGTTTCAGTAAATAAGCTACCGAGCTTAAAGGTATCTCAAGTTGACAAAGTACAATATCCTTTTCAGTAATCTGATCTAAAATACGATCTATATTCTGCTGGTTTAAGTGCTTGTTAGCGCCAGGAGCAACTATTATTGCATTCTCACCTGAATTTTGATTTACCATAATCATCGCTGTTCCTGAAGCAACTCCTTTTTGTTTTTCTATGAATGAAGTATCTATACCTTCACTGTTGTAAACAGCTATGGCATTGCTTCCGAATTCATCATCACCTACCTTGGTTAAAAAAAGTACATTTGCTCCTGCTCTTGCCGCTGATACTGCTTGATTAGCCCCTTTACCTCCTGAAATCACCTCAAAATCGCCACCTATTACCGTTTCACCATCTGCTGGAAATTTTGGAGTTTCAAAAACTAAATCCGTATTACTACTTCCGACTACTATTACTTTTGACATAATTATATTTTAGCGAGAATAATTAGGGTTAACCCACCGAGGAATAATAGAAACATCAAGGAGATTAAGGTATTCGTTCCTTTAGGAGCATTTTTAAATTCTTTCCAAATAAATACCCCCCAAAGTGCTGCAACCATGGTTGCCCCTTGTCCCAAACCGTAAGAAATAGCGTATCCGGCTTTGCCTGCAGCAATAGTATTTAGTACCATACCTATGCACCAGATTGCGCCACCTAAGATTCCAATCAGATGCAATTTAGTATTACCCTTTTTGAAATAATCTGAATAGCTCACTGCAGCGCCGCTTAATGGCTTATACATGAATATGCTATTGAATAAAAAGTTGGAGAAGAATATACCAAGAGAAAAAATGAAGGTGGCTGTGTAAGGAGTTAGTTTACCTGTTGCAATAACTTCAAAATCTTCAGACATAGAGGCTGCGACAAAGCGGTAAAAGAATCCCATTAAAACACCCGCGCAAATGGATATTAAAATTCCTTTTGTCGAGGACTTTTTAGTACTTATTTTTTTGTAGGCAATGGCATCTACAATAATTGCTAGAGTTACCAAGGCAACACCTATAAAGAGTAGCGTTGGATTTCCATCTGGTACAGCGATATAATTTACTAGAACACCTTGAACTAGTGCAATACCAATACCTATTGGAAACGCAATTGCCATTCCGGCGATATCGATTGCTGCCACCAAAAGCAAGTTGGCAATATTGAATATAATACCACCTAAAAGTGCTAGTCCAATGGCATTTAGGGAACTTTGATTGAGGTTTTCAATAAAGGGAGCACCAGAATCTCCAGAGCTTCCAAGAGTAAGTCCGAAAAGAAGTGAGAGCAAAATAATTCCTAAGGTGTAGTCCCAGTAAAAAAGAGGGAACCCCCATTCTTTGGAAGCCATTTTTTGTGTGTTTGCCCAAGATCCCCAGCAAAACATTGTGATAAAACATAGGATGACTGCAGTCAAATAAGAAGAAACAATAAACATAATTTAGTTAGGTTGGTTCTTCTAAAAGTATAATTTTTTCGCTAAACGGTTTTTCGCAAGCTCGTAAACTTAATTTTTGATACGAATCAAATCAATAGTTTTTGGATTTAGACTCTGATCGCCAATTATTTTTAAGGTGTGTGATTTGTGCTCTAGCGCTGTTTTTTCAAAAACTTTAAAATAATACTGACCATTGGTTTCAGTGGTGCTGAGATTGAAATTTCCTATGAATTCATCATCTAAATAGATCTTCATTGAACCTCCATCAATACTGCGATAAGAAAATAATTGTATGGCTTTACCGTCAAATGTGATTTCGGCCGTACAATTTGATTTACCAACACTAAGGGTTGCACCAGAGGCATTCCACTGCTCTTTTTGGATTTCGAAACCTGTATAACTCCAAGATTCATCATTATCTTCTATTGTTTGCCAGGGATCTTTTTCAATGATTGTTGAAGCAATAGTAGGTCCATCTTTGAATTGAGGGATGATCCAATGTTCGTCGTCAAGACTCCCATTCATTTCGTTTTTAACAACTGCATCGATAAGTTTTAGTCCTCTATCGGCCATATCGTTAAAATCATCAATCTTCATGGGGGTATTATATCGCGTTCGAGCAATGTTATATGAAGTCGAAAAATTATAATCAAATAGGTTTTTCAATTTATCGAAACCCATTATAAGCCCTAAAAATCCACCCCAAGTTGCCGTGGGATTGTCTGAATCCCATCCACACATGCTTGCAATGGAGAGGGTTCTTTTAAAATCACCTTCTCCGTAGAGCAAGCTTATAATTGAAGCGGCAAAGTTGATACCTGAATCCCAAGGATACTGGTAGATATATCCTGTATTGCTGTTGTATTGGTATCTGTTTGCTACCATATCCCGGGTTTTTTCCCAATCGTTTTTATCTGGATTTTCAAGATAACTGTTGTATACAAAATCATACATATCTGCGATATAAGAGGAATCAGGAATGTATTTTCGAGCAATCTCGCTGATTCTTAGGATTTCGTCTTTACGATTTTTTTTGGTATCCAGGGTGATCGCTAGGGTATGCATAATCACATAAAATTCTGCAGCCCACTTAGAATGTGCGTAGGCCGTTGTTCTTATCGGAAGATGCGCTAGCTTAAGACCTATATCTGGTCGAGATGGGGCAAGTGCTCCAAATAATTCTGTGGTTAATTGAGCATCAATCATTTCCCACATGGGATTATTATCAGGATGTGATGTGTTAGGGGGTAAGGCGCCGTTTTGCATTTGTGTAAGTGCAGCCAAGTTTGATACCCAGAGCAAGGGCAATCCAATGTGTTTTCGCCAGGCTGCACTGATTTGACTAGGTGTCAATAAAGGAGAATTATTTTGTTCCATCGCCAATTGATAGATATACTCTATATCTGTATCGTCATCTGCTCCCCAAGGATCTTGATTTAGTACAAAATTAAATTTACCTTCTCCAAAATCGTCATCCGTAAAAAAAGGAAAATCAACTCTTCTGTTTTCGGTGGGAAGTCCTGTCCAATTACCAATGCACGATCCCAACCAAAATCCCATTAAATGATCCTTGTATGCCGCTTTCGAAATAACCAACGAGTCTCGAGAAATTACGTCATTTACTTCTTTTTGTTGATTGGAAAATAATGTAAAAAACGAAAACGAGATACTGAATACAAAGGATAATACATACATAAGATGGCGAACTTAACGTATGGTAAGATAACGTTTAGTCTTCAAAAAACTAAAAGCATTAAAAAGGTGGTACACTAAAGTAACTAGACTGCTTTTTCAGACATAGCATGTGCTATACCATCCCATAGGCTAATCCTTTTTTCTAAGGCTAAAACAGCAATTTCTTCGGCCTCTTTCCATTTCACCTCATCGTTTCCACATAATTCTTCGACCATTTGAAGAGAAAGGGGACCGTGTTCGTCACCGTCTAATTCGATATGCCTTTCTAAATAATAATTCAACTTGCTATATTTTTTATTGGACTCATCAGCTTGTTTTAAAATTTCTATGAACATATCTGGGATGAGGTCCTCTCGTCCAAAAGTGAAAGCCGATGCAATGAGGTGCGTTTTTCTTGTGTCAATAACCGCAAAGGTGAAGTTCACAAAATCTGAAACTTCAGCTCTTAATTGCAAATCTTGTAAAGCAGATGAAATGGATTTTTTTTCTTTTATTTTTTGGATAAAGCTTTGGATGGAATTGGTACTTGCACCTGCCTGATCCATGGCTTCTAAATACATTTCAAAATGACTCTTTGCCTCACCTAATTCATTGATATCGCTCTCTTCTCCGTGTACGATTTCATTAATGAATCTTGACAAGGTGGGGTTTTTCGCGGGTGTCCAAGGAACCTCTGTTGTGGTAAGATCAATCTGTAAGGCCTTTAAAAGGGACATAAAGTCCCATACTGCAAATGCGTGATGCTCCATAAACACCTGTATATCTTCAATAGAAGTGAGTTGGGAGTACAAAGGATGAGACTTCAGCTCATTTTGTAGTGGCACTAACTTTTGTTCAAGTAATCGAATTGATGATGAGACTTCCATATTTTTTATACGCAATTTAAGCCCAATTTACAGTGTGACTAAATTTTGTTTAACTAATAAATTAATGTCTTCTCTATGGAATACCTCAACTATTTAAAAACAATTAGGCGCATACTCGCCAGAGGTGACGCGAAAAAAGCGCTCACCGTTTAGGTATAATTTTTCTTCTCTGTACTCAAGGGCGTAACGATATTGTTCTCCATTGTTGAAGTTTAAGATCAGATTTGTAGAACCATCACTTCCGATTCCTATTGTCCAACTGCCGTCTCCGGCACTTGCTCCCGTATCATACCCTGATATTCCGCTTCCGCTTGCCGAGACTTTACTACTGCTGTTGTATCTAAAAAAACCTTTTTCACAGATATCTATGACTCGTTCTGAGCTTTAACCGCCAGATATCCCATCAGAACTATAGCTAGATGAATAATAAGAATCCATATAGGTCAACTTTACATTAGACAGAAATTCTTTCCATTGATTGAATTCATTAACACGGTCTACTTTTTTAAAGTCTAAAGAGTCGTAGATTTGATCTACTACCTCCTTATGAACAGATGAAAACAACTGAGGCTGAGTCGTGGCAATGATCGTAACCCCAACGCCTTGATAAGGATTTTCAAGGCCAATAACATAAGCTTTTACACTTTGATATTCCATAGTTCCTGAGAAAACACCACTAATGGCTTTAGGAGCTATATTTTGTAAGTCATCGGATAAAAATAAGCTTGAATCTTGATCGAATTGCATTCCATTTAATGCTTCGGTTCTCAACTGTTCGATATCATAGTTGTGCGTAATATGAATCCGGGAACTGTTTGAGAACCGATAAGTAAAAACCCATCTCCATCTTGGGCAATTCAACCGATAGGAACTTCTATGGATATACCTAATTGTTCGTATTCAATTTTTCTTGTTTTTTTGACCAAAGTAGTGCGCATGCAAAAAAGCAGCATAGAGCCATATAAAAAAGTTTTGGTGACATATATGGTGCTTTTTATAGGCTTAAGGCTTCATTGCTGTACCTGTGTTATCCTCGATTAATCGGTTTACTTTCGTCAAATCATTCTTCAACACCTTGTTGAGGTTTGCTAGGAGTAATTCGAGTTCTTTGGAGAGTTCAGCAAAGACTTTATAAACGCCGTCTGTGGGCCTCGCATCTCCATTTTCTAAACTCCTTCTCAAAGAGGCAAGTCGGTTATTCAATTTGATTGGAAAATTTAAAGGGTCTTGACCAGATTGATTTTGTACTTGATATAAAGCTTCTTCTATCTCACTTAATTTTGAAAGGAAAGGAGCTATAATTTTTTTCTGATTTTTTGCAGAAATTCTGGTATCAGCATCTTTGATTTTCGCTTTAATATCTCGAATCTTAATAACAGCTTCATTGGCAGCTGTTGTTTTTTGCGTGATTTGCATAGCGAGTGCAAACTGCTTGTCTAAATCTTCTTTACTAATTCCTTTGAGATTCGGATTTATTTCGATGGAGAAGGGATAGGTCTTTTGATAATCACCTGTTCTCATTCTCACTTTATATTGACCTATCGGCGCTTTTGGACCTCTGGTAGGCCTAGCACTCCAGATGATCATTCCTTCAAAATCTGTTGCTCCTTTGTAACGTAAATCCCATGTAAAGGTGTTTAGGCCCTTTGCTGTAGTAGGTTTTGAGGAGCCTCCTCTTTGCCACCAAGGAATATTGGGATCGACTTCGTACTTAACCTGGTCTCCTGTAAAGGTGTCTATCACTTCATCGTTTTGATCGAGAATGTCAAAACTCACTGTTTCAACTTCCTCGTTGAGGTGATATTGAATGTGAGCTTCACTAATTCCTCTTATAGCGTTATTAGGCTTGTAAAGAATAGCTTCTTGATTTTTCATCTCTGCCTGGTGTTGACGAATAGGTTCTATATCGTCCATTATCCAAAAGCCTCTGCCGTGAGACCCGAGAACAACATCATTGTCTTTAATAACCAAATCGCGTATTGGAGTGTCTGGAAGGTTTAATTGTAAGCTTTTCCATTTTGCTCCATCGTTTATAGAGAAATAGACGCCGTGCTCTGTGGCTAAAAAGAGCAAGCCTTTTCTTTTGTGATCTTCACGTATCGCTCTTGCAAAGTGACCATCTGCGATGCCATCAATTATTTTAGTCCAAGTTTTTCCGTAATCGTGTGTTTTAAACACATAAGGCAGTCTATCATCTACTTGATATCGATTTGCTGCTACATAAAGTGTACCTGGTCTATGTTTAGACTCATCGATAATACTTACCCTTGAGAATTTCGGCAGGTCTTTTGGAGTAATATCTTTCCAATTTTTTCCACCATCTTGAGTGATGTGAATTTTCCCATCATCTGATCCTGCCCAAATGGTGTTAATGTCATGTGCAGATGGAGCTAGAGCAAAGACAGTAGCGTAAATCTCTGGGCCATTCATGTCCATGGTAATCACGCCTCCTGTTTTTCCAAGTGTACTCGGGTCGGCATAAGTAAGGTCAGGACTTATTTGTTCCCAGGTCTGCCCGTCATTCGTAGTTCTCCAAACATGTTGAGAACAGGTGTACATCACCTTGCTGTCTTGTGGAGCAAACATGATAGGGAAAGTCCATTGCCAACGCTCCGGTAAGGCATCTGAAGGTTCTCCTGAGAAAAACCTTGGATATACCTGTATGTCTCTAACTTGACCATTGCTGCGATCGTATCTTGTAAGTAGGGCGCCTTGACTTCCCGCATAAAAAATATCTGGATCATCAGGGTGTTGTGTAATCCAACCACTTTCACCTCCTCCTACGGCATAATACCAGCCTTTATTCGGTCCTCGGGCTAACATGTGACCCCAACCGTCACTTGGCATGGCTAGGGTGCTGTTATCTTGTTGTGCTCCTGCAACGTGATATGGAACATCACTTGTTGTCATCACGTGATAAAACTGTGAAGTGACAAAATCTTGTTCTGTCCAAGATTCCCCACCATTAATAGTAACATTTCCACCTCCGTCATTGGCGTTGATCATACGTTGAGGATTATTTGGATCTATCCAGAGATCGTGATTGTCACCGTGAGGTGTTTGGATGATTTTGTCAAATGTATGACCGCCATCACTTGACATGTACATTCTTGTATTCAGTCCGTAGACCTTGTCTTTGTCTTGAGGATCGGCATATATTCTGGAGTAGTAAAATGCTCTTTGTCTCAACTTTCTTTCGTCATTGGTTTTTTGCCAAGTTTTACCGGCATCATCAGAACGAAAAACACCACCTTCATTGGCCTCGACAATGGCCCAGACGCGATTGGAATCAGCAGGTGAAACTGTGACGCCTATTTTACCAATTGGGCCTGTGGGCATACCTTGATTTTCGGTAAGGTCTGACCAGCTGTCTCCGCCGTCTTCTGACTTCCACAATTTACTTTGGCCTCCGCCTCCCCACATTTTCCAAGCCTTACGATATACTTGCCAGGTACTGGCGTAAATGACATTTGTATTATTAGGGTCGATAATTAAATCCACAGCACCTGCTTTAGGTCCTACATAGAGTACTTTCTCCCAAGATTCACCACCGTCTTTAGATCGAAATACGCCACGCTCCTCATTGTCGCCGTATGGATGCCCTAGAGCAGCAACATAAACTAGGTTTGGGTTGGTGGGATGTATTCGTATTCTCGATACAGCTTGTGTTTCTTTAAGGCCTAAATGTGTCCAAGTTTTTCCAGCATCACTAGATTTATACACCCCATCACCTTGAGTGATACTTCCACGCAACTGTACTTCACCCATGCCGATATACACAATATCTGGATTGCTTTCTGCTACAGCAACTGCTCCTACCGAGGAGCTAGTGACTTGACCATCAGTGACCGCTTTCCATTCATTACCGCCATCTACAGTCTTCCATAATCCACCTCCCGTGGCACCGAAATAATATTCATTGGGTCGACTAGGGCTTCCGGCGCATCCCAAAGATCGTCCTCCTCGTTTTGGACCAATATTTCGCCATTCTAATCCACTGTAGTACTCTTTGTCAATAGAACTTAGTGTACCTTTTTGTGCAAAAACTGTTGGAGAAATTGATAATAATACTATGATAAAGCAGTAAGGCAAAATTGTTTTCATATGTTTTGATGGTATTTTTTGGTTTTTATATTGGATGTTTTAATCCTATGATTAAATATAAACATTTGAACATTAACTTGTTGCTTTAAACGTACACAGAAATTGAATCGCCTTAGTCTTAAGAAGTGTGATTTAGTATAGGGTAAAAAAACACAGAAATGATGAGCTTTTATTTCATCTTGGAGGGACTGACTTCGTCTACTCTGATAAAGTTTCACTTTGAAAATGGTATAAAAAAAACGCTCAAGTTACCTTGGCGTTTTTTTTATCAAACTATTTTTTGTGACCTCGGCAGGATTCAAACCTGCAACCGCCTGAGCCGTAATCAGGTATTCTATTCAGTTGAACTACGAGGCCTTTTGTCCCTAATAAGGGGCTGCAAATATAATCTCTTTTTTAAAACTGTTCAAGGTAGATTTTAGGAATCTTTAATTGAAATATTAATCGAGACCCACTGAGATCAGTAATACTTATTTTCTTCTTTAATAATTAGTCTTCAAGAGAACGACAGGTGACATAAGCCCTATAGCCTATTATTGCTAATTGCCATTTTTTGGCCTTGGCTAAATCCAGTCTTTTCTTGGTGAATGAAGGCAATACTAGTTTGTTTAAACGGGCTAGTCTTTTATAAAATGTAGGATTCATTACTTTGATTTACTTTTGATTTCTACTACTCCGTACTTTGCTTTTTCTCCGTATTTATTGAGCGCTTTTTCTCCTTTCAAAACGTTTACAGATTCAATTTCTTGGGGAATTAATTTGTTGACTTCTTCCATTTTGACTTCACGTCCGTCAATAATGAATAGAGGATTAAGGTCTTCTATTTCTTTTTCATGTTCTTTTTGCTCTTCTCTCTCTTGATCAGCGTTATCTATAAACATATTTCCCGAAAATGCTCGTGCCATATGAGCTTGCATTTGAGTGCGCATTTCGTCGATAGTCTTGTCGAAGTTTGAGAGATCCATATCATCCATATTCATAAATCTGCTATTGAAACTTTTGGATGTAGCACCCTGCGAAATCATGGAACTACCTCTTTCAGGATCTATAACTATTGTAAAAGGTTGAATGGGTTTATTGCCCCCACTGCCCAAAGTGTTTTTTGATCTACTGTTCTTAGATTTCAATTCTAAACTGAGCGAAGTGATTTCTAGTTTTTCATTTCTAGTAATGGTATATGAAAAATCAATACCCTGTTCTTGGAGTTTGTCTTTGATGACTAAAATTTGCTCATCACTGGTGTCTTTATCAATCTTAAAGGTGATGGGCTCATAGGAATTTATAATACTTGAAGTGATTGCAAATAGTGTATATAAACTAAAGAAAATCGATTTAATCATCGTAACCGTTTTAGAGCATCGAAATTACAATTTATGCTTTGATTAAGTCTTTAAGGGTTCGTTAAAATCAAATCGTATTTCTTAAAGTCTCGTTAAGTGCTTTGTAACCCGTCTGCTTTAGAGCAAAAATAGGTAAACAACAAAACCTTTCTTTAGCATTGTCTCATCTGCTCCATTTAAAGAGGTATAAAAACAGTCAGTCGTTACACTATTTCGAAGGTTCTTAAAATCACAAATAACTCACTAGACGTTTCCACACTAATGATGAGTCAATATTATTTTGGTCTCTTGCGAATGACTTTCAATAAAATAGAAATGCTTTGTGCTAATAATAGTGCTAAGGCCACTAGTTTCAAGCTAGGATAGTCTGAAAATAAACTACTAATATCCGAAAGTATTTCTTTAAACATTTGTTAGCTCTTGTAGAATTTGTTCTGTAATCTATATTCAGTATTATTTGGTGGATAGGCTATGTTTTTAGAGCTATACTTGATGTATTTTATTTTGAAATCTTCATTGTTTAGCCTGTATTTTCTTTTTTGAATTCTCTTTACGCTTGTGTCGAAATACAAGCCTTTTTTTGTTCTGTTTTTAGCCTGATATAAACCATTAATTGAATTACTGTGATTTAATTTTGAGTGCTCTACTTCTTCAGTTATTACAATTGCTTTTTTTCTTCTAAAATTATCTACTAGGCTAGATAATAAGTATACACTGCAAAAGAATATTAATGAAATGAAAAGGCGTTCAAGGTCTGAGAGATTTTCTATAAATGCCTTGTACTTTATGACAACATCTAGGTTATTTAAATCTGAAATGAATTCTAAATACACGTCCCTATATGATTGATTTTAATTTTTGCGAATATTTTCGATTAATAAGGCGATATTGGTATTAATATTTAGGCCTTTTGACTAATTTACTTAATTTTATTTAGCATAAACTTAAAATCACTGATTATTTTTTAATAAAATCATCCTTTTCAATACACTCAAATGTAGAGAAATCAATTGCAATTTAGGTTTTGCTAGTGATGTGTTTATGTAACCTATAAAGAACCATTGGACACTTAATATTTTATTTTAAAATAAGATAATTAGGGTTTTTTACAACTTATGTGTTTTAGTTGAAAATACTAATTTTATACTTATGAAAAATACATTGTTTCTTTCTGTTTTTACGCTCTTTGTTATTTCTTGTGGTACCATACCTCCGCAAGAAGATGATGATGCTTGTATTCAAGTTTATGATCCGGTTTGTGGTGCAGATGGTGTAACTTATTCAAATACCTGCTTTGCAGAAAAAGCGGGTATTCAAGAATGGACTACAGGTGAATGCGACGGATAGTTTATTCAATTCATTCTATAGATTTATTTTTTTAATACGGTCATTTGGTGATCGCTCATTTGAATTGAATTTTGTGTTTTGGACTTGTCGAATTTTTTAACCATTATTTGAGGAAAAAATTTAGAGAGAGATCATTAAAATATTATCTTAGAGAAAACACTCATGTCATGAAAAAAATAGTACTCTCAACTTGCCTATTTCTTTTTACACTCTCTGTTTTTTCGCAGACTAAATTATATCTTCATCCACAAGCAGAAAGTTATGCAAAAGCAACAGAGACAATTGCAATTTTACCCCTTAGAGTTCAAGTTAATTTGAGGCCAAAAGAATTAAAAGATTTTACACCTGAACAAATTGTTCAAATGGGTAAAGACGAATCTTTAGACATTCAAAAAGGAATGCATACATGGTTTTTAAAAAGAAAACAAAGAGGAGATTTATCTTCAACTGTGCAAAATCCAGCTAGGACAAATGCATTGCTCATTAAAGCAGGCTATGACATTCACAACTTAGATCTTTTAACACCGAGTGAGCTTGGTCAGATTTTAGGAGTAGACTGCGTCATTTCAGGATCACTAGAAACTTCAAAACCAATGTCAGGAGCTGCTGCATTAGGTGCTTTGGTTATTGGTTTTGCAGGAGCAACCAATTCAGCAACTTGTAATTTAGATTTCTATAATACTGAAGATGACGAACTCGTGGTCAATTATTATAAGACAGTTAGAGGAGGGTTAGGCTCAAATTCACAAGATTTAATCAATGTGTTAATGAGAAAAGTTACGAGAAGAATTCCATACACTTCCTCATAATACATAACGTGCTAATCGTTATTGTCTTAGCCTTAATAATGGGTTAATAAAATAGCTTACATAAATATTTAAGCAATCAATTACACTTTTTTGTCTCACTCAAGTGAGATTGAATAGCTGTTTTCTAAGGTTTTTTATTTTAAAAAACAATAAACAACTTTTATTGTCGTTAATGTTCTACGAAACCTAGAGTTTTGATTGTTAGTAGAGAAGAGGGTAGTTTAAAAGCTACCCTTTTTTGTTGATTATTATGCAGACAGGTTTAAAAAGTGTAATTCATAACTCCTTGTGTTTACCCACAATTTTTTTCAACAAATAGTAGTGATTTTCACCACTGTCTAGAAATTCTCTTTCAAGTTCTAGCCCTTTAATCTTAAATAAATTTAAATATTGTTCACGACCTAGCGATTCTAATTGTTGCCCAGTCATGATATCTGTCCATTTTGATTTTTGAATGGGAGCTGTAAAAAGAAATTTGCCATGCGTATTTAAGTGGGTACTGATCTTGGATAAAATGAGATCTTGTTCTCTTGAATTAAAACAAAATAAGACTCCCCAAGCAACAATGATGTCAAATTTCATAGTAAAAAATTCAGAAGTCAAGATATTTTCACATTCATAGGTGGCATGGGGTAAGTTTCTTTGAAAAGCTTGAATCATTTTTGGCGAGTCATCAATGCCGTAAATCACATTTTCACTTTGGTCAAACAAAATACTTATTGGAATACCAGTACCACAACCGATATCTAAAACTTTCTTATTGCTAAAATGCCTGCTCCAATTTCCTACTTCAGTACTTCCAACCCCATTTAAATCTCTTCCTCTGTATTTTAAAAAGGAATCAAAATGCTGCTCGTAATTCATAGAAGTAAAATATAAAACTTATTCAATTAGGTATCACACAAATCGGTAATTTTGAATTTAAATTGACCTTCATGCTGAATTTTTCTTTTGTTGTTTTTGGCCTCTTGCTTTTAATTGCTGGTGGAGATTATCTGCTTAAATCTTCTGTTGCGTTGTCTTTGAAACTAAATATTTCAAAACTAGTTATTGGAATGACTGTGGTTTCATTTGCCACTTCGGCCCCTGAACTTTTGGTGAGTGTTAATGCTGCTATTTCTGGGATTCCAGACTTGTCTTTGGGAAATGTAGTAGGGTCTAATATTGCCAATTTAGGACTTGTTTTGGGCGTTACTCTTCTACTCGGTAGAATAGATATTAAATCTTCCTTTTATAAAATTGATTGGCCAATGTTAATGATTGCAACCATCACTTTTTATGGATTTGTGGTTTTTGACTACCAATTAGATGCTACGGAAGGTTTGCTCATGTTCTCGGGATTAATTTTGTTTCTAATTTACCTATTGTCTTCGGGAAAGGATGAGGGCGTTGTCGATGACTTCTCAGAAGACGATGAAACTTTAAATTGGGGTAGAACTATTTTTTATTTTTTTATCGGTGGAGTTGCACTTTGGGGAGGCTCTGAATTGCTGGTAGTTGGTTCAAAGGCGCTTGCAGTAGATTTTGGAGTTAGTGATAGGGTTATTGGGATTACGGTTGTTTCAGTAGGTACGAGTATTCCTGAATTGGCCGCTTCGATTATGGCGATGTTGAAAAAGGAAAAAGCAATTTCTATAGGTAACCTAATCGGTTCAAATATTTTTAATTTGTTTGCTGTTCTTGGAATTACTTCAATGATTACACCTATACCGGTAGGAGATCCTAATTTGATTAATAGTGATGCTCTTTATATGATGGGTATTTCAGCATTACTTTTAGCACTAGTCTTCATCCCAAGAAAAATGAGTTTAGGTCTACGAGATGGACTTATCTTACTCTCCGTTTATATTTATTTTATTTACCAAGTATTATAAAAAAAGCCCTCCATTGGAGGGCTTTAATTTTATATCGAATTGATAGCTTAAGCAGATTTAACTGTTTTGATTATTCTTGAGGCAACCTCGTAAGGGTTTGCATTAGAAGCAGGTCTTCTGTCTTCTAACCATCCTTTCCATCCACTCTCTACAGTAGCGATTGGAATACGAATAGATGCTCCACGGTCAGAAACTCCATAAGAGAATTCATTGATGGACTGTGTCTCGTGCAACCCTGTAAGTCTTTGATCGTTGTAGGCACCGTAAACTTTAATGTGCTCTTCTGCAACTGGTCTAAAAGCTTCACAAATTTTCTCATACACATCTTTAGAACCAGCAGTTCTTAACGTAGTATTAGAGAAGTTAGCATGCATACCAGAACCATTCCAGTCACCGTGAACAGGTTTTGGGTGAAGATCAATGTAGTATCCGTATTTTTCAGTAACGCGGTTTAAAAGGTAACGCGCAATCCATATTTGATCTCCAGCTTGTTTTGCTCCTTTGGCAAATACTTGAAATTCCCATTGCCCTGGAGCAACCTCTTGATTAATTCCCTCAACATTTAATCCAGCTTCTAAACAAATGTCTAAATGCTCTTCAACAAAATCTCTACCCCAAGTATATCGTCCACCAACAGAGCAGTAGTATTGTCCTTGTGGTCCAGGGAATCCTCCTCTTGGAAATCCTAAAGGCAAGTCAGTTTCAGTGTCCATTAAGAAATATTCTTGTTCAAATCCGAACCAGAAGTCGTTGTCGTCGTCATCGATTTCAGCTCTGTGATTAGAGACGTGAGCAGTTCCATCAGAATTCATTACTTCAGTCATTACTAACCAACCATTGATACGATCAGGATCTGGATAAATAGCCACAGGTTTAAGTAAACAATCTGAAGAATTTCCTTCAGCTTGTAATGTTGAACTTCCATCGAAAGACCATACTGGGCAGCTTTCAAGCTTACCGTCAAAGTCTTTAACAATTTTCGTCTTGCTTCTTAGTTCTTGTGTGGGAGTATATCCGTCAAGCCATATATACTCTAATTTTGATTTGTTCATTGTTTCGAAATTGAATATTAAAACGCAAAAATATGGAAATTCCACCGCTAATCTTTTGTTTAAAAATATGAGAATCAAATTTTTACATAATTCATAATTTTTAAATCCTTAAAAATAATATTCCGTAAAATCATCATTGGATTTTTTTAACATTACAAAAGATATAATCTTAATTTTGTGCTAACTTTTACCTATGAGCCAAAAACATTCCAATAGATACGCGCAGAGAGGTGTCTCAGCGGCTAAAGAAGACGTGCACAAAGCCATATCAAAAATTGATAAGGGATTATTTCCACAAGCTTTTTGTAAGGTCGTTCCAGATTATTTGACAGGTAGCGAAGAACATTGTATTGTGATGCATGCTGATGGTGCAGGTACAAAATCTTCTTTAGCCTATATGTATTGGAAAGAGACCGGAAATTTAAGTGTTTGGAAAGGTATTGCACAAGACGCATTGATTATGAATATTGATGATTTAATCTGTGTAGGAGCAACTACTGATATCATGTTATCATCAACAATAGGTAGAAATAAATCTTTAATCCCTGCTGAAGTACTAAGTGCAATTATAAATGGTACCCAAGAACTCATAGATGAATTGGCTGAAAATGGTATTCGCATCCATTCTACAGGTGGCGAAACTGCTGATGTGGGAGACTTGGTAAGAACTATTATTGTGGACTCAACGGTTACCGCTAGAATTAAAAGAGGTGAGGTCATTGACAATGCGAAAATAACTGCTGGAGATGTAATTGTTGGTTTTTCTTCTTCTGGTCAAGCAACCTATGAAACAGCTTATAACGGAGGTATGGGAAGCAATGGATTGACCTCTGCCCGGCATGATGTTTTTCACAAAGAATTGGCTGAAAAGTATCCAGAGAGTTTTGACCCTTCAATTGACTATGATTTGATTTATTCAGGAAACCACAGTCTGACTGATTCTATTGATGGGGTTCCTGTTGATATAGGTCAATTGGTGCTTTCACCAACGCGCACTTATGCGCCTATCGTGAAAAAGATTCTTGAAGAATGTGACTTCGAAAAAATACATGGTTTTATTCATTGTAGTGGAGGTGCTCAAACAAAAATTCTTCATTTTGTAGATAACCTGCATATTGTGAAAGACAATCTTTTACCAGTGCCACCTTTATTTGAAGCTATTCAAAAAAGCTCTGATACGGACTGGAAAGAAATGTATCAAGTCTTCAATTGTGGTCATCGATTAGAGTGCTATACCGATCAGGATTCAGCGCGCAAAATGATAGAAATCTCGAAGTCATTTGGTGTAGAAGCTCAAATTATTGGACGTGTAGAGACTTCCGAATCAAAGCGATTGACTATCTCCAGTGAAAAAGGAATTTTTGAATACAACTCTTAAAATTACAATGCTTCAAATTGTCGTAATTTCGCGATAATGTGATTTAAAGTTCATGATAGACAAACTCAATATCATTAAACAGCGTTTTGACGAAGTGTCAGATTTGATTATTCAACCTGATGTTATTTCTGATCAAAAGCGCTACATACAATTAAATAAAGAATACAAGGATCTTCAGTTGATGGATGAGAAAAGAGCTGCCTATCTCGATTGCCTAGATAATTTAAAAGAGGCTGAAGAAATTATAGCTGACGGTAGTGACGCCGAAATGGTTGAAATGGCAAAGTTGCAATTGGATGAATCTAAGAATACTCTACCTCAATTAGAAGAAGAAATAAAACTCTTATTGATTCCAAAAGACCCTGAAGATGCCAAAGATGTTGTCATGGAAATTCGTGCAGGAACTGGAGGGGATGAGGCCAGTATCTTTGCTGGAGACTTGTTTAGAATGTATACTAAATACTGTGAGTCAAAAGGTTGGAAAACAAATATCATTGATCTGAGTGAGGGTACCTCTGGTGGATATAAAGAAATTCATTTCGAAGTTAATGGTGCTGATGTCTATGGTACTCTGAAGTTTGAGGCGGGCGTACATCGTGTTCAAAGAGTTCCACAAACTGAGACCCAAGGTAGGGTGCATACTTCAGCAGCTACGGTTATGGTTATTCCGGAGGCTGAAGATTTTGATGTTCAAATTGACCCCAAGGATGTGAGAATTGATTTTTTCTGCTCGTCTGGTCCTGGAGGACAATCCGTAAACACCACCTATTCTGCAGTTCGTCTAACCCACGTTCCAACTGGATTAGTGGCTCAATGTCAGGATCAAAAGTCACAACACAAAAACAAAGAAAAAGCATTTAAAGTACTGCGTTCAAGATTATATGATTTAGAGTTGGCCAAAAAGCAAGAAGAAGATGCGGCGAAGCGGAACTCTCAAGTGAGTTCAGGTGATCGCTCTGCAAAAATTCGAACGTATAATTATCCTCAAGGACGAGTGACTGATCACAGAATAGGATTGACATTATATGATCTTACAAATATTATTGATGGTGATGTTCAAAAAATAATCGATGAGTTACGACTCGTGGAGAATACAGAAAAGTTAAAAGAAGCCTCTGAAACATTTTAACGAGTACTGAGATGACAAGAAGCGATTTAATAGAACAAATTCAATTAAAAAATAGTCTTTTGTGTGTCGGTTTAGATTCTGATATCGAGCGTATTCCGAATCATTTAAAAACGAAGCAAGATCCTGTATTTGAATTTAATAAGGCCATCATTGATGCCACGCATTCTCATTGTGTTTCCTATAAAATAAATACAGCATTTTACGAATCACAAGGCGTTAAGGGTTGGCAAAGTCTTGAAAAAACTATTGATCATATCAATGAATTTTATCCCGATCATTTTACCATTGCAGATGCTAAGCGAGGAGATATTGGCAACACGGCAGATCAGTATGCCAAGGCATTTTTTGAAGCTATGGATTTTAATGCGGTTACGGTTGCTCCTTACATGGGTAGTGATTCCATACTTCCTTTTCTCAAGTATTCAGATAAATTTACCATTGTCTTGGGTTTGACCTCAAATGCAAGTGCATCTGAGTTTCAACTACACGGTGAACAGTATCCGGTGTATAAAGAAGTATTGTCTAAAACGGCTACTTATGTTCATTCTGAGCGTTTAATGTATGTTGTTGGAGCTACAAAAGCTGAGGCTTTAAGCGAAATACGAGAGATCTTACCAAGTCATTTTTTGTTAATTCCTGGTGTAGGTGCCCAAGGTGGATCATTAAAAGAAGTATTACAGCACGGACTCATAAAAGATTACGGATTATTAATCAATAGTTCACGGGGTATTATTTTCGCTTCTAAAGGGAACGACTTTGCCTTAAAAGCAAAAGAAGCAGCTGCTGATCTTCAAAAACAAATGAGTACTTTACTTCAAGAATCCAATTAATTAGTACTTTTAGTTATGCTCCATTATCAAACTTTTGAAATAGATTCCAATAAACCTTGGGTGACTTTTGTTCATGGTGCAGGTGGAAGTTCTTCAATTTGGTTTAAGCAAATTAGAGATTTCAGAAAAGAATTTAATGTTCTTTTATTGGATTTGAGAGGACATGGAAATTCGAAAATGAATGTGAGAGAAGCATTTAATGAACGATACACATTTGATCGAATTACTCAGGATATCATTGAGGTTTTAGATTATTTAAAAATTACCAAGTCTCATTTTGTGGGTATTTCATTGGGTTCAATCCTAATTAGAAATATAGCTGAAAAGCATCCTGGACGCGCACAATCGCTTATTATGGGAGGAGCTATTGTTAAATTGAATATGAGGTCTCAGTTTTTAATGGGGTTAGGTAGAGTGTTCAAGTCTGTTGTTCCTTACATATGGCTATATCGTTTTTTCGCCTTTATTATCATGCCGCATAAAAATCACAAGGAATCAAGATCTCTATTCGTTAGAGAAGCCAAAAAACTTTATCAGAAAGAATTCTTGAAGTGGTTTAAAATGACCTCTGAATTAAACCCTCTTTTACGATTTTTAAGAGCGTCAAAGCTTAATATACCAGTTTTGTATATAATGGGTGGTGAGGATTACCTGTTTTTACCTACCATTCGGAAAGTCGCCTCCAAGTGTAAATTATCTACACTCGAGATATTTGAAAACTGCGGCCACGTAGTCAATGTAGAAATGCCTGCTAAATTTAACGAAGTGGCAATTTCCTATTTGAGTAAATTAAAAGTCAAGGGCTAAGTTTACAATCCAAGACGCCATTTGTTTAAAAGACGACGCATATAGACAAATTCCTTTCTCATTATCTTAAGGTAATCTCTGCCGTCAATTTCAATAAATTCTAAACCACGTGTATATTGATTGAGGTTTTTGACGATAATTGTAGCGAATTTGAAGCTGTACTCTTTTTTTAATTCCGAGGTCAAAGGGCTGACAAGGGCTTTGGTTTGTTCGTCAAGTACTTTAATGTCTGTATTAAGGGCATTTAAAAGCTCATTTTTAAGAGCCTTAGAACTGTTATTGTAGGCAGCGTCGTAAAAATAATTGAGCGAGGTACTTAGTTTAAGAAGTTCACTGGAACAATGTGATATACTTCGATTCATTTCATTAACAATTTCCTTAAAATTACAGGTTAAATCCCTGTAATTACATTAACATTATTACTATTTTCGCTTTAAAGCCTTTATTTTTAAATAAATATTAAATATTACTTTAATTTTTAAAATGGATTATTTAGATCACAAAATACTAAAAGCGCTGCAGGAAAATGCTCGAATTTCCTTCACAGAAATTTCCAAAAATGTGGGTTTAAGTTCTCCTTCTGTAGCTGAACGTATCCGTAAAATGGAGGATGACGAAATCATCACGGGTTATAGTGTAGATATTTCACATCAAAAATTGAATCGACAATTACACGCAATTATTCACCTTAGAGCATTTACTGGAAAATTAAAGGCCTTTTTAATTCGTGTAAATAAGATTGAGGAAGTTCAGAATTGCTATCGAGTTACTGGAAATGAAAATATCATTATGGAGGTCATTCTAAAAGATCAACATCATTTGGAACAACTAATTGATACTTTGATTGAATATGGTGAAACAAGAACTCACATTGTACTTTCGCAGCTTGTAAAAAATAATTTAAGTTTGAATTAGTATGAAACAATTCACATCTCTTTTATTGCTTTTTTCTCTAATTTCATCTTGTCAAACAAAAAAATATCATGAGGATAGGGTGGCTGTCGATCTCACTGCTGTTCCCGAGGCTTTGCATTCGGTTTATCAATGGCAAAAAAATAAGAACCAAACTTTCAGAGATCCTGAACTCAGTCCTTTGCTTTTAAAGGATAAGAAAACATTCGAGTCTTTACGTTTTTTTGAGCCTTCACAACAATTTCAGGTTAGGGCTATTTTTGAAAAAAATACAAGGGCTGTTGTGATTGAATTACTTACGAATACACAACGTATTGAAAAACAAATTATTTATGGATGGTTGAAATTTGAATTGGAGGATAAAGAATTTCGTCTCGCAGTCTATCAAAATGTTGAGACTGAAGAAGATTATCTATTCTTGCCATTTGCAGATCAAACTTCGGGTTTTGAAACTTATGGAGGAGGCCGATACATTGATCTGAGTGCCCCGTTAAACGATACTATTCAACTAGACTTTAATAAAGCTTATAATCCCTATTGTGTATATAATAAAAAATTCTCCTGTCCTTTAGTACCCGAGGAGAATTATCTCGAATATCCTATAAGAGCAGGAGAATTAGATTTTAAATCTGAATAGATTTATGGGACTATATTAAAAACTTAAAACAGTTGCTAAAAAAAACGTGCTTAAAGATTTAGATGGATCGGCAGTGTTGTTGATGAACGCCTCTTCCGATGCATTGTCAATCCTTAATTCTGGTTTGATACTTAAAGCTCCAACATCGAAATTTGCAGTAAGTGTTAGTGCAAAGACACTAGCATCTCCGTCAGCATCACTTGCACCGATAGCTCCGAAATTTCCTGTTTCAGCGAAGTATTCTGCACGAACACCAAAGGCTGAAGAGTCAGACATACTTATTTGTGGATAAAGGGCAAAACCTGAAAATGAAATATCTGTTTCTGATTCTGAATAATGAGCTGCATTGATTCCTACATAGAAAGACTCTGATGCATTAAATCCACCGGTGTAATCAATTTCAAATCCACCTTGACTTGATAATGCATTGATATATTGACCTGCATATCCAAGTTGAGCCCCGAAAGCATAGTCTCCAGTAGGATTAAATTCTGTAAGGTCTGTTGGATTAAATACACCTAACATTGCGCTCCAGTCATTGCCTAAATCAAAGTCAACTTTTAAACCTGTGTGGCTAAATGGACCATAAGAGAATAGGTAAGAAGTACTATAGTTGAAATTTCCACTAGGTGAAATTACTTCGTAACCCAGAAAGGTGTTGAAGTTACCCATGGTGAAAGTTACACTCTCAGAAGGACTCCAGTAAACATATAATTGATTAAGGATAGAACCTGTTAAAGAATACATAGGAGATGCAAAAATGGCGTCTGTTCCTCTCGGTCCAAAAACTAAATCTGCAACAGCACCAAAGTTTTCGCCTTCATAACTTGCAATAATGTTGGCCATACCTAAAGAAAAACCAGGTAAATTGGCAAAAGAAGATCCTTGGGCAATTGCATTTTCGTCATTAGGAGCATTTAAGTTCCCTCTAAAGTACGCATCGATACTTCCGCTAAAGCTGATAGATGGGCTTTCTTGAGCCATTGTCATGCTTGAAATAGCTGCGAAAAAAAGAATAAAATAATTTTTTTTGATATTTGTAATAATTGTTGTTTTCATGTGAGTATAATTTTGAAAATGATAATTTGACGGAGCGTTCTGCCAAACGCTCCGTTTTTATTTTTTACTGTTGTTTCATTCTGAAATCAGGATAGGCATCCATTCCGTGTTCGTGAATATCTAGCCCTTCTACTTCTTCTTCTTTAGACACTCGAATTCCCATAGTGACTTTCAAAATGAATAGAATTATGAATGCTGAAATCACACAGAATCCGCCTACAATTCCAACGCTAGCTAATTGAACTTTGAATTGATCTGTAGAGGCAAGTGCTCCAAATAGACCAACAGCTAATGTTCCCCAGATACCAGCAATCAAATGAACTGCAATTGCACCAACAGGGTCATCTAGTCTAAGTTTGTCGAGTAATGAAACTGCGAATACTATGATTGCACCTCCAATAAGACCGATAATAACCGCATCGTTAGGACTCATTTGATCTGCTCCAGCTGTGATACTAACTAAACCACCAAGAATACCATTTAAAAACATGGTTAAATCAAAGTTTTTAAACTTGAAGTAAGACACTAAAAATGCAGACACACCTCCTGCTGCTGCAGCTAGTGAAGTTGTTACCAAGGTTAATGATGTTAACTCTGGATCTGCCGAAAGTACGGAACCTCCATTGAAACCAAACCAACCTAACCAAAGAATAAGTACTCCGGCCGTGGTAAAAGGTAAACTGTGACCAGGAATGGCTTTAACAGATCCATCCTCTGTGTACTTTCCTATTCTAGGTCCTAATAATGCTACTGCTATTAGAGCAGCCCATCCTCCTACAGAGTGCACTAGCGTTGAACCAGCAAAATCATAAAATCCAGAAGCCTCACCAATAGTTAAACTATCTAAGAATCCACCACCCCATTTCCATGAACCTACGATTGGATATACTAAGCCAACGTAGATAATGGTAAAGATGAAGAATGATTGTAATTTAACGCGCTCTGCTACAGCACCTGAAACAATTGTTGCAGCAGTAGCAGCAAACATACCTTGGAATAAAAAGTCTGTCCACCAAGTGTAACCGCCATCAGCGTATGCAGGCGTCATTCCTCCTTCGGGTGCTCCGATACCGAATCCGGCAAATTTAAAAAAGCCCGAGTCGCCGTCTTCAAATCCAGGATACATTAAGTTAAATCCGCCAATGTAATAGAGTAATAAACCGACGGTTATAATGAATACATTTTTGAATAAAATATTTGCTGTATTTTTTTGTCTTGTAAGACCTATTTCTAAAAATGAGAAGCCAAGGTGCATAAAGAATACTAATCCTGTGCAAAGCATCATCCATACATTATTGGCTGTAAAAATTGCGTTTTCCATTTTGTGTTTTTTTAATTGATTCCGGCGTATCCGTTTTCCCCCGTTCTAATTCTGTATGCATCACTTACGTCTGAAACGAAAATTTTTCCGTCTCCAACCTTGCCTGTGCGAGCAGCCTCCATGATAGTGTTGACTGTTTTTTCTACAAAATCTTCTGATACTACGATTGATAAATAGCGACGCTGAATGTCAGAGGTTGAATAACTAATACCTCTGTATACATGTCCTTGTTTTTCGTTACCTACTCCAGTTACGTCCCAATAACTAAAGAAGTTTACTTCTATTTCGTGAAGTGCTTTTTTCACTTCGTCGAAAGTAGATTTTCTAATGATTGCTTCAATTTTTTTCACTGTTTTAAAGAATTATTTGAATTAATTTCAAACAAATCTAAAATCCTTTGAATTTATATCAACAAATCTGAAGACACTTTTAAGAAATCTCTAAATATTGCAATTTAAATTATTCAATTTGTCAATAGTGAAGCAACTTAATTATGAGATTGGTTTTTCTAAGTGTGGATTACTTTAGAAATCCATTGTCCTGCAATTATTCCGAGAATACCGATACTTATGCTAACCAAAACATACAGTATAAATAGGAGTATTTTTGATTTGTCAATTAAGGTGAATCCCTCTAGACTAAAAGTAGAAAAGGTGGTGAAACCCCCGCAAAACCCTGTTGCTAATAGCAGGTATAAACTTTGATTGGTGCTGTCATTCAAGCTGAAATAATGACTTAAGTAGCCGAGAATAAAACAACCTGATACATTTGCTACTAGCGTTCCTAAATGCCATGGTTGGTCAGTTCCGAATGCAATTGAAAGTGCGTAGCGCAGTGTACTTCCTATTCCACCACCGATAAATACAAAAAGAGCCGCTTTAAACATTACTTGCTCAACAGGTATTTAAGAAGGATTAAGAGGGTAAAGAATGCAACAAATCCAACAACTACACTCCATAAGTCTTTGTAGTTTTTTTTGTGCAATTTTGAATCTCTTTTGTAAGACAAATAGATAAGTATGCTAAACCCTAGCATGAAGCAAAGAGCGAATATAATTTGTCCTTGACTAAAAATCATAGGTTAATTTTATATCTCCATTGATGCTCATCTTCAGCTCTATTCAATTGGATGTTGGTCAGAGTGGATTTTAAGAGAGAAGCATAAGAATTCTCATTATGATCAATGCTGTATTTCTTTCCTTTATAGCTAAACTCTTCAATAAGACTTATCACAGCTGCTGTGCCGGCACCAAAAAGTTCTAATAATTCTCCTTTTTCTGAAGCTTCGATGAGTTCTTTGATAGTGATAGGTCTAATTTCCAATGGAATATTTAAATCCTGCGCAAGCTTAATTAAACTCTTTCGCGTCACTCCGTCTAAAATGGTGTCAGAGGTTGGGTTTGTAATCAATTTATCACCTATGCGAACAAAAACATTCATTGTTCCGGCTTCTTCGATATACTCATGTGATCTAGAATCTGTCCAAATGATTTGATGAAAACCTTCTGCCTTTGCCAACTCGGTAGGGTAGAATTGACCTGCATAATTACCCGCAGCCTTGGCATATCCAAAACCTCCTGGAGTCGCCCTTGAATAATGGTCTTCAATTTTCACCTTAATAGCACCACTGAAATAACTGCTAACTGGAGAACATATGATTGCGAAACGATATTCTTTAGAAGGATTTGCTTGTATGCATGCTTCTGTGGCTAAGACAAAAGGTCTTACATATAAAGATTGACCTTCGCCTTGAGGAACCCATTGTGCATCTAATTGAAGTAATTTATTTAAACCCTCTATAAAGATATCTTCAGGAAACTCAGGGATAGACATACGCTCTGATGACTTATTAAATCTTTTGACGTTCTGATCAGGTCTAAATAAAAAAACGTCTCCACTTTTGTCTTTGTAGGCTTTCATTCCTTCAAACAATGCCTGTCCATAGTGAAATACACTTGCTGAAGGATCGAGAGTAAAGGGCTCGTAAGGTTTTATCTCAGCTTCTTGCCATTGACCACTTTTAAAGTCACAAATCATCATATGATCAGTAAAAACGGTGCCAAAAGACAAATTTTCGAAATCGATTGTTGAAATCTTACTTTTTTCAATTTGGGTTACCTTTATCATGGGCCTATATTTTGCCGTAAATGTAGTATACTATTTTCAGATTTCATCATATGCGTCGTAACATAATAACTACTTCTGACGGTTCTAAAACGATACAGCTTGTTGATTGGAATGAGCAATATCACTCTGTGCACGGTGCTTTGGCAGAAGCTCAGCATGTATTTTTGCAAAATGGATTAGCGCATAGGATTCAAACTGACGATATCAATGGGGGAGACAAGCGACAACTGCATATTACAGAAATGGGTTTAGGAACAGGTCTAAACCTTTTATTGACTTATGATTTTTTGATAAGAGAAAGATTAGATTTGGAAGTCACCTACACTGGTATAGATAAATTTCCTATTTCTTATGAGGAACAATCTCAACTGAATTACGAAAGATATGCTGATTCGCTCAATTCCATTAGCTTTAGTGCTATGTGCAAACAGGCATGGAATAATAAGGCGATGTATTCAGGGCGCTTTTCTTTAGAAAAAAAACGAATAGATCTTTCAGTATACAATGATCAAGAGCCTATAGATCTCATTTATTTTGATGCATTTGGACCAAGGGTTCAGCCAGAATTGTGGACTGAGGAATCTTTGAATGTTTTAGTGTCGAAAATGAATACAAATGCTGTATTTGTAACCTATTGTGCTAAAGGAGTGGTCAGAAGATCACTTCAGAACTTAGGGCTTCGTGTAGAACGCTTGCCTGGTCCGCCTGGTAAGAGAGAAATGCTTAGAGGTATAAAAGAAAATTGAATAAATGAAAAAAATACTTATTGCTGGAGGGTCGGGTTTCATCGGTCGGGCGCTTAGCGATTTTTTGAATGAGTACGGATACGATGTAGTCTGGCTTACAAGAAATAAGTCTATAGTTGCTGAAAAGCCACTTAGAAACTTTTATTGGAACCCAACAACTACCGAAATAGACATGAATGCTTTAAATGAGGTGGCCACTGTAATCAATTTGGCAGGTACTTCGATTTCAAAACGATGGACAAGATCCAATAAAAAAGACATCACAAATTCGAGAATAGATAGTGTAAAAACTTTACAGGTAGCCATTACTAAACTAAATTCACCGAACAAACCTAAAGTAATTAATGCCTCAGCAATTGGTGTTTATGAAAGTTCAAAATCCCTAATTCACGATGAGTACAGTACGAATTATAATACTTCGTTTTTAGGTGAGGTGGTTGAGAAATGGGAAGACTGTATCCTTGATTTTGACAAGATCAATGTGTCTTATTGTGTGCTTCGCATCGGAATTGTGATGTCTAAAAAAGGAGGGGCTTTAAGAGAGCTTTTAAAACCTGCTAAGTTTGGATTTATGGCTCCGTTAGGTGATGGAAAACAATGGCAATCATGGATTGCACTTGAAGATTTGTTGCAGCTTATAAAAACACTGATTGAAAACCCAATAACTGGTGTAGTTAATGCTGTGGCACCAAAACCCATTCTTCAAGCCGAAATGACACGTTTGCTTTCAAAAAAAACAGGTGTGCTATACCTGCCATTTGGCGTTCCTGCATTTCTTTTAAAGCTTTTGTTAGGTCAGATGTCAGCAGTTATTTTAGAATCTCAGCATGTGCAATCGGTAAAAATTGAACCTCATCAATTTAAACATCAAAATTTCAATTCTTTTTTGACCGCTGAATTTGTATGACAATTTGACATTATTACGCGTGTTGGCAGATAATTTGCTCTAAGTTGATTAAACATTTGAGAATGAACGAAGAAGTGAACAAGCCAGAAGAAGAAGTTGTAGAGGAAACGGTTCAAGAAAATCAGCAAACTGAGGCCAAGACAGAGGTAAATCAAGAAAAGAATGAAAAAAGTACCCAAGAATTATTGCAAGAAGAACGCGATAAGTTCTTGCGCTTGTTTGCCGAATTCGAAAACTACAAAAAGAGGACTTCTAAAGAACGCATAGACTTGTTTAAAACTGCCTCGAGTGAGTTGATGTCAGCCTTGCTTCCGATTCAAGATGATTTTGTACGTGCGTTGGAGCAACTTAAATCATCTGCTGACCAAGAGATTCTTCAAGGAGTAGAACTGATACAGAATAAATTTAAAGAGGTTTTAAAAGCCAAAGGCCTTGTGCATATTGAGGTGAGTGTTGGAGATGTCTTCAACGCAGATATCCACGAGGCAATTACACAAATCCCTGCGCCTTCGCCTGAACTGTCTGGCAAGGTTGTCGATGTTGTAGAGCAGGGTTATAAATTAGGAGAACGCATCCTTAGGCACCCAAAGGTGGTTGTTGGTAAATCATAAGCTATGAAACAAGATTATTACGAAGTTTTAGGTGTCTCTAAAGCAGCAAGCGAATCAGAAATTAAAAAAGCCTATCGCAAGAAGGCTATTCAATATCATCCAGACAAAAATCCAGGAGATCAAAGTGCAGAAGAGAATTTCAAAAAAGCTGCCGAAGCTTATGAGATTCTCTCTGATTCTGAAAAAAAAGCTCGTTATGACCAATTTGGACATGCGGCATTTGAAGGGGGAGCAGGTGCTGGTGGAATGAATATGGATGATATCTTTAGTCAGTTTGGAGATATCTTTAGTGGATTTGGAGGTGGATTTGGAGGTTTTGGCGGTTTTGGACAACAAGCTAGGGTCAAAGGCTCGAATCTAAGAATTCAAATCAAATTGAGCTTGAGTGATATCGCTCTTGGTGTAGAAAAAAAGGTCAAGGTTAAGCGAAAAATTCAAGCTGAAGGGGTTAGATATAAAACTTGTTCTACATGCGGTGGTTCTGGACAAGTGACAAAAATTGCCAATACGATTTTAGGAAGAATGCAAACCCAGTCTACCTGTACGACCTGTGGTGGTTCAGGAGAAATTATTGCTTCTAAACCATCTGGTGCTGATTCTCGAGGATTAGTGACCCGAGAAGAAACGGTTTCAATAAAAATTCCGGCAGGGGTAGAAGAGGGAATGCAACTCAAAGTTTCGGGCAAGGGTAATGAAGCAGGAGGTAATTCTATTCCAGGAGATTTAATGGTAGTCATCAAAGAAGAAGAGCACCAAACTCTTAAACGTGAAGGAAAGAATTTGCACTACGATTTAAGAATAAGTTTTTCAGAAGCTGTACTTGGAGCTTCTAAAGAAATTGATACTGTAGATGCTAAAGTCAGAATAAAAATTGAAAAAGGAACACAATCAGGCAAAGTGCTTCGTTTGAGATCTAAAGGTTTAAGTGAACTCAATGGATATTCAAAAGGAGACTTGTTGGTTCACGTACTGGTTTGGACTCCACAGAAGTTAAATGAAGAACAAATCGCGTTTTTTGAAAACTGTCAGGAGGATCAAAA
The DNA here is from genome assembly GCA_965662045.1 of Flavobacteriaceae bacterium. Taxonomy (GTDB): domain Bacteria; phylum Bacteroidota; class Bacteroidia; order Flavobacteriales; family Flavobacteriaceae; genus UBA3478. The sequence continues at coordinate 192,103 of CBFIGE010000002.1, forward strand.
TTTTAAACCCAATCCGAATTTAAAAGAGAAGTCAACCTTTGACAGAATTCGAGATATGTTTTCTTGATTTGTAAGTCATTTAAAATAAAGTATTATATTAGCATAAGTATTGGTTAACCAATATTAATTTTCTTTTTCATAGCAATTTTTTTCCCATCCTTGAAGTCTTATTTAAGGGTGGGTTTTATTTTAAATAGAATATGAAACTCCCCCCGCATTGTTTATTAGTATGAAAAACGCCCTTATAAAAATTGAAAATCTTACTAAAACTTATCAGCAATTTAGGGCATTAGATGATTTTTCTATTCAAATCCCACAAGCTTCTATATACGGTTTACTAGGCCCCAATGGAGCCGGAAAAACTACACTTATTCGAATTTTGAATCAAATCATTTCTGCTGATAGTGGAACTATTTTGTTCAATGGCTATCCTTTAAATTCAGAGGATGTTTCTCATATTGGGTACTTGCCTGAAGAGCGCGGTTTATACCGTAACATGAAAATAGGTGAGCAGCTGACTTATTTGGCTACACTCAAAGGTATGCGTTTTGAAGAAGCCAAAACTGAATTGAGATATTGGTTTGAAAAATTTCAAATAGATTCTTGGATCAATAAAAAAGTTAGTGGTCTATCAAAGGGAATGGCTCAAAAAGTCCAATTTATTTCAACTGTCCTACACCGACCAAAGCTTTTAATTCTCGATGAACCCTTCAGTGGATTTGATCCCGTAAATGCAGAGATTATAAAAAATGAAATTATAGCACTTAAAAACAATGGTACAACAGTAATTCTTTCTTCACATCGAATGGAATCTGTTCAAGAACTCTGCGATCGTATCTGCTTAATTCACAAATCAAAGAAAATTTTAGAAGGTGAGGTCAATGAACTGCAACAGCAAGCTAAAGATTGTGTGTATCACATACGATTAAATATAAATCACAACCGTTTGGCATTGGAAAAGTATATTTCGAATTGTGAAGCGATTTTTGATGTACATTATTCCGGGGAAAATGAGGTTAGGCTAAAACTTAAATACGCTGATCAGGATGCTGATATCATTATTAAGAATTTATTGAGTAACTCTAGTTTATTGCATTTGGAAGATCAAATTCCTTCGGTACAAGAACTTTTCGTTCGAAATATCAAACAATACGAAAACTGATGAGCAAACTACCTTTGATTATTAAACGCGAGTATTTAGCTCGGATTCGAAATCGATCTTTTATAGTGATGACATTTATGTCACCTCTGCTTTTCGTTCTTATGCTGACTTTAATACTTTGGCTCATTCAATTTAATACAGCTAGTACAGAAAGTAAAGTTTGGGTTTTGGATGAAAGCACCTACTTTGAAGAGGTCTTGAGCGCACAAAAGGTGCCAAGTGTAAAGCTCATAAATCAAATGACCCTTGGCGAGGCTTTAACTAAGGTAGCTGAAAAAGAAGTTATGGGGCTGTTGTACATTCCTAGAGCTAGCTCTGTCGAACTAAGTGCTGAGGGAGCAGTCATGTATTCAAAGAACAGTTTCTCTATTCAAATGATTACTCCTTTTGAATCAGCAATAAGGTCTAAATTGGAAGAAGAACGATTAAGGAATATAGGTATTGATCAGGCTCAATTTGCTGAAATAACTAGAGGGTATTCTTTGAAAAATCAAAATTATCAAGGTGATTTGAATCTGAAGGGCATCAACGAAATCAAAGCGTTTATAGGTGGAGCTTTCGGTTACCTTTTGATGATGTTTATCATTATCTATGGAGGTTTGGTAATGCGTTCAGTGATTGAAGAAAAAAGCTCTCGCATTATTGAGGTAATTGTATCCTCTGTCAAACCGATTGAGCTAATGATTGGAAAAATAGTCGGTACCACATTGGCTGGTATCACTCAATTTATGATATGGATCTGTATTGCATTTCTCTTGTTTGTTGCACTATTTGTAGGATTGGGATTGGGATTAGATGATCTTTTTCAAAGAGAACAATTGACCTTGGGTAATGATAATGAAGCCTTTATTCAAATTTCTCAGCAGTTAGAGGGGTATATTCAAGCTGTACTTCAATTTCCATGGGAGAGTATGGCTTTCTTTTTCATGCTCTTTTTTATATTGGGCTACCTCATTTATAGTTCTTTATACGCAGCCATTGGTGCTGCTGTAGATCAAGAAACCGACACTCAGCAATTTATGTTCCCCATCGTTTTGCCTTTAGTTTTTGCGATGTACATCGGGTTCATTTCTGTATTCGATGCTCCCCATGGGGATATCGCTGTATTTTTTTCAATCTTTCCCTTTACAGCACCTATTGTGATGTTAATGCGATTGCCTTTTGGGATTGGCGTAAACTTAGTAGAAGTCTGGCATTTAATTCTTTCTCTAGTATTGTCGTTCACAACTTTTTTGGGTATTTTGTGGCTAAGCGCGAAGATTTACAGTGTTGGAATATTAATGCACGGTCAGAAACCTAGTTTGAAAAAAATCTTTCGCTGGATTAAAAGTTAAGTCCTATTCATGCTTGAAGTTGCTGAAAAAACCAAACAGATTGATTTTGCCCAGGTTACAGATTTTTTTGAATCTGTATTGAACTTTGGGGGGGTATTTACAGTTGGAGGTATGACTGTTAACTTCAATTTAGGTGCTATTTTATTAATTGCACTTTTCTTTTGGTTGACCCGAATTCTAATGCGTTCTATAAAGCGTATTCTGGTCAAATCATCTTTATTTAAGAATGAAGACGATCAGCTAAAATTCGCTGGTTTATTCAAAGTTATTCAGACCTTCATATACATAGTACTCTTTTTAATCTCACTTAGCGTATTAGGACTTGACGTAAATGGTATTTTTACAGCTGCTGCGGGAATTTTATTGGGCTTAGGTTTTGCGTTAAAGGAATTTTTGCAAGACTCCCTTGGTTATTTTATGCTGATTTCAAGTAAGAGTATTGAAAGTGGAGATGTTATTGAAGTTGAAGGCGTGGTTGGTAAAGTAGTGGAACTTTCTTTTGGAACCACTAAAATTCTTACTAGAGATGATAAGATAATTATCGTTCCTAATCACAAATTAGTAACACAAAGCGTCTATAATTTCACCCAAAACCATAAAGCGACAAGAGAATCTGTTTCAGTTGGGGTGGCTTACAACTCGGATGTGAATAAGGTCAAGCAGATTTTAACGCAAATTGCCCTATCACATCAATTGGTTTTGTCCAAACCAGAACCTTTAGTTTTTTTTGAAGATTTTGGTGAGTCTAGTCTTCTTTTCAAGGTATCTTTCTACACAGAAAACAGTTTTTTAAGTAATCAAATTAGGAGTGATTTGAGGTTTCAGATTATGGAAGCGTTTCAAAAAGAAGGTATCACTATTCCTTTCCCGCAACGCGACATTCATGTAATATCAAAAAAAGTGGAGGATGTCTAAAATATTAATTGTAGAGGACGAAGAGAGCATTCAAAGAGTGTTACAAAAAATAATAACCAAAGAATTTTCAAAGTATAAAATTCAAAGTGCAGAGGATGGATTAGCTGCAGTGGAATTACTCAAAGCAAACCCTGACATCAAGGTAGTTTTGTGTGATATAAAAATGCCTAAGATGGACGGTGTCGAGGTCTTATCCGCTGCTCAAAAAATCGAACACGAGGCAACATTTATCATGATTTCTGGCCATGGTGATTTGGAACTTGCGGTGGAAACGATGAGATTAGGAGCTTACGATTACATTTCTAAACCGCCTGATCTGAATCGTTTGTTAACAGCAGTGAGAAACGCCTTAGATCGAAATACCATAGTTAAAGAAAACAAAAGACTAAAACGAAAGGTAGCCAAAGGCTTTGAGATGATTGGAAGTAGTCTAGCTCTTGATGAAATCAAACAAAAAATTCAAAAGGTCGCACCGACTGAGGCTAGAGTCTTAATTACTGGACCCAATGGAAGTGGAAAGGAATTGGTCGCACACCAAATTCACCAACAAAGTCAGCGCTCAAAAGGACCAATAATAGAAGTAAATTGTGCAGCGATACCTTCTGAATTAATTGAAAGTGAATTGTTTGGACATGTTAAGGGGGCATTTACCTCGGCGGTAAAAGATCGTTCTGGTAAGTTTCTCCAAGCTCAAGGAGGTACTTTATTTTTGGATGAAATAGGTGATATGAGTTTATCTGCTCAAGCCAAAGTATTGAGAGCCTTACAAGAAAAGAAAATCACACCTGTTGGCTCAAATAAACCTATAGATGTCGATGTACGTGTTCTGGCTGCTACTAACAAGGATTTAAGAGCAGAAATTAAGGAAAAAAATTTTAGAGAGGATTTATATCACCGTTTAGGAGTTATATTGATTCACGTTCCAGGATTGAATCAGCGATTAGAGGACATACCTTTATTGGTAGATCATTTTAATCAAACCATTTCTACAGAGTACGGAAGTAAGCCTAAAATCTTTGAAAAACAAGCACTTAAGCAATTACAACAGTACGATTGGTCTGGAAATATTAGAGAGTTGAGAAATGTGGTAGAACGTCTAATCATCATGGCTGAGTCTACTGTAGGTAAACAGGAGGTTGTTGAGTTTGCCAGTAAATAATGAAATAAAAAAATGAAAAAGTTAATTCTACTATTAAGCTTTTATGCTGGTTGTTTTTTACTTAATGCACAAAGTGAAACAGCTCAAAAAATTGATTCTGTGATGATTAAAAAATTATTTGATCACCACCTAACGGCTTCCTCTTCCTATGACTGGTTGAGGTATTTATCCAATGAAATCGGAGGACGTCTGTCTGGATCTGTAGAAGCGGAGCAGGCAGTTGCATATACTGAAAGAGAACTCAAAAAATTAAAGTTTGATCGAGTATGGTTGCAAAAGGTAATGGTTCCAAAATGGGTTAGAGGTACACCTGAATTTGCCTTTATAGAAAGTTCTCCCGGGGTAACCACCGACATACCAATTGCTGCACTGGGGGGTTCTATAGCCACACCAGCTCTAGGTATTAAAGCTGAAGTTGTTGAGGTGAAATCGTTTGAAGAGCTAGCCGCTTTGGGTAAACGAAAAATTTCAGGTAAAATCGTTTTTTATAACCGACCGATGGATCCTACCTTAATCAACACCTTCTCCTCTTATGGAGGTTGTGTGAATCAGCGCTATTCAGGAGCTGAACAAGCGGCGAAATACGGTGCTCTAGGAGTAATTGTTCGATCAATGAACTTGAGATTAGACGATTTTCCACATACAGGCTCAATGAGTTATGGAGAATTAACTGCACAAGAGCGTATTCCTGCCGCCGCTATCAGCACAAATGCTGCAGAATTGTTATCTACCACCTTGGCTTTAAATCCTAAAACCAAACTTTATTTTAAACAGAGTTGTAAGCAACTTCCAGATGTGGAATCATTTAATGTAATAGCAGAAATAGAAGGATCTACTTATCCTGACGAATATATTATTGTTGGAGGGCATTTGGACTCTTGGGATTTAGGAGACGGATCTCACGATGACGGTGCTGGAGTTGTTCAAAGTATGGCTGTTTTGGAATCATTTAAAGCGCTTAACTACAGACCTAAACGAAGTATTCGTGTAGTTTTATTCATGAATGAAGAAAACGGAATGCGCGGTGGTAATGAATATGCAAATCAGGCCAGAATTAAGGGTGAAAAGCATGTTTTTGCTTTAGAAAGTGATTCTGGTGCTTTCACACCTAGAGGATTTTCTTTTGAAACATCGGTTGAAATGTTTCAAAAGTATCAGAAACTGGAATCTTATTTTGAACCTTATTTAGTTGATCATTTTACCTATGGTGGAAGTGGAGCAGATATAGGCCCTTTGAAATCTGATTCAATTGTATTATCTGGTTTAAGACCAGATACGCAACGTTATTTTGATCACCATCACAGTGAAAATGACACCTTTTCAGAAATCAATAAAAGGGAATTGGAACTAGGGGCTGCAGCTATGTCCTCTTTGATTTATTTAGTCGATCAATATGGTGGACAATTAAATGGCATGAAGTAACTCATTGTTGTACTTTTGACAAATCAAAAAAGGAAATTATGGAAAACGGTATATACGCCCACTTTACGACTTCAAAAGGAAGTATTAAGCTTAAATTAACTCATGATTTAACCCCCGGAACTGTAGGTAATTTTGTTGCCTTAGCAGAAGGAGATATGGAAAATTCAGTTAAAAGACAAGGAGAGGCTTATTACAATGGTTTAAAATTTCATCGTGTAATTAAGGACTTTATGATCCAAGGAGGTTGTCCGCTAGGAACAGGAACTGGTGACCCAGGATATAAGTTCGATGATGAATTCCATCCAGAATTGAGACACGATAAAGCAGGTGTAATATCTATGGCCAACGCGGGTCCAGCCACTAACGGGAGTCAGTTTTTCATCACTCATACGCCAACACCTTGGCTAGATGATAAGCATACAGTATTTGGATTTGTTATTGAAGGTCAGGATGTAATCGATGCCATCGAACAAGATGACCTTGTCGAATCCTTGAGTATTGAAAGAATTGGAGCGGAAGCGGAATCTTGGAATGCTATTGAAGCGTTTAGAAATTTTGAAGGTGCGCGTCAAGAGCGTTTGGCATCAGAGAAAAAGAAGCGAGAAGAGGCTATGAAAACTCTTGTAGAAGGTTTTGAGCAGACTTCCTCAGGTTTGTACTATAAAATACTAGATAAAGGTAGTGGCGAAAACCCAACACGGGGTAGTCAAGTTTCGGTACATTACGAAGGAAAATTAATGAACGGTCAAGTATTTGATTCTTCTTTTAAACGCAATGATCCTATTGCCTTTTCCCTAGGTGTAGGTCAAGTGATTGCTGGATGGGATGAGGGTATCGCCCTGCTAAATAAAGGAGCTAAGGCGCGACTCGTTATACCCTCTGAATTGGGATACGGGGCAAGTGGTGCTGGTGGAGTAATTCCTCCAAATGCAACACTTATTTTCGATGTACAATTGGTAGATTTCAAATAAATGGACGTGCGATTTCCGATAGGTGGATTTAATGCGCCAGAAGAAATAACTACTGAACATATTAAGCATGCTGTGGACGATTTAGGTCGCTTTCCACTTCTTTTAAAAGAGGAGGTGCAACACTTGGATTCAGCTCAATTAGATACGCCGTATCGAGAGGGAGGATGGAGTGTGAGAGAATTGACACATCACATTGCGGATAGCCATATGCATTCCTATATTCGATTTAAATGGGCATTGACAGAGGATACTCCTTTAATCAAGGCATATGACCAGGACCCTTGGGTAAAATTAAAATCTTCCAATACAATTTCTATTGAAGAAGAGCTTGAATTTATAGAACTTCTTCACCGTAAACTGACCCAAATAATCAAGGCATTAACAACAGAAGAACTTCAAAAGTGCTTTATACATCCTGAAGGTAACAAAACAGAAAGTCTGGGTCTAACTGTTTTGAAATACGCTTGGCACAGCATGCATCACCTCACTCACATCAAAAATTTAAAGACTAGAAAACAATGGTGATCAAACTCAGATAACTTTGGTATGGCTAAAAAAGATAAACCAGAAACTAGCTTTGATCAGTTTACCGCTTTGGATATTCGAGTGGGTACTATTTGCAGTGCAACTATTTTTGAACAAGCTAGACAACCTTCCTATAAAATTGAAGTTGATTTTGGACCTGAAATTGGAAAATTAAAGACTTCAGCGCAGTTGACACATCGTTATCTTCCAGAAGATTTATTGGGAGAACAAATTGTCGGGATTATCAATTTCCCCAAAAAACAAATTGCAAATTTTATGAGTGAATTTTTAATTCTTGGAGCTGTACAAGGAAAAGATGTAATTCTCATACAGCCCCAAGATATGGCGACAAATGGATCGCCTATAGGATAACTTATCTACATACTATCTCCAAAGAAGATAGCGTTTGCCAATAGTTTATTTGTACCATACCAAAAGGCTCTAAAATTGGTGTTATCAGTAAATAAAATTACCTTGCCTCGGCCTAATCGATTAACTTTTAGGGGTACGCTGTTTTTAATGAGTTCTAAATTTTCTTCTGAGATATACCCACTTTGCAAAGGATTTGAAGTGTATTGAATGGGGTTATTATAACTCTGTTTATCTGGCTTTAAGTAGATGTTGGTATTTCTAAAAAGTGAAATTTTATCTGAAGTAAATCCAAAATTAATTGGATGTGTTCGGTCTATATGAGCTTCGAAAATTGCACCACCCGTATTTTGGGCGCCTCTAAAGTCATTTCTTTCCTCAAAAGAAACGTTTTTGGCGACCATGGAATTTTGTTTGAACTCTAAATTCAAAAATCCATTAGAATTTAGCCAATTTGCGCTATTTCGATAAGCAATTAAACTTCCACCGTCTTGAACAAATGATTTAATCTTCTTCACCGTACCTTCATTAATTCTGGAACTACCGTAACCAAAGCCTGCAATGATGATGTCCGTATATGTACTGAGATCCGCATAAGGAAGTGTTTTTAGGTCTATTTTCGTAATGGGGATTTGATATCTTGTATCCATAAGATGCCAAATTTCACCTGCGTCGTATGAACGGATTCCTTCTCCGACTAAAAGTGCAATTTTAGGGAGTTGGACACCGTCAAACTCATTACTGCCTAAATCAATTCCTCTAGTGAGTCCTGTTGAAACTGCATCAACGGAAATATGAGCGGTTTTTGCAACATCTTTGATCAATTCGAAAAGTTCTTCTTTTGATTTGTTTTGTCCTACAACAGGAACCATGATTGTACCATAATCGTAGGTTTTACCATTGAGTTCAAAAGGAGATTTAGCAACTTTTGCTCGTATACCTTTGGATAAGATGTGATAAAGTGCTTTTGGGGTGTAGTATTCATGCCATTCGAATAGATAGGCATAATTGCTTTTAGCACTAACATTTCCTTCAGTCATTTCTAGTGACTGAACTGCCTCGCCCGCAATTTCTAGGTTGTTTATTTCACTGTAATCTAGGTTAAAGGCAAGTGGAAAGGTCCAAGCTGAAATGTCGTAAAAAAGACTATCTGTAAAGGTGGTTCTCTTTTCAAACATCGCCTTAATGAGCCTTGGATTACGCTGGTTTAGCGGAACGATATAGCTGCTACCGGCTTTAAAATTATTTCCAGCAACGCTCACATCCTTTTTTAATTCGTGAAATTGAATTTGGTGTCTGTTTAGTATTTCAGCTAAATGGTCGGTTTTTGCCTTGTCTTTTTGATGACCAAAAACATAACCTTTAAGCTTGCTTTTGCGCTGTTCTTCAGCCATTCCCTTGAAGAATTCGTACTGATAATTCATGAGTTCTGCTTTTAACTCATTTGCAGCTTTTAGTGTGGAGAGTGCGGTGGTGAATTGATTTCTTATAGTAAACGGGAAGGTTAAGATACCATTTTCACTTTCTTGGATATGACCTCTCGATGAACCTTGTTCAAATAAAATCCCAACACTTCCGTTTACATCGGGAAATGTACTTCCTTTACCATAGTAGTAGTCATCATAATTTTCTTCAGAATAGTAGAGGGACCCAATACCGTCTAAGGCTTCTGCATGGTACTTTCCAATCTCAGCTGTCAGTTTTTGGTTCAACTCAGGGGTTAGTGGGTGAACTCTTGTAAGTTCTCCTGGTTGAAAGAAGAAAGTAGAATTAGTACCCATTTCGTGATGATCCGTGAGAACATTAGGGTACCATTTGTGGAATGTTTTTATTCGCGCTCTACTCTCGGGGAGTTGAACAGGTAACCAGTCTCTATTCAAATCAAACCAATAATGATTTGTTCTTCCTCCGGGCCAAACTTCATTGTATTCTCTGTCGTTTCCGTCAGCTGTTAGATTCATATTTCGATTTGTATTGGCCCAATAAGCAAAGCGTTGTAATCCGTCAGGATTAAAACTTGGATCAAACAATATGACAGAATTCGATAGCTTGTTTTCGATTTCTTCTCCTTCGGCGGCTGCAAGATAATAGGCATAGGCTATCGCAGCGTTAGAGCCACTGGGTTCGTTTCCATGAATGGAGAACCCTTGATAAATAACCACCGGCATATCTGCTGTGGGCTGTTTTTCACCATTCACGACCTCAATGCGATTTTCTTGAATTGCCTCAATGTTTTTATGATTATTTTCCGAGGTAACGGTAACCAATAGAATCGGTCTGCCTTCAAAGGTATTTCCTCTGTTTTCAATCTTAAATCGAGGGCTTTTTTCGGCAAGTGTTCGAATGTATTCACTTAATTTATCGTGGGTGACATGCCACTCACCAACTTCATGGCCAATAACCTCTTTTGGGGTTGGGATTTCTTTATTGTACGAAATGCCTTGAGGAAGATAATAGTCGAGTGATTGAGCGCTAACATTGAGGTTGGTTAATAAAAGAGCAACCGCGGTCAGGCACAGTTTAATTTGTGCTGGTTTAATCTGCATAAGCTTAATTTAGTTGTTATATATCTTCAAAACTGACATCTGTGAAACTCGAACCTTCAGCTTGGTCATCTGAAGATTCTGAGTCTGTATTTTCAGTTTTTTTATAGTCTTTTTGATGCCTTTCAGAAATAACTTCTTCACCTTTTTGATCAATAATAAAGGACATCATTTCTTCTACATGATCTTTGAAGGCAACAAAGTCTTCTTTGTAGAGATAAATTTTATGCTTTTTGTAGTGAAAACTTCCATCTTCGTTGGTGAATTTTTTACTTTCTGTGATGGTTAGGTAGTAATCTCCAGCTTTTGTAGATCTTACATCAAAGAAATAAGTTCTTCTTCCAGCTCTTAAAACCTTTGAAAATATTTCTTCTTGTTCGGTTGATTCTCTCGTACTCATTCGATGATACTTTTAGTAAGGGATATATCAAATTTGTAAAAAAAAAGTTTAGGTAGCAACATTTTAGTGTGCTAATTGTTCCGAATACTGTTTATAATAATAGCCTTTTGTGTCTTTTAGCAATTCGTTATGGCTTCCTTGTTGTACAATTTTTCCATGATCGAGGATAAGGATTTGGTCTGCATGTTTGACACTTGATACTCTATGACTAACAATAAAAGTGGTAATATCAGCTGAACTTTCTTTGAGTTCATTTAAGATTTTTTCTTCAGTTTCTGTGTCTACGGCTGATAAGCAATCATCAAAAACAAACAGTTGAGGATTTTTGATAAGTGCTCTTGCAATAGATACACGTTGTTTCTGACCCCCACTCAATGTTATTCCTCGCTCTCCTAAAACTGTTTGATATCCATCTTTAAATTCAATGATGTTTTCGTGTACCATAGCTTTTTTTGCGGCTTCAATCACATTTTCTTGATTGAGTTCATCTAGTGAAAAGGCGATGTTTTTTTCTATGGTTTCTGAAAATAAAAATGCGTCCTGTGGAACAGTGCCAATCGATGATCGCAATACATCTAAGTTGTATTCTTGAAGGTTGATGCCATCTAGATATATTGCACCAGAAGTCGGGTCCATGAGTCGAGCGATTAGTTCTAAAAGGGTAGACTTACCAGAACCGGTTTTACCCATAATAGCCAAGGTTTCTCCTTTCTTCACCTTAAAACTCACCTCTTTTAAAGCTTGAATATTGGTGTCGTCGTAGGTATGTGAGACTTTTTTAAACTCCAGTTCACCTTTGAGCTCAAAAGAATCAAAATTGTGATTTACGATTTCTGGTTTTGTTTCTAAAAACTCATTGATTCTCTTTTGAGAAGCCTCTGCACGCTGAATTATAGATGTTAACCAACCTACTACGGCTACAGGCCAAGTCAACATATTGACATAAAGAATAAATTCTGCGATAACTCCCACAGAATCGATATTTCCTGAGATGTATTCTTTTCCGCCGATATACATAACAAGTACGTTACTCAAGCCGATAAGTAAAATCATCATCGGAAAAAACCAAGCATTTACTTTAGCCAAACTCATACTTGTCTCTTTTCCTTCGTTGGAGAGTTGGCTTATTTCGATGTCCAAATTTTTTTCGAGGCGATAAGCCTTAACTACTGCAATTCCAGAAAAAGCCTCTTGGGTAAAAGTAGACAGCGTAGAGAGATATTGTTGAACTTTTGTGCTTCTTTGGTGAATGATTCGACTTATTCTATAAATTAAAACCGATAAGACAGGAAGCGGTAAGACGGCGTAAAAAGCAATGGTTGGTGCCTTGATAAACATCAAAGGAATGAGTATTGTGAATAGTGTAAGTGTTTGAAAACCATACATGATTGCTGGGCCAGCATACATTCTTACTTGAGAAACATCCTCAGAGATACGATTCATTAAGTCTCCAATTCTATTTTTCTTGTAAAATCCTAAGTCGAGGGTCAAATAGTGTTCAAAAACTTCATTTTTTAGATCGTACTCTATGTATCTAGAAACATTTATGATGTACTGTCTCATCAAAAAAGTAAGCGATGCAGATATCAAAGTAGTCCCGATGATGATTAAAATATCTTCTAAGAGAGCAGCTTTGGCCTCGCTCATCTCAATAAGACCTTTATTGTAATTTTCAATGACTTGAATGGATGCATTGACATAGGAAGGCATAATGAGAGAAAAAACTCTCGCACTGATTGTAATCAATAGACCTATTAAGAGTTTAGAGCGGTATTTTTTAAAATATTTATTTAGATATCGTAGAGCTTTCATAGCAAGATAAGAATCACATCAAAGATAGCTTAGATGAATTTATAAGTTTACTTTTGTGCCAATTACTTACAAGAAAAGATTGAAACATGCTCTCTCGTCGGCAAATTAGAATTAAAGTTATGCAAGGAGCTTACGCGGTTTTGCAAAACAAAGAACAGACTATTGATTCTCAGCTTAACTTTCTGAAAGGGAGTATAAGAGATGCCTACAAGCTCTATGTATTTCAATTTAATTTAATGAGTGAGTTGTATCGTTATGTCGATAAGCGTTTGGTTAAAGAGCGAAATCGATATTTAAAATCTGAAATAAGTTCTGCAGATCCTGAACGTTTGGTTAAGAATAAATTTTGGGTGAATATCATTAATGATAAAACACTTAAAGAGGCTTGTGAAACTTATCATGTGTCGGACTGGAGTATGCACCAGGATTATCTTAAATCCATTTATGAGGATTTAATTTTAAAGGATTTTTACCAAGACTATATGAATGCTGAAACAATTTCTCATGAAATTGATAAAGAGTTTGTGCTTCAACTCTTTAAGCAGGTAATTGCCCCAAACGAGAAGTTGTATGAAAAAATTGAGGAACAACAATTGACTTGGCTCGATGATTTACCACTAATTAATACATTTATTCTCAAATGGATAAGTAATCAAGATTCGGAGGTAGAAGTTTTTAGTATCGGAGACAATTTAGTTGAGAGTTCTGAAGATGTGGATTTCGGAACCAAGCTCTTGGAGTTTATATTGTTGAGAAATGAAGAACTAGCCAAGGAAATTGAAGGAAAGACCCCTAATTGGGAACAAGATAGAATCGCAGATATTGATTTGATTTTATTGAAAATGGCAATTTGTGAATTACTCTATTTCAATCAAATTCCAGTTCGTGTAACAATTAATGAATATCTGGAAATTGCTAAAGAATATTCTGGTCCCAAAAGCAGTATTTTTTTAAATGGAATAATGGATAAACTTTTGAATGAGTTCCAAGAAAACAATCGAATTAAAAAAGTAGGTAGGGGACTTTTATAGACTTGAAAGAATATGTTATTTTTGGAAAAAATAGAATTTAATTATGAATAATCGAATCCTTTCTTATGCATTAACAGTGATTATTGCTTTCGCTGTGACTTCATGTAAGCAAAAAGCTGCAGATAAAGTAAGTTCTGCAAATATTGAAAATGCAGTTCAGCGCGATGCTGAACAAGCTAAAGTGCCAGTTATGAGTTTTGAATCAAAAGAACATGATTTTGGTCAAATCGCCTATGGAGCACCACAAGAAAAAATATTTGAATTTACCAATACAGGTGATGCTCCGTTAATTATTACAGATGCAAAATCGTCTTGTGGGTGTACGGTTCCTGACTATCCTAAAAATCAACCTATCGCTCCAGGTGAGAGCGCTTCTTTGGTGGTTAAGTTTAACGGTACAGGTGCTAATCAAGTTACAAAAAGTATTACCCTTAATACAAATACTTCTACTGGAACTGAAATGTTGCGCATAAAAGCTTTTATTCAACCAAGGCAGAACGGTACATTCGAAGCTCCTTTCAAAACCACAAACTAATTAGATGGAGGCGCTAAATCAGTTTTTACCACTGATCTTAATCTTTGTAGTGGCTTATTTTTTTATGATTCGTCCACAAGTGAAGAGACAGAAAGACGAAAAGAAATTTGTTCAAGAGTTAAAGCGAGGTGATCGTGTCATCACGAAAAGTGGCTTGCACGGTAAAGTACTTGAATTTGGAGATGAAAACAAGAGTGTAGTCATTGAAACAATGGCGGGAAAACTCAAATTTGACAAGTCAGCAATATCTCACGAATTATCACAGACCATAAAGACTAAAAAGTAAGAATGTTAGTTTTTTAATATTTTACAAAAGGTTTCCTACTTGGAAGCCTTTTTTCGTTTACTTGCATTGTACACTAATTCTTGGATAAAATCTACAGCCTTTTCCATATGTTGAACAGAGATGTATTCCTTGGTGGTTCTTTGATGCATCCCACCTGTAAATAAACCTATTGTGGGTATTCCTAAGGCATTAAATTTTATGGCGTTACTCAAGTGATGTGAGCCAATGGTTTGAAGTTTATTTAGCCCTTTATTGATAGCTGTTCGGACTGTAAAATCTACAAGGGGCCAATGGTTTTTTAAGTGTTCTTCAATAGAATAGTGTCTATTTTTCAGTTGTATGCCAATCGAATTAGGGTATAGTTTATTTTGCTGTTCTGCGATGTAACTTAAAAGCCTTAAACGAGCCGCAAATCTATTTTTGTCGAGATCTTCAATAATAAGCTTTAATTGACTTGCATGCGAATCACCTAGAATTTTGTCCAAATGAAAACGCCCTTTTTTTTGGTCACTTAATAGTGCGTCCTCTTTCATGGGCAGAGCGTTGATAAACTCATTGGTCAATTCTAGAGCGCTGACCGATTCCTCCTCAATAGTGCCGTACTGCTGATAATTGCCTCTAATTGTAACTTCTGCTTCTACAAGTTCACTGCTTTTGTAATATATGTTTCCTAAGTCTCCTCCTTCAATAGTGTAATTCCAATCAGGAGTGAAATCTTTCGGTAGTGCTTTTTGAATGTTTTTGTCGCTGTAGGAATCGGTGAGAACAAGTAATAGAATCTTACCGTATTTGGCTTTATTCTTAACAATGGCTTTTATAGCATGTAATACAATGCTAATAGCTGCTTTGCTCTCTGTGCCTAGAACGCTATGACCATCAGAGGAAATGATATAATTATTTTTGAGTCGATTTAAAAAGCTAAGCTCTTCTTCGTTAAGCAGTGATGAAAAATGACTTTTATGCACCCTATTCTTTGGATTGTATTTTTCGAATATTATAGGTTTTGAGCAACTTGGAAGTGCCGGAGTGGAATCGGTTTGAACTACTAAGCCTATGGTTGGGATACTACTCCTTTTGGCACTAGCGGGCACTTCAGCAAAGATTCCATGGGACTCTAATTTTTTAATATTTTTTTCGGGAACAATAGTTTTAAGTTCTTGTTCGATAATTTTTAATACAGAAATTTGTCCATAGGATGGATTTTGTTGTTTACGACCTACAATTGATGAGGTATCGATTGAAACCAAGTCCAAAAACGTTTGTGTTAATGCATTCATACCCATTAATTAGTGGAAAATTAAAAAGTTAATTCTTAGTAAAATAATTATATGCCCTATTCCTTCAATACTTGCTATTTTTGAACTTATGATGTATCGATTTATAACGCGTTTTATTCTCTTTAAATTTGATGCTGAGAAAGCCCATTATATAACGTTTTTTCTGCTTAAAATATTTTCTTTCCTAGGATTGTCAAAGTTCTACAATTCGTTCTTTGTGCCTAAAGGAGATGTCTTAGAGAAAAATCTTATGGGATTAAAGTTTTCGAATCCTGTAGGTTTGGCTGCTGGAATGGATAAAAATGCAGAATTGTGTCAATCTTTTCACGATATCGGCTTTGGTTTTGTTGAAATAGGTACCCTTACACCTAAACCTCAACAGGGTAATCCTAAAAAAAGACTCTTTCGTTTACTTGACGATGAAGGAATAATTAATAGAATGGGCTTTAATAATGAGGGTGTTCAAAAAGCAGTACTACGTCTTCAAAAAAAGAGAAACTTTATAGTTGGAGGAAATATTGGGAAAAACAAAATAACACCAAATGAAAAGGCCCTAGATGATTATTTAATATGCTTGAATGCGCTTTACGATGTTGTGGATTATTTTGTCGTGAATGTTAGCTCTCCAAATACTCCAGGTTTAAGAGAACTTCAAGAAAAAGAGCCCCTAACTCGATTGTTGTCCAATCTAAAAGAAGAAGGAAGTAAATTGGCTAAATCTCTTAATGTCAGTGAAAAACCCATTTTATTAAAGCTTGCTCCAGACTTGGGTAATCAACAGTTAATGGACATCATCGAAATAGTTGAGAATACTGCAATTTCAGGTATAATTGCTACTAATACTACCATATCTAGAGATGGAATTGACTCCGCTCAGAAATTCGCGAGCGAATCAGGTGGATTAAGTGGTCGACCTCTTTGTGATCGCAGTACTGAGGTGATTAAATTCATTGCAAACAATAAAAGTAAACCTTTTGTGATTGTGGGTGTGGGAGGAATTCACAATGTTGAATCGGCTTTAGAAAAGTTGAATGCAGGTGCTGACTTAATTCAGATTTATTCTGGTTTAGTTTACGAAGGGCCAGGGCTTATTTCATCCATTTTGAAATCACTAAAAAAAGAATCGATGTGAATTTAGAATTGTTCCTTGGTTTTTGCGCTGCTTCATTTGGACTTGCTCTTACACCTGGACCAGATAATTTCTATGTTCTTACCATTGGTTTGCAACAAGGCTTCAAGAGAGGTTTGTGGGCGACCTTGGGCTTTGTTTTTGGATGCTTGGTGCACACTTTATTTCTCGCTTTGGGTTTAGCAGCCTTAATTCAAACTAATGAGACACTCTTGTGGGCTGTTAAAGGTTTTGGGGCTGGTTATCTTTTGTATTTAACCTATTTGACGATTCTCGCTATTAAACGAAAACGAAAAATTGCAATAGAAGATCGAGACGAAGCTGCGCAAGGTAATATGCAGCTTATTTTTAAGACCTTTAGCATGAATGTTTTGAACCCTAAAGTCAGTCTGTTTTTTTTAGCTTTTTTTCCAGGCTTTTTATTTCATGACGAGTTTGATGTGATTGTACAGTTTTTAATACTGGGTTTAAGCTTTGCATTTATTACTTTAATTGTATTTGGACTAATAGCCTTTACTGCCGGACGACTAAAACATTACTTTGAAAATTATCAGGTACAGTTGTTATACTTACAAGCAATTGTTTTTGTCTCTATCGCACTACTTATTTTAATTCCATCGTCATGATTAAGTTGATTGAATGTCCTAGAGATGCAATGCAAGGAATTAAAACGTTTATTCCTACAGACAAGAAAATAAGATATCTTCAATCCTTGCTCAACTGTAATTTTGATGTCCTTGATATTGGAAGTTTTGTTTCTCCAAAAGCTATACCCCAAATGCGAGACACAGCAGAAGTTTTGGATGCATTGGATTTTAGTAATACCACAACCGAACTCTCTGTGATTGTCGCCAATATAAGAGGAGCAAAAGAGGCTTGCGGCTTTGAACAAATAAAGTATTTGGGGTTTCCATTCTCGATTTCTGAAATTTTTCAAATGCGAAATACGCATAAGACGATTGAAGAGTCCTTTGCATTACTCGATTCGATTCAAGGTCTTTGTAATTCGAACAATAAGGAATTAGTGGTTTATTTATCTATGGGTTTTGGTAACCCCTATGGAGATCCATGGAACATGTCTGTTGTTTTTCATTGGATTGAGCAACTTGCCCAAAAAGGCATTCGAATTATTTCACTTTCTGACACCATGGGAAATGCTGAAATCACTGATATTGCTGAGGTGTTTACAGCTCTTATTCCTCATTATAAGCAGATTGAATTCGGTGCTCATTTTCATTGTGCTCCGTTAGCCTGGAAACAAAAATTAGAGGCCGCTTTTAACGCAGGTTGTAAACGTTTTGATACGGCCATACAAGGTTATGGAGGTTGCCCTATGGCTTCCAATGAATTGGTGGGAAACTTGCCAACAGAAAAGGCAATTTCGTTTTTTACAGCTCATAAGGCTAAGATAAATATCGAGATGTTTGCCTTTGAGGCGGCAGTTAATCAAGCAAAGGTTTTGTTTTCTCAGTACGCTTGATACAGATTACACACAAATAGAGTACATTTGCATGCAATTAAATAGTAATTGCAATGCTTAATTTCCAAGAAAAAATCGTCGGTGAAGGAATGACCTACGACGACGTATTACTCGTACCTGCTTATTCTCATATTTTACCAAGAGACGTTAACATCAGCACGAGATTCACAAAAAATATACGGATCAATGTCCCTATTGTCTCTGCGGCAATGGATACTGTAACAGAATACGAGATGGCTATTGCAATTGCTCGTGAAGGAGGTATAGGTGTATTACATAAAAATATGTCTATTGAAGACCAGGCGTTTCAGGTGCGAAAAGTGAAAAGAGCCGAGAGTGGAATGATATTAGACCCTGTAACACTGCCGCTAACAGCCTTGGTTAAAGATGCCAAGGAGTCTATGCGTGAGAATCGAATAGGTGGAATACCAGTTGTTGATCGTGAAGGAAAGCTTTTGGGAATAGTTACCAATAGAGATCTTCGTTTTGAAAAGAATGAAATGAGGCCTGTTGAAGAAGTTATGACCTCAGAAAATTTAATCACTGCCGCCAAAGGAACGACTTTAAGTGAGGCTGAGGAAATTCTGCAAGAAAATAAAATTGAAAAACTACCTGTTGTTGATGACGATTACCATTTGGTAGGATTAATCACCTTTAGAGATATAACCAAACTGACACAGAAGCCCATTGCCAATAAAGATAAATATGGAAGATTATTGGTGGCAGCGGCAATAGGGGTAACAGCAGATGCCTTAGAACGCACTAAAATGTTAGTTGAGGCTGGTGTTGATGCATTGATTATTGATACTGCTCATGGTCATTCTAAAGGTGTTGTACATACCCTTGAAGAAGTTAAATCTGAATATCCTGACTTAGAAGTAGTAGTCGGAAACATCGCTACTGCAGAGGCAGCTAAATATTTAGTTGAGGCTGGAGCTGATGCGGTTAAGGTTGGTATTGGACCTGGTTCTATATGTACAACTCGTGTTGTTGCTGGTGTAGGTGTTCCTCAGTTTTCAGCTGTTTTAGAAGTAGCCAATGCCTTAATAGGAACAGGAGTTCCTGTTATTGCAGATGGAGGAGTTCGTTATACTGGAGACATTCCAAAAGCGATTGCAGCAGGGGCTGATACTGTGATGTTAGGTTCTTTACTGGCTGGCACTAAAGAGTCCCCTGGAGAAACAATCATATTTGAAGGAAGAAAGTTTAAATCCTACAGAGGGATGGGTTCAGTGGCTTCCATGAAAAAAGGAAGTAAGGATAGGTATTTTCAGGACGTCGAAGATGATATCAAGAAACTAGTTCCAGAAGGAATTGAAGGACGGGTTCCTTATAAAGGTGAATTATTCGAAAGCATGCATCAATTTATTGGAGGGTTAAGAGCAGGTATGGGCTACTGTGGTTCAAAAGATATAGAAACGCTTCAACAGTCTGGAAAATTTGTGAAAATAACTTTTAGCGGGATTAAAGAAAGTCATCCACATGATGTGACGATTACCAAAGAGTCACCAAATTACAGTCGTTAATCAATCAGATTTGACGTAATCTTCCCAGGACGTATTCTGGTAAATATTGTCTCCTATAAATTTAGCAATTTGCAGAAATGGATCTGCAGTCCTAAACCCTGGCAGTGGAGTAATCATATTTAATTCTGGGTCAAGAAATACTACGGTTGGATAGCTTAATTTACCTTGAGTGAGCGCCACAGCTAATTCGTGATACCCTCTTCTTCCACTTGGGACAAATGAAAAAGTCATTCCTTTTACATTGACATCATCTTTAGATTCGGCATTAAATTTCACCATATAAAAAGTGGTGTTCATATAATTTGAAACTGCTGGATTATTGAAGGTTAATAGATCCATTTTTTTACACCACCCACACCAGTCAGTATAGATATCAATAAAAATTTTTTTGGGATTTTCAGACTTTTTAGCCAGCTCTTCTGCTTCTTCAATACTTATCCATTGGATTTTCTCCTGAGCAATGCTCGTCACATTCCATGAGCATAAGAGGAAAAGGATTACCAGAGAAACTTTAGGCATAACTCACGCTTTTCTCAAATTTAGACTTTAAATAATTTAAAAACTAATTTCTTTTTGAAGACGAATGAGATCTTCAAAAGATTCGCGTTCTCTGATTAAGTGCGACTTTCCTTGGTACCATAGAATTTCTGCAGGTCTAAATCTTGAGTTGTAATTACTAGCCATCGAAAAGCAATAGGCCCCCGCGTTGTGGAAGACTAATATATCTCCTTCTGTAATTTCAGAAATTCTTCTATTACTTCCAAAGGTGTCTGTTTCACAAATGTATCCAACAACGGAATAATAGCGTTCCTTGCCTTTTGGGTTTGAAAGGTTTTCTATATGATGATGAGAGCCATAGAGCATTGGTCTAATCAAATGATTAAAACCCGAGTCGACACTGGCAAATACCGTTGAAGTTGTCTGTTTTACCACGTTTACCTTGGTTAAAAAGTATCCTGCTTTACTAACCAAAAACTTTCCTGGTTCGAAGGCGAGTGTAAGTTTACGTCCGTAATCGCTTATAAACTGATTGAATCGTTCGCTCAGTTTTTGTCCTAATTCTTCGATGTCTGTTTCAATATCTCCTTGGGAGTAACTTACCTTAAAGCCACTACCAAAATCTAAAAACTCCAATTGTTTAAAGTTTTTGGCTGTGTCAAATAATATTTCAGTTGCGTAGAGAAAAACGTCTATGTCTAAAATGTCACTTCCTGTGTGCATGTGGATTCCGTTAATATTCATGTTCGTCAATTCAACAATTCTCAATACATGTGGAATTTGGTGAATACTAATGCCAAATTTAGAATCTATGTGTCCTACGGAAATTTTAGAGTTTCCTCCTGCCATTACATGAGGATTAATACGAACGCAAACCGGAATATTGGGATACTTTTGTCCGAATTGTTCTAAAATAGAAAGATTATCAATATTGATTTGAACTCCTAATTTGACTGCTTCTTCGAGTTCTTCTATGGAAACGCCATTAGGCGTAAAAATGATTTTTTTTGGATCGACTCCAGCTCTTAGTCCGAGCTGAACCTCTTGTATTGAAACCGTATCTAGTCCAGCTCCCAGATGATTGAACAATTTTAAAATAGACAGATTAGAATTTGCTTTTACCGCATAGTGTAAGCGTAATTCTTCCACGCCAACAAAAGCATTACACAAGCGTTTGTATTGCTCACCAATTAGGTCTGCATCATAGACGTAGGAAGGGGCACCATAGCTCTCACTAATATGAAGTAAATCAGACTGCTTCATTTTTTAATTTTTGAAAATCAAAACTAATAAAGTTATTATTTTATTGTACGAATTGTGGTTAATTTAAGACATCAGAGGCTTAAAATGTTTGATGTCTAACAGTATTTGCGAAATGTTCGATAGAATTCGTTTGTAATAAACTCCGGTTTTCTATTTTTGTGCAAAATTTAGATTATTATGAATCTTCACGAATATCAAGGAAAAGAGATTTTAGCAAGTTTCGGTGTTGGCGTACAACGCGGTAAATTAGCGACTAGCTCACAAGAGGCGGTCGAAGCTGCAAAGCAACTAACAGAGGAGACTGGGACAGGCTGGCATGTGATCAAAGCTCAGGTTCATGCTGGTGGTAGAGGTAAAGGAGGTGGAGTAAAACTCGCCAAAAATTTGAAGGAAGTAGAGTCAATTTCAGATCAAATCATTGGTATGAATTTAATTACACCACAAACAAGTGCAGAAGGTAAGACCGTTCACCAAGTTATTGTTGCTGAGGATGTCTACTATCCTGGAGTTTCAGAACCAAGTGAATTTTATGTATCTGTCTTGCTCAACCGTGCATCAGGTAAAAATATGATTATGTATTCCACAGAAGGAGGAATGGATATTGAAGAGGTAGCAGAGAAAACTCCTCATTTGATATTTACTGAAGAAGTTGATCCTTCTATTGGACTCACAGCTTTTCAGGCGAGAAACGTTGCTTTTAATTTGGGATTGAGCGGAACGGCATATAAAGGAATGGTTAAGTTCATTAGTAACCTTTATAAGGCTTATGTGGAAAGTGATTCAAGTCTTTTTGAAATTAACCCTGTACTCAAAACTTCAGATGACAAGATAATTGCGGTTGACGCCAAGGTTACTATTGATGATAATGCCTTATATCGAAGACCAAATTATGCTTTAATGCGAGATGAACGAGAAGAGAACCCAATTGAAGTAGAAGCTAAAGCATTGGGATTAAACTATGTGGATCTTAATGGCAATGTAGGTTGTATGGTAAATGGAGCTGGTCTGGCTATGGCTACAATGGATTTGATTAAAATGGCTGGAGGCGAACCTGCTAACTTTTTAGATGTAGGGGGTACTGCCGATGCAAAAAGGGTCGAAGAGGCGTTCAGAATTATTTTAAGAGATGAAAATGTAAAGGCCATATTGGTAAATATTTTTGGCGGAATTGTTCGTTGTGATCGCGTAGCTAATGGAATTGTAGAAGCCTATAAAAATATGGCTGATCAAATAAACGTTCCGATTATAGTACGACTTCAAGGAACAAACGCTGAAATTGCAAAAGAAATTATAGATAATTCAGGGCTAGAAGTTCATTCTGCTGTTCAGTTTAAAGAGGCCGCAGATAAAGTTAAGGAAGTCTTGGCTTAAGAAGTAGTTTAAAATTATTTTAAACAGACGCCTCATGTGGGCGTCTTTTTTTTGACAAAAAGTCAGTTTTTTTGAGTAATCATATGTCAAAACGTCACTTATTTTAATTTGGAATAGGATTTGTTCTTTGATAGTCAAATCAAAAAAACAAATAGTATGACATTGACAAGATCAAGATTTTACCCATCCTTATTAGATGATTTATTTACGAGCTTTCCTACTAAATCATTTCAACCAAATTATCAATCGCCTGCAATCAATATTAAAGAAGTTGATAACGGATATGAAATGGAACTCAGTGCACCGGGCTTTACCAAGAAAGACTTTGAAGTTACCATAGATGAAAATACATTAACAGTAAAGGCGAAGAAAGAAAGTAATTCGAAATCTGAAACAGATCAGTTTAAAAGAAGAGAATTTATAATTGAGGGATTTGAACGTTTTTTTGAATTACCTGAACACATAAATCATGAAAAAATTGAAGTTGCTTATAACAGTGGACTTCTCCAATTGAAATTACCTTTAAGAAAGGAACCAAAATCAAAACTTAAACGAACGCTGTCTATTAGTTAATTATGTTAAAGAGGAGTATTTGCTCCTCTTTTTTTTTAATTTTGAATTAAAACACAAAAAATGAAAAAGATTTTAATAATTGGATTAGTACTTTTTATGATGTCCTGTTCTAAGGATTCTTCACCTTCTTTTACTCCGGCAGAATTTGATCCTACATTAGAGGTTTTTACCGATCCATTTTACGATCAAGTAGGGCCTGATGCCCATCCTCGAGATTACTGGGACCTTTACAAAAAAGATTCACGACGTGAAGGAATAGAGGGCTATGGAGAAGGCTGGACAACAAGTATTGAGTGGAGTACTGACAACTCAGTAGAACTTTCACCCGACTATGCAGGATATGCCGTTCCTTGTGCTTTTGGAACACGCACTCCTCCAAGTGTTTATGTTCGGATATCAAAGGATGCTTGGGATAATTATTCCAAAGTTAGACGACTGATTTTAATGTATCATGAATTTGGTCATGCGTATAATTTTTATGATCATTCTGAGGATGTGCCAAACGGACAATACCCTATAATGTATCCTTCACTAGGGGTTCATTTAGAAACCACGTTAAAGGACTTTGTAGAAATTAAAAGTCAATTTTTCAAAGGTTCTTTTGAAGGAGCTCAATACTTGATATGCGGAGCTGCGAATCCCGGATTTGTTAGGGCAAAACACACGCAATGTCGTCACTAAGACGTTTGTTATTGTGAGCAATTTTTTTCTGAGTTTAGCTCTTTTTTTGAACCTCTAGTTCTTTGATTTGATCACGAAGTTTGGCGGCTTGCATGAAATCTAAATCTTGGGCAGCTTTTTGCATTTGTTTTCTTTTTTTCTTGATCATTTCTTCAATTTCATGAGGTAGTAGATAGGCCAAATCTTCTTCCTTTTCTGGGACGCTCAATTCATTTTCTGATTTCGTACCATTGAGTAAGCTATCTAAGGCTGTTTCTATTTTCTTGTGTAAAGCAGTTGGAACCACATTGTTTATCTGATTGTATTCCATTTGTTTTTCCCTTCGATAAGAGGTTTGATCGATAGTACTTTGCATGCTGTTTGTAATGTTATCGGCATACATAATGGCTTTGCCATTAACATTTCTCGCGGCACGACCCACAGTTTGTGTCAAACTTCTATTACTTCTTAAAAAACCTTCCTTATCAGCATCTACAATGGCTACTAGACTTACCTCAGGGAGATCCAAACCTTCTCGAAGCAGATTAACTCCAATAAGCACATCGAAAAGCCCTTTTCTTAAATCTTGCATGATTTCGACTCGTTCTAAGGTATCTACATCACTGTGGATGTAACGACAGCGTACGCCAATTCTTGCGAGGTATTTGGTCAATTCTTCGGCCATTCGTTTCGTTAGAGTTGTCACCAAAACACGTTCATCTAATTCTTCTCTTTTTCTAATTTCCTCGACTAGGTCGTCAATTTGATTTTTGGTAGGTCTTACTTCAATAACAGGGTCTAGAAGTCCTGTCGGACGGATAATTTGCTCTACAAAAATTCCTTCACAAAGTCTAAGTTCGTAGTCTGCAGGAGTTGCACTGACATAAATGACTTGATTTTGTAAATTTTCAAATTCTTCAAATTTTAAGGGTCTATTATCCATAGCGGCGGGTAATCGAAAACCATAGGTGACTAGATTTTCTTTTCGTGATCTATCGCCTCCATACATAGCGTGAACTTGAGGTATGGTTACATGACTTTCATCTACTATCATTAAATAATCATCTGGAAAATAATCCAATAGACAGAAGGGCCTTGTTCCTGGAGCCCTGCCATCGAGATACCTTGAATAATTTTCAATACCAGAACAGTAGCCTAGTTCTCGCATCATTTCTAGGTCAAACGTAGTGCGCTCTTCTAATCGTTTGGCTTCAAGGGGTTTGACGATATCTTTAAAATAATCAACCTGTTTGACCAAGTCATCCTGAATCTGCACGATGGCATTTTGAAGCACATCAGGCGAGGTGACAAACATATTTGCAGGATAAATATGTAATTGATCATAATCTTCTAAGATTGTGTTAGAATTGGGGTCGAAGGCTTCTATTTCTTCAATTTCATCTCCAAAAAAATGAATTCTAAAGGCGTAATCAGCATAGCCAGGAAATACATCTACAACATCACCTTTGATTCTGAAATTACCGTTTTTAAACTCAGCCGTGGTTCTCGAGTACAGGCCTTGCACTAATAAATGCAAGAATTTAGTTCTCGAGAGTACCATATCTTTTCGAATTCGAATTACATTTTTTTGAAACTCTATGGGGTTTCCAATACCATATAGACATGAAACTGAAGCTACTACAATTACATCGCGTCGTCCGGATAGGAGCGAAGAGGTAGTGCTCAATCTGAGTTTTTCAATATCCTCATTGATTGACAAATCCTTTTCGATATATGTACCGCTAGTCGGAATATATGCCTCAGGTTGATAATAATCGTAGTAGGAAACAAAATATTCAATTGCATTCTCAGGAAAGAATTGTTTGAATTCTGAGTACAGTTGAGCTGCCAATGTTTTATTATGGGCAAGTACTAGTGTTGGTCGCTGTACTTTTTCAATGACATTGGCCACAGTAAAGGTCTTTCCAGAACCGGTTACACCTAAAAGAGTTTGAAAGGCCTCGCCTTCTTTCACTCCTTTAGAAAGTGCTTCAATTGCTTTAGGTTGATCTCCAGTGGGAGCGTAATCAGAAATTAAATTAAATTTCATGATTCAAAGTTAGTGGTTCTAAGGGGGATACACCAAAGTACATTCGACTACTTCCTTGTTTTTTAAATGCGTTTAAAGTTTTATACCTTGTTCACATGCAACGGGAAAAACTACTTTTTTACAAAAAGCCTGCCTTTGAAGTGTCTAGCGGTTTTAGACATTACCTAAATCGTTACAATCGTCTCATTGAAATTCCTGTTTTCTACGAAGATTTACTTCGATTTGAAACTGCAGTCAGTGTTTATGATGCAAAAGAGAGAGATACGCTATGGGTAAGGGTTGTTTATCCCGAATTAGAGCGTGAAGAAATTGATAAGAGTCTTAAGCAAATCTATTCGAATCTACATTCGGATGGTAATGAGGAAATAATCAAGTATTTATCTGTGGATGCTGTTGACTTTTGCACCTTTGGAAATTCGAAACCCTTTCGAGTTAAGGTGAGAAATATACTCAACGACAACTACACTTATTTTTATGTCAAGAAAACTGATGCCTCTAGGCTCTATGGTTTAGAACTTGAACACCTACTATCACCCTATAACCTGAATTTTTTGGTTTATGAAGGTACGCTGATTGAGGAACATATATCTGGAATTCCTGGAGATATTTTTATTGAAGAATACCTTCCCCAACTTTCTAAGTCACAACAAAATCAACTTGCCAAAGAGTTTGTGAAGTTCAATGAACGCTGTATGATCCGATTATTAGGAGATATGCGTTCCTATAATTACGTGGTTATTCCAGTTCATGATTTTGACAGCGTCATTCATAAAATTCGTCCAATAGATTTTGATCAACAATTCTACGAAGGTAATTTAAAGGTATATCGCCCTCAATTTTTTGAAGAAAACAAGAAAATGGTTGATTTAATCAAGAAATTTTTACTCAAAGATTCAATTGACCAATACAAAAGGGAGGAGCGATCTATTTTAGCCAAGAGATCGTTGAGTAATGAAACGCAACTTAGACGACTTATGGAGATTTGCAAATTAGATATAGTATCAGATTCTGCGCGTACATCAGCTTTAGGACAAGAAATCTACAACCTAACAAAAGATTCTTACTTTAAATCTTGCATAACTATGGGACAAATTTTAAGTGGATCGCTTTCGTTCGTTACTAAGAATTACAAAGATTTAAATTGGGGTATTTAAGTTCTATTTTTTCGTTTCTTGATTGAAGTAGAGTAAGTAGTAATACATCTGTCGCTCTTCATCCCATCCTTTTTCAATGAATTGAGAAGCAGATTCGCTGTTGACGAAATCTAATTTGATGTGCATATTGGTGTCGAGATGAATGTCATTCTTAAACTTCTTACGTACTTCTGAAACCGCTTTATTTGCAATACCGAAATCTGATACATCTTCTATGCTGTATTTTGGCCCACGTTCAACTTTGTAGTGTTTAAATTCTGGAATTAGTTCAGGATTATCTATGACTTCATTTAAAAACTGGCTTTCTTCAAAACGATCATTTTTGGCAAAATGGTTAACGGCCTTGTTCATGAATAATACTTCTTGCTGTTTGTCTTCTGCGGGAAGTACTACATCCTTTGCGAAATCCTTGCAAAACTTTAGGTAGTTTTTAGTGAAGAAACGCTCGTCGGTCAAGGGATTAATCGATAAGAATTCCTGATTCCAATACTTAGTATCGTATCTATTGTTATCTATACTTAGTACTTTGAAACCCTCTTCTTTTTGGGCATTAAAAATAAGACAACCCTTATCTAGCCTTGAAAGGGATATACCTTTTCTCAAAATTAGATTAATAGAATTTGTGTCATTTTCGAATTCTAAAAAGTCGTGCTTTACTTCACTTTTAAAAATACCTATGGCATCAACTTTTTCGTTGTCTATCATAATATTTTCAAAATGAGCTACATAAAGTTCACCACTTTTGATATGGGGATGATTTGATTTGTCGTAGAGATGTGTAGCAATTTTTTTAGAGGTCAAATGAAGTGTTTCAGGTTGCTCGAATAAGGATGCACAAAGCGTGTAAATTTCATTGAATTCCAAATCGATTTCATGCGTGAAGTTGAAGAAATTTTCTTCTTTTTCTCTAAAGGGTTTGAAAAAGTATTCTCGTAATAATTGTACTAGTTCATCATCTAAATGCTGAGTGTTCTCAGAGAGAATGACACTTTCATTTTTGTGTTTATTACCCACTTGGTGTAATGAAAGTCCCGTGAATTGTGCACCGTAAAAATTAATCATAGTTTAATACCAGTTTTCTGGATCAGCCCCCATGTCATCAAAAGACTCCATGTCATCAAATCCCATATTTAAATCATCCTCGTTATCTTCTGTTTCAAAGCTGAAATCTTTTTCGGGTGGGCTTTCAGGTAATACCCCAAAACTAAAGAGTAATTGTGGATAGCTGAATTCAGTTGATTTGGATTCAACGCTAGCGAGTTCAACGAAAAAGGTCCACATATTGAAAAAGTCATAGACGTAAATCAATTTTGTACCCTTTTCATTGAGCACATCTTTCATAGACGTTTCTGACATTAATGCTGTTTCTTCTTCTCCCATATCAAAAAGAGAATACTGTTCTTGTTGATTCCAATTGTCATCGCAATTGTAAAAAGCTGCCATTTCAGAAGCATCAAATCCGAAGGCTTGTGTGACGGCATTGTGCAATTCTTCAAGGTTGACATCCTCTTCGACTGCAATATCCCTAAAGACGTCTTCTTTGGCGTCTAAAATGACTCTTATTTTATATATCATTTGACTCTGTTGAGATTTTTATTTATTCTGACGTATCCGTAGTATTGAAATCCAAAAATAAAGGTGGCAATGATTAAATGTAAGGGTTGACTTGCCCATGGAAAATCAAAATAATACATCGCTATTCCCGTTAAAATTTCAAGACCTAAAAATACGATGACCCAATTAAAAGTATTGATTTTTGGAGTCGTATTCTTGAGGATATAAGCGATGTAAAGATTTAGGGCCAAAACCAAAATAGAAAAACTTCTATGTACATAAAATAAAATGTTTGGGTCTTTGAGCCATTTTGATTTTTGATCGTATCCAAAAAGATCGACCTGAAGGTCAACAAACTCTCTGACTTGTGTTCCCATACCGATTTGAATTAAAGTTAAGAGTAATGCTAACCCAACCTTATTTCTCAGTTTGGGTTGAAATAATTCTCCTTTAACAGGATGATTTAAATCGTGTATAAAACGAAGAAGTACAGCGACGATTAACAGTGCCATACCCATGTGTAAGCTTATTCTAAAAGGGTTTAAAACGGAGTAGACCACCTTAGCTCCAAGCCATGCTTGAAAACCCATGCCTAGAACTAAAAATAAACTGTATACTACGTATTTGGTGCGAATAGGTTTTATCGCAAATGCAAAAAACAAAAGTAGTAAGGTGAATAATCCTGCAAGCGCGCCTAATAATCTGTTGATAAATTCAATCCAAGTATGCCAAACGTTGAATTCGGTATAATTGTGCTTGTCGTAGTTACTCCAATTGGAGGGGTTGAATTCTGAAGCGGTGGTGAAATCTTTTTTAGCCACTTTTAGTTGCTCTTCCAGAATAATGACTTGACCTTTTTTAAATTCTCGATCACTCTGCCATTTTAAGGTGGATTCCTGCGTTGGAGGTATGGCGTATCCAAAACATTTGGGCCAGTCTGGACAACCCATTCCACTTCCGGTCATTCGAACGACAGACCCCGCTAAAATCACCAGATAGATCAGCACAAGTGTTATTTTTGCTAGAGTAGTGTATCTATTCATCATTGTGTAACAATTAATCCAAGTTCATTTCCTTTTTGAAGCATTAACTCATATGCAGCATCGTATTGATTGGTAATTTTTCCTTCGAGTATGGCCTCTTTTATGAACTCTTTAATGAGTCCAATTTCTTTGCTCGGACCAATTGAAAAGGTATTCATAATGAGTTCGCCACTTATTGGTGGTTGAAAATTTCGAATGCGATCTCGCTCTTCAACTTCTTGAATCTTGGCTCTAACCTTCACAAAATTTTCACGGTATTTTTTCTGTTTATAGGTATTTTTTGTGGTGATATCAGCTTCACAGAGGATCATCAGGTCGTCTATGTCGTCACCCGCATCAAAAACAAGTCTTCGAACAGCTGCATCAGTGACAAATTCCTCTGAGATGACGATAGGTCTTGAGCTCATAGCCACTAGTTTTTGAACGTACTTCATTTTGTCATTCAAAGGCAATTTCAATCGCTTAAAGAGTTTGTATACCATTTTAGATCCTACGTATTCGTGTCCGTGAAAAGTCCATCCATGTTTTTTGTCAAATCTTTTTGTCGGTGCCTTGCCGATATCGTGTAAGAGCGCGACCCATCTAAGCCACAAATTATTCGTATGTGCTGAAATATTGTCAACAACTTCAAGGGTATGCCAAAAGTTGTCCTTGTGAAGCTGACCTTCCACTTCTTCAACACCTTGTAAAGTAATAAGCTCAGGAAGAATAAATCGCAATAGGTTAGTTTTGTGCAACAGCGCTAAACCTATGGATGGTTTTTCGCTCATCATAATCTTATGCAATTCTTCTGTAATTCTTTCTTTGGAGATAATTTTAAGACGCTCACTTTGTTGTTTAATGGCCTGTAGAGACGAATCACTGATATTGAAGTTCAACTGGGTTGCAAAACGAATAGCCCTAATCATGCGTAAAGGATCATCTGAATAGGTTTCTTCGGGATTTAGGGGGGTTTGAATGATTTTCCTGTCCAAGTCAATTAGGCCGTCAAAGGGGTCTAATAAGCAGCCGAAATCTGTTGAATTTAGGCTTAAGGCTAGGGCGTTAATGGTGAAATCTCTTCTTTTTTGATCGTCGTCTAAAGTACCGTTCTCGACTGCCGGTTTTCTTGAGTTTCTTTGATAACTCTCCTTGCGCGCTCCAACGAATTCCAATTCAAATGAAGCGTTTTTAATCATCGCTGTTCCAAAGTTCTTGAAGATGCTCACCTTGGGTGATCCCGGTAATTTTTCAGCTACTGCTTTGGCCAATTTAATACCGCTTCCAATGCAAACGATATCGATATCACTTGGCGTGGGTCTTTTCAAAAAAAAGTCTCGTACAAACCCGCCTATGACATAGCATGAAAGTTGTTTTTCATCAGCAATTTGGCCAATCAACTTAAAAATGGGATTTGTAAGTGCCTGAGGATAACTTTTCAACGATACCGATTTTATGCTCTAATAATATTCATCGTACAATCAAAACCAATTTTGATGATGGTCGATGGCTTGTTTTCACTTGTGTTATCGGGCAAAGGTACCACATATGAAACGCCTTCTAAAATTTCGGTTTGAATCTCTTTGAATCCTTTTGGAGATGGCTGACCCGAAATATTTGCCGAGGTAGCGATGATTGGTTTTTTAAATTGTTGTAGCAATTTTTGACAAAAGTCATCTTTGGGAATTCTGAAAGCACAAGATCCGTCTTCGGCTATCGCATTAGGGGCGATTCCTTTGGCTTGATCCAAAATAAGGGTAGTTGGCTTTTCGGTGAATTGATAAATGTCGTAAGCTACATCGGGTATCGCCTGACAGTAGCGTTCTAACTGAACCTCTGATCGAACAAGGCAAACCATAGCTTTGGATTCTTCTCGTTTTTTGATCTCGTATACTTTTTGAACAGCTTCTGCATTTGTCGCATCACAACCAATTCCCCAAATGGTATCCGTGGGGTATAAAATAAGTTCTCCTGCTCTTAAGGCCTCTAGTGCAGGTTTAAAATCGAACTGTATTGATTTTTTTGAACTACTCATAGTCGATTCACTTTAAAGTGTTTACTCAAAGCGAGCCATTGGACTCTATTTTTATCTTCTTTAATATTGGTGCTAGACAAACTGATTTGCTGGCTTCCGATAATGGGTAAAGCTGGTTTCGCTCGGTTTTCGGCAAGAATGCTTTTGGTCTTGTTTAAAAAGGACATCATTTTAAACCATAAATCATCTGCTTTGGGACAAAGCTTTAAAAAAAGCTTTTCGTTTAAAACTTCATTATAAAGACTAGCTGGCGGATAAAGTGTTCCAGAGGAACCAATGGGTAATAATGCGTCTGATTGCACACTCGTATCGTAGGATGTTCTCCATTGGGTGTAAGGTAAAATATTTTGTGCATCGTCATAGGAAATAATCCTGCTCTGATTGGTAATGATGGCTTTAGGGTCTTTTAGATGTGCCTCAAAGAGCAATTTCAACCAGTTTTTTTGATAGAGTAAATCATCGTCACAACTGATGATGTAATCATCGGGAAAACGCTTTAAACTCGGTACTAATTTAGCGTGTGGACAATCCAGTTCTGTAAAATAAATCTCAAAATAAGGTCCTTGTAATTCCGATAGTGTAGGGGGTAGATTATTTTTAAATCTCGGATGTAGATTGAGTACGATAAGCTTAGGGATATCAGCATTGTCCCAAATCGATTTTAGTACTAGATGAATGTTGTTCAGTCTTGATTCAATAGCAGTTAAACTTACAATTACATCTAAACTGTTTTTGTTTTCAAAAAAATATCCCTGGTCTCTGCGATTTAATCGAAAAGATTGAAGGAAAGATGGAAAATATTCTTTTACTTTCATTTTTAGACCTCAAAGAATTCTACAGTATTTCGAATCATTTGATGGAGTGAGTA
The DNA here is from genome assembly GCA_965662045.1 of Flavobacteriaceae bacterium. Lineage (GTDB taxonomy): Bacteria > Bacteroidota > Bacteroidia > Flavobacteriales > Flavobacteriaceae > UBA3478. The sequence continues at coordinate 225,027 of CBFIGE010000002.1, forward strand.
ATTATCATCTATGTGACTTCTCAACTCTTCATTTGCAAATTTAATGCGGTTTTCGCATAAATCTGTTATGGATTTGGCCATATTTGAGACATCATTGATTTCGACTAGAATGCCTAGTTTTCCTTCTTCTAGCAACTCTGCGCTTCCATCAACTTTGGTAGAAATACAAGGGATTCCGAAACTCATAGCTTCGTTTAACACATTGGCCATTCCCTCTCGTCTTGAGCAGAGTAGAAAACAATCCAAGACGCAATAGAATTGATGCATATTTGTGTGCTTAAAAGTTCCTAAGAAATGAATTCGATTTTTGTAAGGAGATTGTAGTACTTGATTTTTGATTTCATCTTCTAGAGTTCCTGCTCCTACATGTACAAAATGGATGTTTGTTGCCGTAAGGGAAGCGATATCCACAAGTTGATCAAAGCCTTTTTGAGCTGAGAATCGTCCGGCACAGCCTACAACATAGGCGCTTTCAGGGATGTTAAACTGTTTTCGAAGCCGCAGGACTTCATCAGATTGGGGTAGTGTAGGAAGCTGAAAACCATTGTGTATCACTTTGACCTTGTCTGGGGAAATCCAATTGTTTTGAGTACAAATTCGATCTTTTAAAGCATAACTATTTACCAAAATTTCTGGACAAAGTCGTTTAAACAATAAATAGTATTTAAGGCTTTTGGATATTTTTCTTGAAATTCCCAAATAGACAATTACTTTGGGTTTACCTGCTAGGTAGGCGGACAAAGACACCAACCACCAATCTTTTTTCAAAGCTGAAAAGACAATATTAGGCCTTATTTTTTGGAGTATTTTGACATAGCGATTTACCACAGCAAAATTAAGATCGCCTCCTCGACTTGAGACCTTATGTATATTGAATTTTTTGTGTTTGAAAACAAATTTATCTTGAAATAATCCTTTGAGGAGTATTAGGTGTACTTCATACTCTAAGTCCAATAAAAACTCTATTCTCAGCTTTACATTTTTTTCGACACCACCCCAAGTTGATGTTGGACAAAAAATTACGATAGATTTCATTTTCCAAAGATAAACCTTAAGACTTTCCTATTTTTGAAGGGTATTTCAAACTGATGAAAAAGAAAGGTATTACTGTTGTTCTAAGCACCTATAATTCTGAAAGCTATTTAGAACTAGTTCTATGGGGATTTCAATCTCAAACATTTAAGGAATTTGAGATTGTCATTGCGGATGATGGTTCTGGTCCTCGGACTAAAGCTTGTATTGATCGAATGTCAAGCCTAGTCGACTTTTCCATTCAACATATTTGGCAAGAAGATGAAGGTTTTCAAAAGTCAAGAATTTTGAATAAAGCTCTTATAGCTGCCAAATATGAATATATCGTTATGACAGATGGAGATTGTATTCCTCGAAAGGACTTTTTGGCTGTACACGATCAGTATAAACAAAAAGGTTGTTTTCTCTCTGGAGGATACGTCATGCTACCCATGAAAACCTCAAAGGCCATAAACAAACAAACAATTCAAGATCAATCTTGTTTTGATATTAAATGGCTCTTAGAAACGGGTTATCCGTCTTCAAAGAAACGATTTAAATTAACCTTAAGGGGATGGAAAGCTCGGCTGATGAATAAAACCACTCCTACTACAGCAAGTTGGAATGGACATAATGCAAGTGGTTGGTTGAGCGATTTATTGGAGGTTAATGGTTTTGACGAACGCATGCAATATGGAGGTCAAGACCGTGAACTAGGCGAACGACTTGTAAATGCAGGGGTAAAAGCTATTCAAATCAGATACAGTGCTATTTGTGTTCATCTTGATCACAAAAGGGGCTATAAAACACCTGAATCTATAGCCAAGAATAAGGGAATCAGGTCTAGGACTAAAAAAGAGCGGTTGACCAAAACAGCTTATGGCATTCAAAAAGCGTCTTAAACAGCTACATCGTAAGTTCTTAGGGCGTCGTTTAGTGAGGTTTTCTTGTCTGTACTCTCCTTGCGTTTTCCAATAATAAGCGCACAAGGGACACCAAAACTTCCAGCTTTAAATTCTTTTTGATAGGTTCCTGGAATTACAACACTTCTTGAGGGAACATACCCGTTGTAGTTAAGCGGCTCTTCACCAGTAATATCTATTATTTTGGTAGATGCGGTGAGCACTACGTTAGCACCTAAAACAGCTTCTTTTTCGACGCGAATGCCTTCGACTACAATGCACCTTGAACCGATAAATGCGTTGTCTTCAATGATTACAGGAGCGGCTTGCAGGGGTTCTAATACACCACCTATTCCTACGCCACCGCTGAGGTGAACGTTTTTACCTATTTGGGCGCAACTTCCAACAGTCGCCCAGGTATCAACCATAGTTCCTTGATCGACATAAGCACCAATATTGACGTAACTTGGCATTAAAATGGTTCCTGAGGCTAAGTAGGCACCATAGCGTGCAACAGCATTGGGTACCACACGAACTCCTTTTTCTTTATAGTTCGTTTTTAAGGGCATTTTATCGTGGTATTCAAAAATGCCACACTCTAAAACTTCCATTTGTTGTATTGGAAAATAGAGAACCACTGCTTTTTTCACCCATTCATTGATTTGCCACGATTCATTCTCATAAGAAGCACATCGTACATCACCATTGTCTAGGTAACTGATAACGGTTCTTATGGCATTGATTACACTTTTATCTTGAAGTAAGGAGCGATTTTCCCAAGCTTGTTCAATTATTTCTCGTAGCTGTTGCATAACTCAATTTTTGTGTAAAGATACATCTGCTTAATCGGCTAGTGCTCATTAAATTTGCGCTATTTTTGCACAAAAAGAACCTTTTTTGTTTGAGAATTTTAGCATTAGACATAGGAGAGAAGAGAACAGGACTCGCACATACTGATTCTTTGGGGATGATTGCCTCGCGTCTGAAAACGGTTTTAACCACAGATTTAATCCAAGAATTAAAGTTGGAATACGAGAAGGAAATCTTTGAGCAAATTGTTGTGGGTGAACCGAGACAAATGTCGGGTGCGCATTCTGAATCTTATGAATTCATTCAACAACAAGTCAAAAAAATAAGCCGCTATTTTCCAGATTTGAGTATTCATTGGCAAGACGAACGATTTAGTTCTAAATTAGCGCTAAAATCAATGGTTGATGCTGGTGTTTCTAAGAAAAAAAGAAAAGAAAAGGGTCGCTTAGATGAAATTAGCGCAACCATAATTTTACAGTCATTTTTAGATAGATCTTTATGATACGTCCCATAGTTGCATACGGAGACCCCGTATTGAAGAAAAAAGCAAAGGAAATTACCGCCGCAGATCACTCAGGATTGCAAGAGCTTATAGCAGACATGTGGGAAACCATGTATGGGGCAAGCGGTGTAGGTTTGGCTGCTCCTCAAATCGGTTTATCACTGCGCATTTTTGTAATTGACGCCCGTCCATTTGCAGAGGACGGAGAAACTGAACAAGAGAAAAAACAACTCGAAAGTTTTAAAAAGGTTTTTATCAACCCAATCTTAACAGAAGAAGGAGAGGAGTGGTCTTTTAATGAGGGTTGTTTGAGTATACCAGATATCAGAGAAGAGGTGAGTCGCAAAGATGTAGTGCACATTCAATACGTGGATGAAAACTTTCAGGAAGTAACCGAAACCTATGACGGTCTGTGCGCTCGAATCATTCAGCACGAATACGATCACATCGAAGGAATCCTATTTACCGATAAGTTGTCTTCTCTTAAAAAGAGACTGATTAAAGGAAAATTAGAAAAAATCAGTAAAGGAGAAATTGACTGCGATTACAGAATGAAATTTCCAAAAAACAAGAAAAATAGACGATAAATGAAATTGGATAAAATTATAGCCATTGGAGGAAAGCCAGGCTTGTTTAAATTGTTAACACAGACAAAATCTGGGTTTGTAACTGAATCGCTCACAGACGGCAAACGTTTAACTGTAAACTTAAGAAATCAGGTAAGTGTACTTTCTGAAATTTCTGTTTTTACCCTTGAAGAAGAAAAACCACTCACAGAGGTTTTTGAATTACTGCGGCAAAAAGAACAGGGCAACACTACTTCTATAAGTCATAAAGCTGATAAACTGGCCTTAGAGGAGTATTTTTTTGAAGTCTTACCCAATTACGACGAAGATCGTGTGTATCCCAGTGACATTAAAAAAATCATCAGATGGTATAATATCTTAGTGGATCACAAATTGTTGGATACCTCAGAAGATACTGAGCAAGAAAACGAAGAGGAATAAAAAAAAGGATCATTATTGAATGATCCTTTTTTTGTTACCAGTCAATTTCTGTTGAGCGGTAAAAGTTAATGTCTTGTTTTTCAAGCCAACTTCCATGAGACTTCAATTTTGTTTTAAAACGTTCCCAATTGTATTTAGTTGTTTGAGACCACGCTAATTCAGCATAAGCAATCGCTCTTGGAAAGGCGAGATATTCTAAGGACGCAGAATCGTAAATTGTTTCAGACCACAGCGGAGCTTCGAGTCCGAGAATGACGCTGGAGTCTAAATCACTGAAATAAGTAGAAGGGTTCCAGTTGTAGGCATCTTCTAGTTCAATATACGCCGCCCAGTTTAGACCGAATTCTGAATCTTCGTTATACTTCATATCTAGATAAGCTTTTTTTGCTGGAGACAAGAGTATTGGCATGCCTTTTTCAACACCTACAAGCGCGTTTTCTTCATTGTTCCATAATTGTACTACTGCAGGACCTGAGATGTCGGCTTGAGTGATTTCATCCCATCCTACGGCTACTTTTCCGTGTTTACGGACAAGGGCTTCTACGCGCTCTACAAATTTGATGTAGTCTTTCTTTTTTGTGACATGACTTTCATCTCCACCAATATGAATGTATTTAGAAGGAGATATGGCTGCAAATTGTCCAAGAATATCATCTAAAAACGCATATACCTCTTCGTTGTTTGCATCAAATGTGCTGAACCCTACGTTTGTGCCGGTGTAAACTTCAGGAGTTTTGCCATTTCCATTGAGTTGTGGATAACTTACAATGGCTGCATTAGTATGTCCCGGCATATCAATTTCTGGAATGATTTCGATATGACGATCAGCGGCATAATTGATGAGTTCGGTAAATTCTTCTTGACTGTAAAAACCTCCAACACCTCCGCCTACTTCTGTAGCAGCTCCAATCTTGGTAAGGGCAGGCCAGTTTTTCATCTCTACTCTCCATCCTTGATCATCGGTGAGGTGCATGTGGAATGTATTGTATTTATAAAGCGCAAGTTGATTGATGTATCGTTTAACCTCGTCTACCGAAAAGAAATGTCTCGCAACGTCTAACATTGCTGATCGAATTTCCATCTGTGGCATATCGACAATTTTAAGGGTAGGTAAAACATAAACCTCGTGTTCTCCTTCAGTCATTGATTGGTTTGGTACTAGTTGCATCAAGCTTTGAATTCCTCTAAATAGGCCTTCATCTGTGGCCGCTTTTAAAAGGATATTTTTTTCAGAAATTTCAAGTACGTAAGCCTCGTTTAACAAGGCCTCATTTGCTGTATCACCAAGTGCTTCTTCGCTCAAGGGTTCTACACTCAGTGCAATTTGATAATCTTGATTGTTCTCGATAAGCTCAGGAGCAAAGCCTAAACGCTCTTCTAAACCATTGATTAGTGAAGTTTGATTTTTTTCTTGACTCGGATTGGATAAAACACTCAAGGCATCAAAAATGATAAAACTGCTTCCACCTGCCTTTGTATTCAAAGGTTCAGGGAGAATAGAGATCTGTTCTAAACTAGTTGCTTTAGCCTCTACCGGACTTTTTGGTTGTGGATTCAATAATTCGCAAGATGAACTGATTAGCGCAATTCCAATCATCCAAATACTTAATTTGACAATCTTCATGGGTTTTAGTTTAGTTGTTTAATTTATAAAATTTTGTATGACTTTAGACCAGATTTCATAGCCTTTGGCATTCATATGAAGACCATCACTAATAAAAATAGTTTTGTTTATTTCACCATCGACAAGCATAGGGGTGTCTACATCGGCAAAGCTCAAATACGCTTTTGATCGGGCCATTTTTTCAATTTTTCCATTGAGCTTCAAAAACTTAGAACGCAGATTCCACCTTGCAATACTTGGTTTGGCGGCAATAAATACAATCGTCGTGTTCTTGTTGTGCTTTCGAATTAGTCTAAATACCTTTTTGAGGTGCCGCTTGGATTTAGCCACAGAACGCCCTATCGCTAAATCATTATCCCCTTCGTAAACAAATACTTGCTTTGGATTGTATTGTAGAACTAGAGGCTCTATATAATGGATTAAATCTAGGGCTGTTGACCCTCCAAACCCAGTATTTAAGATAGTTTCAGAAGTGTTTAGTTCACTTACATTGCGCCAAAACCGAATGCTTGATGATCCTGTGAAAACAATAGGCGCTTTTTCAGCAATTGTCGTGTTTTGGTGCTTGTTAATGATAGCATCGACTTCTTTTTGAAAGCGAGTAGGCTCCCAATTGTTTTGAGCGATTAGTGTCAGGCTACTGCTTAGCAGTATTAGTAATAAGTAACGATTTTTTTTCATCTTAGTTTTGAAATAAGGCATTTGCTGCAATTAATTTTCCATGGTACCAAAAACCTCTAAAAAGAGGATTGTCTACCAAATAAATCACTTGACCTCTTCCTAAACCTTCAGAACCAAAGAGTAGGGTGTTGGCAGTATTTTTTTGAACTTTTTCTCCTGCAAACCCAGAAACAGCTCTGTGTTTTTCTCCAATGGCTATGGCATTATTTGACGAGAGCAGTTCATAGTTATCCGCATTGAGTTTGAGTGAAAAATAATGAGCGTCTAAACCGTATCCAAGAGGATGGGTTTGATCCACTTCAGCTTTAAAAATGGCTCCAGTTACCTGATATTTCATCATTTCTCGTTCTCTCATATCGTTTGGTAAACGCTTGTCGATATCGTATTCCATTTTCTTCTTTTCTAGGGATAGTCCTAGTTTTTTGGCTAAGGCTAGTGAAGATCCTTGTAGGATTAGTTTTCCACCAGCTTGGGTCCATGTTTTGATTTGTTCAGTTTGTCGATCAGATAAGCTCGAAATTCTTCCGCTCGGTATGATTAAAATGTCATAGCTCTCCAAAGAAATACGACTGAGGTAATTTGTATCTATAGCCGTAAATGGCATATTTAGGTCTTGTTCAAAAAAGTACCACCATTCTCCGAAACTATAACTCGAAACCCCATCTCCTCTTAATACAGCGACTTGAGGTTGCTTTCTTTGTTGGAAATATGATGATCCAAAATCCTTACCTCTATCGGTATATCCTGTATCGGTAGAGGTTATTTCAACATGATAATCACCTTGTATTGCGTTCATTAGACCATTTAAATCGTCAATTTCTGTGTTATCTCTTTGCAAGACCACCATGGTGCCAGGTTCGTAATTGGTATTGTCAAACCCAAAATATCTATTGGCATTACGTAGTTTAACACCTTTTTGCATTAGAGCAGCTGTTGCTTTTGCACTCTCAAATGAATTCCATTTGATAATGTAGGCATAACTCTTTTGAAGTGTTGTCTTTGATTCTTTTGCAGTGTGTGAAGTAGATGTTGCAATTCGTTGTTCTGTTTCTATGGCATTGAGACCATAGGCATAAGGCAATGACCAGGCTGTGATGTCATAGGTCAATGAATCAGACAAATATACCTTAGGTTCAAGGAGCACCCTTGCTAGTTTCCCTTTGGTTTGTTTGGTGGACACCACCATGGCTTCAGCATTGACGTTCATCATTTTTTCTGAACCGCTGAGGTAATCAAACCCCTTTACCTTTTGATTGGAGGCTTTTTGAGTTTCTATACCGTGTTTTTCAAGTAGTTTTTTAAGGGCCTCAAGTCTAGCGCTATTGCCGTTTATGATATAAGAGGTATTAGCGGTCTCATTGTCTTTGTAATAGCTGTTGAATTGAGTGATAAGTTGCTCTGCATTTCGAGCAGCTACCTCTACTGTAGATATCCCGGTTGTAAAGTGATGTGCGATTCGATCCTTGAGCGTTAATAATTCGCCTTCCGCATTGTAAATGCCTAAACCGGCTCTGCCGCTTCCGCCTTGTTCATAGGTCATTCCAATAGCACCATTATAGGTTGGATAAGTGTCGCCATAACTTGGATATAACAAATCAAATCTTTCGTCCGTAAAAAAGAGCCATCCATTTTCATCAAAATACTTGGCATGATTTCGACCTAATTGGTCTTGAAAACTTCGCTGAAAGTCAGTAATTATTTCGTGGTAAGGTTCAACAGCTGGTGCAAAATAGTACGGACTGTTTACGCCTTGTTCATGAAAATCAACGTGAACATGAGGCATCCATTGCTGATAGGCTACAAGGCGTTGTTGTGACTCTTTTTGCGTCATCCATGCCCAATCTCTGTTTAGATCAAAGATATAGTGATTGGTTCTTCCGCTTTGCCACCCTTCATAATGTTCGGTACTATTGCCATCGGCTTGCAGTAATTTGTGTTTTTTCTGCTTGTACAAATTCACATAGCGATCTCGGCCATCAGGATTGATACAAGGATCTATAATAACTACGGTATTTTCTAAAAAATCACTCCTCTGCGTTAGAAGATGATGTGTCGTTTTCATTGAGGCCTCTGTGCTGACACTCTCGTTACCATGCACGTTGTAACTCAGCCAAACTACAGCCGTATTTCCTGTTTCTTCACTTTGAAGACCTTTTAAGTGATTTTCTTGAATGGCTTCTAGGTTTGCCATGTTTTCAGCTGAACTTAGGATCACTACTCTTAATTTACGTCCTTCGTTTGTGGTACCGTACTCTACTATTTTAACGCGGTCTTTTTCGTTCTCTGCCAAGTAGTCGTAATAGTCCACTACTTGATGATGTCTACTGAAATGACTTCCGAGATCATACCCTAAAAATTCATCGGGGCTCATAATTTGTTGAGCAAAAATGATATTGACTAGAAGCATTAAAATCATTGTGCTTGAAAATTTCTTGTTTTTCATTGAAGTTTACGTCTTTAGAATACTACGAAAGATATGGCTTATCTTTGAATTTTCTAAGTATTTAGCTATGACCAGGTATGCTTTTGGTGCAGATGAAAGTTTTAATATCAATCCTTTGCTCAAGGATTATTTGACTGGTCAATTACCCCAATATTGGTACAATCGTTTTGCAGATTTTGAAAATATCAAAGCGCAAATCGATCAAAAGTCGAGAGGTTATAATCACGATTTTAGATCGGTTTTATGTGATGAAATAAAAACTTCTTATGATGCTTTGAACATTGATTTAGAGGGAACTTTAGTCTTGAAAAATTTGGAGTTATTAAAAGAAAAAAACAGTTTTACTGTTACTACAGGTCACCAACTCAATCTTTTTACCGGTCCGGTTTTTTTTGTGTATAAAATTCTTCACACCATTGTGTTATGTGAAAAATTTAAGTCTGAGTATCCTGATTTCAATTTTATACCTGTTTATTGGATGGCTTCAGAAGATCATGATTTTGAAGAAATCAATCACTTTCAGTTTAAGGGTAAAAAATTTCAGTGGAATAGTGAACAACAAGGGGCAGTAGGTCAATTTGATTTAGACGGACTTGATGAGGTTTTCAAGGTGTTCAAATCATATTTAGGACGTTCGAAAAATGATACTGAACTCAAATCGCTTTTTGATTCTGCTTATCTAAAGCTTGATAATCTTGCACAAGCTACTCATCTTATTGTACATGAACTCTTTGAGCGCCATGGATTGATTGTTTTAGATGCGGATAAAAAAGCACTGAAAGAATTAATGATTCCTCTTTTTAAAGAGGAACTTATTTCAAATCCTTCGCAGACTCTTGTTAAAGATTGTAGCGAAAAATTGAGCAAAAAAGGTTATAAAGCACAGGTGTTTCCAAGACCGATCAATCTTTTTCATTTAAGTGAACAAGACCGTCAAAGAATTGATATCAATTGTAACTCTTATCAATTGGTAAATTCCAAGACTAATTTTTCTCAAGAGGAAATTTTGAGTGAAGTAGAAGCTTATCCAGAGCGCTTTTCACCAAATGTAATTTTAAGGCCGTTGTACCAAGAATACATCTTACCTAATTTGATGTATGTTGGAGGAGCAGGTGAATTGAGTTATTGGTTTCAATTAAAGTCTGTTTTTGAACATTATCAAGTGGTTTTTCCAATGTTGAAATTGAGACATTCTGTCTATGCTGCCGATGAAAAAACATATCGAAAATTGCAAAAATTAAATGTTGTTGATGGTGATTTAAATAATGCCAAAAATCAGTTGATCAATCGGTGGGTTCGAAAAGTTTCTAATATTCCATTGGAATTAACCGATTTTAAAGCTTTGTTGAATGAGCAGTTTAATTTGTTACAAGAGCGTTCCAAAAACACAGATCGAAGTTTTGAAGGAGCTGTACAAGCACAACGTCAAAAACAGATGAATGGTCTAGATAAGCTTGAGAAAAGATTACTGCTCGCGCAAAAAAGGGTTTTAAAAGACGAAATTGAGCGAATATTAGTCTTGTACGAGTTCTTTTATCCCTTGGGTAAACCTCAGGAACGCGTTGAAAATTTTAGCACCTTCTACAGTGACTATGGCTCTCGATTTATCGAGGTCGTTTATACTGAATTTCAAAAACAAACAGACTCTTCAGTACTTTTTATCGAATTTTAAGACGCTATATATACTTTAGAATCTTCTGGTTATAGCTTCTTCCTAGGTCTATCTTTAAAAAGTAGCATTTATTTGATTTGCAGCTGTGATTCCTTTTTCTAATATAAGCTTAACGACTGCCTATGGATGATGCATAACTATTTTAAGAATTATTCAATTTTTTGAAATAAACTCCTATACAAAGTTGCTATTTTTGTGCATGCATCAAAAAGTTCTCATTTTAGATTTCGGTTCACAGTATACTCAGCTGATCGCAAGAAGAATCAGAGAGTTGAACATTTATTCTGAAATCATACCGTATAACAAGGCTCCTAAATCCTTAGACGCATACAAGGCAGTTATTTTATCAGGTTCTCCGCACTCTGTGCGTGGCGAAAATCCCCCAAAAATTGAATTGTCAAATTATCGTCAAAATTTACCTCTATTGGGTATTTGCTATGGAGCCCAATATTTGGCTAGTGAAGCAGGAGGGGATGTGAAACCTTCAAAAATTAGAGAATACGGAAGAGCCAATCTTACTCAAGTTGAACAAGATTCTTCTTTAATGAAAGGGGTAGAACTTAATTCGCAAGTCTGGATGAGTCATTCAGACACCATCAGTGCATTACCTGCATCTTGTAAAAAGATAGCTAGTACTGCCGATGTAGAGAATGCAGCTTTTATGTTTGAAAATGAAGAAACTTTTGGAATTCAATTTCATCCTGAGGTGTATCACAGTACCGACGGAATTAAAGTGTTGGAGAATTTTTTAGTTCGAATCGCACATTTTAATCAAGATTGGACGCCAAACGCATTTGTAGAAGAAACCGTTCAAGACCTTAAGGCTCAAATTCAAGGAGATAGTGTAATACTTGGATTGTCTGGTGGGGTTGACTCCACGGTTGCTGCTATGCTGTTGCACAAGGCAATAGGGGATAGACTACATTGCATTTTCGTCAATAATGGACTTTTGCGAAAGAATGAATTTGAACAAGTTCTTGAGCAATACAAAGGCTTTGGACTGAATGTCAAAGGTGTGGATGCAGGAGATCGTTTTTTATCCGAATTAGAAGGTGTAAGTGATCCAGAACAAAAGAGAAAGACAATCGGCAGGGTTTTTGTTGATGTTTTCGATAGCGAGTCTAAACTCGTTTTAGATGCCAAGTGGCTGGCACAAGGGACTATTTATCCTGATGTCATTGAATCGGTATCAGCGACCGGAGGACCTTCAGCAACAATAAAAAGTCATCACAATGTGGGAGGATTACCTGATTATATGAAACTTAAAGTAATAGAACCCTTACGAAAATTGTTTAAAGATGAAGTGAGACGGATAGGAGCCACACTGGGTATAGCACCTTCAATTTTAGGAAGGCATCCTTTTCCAGGACCTGGTTTAGGAATACGTATTTTAGGAGATATCACTTCGGATAAAGTCAGAATGCTACAAGATGTGGATGCCATTTTTATCGATGGATTGAAAAAATGGGAACTCTATGACAAAGTGTGGCAAGCAGGCGCCATGCTCTTACCTGTTCAAAGTGTTGGAGTAATGGGTGATGAACGCACTTATGAGAATTGTGTTGCTTTGAGAGCGGTGGAGAGTACTGATGGTATGACCGCAGATTGGATTAATTTTCCGCATGAATTCTTGCAGAGTATTTCCAATGAGATTATCAATAAAGTGAAGGGTGTAAATCGTGTGGTTTATGATATAAGTTCAAAACCTCCGGCAACAATAGAGTGGGAATGAAAAAAAGAATATACGCGTTAGTTCTAGGTGTTTTATGCTCATTTCAATTGTTAAGTGCTCAGGTTGTTGAAAGTAAAAATCCTGCGCGCTTTAAAATGCACAGGGTACTCCAGTCCGAGACAGTATACGGGATTTCTAAAAAGTATGACATTGACACTACTGAATTGATTCTTTTTAACGACTTTTTAAATTCCGAGGTGTTGGATGTCAATATGATTTTAAGGATTCCTGTCTTCGAAGAAAAAGAAAGTGTTTCTCCCGTATTAAGTATTCCAAGTGGATTCATTAATTACAAGGTTAAGAAAAAAGAAAAGATTGATGCTATTGCTTTAAAATTCTCAGTGAAGAAAGAGGATATCTTGAAGTATAATCCGCGTGCAGCTCGAAAAAAGTTGAAGTCGAAACAGCTTTTGAAAATCCCTGTATACAAAGAAAAAAGCGCATCGCAATCTGCTAGTCAAGTCAGTTACGAGACGTATCAAGTAAAACAAGGAGACACTAGATGGAGTATTGCTTACAGTTATCAAATAAGTTTGGATAGCTTGGCACGTCTCAATCCTCAATTGCCTGAAAACCCTTCTTCTTTAAGTGTTGGAGATGTCTTGAGTGTACCTTTGAACTCCCTAAAGATTAAAGATCTCGAGTACGCTAATCAACAAGAATACACTGAATCCACAATAGAAGAAGAGGAAGAAACAGTTTTCGTATATGACGATAGTTTTTTGTATTACGAGGTTCAACCTAAAGAAACAATTTATGGTATTGTAAAGAGCCTCGATATTGATATGATTTCTTTATATCGACTTAACCCTAAAATTAAAGAGGGGCTTTCTTCAGGAATGATCTTAAAAATACCCAAACCTATAGGCTTTAGTCGAACGGTACGTCAAGGGTTGATAAGCCCTGAATTCAGTTTGTTTGACAGTATTCAAGTTGGATCTTCTCATGATTTACTTTTTATGCTTCCTTTTCGTTTAGATCGTGTTGATTCACTGGATGTTCAATTGGCTCAAAAAGAAATTGAGAAAAGGACTGATATGAAAACCTCACTTAGTTTTTATTCAGGGGCCCTTATGGCGATTGATTCTCTTCGTTCTTATGGTGTTTTTGTTAATCATGAGACCTTTGATACTGAGTTGGACAAAGGCAGAGTGGGATCATATCTTCAACTTGCTGACCTCAGTAAATATGATGCTGTTATTGGTCCTTTGCGTTCTGGTATTATTGAAGAAATTTCAAGAAGTACCTCCTTGGCGTCAATTCCTTTTGTGTTTCCTTTATCGGCACCCATAAAAGATGCATATAGCGACAACGTAATATTTTCTATTACTGATCCTTCAGAAATAAGAGAAGAAATGATTTCTCAACTTTTGCGAGTAAAAGAAGAAGAGTCTGTATTAATTATAACAGATAGTAGTGAAGATGGGCAAGCTAAACGAGATTTGCAATTAGCGTTCCCAGGGGCAAAGGTTACGGAAATAACCGATGAGAGCTCTTTAGATCTAGAAGAGTTTAAGTTAAATCAAATTGACTCTACCAGAGTTAACTGGGTGTTTTTAGAAACGTCTAAATCCAGTTTAGCCTCAGGAGTGACAAGTGTTTTGAACTCTATAAATTCCGAGGAAAATAGAATAATTCAGCTTTTTACTACCAAATATGCTACTCGGGTTTTTGAAAGTCAGAGTATTTCTTTTGAGCATTTGTCGAATTTAAAGTTTGTGTATCCTTCGGTTTATAACACTCCAGAATCAAAAAGTGAATTTTCAAAACGCTACTTAAATCGTTTTGGTTTTTTCCCGAATGCTTATGCGGCTAGAGGATTTGATCTTGTTTTTGATTTGGTATTGAGAATGGCTTATGATAAGAATTTTTTAATAAGTACTTCAGTTATAGACGAAAAAGAATACACGCACAGTAAATTCAATTACGGCCTCTCACAGAATCAAAGGGGATATATCAATCATTCCTTTTATCTCATGCAATACACTAATTTAGAACGAAATAAAATCGATGAAAACTACCTCAGAAATAATTTACCAAGGTGGACTCAGGACAGCATCAACCCACTTGAGATCGGGGTCGGTGATCCACAGTGATGCTCCAATTGACAATAATGGATTAGGACAAGCTTTTTCACCAACAGATTGTGTGGCCAACGCCCTAGGCAGTTGCATGATAACGGTAATGGCTATAAAGGCGAATCAAATGGGTATCGAGCTTAGAGATAGTCGTCTTGAAATCAAAAAGCACATGGCCTCTGATCCAAGACGAATTTCATGTATTGAAGTTGATTTGTATTTACCAGAAATCTCTGAAAAAGATGCAAAAATATTAGAACTCGTCGGAAATACATGCCCTGTTTTGGCAAGCCTCCACTCAGATTTAGAAAAGCAAATCAGATTTCACTGGAATAGCCTTTAGATATCGCAAATAGTGAAGGCAGCTTGCAGGGAAGCTATAGGATCGTCACTTATAGGAATAAATTCTTGAGCGACATGCCCTGTGTATCCCGTTTTGAGAATTTCTTTCATTATAGCTGGATAATACAATTCTTGTTTTTCACCAATTTCATTTCTGCCGGGAACACCAGCCGTATGGTAATGACCAAAGTATTTATGGTACTTTCTAATGCTATTGATTATATCTCCTTCTTGAATTTGCATGTGGTAGATATCGAAAAGTAGTTTGAAATTATCACTCCCCAATCTTCTGCATAGTTCAACTCCCCAAATACTAGAATCACACATATAATCTGGATGATTTTGTTGGTTGAACAATTCCATTTGTAAGATAACTCCGTGCTCTTCGGCTAAAGGCATGATTTCAGATAGTCCCCTTACACAATTTTCGATTCCGACATAGTCATTCATTCCATTTCTATTTCCACTAAAACAGATGAGGTTGGTAAATCCAGCCTCAGCTACTTTAGGAATAACACGTTTGTAATTTTCTATGAGTTGCTGGTGATTTTTAGGGTCGTTGAATCCTTCTACTAAGCTTATTTCTGCTCCCTGACACATGCTGCAATGTATATCGTATTTTTTGAGCAAATCAAAATTTTCTGGATTCACCAAGTCTATAGATTTGATGCCCATGTTTTTAATTATTTTCAAAAAATCTTCTAAGGGTATATTGCCAAAACACCAATGACAGACACTGTGATTGATATTATTTTTGAGATCTAATGTTTTTAATTCTGTAGGATTTAAATTGAAATTATGAGCTACAGTGTTGGCTGAAAATAGTGCCAACCCTCCTGTGCCCGATTTTTGAATAAAGTCTCTTCTGTTCATGGTTAGTTTTTTAGACTTTTAAGATATTGAATTTTGCTTAAACCTTTTGATTTATTGTACCTTTACACCCCGTATATAATCAAAAACCCATGAACACCACTAAATACGTTTTTGTTACGGGCGGAGTTACTTCTTCATTAGGTAAAGGAATTATCGCTGCTTCTTTAGCAAAACTTCTTCAGGCTAGAGGATACAGAGTAACGATACAAAAGTTCGATCCCTATATCAACGTCGATCCGGGAACATTAAATCCATACGAACACGGAGAGTGTTTTGTCACTGATGATGGAGCAGAAACAGATTTAGATTTGGGTCATTACGAACGTTTTTTAAATACTTCAACTTCTCAGGCAAATAATGTGACTACGGGACGTATCTACCAAAGTGTGATTGAAAAAGAACGTCGAGGAGAGTTTCTGGGTAAAACTGTTCAGGTCGTTCCTCACATTACCAATGAAATTAAGGATCGCATTAAACTTTTAGGCCAAACTGGAAACTACGATATTGTTATTACTGAAATAGGAGGAACAGTAGGGGATATAGAATCATTGCCTTACATTGAAGCTGTTCGTCAACTGCTATGGGATTTGGGAGAGCACAACGGTATGGTTATACATTTAACGCTAGTTCCCTATTTGTCTGCTGCTGGAGAATTAAAGACCAAACCCACTCAGCATTCGGTAAAAACCTTAATGGAAAGTGGTATAAAAGCGGATGTTTTAGTATGTAGAACAGAGTACGATATCGACCAAGATAAAAGAAGAAAATTGGCGCTTTTTTGCAATGTTTCAAAAGAAGCAGTTATACAATCCATCGATGCTCCAACGATTTATCAAGTACCTGTTTTGATGCAAGAAGAAGGGCTTGACCGTGTAGTTCTTGAAAAATTAAGACTAAACACTGATAGTGTACCTGCATTGGATTCTTGGAAAGAATTTTTAGAACGCCTAGCGAATCCTGAAAATACCATTAAGATTGGATTAATCGGAAAATATGTTGAACTACAAGATTCTTACAAGTCCATTTTAGAAGCCTTTATACATGCCGGGGCTGAAAATAAGGTCAAGGTTGAAATTCAATCCATTCACTCTGAGACTTTAGAAGTAAATGAAATTGAATCAATACTTAAAGGGCTCAACGGATTACTGGTAGCACCTGGATTTGGTACGCGAGGTTTAGAGGGCAAAATTAAAGCTGTTCGGTATGCAAGAGAAAATAATGTTCCGTTTTTTGGAATTTGTTTGGGAATGCAAATGGCCATCGTAGAGTACGCTCGAAATGTTCTCGGCATAGAAAATGCAAATTCTATAGAGGTTGATGAAAACACTTCATCACCTTTAATTTCTTTAATGGAAGAACAGAAAAAGATTACACATTTGGGTGGAACAATGCGTTTAGGTTCTTGGGAATGTGAATTGACTGAGGGAAGTAAAGCCTCTGAAATATATTCAAATGCTAAAATCATTCACGAGCGTCACAGGCATAGATTTGAGGTCAATAATCAGTACGAAAAACAACTCGAAGAAGCAGGTTTAAAGGCTACAGGAAGGAATAAGAAAACACAATTGATAGAGATTGTTGAACTGGAAAACCATCCTTGGTTTGTTGGAGTTCAATACCATCCGGAATACAAAAGTACAGTTGCTAATCCTCATCCTTTATTTGTCTCATTCATTGCTGCTGCCTTGACACACAAAAAAAATCAATTGTAGGGACAGCCCAATAAGCATTATCTTTGAATTTAATACGCTATTTTAACTCTTTATGGAAGAAAGAAAACTAGATAAAAGCTCCATCATTGGCTTTATTCTCATATTCGCTATTATGATGTTTTGGTTTTACCTAAACCAACCAACCCCCGAGGAATTAGAGGCAGCTAGAGCTGCAGAACTTGTGGCTAATCAGGAAAAAAAATCATCTGAAAGCGAGGCGGAAATCAAAATAGATGCTGTTCCCGCTGTGGTTTCTGATTCTATTGTAAACCAAGCTTACAAAAATGCTGTCGGTCTTTTTGCCTTTACTCCCAAAGATGAGGGATCAACCTTTATTGAAAATGACTTGTTGCGGATGGAGATTTCCCATAAAGGTGCTCAAATTAAAGGACTAGAATTAAAGCAATACTCAGACTATAAAGAAGAGCCAGTTCATTTGATTGCCGAGAACAACTCAAATCTCAGAGTTAATTTTAGAACAACAGATAATCGAATATTAAAAACTACTGATCTGTTTTTTATTCCTTCTATCTCCAAAGATGACGGGGGAATCACTCGTCTATCGATGAAAGCGAAAACGGCTGAAAATGCTTATTTAGAAGTGGTTTACGTATTAAAACCTGATGAGTATTTACTGGATTATACCATAAGAAGTCAAAACTTAAGTTCCTATTTAGTCGATTCTGACGATGTCAATCTGAGTTGGGATTTTAAGGCTAAGCGATTCGATCAGAGTGTAATGTATGAGAACAGGTATACCCGTTTAACTTATCAATACGACAATAAGAAGGTCAGAAAGTTGTCTGCTTCAAGCGATTTTGATGAGGATACAGAAAACAAGGTGAATTGGATTTCTTATCGACAGCACTTTTTTAGCAGTATGTTAGTGGCTGAACAAGCCTTTGATAAAGTTGAGTTGAATTCTGAAAATTTAGTTGAGGAGGAATCTAAAGACGAAATATATACTAAAGCCTATGGCTCAAAAGTGAATTTAAAGCTCATGGGAGGTGAGCTATCTTCTGCTATGAAACTTTATTTTGGTCCTACAGATCTAGAAGTCCTAAGCGCATATAAGGATTATGCCTTGGCTGACTCTATTCCTTTTGGATGGGGAATTTTTGGATGGATCAACAGATATATTTTTAATCCCTTTTACAGTTTTTTAGCCTCCTTTTTACCTTATGGTATGGCTATTATAGTAATGACGATAGTCGTTCGTTTGGCAATGTCTCCTGTGACCTATAAGTCCTATGTGTCCCAAGCGAAGATGAAGGTTTTAAGACCAGAAATTACAGCAATCAACGATAAGTACAAAGACGATGCCATGAAAAGGCAGCAAGAAACTATGAAAATTTACAACAAGGCAGGTGTTAGCCCGATGAGTGGTTGTCTACCCGCGTTTTTACAGTTGCCAATTTTCTATGCCCTATTTAGTTTTTTCCCTACTTCATTTATATTGCGCCAAAAGTCGTTTTTATGGGTGGATGACTTGTCGTCGTATGACACTATTGTAGAGTTGCCTTTTACTATTCCATTTTACGGGGACCATATTAGCTTGTTTCCTATTTTGGCTTCTGTAGCTATCTTTTTCTACATGCAAATGACTACAGGTCAGACTATGCAAATGCAACAACAGCCGGGAATGCCCAATATGAAGTTCATCATGTACTTATCTCCAGTAATGATGTTGTTTTTTTTCAACAACTACGCTTCTGGATTGAGTTTATATTATTTTGTTTCTAATTTGCTAACAATAGGTATTATGTTGGTCATTAAAAACGTAATCTTAGATGAAGAAAAGATTCACGCGCAAATTGAAGAGAACAAAAAAGCACCTCGTAAGGAAAATAAATTTCAAAAAAGAATGCGAGAAATGATGGAGCAGGCTGAAACGCAACCTGAGTATAAAAAGAGGCTAAAAAAGTAGTCCGGTATTTTATATCCATTGATATGGCTGAGAACATGCCCACAGCAGTTGTAGGTTTATCTGGAGGTGTCGACTCCTCTGTTGCTGCCTATCTTTTGAAAAAAGAGGGTTTCAATGTAATTGCTCTTTTTATGAAGAATTGGCATGACGATGAAGTCACTATTTCAGATGAATGTCCATGGCTTGAAGACAGTAATGACGCATTATTAGTCGCAGAAAAACTCAATATTCCATTTCAAACAATTGATCTTAGTGAAGTTTACAAAGAGCGTATTGTCAACTATATGTTTGACGAATATCGCAATGGAAGAACGCCAAATCCAGATGTACTCTGCAATCGAGAAATCAAGTTTGATGTCTTTTTATCCATAGCTCTTGATTTAGGTGCTGATTTTGTAGCTACAGGGCATTATTGTCAAAAAGGAGAGTTATCCCATGGTGATAATACTCTATATCAATTAAAAGCTGGAAAAGATCCAAATAAAGATCAGTCGTATTTCTTATGTCAATTAAATCAGGACCAACTCTCAAAAGTTTTATTTCCAATTGGTCATCTTCAAAAATCAGAAGTTAGAGCAATAGCTGAGCGAGAAGGTTTAGTCACTGCCAGTAAAAAAGACTCTCAGGGCTTGTGTTTTATTGGAAAAGTTCGATTGCCTGATTTTTTACAACAACAGTTAAAGCCCAAGGAAGGAACTATTATAGAAATAGCAGCCACAAATCCAATTTACGCCTTTGACGAGGATAATATGACGCTTTCAGAGCGAGCATTAGCTTATGAGTACGTTGAAGACATGGGTAAGGTTTGTGGGTTACACAAAGGGGCTCACTTTTTTACGATAGGACAGCGCAAAGGTTTGGCCGTTGGTGGAACAAAAGAACCACTCTTTGTAATTGCAACAGATACTGTCGAAAATATCATCTATGTAGGTGAGGGAAATAAGCATCCGGGTTTATTTCGTTCTGCCCTTAAAATTGAATCCAAAGATATTCACTGGTTGAGATCTGATTTGATTTTAAATGAAGGGGAGCAGATGAAGGTAAGCGTTAGGATACGATACCGTCAGCCATTGCAAAAAGCGACCTTAATTAAAAAGTCTGATGGACTTTATATAGATTTTGACCATCCACAATCTGCAATAACATCTGGGCAATTTGCAGCTTGGTATAGAGAAGATGAATTATTGGGTTCAGGAGTCATTTCATAAATATGAAAATAGATACAAAATTAACACGATTATTGGGTATTGAATACCCAATTATTCAAGGAGGAATGGTTTGGACATCTGGCGCTGATTTAGCCTCAGCCGTTTCAAATGCGGGAGGTTTAGGAGTTTTAGGAGCTGGCAGTATGTATCCAGAACAACTCCGAGTAGCTATAGAAGGTTGTAAAGCCAAAACCACGCGTCCTTTTGGCGTTAATATCCCCCTGATGTACCCCAATATTGAAGAGCATATAACAACAGTAATTGAACACAAAGTTCCAGTGGTCGTTACTTCAGCGGGAAACCCCAATCTATTTACAAGGCGTTTGAGGTCTCATGGTATTAAAGTACTGCATGTGGTTAGTTCATTAAAGTTTGCGCTTAAAGCGGAGCAGGCTGAGGTCAATGGAATTATCGCTGAGGGCTTTGAGGCTGGTGGGCACAATGGGCGTGAAGAAAATACCACCCTTGTATTATTGCAATTGTTAAATCGACATTCTTTTAAAATACCTATAGTAGCAGCTGGAGGAATTGCAACAGGATCTGCTATGCTCGCCTGTTTTCATATGGGTGCATCAGGAGTTCAAATGGGAAGCCGATTTTTAATGACTAAAGAGTCTACATCTCATCAGAATTTTAAAAATCTTGTCAAATCATTAGGTGAAGGAGATACCATTCTTAGCTTGAAAGAATTAGCTCCTGTTAGACTCATTAAAAATGAATTTTATACATCAGTTCTAGAGCTTTATCAAAAGGGTGCTTCTGTAGAAGAGTTGAGATCATTACTGGGAAAAGGAAGAGCTAAAAAAGGAATTTACGAAGGAGATTTAGTCGACGGAGAACTCGAAATTGGACAGATTTCAGCTTTGCTTGACGATATTCCGTCAGTAGATACGCTTATGACTACTTTTTTAAAAGAATATGAGCTTGCCACTAAAAAAAAGAACTTTTAAAATAAGGTTTGAAAGGCTTGGTACCGTTTAGGTTCGATGGCCTTTGCAGTATTACCTAATGAGTTTTTACCTCTTATTTTTTCAACGCTGTGCGCCTTTAAATCTAGATTTTTATCTATTTCAAGTTGAGCCGTAAGTTCATCGATGTCTCTTTCGGTATTTAACCATAGTTCTGCTTGATCTGAATTGAGTATTAAGGGCATTCTAGACGCTCCGTGTTCAGCCTTATTGTGGATTTCTTTCATAAACGAATTGGCTCCCGTCGTTACAATACTAAAAGTTGAGACACTTTCACTGAACTTTGTATTGGTATCGTATAAGCAGGCAACAATCATGGGTTCTTCTTCCGATTTTTGGACGTAAATCGGATAAGCTGCATTATTTCTAAAATGATGTTCAAAAAAACCGTCTATGTAGAGTATGGCTCTGGCCTTTTGAGCAGCTTCTTGAAATGAAGGTTTTTCTTGAATACTTTCAATACGCGCATTTAAGGTAGAATTTTCAATTTTTCGCGCGTCCTTTTCGTCTTGAATCCAATTTGGAATTAATCCCCATCTGGCCACAAAAATTGAAGATTTATCGTAGACTATACAGTTCGGATGTTCAAAGCCACTCGCCCTGTAAATATCCTTTAAGTGTTTTTCTTCAATGATTGCGGTAATTTCTTTATGAGCCCTTTGATCTCCCATGCGTTTTGCTCTAGAGAGTTGTGTTTTGAGTTGAGCACTAATATCGTAACACATATGGCATTATTGAGGTAGGGCAAAGGCTATAATTTGATCTCCAGCGACTGTTCCTAGCTTTTCTCCACCGCAGGCGATTACAAGATAGGACCTTCTATCGTACTGGTATAAACTGGGGCTCGCAAAGGCAGGGTAAGGCAATTTGTATTTCCAAAGTACTTCGCCTGTATGACGGTCAAAAGCTCTTATAAAACCATCTTTAGTAGCGGCTATAAAGAGCAATCCGTTTTTGGTGACCAAAGGGCCACCGTAATTTTCTGTTCCTGTTTCACCTATTCCAGGGGTTTCGCCCAAAGGAACACTCCATTTATATTCTGCCGTATTTAAATCGATGGCGTGCAATTGTCCCCATGGTGGATTGATGGCTGGAAGTCCATTTTCATCTAAAAACTTTTGATAGCCACCGTGAACATAAGTGGTGATAGGTTCTATTGTATTCAGTGCTGTATTTCCATCTTCTAAGCCCATCACATACTTAGTTATGGATTTTATTTCTTCTTTGGGCAATTGAGAAAATCCTGGCATTCTACCCTTGCCATTGCTTATTAAAAGGTGGAGTTCTTCAACAGATAAACGTTCATTAATCTTTTCGAGGCTGGGATACCCGCTCTCGGGAACACCTTTAAA
Organism: Flavobacteriaceae bacterium; assembly: GCA_965662045.1. GTDB lineage: Bacteria > Bacteroidota > Bacteroidia > Flavobacteriales > Flavobacteriaceae > UBA3478. The sequence continues at coordinate 247,871 of CBFIGE010000002.1, forward strand.
GTTATCTAAGTGACAACTAGAACAGTATCTGGTGTACAATCCTTTAGCTGTATTTGCAATTTCTTTTTTCTCAATGCGAAGCTCCCATGCCATTTCATTTGAATTTACGTAGAGTAGACCCTCATCTGGAACAGCTGCTGCGCCTCCCCATTCACCTCCGCCATCGTAACCCGGAAATAACAAAACTGAAGCGGTGTCGGGCGGGTGATAGGTTTGTTTAATCATAGACTTAAAAAGCTTTTTGAGTGAATCGCCACGCTTAGAATACATCCCAATTTCAGCCTCTTTAAGTTCGTCAATTTGTCGGGCAAAAGCTCTGGGTTTACTGGGAATAGGTTGTGTCTTCCATGAGATTTCGTTTAGGATTTTCGATTTAGGTACTTGTGTTTCTTCGATCTCATAAATTGGAGTCCCGTTTGCTCTATCGAACAAAAAAACATAGCCTTGCTTGCTGATTTGAGCCAAAGCATCGATTGATTTTCCTTGTTTTCTGAGTTGAATGAGGTTTGGAGGAGCAGGTAAATCTCTATCCCATAAATCGTGATGAACGGTTTGAAAATGCCACACATAATTTCCAGTATTGGCGTCTAAAGCTATTATGGAATTTGCATATTCATTTTTACCAATTCGATTGACGCCATAAAAGTCTGGGGATGCTGAACCTGTAGGTATATATACTAATTCTTTTTCTTCGTCTAAACTCATACCAGCCCAATTATTACCTCCACCGATATTGGGGTTGCCTTTAAAACTTGGAAGGGTTTCAAACGTCCAAACGACAGTTCCTGTATTCGCATTAAAAGCGATGATATTTCCTTTAGCAGCACCCTCTGATTCGGATACTCTTAAAGGCAATATGATTAAATCTTTGAAAATTGTTCCGGGTGTATTTGAGATGACCCACTTGTCCATACTAGGAAGTGCTTTTCGAATGTCTACTGCACCATTAACTCCAAACTCTTTGACAGGCTTTCCGCTTAACGCATCCAATGAAATGAGTTCATAATTTCGAGTATAAAAAATACGTTGTTCTCCTTTTTTAGATTTCCAATAACTCACGCCTCTAGAAGTCGATAGTGCATGATCGAAATTTGTGCCGTAACTCCAAATTTCTTGGCCACTTTCCGCGTGAAGACCGTAGACTTTTAAACTGGCATCAATAATGTAGACTATACTGTCAACCACTATAGGGTTCATTTGCATTTGCCCTTTGCTAGAGGTGGTAAAAGTCCAAGCAGGTTCTAGAAGCTTAACATTGTCAGGTTTGATTTCATCTAATTCTGAATAGTGATTCCTGTCTTTTCCACCGTTATAACTGCTCCATGTATTTGCTTTTGGAGTTTTGTTCTGACACGAAAAAAAGAATACTATAAGTAGGGCGAAATAAAGTCCTTTCATGACAACGGATTTGACCATTAAATATCGTTATTTTGCGTTGGATATTCAATTTATGCAAAGCATTAGACTTTTTGGTTATTCGTTCTCAGGATTCCAAGTTTTTTTGAGCGTGTGGACTCTTGTAGCTCTTCTGCAGTCTTATTTTATGGATTTATCTGGAGAAGAAGCGTATTATGTACTCTTTGCTAGAAGTATTGATTTTGGTTATTTGGATCATCCCCCCATGGTCGCTTTTGCCACCTTTTTAGGCGAACTTGTTTTTCAAAATGAACTTGGGGCGCGATTGCTGTTCGTTGCAATGAGTACATGTTCCTTGTATTTGATGTATGAATTGGTCGAACGAAAGAACCTCAAACTGTTTGTTTTCTTATCTATGGGGTTACTTGCTGTTCACGCGGGTAGCTTTTTAATAAAGACCGATGTTCCCTTATTATTTGGAGAACTCTTGTTTTTTTATTTTTATAAACTGTATCTAGAGAAGCCCTCCCTAAAGTATTGTGTAGGATTATCAATTGCTATTGCATTTATGTTTCTAAGTAAGTACCACGGTGTTCTTATTGTTCTATTTACCCTTTTTTCAAATCCGAGATTGTTCACTCAAAAGCCTTTTTACAAAGTGCTTTTTTTGACTGTAATATTGATGCTTCCTTATGCCTTTTGGCAATATGAGAATGATTGGATGAGTTTAAAATTTCATTTAAGTGATCGCTCAGATATCAGTTTTAAATGGAGCAATGTATTGGGTTACCTCTTTAGTCAACCTATAGTTTTGGGCCCTTTAGTGAGTATTCCTATGTTTATTGCAGTGGGTAAAAGAAGAGGATTGAGTATGTATGAAAAGGCCTTGAAATACGTTTTGATTGGAGTCCTGGTATTCTTCTTTTTTCAGTCGTTCAGAGTTTTTATTCACAAACATTGGACTTCAATAGCCTTAGTGCCGTTATTTTTATTGTCCTATTCCTATTTAGCAGAAAGAGAAAAGTTACAAAAAACGACCATTTTACTGGGAAAGATCACGCTGATTGCTATTGTTCCGGTTCGTTTTTATTTTGCCTTCGATATTCTTCCAAAGCAGTTTGTAGATTCTAGTGGTCCTCTTCATCACTGGGAACGTTGGTCTGAGCAACTTGACTCACTTTCATCTGGTCGACCGATTGTTTTTGTAAACTCGTATGAAAATGCATCGCGATATCAATATTACGCAGCAAAAAAGGCACACACACTGAGTACATTTTACTTTAATAACACCCAATTTGACTATTGGGACTATGAAGAAAATATTCAAGGAAGAGAGGTTTTTCTCATAAACCACAAGCGCAACAATCCTTACTTTTCAGCGCCTTTTGATGCAGACAATAGATCACAAATTCGATATGCAATAGTACCCAATTACCGCTCTTACGCTAGAGTGGATATCGAACTGAGAAACTCTTCTGAAAACAATACTTATGTCTTCGACTTAGGCGAGACTAAAATGGTAGATGCTACAATCACTAATAAAGGAAATTATCCATTGGTTATAGGTGGTTCAGTCGATATGCCTGTTGTACTATCACAATACTTTCTTAAAGGTGAGCAGCAGTTTGGTTCTAAAGTAATTTTAGACTCTTTATTTTTAGCCTCAGGAGAATCTAAAAAGGTTCAACTAGCGTTATCTGCTCCAGATACTCCAGGAAATTATCAAATGCGATTGGGGATTTCATATGGCTGGATACCTGCAACTATAAATAGCAGTCGACAAAAATTAAAGGTCAAAGAATGAATAAAAGAGCTCAAGAATTAGCCGCTTTTAGCCGCTTGTTGGATATCATGGATGATTTGAGATTAAAGTGCCCCTGGGACAAAAAGCAAACTCTAGGGTCTTTAAGACATTTGACCATTGAAGAGACCTACGAATTATCGGATGCCATATTGAACATGGATTTTGCCGAAATTGAAAAGGAAATTGGAGATGTTCTACTTCACATTGTCTTTTATGCCAAAATAGGCTCAGAGACGGGTGATTTTGATATCACATCTGTTTGTGAGGCGATTAGTAACAAGCTCATTGAAAGACATCCCCATATTTATGGTGATTTAGAATTGACTAATGAGGAAGAAGTCAAGCAAAATTGGGAAAAATTAAAATTAAAAGAGGGAAAGAAATCTGTTTTAGAAGGGGTGCCAAAATCACTACCTTCTTTAATTAAAGCCTATCGAATTCAAGATAAGGTTGCTGGTGTTGGTTTCGATTGGGAAAAGGATGAACAGGTCTTGGATAAGCTCAAAGAGGAACTTCAAGAGTTAAAAGAAGAAATTGAATCCAATGATAAAGACGCTATGGAGGCTGAGTTTGGAGATGTCTTGTTTTCGATGATCAACTATGCGCGTTTTCTTGGTATCAATCCCGATCAGGCCCTTGAGCGCACCAATAAAAAATTTATTCACCGTTTTCAATATTTAGAAGAACAAGCTACCTCCCTTGGTAAATCTTTAAAAGACATGAGCTTAGATGAGATGAATATTTTTTGGGAACAAGCAAAAAAATACTGATGTATTCCTTAGCGTTTTATAAAAAAGAATTTGCAACCAATTGGAAATTAGCCTTTCCAGTTATCCTTGGAATGTTGGGTCACACCTTTGTAGCTTTTGCCGATAACATTATGGTTGGACAGCTTGGTGCTGCAGAGCTGGCAGCCGTATCCTTGGGTAACAGTTTCTTTTTTGTGGCTTTTGCTGTAGGTATTGGAATATCAGCGGCAATCACACCGCTCATCGCTGAGGCAGATGGTTTGAGAAAAAAATTAAATGTAAAAAAGGTCTTCAAACACGGCTTGGTGATTTGTTTGAGCTCTGGGATTATTTTATTCGGTGTTTTATTGGTTTTGGGTCCTTTAATGGAAAGCATGAAACAACCTCCTGAGGTGGTCGCACTTGCTATTCCTTATTATGAGATTATATCATTGTCTCTTATTCCAATAATGGTTTTTCAAGCCTTCAGAACTTTGTGTGATGGTTTGTCGAGAACTAAAATTCCGATGTACGCAACGCTGATTTCGAATGCCTTGAACATTTTATTCAATTATTTGCTGATTTTTGGAAATTGGGGTTTTCCAAAACTAGGTGTTATCGGTGCTGGATATGGAACGCTTATATCGAGAATCCTAATGGTAATCTTTATTGCTGTTGTACTTTACAGGTCTGCTTATTTTAGAGAATTTATCACTCGATTAAACTGGAAGAAGACCAGTTGGGGGTATGTCAAAAAGATTTTAAATCTTGGATTACCAACATCAGCTCAAGTATTTTTTGAAGTTACCTTATTTACCATGGCTGTATGGCTAAGTGGAATACTTGGCACCATTGAACAGGCGGCGAATCAGATCGCTTTAAACTTATCATCAATGACTTATATGGTCGGTCAAGGATTGAGTGTTGCTGCCATGATTAGAGTGGGTAACCAAAAGGGTAAAAAAGATATTGCTCGCCTGAGAGAGGTTGCTTTTTCCTTATTTGCAATGACGCTGCTTATAGAAATTGTTTTCGCATTAGCCTTTTTGATTTTTAGATTTGATTTGCCTCTTGTTTATTTAGATACGGAGAGTTCATTAAATCAGATTGAAAATCTCAAGGTAATTTCACTTGCGTCAATGCTGCTTTTATGGTCTGCATTTTTTCAAATTTCTGACGGATTACAAGTAGTGATATTAGGAGCATTAAGAGGAATACAAGATGTCAAAGTTCCTGCTTTAATAGCTTTTATTGCCTATTGGGTTATTGCTTTTCCGATTTGTTATGTTCTTGCAATTGAATTGGAATGGGGTGGAAATGGTATTTGGATTGGTTTACTAGTAGGCTTAACGGCATCAGCACTTATGCTCTACTTAAGATTTGTATTTTTGCTTCGTAAACAGCAATTCTAAAATGGAACTTCCAAAATTTATATTAGGTGATAATACTACAGTTAAAGATGTGGTGTACGTTATTCATACTGAATTTCCTCGATTTATTTTAAATGTCGCCAACGACGATCTCATGTGGTTTGAAGAACTTTCGAATGAAGATGAAAAAGAAATTGAAGAAATTACAGAAAAGTTAGTTCAAGAGGCCTTGACTTTTTACGATGGTGAAGTAGCAGAATATGATTCTTGATACTTTTCAGCATATTGATGAAACTATACTTCTAAGCCTTCAACAATGGGGACATTCTAGTCTAGATTTGTTTTGGCAATTCGTATCCAATAAGTGGAATAGCGTTCCCTTATACCTGCTTATTGTTTTTCTGCTTTTTAAAAAAAGACCTGTTAAGGAAGCTATATTTTATCTTATTTGTATAGGGCTTTTAATTACAGTTTCAGATCAAATGGCCAATTTGTTTAAAAATGGTTTTGAACGGCTAAGACCTTGTCATTTGGACACCTTAAGCAATAGGCTAAGAGATGTGGGCTATCGATGTGGTGGTCTTTATGGTTTTTATTCAGCCCATGCCTCTAATTCATTTGCTTTAGCGACTTTTGTGACTTTGGTATTAGAGTTTAAACGAAATTACTTCACAATTGCATTTTACACTTGGGCTGTCTTATTGAGTTTTAGTCGAATATATTTAGCGGCTCATTACCTTTCTGACGTTCTGGTTGGAGCGCTATTAGGTAGTTTTATCGCCTTTGTAATTTATAGATTAAGTATTCTTGGATCAAAAATTGTTTTTAAATAAATTTCATTTTACACCTCAGCGTTTATTGTGGGTTGGCCTATTTATGGTTTACCTGCTGGGTTTATTTTCTCCCCTTATCGAAAATGATTCTGCCCAATTTGCTGCAATGGCAATGAGAATGGTTCAAGAGAACGATTACTTTCATTTGATTAAAGGATTTGAACCTTACCTGGATAAACCTCATATGCATTTTTGGTTGAGTGCTTTATCTTTTGAATTCTTTGGATTTCATCATTGGGCCTATCGACTTCCGAGTTTACTGATGCTGATTATAGCCACTTTTTCAATTTATCGTTGGTCTAATTTATTTTACAATACTCAAGTTTCACAATGGGTAGCTTTCTTCTTTGCTAGTGCTCAGACCATCATTCTCTCTGGAATAGATGTTCGAACAGATGCTGTACTTGTCGGCTTTGTGAGTTTAGCATTATATCAATTCTCCGCATTTATTGAGCGTGAAAATAGAAGCTCTTTGATAATTGGAAGTGTTGCAGCAGCTTTTGCTTTTTCTACTAAGGGACAAATAGCTCTTTTAGTTATCGGAATAGTAATTTTGGTGCATCTTGGACTTCGAAAAAAATGGAAATTGTTATGGTCACATCACGTTTTGTTGGCCTTGTTTGTCTTTTTACTTTGTATATCTCCAATGCTCTATGCCTATTACGTTCAATTCGACCAGCACCCTGAATTGATTATCCGCGGGCAAGGAGGGCGTACTGGGCTAAAATTTATTTTTTGGGAGCAAAGTATGGAGCGATTAAGCGGAGAAGGTTTAGGAAAAAACTCAAGTAGTTATTTCTTTTTTGTGCATTCTTTTTTATGGGAATTTTTGCCTTGGACGGCTATGTTTATAGGTGGTCTTATTTTGGTAACTAGGCGTAAACAGCAAAAATTTCATTCAATGGATGTGTTTCCTTTTTTGGTTTTATTGATTGTTTTTCCATTGATTTCTTTGGCTCAATTTAAACTACCCCATTATTTGAATGTCTTGATTCCTATATTCGCCTTGGCTACGGCAAAGTTTATTGACTATTGTTTTCATATAAAAAAGCCCCCGAAAGCTATTGTAATATTGCAACTGCTGATTTTACTTCTGTATTTCACTATTGGAATGTTACTGTTTTTTGGAATTTTCGAAAACAAAGGAAAAGGTTTTCTTTTTTCTATGATCCTTTGCATTTCTTTGTGGTGTATAACAAGGGTTATAAATTTTAAGTTTCATCCATTTGAGCGCTTATTGATGTTTAATGCCATAGGTCTTGTTTTTGTTAATCTTATTTTAAATACTTTGTTTTACCCCAGACTCACTGAGTTTCAAGCGGGTTATACTATAGCGAAAGAATTGAAGACATCATCTTACGTCGAGGATCCCATTTATAAATTAAGTGATAAGCATAGTTGGGCTTTGGATTTTTACCATCAGCGACCTTTAAAGCTTTTAAAAGCAGAGGATTTTGATTCGTTTGGAGGTCTGTTATACGTAGGTCAAAAAGAATTTGAGGCGATTAAAGAGGATGGAACCTCTTATGATTTAATTGCCAAAAAGATGCAGTTCAGTGTCAGTCGCTTGAATTTCAATTTTTTAAATCCAAAGACTAGGGAACAGGTGACCTCTTATCGTTATTTACTTCAGTTGAATCCTTCTGAAACTCAATCGAATTAAAGTAATAATAAACCCCAATTAGTGATACTAGGGCGTTTAGTATAAAAAATAACATACTCGTGCCTAAAGACTTTTCTTCAGATAAATTGAACCATTGGGCGCCATAGATAAATGTTAGTTCACGACTTCCGATACCTCCAATAGTTAGGGGTATTACAGAAATAATACTCGAGCACAAAAAAACCAATACATAAGGATAAATACCGGTGCTTATGTTTAATCCTTTTAATATGCAGAGAATTGCAATCACTTGAAGTCCTTGAACAAACAAGGAGTATAAAATAGTGCTCCAAAAAATGGTTTTTGTATAGGTAAACCCTTTGACAATAACTACCCTATAGCACAGTAGTCCTAAAGCCAAAAGCAAAATACTCCAACCGCTATTGATGTTTAGAATGGAAAATTGTAGACTGGCTAAAACAAAAATGCCAATAGTGAAAAGGGCAAATAATCCACTAATACGATCTAATACAAGAACGGCAATTGTTCTCTTACTTGAGCTTTTCGGGTTGTTTTTTTTTAGGATGTACGCTTTATACGCATCCCCTCCAATTCCGCCAGGTAAAAAAAGATTGTAAAACATACCTAAAAAGTAAAGTTGAAGATTAGTTTGCGCTTTGATTGGGATTTCAATGACCCTGAAATAACTGAGCAATCTGTAACTGGCAATAATTTTAGATAATAGTACGAGTAGAAAACCTAAAATGAGGTTAATCGGAGATATAGATTTTAATATTCTAAATGTACTTTGGGTATCGATTTTAGAAAATACAAATAGAATGAGTGCGATACTCACTAAAAGCTTTGCTAGGGTAAATAGTAGTTTTTTATACCCCTTTGGAACTGGCTTGTTTTTCAACATGTATTTTCTTTATACGATATGGTCTTTTTTGTTGTGATTCGTAATAGGTGCGTATCAACATTTCCATCACAAGGCCAATAGTAAAGACTTGAACACCAGCTAATATCAACATCAACCCAAATATGAGGAGTGGTCTTTGGCCTATGTCTTCTCCAAACCCAAATTTAATAACAACTAAATAGGCATTGATTAATATTCCTAGACTAATCATTACAAAACCAAATAGGCCAAATAGATGAATTGGGCGCTGAAGGTATTTTCTAATAAATAAGAGCAGAAGCATGTCTGCAATAACTTTAAAAACGCGTTCTAGTCCATATTTCGATTGTCCCGCGTGTCTAGCGTGATGTTTTACTGGAACCTGTTTGATTTGTGCTCCCTCAAGAAATGCCAAGAGCGTAATGAATCGATGCATTTCCCCATATAAGTTCAAGTTTTTGGCGATGTCTTTTGAAAACACTTTAAGTGCACAGCCGTTGTCTTTAATATTTAGACTGGTGATTTTGCGAACCAAGAAATTCGCAATCTTTGAAGGTATTTTTTTGAGCCAACTGTCTTTTCTTTTTTGTCTGATTCCCGTAACTAAATCAAAATCTTCTTCGATTGCGACTTTAAGCATACTTGGAATATCTGAGGGGTCATTTTGTAGATCGCCATCCATGGTAATGATGTAGTCTCCATTTGCATAATCAATTCCTGCAGCTAGCGCCAAACTCTGACCGTAATTTTTTTTCAATTCAATAAGGTGAACGAAGGGATCTTTTAATGCATTTATGACTTTTAAGGTTTGATCTGTAGAAAAGTCATTGATAAAAATGATTTCATACCGGTACCCCTTTAGACTCTCATGTATTTTTTGAGTAAGTAAGGCTACATTATCTTCCTCATTATAGACAGGAATTACAACAGATAGTAGTTTGTTTGTGATGTTTGCCATGCTTTACTATAACGATTAATGGTCTTGGTTGTTTTCTTTTAGTAACTCTGGAAATAGTCGTTGAAACCTTTTCAACCTTGGAACAGAGACATTTAAAATGTATCGGTTGTTGGGATTTTTAAGTTCAAAATCTTGATGATATTCTTCAGCTTCATAGAAAATCTCAAAAGGAATGACCTCAGTTACTATTGGTTTAGAATATACTCCTGAAGCTTCTAACGCCTTGATGAATTCATTAATTAGTGATTTTTCAACGTCATTTTGATAAAAGGCAATAGATCTATATTGACTTCCATAATCAGGACCTTGATAGTTTAAGGCGGTTGGATCGTGAGAACCATAATAGACGTCTATGAGTTGGAGAAAACTTATTTCTTTGTGATTATAAATTACCTTAACAGCTTCGGCATGTGAGGTGCGTCCCGCAGCAACTTGGTTATATGTAGGATTTTTCTCTCTGCCACCTGAATAACCTGAAATAACTTTATCAACACCTTTTACAGATTCAAATACGGCTTCTACGCACCAAAAACATCCACTTGCAAAATAGGCCGTACTCATCTCCGAATTTTGAATTTCTGCTGCATTTTGAATGCCTTTATCATTGGATTTTTGAACCTCGTAACAGCCAGAGAGCATTGCTATTACTGCGATAAGATTTAATTTGAAAATATTCATGAGCTTAATTTTATACAAACATACAACATCTAATCGGTAGGTAATAAAAGAGCAATATGCAGTTTTTTCTGATATTTATTTATCAGAATACACTGACAAAATTTTAAGTATTTGTCAGTATTTTAATCTCAAAAATGTATTTCATCGATTAAATCTAGCATTTTATTGATAAATATTTAAAATAATTGAAATGGATGTAGGAGACTTCTTCTATCATTGTAGGAAATAAAACTATTTAATCATGAAAAAATTATTTTTTGGAGCGATGGCTCTTTTTGTCTCAGTGGCAATGGCTCAAGACAATGATTCAGATGTAACTATTACAGATAGTAATGGTAATACGGTTGATGTAACTCAAGCAGGAGATACAAATAAATCGGATGTGCAGGTTCTGAATTCCTCTAATGGTAACAAAATTACTGTAGGACAGACAAACTTAAGAAATCGATCTGATGTTAAAATAACTAGGAATTCTAATCGTAACAAGGTTAAGGCAACTCAGTTAGGAGAACGCAATAAAAGCAATGTTAGGGTACGGCGAAATTCTAGTGGAAACAAAACGAGAACAAAACAAGTTGGGGAGAGAAATGACTCAAGAGTTGTGGTTGGCCGTGATTCAGACCGAAATACTGTTCGTACGGTACAAAGAGGTATGAGTAACGAATCAAAAATCAATGTCAAAGATGACTCTAACGGAAACACAGTCTCAGTTCTTCAAAGAGGTGACAACAACACTTTAGATATGTGGGATAGTGATGGTATTCAAAGAGACTCTTCAAATAACTCTGTAACAGCTGTTCAAAACGGTGATCGTAACGAAGCTGAAGTTGAAATTGAAGACGATTCAGATCGCAATACAGTCGTGCTTAGTCAAGTAGGTAATGAAAATGATATTAGTGATATTGAATTAGATAATAACTCCAACGGAAATAATGTTTCAGTTTCACAAATGGGAGATGATAATTTTGCTAGCGTTGATGTTGATGATTCAAATAAGAATGTAGTAACGGTAACACAGACAGAAGACGACAAAACTTCTAGAGTATTTGCTACAGGGGATTCAGACAGAAATACAGTAGTTGTAAGCCAAAGTGGAGATGAACAAAGATCAAGAGTTGCTTTAAGAATGGGATCTGATGATAACAATGTAGAAGTCACTCAAAAATCAGCAGATAACTTCTCTTGGGTCGCTGGTTTTGAAGCAGATGGTAATAAGGTGCGAGTTCGACAAAGAGGAGATGAAAACATCTCAATTGTATTGTTAGCACCTGGCGCGAATGGAAACACAGTGAGAGTAAAACAACCTAGAGATAACAATGCTGCTCTTTCGTGGAATGGAATGGGTTCTAGCAATAACACCGTATTTATTAGACAAGCTGGAGAATTCGGTTTAGCGATTTCTGCTAATATCATGGGTGGTTCACGCAACAATGCTTCTATAAGACAAGGTAGAGGTACTCAAGGAAATCTAGCTGTTGCTGTTGCTTCAGGTAATGGTAATATGGCTACAATATCTCAAAGTAAATTGGTAGCGGGTATTTTGAATGCTGCGGGTGTTATTCAAACAGGAAATAGAAATACCGCAGGTGTTGAGCAAACAGGATCATTAAACCTTGGTATTGCTTTTCAAGGAGGAAATGGAAATACAGCATCATTAACTCAAACAGGTTTTTTTAATTTAAATGCCGCTGTTCAAACAGGTAACAGGAATACTGCAACAGCTAATCAAATGGGAAGCGGAAACTTTGCCTATGTAAATCAGGCAGGAAATGGTAACCACTCTTCAGCTATGCAAATGGGGCCAGATAATGATTCTAGAACCGTAATGCTTGGAAATCATGATATGTCTACAGTTATGCAAACTGGTGATGATAACTTTAGTAGAGTTCGTTTCGAGAATAGTGCTAGAAATATAGTAACAGTATCTCAAATGGGTGTGGGAAATACTTCCAATGTTTCTATAATGAGTGGAAATGCTAACACAGTAGGAGTTAACCAATCAGGTATGTAAATACCGATATAGACCTAATAAAAAAACCAGCCGAAAGGCTGGTTTTTTTTATTTAACGAATTTATTCTATACCTATTCCGGGTTGTTTGAGCTTGTAATTTTGCTGCTCTTTTGCTTCAGCTACCTGTCGGGCAACATCTTGAAGTAATTGCTTGGCATCATAAATAATCCCATCTTTAATGGTGTATTTGACACCACCAACTCTCACGACCTCATTTTCGTCTGTTAATTTAATAGCTCCCGTACCGTAGAGTACTTTAAAATTGGCTAGTGGATTTTCATCTACAATCACTAAATCGGCTAATTTACCTATGTCTATGCTACCTATTTCGTCCTGCATACCGAGGGCTTCAGCACCATTCAAGGTGGCTGATTGTATTACTTCTAAAGGATGAAATCCGGCTTCACGTAATAGCTCTAATTCGCGTACATAAGCAAATCCGTAGAGTTGGAAAATAAATCCAGAATCCGAACCTGTAGTGACCCTTCCACCACGATTTTTATATTCGTTTATAAATTCCATCCACAGTTTGTAGTTTTCTTTCCAGGCAACTTCTTGTTCGGTACCCCAATCATGCCAATAAGATCCGTGTGAAATTTTACTGGGTTGATAAAACTCCCAAAGTGAAGGTAGTGTATAGGTTTCATGCCATTCTGCTCTTCTTGCACGGTGTAAATCCCTACTAGCCTCATAGATGTTAAGTGTAGGATCTAAGGTGAAATCTAGGTCAAGTAGCTCATTCATCACAGCATTCCAGTGTGCACTGTGTGGTTTTGCAGCTTGGGCCCATAGTTTTCCGGCCTGCTCAAATCGATGTTGTTCATTTTGATAGTTGTAATCTGCAGGATAATTTTGTATCGTGCGGTCGTCAAAAAGTGCTTCAGGTAAACCATACCAGTGTTCCATTGAAGTGAGTCCGGCACGGGCGGAACTCAGAACATTCCATTTTGCCACATCTATTTGAGCGTGATGACAGGCAGATCTCAGTCCAAGTTTTTTGTTTTCATCCAATGCAGCATTCATTATTTCAGGAGCTGCGCCAAAAAATTTGATACCGTCAGCTCCTCTTTTAGCATTAGCTCTTACCCATATTCTTGCCTGTTCAGCGGTTGAAATAGGCTGATCGTTTAATGGATTAAATCCTTTTGATTTTTGCCCAAAACCGGTGTAAATAGAAAGTCGAGGTGCAATTATTTCATTACGTTGACTCTTTTTCTTTAGGTCTAAACCAAAATCAACCCCCCTGCCGCTAGGCTCTCTCACAGTGGTAACACCATGTGCCATCCATAATTTAAATACATAGTCAGGTTCAGCACCTTGAGCTATTCCACCAATATGACCGTGCATGTCCACAAAACCAGGTAAGACGTAGCTGCCATGCGCATCTATTTCTTTACCTCCAGATTTTAATAGGGGCCTACTTTTGTCATTAATAGGTACTCCCGGATATCCAACGACCTTGATTTGAGTAATACGGTTCTTTTCAATCACAATGTCAACGGGTCCTCTGGGCGGAGCTCCTGTTCCGTTAATAAGTGTGGCTCCACGAATAATTAATTGTGAAAATGGTCCTTCTGACATCGAATCATCATGCTGTGAAATTCCAAGAAAGGATATCGAACAAAATAAAAGAAGTAAGCTTAATTTTTTCATTTGTCATTGGGTATTTGAATGAGGTTTCCTAAGAATAAAGCATTTAAGAACAACCTATTGGTTCCATACCAAGAGCCTCTAAAGTTTGGATTATCTGCAAATAATACAACACGACCTCTTCCTTTTTTGGAGGTGATCAATGAGGCAGAGGGTATTAAATTGTACTCGTAATTTTCTTGAGATATAAAACCATCTATATGGGCATCTTCTGTGTATTTCGCAACGGTGGCATAACTGTTTTTTGAAGGTTGAAGCCACACTGTATTATTCTTGTATACGGGGATTTTTTCGTTTCGATATCCAAAACTTAAAGGATGAGTCAAATCCAATGCCACTTCAAAAATGGCACCTCCAACAGCTTTTTTACCGTTGTTTTCGTAGGCGTCTATATAGGATTTTCTGCTTTTCGCTGTTTCATCTTTGTATGAGGTTAATGTTTCATCCACTACTTTGGAGTTAACGGCCCATTCACTCGCACCGGCAATAGTGATTAAAGTGTTTCCCTGAGATATCCAATTATCTAGTTTAGCTTTAAACTCTTTAGTGTTTGGATAACTTCCGGAAACCATAACTAGAGTGTTGTATTTGCTTAAGTCACTTCTCGAAAAGTTTCGTTGAGGTATTTTGGTGATAGGCATATGAACTCTTGTGTCTAATAAATGCCATACTTCTCCCGCTTCGTAAGAACTGGTTCCATCTCCTATAAGCATAGCAACTTTAGGTGTTCTTAAGGGTTGTACATATCGACTCCCGAGATCAACTCCACTTATGTGATATCCAGTATTTACAGAATAAACAGGGACTTGAAGCTCAGATGCAGCATTTTGTAATTCGGTATAGATTTCATCTTTACTTCGTTTTTGGTTCGCTACGCTTACCACTAATGTTCCGTTGTCAAATGATTTCTGTTCCCCATTAGTCATGGTTTGAAAAGGCTTGAATGAAGAAGCCACTACTATTGCTTTTTGCTGAAGGCGATGGAGTAGTGCAACTGCATTGTAATCGTTGTAATCTATAAGATAAGCATAAGAGGAAGGTTCAAAAGAAATTTTGCGATCTAATTGATTTATTGATTTGATTTCATCACCTTGGGTAAACTTTTTAACGCCTTGGTACTTCATATTATAAAAATTAGCAAAGGACCATGCTGAGGCATCGTAAAAAACACTGTCTCGAAATGTCTTATAGGTTTCAAAAGCAGTTTGTACCATTCTGTACTGATTTTGACCTGTTGGAACTACATATCCCTCACCACTTTTGTAGAGTTTTACCCGATGCTTTAGCAGTTTATCAATAAAAGATTTAACTCTATTTTTATCGTGTCTGTCTTCAAAATAATAGGCCTTAACTGCATCTTTTTCAGCATTACTTAAAGCAGATTTAAAGAAAGAATTTTGGTAACGTATTAAAACTTCTTTTTGCGCTAATGCGGCCTTTAAAGTCGTTATGCTCGAAGTGTACTGGTTTCTGATTGTAAATGCAAAGGTAATTTCTCCATAGGCAGTGGTCTGCTTGTGTCCTCTCGAAGAAGCTTGTTCAAATAAAATGCCTAATCCGCCTTGAAGGTCTGGATACGAAGATCCGTATCCAGGGTAAGTGCCGTCAAAAACTTCTTTAGTAAAATACAAGGACCCAATACTGTCAAGTGCTTCAGCAAAAAGTTCTCCAAAAGCATTGTTCAGATCAATGTAATTTTCTTTTGGCATTATGGGATCTTTTGACCCGTTGTCTTTCATGGGTTCAAAGAAATAAGTGCTTTGTGAGCCCATTTCGTGAAAGTCAGTGACCACATTAGGATACCAATTGTGATACCAATCTAATTTTCCTCTACTTTCAGGATGGATTGCTAATAACCAATCTCGATTGAGATCAAACCAATAGTGATTCGTTCTTCCTCTTGGCCAGTATTCATTGTGCTCTGCGTCTTGCGGGTCAGCCACTAGTGAATTTGCTCTATATGAATTGGCGTATTGCGTATGTCGATCTCTACCATCTGGATTAATCGTAGGATCGATAAAAACAACCATATCATTTCTGTATTTTTCAATTTCAGGGTGATTGGAAGCTACTAAAGTATATGCTGTTAGCAAGGCTGCTTCAGAACTTGAAGGCTCATTACCATGTACGTTGTATCCTAAATTTACAATAAGAGGAACATCAAGGTCATCTGAGGTAATTTGATGCTCTGGTTTAATTCTTTTCATATGCGCCTGGTGAATTTCGTCTAGATTTTCTAGATTTTTTTCACTACTGATAGCTAATACAACTAGCTTTCTTCCTTCATGAGTTCGACCGTACTCAATTAATTTAGCTCTCTTAGATTGTCGATCTAAATTTTTCAAATAGTAAACGATTAAGTCGTGTCTGGTGTGAAATTCTCCAATTGAATATCCCAAAAAAGATTCTGGACTTTCAATTTGAGATGAAAAGGGATGGAATTTGCCAAAAAAATAATCTTGTGCTGTTAGAGGTAGATGTATTGTGAGTACAAGCACACAACACATCAAAAAAGGTTTAATTTTCATGTTTGAGTTCTTTGATAGAAAGATACGAAATCGCTAAATTAATCTTATATCTTAATTATTGATCTTTGAAGGTCAAGGTGTAGTGAGTCCCATTTTCTTCTAAATCGAAGCTCTTTTTTATATCACCTTTGATTTGTCTTGCGAGACTTTCTATGAGTTTGAGTCCCATAGAGTTTGAAGGTTTCTCAGAATTTTCTTTTGAAAATCCAATCCCGTTGTCTCCAATATTAAGTTGATAAGTGTATTCTGTGTATTGCTCAATTTTAAGATAAATAATACCCTTTTCCTTTGGATTAAAAGCGTACTTAATCGAATTGGTTATGATTTCATTTACAATTAAACCTAATGAAATGATAGTGTCTACCTTTAAATTTACATCTGGAATATTCAACTCTAGATTAATATCTAGGCTGTTTTTTGCATTGCTTGATGCAATTAAAGATTCACTTAATTCTTGCAAGTATGGCGCTAGTGGAACAAGTTCTACATGTTCGTCTTTTTTGTAGAGCATTTCATGGATCATAGCCATTGTCAATACTCTTCTTTGGCTATTCTTTAGAAGTTTTTTTGTGTTTTCATCATCAACACCCCTTGATTGAATGCTGAGCAATGAAGAAACAGTTTGCAAATTGTTTTTAACTCGATGATGCACTTCTTTGAGCAACATATTTTTCTGCTCCAACTGTGTTTTTAGTTGTGCTACTTCCTGTTTGGTGACCCAGTTTTTCTTTATAATATAGCTGTTTCCGATTAAAATTGCAGTAACAGCGTAATAGAAGATGAGTTCATAAATAGCGTTTGAATAGAAAAGAGTGTAATGAATGCTCATGCCCACAGCTACGATGAGTAGCAAGTAGTTTAGACGCAAAACAAAGCCTAGAATTGGATTTTGTTTGGATTTGTGATTTAACATGAGCAGACCTTATTTCTTTTATTCTTGTATAAGTACCCATTCCCCACTTTGAAGGAGATTTTCGGCTTGTTTGTATTTTAACACCTTAGTCTCACCAGATAGTAAGTGCTTAATATTAACACGTTCATTTCTGCCGATTTTAGGTTTGTCTCTTACAATGGTTTCCACTTGTTGATTTGAGGCTCTAGAAGCTGAATTTCCAACGGTACGATTTTGCTCTGCTAACTGATCAGAATTTAAAACCTCTTCTTTTGAAAGATTGAGCTTTTGTTTGGGTGTAGCTCTTTTTGCCTCTGCAATAGTATTTTGATTCTCCTGTGGAATTACCCCTTTAAACAAGAAAGATATAATCTCTTTGTTGATTGCATCTATCATCGTTTTGAAGAGTTCAAATGCTTCAAATTTGTAAATCAATAAAGGGTCTTTTTGTTCGTGCACTGCGAGTTGTACGGATTGTTTGAGTTCATCCATTTTTCGCAAATGGGTTTTCCATGAGTCGTCTATTATCGCTAGTGAAATATTTTTTTCAAAATCATCGATAAGACTTGTTCCTTTTGAATTGTAGGCTTCTTCAAGATTAGTTACAACTTGAAGTGTTTTTACACCATCAGAAAATGGGACTACGATTCTTTTGTATTGCCCAGATTTGGTTTCGTAAACGTTTTTGATTACGGGGAAAGCCAATTCTGCACTTTCTTCTAAACGCATTCGATATTGAGTAATCATCTCACTATACATCTGGTCTGTTAAGTCCTCTGGATTTCTAGACTCAAACTGCTCTTCATCTATTTTAGGGAGACATGAAAAATACCTAATACATTCAAATTCAAAATTTTTGTAATCTGAGTTTACTTTGTTTAGACCTACAATTGCTTCACTAGTATCGTAAATCATATTTGCGATATCTACCTTTAGACGTTTACCTTTCAATGCATTTCTACGTCTTTTGTACACAACCTCTCGTTGCGCATTCATTACATCATCGTATTCTAGTAGTCGCTTTCTGGTTCCAAAGTTGTTTTCTTCAACCTTTTTTTGTGCTCTTTCGATGGATTTGGTCATCACTGAATGCTGAATGACTTCTCCTTCTTCGAGACCCATTCTGTCCATGACTTTAGCCATTCGCTCAGATCCGAAAAGACGCATTAGATTATCTTCAAGAGAAACATAAAATTGTGAACTTCCAGGATCTCCTTGACGTCCAGAACGACCTCTGAGCTGACGATCTACTCTTCTGGAGTCGTGACGTTCTGTTCCGATGATAGCGAGTCCACCCGCGTCTTTAACGTCTTGAATAAGCTTGATGTCTGTTCCTCTACCAGCCATATTAGTAGCAATTGTGACTACCCCAGGTTTTCCGGCTTCTGCAACGATATCTGCTTCTTTTTGATGGAGTTTTGCATTTAGGACCTGGTGTTTTATTTTTCGAACAGTCAAAAGCTTAGATAACAACTCAGAAATTTCTACTGAGGTTGTACCTATCAGTACAGGTCTGTTTTTTTGTGTTAGATCAATGACCTCTTCAATGATGGCGTTGTATTTTTCTCTTTTTGTTTTGTAGATTAAATCATGCTCATCTTGTCTTGCAATGGATCTATTGGTAGGAATCTCAACTACATCGAGTTTGTATATTTCCCAAAACTCTCCAGCTTCTGTAACTGCGGTTCCTGTCATTCCAGAAAGCTTACGATACATTCTAAAGTAATTTTGGAGTGTGATAGTCGCAAATGTTTGTGTCAGTGCTTCGATCTTTACATTCTCTTTGGCTTCAATAGCTTGGTGCAGTCCATCGGAGTATCTTCGCCCATCCATGATACGTCCAGTTTGTTCGTCAACGATCAAAACTTTGTTGTTCATGACTACATATTCGACATCCTTTTCAAAGATTGTATAAGCTTTCAGTAGCTGTGTCAAAGTGTGGATGCGTTCGCTTTTCACACTGAATTCGCTAAATAGTACCTCTTTCTTTTTGGCCTCTTCTTCTACAGCTAGCTCTTTAGCTTCTATTTTAGCAATTTCACTTCCGATGTCAGGTAGGATAAAGAAGTTCTCGTTTTCATCTGAAGAAAGGTGAGAGACACCTTTGTCTGTCAATTCAATCTGATTGTTTTTTTCTTCAATAGTAAAAAAGAGTTCTGCATCGACTTTAACCATCTCTCGGTTGTTGTCTTGCATATAAAAGCCTTCTGTTTTTTGCAATAATTGCTTGACTCCTTCTTCACTTAAAAATTTGATGAGTGCTTTGTTTTTGGGTAATCCCCTATATACTTGCAACAGTAAAAACCCACCTTTTTTCTCTTGACCGGCTGCAATTAACTTTTTACATTCTGACAATACACTTGTCAACATTTGTCGCTGTTTTTGAACAAGGTCAGATACCAATGGTTTAAGTTCATTGAATTCATGACGTTCTCCTTCGGGAACAGGGCCAGAGATAATTAATGGAGTTCTAGCGTCATCAATAAGTACACTGTCTACCTCATCTACAATGGCAAAATGCTGTGGTTTCTGAACCAAATCGGCAGCACTATGTGCCATGTTATCTCTTAAATAGTCAAAGCCAAATTCATTATTTGTTCCGTAAGTGATATCAGCTTCGTATGCTTTTCTTCTAGACTCTGAGTTGGGTTGATGATAGTCAATACAATCTACACTGAGCCCATGGAATTCAAATATTGGTGCCATCCAAGCGCTATCTCTCTTCGCTAAATAGTCATTCACTGTAACCAGATGCACACCGTTTCCCGTAAGTGCATTCAAATATACGGGTAGGGTGGCTACAAGGGTTTTACCTTCTCCAGTTTGCATTTCTGCGATTTTACCTTGATGCATGGCTACACCTCCGATGAGTTGAACATCGTAATGAATCATGTCCCAAGTAACTTCTTTTCCTGCCGCATCCCATGAATTATTCCAGACGGCCTTGTCGTCTTTAATGCTGATATAATCTTTGTTTTGAGCAAGCTGATAGTCGTAATCCAAGGCATTCACCTCGAGCAAAGTCTGATCTGTAAAACGCCTAGCTGTCTCTTTAATAACTGCAAATGCTTCAGGCAGAATAGCATTAAGAGTTTCTTGTTCCTGAGCGTATTTATCGTCTATTAAGGAGTCGATTTCGGTATAGAGATGCTCTTTTTCATCAATATCTTGAATCTCACTGATTTTAATTTCCAATGCACTGATTTCTTCTTGTATTGACTTGCTCTCTTCTTCTAATCGTGATTTAAAGTCAAAAGTTTTTCCTCTTAGCTCGTCTAGACTAAGATCTTTCATTGCATTTTCAAAGCCTTTAATTTCATTTACTAGTGGAGTGATGCTTTTGATATCTTTTTCAGACTTGTCTCCAACAAAGGCTTTTAATATAGTATTGAGTAATGCCATTCTTCGAATTGTTTCAATCGGATTGATCACTTTAGCAATCAACCCTAAAATTAACAAAAAAGCCTCTTACGAGACTTTATTATCAATGCTTATTTCTGTGAACTAGATTTAGTATTCGTCCTCATTCCAAAGATAATCTTCGTCTGTCGGATAATCTGGCCAAATTTCCTCAATGGATTCATATACTTCTTCAGCTTCTTCTTCCATAGATTGAAGGTTTTCTACGACTTCAAGTGGTGCTCCCGTTCTAATAGCATAATCGATTAATTCGTCTTTGGTCGCAGGCCAGGGGGCGTCGCTGAGGTAAGAAGCTAATTCTAAGGTCCAATACATAGGTCAACTTTTATTTTTGCAAAAATAATTTTTTGCATGAATGACGCAACAAATCAAAGGAAATTATTTAAAGAATTTAAAAAAAATCGATTACTTGCTGTTCCATGGTGTTTCGGGAACTTCCATTTTGAAATGGATATATCTTGCCAGAATAAACAAATAATCTGATAATCTATTGATAATCACTTGTGTAAGAGGATTAATATTATCTTCTTTTGCAAACTGTGTTATTTTTCTTTCTGTTCTTCTGCAAATTGCTCTACTTACATGAATTCGTGAAATTGTCGTATTGCCCGTGGGTAAAATAAACCATTGAAGCTCTTTTAAGGATTGAGAAAGTCTATCCATTTCATTTTCCATTTCTTCAGGAAGATCGTGCCATTTTTTTAAGAATTCATCAGCTTTTTGCGGATTTGTGCAAGCGATTGAAGCCCCCATATTAAATAGCGCTTTTTGAAGATAAATGATAAATGTTGTGTTTGAGGATCCTAATCCTTCTGAGTTAATAAAACCAAGCCATGAGTTCAGTTCATCCAAGTCTCCTAGTATTTCAATACGAATGTGATCCTTTGAAACTCGCTGACCATCGAGTAAAGAAGTAGAGCCGTCATCTCCTGTCCTAGTGTATACTTTTATACTCATGTTTTAATCTTCCCTAGAAAGGAATTTACGTTGTTTGCGTTTTCTTTGGTTTCTTTTCATTCCAAATAGTAAAACTGCGTATACCAGAAGGCAGATCCCCAATATGATATAAATGTTAGACACTTCTTTAAGCTTTTTAAAAATATCTTAAAATAAAGTCTTGTTTTAGACTTGGATAATTATAAATCAATATGCCAACAGTCCATAAATCAATAGAAAAATTAACTTTGACGGCATTTTTCAAATGTAAAAAAGATTTAAGGTTATTCGAATTTTTGTTTAGACCTAAAATGGCAATGATTTGTGTTTTTTGTGCCGGCATTAGTTCTTTATCTAAAAATGATGCAGAATTCACAATTACAAGGTCAGCTGTGCTTTTATGCTTGGGTTGCACAGCAATCAAGTCTGGTAGAAGAATTTCTTTTTCTATGCAAACGGATTGAATTTTAAAACAAGTGATTAGCGCATTTAAAATTCTCTGATTTCGATCTTGGATTTTTAAAGTATTCTTGAGATGTACGTTCAAAAAGTTAAACAAAATAGGTGAGTGAATGCTGTATTTCCCCTTTGCATTTAGAATGTAATTAAGCCCACGAGAAATTCTGAAGAACAGGTTTTCAATCATAAAGTTCAACGAAGTAATAGTGGTAAAGTAAAAGTATTACTCGCAAATAGACGACTACAATCAAGGGTATAAGTAATGGACTAAGTTGCTGATATCCAGAAATCCATATAATTGAATGTGAAAGCATTAAAATTACAATTGCGAATAGTACTAGATGGTGCCAGTACTTGATAAATTTATGTTTTCCCAAAACAAGCCCTAAAATTAGAAACAAGGGGTTTATCCAGAATACATTGAAGTTAAATTTTGTCGATTCGTGATCTGTTCCAAACCACATAAAACATAAGAAAACACCCAGGATACCCAAAATGCTAAAAAGAATTTGATCCAAAATCCAGGATCTCGTGCCATTTTTAAAATCTACGTAGTTGAGTAACAGAATAATCAAGCTAAATAAACCAATCCAAAACCCTGGAGCTAATAAAAATGGAGTACTTATTTCTTCGTAATTAAAGCGCAGAAGATCGCGTTCTGAGCGCACCAAATTTTCTTGACCAACTTTCATCTGTTTGATTTGCTCTGCTGTATAATCAGGAAGAAAGGCATATGCAGGATACTTTTCTGTTTTATCCATGACAGACCCTAGGACAAGATCAATGCCAACTCGACTCCAGCTATTGTCTTCGAGATACTCATGAATTAAATTTCTGAATGACTTGCTGTAATCTTCTTCATTATAGTTGTGTTCAATAGTTTCACTAAGTTCATTTTGAAGCACATCGATAATAGCAGTAGCGCAGTTCTCGTGAACAAAATCGTATAAATAGTACTTATTTTCAGCTAGCGCATTTATTTCTAAAAAATTGAAAAGGCGTTGTTTTTCTTCTTGACCTAAATTCAGAATAAGTTCTTTCACCCATCGTTTTTCCATTTGATAAGTGTAAAGAAACTGCACTGTATTAGTTACAGATAATTCATAAAGCATTTGACCTTTTAAGAATTTGGTGTAAAAATTGGGCATGCCAGGGTCAAAAGTGCCATAGTTGAAAACGCGGTCGATGTTTTTTTGGTTGTCGATAATTCTAATGGCTGCATGACCAAATTTTGAATAGAGTTCTTGACCTGAACCACAGACGAGCAGACTTATTTGAGATTGTTCGCTCAGTAAAGTTTGATTGAATTTTGAATATGAATTTGAGGTGCTTTCTTCGAATCCATATTTAAGTTGCTGTCCACTTAATTTGGCGCTAAAAAAAAACGTTATAAGTATATAAAACAGTGAATATTTAATAAAATACCTCATCATGGCACAAATATACGTTGCTATTTTATTAATGTTTTCTAACTTCACGACCCGATGACAATAAAACGTAATATTCCTAACTTTATTAGTATTCTAAATCTAGTTGTTGGATTTATGGCAATCTGGTTTGTGGCACAAGGGTTTTTGTCAGAAGCTTTTTATCTGCTTTGTACCTGCTTAATTCTTGATTTTTTTGATGGATTTTTTGCCCGTTTGCTCAATGCTAAGTCTAGTTTTGGAGCGCAATTTGATTCCTTTGCAGATCTCGTTAGTTTTGGAGTACTCCCTGGGTTTTTGGTGATGAATTATTTGCACACCTTAAATGCCCATTTTATATTCATTGTGCTCAGTGCTATTTATCCTGTAACTGCCGCAATTCGCCTAGTGCGTTTTAATTTGGAACAAGCGGGTTCAAACGAGTATTTTACAGGTATACCTACTCCTATAAGCGCTTTATTGATGATGTCTTTGATACACCTAAACCTTGAATCGCATATTGAAAGCATTGAACTTCATGTCACGGTTGTTACTTGCTTAACCGTGTTAGTGTCGTTGTTAATGATTTCTAAATTGAAAATAATAAACCTGAAGTTTGAGGGATTTGAATATAAGGCCAATAAGTGGAGGTATCTTTTAATCATTCTAGCTGCAATTACCTTAACAGTTGTACCCTCTTCGGCTATCGCTTTAATTTACCTTGAACTTATTCTTCTTTCACTTCTCCGATTCAAAATCTAGTTGTTTTTTTCGAAGTTCGAAATTTTGCCCTAAATACACTTTTCTTACCATTTCGTCTTTGGCAAGTTCCTCAGGCGGACCTGCTTTTAGAATGCCACCTTCGAACATGAGATATGATCTTTCTGTAATAGCTAAAGTTTCTTGAACGTTGTGATCTGTGATGAGTATACCGATGTTTTTATTCTTTAATTGAGCTACAATGCGCTGAATATCCTCTACAGCTACAGGATCAACTCCGGCGAATGGCTCATCTAATAAAATGAATTTTGGATCTGTAGCTAAGGCTCTTGCAATCTCTGTTCTTCGACGTTCACCACCTGACAATAAATCTCCACGATTTTTTCGGATATGACCTAAAGAAAACTCTTCTATTAAAGACTCCAATTTTTTAAGTTGTTCCTTCTTGCTGAGAGTTGTGGTTTGCAATACGCTAAGAATGTTATCTTCTATACTTAGTTTACGAAAAACTGAAGCTTCTTGAGCTAAGTACCCTACACCGTATTGTGCTCTTTTGTACATGGGGAATTTTGTGATCTCTGTTGAATCTAAGAAAATTTGCCCTCCATTGGGTTTGACTAGACCCACAATCATATAAAATGAGGTTGTTTTTCCGGCACCATTTGGTCCGAGTAGGCCAACAATTTCACCTTGACTTACTTCAATTGAAATTTCTTTGACAACTTGTCGGCCACTGTATTTTTTGGAGAGATTTGCAGCTCTTAGCTTCATATTCTTCTTCTGTTATTGTTGTTCGCTTTCTAAAGCTTCCCAGTACTCATAGGCTCTTCTCAAGTGCGGAACTACAATAGTTCCACCTACTAAGGTAGCGATTCCTAATGTTTCCATAACCTCTTCTTTTGTAGCTTGGTTGTCTATAGCACCCTCTAAATGGTATTTAACACAATCGTCACATCTAAGTACGGCTGAAGCCACAAGTCCTAATAGATCTTTGGTTTTTTTATCTAGGGCACCTTCTTGATAGGCGTTATGATCTAAGTTGAAGATTCTTTTAATGAGTTTATGATCTTCTGACAATAATTTTTCATTCATTTTTGAACGGTAGTGATTAAAGTCTCTTACAAGATTAACTTCGTTTTTGCTCATTTTGATTTTCTTTTTTCAATACAATTTTTGAAATATGGATACTTATTTGGTATAGAAATACAACAGGAATTGCAACGATGATTTGACTCGCTACATCTGGTGGAGTAATCACGGCGGATAATAACAAAACGAGTACGATTGCAATTTTTCGATATTTTCTTAAAATTTCTGGAGTGACTAAACCAATTTTAGTCAAGAAGTAGATTAAGATAGGGAGTTCAAACATGATACCGCATGCAATTACTGAAGCTCTAACGGTAGATATGAACGAACTTATGTCGATTTCATTACTGACCTCTTGGCTCACTGTGTAAGTTCCTAAAAAGTTAATCGACAATGGTGAAACAATATAATATCCGAAAAGAACACCCATAAAAAACAACAAGGAAGCCACAAAAATAAATCCTTTAGAATACTTTCGTTCATTCTCATAGAGACCAGGAGAGATAAACCGCCATAATTCAAAGAGTAAATAAGGAAAACCTAAAATAAACCCTGCCCATATGGATGTCCAGATATGGGCTGAAAATTGTCCTGCCATGGTCCTGTTTTGAATAGTAAATGGCAAGGAATCTGCACAAAATTCAGATTCAATTCCTATAAATTGACCGATGCTGCAGAAAAAACGATAGGTCGGAAAACTCATTTTTTTCGGACCAAAAATAACTGTGTCAAATACGAAGTCTTTCATTACAAATGCCACTATTCCAATACATAATATGGCAATTATGGAACGAATCAGATGCCATCTCAATTCTTCGAGATGATCCAAAAATGACATTTCGTTTTTCTCAAAAGCAGTACTCATGTTAAGCCTTCATTTATTAGGTTGTGAATATGTAAAACCCCTTTGTAATTATTGTTTTTATCGATTACAACGAGCTGAGAAATTTCATTTTGTCTTATTTTTTTAAGTGCTTCACTAGCCATTTCATCCTCTGAAACAGTAACAGGATTAGTACTCATGATTTGATTTAGCTGCCCTGAATTTAAATCTATCACATCTTCTGAACTCAACATTCTTCGGATATCTCCATCTGTAATGATTCCAGCTAAATTACCTTTTTCGAGAACAACGGTACATCCGAGCATATTTTCTGTTATGCTAATTATAGCCTCCTTTATGTTCTGATAGGTTTCAATTGTAGGACATTTATTTACCTTGATCAGATCTCCTACGCGCAGATAGAGTTTTCCTAAAGAACCTCCAGGATGGAATTTCGCAAAGTCTTTTTCTTGAAAATTTTTGCATTCCAAAAGGGCAATTGCTAAAGCATCTCCAATAATTAGTTGAAGGGTAGTACTTGTAGTGGGAGCCAAATTATGAGGACATGCTTCTTTAGCGTATTGATAAATAATACGATGTTGGGCTGCATTGACTAAATGCGATGAAGGGTTTGAACTTATTGCGATTAAAATGTTGTTATCTCGAATTAGATGAGGAACAAGTGTTTTGATTTCTGGAGTATTCCCACTATTTGAGATGCAAACTACGACGTCGTCTTCTTGAATAATCCCCAAATCGCCGTGAATGGCGTCCGCAGCATGCATGTAAACTGCAGGTGAACCTGTTGAATTTAGGGTAGCCACAATTTTAGATGCAATAATTGCCGATTTACCGATACCTGTCACTACGATTTTACCTTTGCAATTTAATAGTACTTCGATGGCTTTGGTAAAGTCCTCTGGGTCAATTTTTTCTAACGTATTAACCCCTTTTTTTGTGATTTTTAAGGTGTTAACAACACTCTCTGTTATTTTATGATTCAAGTCCAATAGGGAGAAATTGATAAAAATAAATTAATTTTAGACTTCAAAGTTAATCAAATGGAGGTCTAATACCTTACATTATTAGTTTGAGATTAGTTAGGTATAATTATAGTCTTAGTTTTATTGCCGAATGAAATTTGAAATTTCAGATGATTCATTAGAAAAGGCATTGTTTTCTTTTTATGGATTTTCAACGTTTAAGGGATTACAAAAACCCGTAATAGAGAGTGTTTTAGGGGGCCAGGATACTTTTGTCATTATGCCTACAGGCGGTGGAAAATCACTGTGCTATCAGTTGCCAGCTTTGCTCTCAGAAGGCACAGCAATTGTTGTTTCTCCTCTAATAGCTTTGATGAAAAATCAAGTAGATGCTATACGCTCTTATTCCGATGATTTTGCCGTAGCTCACGTTTTGAATTCTTCTTTGACCAAAAGCGAATTAAATACGGTAATCGACGATCTTAAGAATGCTCGAACAAAATTACTTTATGTTGCCCCTGAATCTTTAACAAAGCAACATAATATAAACCTTCTAAGCCAATTAAAAATTTCTTTTGTAGCTGTTGATGAGGCGCATTGTATTTCTGAATGGGGTCATGATTTTAGACCTGAATATCGAAATTTAAAATCTATCATAGGTCAAATAGATGCAAAGATTCCAATTATTGGCCTTACCGCGACGGCTACTCCAAAGGTTCAAGAGGATATTATTAAAAACTTGGGAATGAACAATGCCAAAACATTTAAGGCTTCGTTCAATCGTCCCAATCTTTACTACGAGGTGCGTCCAAAGACAAAAGACGTAGATAAGGACATTATTAAGTTTATTTCCTCACAAAAGGGTAAATCGGGAATTATCTATTGTCTTAGTCGTAAAACGGTAGAACAATTAGCCCAAACGCTACAGGTAAATTCTATTAGTGCTGTGCCTTATCACGCTGGATTTGATAATAAGACAAGAGCGAAATACCAAGATATGTTTTTGATGGAAGAGGTAGATGTTGTGGTAGCGACAATTGCATTTGGTATGGGTATTGACAAACCTGATGTACGATTTGTAATTCACTACGATATGCCAAAGAGTATCGAAAGTTATTATCAGGAAACAGGAAGGGCCGGTAGAGATGGGGGTGAGGGTCAATGTATCTCCTTTTATGCTTCCCGAGATATTGAAAAGCTTGAAAAATTTATGGCTAATAAGCCAGTAGCTGAACAAGAAATTGGATTAGCACTTTTGAACGATATTATGGCTTATGCGGAGACTTCGATTTCACGCCGAAAATTTATTCTCAATTACTTTGGAGAAGATTTTGATGAAAATATGGGTGAGGGAGCACAAATGGATGATAATACCCGTTTTCCAAAAGAAAGGTTCGAAGCAAAAAATGAGCTTATTAGCTTGCTTGAAGTAGTTCGTGAAACAGCTCAAAAATTTAAAACTAAAGAGGTCGTATTGGTGATGCGAGGAGAAAAAAATAGTATTCTTTCGAGTCACAAAACAAATGAAAGAATTTTTTTTGGCTGCGGATCAGGTCAATCGGATAATTTTTGGAACTCCTTGATTAGACAATCTATTATTGAAGGATTACTATCGAAAGATGTGGAAGCATATGGTGTTCTAAAATTGACTACAAAAGGAATGGATTATTTACAAAATCCCATCTCTTTTATGATGAGTCTAAATCGAGATTTTGATAAAATCTTATTTGCTCAAACACAGGTTAACGCATTTAAAGGCGTACTTGACGATAAACTTTTGAATCAACTCAAGGCGCTGCGCAAAACGGAATCAAAAAAGCGAAACTTACCGCCATATGTCATTTTTCAGGATCCTTCTTTGGAAGATATGGTCAGCAAATATCCAGTTTCTACAGACGAGCTTTCTCATGTTCACGGTGTGAGCGAGACAAAAGCTAAGAAATATGGTGAATCTTTTCTTAAATTGATTTCGTCTTATGTTGAAGAAAATAATATTACGCGACCCGATGATATGGTCATTCGCTCAACAGGATTGAATTCTGCGTTAAAACTGTATGTTATTCAAAGCGTAGACCGAAAATTACCATTAGACGATATTGCGGATGCGAAAGGGATGGCAATGGATGAATTGATTCAATTGATGGAACAAATCGTTTATTCAGGCACGAAATTGAATATTGAATATTGGATAGATGAAATTCTTGACGAGGATCAACAAGAAGAGTTACACGATTATTTTATTGAAGCAGAAACTGATTCATTAGATGTCGCAATGGAAGAATTTGATGGAGATTTCGACTATGAGGAGCTCAATCTTTTCAGACTTTCTTTCTTGAGTAAGTTGGCTAATTAAGGTTTAGAGTTCAAAATTTTCGTAGAGTTCGGTTTGCTGTTCAATATACATGTCCCAACCACCTGCTTCGATTATTGCATTAAACACTAATAAGGTGGCGAATACACTTAATAATAGTGCTATAACACTTATTACTCTTGTTACTTTTAATGTACTGTGGTTAGAATATTGTTCAGGATTGGCGCTATATAATTGTTGATCTTTTCGAATTAAGATAAGTGCACTAGCTGAAAGTATAATTCCTCCGATTCCAGCGCTAAAACAACAGCATATATAAGAAATTAGAGCTAAGGCTAAAGCTACATTGACATTGGGCAGTTTGATTTGTGACATACTTAAAAAAAGTGAATTACTACTTTATAAATATAATTAATGACCATTAAGATACCACTTAAAATCCCAGTTATTTGAGTCAAATGTAAAAGGCGCTGGTTTGAAAAAACAAGAGAACTTGTAAGTAAACTAAAAAAGAGTAGAAGTGGAATTAATGCAGGATAAAGCTGAAGACTCCCTAATAAATCTCCTTTTAAAAGGGCGATAAAAGCTCTTTGAATGCCACATCCAGGACAATCAAAGCCTAACCAGTATTTTGTTGTACACGGCAGCATTTTTGATTCTAAAAAAGGGATAACATCATTCATAGGACTCCAATTGAAATAGGCATATACTAAATATAACAAACATCGTATTTTCGCACAAATGAAAAAAGGTTTTGAAATAGGAGATAAAGTATCATTGATCGATGAAAATCTCAATGGTACTATTAAAGCTATAGCGGATAATTCTGTTTTAGTCGCTATTGAGGATGGTTTTGATTTGGAGGTCAATTTGACGCAAATTGTTCCATATCACGAGCTTAATTTTTCAATGCCTAATATCAATAACTTAAAACGAGAAAAAAACGATAACCCTAAGCCGAAAAAGGCATCTAAATCTCCAAAGAAAAAAACGTATATCGAGTTCGATTTGCACATCGATAAACTCCATCCCAATTGGAAAACTCTTGATAAATCAAATTATTTGAATTATCAAATTAGCGCTGCACAGGGAAAGCTTGATTTTGCCATAAAAAAAAGAATCCCTCATTTTGTATTTATTCACGGAGTAGGTGAGGGTGTTTTAAAACAAGAGCTTCACACTATTTTAGGCAGATATGATTTTCTGATATTTGAAGATGCACCTTATTACAAATATGGACTTGGTGCAACATTAGTGAGCTACAAACTCTAATTTGCATTGAAGCTGAGGGCACCAAACTCTTCAATGCTTAGATTGGTTATTCGCTCGTTTTCATTGAGTGCAAAACTAACCTCTTGTAGTTCTATCACATAATCGTATTTATCAGTTTCTGAATTCAATGTGCTCGTCACCAATAACTTTCCTCCCACAGCCTCATAAGAATTAACAACTTTTGGGTTGATTTCTGGTATAAGAGAGCAGAAATATGCGGATGTGATCTTTTCTTCAAAAACCCGATACGTTAATTGAGCGGCAGAAGATATAGTGTATTCTCTGTTTTTTTCTTCGAGCGTAAAAAAAGCATTGGGAAGTTCCAGGATTAAAGCCTCTCGGTCATTTAATTTAAAAAGGAATTCTTCTTCTATGTCTAATGTTCCACAATATGAAATGTTGATGCCGTTAAAATCGATGCTTTCTACCTCTAATCCTCCATCATTACAGGCGATAAAGCTTGTAAATGAAATAAAAAGTGCAATTATTTTTTTAAGCATGATGAGGAGTTTACAAAGAAAAAAAGATTCAGATTCTAAGCGTTTTAGATTCTTCTATTAAAGTCTCAAAGATATTAAATGTCATTAATTTTCAACAAGATATTTTAGCTTAATACTTTAAATACTTAGCTTAGCACGGCACTGTTAATTGTGATTTTATGAAAACCGTTTATCTCGATAATGCGGCGACCACTCCGTTAAGACAAGAAGTTATTTCAGAAATGATGACTGTTTTGGGTAGTGATTTTGGAAATCCTTCATCAACGCATAGTTTTGGTAGAAAAGCAAGATCTCATATCGAGTTAGCGCGAAAACA
The DNA here is from genome assembly GCA_965662045.1 of Flavobacteriaceae bacterium. GTDB lineage: Bacteria > Bacteroidota > Bacteroidia > Flavobacteriales > Flavobacteriaceae > UBA3478. Next base: position 279,419 of record CBFIGE010000002.1, read on the forward strand.
GATAGCAAGTCTTATTGGTGCAAGCCCTAACGAAATTATTTTCACCTCAGGGGGTACAGAGGCAGACAATTTAATCATTAGGTCTTCTTGTGAATCTTTGGGGGTTAAGCGTATTATTAGTTCTGAAATTGAACATCACGCTGTTTTAGACACTGTTCTGAAAATGAAATCTCAGGGAATCGAGGTTTGTTTTGTTCGTATTCTTTCAGATGGCTCTATTGATTATGAACATCTTGAAACTTTGCTAGAAGAGGGCTCTTCAAAGAAACAACTGGTAACTTTAATGCATGTAAATAATGAAATTGGAAATTTACTAGATGTTCAAAGGGTAGGGGATTTGTGTGCTAAATATCAAGCATTATTTCATTCTGATACTGTTCAATCAGTTGGTCATTACAAATGGGATGTTTCTAAGGTCAAAATTGATTTTCTCAATGCAGCTGCGCACAAATTTCATGGGCCAAAAGGAGTAGGCTTTGCCTATATGAACAAGAATTGTAAGCTATGCCCTCAAATTATTGGTGGAGGTCAAGAAAAAGGTATACGTGCTGGAACTGAAATGACACATAATATTGTGGGCATGGCAAAAGCCTTTGAAATTGCAAATGCTCATCTTGAAAATGAAAAACAATACGTTATAAAACTAAAAAAGAGATTCATTGCTGGTTTGACTTCAAAAATTAAGGGAGTTGCTTTTAATGGTCTTTCTGCTGATACAGAAAGTAGCACTTACACTATAGTTAACTGCAGATTGCCATTGACTGAATCTAAAGCGACAATGCTTTTATTTCATATGGATTTAAAGGGTATTGCCTGTTCCCAGGGAAGTGCTTGTCAGTCAGGCAGCCAAAAAGGATCACATGTTTTATCAGCTGTACTAACCGCAGAACAAATGCAATATCCTTCATTGCGTTTTTCTTTTTCGATTTTTAATTTAGAAGAGGATATAGACTATGTGGTGGAGGTGTTAAGTGAATTTTGCAACGAATAAAGGCTCAATTTCTGTCGTAGGGAAAATTTCGTGAAGCTTTTTTCATCATACTGTCTATGAATTCAATGGTGTTTTTGCCTCCTTTTCGGGTAATTGCTTTGTCGTATTTCCAAAGTAATTTTCCTGTTATACCATCACTTATTTTTACCGCGATTCTACCGAAATCTGAATCGAAAAAAAGAAAATCTCCAAGACCTGAATTTTTTTCAATTCCTTGTGAAAGCAACACGTTTAACTGAATAGATCCAGAGATAATTCCATCTACTCCTAAAATTTTAGCGAGTTCTTTAGAAGAATAGAGGCCAATGTCGTCATAATTGATTTTTTGTTCTTCCAGTATTTGATTTGTGGTTTTAATTTCTTGAAATTCAACAGTAAACTTTTTTCTTTTTTTTCGCTGGTTGAAATAATTTTCCAAACCTGTCTGCACAGCCTTACCTTCAATTTCTTCGCTGTCAGCATTTTGTTTGGTGTTTAAATCAAGAACTGATTTAAATGGAATGATTGCCAGTACTTTATGCTTTTTAGTGAGCTCATTGAATTTAGGGCTGAGAAATATGTCTTTTTGAGCGAATACTGCAAAAGGAATGGACCAAAAAGCTATGAAGATTAAAAGCAATCGTTTCATTACAATTTTTTTCAAAATTAATTGAATTTTAACGATTTACGTGTTTATTTTTTGATATTTAGGATCAGTTCTTGTTTGTTGTTTTTAAGATCTTCAACGATGACCTTCAGTTCTTGCTGAGGTTCGATAAAATTCAATTCGTCGGTATCAATTGTTAAGGTACTTGTTTTAGGTTCGTAGGACATTAGAATCCAATTATCATTAAAATATGCATTGTATGATTTAATTCCTGTTTGACTGTCTGAGGTTTTTAATTTGAGAAGTTTGTAATTTCGGATGGATTGATCTTTCTTAAAATTAACAGTTCTGAGCTTAGGTTTAATGGTATCAACACCTATGCTGTATATGCCTAAGATTGAACTCTCGGCTACAATAGCTCCATTCACTTCTCTGGTCAATACTGGATATTCTCTATTGTTTTTAGCCTTTCTAAAAAAGTACTTTTTTCCTCTTAAGCTATCTTTTTCATCGAGATATCTCAAGATTTTAAATCGCTGTTTTAAATACCTGTTTTCTCGATCTATTTCAACGACATCCTCCTCTAAATTTAAGTTTAGATAGGTGTCTTCTACAAAACTATTTGGCTTAAAACGAACTTCAAAATCATTTTTTTTCCAATTGAATGCCTTTTGATAATCTACTAAGTAGGGCGTTAATTCTATTTTTGGTTTTGGAATGCTGACTTCCTGTGTCATTCCTTTATATGGAATTCGAATTGTAGTTTTATTTTCATTAAAATCAATGAGTTCAATTTCAATAAACCCTTTTTCACCATTTTTGATTTCTATGATTCCGTTATTGTCTTGTTTTTGGATTATGCTAGAGCCGGTAAACTCCTTTGAGGTGAATAGTTTTAAAACGCGTTCTCTAGTATTAATTAAACGATTATAGTCTATGAGTTCGTTGATTTTTTTAGTTTCTGAAAAAGTAAAAGATTCAAATAAATAATGTTGAATAAGTCTTTGTTTGTGCCACACCTTGATTTGATGAAGACCATTTTTATTGTAGGTTAAATCTTGGCGGTCAAAGCTGTTCAGTCCTAGTCCAAGACTATTAGAAACCAAAATGCTATCTGTATCAAAATGGATGTTATCAGCTCTTTTGATAGGTATTTTAACAGGTACTTGACTTTTGTTAATTACGCTGTTGGTTTTAACAGGATAGGCGTATAAACTTCGAACACTAGGAGGTGTTTTATCTTGAACATGAATTCCATATTTTAGAGGATTTACGGGAATTTGCCCTGCTGTCTTTCTTATCTCAAAATGTAAATGTGGTCCAGAAGATCCTCCTGTATTTCCAGAATAGGCGATTATCTCATTTTGCTCTATTTGTATTTCATCTCGTTTTGGAAACAATTCAATCTCGTATTTCTTTACTTTGTATTGGTGTTTTCGAATTAGTTCTTCAATCTTGTCACTATAACTACTCAGATGCGCATATACAGTTGTGAGACCATTAGGATGCTCTATGTAAAGTGCTTTACCATAGCCTCCGGTAGAGATTTTAATTCTACTGACAAAACCATTATCTACAGCGTAAACGGAAAGCCCTTCTCTTCCATTGGTTTTGATATCTACTCCAGCATGAAAATGGTTAGAACGAAGTTCACCAAAGGTTCCTGCTAGAAGTAATTCTTTATTTATAGGATTATGGATTTGAAAACTGGTTTCATTATGTTGAGCAAATACACATGTTAATTGCAGTGTGTATAACCAAAGAAAAAAATAAATGCTGTTGTAAGTTTTAAGGGTCAATTGAAAGCGGTTTGATGTTAAAGTGTTTTTAAACAGAGTTTTCGTATTTTTGATATGTTTTGAAAGAGCTTTTTGAATCAATCACGTATTTAGAGTCTAAGTTAATATCGCTTACTGCACATCTTAAACAATTAAAAGATACAAACAACAGGCTGATATTAGACAATAAGAGACTCACTAATGACAACGCGAATTTAAAGAATGAATTGCGTGAATTGAAAGAAGGCCTCGAACAAAACAAATTGAACAAGGGAAATTTAAATTCGAGCAGCCCTGTAATCAATAGAATTGATAAAATGCTAATTGATTTGGAATGGTGTATTGATCATATGGATGCTTAGGACAATGACTGAAAAAATTAAAATAAAATTGAATGTTGCTGGAAGGGTTTACCCTTTGACAGTAGACTCTGATCGTGAGGAAGTTATACAGAGAGCAGCGCGTAATGCGCAAGAGGTGATAAAAAGCCTTGAACAAAATTATGCTGTATCCGATAAACAAGATGTTTTAGCTATGAGTTTGCTCCAATTTGCGACACGATTAGAAGATTCAAAATTTGATTCGAGACAATATAATGATAGTCTCGAGAAATTAAAGTTGATGGCAACAATAGTAGAGAAGGAGTTACAATAGTATGGATGACTCTTTCCTAAAATTTCCCACATTGGTCATAGTTTGACAAACTCAACGAAAGTTCAATTAAAAAGGGTGAGTTTCGATTGTGCGAACAAGCTCAACTAGATTGAGATTTTTAAGCAGTTGGTTAGCCCTAAACCTGATAAAATGGAGTTTGTACAAAACCCCTCCAATGTGGGTTTTAATTAAATAAAATGGAAGCAAATACACTACTTATTATAGCAGCAATTGTAGCCCTCGGAGTGGGTTTTCTGATTGCACAAATTGCGAGTAAAAATAAAGGTAACGGATTGATAAGTCGCGCCAAACAAGAGGCTCAACGAATTTTGAATAGTGCCAAAAAAGATGGAGAGCAAATCAAGAAAGACAAAATATTTCAGGCAAAAGAAAAATTTCTGGAATTGAAATCTGAGCACGAGAAATTTATTTTATCTAAAGAAAAGAAAATAGGAGAGGTTGAAAAGCGAACAAGAGATAAAGAAAATGAAGTCAATTCACTTTTAAAGTCCAATAAAAATCTTAATTCACAATTAGAAAACCAAATTGAGTCATTAAGTCATAAAAATAAATTGGTAGATAAAAAGAATCAAGAAATTGAAAAACTTCACGAAAGCCATGTGCAACAGCTTGAAGTAATTTCAGGCCTTTCTGCTGAGGAGGCCAAATCACAATTGGTAGAATCCCTTAAAGACAAAGCTAAAGCAGATGCTCTCTCATTTATGCAAAACGCTTTAGAAGAGGCTAAGTTAACGGCTCATCAAGAAGCGAAAAAAATAATAATCAATACAATTCAACGGATCGGAACTGAAGAGGCTATTGAAAATTGTGTTTCCGTCTTTAATTTGGAGTCTGATGATGTAAAAGGACGTATTATTGGTCGTGAAGGACGTAATATTAGAACTATTGAATCCGCAACAGGAGTAGAAATAATTGTGGATGATACTCCTGAAGCCATTATTTTATCTTCATTTGATGCTGTGCGAAGAGAAGTTGCAAGGTTGAGTTTGCATCGATTGGTTACGGATGGTAGAATCCATCCTGCTAGAATAGAAGAAGTTGTAAAAAAGACCCAGAATCAAATTGATGAAGAAATTATTCAGGTTGGGAAAAGAACAATAATTGACTTGGGTATACATGGTTTACATCCTGAACTCATAAAAGCCGTGGGTAGAATGAAATATCGCTCATCTTATGGTCAAAATTTGCTTCAGCACTCTCGAGAGGTAGCAAAGCTTTGCGGTATTATGGCCGCTGAACTTGGTTTGAATCCTAAGTTGGCTAAACGCGCAGGTTTATTGCATGATATAGGAAAGGTTCCTATGGCAGAGGTTGAAATTGAGACACCTCACGCTATATTAGGTATGCAATGGGCTCAAAAATATAAGGAGAATAAAGAAGTCTGTAATGCCATCGGCGCGCACCACGACGAAATTGAGATGACCTCCCTAATTTCACCAATTATTCAAGTATGTGATGCTATTAGCGGAGCTAGACCAGGGGCTAGAAGACAGGTTGTGGATTCTTATATTAAGCGCCTTAAGGAAATGGAAGATATTGCATTAGGATTTAAAGGTGTTGATAAGGCATATGCTATTCAAGCAGGTAGAGAATTAAGGGTAATTGTATCTAGTGATAAAGTAAGTGACGATAAATCCAATCAGATTTCATTTGAAATTTCACAAAAAATCCAAACGGATATGACCTACCCCGGGCAAGTTAAGGTTACAGTTATTAGAGAAACGAGGTCCGTAAATATCGCTAAATAATAAAGCGTTATTTTATTCTATGGGTGGCTCTTGTTCTTCTTGTGCTTTAGATATTTTATTTATCAAGATGTTGAGTTGTTTAGATTTCTCGTTCCATCCTTGAATAACTACATTATGATTTTTTATATCATTTAAAACATTTACGACAAGAGGATTATCATCTTTTGCATTAGCGAAAAATTGTAAATTATTTTCCAATTGACGAGTTTGATCTTTAAGTTCATTGACTTTCTCTCTTATACGCATTCGTTCTTTATGAATACTGTTTACATCTTCTTGTTCGGTTAACAATTCAAGTTTTTGATCAAAAGACAGGAATTCTGCTTGTTCAGAGGTAAGTCCCATTTTTGCATAACATTTCTCAATCAACTGTTGATAGTTTGATAGCTGCTTCATTTTTTGACGAGGGACAAATCCAATAGAATCCCACTTCATTATTAAAGAATTAATAAACTTTAAATTTTCTTTCTCCTCTTTACCTGGTTCAAACTTCTTTAATTCTTCTAGTATGTTTTTTTTCGCTTTGAAGTTTTTGTCCTCCTCTCTTTGAACTTGATTTTTTTCTTTACTGATTCGATCAAAGTAATGATTGCAAGCCGTTTTGAATTCTTGCCACATGGTTTCGGATTGATTTCTTGGTATGTGACCTATTTTTTTCCAATCATTCTGAATCTTGATCATTTCGGGAGTAACAGTTTTAAAATCATCACTGTCTTTTAAGGCATTTGCCTTTTCTACAAGTTCTTTTTTTAGTTTTAAATTTTCTTGTTGATTCTTTTTTTGAGCCTTATAGAATTGATTCTTTTTGGAATTGAAGTCTTTAGTTAAGCTTTTAAGTCGATTTATAATTTCTTTCTGACGTTTATTTGGTACTCTGCCTATTTTATAAAACTGATCTCGCAATTGTTCAAACTCTTTAATTTGATTCTGAACTTTGTTATGGTTGTTGGCCATATTACTTACCAAAAGAGTAATCTGATCTAGGATTTTATTTTTTTGATTTAGGTTTTCTTCGAATTCTAAATCAAGAACTTTTTGAAACTCTTGCTTTTTATTGTGCATTACCTTGGTAGCTGCTCTAAATCGCCCCCAAATTTCTTCTCTTTGTTCTTTGGCTACTGGTCCTAAATCTTCTTTCCAAATTTTGTGGAGAATTTGCAATTCTGAATAAGCAAGTCTAAAATCGGCTTCTTCACTCAACTGCTCTGCTTTCTCTACAATTTTAAGTTTCTCTTGATAATTGTGTTTAAAATCTTTATCTCTCAGTTCCTTGTTCAAATAAACAAAGTCATAAAAACGTTCGACGTGATGATGATAGGTTTTCCACAGGTCATCATTTACGACCTTTGGAACAAGTCCTGTTGATTTCCATTTCTCTTGAAGTTCTTTAAAGTTTTTGAATGTAGAGTTTAGGTTCTCGTCGGCATCAATTAAAGCTTTAATTTGATTTATGATTTCTTTTTTAACAATTAAATTTTCTTCTAATTGCTTTTCAAACTGACGATTATATACTCTTTTCTCATTTCTATATTTTTTATGAAGCTTTTCAAAGTCTTTTGATAAAGGTGATTCGAACCTAAAGTTTGCTTCATCTTGTCCCTCAGAAATAAATTGGTCTAGGGCAATTTTTTGCTCTTTTCTCAATTCAAAGTCAAAGGCATCTTTAATGTCTCTAACGTGTTTGGTTATCTTTTGAATTTCATAATTTTCAATAAGATATTGTAGCTTTTCTACTAGCGATTCAAGGTTTAATGTGCTGTAATCGACTTCGTGTAGTTCCTCTGCTTGGGCAGCAGTGTCTTTACTATCGTTTTCTTGGACATTTTCTGTAACTAAATCTTGTGATTCAGCAGATAAGTGGGTTTCAGATGTATTCATCAGTAATAGGTTCAGGTTTGGTGTTGTAAAACTATAGAAACAAAAATAATCAAAGTTATTTATCTGTTGTTATTCCATATCTCCCATGACCTTACAGCCTGTAAAATCAGCATTTCATAGCCATTTTTAAATCGACCTCCTTTAGTTTTTCCTTCATTTAAGAAGGAACTAAGTTCTGGGTTATAAACCAAATCATATAAATAGTGTTTATTGGAAATGGCATGGTATGGAATAGGTGGTTTTGAAGTAATGTTAGGACTTGTTCCTAATGGTGTGCAGTTAATTATAATTTGAGTGTCTGTGATATCCTTTTCGCTTAAATTTTCATAAGTGATGACGCCGGTTTTGGATGTTCGAGAGACTTTTTTGTATTCGATTCCTAATTTATCTAAACAATGCCCTACTGCAAGTGAAGCTCCTCCAGTTCCTAAAATTAATGCCCTATGATCATTTTTATTCAACTGTTTTTCTAGACTTTTTTGAAATCCGTATACATCTGTATTATAACCTATTTTTCTGCCGTTCTTGAAATCAATACAATTAACAGCACCGATTTTCTCCGCCCCTTCATCTAATTCATCTAAAAAAGGTATTATTTGTTTTTTGTAAGGAACAGTTACATTACAGCCTTTTAAATCAGCAGTATCAAATACCTTTGTGCAGGAGGAGATTTCATTTATATCAAAATTTACATATTGATGGCTAGAAAGTTGCTCCCTTTTAAATCGTTGATTGAAATAATTTCGAGAAAACGAATATTCAATATTTCTTCCGATTAATCCGTAAACTGATTTTTCTTTTAATGCCTGCATTTTTCTCTAAAATTAAAACTGTTGCAATCCCAAGGAAAATAGTAAAGACAGCTGTCCAATTCTCAATGAGATTTAAATTCGGTAAATAATCTAGGTAATTCGAAACAATGAGATGTTGGTAGGTATCCATGGCAAAACGATTTTCTTTTAATTGAAAAACTTCAATTTTCCAAGGCCAAAGCATCTGTAGTGACCCAATAATAAATCCAAGTATTAGCAGTTCCGTTTGATTTTGATAGCGCTTGTAAATGAACTTTATAATGTGTGAGAAGGCTACCAAACCTGTGGCACTACCCATCAAAAAAACAAGTAATACAGTGTTTGTAGATCTAATTTTGTCATCGGTCCATAGGATGTTTATGTCTCCTTGCAATACAATTTTAAGAGCCTCAAATAGAATATTCACAGAGTCCACCAATAATAATACATAATTACCCATAAGTATAAGCAGAAAAGACCCAGATAGGCCTGGAAGTGTCATTCCTGAAACACTTACAATCCCGCAAAGGAATATATACCAAAGATTGTCGTTTTCACTTGCTTGAGTAAGATTGACAAGCACATAACCTATGCATAACCCCAAGAGTAATAATAAAAAAGCATTCATGTCAGGATACTTAATTTGTTTTGAGATGTGATAAATAGACCCTAAAACAAGACCAAAGAATAAACTCCATACATGCAATTCGTAAAAGTTTAGTAGGTAGTCTAAAATTTTAGCAAGACTAAAATAACTTACCAACACACCTAGAAACAAAAAAAACAAAAAATGAAGTTGAACATAGTTTAAAAAACTTCGAAATCGACCTCTTAGAAGTAGGCCAAAACTCTTGAGGTTTAACCGGCTCAATGAGAGAATAAATTTTTCGTAAAATCCAAGAACGAAGGCCACTAAGCCTCCTGACACTCCTGGAATTTTATTTGCAATACCCATAATCATTCCATGAATGAATACGGTCAAAAAATTGTCTTCTGCTCTTTGTCGCATCGCGTTTAAACTTTGTTCATGGTAGATCTTCCGATTCGTTCAACCAAAATCACAGCTAAAAAACCAACAAGACAAAAACCGATTGCATATTCTAAGTCTTGCATTTGCTTAAAGTTGTAAATGTTTTTTTGATTTAAATCTTTCCAAGGCCAAATCTTCACTAAAGAACCAATAATAAACCCCAACATTATAGCCATTGTTTGAGCTCTAAATTTTCGGAATAAAAATTTTAAGACTCTAGCAAAGCTCAAAATTCCAAAAATACATCCGAGGGCAACTACTAGGATAATCTTAAAATTTCGTTCATCAACAGCATTTAATACACTTTCGTAACTGCCTAGAATAATCAAAATAAATGAGCCCGATATACCTGGAAGAATCATCGCGCAGATTGCTATAGCTCCAGAAAAAAACAGATAAATAAGAGAGTTGTTTTGCTCAGCAGGAGTAAACTGAGTAACGAAATAAGCTAAAATTATTCCTATAAAAAGCAGTGAAATTGTACTCCAATCCCATTTTTTAATTTCTTTTGAAACTACCGAAGTTGAGGCGATAACTAATCCAAAAAAGAAAGACCATGTGCTAATAGCTTGTTCGCTCAATAAGTAACTAAGGACTTTAGAAATGCTAAAGATACTCGTTAAAATCCCGGCTAAAAGAGTTGCTAAAAAAGGTCCATTTACTTTTTTAAAAACAGCAATTATTCCAGAGGACTTCCAAACTTGAATTAATCCAAACGAAAAAGAATTAATAGAATTGATTAAGGTTTCATAGATGCCAGTTATTAGAGCAATTGTACCACCAGAGACCCCGGGTACAACATCTGCCGCTCCCATTAAAAGTCCTTTTAGATAGGTAAAGATTAGTTTTTTGTCCATTTTTATGACCCTGTATTCAAAGAGATAAAGATACTATATCTATTGCGGGCGATTGTCGAATGGAATAAAATAGGGTTGTGCCCAAGAGTTATTTAGAATTTCGGGAAAATACTCTAATACGATTGATTTCTTCTGCGGATCTGTATTCCAAGCCTTTTCAAATGTGTGTTTTGATTTAGTCATATGCCCTGTTTTACTGAGTACTCCAGCCTTTAAATAAGTAAAATCTACTTCGTTAGGGTATAAATCAATGGCTCGCTCAAGTACGCTAATAAGCTCGTAATAATCTTTTAAATGCAATAGGACTAATATCCATTTGAACCAATTTTCCTTGTTCAAATCACCTAAATCTATACACCTTCTAAATGCAAAATCGGCCTGATGCCAATCTTTGTTTTCGATATAAATTACCGCGGCATTCTTCCAATACTTAGGATTGTTATTATCTATGTTTATTGCCTTATGGATATATTCTTCGGCCTTGACAAGATTTTTTTGTTCAAAATATAATTGTGTTAAGGCGATCCATCCTTTGTCCAGCAATGGATCTTCGTGAATGGTTTTGTAATAATATTGTTTCGCTAAAACAAGATTGTTCAGTTTGTGGTGACATTGTCCCATACGCAAATAAGCAAATGCGGTGGGTTGATCAATTTCGATCGTAGTTTCGTAGCAAATTATGGCCTCGTTGTACTTGTGTAATTTTTCAAGAACTCTACCTTTTTCAAAATAAGCACCTACAAATCGATCGTCAGAAATAATTGCAAAATCAAAAGCCACTAAGGCTTCTTTGAGCATAGAGGTGTCAAGGTACATTTTACCGAGCTGATGCCACGCCACTTCACAGTAAGGATTTTGTTCCACAAACTCATTTAAAAATCGAATCGCTCCTTTTTGGTCGTTTAAAAATTCAAAACAGTATACCAAATTGTAAAGGGAACCGTAATCAGTTGGATCAATTTCGACACATTTTAAAAAGTGAATTTTTGCGTGATAGTAATCGTCAATGAATAAATACTCCATTCCAATTAGTGCGTGTATGTCGAAATTATTATCGTCTATTTGAAGTGCTTTTTCTAAGAGTTTAACAGCCTCTTCGTGTTGATCTTGTTTGGAACAAATATTTGCTTTTTGAATAAATAAATCCTCGTTCAAAGGTTCTAATGATTCCAATTCCTCTAATAATTGGAGTGCCTTTTCAAATTCATCATCAAAAACGTGCAACTCAACTTGGAGCAATTTAAGTTCTATAGAATGAGGGTGTTGTTCGAGGCCTAACTTCACAGCTTTTTTGGAAAGTAAAATTTTACCATTGTTTAAATAGTGGTGAACAATGTCTTCAAAATCCTCTGCGTCAAAAAAATAAACGTCATCCGTTTTGAGCATGGATTCGAATTTATGAATCGTATTTTGAGGTGATTTATTTGACTCAGAATGCATTAAGTAAAATTTATTCCTTCACTATTGTTAGGATTAAATTTAAACTATGTCATATCTGATATTTTTTCGAAGCCTCTTATGTTATTAACATTTTAGTCAACATTTGGTTGTAGCTCATCTAAAATGGAGATGATGATTTGGCATCCTTTTTTAATTTCTTTTTCGGACACAGTTAGGGGAGGGGTTATTCTTACAGCTCGTTTTTCGAATAGAAGCCAAAATAGAATTAATTTTTGTTCTTTTGCCTTGATAACCAAACTATTAGCGATAAAGCTGTTTTGCAAAATAAGGGCCAACATTAAGCCTTTCCCTCTTACTTCTTCAATTAATGGATGTTTTAATTCAGTTCGAAAGAGCTGTTCTTTGTCGCTGATCTTAGCCGGGAGTTTTAATCGGATTATTTCATTTAAAGTGGCCAAGGCTGTATTTGCAATAAGAGGATTACCGCCAAAAGTCGTTATGTGTCCCAAAGGAATTTTTTGACTAAAAGTTTTCATAATCTCTTGACTGCTCACAAGGGCCCCAGATGGGAGTCCACCAGCCATTGCTTTACCAATAACTAAAATATCCGGTTGTACGTTATAATGCTCAAATGCGAACCATTTCCCTGTTCTACCAAAACCTGGTTGAATTTCATCTAAAATCAGTAGGGTTTTTGTCTCTTTACATCGATTGACAACTTTTGTTAAATAATCAGACTTTGGAGTAATAAATCCAGCTCCCCCTTGAATAGTTTCTAAAACTACAGCGGCTGTATGATCATCGATAATGGAAATATCATTTTCATTATTGAAGCGAATATGA
>CBFIGE010000003.1:0-165562 GCA_965662045.1 Flavobacteriaceae bacterium
TCCTTAAAATATTCTATGACCCCAATTTCATATTCACTTAAATCAAGTAATAGGTCTCTCTCATCTTTTGAACATGATGATACAATAACTAATATAAATAGTAGCAATAAAAATCTGTTATTCATATTTCCTTGAATTTAAATTGTACTAAAAGAGAATAAAATTAAAATGCTTATTCTGCTTGAATATCTAAATGTATCAAATTCGAAAAAATATGTGAAAAACTTATGTTCGAACGCACAAAATTTATATTCATAAAAAAATTCAAAAAGGAAGGATTCGAACCTATAAGAAAGGTGTGTTTATAAAAACACAAACGCTTGAAATAATCTCCTCAAAATACAGGGCGCGTTGTGTGAAATAAAAAAACCGATTATTGCTAATCGGTTTTTTGCGGTCTGGACGGGACTCGAACCCGCGACCCCCTGCGTGACAGGCAGGTATTCTAACCAGACTGAACTACCAGACCATTAAGAATTCTTCGCTTGAAGCGGCTGCAAATATAGCTAACTAGGTTTAAACAGACAAAAACTTTTTTCTAAAAGATTCAAATTATAGTTCATCCCAAGAAGCAATTGCCTTTTATGCCTTCATTAGAGTTGTTGATCTATAGCTTCAGCGTATACATTTTTTGGTGCAACACCCACTTGACGTGCTACAACCTCTCCGTCTTTAAAAACCAAAACAGTGGGGATGTTACGAACACCGTATTTGGCTGCAAATTGTTGATTTTCGTCTACATCTACTTTGCCAACTACAGCTTTTTCGGCGTATTCATCACTCAATTCATCAATAATTGGACCTACCATTCGGCATGGTCCACACCAGGCAGCCCAAAAATCTACAACAACTGGTTTATCACTTTTTAAAACTACATCTTCAAATGTAGCATCTGTAATTTCTAATGCCATTTTAATATTAACTAAATTTGATGTACAAAGTTACTTAAACTTATAGAATTTTGAAGGAATCAATTCAGACTAAAATTCAATTCTAAATCTTCTAAAGCGTCTAACAAATTCGTATTGATATCAATTTTTTGTTTGTGACTTTTTAGTTGGAGATTGATTTCCGATTCTTGGTCGTGAAGGGCGAATTGCAACTTCTTTTTACCAGGGTATTGAGCTAATATATCCTTCAACTTCGTTATGCGATTTTCATTAACCTCTTCAGTCTTAAAAAATAGGGTTAATTTATTGCTGTAGTGCTCCATGACGTCTTGCAATAATTTAATATCGTTGAATTGTAGTCGAGGGTCTCCTTTCACTCCGGTTTCTTTATTGACCCAACCTTCTTTGATGAAAATTTTCAAATGTAAAAAGTTATGAAGACCATAGAAGTGTTTGAATTTAAGGTATTCTTCTCCAAACATTCTAAATTGGTTCGAGCCGTTGTAATCTTCTATCGTAAGTAATCCCCAACCTTTACCATTTTTTGATATACGGTGCTCGAAGTCCGTCACAATTCCTGCAACAACAATTTCCTTATTAAGGAATTCTTTGAGGTCTTTTTGGAATAATGCGATGTTGCCTTTAGTAAATTGTTTGATTTCCCTTTTGAAGTCATCAAGAGGATGTCCCGTTAAATAAAGCCCAACCACCTCTTTTTCTTTTCTAAGACATTCCATCGTGCCCCATGTTTCACAATCTGGAATAACGGGCGCATTAATTTGAACACTTTGGTCATCTTCGAATAAGTTGCCTTGAGATGCATTTTGATTTTCTTGATAACGTTGAGCCGATCTCATTGTTTTTTCTAAATAATTCATGCCGTCAGGAGTCTCTTGAAAGTACTGTGCTCTATGAGCTCCAAAAGAGTCGAAACAGCCAGCTAAGGCCATGTTCTCAATAGATTTTTTATTGGCAGCTCTCAAATCGATGCGTTTGGCTAAATCAAAAGAAGAAAAATACTCGCCATTTTCTTTTCTTTCGTCTACTATAGTTTGAACAGCTGACTTGCCAACACCTTTAATGGCACCCATTCCAAATCGAATTGCGTTATTTTTATTTACCGAAAATTTATAGTAAGATTCGTTGATATCTGGCCCTAGAACTTCTAGTCCCATGCGCTTTGCCTCTTCCATAAAAAGGGTTACTTGTTCGAGTTGATTCATATTATTCGAAAGCACTGCAGCCATGTATTCAGCGGGATAATGTGCTTTTAAATAGGCCGTTTGATAAGCGATGTAGGCGTAACAAGTGGAGTGGGATTTATTAAAAGCGTAACTGGCAAAGGCTTCCCAATCCTTGTAGATTTTTTCGAGTACTTCTTGAGGATGTCCATTTTTAATTCCTCCATCAATAAATTTTGGTCTGAGTTCGTCAATGAGATCAAATTTCTTTTTTCCCATGGCTTTTCGAAGAACATCCGCCTCACCTTTGGTAAAATCCGCTAATTTTTGAGACAACAACATCACCTGCTCTTGGTATACAGTAATACCATAAGTAGCTTCCAAATATTCTTTCATCTCAGGCAGGTCGTAGGTGATGGGTTCGACACCGTGCTTTCTATTGATAAAACTCGGAATGTATTCCAGAGGTCCAGGACGATAGAGGGCATTCATGGCGATTAAATCATCGAAAACAGAGGGTTTTAATTCCTTGAGGTATTTCTGCATTCCTCGAGATTCATATTGAAATATACCAACAGTGTCTCCTCTTTGAAAAAGCTCGTAGGTTTTGGTGTCATCCAAAGGAAATTCGTCGGGAACTAATTGAACCCCGCTTCGAGCTTTTACAATTTTAACCGTGTCTTTGATTAGGGTTAAGGTTTTTAAACCCAAGAAATCCATTTTGAGCAATCCGGCATTTTCCACAACCGAGTTGTCAAATTGGGTAACCCACATGTCGGCATCCTTGGCGGTGGCTACAGGAATAAAATTGGTGATATCGTCTGGAGTGATAATGACTCCACAGGCATGAATTCCTGTATTTCGAACGGTTCCTTCAATATTTTTGGCAAGCTGAAGGGTTTTTCCTAATTCATCGTTTCTCGAAGCAATATTCTTGAGTTCATTGATTTTGGCTGCATCTTCAGATCTGTATTTCTTGGATAATTCGGCTTTATCCATATCCCAAATCTTTTTCAACTTCGTCATATCGGGGAGCAGCTTGGCCAATCGATCAGCTTCAGAAAGGGGTAAGTCTAATACTCTAGAGGTGTCTCGAATAGATGACTTACCAGCCATAGTACCGTAAGTAATAATTTGAGCTACCTGATTAGAACCGTATTTGTCAATGACGTAATCAATCACTTTTTGACGTCCTTCATCATCAAAGTCAATGTCAATATCAGGCATAGATACCCGATCTGGATTCAAAAATCGCTCAAAAAGGAGTTCGTATTCAATTGGGTCAATATTGGTGATTTTAAGGCAATAGGCCACGGCCGACCCAGCAGCTGAACCTCTTCCTGGACCAACTGAGACTCCCATATCCCTGGCCTCTCTAATGAAATCCTCCACAATTAAGAAATAGCCAGGATATCCTGAGTTTTCAATAATCTGAAGCTCAAAATCTAAACGCGACTTTAAGTCTTTACCAATCTCTCCGTATCTCTCTTCTGCTCCTTCATAGGTAAGGTGTCTCAAATAGTTGTTTTCTCCTCTTTTACCACCGTCTACCAAATCTTGGTCCTCTAAAAAGTTATCAGGAATATCGAATTTGGGTAACAAGACTTCTCTGGCCAAATGATAATTTTCGACTTTAGATATGATTTCCGCAATGCTTTCAATGGCCTCAGGTAAGTCACTGAAGAGGGTTTTCATCTCTAGTTTGTTCTTGAAATAATATTGATTATTTGGCAATCCATATCTAAAGCCTCGGCCTCGACCTACTGGAGTTTCTTTGAGCTCTCCGTCTTTTACGCAAAGCAAAATATCTTGAACATCAGATTCTTCTTCAATGGCGTAGTACGAGTTGTTGGTTGCAACTAATTTGACTTGGTGTTTACTAGAAAATTTAATTAGACTTTTGTTTACGCGCTTTTCATCTTCCTGTTGATGGCGCATAATTTCAAGATAGAAGTCTTCTCCGAATAGACTTTTCCACCAAATAATAGCTTCTTGAGCCTGTCTCTCACCCTGGTTTAAAATTTTAGAAGCAATTTCTCCTTGAAGATTTCCAGAGAGTACAATGAGGTCTTCCTTGTAGGTCTCTATGAGTTCTCTGTCAATTCGAGGGATGTAATAAAAACCTTCTGTATAAGCTTTAGAGCAGAGCTTGGTCAAGTTGTGGTATCCTCTTTTGTTTTTTGCCAAAAAAACCATGGAGTATCCGTAGTCTTTTCTAGTCTTTTCAAAACGATTTTCTACAACATTCAGTTCACAACCCAATACCCCGAGTAAAGGTTCTTCCGGATGATTATCATTGTGTGCCTTGATTTCATCCATAAAAGTGAATGCTCCCATCATATTTCCGTGATCGGTCAAGGCTAAAATTTGCATCTTTTGGGTTGAAGCAAGTTGAACCAGTCGTTTTGGAGACAGTGTACTTTGTAAAATCGAAAAATGCGAATGATTGTGAAGATGTCCAAAAGGCAAATCTTTTAGGGCCTCAAAATGATTTTCTGCTTGCTTTTCGTTAGGATCATCGTCTTCTTGAGCTCTTACCAGTCTCAAAGAAGCCTCTTTTAAATTTTTATGCTTCAAGCCAATGCCTTCAATGACATCGGTATTGATAGTTCTAAAATTTTGATAGAATTTCTGATTGAGATCGGGGTGTTTTTGTTCGAAATGGCCTTGTCGAATCAATTCGAAAAAACATCTAGTAGTGGCTTCAACATCAGCTGTGGCATTGTGCGCCTCAGCAAATGCTTGATTAAAAAGGTGCTGATGAAGTTCTGTTAAGGTAGGAAGCTTAAAACGTCCACCCCTACCGCCTGGAAGCATACAAAGCTGAGCGGTATCCTCAGTACACGTATCTAAAATAGGTTTTGAACTGAGCTTATTTTCTAGATTGATTCTGTAGAATTCACAGCCCATGATATTGATGTCAAAATCGATATTTTGACCTACAATGAAGGAAGCTTTTGCGATAGCTTCATTAAATGCTATACATACCTCTTCAAGTGAAACACCTTCTGTTTTGGCTAAATCGGTTGAAATTCCGTGTATCTGTTCAGACTCATAGGGGATATTGAAACCATCAGGTCGAATTAAGAAATCTTTTTGCTCAACTAAAGAACCATCTATATCATGTAATTGCCAGGCAATTTGAACGGCGCGTGGCCAGTTGTCCACATCGGTAATGGGAGCCCGATAGTTCTTAGGTAAACCTGTTGTTTCGGTATCGAATATGAGGAACATAAAAAATTAGCTAAGAGGCTAAAAGTACAAACGAAAAGCATTTGTACAACTCATAAATTGCAGTATCTTTGCACGACTTTTAAACAATGTATTAATAACCTGAGGTTTAGAACCTCGCAAATTAATGTGATATGCCAGTACGTATTCGTCTACAAAGACACGGAAAAAAAGGTAAACCATTTTATTGGATCGTCGCTGCAGATTCAAGATCAAAGAGAGATGGTAAATTTTTAGAAAAATTAGGAATTTACAACCCCAACACTCACCCTGCCACAGTAGAGCTAGATGTTGAACGATCTGTTCAGTGGATGCAGAACGGCGCTGAACCTTCAAATACGGCTCGTCACTTATTATCTTCAAAAGGAGCAATGCTAAAACTACACCTGGTAAAAGGTGTCGCAAAAGGTGCTTTGACTGAAGAACAAGTAGAAGAGCGTTTTCAAGCTTGGTTGAGCGAGAAAGAAAAGAGTAATCAATCTAAAATTGATGAAATAAACAAATCTTCTAATGATCAGCGTTCTAAGGCACTTGAGGCTGAAAAAGAGGTAAGTGAGAAACGAGCGGCCGAGATTGCTGCGGCAAACGCTCCTGAACCAGTTGAAGAAGAAGCTGCTGAGGAAGAAGCTGTAGTTGAGGCGTCGTCAGAAGAGGCACCTGCAGAGGAGGCTTCTGAGGAAGAGCCAAAAGATGCTCAAGCAGAATAAATCGTAATGAAAAAAGAAGCCTGTTTCTTATTGGGATACATCGCTTCTAAGTACAGTTTTAAGGGTGAACTCTTGTTCAAATTGGATACTGACGAACCCGAAGAATATGACAATATGGAATCTGTATTTGTGGCTATCGGCGCAAATATGATTCCATATTTTATTTTAGAACGCAGTTGGCACAAAAATATGCTACGCGTTCGCCTTCAAGGAATTGAAACTGAAACAGATGCTTCAAATCTCATTGGAAGCGAATTGTATTTGCCGCTCAGCGCACTTAAAACCCTAAAAGAAGATCAGTTTTATTATCACGAAGTCATAGGGTTTTCTTTAATAGACCAAAATAACCAACAAATTGGAGTTGTCAAATCCGTGAATGATTCTACCGCTCAACATTTATTTGTAGCAGACTACAATGGTGTTTCTGTTCTCATTCCTTTGGTGGATGAATTTATCAAGAAAATAGACAAAAAAGCACAAGAAATTCACCTAAACTTACCAGAGGGTTTACTTGATTTATACCTCAATGCCTAGTTCGTTATTTAGGTTTAAAGCTTTTGCGATTGAGCAGGAAGAGGTGGCCATGAAAATTGGCACTGATGGAGTGCTCTTGGGTGCGTGGGCTGAGATTCCACAAAGCGCAAATAACATCTTAGATATCGGTACGGGTACTGGTTTGCTCAGTTTACAAGCTGCTCAACGCACCTCAGGGGCAGCACAAATTATAGGCATAGACATAGATGTAAACGCAGTAATCACTGCAACTAAAAACTTTAAAAACAGTTCTTGGTCTTCAAATCTAGAGGCTTTACAGTTGGATGTTATCACTTCAAGTGACACCTTGGGATACAGTAAATTTGATTGTATTTTATGTAATCCTCCTTTCTTTGATAGTGGGCCCATTGGTCCTAAAAGGGAGCGGAATATGGCGCGTAAAGCCTCTTACATGCCTTGGCCAATTCTCTTTGAAAGAATAGCTTCATTGTTGAGAGACAAGGGAATTGCTAATTTAATTTTACCCTTTGAATCCTTTGAAAGAGCTCGGAAATTGGCGCAAGACAATTACTTGTTTTTAAAGCGGTATTGTCTGGTAAAGGGTCATAAAGACGCCCCGGTTAAAAGGGTTTTAATGAGCCTAAGTCGAGAAAAAAGTGAAGAAATTAAAGATGAACAGATTATTGTTGAAATAGCACGTCATCAATATACTAAAGCATATTATGATTTGGTTCAGCCATTTTATTTAAAATTGTGAACTAGGAATCGTATTTTTGGAGCAAACAGAAGTGATATGAAGACGGATTTGTTTGAAGGTGTTGATTACTATCAACTCGACGATTTATTTTCAGAGGAACATTTACTTGTAAGAGACGCAGCTCGTTCATGGGTTAAACGCGATGTTAGTCCTATTATAAATGATTATGCGCAACGGGCTGAATTTCCATCCCAACTTTTAAATGGCTTAGCAGAAATAGGCGCCTTTGGACCCTACATTCCAGAAGCCTACGGAGGTGCTGGTTTAGATCATATATCCTATGGTTTAATTATGCAAGAAATAGAACGAGGAGATAGTGGAGTACGCTCAACAGCTTCTGTGCAGTCTTCACTTGTAATGTTCCCAATTCACGCCTATGGTTCTGAGGAGCAAAAACAAAAGTTTTTGCCAAAACTAGCGACTGGAGAGCTGATGGGATGTTTTGGATTGACTGAACCAAATCACGGTTCAAATCCGTCCGGAATGGAATCGAAGTTTATCGACAAAGGTGATTATGTAGAATTGAGTGGAGCCAAGCTTTGGATATCAAATGCGCCTTTTGCAGATATTGCTGTCGTATGGGCTAAAAATGAAGAAGGCAGAATTCACGGGCTGATTGTAGAGCGTGAAATGGAGGGTTTCACAACTCCTGAAACACATAATAAATGGTCCTTGAGAGCATCTTCAACAGGAGAACTCATTTTTGATAAAGTAAAAGTTCCTAAAGCTAATATTTTACCCGGTAAAACAGGACTTGGCGCGCCTTTGAGTTGTTTAGACTCTGCGCGATATGGAATCGCTTGGGGAGCTATTGGAGCCGCGATGGATTGTTATGAAACGGCATTGCGATACGCCAAAGAAAGAGAGCAGTTTGGAAGACCAATTGCAGGGTTTCAGCTTCAACAAAAAAAGCTAGCAGAAATGGTAACGGAAATTACTAAAGCGCAACTTTTAGCGTTTCGTTTAGGTCAGCTCAAAAATGAAGGAAAAGCTTCTTCTGCCCAAATTTCTATGGCCAAACGAAACAATGTAGAGATGGCGTTAAGCATAGCTCGAAATTCTAGACAGATTTTGGGTGGAATGGGAATTACCGGAGATTATAGTATTATGCGGCATATGATGAATCTCGAAAGTGTGGTAACCTATGAAGGTACTCATGATATTCACCTCCTGATTACAGGTTTAGACATCACTGGACTAAACGCCTTCAAATAAGATTAGATTGCGTTCTTTTGATGCGCGTGTTTTCACTGTATCTGGGGTCATCTAGCATGGGTAGTTTTTCAGCACTAATCAAGTTTAAACTGTAGTAGCCAAACTCTTCAACGACCACTGCTTTACATTTGTATATTCCTAAGCCTTTAAAAAACCCTTTTTGTGCGACTGATGGAAAAGCAACTGCGTCAAACACTTTTCCTTCTCGATCCAAAAAAGTAGCGAATTGCATTAGTTTTCCGTGTTGTGTCTTAGTGGGTTTCACAGTGACTAAATAGCCGTAAATACAGATTTCTTCTCCTAAAAGCTCTTTGAAATTTCGCTGGAAGACTTCGTGTTTTGTAGGGTTTTTGAGAAGTTTAAAAGGGGTTTCTAAGCTAAATCCTAAAAGCTCGAGTTCTTCGAAAGCCCGTTCGATATTGTTGGAGTTTAGTACAGGAATTTGGTATTGATTTTCTTGGGTGCTAAATAACTTGGGAGTTTCTGACAATGTAGATTTTGAAGTTAAGAGGTGTGCTTTCCAAAGTAGTTGATGTTTGCTATATGCAGTGAATCGAAATGCACCGACGCGAATTATGAGACTGAGTTGATCTACGCTAATCACAACGCGATCTATGAAATTTTCAAGTGAGCTAAATAAACCGTCTTTTTCTCTGGCCTCAACGATTTTTTGTACGATTTTATTCTCGAGTTCTTTCACATACATGAATCCCAAAAAAATAGTCTTTCCCTTGATTCGATTTAAGCTAAAACTATTGTTGACACAAGGGGCTTCTATTTGCGCACCAAGCATCCTTGCTTCGTGAATGTAAAACTCAGCTTTGTAAAATCCGCCTCCATTATTGAGTACAGCCACCATATACTCTAGCGGAAAATAAGTCTTCAAAAATAAACTTTGATAACTCTCCACCGCATAAGAAGCAGAATGTCCCTTAGCAAAGGCATAACCAGCAAAGCTTTCGATTTGAAACCAGATTTCTTGAACGAGTTGATCAGCGTAAGCTTTTTCTTTGCAGTTTTTAAAAAATTGATGTTTGACACGCTCAAATTCAGATTTAGAACGGTACTTTCCACTCATACCCCTGCGCAGTACATCGGCCTGACCTAAATCTAGACCTGCAAATAGGTGGGCAACTTTGATGACATCTTCCTGATAAACCATTACTCCATAGGTTTCGGGCATAATAGCTAATAGGACTTCATGTGCTTTTTCTTTAGCCCTACTTGGGTTTCGATGTCTCATGATGTATTCTCTCATCATACCACTTTTCGATACCCCCGGTCTTATGATTGAACTTGCTGCTACCAATCCGAGATAGTGGTCAACCTCTAGTTTTTTGAGTAGCATCCGCATGGCAGGAGATTCGACATAAAAGCATCCCATACACTGAGCACTTTTAATAAGGGCATTAATCTTGGCGTCTTGTTTGAATTTTTTAATGTCGTGTATGTCAATTTGAGAATAGCGGTCTGCCTGATTGTATTTGATGATCTCAACAGCATCTTTAATTTTACTGATTCCCCGCTGCGCCAGAATATCAAATTTGTAAAGCCCTACGTCTTCTGCTATATGCATGTCAAATTGAGTAGTTGGATATCCTTTCGGTGGCAGAAATACAGCGGTGTAATATTGTATGGGTTTTTGACTGATCAAAATTCCACCTGCATGAACACTTAAATAATTGGGAATGCCTTCGAGTTCTTGGGCATATTTAAAAATGAGATGATGAATCTGATCTCTTTGTTGAGATGCTCTGGCGTAGCTGGGCTTGAGCCCTCGAACTAGATGGTCGATTTCATCCTTAGGTAGACCAAACACCTTACCGAGCTCTCTTAAGATTGCTCTTTGCTTAAAGGTTACATAGGTTCCTAATAAACATACATTGGCAAATCTTTTGTGTATGTAGTCGATGATTTGATCTCGGTCTCTCCAAGAGAAATCTATGTCAAAATCAGGTGGAGTCGCTCTATACAGATTGATAAAACGTTCAAAATACAGATCTAGTTCGACGGGATCCACATCTGTAATCCGCAATAAATATGCGATGACACTATTAGCCCCGCTTCCTCTACCAACGTAGTGAAACCCTCTTTGTCGAGCGTAATTCACAATATCGTAATTGATAAGAAAATAAGAAACAAACTCCTTTTTTTCAATCAACTCTAGCTCTTTTTCTATGCGTTGCTTGAGTAGAGTATTTAGATTTTGATAGCGGTATTTAATACCCTCTTGACTGAGTTTTCGAAGTAATGCCCTGTCTTTTTCAATAGAGCCTGTATAGGTTTGTAGATTCAGTGATTTTCGCTTTTCCGAAAAATCAAAATGAACCTCACAGGCCGCTATAAGCTGGGTTGTATTTTGAATCAAATAGGAGAGATGTTTAAAACGCGCATACAGTTCTTCAACAGAATACATCTGATCACCTAGAGAGGCCTGCTGTTCTTCGGGAAGCTTACTCAAAAGGGTATTGAGTTCTATGGCTCTTAACAAGCGATGCTTATTAAAGTCTTTTTTGCCTCTAAAGCTTACTGTTTGTAAGATTACAAGTCGATCAGACTGTTCGCTGAATTTGCTAAATCTAACTTTTTGAGCCTCCGCGAATGAAATACCGATAAACTCGTTTTTCTTGAGCCTATCAATCTCGTGGTACAGCGCCTGTTCGAAGGGGTAGATCACAAAGCAATTTTCAAAAGAAGGAGCCCTCAATTCAAATCTTTTCTTTTGTGTCAGGTGTGCAGAGAGATAATCATTCATCTCTCTAAACCCATTATTGTTTTTGGCAATCACAACAAAACAAGACTGCATATCATTTCGAATATCAATACCCACTAAAGGTTTGATATCGTAAGTTTTGGCTTTTCTGATGAAATTTAAACAGGCAGAAGTGTTGTTGATGTCTGTGAGTGCAATAGACTGAACTTGCATGCGCTGCGCATATTCCAAAAGTTCAACTTCAGACATAGCGCCATAACGAAGGCTGTAATAACTGTGACAATTGAGGTACATGAGTGATTATTGCTTGCGATGTGCTAATAGTGTAGGAGGCTCTCCGTTGAAAGGGTTCTTCATTCGTCCAATAGTCTTAGCACCTAAACCAGACGCTCTCACTACACTTCGGTCTCCGTATCGACCTCTCATTCGATCTATAGCATTGTAAAGGGCTATTGTATTTTCGCTGTCTTCAAAGAGATTGATTTGGTAGTTGCCATTTACCAAATGACTAAACCGAACTCCTATAAGTCGAACTAACAGCCTTCTTTGATAGAGTTTTTCATAAAGCTCAAGTACTTTTGGAATTAACTGATGATCTGTGTTGGTATAAGGGATCTGCATTTGTTTTGAATAGGTATTGAAGTCAGAATACCTAATTTTTACACTCACACAGGCGGTTAGTTTTTTTCCTCTTCTGAGTTGGTAAGCTAAATTTTCAGTCATTGCAGTGAGGATTATTTTTAGTTTCGCAACATCTATAGTGTCGTTCTCAAAGGTTCGTTCATTAGATATCGATTTTCGTTCATTGAAAACAACAATAGGACTGTTGTCAACACCATTTGCACGCTTCCAAAGCTGGTCACCCATCTTTCCAAAAACCTTTTGTACGATATCAAGAGGCATCTGCTGAACGTCAGCGACCTTTCGAATACCTAATGTTCTCAATTTTTGATTG
This sequence comes from Flavobacteriaceae bacterium, assembly GCA_965662045.1. Classification (GTDB taxonomy): domain Bacteria; phylum Bacteroidota; class Bacteroidia; order Flavobacteriales; family Flavobacteriaceae; genus UBA3478. The sequence goes on from CBFIGE010000003.1 coordinate 12,145, forward strand.
GTTTTTTCTCCGACCATTGGGATTTTATGTATAGCTAAAGGCGCCAAAAAGTGCTTTTCAAATCCCTTGTCAATTTTGAGTTGATTATTGGGTTTAGCTTCTCCAGTGGCTACTTTAGAAACGAGTTTATTCACAGACAAACCAAAAGAAATAGGAAGCCCGCTCTCTCGTATGATTTTTTTTCTGAGTTCTGAAGCAAATTTGTAACATCCAAAAAAACGATCCATTCCACTTAAATCGGCATAAAACTCGTCAATGCTTGACTTTTCAAAGAGCGGCACTTCAGATTTGATGATCTCCGTAATGAGTTCTGATTGCTTGCTGTAATTTGCCGAATTACCTCGTATAACAATAGCATCAGGACATCGTTGTCGAGCAATTTTCATCGGCATTCCTGAATATATCCCAAATACTCTGGTCTCGTAACTGCAAGAAGCTACAACCCCCCGCTCACTCAAGCCTCCAACTAGTAAAGGTTTATTTTTTAAGGAGCGATCTAAGAGTCTCTCAACAGACACAAAGAAGCTATCTAAATCGAGATGAATGATGTTTTTTTCCAATTTTTAAGTTTTTAGCAGGATTAAAATTATGGAATATTTCCAATTAAAATGGAATATTTCCAATAAAAGAAATCAACATTTATTAAACTTTTCTCATTACCTTTACCTCGTTGTGTTGATTGAGGATGAAAATTCTCAATAGTGTCGATTGAATCGACATGAATCAGTGAAAGGCTTTCCTAAGGGGAGGCTTTTTTTATGCATCTTAAAAAACAATAAGTCATGTTGTCAGAACTCATTAGAAAACGCAGAAGTATACATCCGCCAAGATTCAATCAAAAGCCAATTCCAAGAAAAGAACTTGAGGAAATCCTGGAAGCGGCTAACTGGGCACCCACACACAAAAAGACACAACCTTGGTTGTTCAAAGTGATGTACAGCGAAAAATCTAGAAATGAGCTTGGAAATTTTTTAGCAGAAACCTACAAGTCTACCACTGCAAATTTTAAAGAAAACGTTTTTCAAAAAATGAAGAGCAATCCCCAAAAATCAAGTGCAGTGATTGCTATTTGCATGCAACGCAATGAAGATTTACTTCCTGAGTGGGAAGAAATAGCCGCTGTTTCTATGGCTGTTCAAAACATCTGGTTACTTTGTACAGAGAAAAATATTGGAACCTATTGGTCTTCTCCAAAACTGATCTCTCAGGCACACAATTTTTTTGAATTAGCTGAAAATCAACGGTGTTTAGGATTTCTTTATATGGGATACTACGACGAGGAACCACCTGATTTTGAGAGAGAATCTTGGAAATCTAAAGTGGAGTGGATTTAATATAACAGTGCTAAAAAAGTGACTTTACCCATTCGCTTGCTGGTCCAAAAAGTTCGCTTTTATGTTCTGCCGCTTTTAGGACAAAAAGCACTAGATAACTAATAGAGAGTGCGAATTTTAAAAAGGTCCCGGTCAGGAATCCTATAAAAGAACCAATAGCCGCTTTAAAGGCTTTGTCTTTTTTCGTTCCTGCAATAATTTCACCCGTTAATGCTCCAATAAATGGCCAAATAATTATACCAAAAATTCCGATTACCGGAAAGGCAACTGCAACAATCAATCCTGTCACACTTCCGATAATCCCGCCTTTGGAGCCTCCAAATTTTTTGGTTCCAATGGCAGGAATGGCATAATCTAAAACCAAAATAGCAATAGCTATAACAAATGTAATTCCCAAAAACCACCAATCATTCTCTATGCCTTCTGTTAAATACAACAGTAGGAGTCCAAGCCAGCTCAAAGGTGGACCTGGAATAATAGGTAAAAAACTACCTAAAATTCCAACAATCATAAAGATAAACCCTAATAGTAGTAATAGTATATCCATAGGAAACTTCAATTTCTAAAACGAATGTAGGTAAAAATAAAAAGCCCCCGATTTGATCGACTTACTTCTTCTCAATTCCAGGTAAAATGTTGTACTTTAGACTCAGTTACAAAGGGTATAAATGCGAGTTGTAGTTATTGTTTTAGGGGTGTTATTGGTAATGACTTCTTGTCAATTCATAGATAGAGAAAAGCTATTAGATGATAGATTGAATACACTTAGGGATGAAATAAACTTTAATGATGTCGACCATTACCCCAATTTTGGTGACTGTGACGAAGTATCAGAAAAACCAGAACGATTTGAATGCTTTCAGCAGAACTTTAGTGCAGGGCTTCAAAGCCTTGTTGAACGTCTTAAATATGTTTCGGATAAAGATATTGATGAAAGTGCCAGCTTGATTATTAAAGTAGATGATTTGGGGTTTATTGAGCTATTAGATTATCGTGCTTCTGATGATCTAGTTCGGGAGCTTCCGCAAGTTGAAAATGATTTGCGTAAACTGTTCGAGCCCATTAGTGTGAAGCCTGCTATGAAATCAGGAAAGCAGGTTACAGTCAGATGCAGTTTACAAATAGAATTTAAAACGAAATGATCGATAATCAAGTGGCTAAAAACTACGACACAGATCGCATCATTTTAGGTGTAGATCCCGGAACGACCATTATGGGATTTGGTTTAATTGCCGTTGAAGGAAAAAGAAAAGAAATGCGGTTTATTCAAATGAATGAACTTTTACTATCAAAATACAAAGATCCCTACATAAAACTCAAGTTGATTTTTGAGCGAACCGTGGAGTTAATTGAAACTTATAAGCCCGACGAAATGGCTATTGAAGCCCCATTCTTTGGTTCAAATGTGCAGTCAATGTTAAAATTGGGTAGAGCGCAAGGTGTCGCTATGGCCGCAGCGCTTTCGAGAGAAATTTCAGTAACAGAATACTTGCCTAAAAAAATTAAAATGGCCATTACTGGGAATGGTAACGCCTCTAAAGAGCAAGTAGCAAAAATGCTACAGTCTTTGCTCAATTTAGAAAGTTTACCTAAAAATTTAGACGCCACTGATGGATTAGCCGCTGCTGTATGTCATTATTACAACGGATCTAAAGATCAAACTAAACCCTCCTATGGATCTTGGAAATCATTCGTGACCCAAAATCAGGACCGAATTAAGTAGACCAATAGCAATGGCTGGAGTATACATTCACATTCCTTATTGCAGTCAGGCTTGTTATTACTGCAATTTTCATTTTTCGACTCAATTGAAATCAAGTCCAAAAATGTTGCAGGCGATGTGCTTGGAACTTGAAATGCGAAAAAACGAGCTTCCTGCCGAGTTGAAAACAATCTATTTTGGAGGAGGAACTCCTTCCATATTAGCAGTAGAACAACTGCAAAAATTAATCGAGGATGTCAAAATACACTTTGGTGCCCAAGGTATACAAGAAATTACACTCGAATGCAACCCTGAGGATATTACAGAGCTAAAATTAAAGGATTGGAAAGCACTTGGAATAAATCGCTTAAGTATTGGAATTCAATCTTTTTTTGACACTGATCTCAAATTGATGAATAGAATTCACTCCGCAAAAGAGGCATTACTTTCCCTAGACCTAGCCATGAACCATTTTGAAAATATTTCTGTCGATTTGATATACGGTATTCCGAACCAAACTTCAGCGCAATGGAAACAAAATATCGCAATTATAACAGAACGAAAAATCCCACATATTTCAGCTTATGCACTAACTGTTGAACCTAATACTGCGCTAGATCGATTTATTAGCAAAGAAATTATACCTCCTGTCAATGATACAAAAGCTGAAGCTGATTTTTTTGAACTGATTGAACTTTTAGACGATAAGGGTTATGAGCATTACGAAACTTCAAACTTTGCAAAACCTGGATTTTATTCTAAAAATAATACCGCTTATTGGACCGGAGAATCTTATTTAGGTATTGGACCTTCTGCTCATTCTTTTGATGGTGAAATGCGCTCTTGGAATATTAGAAACAACAATAAATACATAAGATCGATTATTGACGGAATTCTTCCTATTGAGCGAGAACACTTGAGTCTTCGAGACAAGTATAATGAATATGTAATGACTTCACTTCGAACCAAGTGGGGTATTTCTATAGATCAGGTTATCAATAGGTTTGGAATACACTACAGAGATTACCTTTTAAAAATGGCTCAACATCATATAGACGAAGGCCTACTTTATTGTGATGCTAAAAAGAAAACATTAATTGTGACTTCTAGAGCAAAATTTCTTGTCGATGGTTTGGCAAGTGATTTATTTTTAATCGAATTAAAATCATCGAATACTTGAGCAATACATACATTATATTTGCCGTTTTAACTCTATTAAGCTGCCGATTTTGAAAGTTTTACTCATAGAAGATGACAAGATAGAACAGATGAAGTTACAAAGAGTGACTTCTAAATTTGATATGAATTTAGAAGTCACCACTGCCGAAAATGGAGAACAAGCTTTAGAAATTCTTTCAACCATTGAAGAGGTCAATTTGATTATTTTGGATTTGAATATGCCGAGGATGAATGGCTTAGAGTTCTTAACTGAATTGAGAAAAAATGAAAAATGGAAATATGTTCCTGTGATTATCTTAACCACCTCGAGTCACAAAGAAGATATTCAAGGTGCATACCATCTAGGTATTTCTGGATATCTAGTCAAACCCTTGCGATACGAAGATTATTCGAACTTGGTCTCTGCGATGTTTAATTATTGGACCAATTGTGAACTTTTCCGTTTTTAATTCGACGCCTTTTCGTATAATTTCTTGTAGTTCGAGTAAAAGTGAGGAATAGTTTGGATTCCTTTAAAGTAATTCCACAAACCAAAGTGTTCATTAGGAGAGTGAATTGCATCTGAATCAAATCCGAATCCCATTAATATCGATTTGCTATTTAAAACATTTTCAAAAAGAGCAACAATAGGAATGCTTCCTCCTGTGCGCTGAGGAACAGGTTTTTTTCCAAAACTTGTTTCCATTGCTATGGAAGCTGCTTGGTAACCAATACTATCTATGGGAGTGACATAGGGTGTACCTCCGTGATGGGGAGTGACTTTCACACGAATCCCTTTTGGAGCAATAGCTTCAAAATGCTTTTGAAATAAACTTGTAATATCATCTGAATCTTGGTGAGGCACCAAACGCATAGATATTTTAGCGTAGGCTTTACTTGCTATAACGGTTTTAGCTCCTTCACCGGTGTAGCCTCCCCAGATTCCATTGACATCTAAGGTGGGTCTTATAGCGTTGCGCTCGTTTGTCGAATAACCCTCTTCTCCATACACATCGTCAATATCTAACTGAGATTTGTAGTCCTCCAAGTCAAATGGGGCTTTGGCCATTTCCTTTCGCTCCTCATCACTGAGCTCTTCGACCTTGTCATAGAAACCGGGAATCGTTATTTGGTTATCTTTGTTTTGTAAACTACTAATCATTTCACAAAGGGCGTTGATTGGATTGTGAACAGCTCCCCCATAAATTCCAGAATGTAAATCTCTATTTGGTCCAGTGACTTCTACTTCGACGTAGCTTAGTCCCCGAAGTCCAGTAGTTATCGAAGGAGTGTCTCGAGAGATCATTCCAGTATCAGAAATTAAAATGACATCGTTTGCAAGTAAGTCTTTATGGGCATTTAAAAAATCAGCTAAAGAGTCACTACCTACTTCTTCTTCGCCTTCAATCATAAACTTCACATTACAATTCAAAGAATTTGTAGCGACCATATATTCAAAGGCTTTTACGTGCATAAAAAATTGCCCCTTGTCATCACATGCTCCTCTGGCAAAAATCGCTCCGTCAGGATGCTTATCTGTTTTTTTAACCATAGGTTCAAAAGGTGGAGAAGTCCAAAGATCAAGCGGATCTGGAGGCTGTACATCATAATGTCCATAGACCAAAACGGTAGGATAATCTGGGTTAACCAGCTTTTCACCATACACAATTGGATGTCCTGGAGTTTGGTAAATGGCAGTGGTATCACAGCCCGCAGCCTTTAAATAAGATTCTACCAATAAAGAGGCCTTTGCTACATCGTTTTTATAGGTAGGGTCTGCGCTTATCGAGGGTATTTTTAGAAGATCAATTAATTCTTGAACAAATCGATCTTTGTTCTTTTCTAAGTAAGATTCTATGCTTTCCATTGTATAAAAATAAAATAAATCTCTTCATTTTTCTTTTTTTTAATCTTCAAATAACTTTGTTTTCAGATTGAAAAAATCATCTATATTTGCAGTCGCTTCAAGCATTTTGCGGATGTGGTGGAATTGGTAGACACGCTAGACTTAGGATCTAGTGCCGCGAGGCGTGGGGGTTCGACTCCCTTCATCCGCACTTCTTTTTTTAGCAGAAAGTCTTTGGCTTTACAGCAATAAGTAAATGAAAAACAAAGTAGGAAATACGATAAATGTTCTAAAGTTGAGTGCTTCTTTTCATGCGTTCAATACAGCTTTGTTTTGTCCAGTACTCAATCCCTTGGGGTGTGTAAATCTGTAGGAATGTAAGGTGAGTCCTATTCCTTTTTTACCAACACATTTAACAGAATTATTTACTTAAAAAACAATCTCATGATTATCGAAGTTGCGAATCATTCGCACTGCGTTTATGCACATATTATATGCGAGACTATTGCGGAATCTGCAAAACAAAGAGGTACTGGAATTGCTAAAAGAACTCAAAAATACATCATCTCTAAAATGAATAATGGCGATGCAGTTATTGCCCTTGATGGATCTAATTTTGTCGGCTTTAGTTATATAGAATCTTGGACTCACCAAAAGTTTATTGCTAATTCGGGATTGATCGTTCATCCGAATTACAGGGGTCAAGGCTTAGCAAAGGCTATTAAGAGGAAAATATTTGAACACTCGAGAGCCAAATATCCAAATGCGAAATTATTCAGTATTACCACCGGACCTGCAGTGATGAAAATGAATACAGAATTGGGATATTTACCAGTTCCTTTTTCAGAATTGACAACGGATCAAAGCTTTTGGAAAGGTTGTCAATCATGTAAAAATTACGACGTGCTTAATCGTACAAATCAAAAAATGTGTCTATGTACAGGCCTACTTTATGACCCCAACAATAAAAGGAAATACAAGATTAAAAGATATTGGACATTACTTGCAGAAAGACTCCAATTATCAACCAAACAACAACCTTAACACCATTGAAAATGAAAATCACAATTGTAGGAACAGGTAATCTAGGTAAGTCCATAGCGAAAGGACTTATAGAAAATAATTTAATCACTGAGTTGATATTAACCAGAAGAAATTTACAGGGTTTAGCTCATTTTGAATCGTATAAAAATGTTGTGCTTACCTCAGACAACCAAAGTGCTATTCAAAATTCAGACATCATAATTTTTGCATTACAACCCGCTGCCTTTGAAGAGGTATTAAGAGAATGCGTTTCTTTATTTAACGAACGGCATGTCTTAATTTCAACAATCACAGGATTTAATATTTCAAAAATTGAAGGCATAATAGGTACAGGACATACTGTAATTCGTGCCATGCCTAATACTGCTATTTCAGTGGGGAAATCAATGACCTGCCTTTGCTCAAATGCAAAAGGTGAAAAACGAATTCCAGTTGCTGAAGCCATTTTTGAAGGTCTCGGTCACACTCTTATCATTCCTGAAAAGCAAATGCAAGCGGCCACCGTAGTTTGTGCCAGTGGTATTGCGTTTTGGATGCGTCTGATTAGAGCGAGTACCCAGGCGGCAATTCAATTAGGATTCGATGCCGAAGAAGCACAAGAATTATCCATGTATACCTGCGAAGGAGCGGCTCAACTCTTGATTTCAAATGGTCATCATCCTGAAAGAGAAATTGATCGTGTTACCACACCGATGGGATGCACTATTGAAGGTCTAAATGAGATGGAATATAAAGGCTTGAGTTCTGCTTTGATTAAAGGAATGCTCGCTTCTTTTCACAAAATAAGTTTAATCAAAGAGAATCAAGTATGATTTATAACGGATATTAATGGGTTGATTTTGAGCTCACTTTATCGAAAACAAAAAATTAAAGGCTTAAAGATTTGGTTTATTGATTTTTTTTCAAAAGATTTGTACTTATAAAGTTCAAAGACTTACTGAAATTGTTATCAAGAAAGGTTGAGGGATTAGACCCTATGACGCCTTAGCAACCCTTAATTCGTTAAGAAGGTGCTAAATTCTACTGATTCATTTACAAAGCAATCAGATAGATAACCAACGACAATAGCTTTCTGCTATGGTCTTTTTCTTCATAACATTTTTTACGAGGTATGCTTTCGAAAGAAGCTTATTTGACTTTTGAATTAATTGTATTAACTCAAAAATTTAAAAAATGTCTAAACAAGATTTTTCAACTAAAGCGCTACATGCAGGACATGATGTCGCTCAAAATGCAGGAACCAGAGCTGTTCCTATTTATCAATCCACGGCTTACGTCTTTAACGATTCAGATCACGCCGCCAACCTCTTTGCACTAGCAGAAACGGGTAATATCTATTCGAGAATTAACAACCCTACGAATGATATATTAGAGCAGCGACTTGCTGCCTTAGAAGGAGGGATAGCAGCTGTAGCGACAGCTTCAGGAACTTCTGCTATCGCAACTAGTCTTTTAACGCTCCTTAAAACTGGAGATCATATTGTGGCCTCAAATAGTTTATATGGTGGCACCTATAATCTGTTGAACGTAACGCTTCCAAGACATGGGATTACCACGACTTTTGTCGACCCCTCAGATCCAGAAAATTTTACGCGTGCAACCCAAGAAAATACAAGGGTCTTTTTTATTGAATCTCTAGGGAATCCAAAATTAGATGTATTAGATATTGAGGCGATATCTAGCCAAGCAAAAGCCAATAGAGTTCCTTTAATCGTTGATAACACTGTTGCTACACCTTATCTCCTCAATCCGATAGCGCACGGAGCCAATATTGTAATTCACTCTTTAACGAAATACATCAACGGAAATGGAACAGCACTAGGAGGAGTTATTATAGATGCAGGAACCTTTGATTGGGCGAATGGAAAATTCCCTGAATTTACCGAGCCTTCTGCAGGCTATCACGGTTTGGTGTACAGCGAAGCGCTTGAGGCTGCCGCCTTTATCGCCAAGGTAAGAATTGAAGGTTTAAGAGATTACGGAGGAGCCTTGAGTCCATTTAACGCTTTTCAAATTATTCAAGGTTTAGAAACGCTGGAGTTGAGAATAAAGAAACACAGTGAAAATGCATTAGAACTGGCGCAATGGTTACAACAACAGCCACAGGTGAACTGGGTGAATTATCCAGGTTTAGAAACAAGTGCCTATAAGGGATTAGCTGATAAATACCTGCCTGAGGGTCAGAGTGGAATTCTCACTTTCGGGGTAAAAGGTGGCTTTGAAGCCGCAAAGTTAATTGCGGATAAAACCAAAATATTTTCTTTACTCGCCAATATCGGTGATACAAAATCATTGATCATTCATCCAGCTAGTACCACCCATCAGCAGTTAAATGATGCGCAACAAGAAAGTACAGGAGTCACTAAGGATTTAATCCGTCTATCAGTGGGCCTTGAGAGTGTAGAAGATCTCAAGTCTGATTTAAAGGAGGTATTTGAATTGATTGACCAAGAAACCTTTGAAACAATTTCATAGGTGAATATATGCCTGAGTTAAAAGAACTGTTATCAACTAATTTCACCACTGCCACTGGTGTTAAGGCCCAAATAAACCTTTCGTATCACATTTTTGGAAAGTCTTTGGGAACTGCACCAGTGGTTTTGGTTAACCATGCACTTACAGGAAACTCTGAGGTGGCTGGTAAGAATGGCTGGTGGAAGTCTGTTATTGGTGATGACAAGCCTATAGACACCAAGAGATTCACGGTTCTCGCTTTTAATTTTCCAGGAAATGGTTTTGATCAGAAACCTGAAAATTTAATTCACAATTACAAGGATTTCGATCTCCATGCTATTGCTAAAATTCTTTTTGAGGGATTAGATTCATTAGGTATAGAAAGCGTTTATTGCGGTATTGGTGGCTCAGTTGGTGGGGCTTTATTATGGCATATGGCAGCCATCAGATCTCATTTTTTTGAAAAAATCATCCCTGTAGGATGCGATTTTAAAGCTACAGATTGGCTCAGGGCCATCTGCAAAATACAAGATGACTTATTACAGGATGAAAAGCGAGGAATACATTTGGCTCGACAACACGGAATGACGTTTTACAGATGTCCAGAGGGTTTAAATTATAAATTTCAAAATAAGAAAACAGAAGGCTTAGATTCATTCATGGTAGAAGACTGGTTAAACTACCACGGTTGTGCCCTTGAAAAACGATTTCAATTAGCCGCTTATAAACTCATGAATCATTTACTTTCAACCGTCGATATAAGCACAGAAGAAATGTCCGCTGTTGAAGTTGCCGCTTCCATAGCATCAGAAATACATATAGTTACTGTGGATTCTGACCTCTTGTTTACAGCCTATCAAAGTCATTTGAATTATCGAGAACTCAAAGGACAAAAAAATGAGGTGTTTTATTATGAAATCGAATCAATACACGGACATGACGCCATTTTAATTGAATACCCAAAACTCTCTTCCATTTTAGCACGAATTATTTAGACATTGACCAAAAAGAAAAGCAGCACTATTTACTGACTTAAATCATTTGAATTTCTGTTGGTTTGGAACATATTGATGATATTGCAAAAGATTTTATAAGAGCCCTAGACGCATGAATGAAGAAAAGCCTGATATCACAAGCCAATTAAAACAACGAATTTTGGTTTTAGACGGTGCTATGGGCACTATGATTCAACAGTACCGATATGAAGAAGAGGACTATAGAGGAAATCGTTTTTCCGACTGGCCCTGTCCTTTAAAAGGAAATAACGATCTATTGTCCATTACCCAAGAAGCTTGTATCGAATCCATTCACCAAAACTATGTCGATGCAGGTGCAGATATTATAGAAACCAATACTTTTTCTTCGACCACTATCGCCATGGAAGACTATCAAATGCAAGATTTGGTAGAAGAATTAAATTATAAGTCTGCGAAGATTGCAGCTAAAGTAGCTGCCAAGGCTACAAAAAAAAATCCAGATAAACCCATTTACGTTGCGGGTTCTTTGGGACCAACCAATAAAACAGCTTCGATGTCACCTGATGTGAATAATCCAGGGTATAGAGCCATTGATTTTGAAACATTGAGAAAGGCCTACTATCAGCAGTCAAAAGCACTTATCGAAGGTGGTGCAGACCTTTTATTAGTTGAAACTGTTTTTGATACCTTGAATGCCAAGGCCGCATTGTTTGCCATAGATGAATTGCAAGAAGATTTGGGAATGAACATTCCTACAATGCTAAGTGGAACGATAACCGACGCATCAGGTAGAACCTTATCTGGACAAACTGCAGAAGCCTTTTTGATTTCGATGCAGCACGCCAATCTGTTGAGTATTGGCTTTAATTGTGCCCTAGGAGCGGATCAATTAACCCCTTACCTCGAATCTATTTCTTCTAGATCTGACTTTGCCATTTCGGCCCATCCCAACGCGGGCCTTCCCAATGCTTTTGGAGAATACGATCAAACGCCAGAAGAAATGACCTTATATATTGAAGAATACCTTCAAAAAGGATTAATCAACATTGTAGGAGGTTGCTGCGGCACCACACCTGATCACATAGCTTCAATTGTGAAACTCACTTCAACCTATAAGCCTAGAGCATGGAAGAGCGCAGGTTGAAACTAGCAGGTCTTGAACCCTTAATCATTTCAAAGGAATCCAACTTTGTCAATGTAGGTGAACGAACCAATGTAGCTGGATCAAAAAAATTTCTTCGACTGATTAAAGAAGAAGCTTTTGAAGAAGCCATTGATGTGGCAAGAGAGCAAGTAGAAGGAGGTGCACAAATCATAGACATCAATATGGATGATGGCTTAATTGATGGAAAAGAGGTCATGGTTACTTTTTTAAATCTTATAATGGCTGAACCAGAAATTGCAAGGGTTCCCATCATGATTGACTCTTCTAAATGGGATATCATCGAAGCGGGTTTAAGAGTGGTTCAAGGCAAATGTGTAGTCAATTCCATCAGTCTAAAAGAAGGCGAAGAAACCTTTATTGCACAAGCCAAGAAAATTAAAAGATATGGGGCTGCTGTAATTGTAATGGCCTTTGATGAGTTGGGGCAAGCCGACAACTACCAAAAACGCATTGAAATTGCAGAGCGGTCCTACGAGCTGTTGGTTAACAAGGCGCAATTTCCTCCTGAAGACATTATTTTTGATTTGAATATTTTCCCGGTAGGCACAGGAATGCAAGAACATCGAAAAAATGCCATTGATTTTATAGAGGGCGTTCGATGGGTGCGGCAAAATTTACCGTATTGCAGCTGTAGTGGTGGGGTCAGCAATGTGTCGTTTTCTTTTAGAGGAAACAACCGTGTTCGAGAAGCCATGCATTCTGCTTTTCTATACCACGCGATTAAAGCGGGTATGAATATTGGAATTGTCAATCCTTCGCTTTTAGAAGTTTACGATGATATTCCAAAAGAATTATTAGATCGTGTGGAGGATGTCTTACTCGATCGAAAAGAAGACGCCACCGAGCGCTTATTGACTTTTGCCGAACAGGTTAAGTCGAGTTCAAATAAAAAGGAATTAGATCTATCTTGGCGCAAAACATCACTTCAAGAGCGCATCACACATGCACTTATCAAAGGAATTGACAACTATATCATTGAAGACACAGAAGAGGCAAGACTTTCTAGTACCCTGCCTTTAGAGGTTATCGAAGGACCACTGATGACAGGTATGAATGTGGTTGGTGATTTATTTGGAGAAGGTAAAATGTTTTTGCCTCAAGTCGTAAAGTCTGCTCGAGTCATGAAAAAAGCCGTGGCCTATCTTCAGCCTTACATTGAAGAATACAAAGATGAGGATACTCGTTCAGCAGGTAAAATCTTAATGGCCACTGTCAAAGGCGATGTTCACGATATCGGTAAAAACATTGTTAGTGTAGTACTTGCATGTAATAATTACGAAATCATCGATTTGGGCGTGATGGTACCTCCAGAGAAAATCTTGGAAGAAGCTCGAAAAAATGAAGTAGACGCCATTGGATTAAGTGGATTGATTACGCCTTCATTGGATGAGATGGTTTTTGTAGCCAAGGAGATGCAACGTCAAAATTTCAACATACCATTACTCATTGGAGGGGCTACCACCTCAAAAGCACATACGGCGGTTAAAATAGCTGACCAATACGATTATTCCGTAGTGCACGTCACTGATGCATCGAGAGCTGTAACCGTAGTAGGAGATTTACTCAACAAAAAAACAGGAGCAGCTTATCAAAATCAGATCAAGAAAGACTACGCTGAATTCAAGGCCAATTTTATAGGTCGTAAAAGGCAAAAGAATTATTTGGCACTTGATCAGGCACGTCAACTGAAATATCGTATCAATTGGAATGATTTTGTAACAAATACCCCCAATTTTTTGGGAGTTCAAGTCATTGATGAGATTCCTATTGAAGATTTGATTCCTTTTATTGACTGGACACCTTTTTTTAGAACATGGGATTTACACGGAAAATTTCCAGCGATTCTAAAAGATGAAATTGTAGGTAAAGAGGCTACTAAATTATTCGAAGATGCCCTTAATATGCAGTCAAAACTCATCTCTTTTAATAGGTATTTTGGCCGAGCTGTTTTTGGAATTTTTAAGGCAAATGCAGTTGAAGACGACATTGAGGTTTATACCACAGAGCACAAAATACACTACTTTAGAACTCTGAGGCAACAGTCTGAAAAGGCTCCTGGAAAACCTCAAATAGCACTTTCTGACTTTATATGTCCAAAATCAGAACAGAAAGAAGATCACATCGGTTGTTTTTGCGTGACTACTGGACATCATATCGAAGAGCTGGCAACGTCTTATGAAAAAGATGGAGATGACTATAATGCCATCATGGTTAAAGCCTTAGCAGATCGTTGGGCCGAAGCACTTGCAGAGTTTCTCCATCTCAAAGTCAGAAAAGAATATTGGGGATATGCCTCACAAGAAGAATTTAATACCGATGAGCTCATCGCTGAAAAATACAAAGGCATACGTCCAGCTCCGGGATATCCAGCTTGCCCTGATCACCTTGAAAAAGAAACCATTTGGGAACTTTTAGAGGTTGAAAAAAACATTGATGTTCGTCTTACTGAGAGTTTAGCCATGTGGCCAGCCTCCTCGGTAAGCGGTTATTACTTTGCACATCCCGAAGCGAGATATTTTGGATTGGGACAAATTACTGAAGAACAAGTTGCTAATTTTGCAAAGCGTAAAGGAATTTCCTTGGAGAAAGCGAAAAAATGGTTAGCACCGAATATGACCGTGAGCTAAATGAAGGTAACAGAGCACATAGTACAAGCAGATAAATGCTTGTTTTCATTTGAAATACTTCCGCCCTTAAAAGGGCAGGATATCAATGCCATCTATCACACCGTTGAAAATTTATTGGAATTTAACCCCCCGTTTATCGATGTGACCTACCATAGAGAAGAATACCAATATGTTGAAAAAGCCGGTGGATTATTAGAAAAAAGAGTGGTTCGAAAACGACCTGGCACTTTGGGGATTTGTGCCGCCCTTCAGTCTAAATACGATGTCGATATGGTACCCCATGTTCTTTGTGGTGGATTCACCAAAGAAGACACAGAAAATTTTTTGATCGATTTGGATTTTTTGGGAATTAAAAACGTGGTGGCCTTACGCGGAGACGCCGTACCAACAGAGGTGTACTTTAAGCCAGAGCAGCAAGGGCATTCTTATGCCAGCGAACTCGTAGCTCAAATAAATGGACTCAACAAAGGTCATTATCTCGATGAAGAGCTGAAGCATTCGCATGCTACAGATTTTTGTGTTGGAGTAGGGGGATATCCTGAAAAACACATGGAGGCGCCGAGCCTTGAAAACGATATTGCTTTTTTAAGACAGAAAGTAGATTCAGGAGCCGATTACATCATTACCCAAATGTTCTTTGACAACCAAAAGTATTTCGAATTCGTTGACCGCTGCAGAAAAGAGGGAATCAATTGCCCCATCATTCCAGGGTTAAAACCGATTTCGACCATCAAACAACTGTCATTGCTGCCACACCGATTTCATGTTGACCTTCCTCAAGATTTAATACAAGCCGTGGAATCCTGTTCTTCAAATGCGCAAGTTAATGAAGTAGGTGTTGAATGGTGCATTGCGCAAAGCCGAGATCTTATTCAAGCTGGAGTTCCTGTTTTACATTACTATACCATGAGTCGAAGTGAGAACATCCATAAAATCGCTAAAGCCATATTCTAATGAGAAACCTTCTTTTTTTGCTTTGCTTCGGTTTTTATTCTAGTTTTTTTGCTCAGGCCAAAGCAGAGACTGTTTTAGAAACTTCTGAGGCATGGAACGGAACCTCTTATCGAATCCCAAATGACCCTTCTGTTTTGGTTTTGAAAATTAAAATCCCTGCAAAAGATACCTTGGCCTGGCACCAACATCCTTATTTCAATGTGGGTTATTTACTAAAAGGTAAGCTCAAGGTAGAGACTCAAAAAGGGGAAACACTAATAATGAAAGCCGGAGAATCTTTAGTTGAATTGAATGAGCAATGGCACAGAGGTATTAATTTAGGTGAGGAGGACATCGAAATTGTAGTCTTCTACCTCAAGGATAAGGACACTCCAATAACCATACTCCAATAATTACATTTGTTTTTCGAGTTGTTCAAGACTTATGCCTTTTGTTTCAGGCATAATTCTGATTACCCAGAAAAGTTGAACGCACATAACCAACATGAAAAAGGCGAAAATAGGCCATGGATTTTGCCCAAAAATTCCACTTTTCTCGTCGAGAAAAACGGGAGTAATTAGGGTTATTATTGCGGCAAATACCCAGTGTGTACTAGCACCCCATGACTGCCCATAAGACCTTATTTTATTCGGAAATATTTCAGAGATAAAAACCCAAATTACAGCCCCTTGACCCATCGCATGAGAGGCGATAAAGAGCAAGATAAAGCTGATCAAAAATCCGGCAGATAAAGAGGCATAAAAAGCATAGGCTACCATCCCAAGCGAAACAATATAGCCCCATGAACCGATTTTGAGTAATTCTCTTCGTCCTAAACGATCGATTAATCGAACACCGACATAGGTAAATACAAGATTAATCAATCCTATAGATATAGAACTAAACAAGGATTCAGAACTAGCTAAACCTGCCTTTTGAAGAATTTCGGGTGCGTAGTACAATACGAAATTGATTCCAGAAAGCTGATTGAAAAAAGCAATCACAAAAGCTAAAAACAATGGTTTTTTGTAAGCAGATGAGAACAACTTGGTCTTTTTCTTGGAGGAGAGCTCCTTTTCCTCTTGAATGGCTGCAATAGCTGAATCAACTGCTTGCTGATTATAGAGCTTTCCTAAAATAGTGCTAGCCCTGTCAATATCGTTTTGTTTACTGATCAACCAACGAGGAGACTGGGGTAATTTTATTGCTAGTAGGGTATAGATTATTGCCGGTAGGGCTTCTACCCCTAGCATCCATCTCCAATCTTCACTTCCTTGAAATCCTTTTAACAGGTAATTCGAAAGAAAAGCGATTAGTATTCCAAATACAATATTAAATTGATACAGAGCTCCAAGTTTACCCCTGTTTTCAGCCGAGGCAATTTCAGAAATATAAATGGGTGCGGCAACTGATGAAACACCGACACCGACACCTCCAATAAATCGGAATGAGGAGAATAAAATAGGATTAGTTGCCATTGCTGATCCAATAGCTGACAGGGCATATAGTATGCCAATTCCGATCAGGGTGTTTTTTCTACCGAAACGATCGCAGGGGATTCCTCCAAAAACACTTCCAATAACTGTTCCCCATAGGGCCATAGACATAATAAAAAATCCGTGAAACAAGGGAGAGGTATTCCAAAGTGCTTTGATTGGTAAATTAGCTCCGCTGATAACAACGGTATCAAAGCCGAATAAAAATCCTGCTAATGCCGCGGTAAGTGCGATATTAAATATTCTGTTCATGTGGGTTAGTTTGTTTGTCTAATGTGGTTTTGATTTTTTCAAGGATTTGTTCAGTCGCACCTTTTTTGGCTTGAATTCGTTCCAAATTATTGGCTCCAAGTTTTTGAATTAATTGGGGATTACTCATCCATTTATTTATGATTTTTTTAAGTTCTTCACTATTCTTGACGACTTGAATTCCACCATTTTGGTGCAAATCAATAACTTCTGGAAAAGCACTGTAATGAGGGCCTATTAGGATTGGTTTTGCGTAAACAGCGGCTTCTAGTGTATTGTGAAGACCTGTTTTAAATCCACCACCTATAAATGCACAATCTCCATAGAAATAAAGGCTGCTTAACAGTCCTATTTGATCTACAATCATCACTTGGCTCTGCACATCTGCCTCGTATTTTGAAAGGCACTGTGCATTGAAAGCTTTAAAAAGAGCTGAGATTCGATTTATATTTTTGATATCTACCTGATGTGGAGCAATTACAAGTTTTATATCTGTACTCGACATTAATTCATAAAGGAGTTCTTCTTCTTCAGGCCAAGAACTTCCCACAACCATGGTGAACTCATCTTGAGCAAAGTTTTGAGCCCATTGTAATTCTTTTCGTTTCGAGGCAATTTCTACTACACGATCATATCGGGTATCTGAACTTTGGACAGCATTTAGGTGTGGTAAAAAGTTCTTAAGTTGATTTTGAGAATTTTCGTCTTGGGTGAAAATAGTATCGAAACAACTTATAGCCTTTCGCAGCAGTTGTCCCTGCCATTTGAAGAGAATGTGATTTTGATAAAATCGTGCTGAAATGAGTAGTGCAGCAATTTTTTGTGCTTTAAGTGCGAACATGAAATTCGGCCAAAGCTCGTACTTGACGAAAATAGCCATCGCAAAGTCTTGACTTTTAAGGAATCGCTTGGCGTTGCGCTTGGTGTCCAAGGGCAAATAAATTGTTTTATCTGCCAGGGTGTTATTTTTTTTAACTTCATAGCCTGAAGGGGAGAAAAAGCTCAACAAAATGGCGTAATCAGTAAAGTGATATTTGAGCTGTTCGAGCAGCGGCTGACCCTGTTCGTATTCACCGAGAGAAGCAACGTGCATCCAAATGACTTTTCTGTCAGGGTTCCATTGTTCCATGGATTGCAGTACACCTTTTCTTCCTTTAAAAAAAAGCCTCAGTTTTGGAGACATAAGATCTGAAAATCTACCCAAAAATTGGAGCGATTCAATTAGGAAGTTGTAAACATACGACATCGAGGTGCAAATATTAGACAATATTAAAAATTCAAATCGCGAATTACTACCTTTGAAGCAATTAAATACAGATGAAAAAGATACAAATGGTTGACTTGGTCAGTCAACTTGAGCCCATTAAAAATGAGATTTTATCTTCTTTTGAACAAATACTCGAAGAAGCATCTTTCATAAATGGTCCGCAGGTTCGCAAATTTCAAGCAGACCTAGAGGCTTATATGGAGGTGAAACACGTTATTCCTTGTGCTAATGGAACCGACGCCCTGCAAATCGCTATGATGGGCCTTGGGCTTAAACCTGGTGATGAGGTGATTACAGCCGATTTTACTTTTGCTGCTACTGTTGAGGTTATTGCCTTACTCGGACTCACTCCAGTTTTAGTAGATGTCGACCCAAGAACTTTTGTTATAGATGTCAAAGCGATAGAAAGAGCAATTACATCCAAAACCAAGGCCATAGTCCCTGTGCATCTATTCGGCCAAAGTGCACCTATGGACGAAATTAAAGCACTGGCGAAAAAACATAATTTATTTGTCATCGAAGATAATGCTCAAGGCATTGGAACACATTACATCGACAAAAATCATAAAAAACATAAAGCAGGAACTATTGGAGATGTTTCTGCAACTTCATTTTTTCCTTCTAAAAACCTTGGAGCTTACGGAGATGGAGGAGCTTTGATGACCAATAATGATGAGTTGGCACATACCCTAAGAGGAATTGTTAATCACGGAATGTACGAACGATATCATCACAATGTGGTAGGTGTAAATTCTAGACTTGATTCTCTACAAGCGGCTGTTCTAGCTGCTAAACTGCCGCATCTAGACACTTACAATGCCAAGAGAAGACGTGCAGCTATTAAGTACAACCATTATTTTCAAAACAGTCCTTACCTCATTACCCCACTTACGGTCAGTAGTTGTGAAGGAATATGTGCACAATGTACTTGCCATGTATTTCATCAATATACACTTCGTGTCAAAGAAGGCAAAAGAGATGGGCTTGCAGAACACTTAAAAGTTATGCAAATTCCTTTTGGTATTTACTACCCTATACCTCTGCATCGTCAAAAAGCATATGTAGACAGTAGCTACAAAGAAGAAGATTTTAGTGTGACAAATCAGTTGGTAGATGAGGTTATCTCTTTACCAATGCACTCAGAATTAGAAGACGACCAAATCGAATTTATCGCCAAAACGGTGTTGGATTATGTAAACTAAACCTAAATAACAACAATGAAAATTTTAGTCACAGGGGGACTCGGCTTTATAGGTTCTCACACCGTGGTTGAACTCCTTGAAAAAAATTATAAAGTAGTAATTATTGACGATCTTAGTAATTCAGACGAAAAAGTCTTAGACGGTATTAAACAAATCACGGCTAAAGATGTGCAGTTTGAAAAAATTGACTTACGAGATCGAGGTGCAGTTGCCGATTTTTTTAAAGATCATTCTGATATACAGGGTGTCATACACTTCGCAGCGTCTAAAGCAGTAGGAGAAAGTGTGGATGACCCGCTCATGTATTACGAAAATAATCTTTCGAGTTTGGTCTACCTTTTAAAAGAATTACTCGCAATAGGAAGAGCTAATTTCATTTTTAGCTCTTCATGTACTGTGTACGGTGAGGCTGACCAAGTTCCAATCACCGAAGAAGCTGAGATTAAGCCTGCACTATCGCCTTATGGAAACACCAAACAAATCGGTGAAGAAATCATCAAAGATTCCTGTAAAGCCTATCCGGAACTCAATGCAATTTCTTTGAGGTATTTCAATCCAATTGGAGCCCATCCTTCTGCTTTAATAGGAGAGTTGCCTATTGGTATTCCACAAAATCTAATTCCTTTTATTACTCAAACTGCGGTTGGCTTAAGAAGTGAACTCTCGGTTTTTGGCGACGATTATTCGACCGAAGATGGAACCTGTATTAGAGATTATATTTACGTGGTAGATTTAGCCAAGGCGCACGTCAAAGCATTAGAGCGCTTAATTAACCAAAAAGCTAGTACTAATTACGAGGTTTTTAACTTGGGAACAGGCAAAGGCAGTTCGGTGATGGAGGTCATTCAGAGCTTTGAACGTATTTCTGAACAAAAACTACCCTACAGAATAGGACCAAGGCGCGAAGGGGATGTAATAAAAGCTTTTGCTGACACCAAAAAAGCTAATCAAGTGCTTGGTTGGTCGAGCGAGACCCCCCTAGATGACGCTTTGCTAACTGCCTTGCGTTGGGAGAAAAAAATTAGAGAATAAATAACAGCTTATGAATACCATTCGAACGATTTTAATACTTGTTGTAGCAGCTTTTTCATCTCAACTGAGTAGTGCCCAGAAAGTCTATGTGCATTGTGGATCTCTTTTTGATTCAGCCTCAAAAACCTGGAATAATGAACAAACTGTAATCATTGAAAACGATAAGATTATCGCAATTAAATCAGGCTTCGTAAAGGCAGCAAAGAAAGACATGGTAATCGACTTGACCAAAGCTTATGTAATGCCGGGTTTTATTGATATGCACGTGCATATTGAGGGAGAGTCATCGCCTTCAAGACAGCTTGATCGCTTCGTTTTAAATCCTGAAGATGTAGCTCTTAGAGCAACAATCTATGCAAGAAGAACACTTCAAGCGGGATTTACAACAGTCAGAGATTTAGGTGGTTCAGGAGCCAATATTGCTCTAAAAAAAGCTATTGAAAGAGGCTACGTAGAAGGGCCCAGAATTTTCACCACTGGTCGAGGTATAAGTTCAACAGGAGGACATTTAGATCCTACATCTGGTTACAGTGCAGCCTTGATGGGAAATCCAGGTCCAGCACTTGGTGTTGTCAATTCACCAGATGAAGCTCGAAAAGCAGTCAGACAACGCTATAAAAACGGTGCCAATGTCATTAAGATTGCAGCTACTGGAGGTGTTACTTCGACAACAAAGAATGGTAAAAACGCACAATTCACTGAAGAAGAAATCAGGGCCATTGTCGAAACAGCAGCAGACTATGGAATGTTGACTGCAGCGCACGCACACGGCGATGAGGGTATGCAACGTGCGGTAAAAGCAGGTATAAAAACCATTGAGCACGGAACCTTGATGAGTGAAAATACCATGGACCTCATGATCGAAAAAAACACCTATTTAGTACCCACCATTACAGCGGGTAAACAGGTTTCTATCAATGCTGAAATTCCAGGTTATTATCCACCAATGGTAGCTGCCAAAGCGAAAGAAATAGGCGGCGAAAAAGTGCAAGCCACATTCGAAAAGGCGTACAAAAGAGGTGTGCCTATCGCCTTTGGTTCGGATGCTGGAGTGTTTAAACACGGCGAAAACGCAAGAGAGTTTTTCTACATGCACGAAGCCGGAATGCCTGTGAATGAAGCTTTACATATCGCCACTGTGGTTAACGCATCACTTCTTGGAGTTGATGACACCCTAGGTCGTCTTGAAGCAGGATATAGTGCTGATCTTGTTGCAGTGTCTAAAAACCCCGAAAAAGAGGTCAAAATATTACAATCTCCAATTTTTGTCATGAAAGATGGAAATATTGTCGATTTGGACTAGCACTGAAATAAGCAATTAATGTAAATTTACAGCCTAAATAAGGGTTGAACCCACCATAAATGAACAAATTCTCTTTTTTAAACGCTGCGCATACGTCGTATTTTGAGACGCTCTACCAGGAGTATCTCAAAAACCCCGATGCCTTAGAGCCCAGTTGGAAAGCTTTTTTTCAAGGATTTGACTTCGGAGCAGAAAGTGTTTTAGAAGATTGGGATATTGAAATCGCCGATCAAGGAACAGTAACCGCATCTAATGGTGTGAACAAAGCTCCGGAATCAATGCAGCGCGAATTTAAGGTGCTCAAACTCATAGACGGCTACCGCACTAGAGGTCATCTTTTTACGAAGACCAACCCTGTTCGAGATCGTCGTACCTATGAACCCAATTTAGATTTATCGAATTTCGGCTTGACTTCTTCAGATCTAGATGAGGTCTTCAATGCGGGAGATGTCATTGGAATAGGTCCAGCGACGTTGAGAGATATCATTTCTCATTTAGAAAGGATTTACTGTCACTCCATAGGCGTAGAGTATATGTATATTCGAACTCCCGAGCGCATCGCGTGGTTTCAGGGTAAACTTAACGAAAACGATAACAGACCTTCATTTTCGGCTGATCAAAAAAAATATCTGCTCAAAAAATTAAATCAAGCTGTTTCTTTCGAGCGCTTTTTACACACTAAGTATGTGGGCCAAAAGCGATTTTCACTCGAGGGAAATGAATCACTAATTCCAGCATTAGATGCCTTAATAGAAAAAGGTGCTGAAATAGGAGTAAAAGAATTTGTAATGGGTATGACGCATAGAGGAAGATTAAATGTGCTGACCAACATTTTCGGAAAATCACCCAAACAAATCTTCTCTGAATTTGACGGTAAAGATTACGAAGAAGCCATCTTTGATGGAGATGTAAAGTATCACTTGGGTTGGACTTCTAAAAGAGAGACAGACAACGGTAAGGTGGTCAATCTAAATATAGCGCCTAATCCTTCTCATTTAGAAACCGTCAACGGTATTGTTGAAGGTATTGTTCGAGCGAAACAAGAGCACAATACCTCAGATGACACTACGGAAATTCTGCCTATTTTGATGCATGGTGATGCCGCCTTTTCTGGGCAAGGAGTGGTTTATGAGTGCATTCAAATGGCTCGTCTAGAAGCCTATAAAACAGGTGGTACCATTCATATTGTGGTCAATAATCAAATAGGATTCACAACCAACTATTTAGACGGTCGATCTTCAACCTATTGCACTGATGTTGCCAAGGTTACGCTTTCTCCAGTTTTACATGTAAATGCAGATGATGTCGAAGCGGTTGTGCATGCGACAACCATGGCTCTTGAGTACCGTATGCGATATCACAGGGATATTTTTATCGATCTATTGGGATACCGAAAGTACGGACACAATGAAGGCGATGAACCCAAGTTCACACAGCCTGTACTCTACGGTAAAATTGCGAAGCATAAAAACCCAAGAGACCTTTACGCAGATCAACTTATTGCCGAAGGAATCATTGTAGAAGGGGAGGTAAATAGGCTTGAAGAAGAATACAAAAACATGCTCGAAGAGGATTTGATCGATAGTCGAAAGATTGAAAAAACGGTCATTACCCCTTTTATGAAAGATGAGTGGAAAGGATTTTCACAACTCGCGGATCAATATCAAATGATGAAGCGAATTGACACCACTTATCCCATAGAAAAATTGAATTCTTTGGCTGAAAAAATTACTGAGCTTCCTGCAGATAAAAAGTTTTTAAGAAAGATAGAACGACTCATAGCTGCCCGAAATGAAATGTACTTTGACCGAAACGCATTAGACTGGGCCATGGGTGAATTACTAGCCTATGGAAGTCTGATTGATGAAGGATACAATATTCGAATTGCTGGTCAAGATGTAGAAAGGGGAACTTTTTCTCATAGACATGCAGTGACTAAAACTGAAATGCATGAGGAAGAGGTTGTACTTCTAAACGAATTAGGTGAGCAGCAAAACGGTAAGTTTCAAATTTATAACTCGCTCTTGTCAGAATATGCAGCAATGGCTTTTGATTACGGTTATGCCATGGCGAGTCCAAATACACTTTGTATTTGGGAAGCCCAATTTGGAGATTTCAGTAATGGTGCACAAATCGTAATCGATCAGTATTTGTCTTCGGCAGAAGACAAGTGGAAAATGCAAAATGGTTTAGTACTCTTCTTACCACATGGATATGAGGGTCAGGGCGCAGAACATTCTTCAGCTAGAATGGAACGTTATCTGCAACTTTGTGCCAAGGACAATATGTTTGTAGCAGATGTAACCACTCCTGCTAACCTTTTTCATTTATTGAGAAGGCAACTCAAAGCGGCATACAGAAAGCCTTTGATTGTATTTACGCCAAAGAGTCTTTTAAGACATCCAAAAGTCCTGTCTACTAAAGAAGAATTATCCAACGGAACGTTTTTGCCGGTAATTGACGATTCAACAGAACAAAAAGAAAGAATCACTACTCTTGTCTTATGTACGGGTAAATTCTATTACGATCTTTTACAAGAAAAAGAGAATAAGAATAGAAAAGATGTGGCCATAGTGCGGATAGAACAACTCTTTCCACTACCTGAGGCTGAAATCAACCAGATTATATCTCGTTATCCGAATGCCACAGATTTGGTTTGGGCTCAAGAAGAACCTAGAAATATGGGTGCTTGGGGTCACTTGTTAATGCACTACGATAAGGCGAGAAACTTTAGAGTTGCTTCTAGAAGATTTTATGGTGCTCCGGCAGCCGGAAGTGCAGTTCGTTCAATGAGAAGACATCAACAAGTAATCGCATATGTCTTTGATAAGACCAGAAATAATAAAGATTTAGATAAAATAACCTATTAGAAATAAAGCATCCATGGTACTAGAAATGAAAGTCCCTTCTCCCGGGGAATCCATAACAGAAGTCGAAATCGCAGAATGGTTAGTTCAAGATGGAGATTATGTTGAAAAAGACCAGGCTATCGCTGAGGTAGATTCGGATAAGGCAACCCTTGAATTACCTGCAGAGGCCAGTGGAATAATTACCCTAAAGGCTGAAGAAGGTGATGCTGTAGCTGTTGGTCAAGTGGTGTGTCATATCGACACTAGTGCCGCTGCACCAAGTGAAGGAAGTTCTAAAAAAGATATACAAGCATCCACGAAAAAAGAAGAGCCTAAGGCTGAAGTGAAAGTAGCAGCACCAGCTGCGGAGAACTACGCAACCGGAACCCCATCCCCATCAGCCAAAAAATTGCTAGACGAGAAAGGTATAGACGCCTCTGAGGTCCAAGGTAGTGGAAGGGATGGTCGAATTACAAAAGCAGATGTTTTAGAAGCAAATATATCCATGGGTAACACTCCTGATAGTGCAAACCGAGGTCATTCGAAAACCAAATTATCCATGTTGAGAAGAAAGGTTGCAGAGCGCTTGGTTTCAGCCAAAAACGAAACAGCCATGTTAACCACTTTTAACGAGGTCGATATGTCTGCCATTTTTGAGCTCAGAAAGGCTTATAAAGAAACCTTTAAAGAAAAGCATGGGGTTTCACTTGGCTTTATGTCATTTTTTACATTGGCCTGCATTCGGGCGCTTAAGTTATTTCCTGCTGTTAATTCAATGATTGACGGAAAAGAAATGATTTCCTACGATTTTTGTGATATCAGCATTGCCGTTTCGGGTCCTAAAGGACTGATGGTTCCTGTGATTCGCAATGCAGAAGAATTGAGCTTTAAGGGTGTAGAATCTGAAGTAAAAAGATTAGCGATTAGAGCTAGAGATGGTCAAATTACTGTTGATGAAATGACAGGTGGAACTTTCACTATCTCTAATGGAGGTGTATTTGGTTCTATGTTATCTACTCCAATTATTAATCCGCCTCAATCAGCAATTTTAGGAATGCACAATATAGTCGAACGCCCTGTGGTTAAAAATGGTGAAATTACCATAGCTCCTGTTATGTATTTGGCTTTGTCTTATGATCACAGAATTATTGACGGAAAAGAGTCTGTTGGGTTTTTGGTTGCGATTAAAGAAGCTTTAGAAAATCCAGTGGAGCATTTGATGGCAAACGACATCAAAAAAGCATTAGAACTTTAGATGGGTATTGTCGACACTCATATTCATCTTTACGGTGAAGCTTTTGATGATGATCGATTAGACCTAATAGAAAAGGCCAAGGCAGATGGAGTCAGTCATTTCTTTCTCCCAGCAATTGATTCGACCTATACGGCTCGAATGAAAGCCTTGCAAAAAGAACATCCTCAAGAGATTTTTTTAATGAGTGGTCTTCATCCGACACATGTCAATGAAAATTACAAGTTCGAATTGGACCACGTTTATCGAGAACTGAGTCAATCTTCAGCAGAATACGTTGCGGTAGGTGAAATTGGTATTGATCTATACTGGGATAAGACTTTTGTCAAGGAACAAACCTTTTGTTTTGAAACTCAAATCAATTGGGCCTTATCATTTGATATGCCTATTGTAATTCATTGTAGAGCAGCATTTGACGAGATATTTGAAGTGTTAGAAACGTATAAATCAAAACCGATTTACGGCATTTTCCATTGTTTTTCAGGTTCCTTAGAGCAAGCCCAAAAAGCAATTGATTTAGGTTTTAAATTAGGGATAGGAGGAGTGGTCACTTTTAAAAACGGAAAAATCGATCAGTTCTTAAATCAAATCGATTTAAAATCATTGGTGCTCGAAACAGACGCTCCTTATTTAGCGCCTAGTCCGTTTAGAGGAAAGCGTAATATTCCTTCTTACATTAACTTAGTTGCGGACAAGATTGCAGCCTTATACAATCTACCAAGAGAACAAGTTGTTGAAATAACAACCAAGACAGCTTTAGAATTATTTAGAAAATCAGATTGAATTCTATGTCTAAAGTGCTGATTATATATACGGGTGGAACGATAGGGATGAAAAAGGATTACAATAGTGGTTCTTTAGTACCTTTTGACTTTGCCCATTTAATCGAACACATACCTGAAATAACACATTTAGATTGTGACCTCAAGGTGATTACCCTAAGTCTTATTAAAGATTCATCAGATATAGGATTGAGCGAGTGGTTAGAAATGTCCCGAATTATAGAGGCTAACTACCTCAAATTTGATGGGTTTGTTGTTTTACATGGAAGTGACACTATGAGTTATTCATCCTCAGCAGTGTCATTTTTATTGCAGCAGCTCGACAAACCAGTAATTTTTACGGGTTCACAACTTCCCATAGGTGATTTAAGGACTGATGCTAAGGAGAATCTTATTTCTGCTATACAATTGGCGATTCTGAAAAAGGATGGAGTTCCTGTGATTCAAGAAGTGGGACTGTATTTCGAATACAAACTTTATCGGGCAAATAGAACGACTAAAATAAATACCGAACATTTCAAGGCTTTTGAGTCACCCAATTACCCAGTTTTGGTAGATTCAGGTCTTCATATGAAAATTAATCATCAATCCCTTTGGAGAAAAAAGGAAGAAAATTCTCCATTCGATGTGAAGCAAAACATGTGCGATGAGGTTGTTTTATGTAAATTATTTCCAGGGTTCAATCCAAATTATTTTGAAAGCTATTTAGGCGAGTACAAGCCTAGAGTATTAATTCTTGAGACTTTTGGTTCTGGAAATGCACCTCGGTATAACTATTTTTTAGACCAAGTGTCACAAATGGTAGAATCAGGGATACATGTGGTGAATGTAACCCAATGTATAGGAGGTGGAGTTATGATGGGATATTATGAGAATAGTCTGTATTTGAAAGACTTAGGGGTGATTTCTGGAAAAGATATTACGACAGAATCGGCCATTGCCAAAGCGATGCTTCTGTCAACTGAAAGCCTAAGTCGAGAAGATTTTGAAAGGGCCTTTCACCAATCTCTTTGTGGAGAAATATCTGAATAAACAAAGTTTAGGTTTTATAAATTTCTTTTTTTTCGTTTATTGCTTTATCGATTTAGGGAATCAAAATACATGCAGTTGAAGTCAAATCGTCTTATTTGTAGTGTAAAACAAAGAATTCTCTTCATTGTGATTTAATAATTTTTATATCTTTAAACCGTTAACTAACAAAATTTAAGTCTAAAAAAAATGAAAAAAATATCATTAGGTCTAGCTACTGCTGGAATGTTTGTTTTAGGTACCGCTTCTTCAGCGGCAATGTTTCAAGAGGAAGCTCAAGCAGCTAAAGGGTTCTCTCAAGTATTGAAAGAACAATTTATTCAAGGTGGACCTGCGTTCATGGGAATTGTCTTGTTATGTTTAATTTTAGGATTAGCTGTAGCAATCGAAAGAATCATCTATTTGAATATGGCTACAACAAACACAGCTAAATTGAGAACAGAGGTTGAAGAGGCATTAGCTTCAGGAGGTGTTGAGGCAGCTAAAGAATTATGCAGAAACACCAAAGGTCCTGTTGCATCTATCTTCTATCAAGGTCTTGACAGAGCGAGTGAAGGTGTAGAGTCTGCTGAGAAAGCTGTTGTAGCTTATGGTGGAGTTCAAATGGGTCAATTAGAGAAGAACGTTTCTTGGTTATCTTTATTTATCGCTATCGCGCCTATGCTTGGTTTCATGGGAACGGTAATTGGTATGATTCAGGCCTTCCAAAAAATTGCAGCTGTAGGTAACTTAAGTGCTTCACTTATCGCAGGAGATATTCAGGTGGCCTTATTGACAACAGTATTTGGATTAATCACTGCAATTATTCTTCAAATTTTCTACAACTACATCATTGCAAAAATCGATGGAATTGTAAATGACATGGAAGATTCGTCTATTTCGCTGATCGACATGTTAACAGTTCAAAGCAAGTAATCTTAATTTGAAGAACTAAAAAGAAATTAATTATGCACAGAATAGTTAAAATAGCACTTGTTGCTTTAGGTGTGCTTGCGGCAGCCCTTTGGTATATGTTACCAGGGTCTAACGTGCCACCATCAGAAGCAATTCAAAGTGGAGCAATGAGCGGAATGTTCAGTGTGATGTGGTTATTATTAGCCATTGCCACAGTATCATCTCTGGTTTTTGGAGTTTCAAAAATGCTTACAGCACCAGGAGGTATGATGAAAGTTGTGAAGACTCTTGTGGCTGCATTGGTTCTTACCGGTGTTGGTTATGCATTAGCTTCAGGTGAACAAGAAGTTGTTGATGCAGTGAGTTCCGAAAGAGGATTAGAAACAACTGTAGGTACAGTTAAGACAATAGGAACATTATTGAATGTTTTCTTTGGCATGGTTGTCATTGCAATTGTTTTAATGATTGTTCCGGGAGTGAAAAGAATATTAGGACGTTAAATCTATAAATTATGCCTAGAAGAAAAGGAGCACCGGAAGTGAATGCAGGTTCTATGGCCGACATCGCGTTTTTGTTATTGATATTTTTCTTAGTAACAACAACGATCGAAACAGATGCTGGTCTAGACCGTATGCTTCCTCCAATTGAACCGCCAGATACAGATGTTGTTATCAAGCAGAAAAACATCTTTACGGTTAATATCAATAAGAATGGTCAATTACTTGTCGAAGAACAATTGATGAGTCTTAAAGATTTGAAAGAAGCAGCTATGGACTTTTTAGACAATGGAGGTGCGCCTTCAGGAAGTCCTGAGTATTGCAATTATTGCAAAGGATCTAAAGACGACTCTTCTTCAGATAATCCTCAAAAAGCGATTATTTCATTGAAAAACGACCGGGAAACTAAGTATTCGACTTATATTAC
This sequence comes from Flavobacteriaceae bacterium, assembly GCA_965662045.1. Classification (GTDB taxonomy): domain Bacteria; phylum Bacteroidota; class Bacteroidia; order Flavobacteriales; family Flavobacteriaceae; genus UBA3478. The sequence continues at coordinate 41,664 of CBFIGE010000003.1, forward strand.
CGTCCAAAATGAATTGGTTGGTGCATACAATGAGCTTAGAAATAGAGAGGCACAGCGTTTGTACAAGAGAGACTTTACTGAGATGGAAGCTGAGTATTTAAATCCAGAGACGCCTTCTTCAGTAAGAGATGATTTAAAAGATAAAGTTAAAGCTGTTCAAGAATTGTTTCCACAGAAACTCTCTGAGGCAGAGACAAGTAGTAACTAAATTAAAGAAAACATGGCAAAGTTTGCAAAGAAAAAAGAAGGTGATTTACCAGCTGTTTCAACAGCGTCATTACCTGATATCGTTTTCATGTTGTTATTTTTCTTTATGACAGTAACAACGATGAAAGATAGCTCTTTACTAGTCGAGAATCAGTTGCCAAATGCAAATCAGATTAAAAAACTAGAAAAGAAAGACCGCGTAATATACATTTACGTTGGAAAGCCAACTCGGGAATACATGAGTGTTTTTGGTGAAGAGCCAAAGATTCAACTGAACGACAAGTTTGCTAATGTGGACGAAGTTGGTTCATATATCCTCGGAGAGCGAGCCAAGAAACCCCAAGAATTACAAAATGTTCTTACGACTGCTTTAAAGGTAGATCGTAATGCAAACATGGGTTTAATTATGGATATCAAACAAGAATTGAGAAAAGTGAATGCCTTAAAAGTAAATTATACTACTTACGAGGGAGATGCTTTTAACAATTTAAAATAAAGAGTTTTAGACTTGAAAAAACGCCCCTATATGGGGCGTTTTTTTTTATCAAATGAGTGATATGCGACTTTTTTTTCTGGGGATTCTTACCGTGGTTACAGTAAATGCGCAAAGGTCAATGACCAATTCTACAGATATTGACTCCCTTTATCTAGAAGATCAATTTTATTTGGTTACCCAGATAGGTGTAATCTCTTCTCAGACAGAACCAGTGATTAATCAAAACCTTTCCTATGGATTTAGAGCTGGATTCATCAAAGACATTCCTTTGAATTCCAGTAGAACCTTTGGAATTGGATGGGGGATAGGGTTCTTCACCAATGCACTTTACACCAACTTAGTCGCCACTAAAAATACCGATGACGTCATTGTTTACTCTACGGAGGATTTAGACTTTAAACGTTCTAAAATCGGGTCATTTGGTCTAGAGATGCCAATCGAGCTAAGGTTTAGAAATTCGACGCCATCTTCTTATCGATTTTGGAGGTTTTATCCTGGAATTTTACTCCGATTCAGTCCTTACTCTTTTTCAAAGGTCGTCAGAAATTCAAATGACTTGCGATTTCTGAACAATGATTTACGACACTTTATGGTGAGCGGTGGTGTAAGTCTAGGTTTTAACACTTTTAATCTAAGTTTATACTACGATCTCAATGATATCTTTAAAGAAGGAAAGGTGCTAAACAGCGAACCTCTTATAGGCCGGAGATTAGAGATTGGCCTTGTCTTTTATATTTTATAGTTTTTTTCTCAATCGAGCCACAGGATAACCCAATTGTTCTCGATATTTGGCAATAGTCCTTCGAGCTATAGGATAACCTTTTTCTTTGAGTTTACTTGCTAGAACTTCATCGGTTAAAGGCTTTTTCTTGCTTTCATTTTCGATCACTTCTCCGAGAATACTCTTGATTTCTTTGGTAGAGATTTCTTCCCCAGACTCATTGGTCATAGATTCAGAAAAAAAGGTCTTTATAAGCTTGGTTCCATACGGAGTGTCTACATATTTACTATTTGCAACTCTAGAAACGGTAGATACGTCCATGCCAATTTCCTCTGCTATATCTCTTAATATCATGGGTCGCAAATCACTTTCGTCTCCCGATAAAAAGTATTCTTGTTGATAATGCATAATGGCATTCATGGTCATAAAAAGTGTTTGATAACGCTGTTTAATAGCGTCGATAAACCATTTTGCTGCGTCGAGTTTTTGCTTGATAAAAAGTACAGTATCTCTTTGTTTTTTATCATTGCTCTTGCTGTCTTTAAAACTTTGAAGCATTTCGCTGTAATTTCGACTGACGTGCAAATCTGGTATGTTGCGATTATTTAATTGAAGCTGTAAATCACCATCTATTATCCGTATGCTGAAATCAGGAATGATTTGTTCAACCACCTTTGAACTTGAACCAAATGAACTTCCTGGCTTGGGATTTAGTTTTTCAATTTCTGTAATAACCTCTTTTAATTGGTCTTCACTAATTTTTAATTTTGAAATAATTTTTTGATAGTGTTTTTTGGTAAACTGCTCAAAATGTTCTTCGATTAGTGTAATAGCATGAGTGATTTCGGCGGTCTGCTCTTTTCTTTTGAGCTGAATCAGTAAGCACTCTTCTAAATTTCGGGCTCCAATGCCAGCAGGATCAAAGGTTTGTATAAGTTCAAGTACATTTTGAATGTCTTCCTTTTCTGCAAAAAGATTTCTAGTAAAGGCTAGGTCGTCAATGATGTCGTCAATTTCTCTCCTTATATATCCAGTTTCGTCAATACTTCCAATCAGGTATTCAGCTATTTCCCAAAATTTATCTTCAAGGGTAAATGTATTTAATTGTTGAAGCAGTTGTTGATGAAATGATATTCCCGCAGCATATGGAATATGCTTATCTTCTTCAGAGTTTGCATAATTGTTACTGCTCAATCGGTAGTTGGGAATTTCGTCGTCACTGAGGTAGGAATCGATATCTATGTCAGAGGTATCTATGACTTGATTGTCTTGATCGAATTCGTCAGATGAGCCATATTCATCATGTTCAGCAACTTCTTTACCTGTCTCTAGTGCTGGGTTTTCTTCAATTTCTTGTTTGATTCGGTTTTCAAAAGCTAAAGTTGGCAGTTGAATCAATTTCATCAATTGAATTTGCTGCGGTGATAGCTTTTGCGATATTTTTAGTTGAAGATTTTGTTTGAGCATAGATTAGAATGAAGCATTTTGTGGCGTGCGTGGGTAAGGTATTACATCACGAATATTACCCATTCCAGTGACAAACAATACCAAGCGTTCGAAACCAAGACCAAATCCGCTGTGAACTGCAGTACCAAATTTTCTCAAATCAAGATACCACCAAAGTTCCTCTTCTTCAATTCCAAGTTTTTTCATTTTATCAACCAATACTTCATAGCGCTCTTCACGTTGAGACCCTCCTACAATTTCACCAATTCCAGGGAAGAGGATATCCATAGCTCGAACCGTTTTTTCATCTTCATTAAGTCGCATATAAAATGCTTTAATATCTGCGGGATAATCAAATAAAATCACTGGACATTTAAAATGTTTTTCTACTAAGTATCTCTCGTGTTCGCTTTGTAAATCGACGCCCCATTCATTAACAGGGAATTTGAATTTTTTCTTTTTGTTGGGCTTGCTATTTTTTAAGACATCAATGGCTTCAGTATAACTGACACGCTTAAATTCATTTGATACCACAAAATGCAGACGCTCCATAAGTGTCATGTCACTGCGTTCAACCTGTGGTTTTTGTTTTTCTTCGTCAGCCATGCGCTTGTCAAGAAAGTTCAAATCTTCTTTACAATGTTCGAGAACGTAAGCAATAGTTGATTTAATAAAGTCCTCAGCTAAATCCATATTGTCATCGAGATCGTAGAAAGCCATCTCAGGTTCGATCATCCAAAATTCGGCTAGATGTCTTGAAGTGTTCGAATTTTCTGCTCTAAAAGTAGGCCCAAAGGTGTATACTTTTCCTAGACCCATGGCGTAAGTCTCAGCTTCTAGTTGGCCCGAAACAGTTAGATTTGTTTCTTTCCCGAAGAAGTCTTCTTTAAAATTTATTTCACCTTCTTCGTTTAGTGGAGGATTCTTTTTATCCAAGGTGCTCACATTAAAGGTTTCTCCTGCTCCTTCAGCATCACTGGCGGTGACAATTGGCGTGTTCATATAGTAAAACCCTTCCTTTTGAAAATATTGGTGAACTGCAAAAGCCAAAGCAGAACGAACGCGCATAATAGCAGCAAAAGTGTTTGTTCTGACTCGTAAATGTGCTTTTTCTCTCAAAAATTCTAGGCTGTGTTTTTTTGGCTGAATGGGATAAGTTTCGGCATCAGCCTCTCCCAAAATTATTATTTCTTCTACCTGAAGTTCAATAAATTGCCCCTTACCTTGGCTCTCAACTAGGGGACCTTTCACATGAATTGCCGCTCCTGATGTGATTTTTTTAATCAAAGACTCTTCAAGATTTTCAAAGTCAATTACGCATTGAAGATTTTGTAATGTTGAACCGTCGTTCAAGGCTATGAACCGATTGCTTCTAAAGGTTTTTACCCAACCGTTTAGTTCAGTAGTTTCGCCAATATTATGATTCGAAAGGAGTTCTTTTATTGTTTGATGTTTCATCTCACTGGGTTTTCACCGCAAAGATAAGTTTTTAAAGGAAAGTTTTAAGATTTGCTTTCCTTGGGAAGAATATCGATTTGTGGTTCTTTTAAAACCTTTTTATTAGCAATACTTCGCTCTAGTGTGAGCAGTAAAGAGGGTAATAGAATTAGATTGGAAAGCATAGCGAATAACAGGGTCAATGAGACTAATCCACCTAAGGCTTTAGTTCCTCCATAGCTCGAGATTATAAAGACCGAAAATCCGAAAAATAACACGATCGAGGTATAAAACATGCTCACTCCAGTTTCGGTCAACGCATTGTACACAGATTTTTTTATGGCCCATTTTGATGCGATTAATTCTTGTCGGTATTTGGCTAAAAAGTGAATGGTATCGTCCACAGAAATACCAAAGGCTATGCTGAAAATCAAAATAGTAGAAGGCTTTATAGGAATGCCCAAAAACCCCATAAGTCCACCTGTAATAATTAACGGAAGAAGATTAGGGACTAGCGAAATCAAAATCATCTTAGTAGATCGAAATAAGTACGCCATAAACAAAGCGATAAGGAATATAGCTAAACCAAGGGATAGCAATAAGTTTTGAACCAAATACTTTGTTCCTTTCAAGAATAATAGGGCTTTTCCAGTGAGATAAACATCAAAGCGATTCTTTGGGAATATGTTGTCAATTTGAGTTTGCAATTTGCTTTGAATTTGCTCCATTTCATCCGTTTTGACGTCTTTCATATAAACGGTGATTCTAGCACTTTGACCTCTAGAGTCAACGTAATTTTGGATGATATTCTCATCTGTACCTTCGTCAAGAGCATCTAAAATAAAATTGCCTTCTTGATTACTAGGAAGATCATAGTATTTAGGAAGCCCTTTGTAATATGCCTGTTTGAGGTATTTGACTAAGTTGACTACAGAGAAAGGAGGAGAAAGGCTTTCTTGAGTCATTAGACTATCCCCTAAACGATTAATTCTTCTGAGATTTACGTTTCTCAATACACCCTTTTCAGATTTGGTATCTACCACAATTTCTAAGGGCAATATGCCATTGAAGTTATCTTCAAAAAACATGATGTCTTCATAGAATTCGGTTTTTTTTGGAAGATCTTCAATTCTACTCCCCGTAATTTTGATTTGAAATATTCCTACGATACTAAAAATTAAGACAACAATAGTGATGATGTAAACCCATTTCTTGTGCTCCTTTACGGTCATTTTCATGGCTTTAATCAATTTGTAAATCCAAGGTTGATTGAGATGTTCTAAGTGTTGCTTTTTAGGAACACTCATATAGCTGTATATGATGGGGATAATAAGTAAAGAAAGGATAAAAATTCCTATAATATTTGAAGAGGCAACTACTCCAAATTCGACTAAGAGACGGCTGTCTAAAATAATGAATGTAGCGAATCCCAGGGCTGTAGTCATATTAGTCATCAGTGTAGCATTACCTATTTTTTCAATGACTCTTATCAGTGATAGCGCTTGTATACCATGTTTTTTAATTTCTTGTTGGTATTTATTGATCAGAAAAATACAATTTGGAATTCCGATGACAATAATCAAGGGAGGAATGAGTGCAGTTAAGACAGTAATTTCATATTGCAGTATAGCTAATGTTCCAAAAGACCAAATAACACCAATCAAAACAACAAGCATGGATATAAAAGTTGCGCGATAACTTCTGAAGAACAAAAAGAAAATTAATGCGGTAATAAGTAATGCAGCAATCACAAAAATGATCATTTCTGTTTTGAGCTGTTCCGCATTCATTGTCCTTATGTAAGGCATACCAGAGATTCTTGCGTCAAGACCAGATATTTCTTCAAATTCATTCACTATTGGAATAAAGTCATTGACGATAAAGGTGTTTCGTACGGCAGTATCGACTAAATCTGAATCCAGATAAGCCACAGTGCGTATAGCATTGGCTTCTTTGTTATAGATGATATTTTCGTAAAATGGAAGGCTGTCGGTCAGTTTGAGTATTACATTTTTTGAGAAACTTTCAGAATCTTCGGCAATCTCAAGAGAAGTACTCACAATCTTGTTGTCTTCGTTCCTAAAGAGTAATTGTAAGTTGTCGAGTGAAATAATTTGGGTAATTTCCGGAGAGGCCTGAAGTTTTTTATTCATTCGATTCCAAGCCTTTAAAACCTGGGATTCGTTGAGTTTATCTAACTCAAGGCCTATAACAATTGCGTTATCTTCTTGTCCAAATTGGTTTAGAAATTGATTGTATCTAATGATGTCAGGGTGATCGTTAGGAAGAACAGATACCTCTGAATTTGAAAATTGAATTTTTGGAAATTGCGAGATAAAAAATCCAGTGAGTATAACAATTAAACTCAACCACAATATTCTGTTGCGAAGTATTAATCTAGCGACACTTGCCCAAAAGCCATTGAAAATATCTAGCAACATTTACCGTGATTCAATTGAAGTTATACCTTCATAATTTCACTTTCCTTGGATTGAAAAGCCTGTTCTATTTTTTTAGTATAGCGATCTGTTAAATCTTGGATATCAGTTTCATTGTTTTTTAAAACATCTTCTGAAATATCCAATTTTTTCAACTCTTTGTTGGCATCTTGTCGTGCCGAGCGAATCCCCACCTTAGCATCCTCAGATTCAGACTTGGCTTGTCTCACTAATTGAATACGCCTTTCTTCAGTAAGTGGAGGTACACTAATAATAAGTTGTTCTCCATTATTCATAGGATTGAATCCTAAATTTGCATTCTGGATAGCTTTTTCAATCTCATGTAGTAAGTCTTTTTCCCATGCCTGAACCGTAATTGTTCGCGCATCTGGTGTATTGATATTTGAAACTTGAGATAGAGGTGTTTGACTTCCGTAGTATTCTACCATAACTGAAGAAAGCATTACAGGACTTGCTTTACCTGCTCTAATCTTTAGAAAGGCCTTATCCAAGTGGTTTATGGCTTTATCCATACTTTCTTTTGCACTGTCTACAATGAATTCTATTTCTTCTTCCATAAGACTATATCATTTTAATTGTATTTTCTTACACGTTAACTGTAGTTCCAATAGGTTCACCAGAAACAACTTTGAATAGGTTTTTTTTAGTATTCATATCAAAGACTACTATTGGTAAATTGTTTTCCTGACTCAAAGTAAATGCTGTGGTATCCATAACTTTTAACCCTTTAGAGAGTACGTCTTCAAAAGTAATGTTATTGTATTTTTTGGCATGCTGATCTTTTTCGGGATCTGCATTGTAAATTCCATCGACTCTAGTCCCTTTTAAAATGACATCTGCATCAATTTCAATAGCTCTCAATACAGCGGCTGAATCTGTTGTGAAATAAGGATTTCCCGTTCCGGCTCCAAAAATCACTACTCGACCCTTTTCGAGATGGCGTATAGCTCTTCGACGAATAAATGGCTCAGCAACTTCATCTATTTTAATCGCTGTTTGAACTCTTGTACTGACACCTTCGATTTCTAATGCACTTTGCAGTGCTAATGCATTGATTACCGTAGCGAGCATACCCATATGGTCACCTTGAACTCGGTCCATGCCTTGTCCTGCGGCTGCCAATCCTCGGAAGATATTACCCCCACCAATGACAATGGCAATTTCGACGTTTTCTTCTTGAACTTTTTTAATTTCTAGGGCATATTCCTTCAAACGAGAGGAATCTATACCGTAATTCTGTTGCCCCATAAGGGCTTCACCGCTTAATTTTAGTAGTATTCTCTTGTATTGCATGTCGGAAAGCTAACGTGGCAAAAATAATGAAAAAAGCCATCTGTTAAGATGGCTTTTGAAACTATTCTCAATCTAAAAGATTAACCGAGTGCTACTCTTTTAAAATCTACAACGGATAATTCAACGTCTATTGATTTTACGTAATTCGCAACACTTACCTTAGAATCCTTAATATAATCTTGGTTGACTAGTGTGTTATCCTTGAAGAAACGTTTGATCTTTCCTTTGGCGATATTGTCTAGCATTGCCTCAGGTTTTCCTTCAGCTCGTAATTGATCTTTGGCAATTTCGATTTCCTTGTCAATCGTTGATTGATCAACTCCTTCTTCATTAAGTGCGATAGGGTTCATTGCAGCAGCCTGCATAGCAACATTTTTCGCACATTCTTGTGCACCTTCAACGTTTTTGGATAAACCTACTAAAGTAGCTATTTTGTTTCCTGCGTGTATGTATGAACCCACGAAAGAAGATTCAACACGAGCGAAACCACCAATTTCAATTTTTTCACCTATAACCCCTGTTTGCTCAACAAGTTTATCTTGAACACTCATGCCTTCCATAGAGGCACTTAATAATTCATCTTTTGAACCGCAAGTGAGAGCTAACTCAGCCATAGCGTTTGCAAGAGCTACAAAAGACTCATTTTTAGCAACAAAGTCTGTTTCGCAGTTAAGAGAAATAATTACCCCAGCATTTGCTTCAGAATTCACTTTAGCAATAGCTGCACCTTCAGAAGAGTCGCGGTCAGCTCTTTTAGCGGCTACTTTCTGTCCTTTTTTACGGAGGATTTCAATTGCTTTGTCAAAGTCTCCTTCAGATTCAACTAAAGCTTTTTTACAATCCATCATTCCGGCTCCAGTTGTTTTTCTTAGCTGATTTACTTCAGCAGCTGTAATCTTTGCCATATTCTGTTTAATTGTTTGTGATTGAATTATTCTTTTGGACTTTCTTCTGCTGCTGATTCCTCAGCTGCAGACTCTTCTGCAGGAGCCTCGGTACTTTCTTTGACCTGCTCGGCCACTGGTTCAGCTTTAACTTCTTCCACCTCAGCAACTTCAGCTTTTACTTCAACTTTTGGAGTAACTTCTTCTTGTGCACCCTCTTTTTTGTCTTGTTTTTCAGATTTGCGTTCAGCGAGTCCTTCGGCTATGGCGTTTGTAACCTCAGTTAAAATCACATTGATTGATTTACCAGCGTCATCATTCGCTGGAATTACAAAATCAATTGGGTTTGGGTCACAATTGGTATCTACTATTGCAAAGATTGGGATGTTCAGGCGTAGAGCTTCCTTAACTGCGATGTGTTCTCTCATGGTGTCTACAATAAATAGAGCGCCTGGAAGTCTTGTCATATCAGCAATTGAACCAAGATTCTTTTCAAGTTTGGTTCTAAGACGATCAACTTGAAGTCTTTCTTTTTTCGAAAGCGTATTAAAGGTACCATCTTTCTTCATTCGATCGATGGCAGACATTTTCTTAATGGCTTTTCTAATCGTTACGAAGTTTGTCAACATACCACCTGGCCACCTTTCGGTGATGTAAGGCATGTTTACGTTCGAAACTTTTTCAGCAACGATATCTTTTGCTTGTTTTTTTGTCGCTACAAATAAAATCTTTCTTCCTGAAGCAGCGATTTTCTTCAATGCTTCGTTGGCTTCGCCTAATTTTGCAGCTGTTTTGTAGAGATTAATTACGTGAATTCCGTTTCGCTCCATATAAATGTAAGGAGCCATGTTTGGATTCCACTTTCTTGTAAGGTGTCCAAAGTGTACACCAGCGTCTAAAAGACCTTTTACGTCAATTTTTGCCATTTTTTTTAGTTTACGTTCTTGAATGAGCAACGGTAAAGTGGTCATTTTAAAAAATCGCCTTTATCGTTTAGATACTAAACTAAACCTGTCTCTGAGAGACTTAGGTTTGTGCGTAAGAGCTTTCAATGAACAAATTAATAATTTGTGTTCCTCTAAAATTATCTTTTCGAGAACTGGAACTTTTTTCTCGCTTTTTTCTGACCGAATTTTTTGCGCTCTACCATTCTTGGATCTCTAGTGAGTAAACCTTCTGGTTTTAATGCGTTTCTATTTTCTTCGTCTATTTGGCATAGCGCTCTTGAGATCGCCAAACGAACTGCTTCTGCTTGTCCTGTAATTCCTCCTCCATAAACGTTTACGTTTACATTGTATTTTCCAGCCGTTTCTGTTAATTCGAAAGGTTGATTTACTTTATACTGTAAAGTTCCTGTTGTAAAGTATTCTTCTAGTGGACGCTTGTTCACTGTTACTTCTCCATTACCCTCGCTTAGGTATATTCTGGCGACAGCAGTTTTTCTTCTTCCAATTTTGTGAATAATATCCATTCTAATTGAATTCGTTTAAGTTAATTTCTACAGGTTTTTGAGCTTCTTGTTGGTGCTGGCCACCTACATAAACTCTTAGATTTCTAAACAACTCTGATCCTAATCTGTTTTTTGGGAGCATTCCTTTCACAGCATTTTCAATAATACGCTCAGGATGTTGTTGAAAAAGAGTTTGAGAAGTCGTTGTTTTTTGACCACCTGGGTATCCAGTGTGTCTGATGTAAACTTTATCTGTTGCTTTCTTACCCTTTAAAACGATTTTTTCAGCGTTGATGATAACAACGTTGTCTCCACAATCTACGTGCGGAGTGAAGTTTGGCTTGTGCTTTCCTCTTAAGAGTTTAGCTACTTTAGATGCCATTCTACCTAATGTTTCTCCTTCGGCATTGACGAGTAACCACTGTTTGTCTACAGTTGTAGCTTTTGCTGATATTGTCTTGTAACTTAATGTATCCACGCTTTAAAGTGTATTAAATGAATCCGATAATTTACGGGCTGCAAATGTACAATAACTTTGTTGATTTACAAATGCTTTGCACTTTTTTTAAAAGGCCTTTTAATTGCAGTAACTCTGCGTCTTCTAGTGCGCTTCTAACCAATCACTACCTAAGCCCACATCCACCTTTAATGGAACCTCAAAAGTATACGCATTTTCCATAGCGCTAACGATTAACTTTTGAAGTGCATCTATTTCGTCTTTGTGCGCATCAAATACTAGTTCATCGTGAACTTGAAGCAACATTTTACTTTTTAAATTTTTGCTTTTAAGTTCTTCGTGAATTTCTATCATGGCGAGTTTAATGATATCCGCTGCTGATCCTTGTATAGGAGCGTTTACAGCGTTTCGCTCTGCTGCCCCTCGAACAATGGCATTTCTTGAATTGATGTCTTTGAGATATCTTCTGCGACCCAATATGGTCTCGACATAGCCATTTTCTCTCGCCGAGTTGACTTGATCTTGCATATAAGCCCTCAACCTGGGGTAAGTTTCGTAATAGGTGTCGATAAGCGCTTTGGCCTCTTTTCGACTTAAATCTGTTTGATTGCTCAAGCCAAAGGCAGATACTCCATAAATAATTCCAAAATTCACCGTCTTCGCGTGGCTTCTCTGCGTACGACTTACTTCTTCAATGTGAACATTAAATACTTTTGAAGCGGTATCTGCATGGATGTCAAAGTCATTTTGAAAGGCCTTAATCATGTTTTCTTCTTTGGCTAATGCGGCAATAATTCTCAACTCAATTTGTGAGTAATCTGCGGCCAATAGAACGTAATTATCATCCTTTGGAACAAATGCTTTACGAACGGCCTTTCCCCGTTCTGTGCGAATGGGGATGTTCTGAAGATTTGGATTATTACTGCTCAAACGTCCTGTTGCGGCTACGGTTTGCATGTACTCTGTGTGAATTCGTTTAGTTTGGAGATTTAACTGTTGTGGTAAGGCTTCAACATATGTGCTTTTGAGTTTAGCCAACCCTCGATATTCTAAAATATTCGAAGCAATTTCATGAGACTTTGCCAATTCGACCAAAATATCTTCAGAGGTAGCATATTGACCTGTCTTGGTCTTTTTGGGCTTATCAACAAGCTTTAAGTCTTCAAAAAGAACCACTCCGAGTTGTTTGGGCGAAGCGATATTGAAATCACGACCGGCCTTTTGATAAACAGCCTGTTCTAAATTGTCGATATCAGATGTGAGCTCGCGATTTAGTCCTTCGAGATAAGAGGTGTCGAGATTTACACCTTCAAGTTCCATAGCAGCTAAAACATTCAATAGTGGAATTTCAACCTCATTAAAAAGCTGATCAAGATTTGCCGATTTTAATTCGTCTTTGAATAGGGCATAAAGCTGAAAGGTAATATCGGCGTCTTCAGCAGCGTATTCTGTGAGTTGAGTTAAAGAAACGTCTCGCATGCTTTTTTGACCTTTCCCCTTTTTACCTATGAGCTGGGTGATTTCAATAGGACTGTAGTTCAGATAGGTCTCTGATAGCACTGTCATATTATGACGCATATCTGGATTGATTAAATAATGCGCCAACATGGTGTCGAATAAAGGACCTTTTACTTCTATGCCATACTTTCTAAGTACTTTGATATCATACTTTAAATTTTGACCGATTTTTAGTACTCCTATATTTTCAAAAAAGGGTATGAGTTTTTCTAGCCAAATGGAGGTTTCTTTTTCTTCATCTTCGAGATGCAAATAATAGGCTTTATGTGCGCTCCAAGAAAAAGATATTCCTACCAGCTCAGCTTCCAAAGGATTCAGCGAGGTTGTTTCTGTATCAAAACTCACCTCAGTTTGTTTGCCGAGTTCATTTAGAAAGTGTTCAAATAGTAAAGGATTATTGACACATTGATAAAGATGAGTTGTTTTTTTGACGTCTAATCGGCCGTTATCTTGTTGTTCTAAAGTACTGTCAAATAGATTAAATTGTCCTTCACCTGGTGTGTTTGAAGCGGCCGCATTGTCTGAAGCTTGAGACTCATTTTCAGCGGCATTAGAAAATAATTTGGTCAAGGTTGTTTTGGCTCTTCTAAACTCCAGTTCATCAAATATCTCATAAACGGCTGAGAGTTTTGGTTTTTCTAGGACAAAAGCTTTAGGGTCAAAATCGATCTCACAATCAATCTTAATGGTAGCTAATACCTTGGATAATTTACCGAGTTCTGCATTGGCCTCTATTTTTTCTTTCATCTTTCCCTTTAGCAAATGGGTGTTTTCTAAAAGGTTTTCCAAAGAATCAAATTCCTCTAATAATTTTTTTGCTGTTTTATCACCAACCCCAGGTAAACCGGGGATATTGTCACTAGCATCTCCCATCATCCCAAGATAGTCGATGACCTGCTCGGGACGCTGTACTCCAAAACGCTCTTGAATTTGAGGAACCCCCCAAACCTCTGGACCAGACCCTCCTTTTCCAGGTCTGTACATATATACGTTATCTGACACAAGTTGCCCGAAATCTTTGTCTGGTGTCACCATATAGACGGTAAAGTCTTCTTTTTCAGCCTTCTTGGCTAGGGTTCCGATAAGGTCATCTGCTTCATACCCTTCTTTTACGACCACTGGAATTTTTAATCCATTGAGGATTTTTTCAATGTAAGGTACCGCTACTTTAATAGCTTCTGGCGTTTCGTGTCTATTGGCTTTGTACTCAGAGAATAATGCCGTACGTTCAACACTCCCTCCCTTGTCAAAACAAACTCCTAAGAGTTCTGGTTTTTCCTTGTTGATAACATCGAATAGTGCATTGACAAATCCCATTATAGCTGAGGTATCAAGCCCTTTTGAATTCACCCTAGGGTTTTTAATCAAGGCGTAATAACCTCTAAAAATCAATGCATAAGCGTCAAGTAAAAAGAGTCGTTTTTTTGCGGATTGTTCCGTTTGCATGGCCATAAGTTTAGAGGTGACTTCCGGGTGTAATTAATTGATGTCCTTTGGTATCAAATCTCCTGTAATTAAATCCAGGATGAATACAATAAGCGCCGCTATTTCCGTATTTATCCAGTGCGATATATCCAATTTGTATTTTTTGATATTCAGGATTGTTTTCCACGATTCGTTCAACAGCGATTTGACATGCTTTGTCAGGAGAATGTCCTTGTCTCATAAGTTCAACGACTAGAAAACTGCCTACAGTTTTTAAGACTTCTTCTCCCATGCCTGTCGCTGTTGCAGCGCCAACTTTTTGATCGACAAAAAGGCCAGCGCCTATGATAGGAGAGTCTCCAACACGCCCCGCCATTTTATAGGCCATACCACTAGTTGTACATCCTCCAGCCAAATTTCCTTGAGCATCAAGGGCTAGCATACCAATAGTGTCGTGATTTTCTATATTAATTACAGGTTCATAGTTGGAGGTTTTAAGCCATTTTTGATATTCTTCTGCGGATTTTGGGGTTAGCAAATTTTCAGCTTCATATCCTTGTTCAATGGCAAATTGTTTAGCTCCTTTTCCCGCTAGCATTACATGTGGAGTATTTTCCATCACTTTACGGGCAACAGAAATCGCATGGGTTATGTTTTGCATACAAACCACAGAGCCGCAATTTCCTTGGTGGTCCATAATACTCGCATCGAGAGTAACATTACCTTCTCGGTCGGGACGACCTCCTTTTCCAACGGTTTGATTGTTTATATCTGCCTCTTCTACTTTTGCTCCTGTCTCAACTGCGTCCAGAGCACTACCATCTACTTTTAAAACTGACCATGCTGCTTGGGTTGCATTTTCAACATTCCATGTGGCAATACAAACAGGTTTTCGGATGGATTGTTTTTCTGTGCCAAAAACATCCGTATTTGCTTTGACTTGAGCAAATGTTAACATTCCGCCAACACTTAAACCAGATTTTTTTATGAACTTTCGTCTTTTCATTTGGAGTATCAATTGAAGGAACTAAATATACAATTTAAGCACACATGATTGTAGAAGTTTGCACAGATGATATTAATTCCATTTTTGGAATTAAACAAAGTCAAGTTAATAGAGTAGAATTGTGTTCGGCCCTCGAATTAGGTGGATTAACTCCTTCCCTAGGTGTGGCTCAGGCGTTTTTGACTGAGCTTGATATTCCTATCCGGGTAATGATCCGACCTAGACGAGGCCATTTTACTTATTCAGAAGTTGAATTGAACACGATGAAAAACGACATCAAGGTTTTCAAAACTTTAGGGGTCGAAGGCGTAGTTTTTGGATGCTTAACTGAACAAAACCATATCGACAGGCGAGCACTTAATTTTTTACTTAAGGCCGCCGAAGGTTTAAAGGTTACTTTTCATCGTGCCTTTGATTGGGTTGATAATCCTCTAGAATCCTTAGAAATATTAGATAAAGCAGGTGTAGACACTTTGTTGACCTCGGGTTTAAAAGATAAGGCCACCTTAGGTCTAGAATTATTGCTCGAACTCAAAAAGAAAGCGAGTAACGTAACCCTTATGCCGGGCAGTGGAATAGGAAAACAAGAGGCTGCCATTTTTAGAAAATATAATTTTGAGGCAATTCATCTCTCTGGCACAACTTTTGAACAAACGTCTATTGGCGTGAGTAAGCCCAAAATGTCTATGATATCGAATCCATTGGATTTTGAATTGAGAACGCTTCAATTGGACAAACTTATGGAGATAGTAAAAATTGCGAATGAAAAAGAAATCTAATAAATGAGTGCAGCTCAAATCGTTTTTGTTGTCTTTTATTTGGGATTGGCGATTTACGCCTATCAAGTCTATAAAAGAATACTGTATAATACCCTGATAAAGGTTCTTTATTTTTTTGGAGTCTTTTCGGCTTGGATTTTTTGGGTTATGCAACAACGGCAATACGTTGATGGAGTCAAACCATTGAATTATGATTTGTCTTTGGGTGTCTTAGGTAGCTTTTTTGTACTTGTGTTTATCGCATCCTGTTTTTCATTAATTGATGATGTCTATCGTCTTTTTTTGCTATTGAGAAACTGGCTTTTGAATCGCAAAGTAAATCCAACTCCTTATTATCCCGAACGAAGAAGATTTATAGCAGGGGTGGCCATCGCCACTTCTTTTGCTCCGTTTTCTGCGATGATGCTAGGATTGAAAAAATCCTCCAAATACAATTTTAAAGTGCATCCTTATGATTTGGAATTTCCAGACCTTCCTCAGGCCTTTGATAACTTCAAAATTGCTCATATATCCGATTTTCACGCAGGTAGTTTTGACGATCCTGAAGAGGTCGAGAGAGGTCTTAAGATGGTTCAAGGATTAGAAGCAGATGCAGTGCTATTTACAGGAGATATGGTCAATAATTTGTCAGACGAAGCTGAAAAATATATCGAAATGTTTTCGCGAGTAAACGCTAATTATGGCAAGTTTTCAGTGTTAGGCAATCACGATTATGGTGATTACTATCCTCATGAGACAGATGAACTGCAACAGAAAGATGTAGATCAGCTCATTGACTTTCAATCTAAAATGGGATTTAGGGTATTGTTAGACGAGACTGTAACATTTGAAAAAGAGCAGCAAAAAATACACATTGTAGGTGTTCAAAATTGGGGAACGGGAAGGTTTCCAAAAAAAGGAGATTTACAAAAGGCTAGTGTGCAAACGGGAGATAAAGACTTTAAGATTTTAATGAGCCACGATCCATCCCACTGGGAAGCAGAGGTTTTAAAAGATCAAAAGAAATTTCAGCTCACCTTGAGCGGTCATACACATGGTTTTCAAATCGGCATTGAAATTCCTGGTCTCAAATGGAGTCCAATACAATACCGTTACAAGCAATGGGCAGGATTATACAGCAGGAATCAAAATCATCTTATTGTAAACAGAGGGTTCGGACATTTAGGCTATCCAGGTCGATACGGAATTTGGCCAGAAATAGGTCTAATCACACTAAAATCAAAACTTTCCTAAGTTCATAATTTGATTTTTTATAACTTGCAATGAATTTAATTCGCATTACCCATGTCTAAATTTGGTGATTTAATTGACTTAAATATTCCAGTTCTATTTGACTTTTATGCCGAATGGAACGAAGCTTCAACGCAAATGGAACCCGTTCTTAACGATGTGGCCGCAGCGGTTGGAGACAAAGGTAAAGTCATTAAAATTGATGTAGAAAAGAATCAAGAGCTTGCTCAAGCTTTAAAAATCAAAGGTCTTCCTACCTTAATGATTTATAAAAAAGGTAAAATGCTTTGGCGTCAAAGTGGTGAGCTCGACGCAAACACTTTGATCAACCTAGTGAATCAATACGCTTAACCACATATTTCTTTTTTTAGGTCTTGTATCATTCTACTTCGGAAGATTCTAAAAGTTCTTCTTGTTGACCAAATAAACTCATGAAACTTTCTATAAATGAATTGAATTGCGCAGACGGTTCTTGAATGAATTCTACATCTTCAGCGCTAACAGCTATGTCTAAACAGCGGCGAAATGCTTCTAAATCACTGTAAATTCGGTCGATTTTTGTAAAATTTTCAATCATAGATAAGTCTTGGTAATAGGTGAGGTGATCAGTGTAGATTTGAAATAATTCACTAAGAATAGCCCGGGCTTTTTCTGGTTTTCCAATTTGATAATAGCCTTCTGCAAATGGTTCCATAAAAGTATAAAAACCAAAGCGATCCATAGGCGTATATTTCACAGCTAAATCCATGACCGTTTCCGCCTTCTCAAATTTTTCTTCAGCTATGAGTTGCTCTGATAGTCTCGCAAGATTTGACCGATATGAGAGTCCTTGTGATTTCGATTGAGGATCGATATAAACATCTTCATCATCTGCATTGCCCCATTCCCAATTTGTGACTATATCAAACATTAATTCCGAGTCAATACGACCTAAGTCGAATCCACCTTGATCTTCTGTCATAATCGGAACGAGTTTGTAAATCAATCCATCTAATTGCAAATAGTCTTTTAAATAAATGTATTCTCCTGGATCCAAACTACCTCCTGAGAAATAAATAGGTCTTTCCCATTTGTTATTAGCTAATATGTCGAGCATCATCACTCTGCTTTTTGTGAGTACACTTGGTAAATCAATATCGATATAGTCTACTATCAGTGCGCTATCTTCAGCCTTGACTAAGCCATTGGACAGCACTTTTTGCTTGTCTACTGGAACTCTGATTTTGTTGGTCGGGTAATAAACGATATTTAAATTACCTTCTTCGTATCCGCTCAAATCTCTACCTTGTTGCTTGAGTAAGTGGCGTAATTTTGTTTCTTCTCTATCGCTGCCAATCCAATCTATGAATTTGCTGATGTCCCATCTTTCATCTTGATATTTCGGGATGGCCTGGTAATACACAAGATCTCTTGTTCCAAATTTATATTTATCATGTGAGAGCTGAGATGGAATGGGATCACTTTCGTATGCCTTTCGTTTCATTTGGTCGATGTACCAATCCGTAGCAAATAAAGAAGAGTTAATTACTCGTACATCAGTTCGATAATTTTCAATTTCTTGAACATACCAAAGAGGAAAGGTGTCGTTGTCACCTATGGTAAAAATCATAGCACCTGCATCTTCTTGGCAAGAGCTCAGATAAGACATAGCTGTAGAACGCGCAGTCTCCTTGCCTGAACGGTCGTGATCATCCCAATTTTGGGCTGCCATTAAAAAAGGAACACACAAAAAACAAAGAGCCCCTACGGCTATGGCTAATTTTAATTTTTCTTTTTGCACAAATTTTTCTAACTCTTTGTACAAGGCACTGACTCCAATACCAATCCAAAGGGTGAAGATAAAAAAGGATCCGACCAAAGAATAGTCCCGTTCTCTTGGTTGAAATATACCCGGATTGGTATAGAATTGTATTCCAATCCCCGTCAAAAGAAAAAAGACCATAAGCACCCAAAACTGTTTTAAGTTTCGTTTTGCTTGATACACCATTCCAATGAGTCCTAGGAGAAGGGGTAAAAAGAAATAAGTATTTCGAGCTTTGTTGTTTTTCAGGTCATTTGGCAAGTTTTTTTGGCTACCTAGCCTTGCACCATCAATAAAAGATATACCACTGAGCCATTCGCCATCTCCGTTATACCTTCCTTGAGCGTCATTTTGTCTTCCCACAAAATTCCAAAACAAGTAACGCATATACATATAACCAAATTGAAAGTCGAACATATAATAGATGTTTTGCCATAAGCTAGGAGGTTTTACATCGATATATTCTGAAAAGTTGCGTAAAAAATCAATGTACTGTGCAGTATCTACTTGCCCTTCTTTATTAAGGGTTTGAAATCTATTGACCGCATTTCTCAGTTCTGCATTGGCGTAGTACTCAGGTTTTATACTAAAGGACAAGGCCCCGTAGTACTTCATATAATTCTCTGTATTTTGTGCACTCCACATTCTTGGTAAAAGACCGACATGACCAGGGTCTGGGTGTTGAAGAGCGTTCTTGTAATTATTGACAATTACATATTTTCTGAGCTTGAGATCTTTCTCGTATTTTGGTTTGTCATCCTTTGGAAGGCCCGCTGGTCCGAATTGGTCAGAAAAATAAGCGCCGTAAAATGGACTCTCAACACTTGGATACTGCTCCCGGTTGTAATATGCGAGAAGTGACCTTGCGTCTTCGGGATTATTCTCGTTAACCACCGTTTGTGCATTAGCTCTAATGGGAAGCATAAACCAGGTAGAAAACCCTATAAACATAAAAAGAGTGCAGTGTACAATGAGATAAGCCGTGGGCCAATCTCTCTTTTTTGTCTCCTTTATAGCATAGAAAAACAAGGCGCTCAATAAAAGCAGCATGAATATGGTTCCTGAGTTAAAAGGCATACCAAGTTGGTTGACAAAAAATACTTCTGCACTACCAAATAGGCTTAGCACATATGTCAAGGAATATTTAAAGACTAAAAATAGAATGGCGATAACTGTGACATTAATTAGGATGAACTTTTTCCAGTCCAAGTTTTTATACTTTTTAAAGGCATAAAGTAAACCTATCGAAGGTATAGCCAAAAAGCCCATGAATTGGATTCCAAAAACAAGACCTACCACAAAAGCGATGAGCATTAACCATTTGTGTCCTCTTTGTTGATCTAGCTCGTCAGACCATTTTAGTCCTAGCCACAATAATAAGGACATCACCAAACTTGCCATGGCGTAAACTTCTGTTTCCACAGCGTTAAACCAAAAACTATCTGAAAAGGACAAACTTAAAGCAGCTACAAGTGAACCACTTAAAATAACTATGGTCTTTGATAAGGAGTACGATTTAGAATTAGGTTCCTCTTCACTCCATAATTTTTGAATAAGATTAGAAGTGATTAAAAAAGTAAAAAAAACAGTAAAGGCACTCGAAAATACGGATACCATATTTACCATTAGTGCGATTTTGGTGGATATTCCAAACGCAAAAGTGGCGAAAAAGGCACCAATCATTTGGAATAAAGGTGCTCCTGGCGGATGTCCAACCTGCAGTTTTGCCGAGGTAGAAATATACTCACCTGCATCCCAAAAGCTCCCCGTGGGTTCTACTGTTAGACTAAAACAAATCAGGGCAATTCCAAAGGAAAACCATGCGCTATACTTTTCTAATGTTCCAAAATTTTTATTCATTTGTCATGAGTTAAAAGACCATTGGCGAAAATACCAAAAAATAGTTTTTGGAAATTATAAGAATAGTTTAAATTTGCAGCCGCATTGTGGTATTGGCCTATGGTGTAATTGGTAACACAGCTGATTTTGGTTCAGTCGTTCAAGGTTCGAGTCCTTGTAGGCCAACAGGATGAATTAAATTGTTTACATTTACAGTATAATTCGAAAAATGATGAGGGGACTGCGGTCCCCTCTTTTATTAAATTATATGTTGCTCAAGCAGAAAGTTGATGAATTATTGGAAAAAGCGCTCTTAGAGCGTTCTGATTTATTTGTTGTTGATTTCTCTGTAGGTGCAGATCATCACATACATATAACACTAGATGGCGATAAATTGGTGTCTGTTCAAGATTGTATAGATATCAGCAGAGCAATTGAACATAATCTAGATCGTGAAGAGGAGGATTTCTCGCTTCAAGTATCTTCTTGTGGTGCGACTTCACCTCTTGTCAAATTTCGACAGTATCCCAAACACATTGGGAGAAAAATTGAAGTAAATGCAGCGGGTGAGCAGTTCAAAGGAAAACTAATTGAAGCCCAGCAAGAATGTATTATTCTTGAGTGGAACGAAAGAGTGCCTAAAGAAATTGGAAAAGGAAAGAGAACAATAACACAACGACAAAAAATAGAATTTGAGCATATTGAAAAGGCAAAAGTGCTCATCACATTTTAATGATAAATGACTAAATGGAAAATCTAGCTTTAATTGAATCTTTTTCGGAGTTTAAGGATGACAAGTTTATTGACAGAGTTACACTGATGGCCATTTTGGAAGATGTATTTCGCAATGCATTGAAGAAAAAATTTGGTTCAGATGAAAACTTTGATATCATTATTAACCCTGACAAGGGAGATTTAGAAATTTGGCGAAACCGGATTGTTGTAGAAGATGGAATGGTTGAGGAGCCTAATGAAGAAATTTCATTGACCGAAGCGAGAAAGATAGAACCCGACTTTGAGGTGGGTGAAGATGTTTCTGAGGAGGTTAAACTCTTAGATTTAGGAAGAAGAGCTATTCTTTCGTTGCGCCAAAATTTGATTTCTCGTATCCACGAGCACGACAATACCACTATATACAAGCAGTTTAAGGATTTAGAAGGTGAAATTTACACGGCTGAGGTGCACCATATAAGACACAAGGCGGTTATTCTTCTCGATGATGAAGGAAATGAAATAATTCTTCCAAAAGATCGACAAATTCCTTCTGATTTCTTTAGAAAAGGGGATAATATCAGAGGTGTTATTGAATCGGTAGAGCTCAAAGGATCTAAACCATCGATTATTTTATCGAGGACTTCACCGAAGTTTTTGGAGCAATTATTCTTTCAAGAGATTCCTGAGGTTTTCGATGGATTAATAACCATCAAAAAAGCGGTTCGAATTCCAGGTGAGAAAGCAAAGGTTGCGGTAGATTCTTATGATGATAGAATTGATCCTGTAGGAGCCTGTGTCGGAATGAAGGGTTCTAGGATTCATGGTATAGTGAGAGAATTAGGAAATGAAAACATTGATGTTATTAATCATACCAATAATCAACAATTATTGATTACACGGGCGTTATCACCTGCTAGAATAAGTAGTGTGAAAATCGATGAAGAAAAGAAAACGGCTCAGGTGTATTTGAAGCCAGAAGAAGTTTCTAAGGCCATTGGTAGAGGTGGACATAACATCCGTTTGGCAGGACAACTGACCGGTTATGAAATTGATGTGTTCAGAGAAGGTGTTGAAGAAGATGTAGAGCTAACAGAGTTCTCAGATGAAATCGACAGCTGGATTATTAAGGAGTTCCAAAAAATCGGATTAGATACGGCTCGAAGTGTTTTAGAGTTAGACTCCTCTGATTTGGTAAAGAGAACAGATTTAGAAGAAGAAACCATAAATGAGGTCCTCAAAATTTTGAAGGCTGAATTTGAAGAATAAATTAAGCGGTTATATTTGTATATAAGCGAAGGGTATAGGCCGAATAGAAAAGAGATAACAACTATATGAGCGACACGCCAACCATAAGGTTAAATAAAGTTTTAAGAGAATTAAATATTTCTCTTGACAGGGCAGTAGACCATTTGAAAACGAAAGGAGTTGAGATAGAAGCAAGACCAACGACTAAAATTTCAAGTGAGGTTTACCAAGTTTTATTGGACGAATTTCAGACTGATATGTCCAAGAAAGTGGCGTCTCAAGAGGTGGGAGAGGAACAGCGCAAGGAAAAAGAAGCCTTGAGGCTGAAGATAGAGCAAGAGCAAGAAGAGAAACGAATTGCTCGAGAAAAAAAATCGGAGGAAATTATCAAGGCCAAAGCAGAAATTAGCAAACCTAAAGCTGTCGGCAAAATTGATTTAGAAGAAGGCGGGAAATCCAAGCCTAAAAAAGAGGTTGAGGCAGTTGAAAAAACAAAGTCTGATTCAAAGTCTGACTCAAAAACTGATTCAAAAACTGATTCAAAGTACGAAGAGGTCACCCCGCAAAAAACAGACGAAAGTGTTAATCAAAAGAAGGATGAAACTGTTGAGCAGGCAACTCCCAAAAAGGCAGAGGAAAGTAAATCTGACACTGCTAGTGAAACTGGGGAAAATGAGTCGATTAAAACCAAATATCAAAAGCTTAGTGGAATTAAACTCACTGGAGCAAAAATTGATTTGACTCAATTTGAGAAGAAGAAAAAGCAGGAGGATTCGTCAAAAGCAAAAAATCAAGATAAAGACAACAAAAAACGAAAGCGTAAGCGTATCGTTTCTGACAATAAACAAGGAAGAGACCAAAAAAATCAAAACAGACGAGGAGGTAAAAACAGACCTAAACAGGGAGTTCAAAAGGTTGAGCCAACTGAAGAAGAAGTTCAAAAGCAGGTCAGAGAAACACTTGAAAAGTTACAAGGTAAATCATCAAAAGGAAAAGGGGCAAAATATAGAAGAGAAAAGAGAGATTTGCATAAAAAGCAATCTGAACTCGATCTAGAACAACGAGAAATTCAAAGTAAAATTCTCAAAGTTACCGAGTTTGTTACAGTCAATGAACTGGCCACAATGATGAATGTCTCTACGACTCAAATTATTTCTGCCTGTATGTCTTTGGGGATCATGGTTACACTAAATCAAAGATTAGATGCAGAAACCCTGGTCATTGTAGCTGAAGAATTTGGTTTTGAGGTAGAATTTATTACCGCCGAAATTGAAGAGTCTATCGAGGTAGAGGTTGAAGATGATCCTGAGGATTTAGAGCTAAGAGCTCCAATTGTCACTGTAATGGGTCACGTTGATCACGGTAAAACCTCACTTTTGGATTACATTCGAGAAGAAAATGTAATTGCAGGCGAAAGTGGTGGAATTACGCAGCATATCGGAGCGTATGCCGTAACTCTTGAAAGTGGTCAAAAAATGACCTTTTTAGACACACCTGGGCACGAGGCTTTCACAGCGATGCGGGCTAGAGGTGCTCAAGTCACCGATATTGTCATAATTGTAATTGCAGCGGATGATGATATCATGCCGCAAACAAAAGAAGCCATCGCTCACGCACAGGCTGCAGACGTTCCCATTGTTTTTGCTATAAATAAAATTGACCGACCTGCAGCAAATCCTGATAAAATTAAAGAGGGCTTGGCCCAAATGAATTTACTTGTCGAAGATTGGGGTGGAAAGATTCAATCACATGATATTTCCGCCAAAACAGGTGAAGGTGTAAAAGAGCTACTTGAAAAAGTGTTGCTAGAGTCAGAATTGTTAGAGCTCAAAGCCAATTATGAGCGCGATGCAATAGGTTCTGTAGTTGAGGCTTTTCTAGATAAGGGTAGAGGATATGTCTCAACTGTATTAGTGCAAAACGGGAATCTTAAAATTGGAGACTACGTCTTAGCGGGCACGTGTAGTGGTAAGGTTAGAGCAATGCAAGATGAAAGAGGAAAACAAATAAAAGAAGCTGGTCCAGCTACGCCTATTTCAATTTTGGGTCTAGATGGAGCCCCTCAAGCAGGAGATAAATTCAATGTGATTAGAGATGAGCGTGAGGCTAAACAAATAGCATCTAAAAGAGCTCAATTGCAGCGAGAACAAAATGTGAGAACACAGCGACATATCACCTTAGATGAAATAGGTCGCCGTATTGCACTGGGAGACTTCCAAGAACTCAATATAATTTTAAAAGGTGATGTTGATGGATCCGTAGAAGCGCTAACAGACTCTTTTCAGAAATTATCTACTGAAGAAATTCAAGTCAATATCATTCATAAAGGTGTAGGTGCAATTACCGAGTCCGATGTGTTGTTAGCTACTGCCTCTGAAGCAATTATTATTGGATTTAATGTAAGGCCAATGTCTAACGCAAGAGCTTTAGCTGAGAAGGAGGAAATCGACATCAGAACGTACTCTATCATATACGCAGCTATAGATGATATCAAGTCAGCTATGGAAGGAATGTTAAGTCCTGAGATGAAAGAAGAGGTTACTGGAACTGCAGAAATAAGAGAAACCTTTAAAATATCAAAGATTGGAACAATTGCTGGTTGTATGGTGTTAACCGGTAAGATTTTCCGAAATTCTAAAGTGAGGTTGATTCGCGAAGGCGTCGTAGTATTCGATGGTGAATTATCGTCTTTAAAACGTTTTAAAGATGATGCCAAGGAAGTGGCCAAGGGTTACGACTGCGGAATGCAAATCAAAAACTACAACGACTTAAAGTTAGAAGATACCATTGAGGCTTACCAGGAAGTAGCCGTTCAGAAAAAATTATAAATTGGTTTTTAGGGTTTGATCAAAATTGCAGAAGGGAATTTTTTTCTTATTTCTGCAAATATTCGCTCCGCTTCTAGTCGATCGTTAAAGTTGCCTAAACGAACTCTGTAGGTAGGAGTTTGGAATTCAATTCTACTCTCAAATTCTCCAAAAACTTCATTGGCTTGCTTCAACAAATCTTGGGCTTTTGTATAGGAACCGAACCCCAATTGAATTTGATAACTGCTCTCTTGAGTTCTAAGCGATGTATAGTTGTCAAAGAGTACTTTCATTTTTTCTGGGTCATCTTCTAGTCTTTCTAGCTGATTATCAATGAGTACGCTCTCGTTTTGAGCAAACATCGTTTGTGAAAAAAAGAGTGAGAAAAAAAGAAGTGAAAAATAGAACTTCATAGCGGTTTTTTTAACGCCATAAAATTGAGAAATTTTGTTTAATATTTTTGCTAATATTATATTATTTAGATTGAATATAAATTGCAAACTACTTCTTTTAAAGGTTTTAAAATAAAGGACTGAGTCTTATTTTTGACCCCAATTTTGGAGGGGTAATTATGCCTAGACAATATGTATTCCTTTCGAAAGCCACTAAATAGATAGCAATTAATTGAGTATGAGAACAAACTCAAACAAAAACCTGCCAGTATTAAATTATATTTTTAAAACTGCACTCGTATTTTTAGTGTTCACCATTGCTGCTTTTGCACAAGATACCTCTGAAGCTCCAGCTGATTTAGGTGGTGATCCGGTAGCGGGTAAACAACTCTTCAACCAAAATTGCGCTGCCTGTCATGCGCTCAATAGAAAGATGACAGGTCCCGCCTTAGCCAATGTCGAGACACGTTTAAGTGAAGATGAAGGCCTAGACAAAGAATGGCTTTACGCATGGATCAAGAACTCGGCAGGAATGATTGCTTCAGGAGATGCGTACGCGAACAAAGTGTACAATGAATACAACAAAGCTGCGATGACGGCTTTTCCTACTTTGAGTAACGCAGACATTGATAACATTTTAGCTTACACTGCGGCACCACCTCCTGCACCAGTTGTTGCGGCAGCTGCAGCAGATGCTCAAGTTGTCGTTGCAGAATCTGGTATTGCAGATGAATTGATTCTAGCCATTTTAGCATTGGTTTTGGCCGTACTAGTTGTTATGCTTTTCACGGTTCAACGCACTTTAAAGCGTTTTGCTCAACTTTCTGGAGTAGAAGTGGTAGAAGAAAAATCTATAGGAACACCGATTTGGAAGGCCTTTATTCAAAACCAGTTTTTAATGCTTGTTACGGTAGTTGTCCTACTTCTAATGAGTGCTTATTACGCGTATGCTTACATGATGCAAATAGGAATTGATCAAGGATATGCGCCGGTTCAACCAATTCACTATTCGCATAAAATCCACGCAGGTGACAATAAAATTGAATGTACCTATTGCCACTCCTCTGCTCGAGTTTCAAAACATTCGGGAATTCCTTCGCTCAACGTTTGTATGAATTGTCATAAATCGATTTACGAGTATAAGGGAAATCCAGAGGGTCCTTCAAAAGAGGATTTGGCTAATGGATACACCAATGAGTTTTACACCAAAGAAATCAAGAAATTGTACAAGGCTGTTGGATGGGATGAGCAAACACAATCGTACACAGGTGAAGCTCAACCTGTTGAATGGGTAAGGATACACAACTTGCCAGATTTCGTCTATTTTAACCACTCTCAGCATTACAGTGTTGCAGGTGTTGAGTGTCAAACTTGTCACGGACCTGTTGAAGAAATGGAAATCATGTATCAATACAGTCCTTTGACAATGGGATGGTGTATTAACTGCCACAGGGAAACTAACGTAGCCTTGACCGACAATCCGTATTACGAGAAAATACATGAGGCACTGTCTAAAAAATATGGTGTTGAAGAATTAACAGCGGCCCAAATGGGAGGCCTAGAATGTGGAAAGTGTCATTATTAAAAAGCATTACAACTAAACCATGAGTTCAAATAAAAAATACTGGAGAAGTGATTTCGAATTAAACGGAGATTCTAAAGTAATCGAGTCTTTAGGAAAAGATGAGTTTACAGAAGACTTGCCCGTAGTTGGATTTTACGAAGACAAAAATGAACTTGATTCGAGCAATTCTTCGAGAAGAGATTTTTTAAAGTGGGTTGGTTTTAGCACGGCTGCAGCTACAGTTGCTGCCTGTGAGGGTCCAATCAAAAAATCTGTACCCTATGTGGTTCAGCCAGATGAAATCGTGCCAGGCGTTGCAAATTATTATGCCACATCTATATCTAATGGATACGATTTCGCTTCTGTACTTGTTAAGACACGTGAAGGACGACCAATTAAGATAGAAAATAATGAAAGTGCTAAGGTGCTTGGAGGAGCTAATGCTAGAGTTCAATCTTCTGTTTTGAGCCTTTATGATAAAAATAGAATCCAAGGACCAATGGCAAATGGTGCTCCTATTGAATGGGACAACTTGGATACGGCCGTTGCAGCAAGATTAAATGCCTTAGTTGATTCTGATCAAAAAGTAGTGCTCGTAAGTCATACCAAGAGCAGTCCTTCGTACAATAGATTAGTAGCGCTTTTTGCAGAGAAGTATGAAAACTTTGAACACCTTGTGTATGATGCGATTTCATCAGATTCAAGTCTTTCTGCATTTGAGCAGCGTTACGGTATTCGAGCTTTGGCAGATTACGATTTCTCAAAGGCTGATGTAATCATTTCATTTGATGCTGATTTCTTAGGAGATTGGCAAGGTGGAGGATACAGTAAAGATTACACCGCACATAGAAGACCAGAAAATGGAAAGATGTCGCATCATATCCAATTAGAGTCAAATATGACGCTTTCAGGTTCAAATGCGGATAAGCGTATACCACTGAGTCAACACCAACAAAAAATAACACTCGCTAAGCTGTACAACACGCTAAAAGGTCAAGACGCTTCTGGTGGTTCAGACGCTTCTATGGATGCTTATGTGACTGCTATGGTTTCTAAAATAAAAGACGCAGGATCTAAAGCTGTTGTAGTTTGTGGTTTAGACGATCAAATGGCTCAGTATATCACTTTAGCTATCAACGAGATGATTCAAAGTGAGGCTTTTGATACTAACAAACCGAGATATACAGCTGAAGGAAGTCTTCAAAAGTTGAATGCACTTTTAGACGACATGGAAGCCTCTAGAGTAGGAATGCTTCTTTTAGATGGAGTCAATCCATTGTACAACAGTCCTGATGCTGAGCGCTTTCAGTCAGCTATGAAAAAAGTTGGATTTACGGTTTCAAGTGCTTTCTTAAACAATGAGACTGCAAGTGCATCAACCTTTGTTGCAGCAGCCTCTCACTTCATGGAATCTTGGGGAGATATGCAGGTCAAAACTGGATTTTACGGTTTGACACAACCAGTTATAAGAGAACTTTTCGATACACGTCAATTTGAGGCTTGTCTACTGAAATGGGTAGGAGTAGAAGACAGCTACTTCGATTTTGTAAAACGAACTTGGGAAACCTCTATCTTAGAAGGGTCATCTTGGAATAAGGCGCTGCAAGACGGTGTTTTTGTTCGCGATGAAAATGTCAGTTTGAGCAGAAGCGTTACTGAAGCGGATCAAGAATTAAGTGCTTCGAGATCGCTGTCGAATACAAGAGTTAACGACAGTGAACTTATATTATACTCCAAAACAGGAATGGGTGATGGTAGTCAAGCGAATAATCCATGGCTACAAGAATTCCCTGATCCAATAACCAGAACTTCATGGGATAACTATTTAACGGTATCTAAAACCGATGCCGAAAAGTTAGGTCTAGTGAATGAATATGCGGCCAATGGAGGTTTAGATGGATCATATGCTAAGTTAACTGTAGGTGAACAAGTTTTAGAGAATGTACCGGTGATTGTTCAGCCAGGTCAAGCAGTAGGAACTTTTGGCTTAGCCTTTGGTTATGGCAGAAAATCAGGCATTCAAACCGAAATGCAAACTGGAGTGAATGCCTTTAAACTTTATCTAAACAGCTCAAAATCTCAGCAAGTAAAAGTTGAAAAAATGAGCGGTATGCATGAATTTGCATGCGTTCAGTTGCAGAGAACACTGATGGGTAGAGGTGATATTATTAAAGAAACCGATATGAATTCTTATTTGCATGAGGATGCAGCGGTTTGGAATAAAATACCTCAAGTTTCACTTGATCACCAAGAAGTACCGGCTTCAAGTGTTGATTTATGGGATAGCTTTGATCGATCGGTGGGACACCATTTTAATATGTCCATCGATTTAAATGCTTGTACAGGTTGTGGTGCTTGTGTAATTGCTTGTCATGCTGAAAACAACGTTCCTGTGGTTGGGAAAAAAGAAATTCGAGTTTCGCGCGATATGCATTGGCTCAGAATTGATCGCTATTATTCTTCTGAGGAAAGTTTTGAGGCTGATAACGAGAAAAAAGAAAATTTAGATGGTCTATTTGGATCTAATGGTAGCCTTGGTGGATTTGGAGAATTAGAAAATCCTTCAAATAATCCGCAAGTAGCCTTCCAGCCTGTAATGTGTCAGCATTGTAATCACGCTCCGTGTGAGACCGTTTGTCCCGTAGCGGCTACTTCGCATTCCAGACAAGGTCAAAACCACATGGCGTACAACAGATGTATTGGTACACGTTATTGTGCGAACAACTGTCCTTACAAGGTGAGAAGATTTAACTGGTTCTTATACAACCAAAACGATGAGTTTGATTTCAATATGAATAACGACTTAGGTCGAATGGTATTGAACCCAGATGTGAACGTTCGTTCTAGAGGTGTGATGGAGAAGTGCTCGATGTGTATTCAAAGAACACAGAAAACAATACTCGATGCGAAACGAGACGGTAGAGCTATCAAAGACGGTGAGTTCAATACAGCTTGTTCTGCAGCCTGTGATAACGGAGCCGTCGTATTTGGAGATGTGAATGATCATGAAAGTGAAATAGCTCATTTAAAAGAAAACAACAGAATGTATCATCTGTTAGAACACGTAGGAACACAGCCTAACGTATTCTACCAAGTGAAAGTTCGAAATACAGAAGAAGCCTAAACAATATTTAAATTAAACAACAACTATGGCGTCGCAT
The DNA here is from genome assembly GCA_965662045.1 of Flavobacteriaceae bacterium. GTDB lineage: Bacteria > Bacteroidota > Bacteroidia > Flavobacteriales > Flavobacteriaceae > UBA3478. The sequence goes on from CBFIGE010000003.1 coordinate 71,995, forward strand.
TATGAAGCTCCGATACGTAAACCTCTTGTTCTTGGGGACAAAGGATACCACAACGTATCAATTGATATCGCTAAACCAGTAGAGGGAAAGGCAAATAAACAATGGTGGATTGTTTTTGGAATCTCCCTTGTGGCCTTTTTGTGGGGAATTGGTTGTATCATTTACACAATCTCAACAGGTATTGGTGTTTGGGGTTTAAACAAAACCGTAAACTGGGCTTGGGACATCACCAACTTCGTCTGGTGGGTAGGTATTGGTCACGCAGGAACCTTGATCTCTGCTGTACTCCTCCTGTTTAGACAGAAATGGAGAATGGCCATCAACAGATCTGCTGAAGCGATGACCATATTTTCAGTGATTCAAGCAGGTTTATTTCCAATTATTCACATGGGTAGACCTTGGCTTGCCTATTGGGTATTACCGATCCCGAATCAATACGGGTCTTTGTGGGTGAATTTCAACTCCCCTTTACTTTGGGATGTATTTGCGATTTCAACGTATTTATCGGTTTCTCTTGTATTCTGGTGGACAGGATTATTGCCTGACTTCGCCATGATTAGAGATAGAGCGGTTAAGCCGTTTCAAAAGAAAATTTACAGTTTACTCAGTTTTGGTTGGACAGGTAGAGCGAAAGACTGGCAACGATTTGAAGAGGTTTCTTTGGTTCTTGCAGGTCTTGCTACTCCTCTAGTGCTTTCAGTACACACGATTGTATCTTTTGACTTTGCCACATCTGTTATACCAGGGTGGCATACTACTATTTTTCCACCGTATTTCGTTGCCGGGGCAATATTCTCTGGTTTCGCGATGGTTAACACCCTTCTTATTATTATGAGAAAGGTTGTGGGGCTTGAAGAGTATATCACCGTTCAACATATCGAATTGATGAACATCGTAATTATGATTACGGGCTCAATCGTGGGATGTGCCTATATCACAGAGCTATTTATCGCCTGGTATTCTGGTGTAGAATACGAGCAGTACGCATTCTTAAACAGAGCGACTGGACCTTACTGGTGGGCGTATTGGTCAATGATGACCTGTAATGTGTTCTCTCCGCAATTCATGTGGTTTAAAAAATTGAGAACGAGTATTATGTTCTCCTTCTTTATCTCCATTGTTGTGAATATAGGAATGTGGTTTGAGCGTTTTGTGATCATTGTTACTTCGTTACACAGAGATTACCTGCCATCTTCATGGAGCATGTTCTCTCCAACTTTTGTCGATATCGGAATTTTCATAGGTACAATTGGATTCTTCTTTGTGTTGTTCTTATTGTATTCTAGAACCTTCCCGGTAATTGCACAGGCTGAAGTAAAGTCAATACTCAAATCTTCAGGAGCGCGTTTCAAACAATTGCGCGATTCAGGAAAACCATTATATGAAATGCCAGCTCGTGGAGTAGTGCGAGAGTACGACGAAGCTACGGGAGAAGTAATTTCAAATTCGCAATCAACTAATAATCTGGACTAAAATGGCTACAAAATTAATTCGAGCATTATACACAGATGACGACATTCTAATGAATGCTGTTAAAGCGGTTAGGGAAAAGAAACTACATATCGAAGAGGTCTACACGCCTTTTCCTGTCCACGGATTAGACAAAGCCCTCGGTTTAGAGGATACGCGTATTTCAGCTGCTGCATTCATATATGGGTGTTTAGGTTTATCCGTAGCCATTACGATGATGAATTACATCATGATTCAAGATTGGCCTCAAGATATAGGTGGTAAACCGAGCTTTAGCTTCTTTTTGAATATGCCTGCTTTCGTCCCAGTAATTTTCGAGATGACCGTATTTTTTGCAGCTCACTTGATGGTAATCACCTTTTATTTAAGAAGTAGAATGTGGCCATTTAAAGAAGCTGAAAATCCAGATGTGCGAACAACCGACGATCACTTTTTAATGGAAGTTGCTTTAAAAGGTGATTTAAAAGAACTTCAGGAGTTTTTATTAGACACAGGTGCTGTTGAAGTTCAAATACCAAAAAACAATGAATAATATGAAATCGACTTTACCGTATATCATAGCATTGAGTCTAGTATTGACATTGACGTCTTGTTTTGACAAAAACAAACCCAACTTTCAGTACATGCCTAATATGTATGAGTCTGTGGGTTATGAGACCTATCAAGAATCTGACTTATTTCCGCAAGGGACAGCTGCAATGCTTCCTGCTGAAAATACGATTCCTAGAGGTTGGATGCCTTACGAATTCGAGAATACCATAGAAGGTAAAGAAGCAGCAAGATCTCAAGAAAGTCCACTTTCAGCAGCTAAAGGTGAGGAAAACCTCAGTAAAGGAAAAGAACTATACGATGTCTATTGTGCTATTTGTCATGGCGCCAAAGGTGATGGTCAAGGGCACTTAGTAAAGAGAGAAAAAATTCTAGGAGTACCTAGTTATGCTGATCAGGGTAGAAATATTACCGTGGGAAGCACTTATCACACCATTTATTATGGACTAAACTCAATGGGTTCATATGCAGCTCAATTGAGTAACGAAGAGGAAATTTGGCAGATTTCCGAATACGTAATGAAATTAAAGACAGACCTAACAAAATAAGAAAACAAAACTATGTATCAGTTTTCAAATAGATTTAGAATAGTAACCTTCGTTTTAATGGCCCTCGGTTTGTTGGGACTTGGTTATGGATTTTTAAGCGCTCCTTCAACCGTAGATGAGGCAAAGGCGATGATGGCAGCCGGTCATGACGAACACGGTTCAGGTCACGGTGATGAAGCCCATCAAAGTGATGCACACGGAGCGCAGACTCATGATTATCAACTTGAAGAAGTAGCAGTAGCCGAAACGGGCCATCACGAAGAGGCAGACCATCATGAAGAGACGGGACATGAAGCTGATAACAGTTCAGGTCATGGTGCTAAAGAAGCTCATGGTTCTCATGATGCGTCTCATGATCAACACATGTTAGATCAGATGAAAAATAGACCATGGTCAGCGTTTTATGTGGCAGCCTTATTTAGTTTTTTAATCGCTCTTGGCGTACTTGCATTTTATGCCATTCAAAGAGCTTCTCAAGCGGGATGGTCTCCACTTTTATTTAGAGTAATGGAAGGTATTACGGCCTATCTCATTCCAGGTGCAGCAATTTTATTCTTATTCTTTGTTTTGAGTTCCATGCATCTGAATCATTTATTCGTTTGGATGGATGCTGACGCAGTTGCACACGATATCCTCATTCAGAATAAATCAGGATACTTGAATTCACCCTTCTTTTTATTGAGAGCATTGTTCTTTATGGGGGGTTGGATTTTTTATCGCCAACTTTCAAGAAAGTATTCTTTAGCTCAAGACCTCGCCACTGATGATTCTAACTTTATAAAAAACTTCAGATGGTCAGCAGGATTTTTGGCCTTCTTCTTAGTAACGGAGTCAATGATGTCTTGGGATTGGATTATGAGTGTAGATCCGCATTGGTTTAGTACGCTTTTCGGATGGTATGTTTTTGCATCCTTCTTCGTTTCGGGTATTACAACTATTGCACTTGTAACAATGTATTTGAAATCCAAAGGGTACTTAGAAATCATCAATAACTCACACATACATGATCTCGCCAAATTCATGTTTGGAATTAGCATTTTTTGGACTTACTTGTGGTTTAGTCAATTCATGCTTATTTGGTATGCAAATATACCAGAAGAGGTCACGTATTACGTGATGAGATTTGAGAACTATAAAGTTCCGTTTTTTGGAATGCTAGCTCTGAATTTTATCTTCCCATTATTAGTTTTAATGAGAAGTGATTACAAGCGAGTAAATTGGTTTATTCAAGTCACTGGAATCGTCATTTTATTTGGGCATTACATGGATTTTTTCAATATGATTATGCCTGGAGCCGTTGGAGTATATTGGGGCTTCGGCATAGCTGAATTAGGCGGTGTTCTCTTCTTTGCGGGATTGTTTTTGTACGTAATTTTTACTGCATTGACAAAGACACCACTTACACCGAAACGCAATCCTCTCATTGAAGAGAGTAAACATTTTCACTATTAATAATCAGAAAGTAAACGATAGATGTCAACAGTATTAATTTTAACAGTAGTCGTATTAGTTGGAGTTGCCATTTGGCAAATGGGTAAGATTTTTGAGATTTCTCAACTAGGGGCAAAGTCAAAAGTTCATTCTGGGGTTGCCAATGATGAAGACAACAAATACAACGGTCTTTTGATCTTTTTGTTTCTGGTATTTATCTATGGAATTACCATATTTAGTTTTGCTCGTTACACAAAATTTTTATTGCCCATATCGGCTTCTGAGCACGGTCTAGGTACAGACAAATTGATGTGGATTTCAATGGTCATCATCATGATCGTACAGACTATTACGCAGTTTTTACTGCACTATTTCGGATATAAATACCGAGGAAAAACAGGGCAGAAAGCACTTTTTTTCGCAGATAATGATAGATTAGAATTTATCTGGACCATCATTCCTGTAATAGTTTTAGCCGGACTTATTTTGTACGGATTATATGCATGGACAAACATCATGGATATCAACGATGAGGATGATCCGCTAATTGTTGAGCTCTACGCACAGCAATTTAACTGGACAGCCAGATATGGAGGAGAAGATAATGTTCTTGGTGAAGCTAATGTTCGACTTATTGATATTAACCGTGCCAATGTTTTAGGTTTAGATGAATCAGATCCTTATGCTGTAGATGATGTAATTGTAAAGGAATTACACCTTCCTGTTGGTCGTAAAATTAACTTTTTCATGAGGTCACAAGATGTATTACATTCGGCTTATATGCCTCACTTTAGAGCGCAAATGAACTGTGTGCCTGGTATGGTTACTCAGTTTTCATTTACACCTAACATGACTACAGAGGAGATGCGCTTACAGCCTGAGGTCATTGAAAAGGTAAGAAGAACAAATAAAATACGTGCAGAACGTACAGCAAATGGCGAGCCTAATAGCGAACCTTGGGAATTTGATTATCTCCTTCTGTGCAACAAAATATGTGGAAAATCGCATTACAATATGCAAATGAAAATCATTGTTGAATCTGAAGAAGATTACAACAAGTGGATGGCAGAGCAGCGTTCTTTTATAGAGACCGTAGCTCCTGTACAATAAAACGCAAATTGAATTAAGAAAAAAAAACTGTTATGGCTCACGATTTAGAACACCATCACAAAGAAACATTTATTACGAAGTACATCTTTAGCCAAGATCATAAGATGATTGCTAAGCAATATTTGATTACAGGATTAATTACCGGATTTATAGGAATCGCAATGTCCTTATTGTTCCGTATGCAATTGGCATGGCCAGGAGAATCTTTTCCTGTTTTCCAAGCCATCTTGGGAAAATGGGCTCCTGACGGAGTAATGGATGCGGATATTTATCTCGCACTTGTAACCATCCACGGAACACTTATGGTCTTTTTTGTATTGACAGCTGGATTGAGTGGAACTTTTAGTAACCTGCTTATTCCATTGCAGATTGGAGCACGCGATATGGCTTCTGGATTTTTGAACATGCTTTCTTATTGGATGTTCTTTGTTTCTAGTGTCATTATGGTGGCTTCCATTTTTATAGAATCTGGACCAGCCGCTGCTGGATGGACAATTTATCCTCCACTCTCAGCCTTACCTCAAGCTCAACCAGGTTCTGGTACGGGGATGACTATGTGGCTTTTCTCCATGGCTATATTCATCGCATCTTCTCTATTGGGGTCATTGAATTATATTGTTACGGTATTGAACCTCAGAACAAAGGGTATGACTATGACCAGATTACCTTTAACAATTTGGGCGTTTTTTGTTACTGCTATTATCGGAGTAGTATCTTTCCCAGTTTTACTCTCAGCTGCGCTACTTTTAATTATGGACCGTAGTTTTGGAACTTCTTTCTTCCTTTCGGATATTTTTATTCAAGGCGAGGTGTTGCACTATCAAGGAGGTTCTCCTGTTCTGTATGAGCACTTATTCTGGTTCTTGGGTCACCCCGAGGTATACATCGTATTACTGCCAGCTTTGGGAATCACTTCTGAAGTTATGGCCACCAATGCGAGAAAACCAATTTTCGGATATAGAGCGATGGTTGCATCTATTATCGCAATCGCTTTCTTATCAACAATTGTTTGGGGTCACCATATGTTTATTTCAGGAATGAATCCATTCTTAGGATCTGTGTTTACATTCACCACCCTACTTATTGCGATTCCATCAGCTGTAAAAGCATTTAATTATATCACTACCCTCTGGAAAGGAAATCTTCAGCTGAACCCTGCGATGTTATTTTCAATCGGCTTGGTATCAACGTTCATAACAGGAGGATTAACGGGTATTATTTTAGGTGACAGTGCTTTGGATATCAATGTTCACGATACTTACTTTGTGGTCGCTCACTTCCACTTAGTTATGGGTATTTCTGCACTTTACGGATTATTTGCCGGAGTGTACCACTGGTTCCCTAAAATGTTCCAAGGTAGAATGATGAACAAGAATTTAGGATATGTACACTTTTGGGTGACTGCGATATGTGCTTATGGTGTATTTTTCCCAATGCACTTTGTCGGAATGGCTGGTGTGCCGAGAAGGTATTATCAAAACACAGCATTCCCAATGTTTGATGAATTGCAAGATGTTCAAGTACTAATGACCGTTTTTGCACTAATCGCTGGAGCTGCACAATTGGTATTTGTTTACAACTTTATATATAGTATTTTCTATGGAAAGCGTGGACCTCAGAATCCATGGAATTCCAATACCTTAGAGTGGACTGCCCCTCAGGAACACTTCCACGGAAACTGGGAAGGAGATATTCCAGAAGTACACCGTTGGGCTTATGATTACAGTAAGACTCATGAAAATGGAGAATACATTATCGAGGGTCAAGATTTCGTTCCTCAGCACATTCCATTACAAGAGAATGAAGAAGAGCTGAATCACTAAGCGCAAACCTAATAAAAAAAAGGCCTTTCATTGAAAGGCCTTTTTTTTTGGTAAGCCCAATAGATGAATAATGGTTATTTTTATAGTTCAAGAACTAAGCAGAACATGAATAGTCATTTAGATGCCAGTGGAGATCATTTTGAGTCTGAAGATCACGAAGTCGAAAAGGTATTGCGTCCTAAAGGCTTTGACGACTTTACAGGCCAAGAGGCTATTCTTGAAAACTTAAAAGTCTTTGTAGAAGCAGCTAATTTGAGAGATGAGGCCTTGGATCACACTCTTCTACACGGACCGCCCGGTCTCGGAAAAACTACACTCGCTAACATCTTAGCCAATGAGCTCGATTCAGCCATTAAAATCACCTCTGGGCCTGTCTTAGATAAACCCGGAGATTTAGCTGGTTTATTGACCAATTTAGAAGAGCGAGATGTTCTATTCATTGACGAGATACATCGCTTATCTCCTGTGGTAGAGGAATACCTCTATTCGGCAATGGAAGATTTCAAAATTGATATTATGATTGAATCTGGTCCAAATGCAAGAACGGTTCAGATTAATCTAAAACCCTTTACTCTTGTAGGTGCAACTACCAGATCTGGTTTGCTCACTGCCCCCATGAGAGCTCGTTTTGGCATACAATGTCGTCTTTCTTATTACTCAACACCATTATTGTCTCATATCGTACAACGATCTGCAGGAATATTGAATGTGTCAATAGGCGAAGAGGCCGCTATTGAAATTGCAGGAAGAAGTAGGGGAACCCCTAGAATTTGTAATGCGCTATTGCGAAGAGTGCGAGATTTTGCCCAAATTAAAGGAGATGGTAATATTGATATTAAAATTGCACAATACGGATTGAATGCCTTGAATGTAGACACTCATGGTTTAGACGATATGGACAATAGAATCTTGTCAACCCTTATCGATAAATTTAAAGGTGGCCCTGTAGGAATTAACACTTTGGCAACCGCAGTATCAGAAAGCCCTGAAACCATAGAAGAAGTTTACGAACCTTTTCTTATTCAAGAGGGATTTATTGTTCGCACCCAGCGAGGTCGAGAAGCGACCGAAGCGGCTTACAAACATTTAGGGAGAAGCCGACCATCCAATGCTGTGGACTTATTTAACAACGAATAAAACATTGAATCAAGGAGCAAAATACGCGTCTCTAATTAAAGAAAAGGCCAGGAATTTGGGTTTTATGGCCTGCGGAATTTCAAAGGCTGATTTTTTAGAAGACCAGGCTCCACGACTTGAAAAGTGGCTAAAGCAAGGGCATCACGGAGAGATGTCCTATATGGAACGCAATTTTGACAAACGCCTTGATCCACGCCTTTTGGTTGACGGTGCAAAATCGGTTGTAAGTCTACTCTACAATTATTATCCATCTGAAGAAAATAGAATTGCCACAGATTCATACAAGATTTCAAAGTATGCATATGGACAGGATTATCACAAGGTCATTAAAGATTTACTTTATGAACTCTTACATGAGATTCAGTGTGATATAGGTGAGGTGCACGGTCGTGTTTTTGTAGACTCTGCCCCTATCTTAGAGAAGGCTTGGGCGGAGCGTTCGGGTTTGGGCTGGCTTGGTAAAAACACCAACTTAATTCAAAAACAAACGGGGTCTTATTTCTTTATTGCAGAACTTATTATCGATTTAGAGCTCGAAGCAGATTCGCCAACGACAGACCACTGTGGTTCATGTACAGCATGTATTGATGCTTGTCCAACTCAGGCGATTATTGAACCATACAAACTAGATGGTAGTAAATGCATTTCTTATTTTACCATAGAGTTAAAAGATGAGATTCCACAGGCGTATAAAAATCAATTTGAAGATTGGATTTTCGGCTGTGACGTATGTCAAGATGTTTGTCCTTGGAATAAGTTTTCAAAACCCCACGGACAAAAGCTGTTTGAATTACCTGAAGCTTTAAAATCTTTCGAAAAAGTAGACTGGCATGACCTAACTGAAGCGACCTTTGGAAGACTCTTCAAAGAGTCTGCTATTAAGCGCACAAAATACCAGGGTATAAAACGCAATATTGATTTTGTCAGTACTGAAAAGTAATTATCTTGCACTTCAACTAAACTTAACTAATGATGAATCAATTGCAAAATCTCGATTTAATCGTCATTTTTTTATACCTAATAGGTATTATTATATACGGTATTTCTAAATCCAAACGCTCAAGTTCAGAAGATTATTTTCTTGGAGGACGAACGATGAGTTGGCCTATCGTGGGAATAGCATTGTTCTCAGCAAATATTTCCAGTTCAACTCTTGTGGGTTTAGCCTCTGATGGATTTCAAACCAATATCAATGTTTACAACTACGAGTGGTATGCCGTTGTGATTCTCATCATTTTTGCAATATTCTTTTTGCCCTTTTATTTAAAATCTGGGGTGTATACCATGCCAGAATTTTTACAGAAACGATATGACAAGCGTTCAAGATATTACTTCTCTTTAATCACCATAATTGGGAATGTAATGGTCGATACTGCGGCCGCACTTTATGTAGGTTCGATTGTACTAAAACTACTTTTTCCCGAAGTCTCATCGACAATCATTATTATATTATTGGCCATTGCCGCTGCCGCCTACACTATACCGGGAGGGCTCAATTCTGTGATTCAAACTGAAGTCATTCAAGCGGTTCTGTTAATTATTGGCTCTTGCTTGATTACCTATTTTGCTTTCGATCAGCTTGGTGGAGGATGGAGTACCATGATGAGTTCTTTGGATGAATTATTAGCAGCTGGAGGAGTTGATTTTGGTGAGAGAGCAGCAAATGGAAAATACATTCCCACCACTGCGGATGATGTCTTTAGTGTCGTGCGTCCAAGCAATGACGAATTTATGCCCTGGTGGGGTTTAATTTCAGGTGTAGCATTATTGGGCTTTTACTTCTGGGCCAATAACCAATTTATGGTTCAGCGAGTCTTAGGGGCTAAAGACTTAAATCACGGACGTTGGGGTGCCTTGTTTGCAGGATTTTTAAAGCTCCCTGTAATATTCATTATGATTGTGCCTGGGGTATTAGCACTGCTGTTATTTAATACTTTAGACATTAGTGAACTTGGCTATATGACCGCTAACGGGGTTTGTGAAAACTTGAGTGATTGTCCGAATTTGACCTATCCAGTCTTGTTATTTCAATTGTTGCCAAGTGGAATTTTGGGCTTGGTAGTAGCTGGATTACTCGCAGCGATGATGTCTTCGGTATCTGCCACCTTTAATTCTGCCTCAACCCTAATCACTATGGACTTTGTCAAACAATTAAAGCCTGATTTGAGCAGTCAACGTTTAGTGCGAGTAGGTCAATTATCTACACTTATTCTCGTTATCTTGGCTTCTGCTTGGGTGCCTTATATTGAACAAGTAAGTGACTCATTGTGGGGGTATTTACAATTAGTCATCGCGTTTACATCGCCTCCAGTAGTTTCGGCATTTGTTTTAGGTCTTTTCTGGAAAAAGGCAAACCGTCATGGTGCTTTTTTTAGTCTAATAGGAGGAGGGATTTTTGCAGTATTTATGATTCTCTCTATGTCATTTGGATGGAGTTCTTACATCAATGAACTGCACTTTTTAGCCAAAGCAAATCTTTTATTCGCCATTAGTGTACTCATTCATATCATAGTTAGTCTCTCAACGGCTGCCCCAGACGCAGAGGTAGTAGCGAATTTTACTTATAAAAAATCTATTTACGATCAAGAGACAGAAGATTTAAAGTCACTTCATTGGTATGAGAACTACAGAATTCTGGCTATAATTTTAGGTGTAATCACCGTTATCGTCGTTGGATTTTTTTGGTAATTAATTGAGATTCATTCTATAGAATAGATTCAAAAGAATTAATTTTAATTGAAATTTCTAGGTTTATGAGCAATTCAAAGCAAAAAAGAGAGGCTTTAGTTTATCACGCAAAGCCCTCTCCAGGAAAGATTGCTATCATCCCCACCAAACCCTACCAAACTCAGAGAGATCTAGCACTAGCTTATTCTCCTGGGGTTGCGGAACCCTGCTTAAAGATAGAAGCAGAAGCAGATGACGTTTATAAATACACGTCAAAAGGAAATATTGTTGCGGTCATCTCCAATGGTACTGCGGTTTTGGGTTTGGGCGATATTGGTCCATTGGCAGCTAAACCTGTAATGGAGGGTAAATGTCTGCTTTTCAAAATATTTGCAGATATCGATGGAATTGACATCGAAGTAGATACTAAAAACGTCGATGAATTTGTTGAAACAGTCAAGCGCATAGCTCCTACTTTTGGGGGAATCAATTTAGAGGATATTAAAGCGCCTGAGGCCTTTGAAATAGAACAGCGCCTTATTGAAGAGCTGGATATCCCTGTTATGCATGACGATCAACACGGAACGGCAATAATTTCTGCTGCAGCACTTTTAAACGCGCTAGAATTAGCAGATAAAAAAATAGACGAGGTTAAAATTGTAGTCAGTGGGGCAGGAGCGGCTGCAGTTTCTTGTACAAGACTCTACAAGGCATTTGGAGCTAAATCAGAATACATTGCAATGCTAGATAGTAAGGGTGTGATTCGAAAAGACAGAACAAATTTAACAAGCCAAAAACTAGAGTTCGCTTCTGATCGTAAAATAGACACCTTGGAAGAGGCTTTAGTCGAGGCAGATGTTTTTATAGGATTGTCCATTGCTGATATTGTCACTCCCGAAATGCTTAAAAAAATGGCAGCTAATCCTATTGTTTTTGCTATGGCCAACCCAGACCCTGAAATTGCCTATGATTTAGCCATTCAAACAAGGGAGGATATCATCATGGCCACTGGTCGATCTGATCACCCTAACCAGGTCAACAATGTTTTAGGTTTTCCATTTATTTTTAGAGGAGCTCTAGATGTGCGTGCGCGTAAAATCAATGAAGCCATGAAAATGGCTGCTGTAAGAGCATTAGCTGATTTGACCAAGGAACCGGTCCCTGAACAGGTCAATATAACATACGATATCACCAAACTCACCTTTGGAAAAGACTATATCATTCCCAAGCCATTTGACCCTAGATTGATTAGTAAAATACCTATTGCTGTTGCAAAGGCTGCTATCGATTCTGGAGTGGCGCGCAAAGAAATTAAAGATTGGGAGCGTTATGAAGAGCAATTAATTGTCCGATCTGGTAATGATGATAAGTTTGTTCGTTCGATGCAAGCCATTGCTAAGAAAAACCCTAAGAAAGTTGTATTTGCAGAAGCTGACCAAATAGACGTGCTTAAAGCAGCTCAATACGTGCATGACGAAAATATAGCTACACCCATTTTACTTGGTGATCTTGAAGTTATTTTAAGTTTGAAAGAAGAAATTGAATTTGACGCTGACATTGAAATTATAGATCCAAGTAGTGAGAATGAACGAAGTAAGCGACATGAATTTGCGGAGTTATTATGGCAAACTAACCGTCGGAAAGGATTGACCAAATACCATGCGAAGTCCATTATGATTCAACGCAATTATTTTGCTTCGATGATGGTAAGAATCGGTGCTGCTGACGCCATGATTTCGGGTTATTCCAGAGCGTTCCCCATGGTATTACGCCCGGTTTTTGAGGTTATAGGAACGGCAGAGGGTGTTCAAAAGGCAGCGACGATGAATGTCATGTTGACCAGCAGAGGTCCATTATTTCTAGCCGATACTGCTATAAATGTGGACCCTACGGCAGAAGAACTTGCTGAAATCGCTTTAATGACTGCCAATGCGGTTAAAGATTTAGGGTATAAACCAACAATTGCTATGCTATCGCATTCGAATTTTGGTTCGTCAAAAAAGGAGCAAGCGGTGAAAGTTAGTCAGGCAGTTCAAATGATGCATAAGTATTATCCTGAAATTGATATCGATGGAGAGGTACAATCTGATTTTGCACTTAATCCAGAAATGACTGCAAATGATTTTCCTTTTTCAAAACTGACGGGTAAAAAAGTAAATACCCTTATTTTTCCAAATCTCGATGCGGCTAATATTACCTATAAACTAATGAAAGAGTTACACGGTGTAAAATCTATAGGGCCGATAATGTTAGGTTTAAATCATCCAGTTCACATTTTACAGCTTAGAGCTAGTGTAGATGAAATAGTAAATATGGCCACTTTTGCAGTGGTTGATGCACAAAAACAAACCACTAAATGATTACATTCTTAAGAGGAAGACTTATAGAAAAGAATCCTACGTATATTATTGTTGAGTGTAATGGAGTAGGATATCATGTTGATATATCCTTACACACTTATGGATTAATTCCCGAAGAAGAATTAGTTCAAATACACACCTATCTTCAAATTAAAGAAGACAGTCATACTTTATATGGTTTTTTTGACACTAGCGAAAGAGAAATTTTTAAACTCTTGATTAGTGTAAATGGAATTGGGGCTTCAATAGCAAGAACAATGTTGTCTTCTTTAAATCCAGATGAAATTGGAACAGCCATAGCTCAAGAAGATGTAAAAAAAATACAAAGCGTTAAGGGAATTGGATTAAAAACAGCTCAGCGTGTAATTATTGATTTAAAAGATAAAATAAGTAAGGTTGAACTCAACGAAAACCTTGTAGGTATTGGTGCTGCTTTGCAGCAAAAAGATGAGGCCATTGCGGCTTTAGAAGTTTTGGGATATCACAAGAAATCATCAGAAAAAATCATTGATGCAATGTTAAAAATAAATGCAGATATGTCCGTTGAGCAATTGATAAAACAAGCGTTAAATCGTCTTTAAGGTATATGGTTCAGAGAATCAAGAAAAGTGTAGTCGTCTTCTTTTTGCTTGGAGTTTCATTGAGCTCGGCGCAAGAGCAGACGGCATCTGATTCTATTTTAAAGGGCTCTTCAAAGGGTAAATTACCTGCTCTAACCTATGATGCATTACAATCTAAGTATACCTATGATGCCTTGTCAAATCAATATGTTCTTAGGTCGTATCTCGGAGCAAATACCATTGGTTATCCAAAAATATTAAGTCCAGAGCAATACTTTGACTGGGTTAAAAAAACACAAATCAAATCGTATTTTAAAACGAAAATAGAAGCTGTTGATGGAAGAACTAGTGGATCTCAGGAGAATCAAAGAAACTTGTTGCCAGAGTTCTATATCAATAACGATTTCTTTGAAACCGTATTTGGGGGAAATGAAATTGAAATTATTCCAAGTGGTTCAATCGCAGTTGATTTGGGTGTTTTGTGGCAAAAGAACGACAATCCTTCTCTTTCACCTCGGAACCGCACCAATACTTCGTTTGACTTTGATCAAAGGATTGGAGTGGGTATTAATGGAAAAATAGGAGAGCGACTTCAAATAAATGCTAATTACGATACTGAAGCTAGTTTCGACTTTCAAAATATATTTAAATTGGATTACACGCCTACTGAGGATGATATCATCCAAAGTATTGAAATTGGTAATGTGAATATGCCACTAGCCACATCGCTGATTCAAGGGGCAGAGCGATTATTTGGGGTCAAAACCCAATTACAATTTGGTAAGACTACCGTTACAGCAGTGTTTTCTGAACAGCAATCACAAAATAATTCCATACAAGTGCAGGGGGGAGCAGCTGTTAACGAATTTGAGTTGAGCCCTATTGATTATGACGAAGATCGCCATTTCTTTTTGGCACAATATTTTAGAAATCAATATAACAAGGCCTTAGAAAATTATCCATTCATCAACTCTCAAATTCAAATTACACGTCTTGAAGTATGGGTTACGAACAGAAGTCAACAAACTCAAAACATAAGAAATATTGTAGCCTTACAAGATTTGGGTGAGCCGAATATTGAAGACACACGAATTGGACGTTTACGACCTGATTTAAGTGATTTTTTAAATCCACAATCCGCAGTAGGATTACCCCAGAACAAGGCCAATAAATTCAATCCTGAAAACAATGGTGCCCCCACTTATTTGACTAATGCTATCAGATCAATCGCCACTGTTGAGCAGGGATTTGACATACCCTCATACACTATAAATCAAGGATTTGATTACAGTTATTTAGAGAATGCTAGAAAGCTAGAAATTGGTCGCGACTATCAGCTAAATGAACAGTTGGGGTATATATCTCTGCGTCAAAAATTAAGCAACGATGAGGTATTGGGAGTCGCCTATCAATATACCTATAACGGGGAAGTATATCAGGTTGGAGAATTTGCCAATGGGACAGCTTCTACACCGACAGGCGATTTAAATCCTTCAGACAATCAAAATCTTGTGGTCAAGATGCTTAAGAGCAATATTACCAATGTCAATGATCCTATTTGGGATTTGATGATGAAAAATATTTATGCCACCGGTGCTTTTGGGCTTACTCAAGAAGACTTCAAAGTTCAAATTTTTTATAACGATCCCAGTCCTCGAAATTATATTACACCAGCAGAGGGGAGTAGTTTCTGGCCAACTGCATTTACAGACCGCAGTTTATTGAATATTTTCAATTTTGACCGCCTAAATATTTATCGAGATTTACAGGAAAAAGGAGATGGCTTTTTTGATTATCTAGAAGGAGTCACAATCGATTCAGAAAATGGATTAATTCTTTTCACCAAGGTGGAGCCCTTTGGGTCTTTTCTCTTTGAATCCTTGCGCTCTCAGGAAGAAGAGAATTATGAGGATGAAAACAGTCAATCTTATAATTCCAATCAAGATAAATTCGTCTTTAGAGATCTTTATTCTAAGACTAAAGCCGCTTCTCTTCAAAATGCGGAAAAGAATAGATTCAGAATCAAAGGAAGTTATAAAAGTCAATCCGGTTCTTCTGGAATTCCAATAGGGGCCTTCAACGTGGCAAGAGGATCGGTTCGGGTTACGGCGGGAAGTCGAATTCTGCAAGAAGGCATCGATTACACTGTTGATTATCAAGCTAGTACTGTCCAAATATTAGATCAAAGTATTCAAAATAGTAATTTGCCCATTCAAATAAGTGTTGAAGACAATGCTGTATTTGGTCAGCAAACTAGGCGATTTAGTGGTGTCAATGTGGACCATGTCTTCAATGATAATCTTAGAATTGGAGCAACCTGGTTAAATTTAAGTGAACGACCATTAACTCAAAAAGCTAATTTTGGAGTTGAACCTGTCAACAATACCGTTTATGGATTTAACGGTCAGTTCAGTACTGAGCTTCCTATTTTAACCCGAATCGCTAATTTATTTCCAAATGTTAAGACAGAGGTCCCCTCTAAAGTTTCTATTCGGGCAGAGTTTGCCGCTTTAAGACCAAACGCACCTCGAATTGCTGATTTTAATGGAGAGACTACTTCGTACATTGACGATTTTGAGGGAGCTCAAGCATTTTTAGATATTAAAGGAGCACAATCTTGGTCTATGTCATCGGCGCCTTTGGCTTATTTTCAAGACGGTTTAGAAGGTTCAGGGCCCACAGACCCTAATAATCTGCGAAACGGATACGGTCGGGCAAAATTGGCTTGGTATTCTATTGATCCTATTTTTTACACCTCACAACGCCCTTCTTCTTTAAATCTAGACGATATTTCAACAAATGCGACTAGACGTATTTTTATCGACGAGATTTTCCCTCAAATTGACATTGCGCAAGGGCAAACTACGGTACAAAGCACCTTAGATTTGGTGTACTACCCTGAAGAAAAAGGTCCATACAACAACGATCCGAATTTTGAACAGCGTAGTGAAGATCAAAAATGGGGAGGAATAACCAAGGCTTTAAACACTACCAATTTTGAACAGGCCAACATAGAATACATACAGTTTTGGCTTTTAGATCCTTATGTCGACGGTATTACTCAAACTCCAGGAGAGTTAGTATTCAATATTGGTAACATTTCTGAAGACATATTGAAAGATGGTCAAAAACAATACGAAAACGGTCTAGCTGTTCAAGATGCATTAAACAATAGTATAGCCAGTAGTTGGGGTATTGTTCCTAACAAACAATCTTTGATATACGCCTTCGATGCAGATGACGGTAACAGACAGTTACAGGATTTGGGTTATGACGGTTTAGGAGATGCCTCAGAATCTGTTATATACACATCTAATTCAGGAGAAGACCCAGCTTTGGATAATTATGAATACTACCTTAATAGAGATGGGGGTATTTTAAATCGTTATTTCAACTTCAATAACCCTCAGGGAAATGCTCCTACTGCAGTTTCCAATACAGATCGAGGATCTACAACCTTACCAGATGTAGAGGATGTAGACAGAGATTTGACGATGAACACAGTCAACGCTTATTTTGAATACCGCATTCCTATAGGACCTAATACTACAATAAATGACAGATTTGTAACCGATATTAGAGCAGGTGAGACCCAATTATTACCTAATGGACAGCAGCTTAACCGACGTTGGATTCAATATAAAATTCCTTTGTCTGAATTTGATTCTGCGGTAGGGGGAATCACTGATTTCAGATCGATGAGTTTTTTGCGCATGTATTTAACAGGGTTTAGTTCGACTGCTGTTTTGCGCTTTGCTACCTTAGATTTGGTTCGTGGAGATTGGAGAAATTACACGCGTAGTTTACAGCCTTTAGTGGATGCCAATTATCAAGATGATGGAACGCTAGTAGATGTAAATACTGTAAACGTAGAGGAAAATGCCAACAGAGCTCCTATTCCTTATACACTTCCTCCAGGAGTGGTTCGGGAACAAATCAACACTAATAACACCATCATACGACAAAATGAACAGTCATTGTCATTTAGAGTAGAACAGCTCGAACCGGGAGATGCTAGGGGAGTGTTTAAAAATGTAAACCTGGATTTACGCCAATATAAACGTTTAAAAATGTTTATGCACGCGGAGTCTATTTTTGAAAACGATTATTTGGCTGAGGACTTACCTATTGTGAGCTTTGTGCGCTTGGGCACCGATTTTGTCGAAAATTATTATCAGGTTGAACTTCCATTAAAGTTTTCTGATTACAGCAGTGTTACAGCTGAAGAGATTTGGCCCAACGAGAATGATTTAGACATCAATTTTGATGACTTAAAACGCATAAAATCACAGGCGATTGCAAATCAAACCTTAAATGAACTTAGGTATTTCGAAAACATAGAAGGAGAGTGGATTGAGGTTAATACAAATCAAAGCCGTACACTTGGGACCATGAGAATTGGAATAAAAGGAAATCCTTCCTTGGGAAGTATTCGGGCACTTATGATCGGTGTGTTGAATCAAGACGATCAGTATGCAAGAGCTGAGGTTTGGTTTAATGAATTACGCTTAGCTGGTTTTGATAACGACGGTGGTTGGGCGGCAATCGCTGCTATGGATGCGAACATGGCTGATTTGGCCAATGTTACCGCAAGCTGGAATACCTCTACCTCAGGATTTGGCGGAATTAATCAAGCTCCCAATCAAAGAGCAAGAGCTGATATGAATCGATATGATGTCGTTAGTTCATTGGATGCTGGGAAATTATTGCCATCAAAATGGAATGTTAGAATACCATTGAATTACGGATTTTCGAAAAGTTTAGTTACTCCAGAATTCGACCCAGTTTATGAAGATTTGAAGCTTTCTGATCGTATTGCTGCTGCCTCTAATGCAGAAGAAGCTGAACAGATTCGAAAACAGGCTGAAGATTACACGCTTAATCGCACGGTTTCTTTAAATGGTTTGCGCAAAGAAAGAGGTGCAGAGGCTAAAGCGAATTTTTTCGATATTGAGAATTTCACCTTCAATTTTGCGCATAGCAAGACCAATCACAGGGACTTTGAAATAGAGGATCTGATCGATGAAAACATAAATACCTCTGTATCATACAGTCACAGCTTCAAGCCAATTACCATAGCTCCATTGGCTAAAAACGATTCTATTTTGAAAAGTGAATATTGGAAGTGGTTAAAAGAAGTGAATTTGAATTTGTTGCCCTCTTCGGTCAGTTTTAGAAGTAACTGGATAAGAAGTTTTAATCAACAGCGTTATCGTCAAGTTTTAGAACCTGGCGTTGATGCTTTGGCCCTTCCTTTACTACAACAACGAAATTATCAATTCAATTGGCAGTATAGCTTAAATTACAATATTGCCAAATCGCTCAAAGTGAATTTTAGTGCGAATCAAAATAGTATCGTCAGAAATTATTTTAGAACTGATGATTCGGTAAACGCTGAAGAAATAAATGAAGATGCTCAAATATGGGATGGATTTTTTGATTTAGGAGAGCCCAACCGTTATAGTCAGCAGATGCAACTGAACTATCAATTACCGCTGGATAAAATCCCATTCTTAAAGTTTATGAATGCGCAGTATACTTATACGAGCAATTTCGATTGGCAAAGAGGAGGAGAAGCGCTTCGACAATTTGCTGGAAGTGAAATCAACAGTGTACAGAATGCAAATACCCAATCTCTTGTCATTAATGCCAATTTTCAAGGCCTGTATCAATTTCTTGGGTTGAATAGAGGAGCAAAAAAAGGTATTGGAAAAACATTTAAAGATGCACTTACCGCACTAAAAAGAGCTTCGATTAGCTTTACCGAAAACAAAGGAAAATACATTCCTGGATATACCCAATCTATAGGACTTTGGGGAACAGTAGAACCGAGCTTAGGCTTTGTATTTGGATCACAGCAAGACGTTCGTTTTGAGGCGGCGCGTAACGGTTACTTAACCACCTTTCAGGAGTTCAATGCACAGTATTTGGACAATACAAATACACAGGCTACACTAGCGGCGACCATTCAACCCAGCCGCTCATTAACCATTGATTTGGCTGCAGATCGCAGATACAATTCGAGTTATGCAGAGCGCTTTCAAATAAATACTGCTGCTGATGGGACCTTTAATTATGTAAATCTCCTAGGTAATGAAAACGGTAATTTTAGCATTACAAGTAGCATGATTAGAACGGCCTTTAGCGAGTCTAATACAGCAGAAGATTCAGGCCTATTTCAGCAATTTAAAGAGAACAGGCTAGCTATTGCAAATCGATTGGCTGCTAATTTATCGGACGGCACTATTGAACGAGATGAAGATGGTTTCCCCAACCGATATGGCAAAACGAGTCAAGACGTTTTATTTCATTCCTTTTTTGCAACCTACACCGGAGCGGATACCCAAAGTTCGAACCTGAGTACATTCAAATCTTTACCCATCCCCAATTGGACATTGAAGTATACTGGACTAATGAACTCTGACTGGTTTAAAGAGAAATTCCAACGTTTCAGTCTGACACATGCCTACAGATCTGCATTTAGTATCAACTCGTTTCAGACCAATCTATCGCGAAATGATGGTCTTTACAATATCGAGAACCAAGATATCAAACCCGAACTTATTATGAATAATGTGGTTTTAAACGATCAATTTAACCCCTTGATTCGAGTCGATTTTGAAATGAAAAATAGCCTGAGTGTATTAGCTGAAGTCAAAAAAGATCGCGCCTATTCGTTGAGTTTTGATAATAATTTGCTCACTCAAATCAGCGGTACTGAATTGACTTTAGGCTTGGGATATCGTTTAAAAGATTTACAATTCAGCTCAATGGTCGGAGAGAGCAGACGAGTATTTCAAGGAGATCTTAACATAAAGGCAGATATTTCAATTCGAGACAACATCACAATCTTGAGAAGTATTACCTCTGACAATCGACAAATTACCTCTGGCCAACGATTGTTTTCGACTCGAATCAGTGCAGATTACGCTTTGACAAAAAACATCAACGCTCTCTTTTTCTACGATCAAAACTTCTCTAAGTTCAAGGTGTCAACGGCCTTCCCTCAGCAAACCATAAACACTGGTTTTTCACTGCGATATAATTTTGGAGAATGATGATAAGGCTGCTTTGAGATGGTTTGCTTTTCTCTTAAATTTGAGAAAACTAAATTGTGAATTGAATGAACATACCTGAAAATTTAAAATACACCAAAGACCACGAATGGATTCGTGTAGAAGGTGACACAGCTATTGTGGGTATTACAGATTTTGCCCAAGGCGAATTAGGCGATATCGTATATGTCGAAGTGGAGACTATTGATGAAGACATTACCAAAGACGAGGTCTTTGGAACAGTTGAGGCGGTTAAGACCGTTTCCGACCTTTTTATGCCCTTAAGTGGAACCGTCACAGAATTCAATGAAAAATTGGATGACGAGCCCGAACTGGTCAATTCAGATCCCTACGGAGAAGGTTGGATGGTAAAAGTTCAACTTTCAGATTTAGAAGAAATCACTGACTTATTGGATGCAGAAGCCTACAAAACCTTAATTGGTGGATAAAATTCTAAAGTTTAAGTTTAGATTAGCTTTTATTATCTGGGTTTTGGGAATAACTACTTTGAGTTTAGCTCAACTAGAAGGTGAATTGTCCGGAATCGAATTGTTTACGGGCTTTGATAAGCTCGTTCATGCATCGTTTTATTTTGGCTTCACTTTTTTGTTATCCCTTGGTTTTGTGGAGTATAAGCGTGTAGAGTTAAATGTCAAACAACTCGTTTTGATCGGAATTCTGGCAGCGTCGTATGGACTCTTTATCGAATATTTACAACAAGAACTAACCACATCAAGACAAGCAGAGTTCTATGATATTTTGGCGAATTTGACAGGTACTTTAGTTGCGGTATTATTTTTGAAGTATTCCTCTTGGTACTATAGACATTTAAATTAGTCAATTATTTATAGCACTTTTAGAATTAATAATTAAATTAGCGTTTATCAAATAGACTATTATGGAATTGAAAAAGAATCCGAAAGCAGATATCAATCAAAACAGTAGCTTGTATTTTGTGATAGGTTTGGCTGTTGTAATGCTTGTTGTTTGGAGAGCTTTAGAATACAAAAAATACGATAAGACGAATGATTATGACATCGCTCTAAATATAGAAGATCAACTAGATGAGGAAGTGCCGATGACAGAACAAATCAAAACTCCACCACCACCACCACCACCGGCAGCTCCTGAAGTAATTGAAGTTGTAGAAGATGAAGAAGAGGTTGAAGAAACTGTAATTGAGTCAACTGAATCTTCACAAGAAGAAGAAGTCATTGAAATAGATGATGTAGAAGTTGAAGAATTCGACGAAGACATCACTGTGCCTTTTGCTGTAATTGAAGATGTTCCTATTTTTCCAGGTTGCGAGGGTGCAAGTAATAAAAAAACATGCTTCCAAGAAATGATGCAAAAACATATTAGAAAGAACTTCCGATATCCAGAAATCGCACAAGAAATGGGTGTTCAAGGAAGGGTGAATGTAATGTTCGTCATTCAAAAAGACGGAAGTATTGGAGGAATTCGAATGAGAGGTCCAGACAAGAATTTAGAAGCAGAGGCATTGAGAATTATCAACAAGCTTCCAAATATGACTCCTGGAAAGCAGAGAGGAAGACCAGTAAAAGTTCCGTTTAGTATTCCAATCACATTTAGATTACAATAAAATCAAAGCCAAGTCTCTAAGACTTGGCTTTTTTTTGTTTTAAACTTTGATAAATACTTCTCCTGAGGCGTTCAGGATTTATAAAGAAATTCCCCATCGGATTATCGTACTTCGCTGTGAGCGTTCGATCACTTACGACCTCTTCTTCAGATTTGCCGTTGTCTAATTCAGTTTGAATACGATTTTTAATTTCGGTAATAATAGTGGTGTAATCCTCTAGTTCTTTTTTTGACGAAATTTGTCCGTGTCCAGGGATAATTTTGGTTTCATCAGTTATTATCGCAAGAATATCTTGGTGTGCTTTCAAGTATCCATCAATACTACCTCCATTAGCGATATCAATATAGGGGTATCTATTGGCCAAGTAGGTGTCACCCATGTGTATTACGTTTTGGTTTACAAAATAAATAGCGCTATCTCCATCGGTGTGTGCATTGTCCAAATGAAGAATGATCAGAGTCTCGTCTAATTCATACAAATTCATCTGTTCAGTATACCCGATTTTGGGAAGGGCTTCTATTTTTTCTTGCTCTTTCAATTTCAGGTATACATTTTCATGAGCGATGATTTGTGCACCTTGATTTTTAAAATTGGCATTACCTCCAGTGTGATCTCCATGCATGTGTGTATTGATTAAAAAAGCTATTGGCTTATCGCTTAAAGTCTCAATTTTTGTCTTGATGGCCTCGCTAATAGTTGCAAATTGAGAATCGATCATAACAAGGTATTCTGAGGATTCAAATAAGCCAATATTACCTCCTTGCCCTTCAAGCATATATATTGATGTACTGAGTTGTTCAACTTTGATTTCAACCTCTTGACTCCAAGTGCTTAGAGGAATAAGAAGCAAGGTCAATTTTAAGAGAGTTTTCATAGTTTTCTTTTGTATTCTACAATATACGAACCTTATCTTTGCGCCTTATATCGAGAAGAAAGAAAATATCTTGAACAAATTAGTATCCTTAACATGGAGCGATTTTAAAGCTCTTACCAAGATTAGACTTGCTTTTAGTGTTGTTTTTTCTTCACTAGCCGGATACCTTCTCGCAGCTTACAAAATTGACGCATTTGAAATCTATCTTCTACTAGCAGGAGGCTTTTTTCTTGTAGCTGCTTCCAATATTTACAATCAGGTCATTGAAATTCAACTAGATGCCAAAATGCAGCGGACCTCCAATCGTCCTTTGCCCAAAGGAAGAGTGCATCCTAAAACAGCCTTATTAATAGCTGTTATCTTTACACTTTTTGGGGCTCTTCATCTTTATCATCTCAACGGACAAACAGCTTTTTTCGGCATGTTATCTA
This sequence comes from Flavobacteriaceae bacterium, assembly GCA_965662045.1. Classification (GTDB taxonomy): domain Bacteria; phylum Bacteroidota; class Bacteroidia; order Flavobacteriales; family Flavobacteriaceae; genus UBA3478. Next base: position 95,613 of record CBFIGE010000003.1, read on the forward strand.
CTGCCCTATACGTCTTGTTTTACACTCCATTAAAGACCAAAACACCCTTAGCTGTTTTTGTAGGAGCTATTCCTGGGGCTATACCCTTTATGCTTGGATGGGTAGCTGTAACTGATGATTTTGGAATTGAAACCGGCACCTTATTCATGATTCAGTTTTTTTGGCAGTTCCCACATTTTTGGGCCCTAGGTTGGATGTTGGATGAAGATTATAAAGCGGGCGGGTTTAAAATGCTCCCTACCTTGAAAAAGGATCAAAGTACGGCACTTCAAATCATTTACTATACCTTCTGGACTATCTTGAGTTCTATTATTCCTTACTTTGGATTTACAGGCAGATTGATTTTATCATTACCCGCCATGTTATGCGTTTTATTTCTCGGATTATTCATGTTGTATCCTGCATTGCAGCTCTATCGATTTCAAGAGACTATCTTTGCAAGAAAATTGATGTTGCATTCAGTGATTTATATAACACTCATTCAAGTTGTCTATGTAATAGATGCTTTAGTATAACAGAAAGCTATGGAAAAAAAAATGTTAGAATTAGAGTATAAACAAAAAGAAAACCGCTCAAAAAAGATGCTGTTGTGGTTTGGTTTAGTCAGCTTAGTTATGGGCTTTGCGGGTTGGACTAGCGCATACATTGTCAGTAGCAAACGCAAAGATTGGGTCTCCTCTATGGAGTTACCGCAGGCGTTTTTGTGGAGCAGTATTGTCATTATTTTATCGAGTTTAACCTACATCTTCGCCTCAAAACAATTAAAGAAAGATGAGTTGCGAAAAACATTTTTGGCTTTAGTCGTCACATTTGTTTTAGCCTTAGTCTTTGTTTTGTTTCAGTTTGTTGGATTTTCTCAAATGATTCAAAATGGATATTACTTTACTGGCCCCACATCGAGCATAAAAATGTCCTTTGTTTTTTTAATAGCTTTTGTTCACCTTGTGCACTTGTTTGCAGGCCTAATTTCACTGTCAGTGGTACTCTTCAAGACTTTTAAGCAGAAGTACAACTCAACTGATAAAATAGGGTTTGAATTGAGTGCCACCTTTTGGCATTTTCTAGGGGCATTGTGGATTTATTTAATTCTCTTTATGTATTTGGTGAACTAAAATTTTTGTATTGTTTACAAAGGTGTAAATTTGCGAGCAATAATAACCTAATCTGGAATATGGAACATTCAAATTCAGTCACAGCGACTGGCGATTCATGGAATGGAGGAGGAGACCAACCTCTAAGAGCAAGTTACGGAAAAATGATGATGTGGTTTTTCATTGTTTCCGATGCTTTGACATTCTCTGCTTTTATTGCGGCCTACGGATTTTCGAGATACAAATTCATTGAAACCTGGCCAATCGCGGATGAAGTTTTTACTCACGTACCATTCTTCCATGGAAATTACCCCATGTATTACGTGGCTTTCATGACCTTTGTTTTAATTATGTCATCAGTAACTATGGTGTTGGCCGTAGATGCCGGGCATAAAATGAAACAATCCAAAGTTGTCTTCTACATGTTTTTAACAATTATAGGCGGATTAATTTTTGTCGGTTCACAAGCGTGGGAATGGGCTACTTTTATTCGAGGAGACTATGGAGCATTAGAAACTAAGGGTGGCCGAATTTTGCAATTCGTCGATGCCTCTTCAGGAGAGCGTATGGCTATAGGTTCATTTGCTGCCGATATTCCAACAGAGAGATCAAACCACACTAGACAAAGCGGAATTTGGTATACCGAAGGGGAATCATTGACAAGCTTTTCTCTAGCAGAAGTTAAAGCTGGTTTTGAGACAAATGATAATATTTTAATACGAACAGAACAAATCAATGAAGAGGGCGAGAAGACGACTCTTAGTAGAGAAGAATCTCTAGGTAGATTGACACAAGCTGTAAGGGTTGTTGAAGGAGCCAACCTTATTCGAAACGAGTATGGAAGCCGATTATTTGCTGATTTTTTCTTTTTTATTACTGGATTCCACGGATTCCACGTTTTCTCAGGAGTAGTGATCAACATTATCATTTTCTTCAACGTTCTTATGGGTACCTACGAAAAAAGAGGTCACTATGAGATGGTTGAAAAGGTTGGGTTGTACTGGCACTTTGTAGATTTGGTTTGGGTATTTGTATTTACCTTCTTTTACTTGGTCTAATTTGTAAACTAAAAGATTATGGCACACGAGCACAAATTAAGTATTTTCAGAGGGTTGCTAACCTTCCAAAACAATATTCAAAAAATCTGGGGTGTACTTATATTTTTAAGTATTGTTACTACAGTAGAGGTGGCATTGGGTATTATTAAACCTGGTATACTCACAGATTACTATTTATTTGGTATCAAAAGAATCAATTGGATTTTTATCATTTTAACAATAGTAAAGGCATATTATATCGCATGGGATTTCATGCACTTAAGAGATGAAAAAGCATCGTTGAGAAGAACAATCGTATGGACTCCATTCTTTTTGGTATCCTATTTAGTTGTCTTATTGTTAATTGAAGCAACTTATATTTACGAAGTGTTTAAAAATTCATTTCTAGCTTGGAATTTTTAAAAGAATATTCCACAATTTGTAAAAGATTAAAGACGGTTTATGCCGTCTTTTTTATTTTTGTAGTGTTATGAAAAAGATTGTTGTATTAGTTGTTTTATTTATACTGCCCTTGGTAGCCTATCTATTTTTTGCTTCAGGGGTAAATAATTTTGGCCGTTTAGCTGTTCTCAAAGAAAAAGTAGGTGAATTGCAAATACTTTCAGAGGAGACTGATCTTTCGTTAGACGGTAAAATCACCATTCTCTCTTACATGGGCACTGATTTAGCTGCTAAACGAGGTTTTTTATTCAATTACAATCAAAAAATTTACAAACGTTTTGCAGACTTCAATGATTACCAAACCGTAGTTGTTCTCGACAATACTCAAAAAACTGAGGCTGATGATTTAATTCAAGAATTAGGAGCTATTACAGATGTAAGCGCATGGAAGTTTATCTTTTCTAATGAAAATCAAATTAAAGAACACTTTTCAACCCTTGAGGTTCCTTTCAATCTCAATGAGAATTTAGCTACCAACCAACTTTTTATCATTGATAAGGAACGTAATCTCAGAGGGCGTATTGATGATGAAGATCAGGGGTTAAAATATGGATACGATTGTTCTAAGGTTGCTGATCTCAATAATAAAATGGAGGATGATGTAAAGATTATTCTTGCCGAATATCGATTAGCTTTAAAAAAGAATAATGCCAAGTAAGACCAATAAACAGCGCAAATTTACTCTGATATGGGTTTCAGCCGTTACCATTGTATTCGGTGTATTGGTCATTCCAAGTATTTTGAATCGAATAAAAACTAAAAGCGTTACTGATCATCGAAGAGCCATAGGTACCTCGGAGTACATGTATTACGAAAATGAGAAATTAGCTTATGTGTTGAACGCTGGTGAGCCCAGAAAAATGCCTTTGTTCAGTCTTGTCAATCAGGACAGTATGGAAGTGAACAGTTCAAACTTGTCGGGTAAGATTGTAATTGTAGATTTCTTTTTTACGACTTGTCCTACTATTTGTCCAACAATGAGCAGAAATATGGGGTTGCTTCAAGATGAATTTAAAACCAGCCCTGTAGAACTAGTCTCTATAAGCATCAATCCTAGATATGATACCCCAGAGGTGTTAAAATCATACCTCGAAAATTACGGTAGCTTAAATTCTAACTGGAATCTATTAACTGGAGACCGAGAGCGCATCTATGAAATTGCCAGAGAAGGATTTTATTTATATACTGAAGAGAACGAAGAAGTCGCTGGAGGATTTGAACACTCGGGTATGTTTGCTTTAATAGATAAGCAGGGTTATATCAGATCGCGATCTGATGAATATGGAAATCCAATTGTCTATTATCGTGGTTCGGTATTTAAAGAAGCCGGAGTAAATAGTGATGGCGAAGAAGAACAGATAAGTATTCTAATAGAAGATATCCATAAATTGCTAAAAGAAAACTAAAATGAAAAACGAAAAAAGAGTAAATCTATTTATCAATATCGTGTCCATAGTAATTCCAGTTGTGGTCGCATTATTGTTTCAAGTAAAATTGCCCAATGTAGAACCTTTGACGTTCTTGCCGCCGATTTATGCGTCAATAAATGCTATAACGGCTATTCTTTTAATTCTTGCCCTCAGAGCGATTAAATCGGGAAATAAAAATTTACATCAGCGTTTAATCAACCTATGTATGTTAGCTTCTCTGCTCTTTTTAGTAATGTATATCGCATATCACATCACTTCATCCCCTACTTCATTTGAAGGAGGTCAAGCTATGAAGTACGTGTATTTTTTTGTGCTTTTTTCACATATTTTACTTTCAATAATCATTGTACCCCTAGTACTAAAAACCTATTCTAAGGCCTACTTAAACGATTTTGTAGCCCACAGAAAGTTAGCCAAGATTACATTTCCGATTTGGTTATATGTGGCTGTTAGCGGCGTCGTTGTCTACCTTATGATTTCACCTTATTATGTTTAAAACGTTAAGTCGTCGTCTGCTATTATTGGTTTTTATCTGCTATCAGTCAAGTACTTATTCTCAATGTGCAATGTGTAGGGCTGTACTTGAAAGTGAGGGAAATCAATCTACTGCGGAAGGTATCAACGATGGTATCGTTTACTTAATGGCCGTTCCTTATATTTTGGTTGGTGCCGTCTTTTTTGCAGTGTATCGCACACTGGTGTCGCGCAAAAAATAGGCTTTTCATAAACGGGCACAGTAATTTATAAATCCCGTAGAATAGTTTTTTTTATCTTATTGATAATGAAATAGTTTGCTGAAAAAATAACCTTAATCAGTAAACTATGAACAGTATCAAAAACCTGAAGAGAATTCACAGAATTCACAAGTTAATTCAATCTGAATGCACTGGAACTCCATTGGAACTCTCAAATCGCTTTAATATAAGTGAGAGATTAGTGTATCATTTAATTGAGCAGCTTAAAGATTTTGAAGCTCCAGTTAGTTATGATCGAAGCCGAAGAACCTACTACTACAAAAAAGCTTTTGATCTTGAGGTTGACATTTGTGTTAAAGTTCTAAATCACGAAAAAGTCACTCATTTATTAGTATGATTTTTAAAGCGCAAGATTTATACGTTGAAACCAATTTTATTTGCTGAAAAAGTAAAATATGGATGAATTTAAACAGAAGTGTACTAAAGTCGTGATGGTTGTACTAGGTACTCCTGTGACCATTTAATTAACCTTTAAAATTGTATTGCATGAATCAAAAATTAGAATTACACGATCATTTTGAAATTCAAGAACTGGAACAACGCTATGAAATGGGATGGATTGATGGTGGAGAAGTTCAGGCCAGTGTAGGACCTGAAGGAGATTTTAAAATTAGTGGCAAAATTGAATTTTAACACTTATCCCCCTTTAGAAATAAAGGGGGAAATCTTTTCTATTATACTTTTAATTATCTCAAGTACTTTATGCGTTCATGGACAATGGAAGGATACTATTCAGTTAAAAGAAACCATTATCACTTTGTCTCTTATTGATAGTTTTCTAGCAAAAAGTCAATCAAAAATTCCAAAAAAAATTTCACCTGTACAGTATAAATCGTTTTACACCATTCGGGTAGTAAAAGCAACGAAGGATACATTCGAGTTAAAATCTATAGTGAGTAGCTATTATTTAAAAAAAAATATTAACTGGAATACCTCTATTCACAAACAGTATCATTGGCATTTTGATTTATTGAGTGGAGATATTGATTCTTTTAGAAAAGACGAAATGATTAAAATGGATTTATCCTATTTTAAGCAACTTCTGCAAGTTCATTATATCCATGATTTATTGAGAAGATACCTACGTAATTCGACAGTCTTAGAAATGAACACAACTTCAGATTCAATAATTTTACATTTTAGAGGAAAACTCATTAAAGACCAGGCAACCGAAGTTGAAATTAACGGAGGTTTTCTTGTTTTTGGAAAGGAAGATCAAAAGCTTAAACGAGCTAAGTTAAATCTGAGTTATATAAGCTTTAATCTAGAAATGGAATATAAAATCAAGACCATTTTGCAGTGGTCTTTTCCAAATTTTGATCACTCAAATGAAGTTTCAGATTTGAGAATTAACACCACGGTTTTTTCAACTGAATTAAATGGTGTTGAATGGGAAGTAGATCAGTTTTTTGAAAAAAACAAAATCCCAATTATAAAAAAAAACAACACGCCCAAAACCTTAAATACCCGAGAGTTTTTTGAATTCAACAGCTTATATTAATAAGATTTTAGAAAAGGATAAATCATTGAATTTATACCAAAACTATGCACAACTTTTTTCACCCTACTTTGATTTAGATTCTGAAATTATTTCACAAATCTCCAAGGCAGGTCACAAGTTGTTTTGTGTGTTTTTAAAGTTTGATGATGTTATTGATGAGCAAAATATCAAACAAATTCCAAATGCCACACTTCTTTTATCGTCCGCTATTTTAGATCTACAAAAACTAATTCCAGAAGACCGACATTTTTGGACTGTGTTTCGCGAAAAAATTAAGAATTGGAATAATTCATTCGATTTTAAAAAATCATCCCGGAATGCCAGGCTTTCTTATACTCAATACAGAGAGGAGGTTCTGTTAAAATCAAATTTTGGGGTATTAGCGATACATGCACTTCAAGAACTAGATTCAAACTCAAAATATTATGGCGAACTGATATCTTCTCATGCACATTATGTGGTTGCCATGCAATTATATGATGATTGCAATGACTTTAAGTTAGATTTTGTTAAAGGACATATGAATTACGCAATTTCATATTACGTGAAAATTAAAGGGCCGATAACAGATATTAATTGGGCGGTCAAAGATTTTTATATATCTGGAATAGCCAATCACGTTTTGAGATGTGCAAGTTTAGAATTGAATAAATCAAGGGGGGCAAAATTGAAGTCCTTAGGCTCAAAATGGTTAATTGAAATCGGAAAGCTCCAGTCTAAAATCATAAATCTTGAGCAGTTTATCAATAATTATTTGGGACTACTCAATGAAAAGATGTCGCATAAGAATTCATTTAAACCTAAGTTGTATACTTCTTTACATGCAAATTTACATGTTCAAAAATTATGGTCTTTTTTAGTGAGCCAATGTAATTCTTTAACTAATGATTTACCTCATTTTATGATTCTTACAAAGGCTGAAGGATTTCAAGGTGTATCAGAGATTAAAAAAGGAGAAATATTTCAACGAGCTGTTTTTATCGAAATGATCTGTGATTCATTACAATTTAACCTAGTTGATATCCAAAAACAATTTAGACATGAAATTGAACAAATTTGGAGTTTGAGAAATCATACAAAGGTCGGGGGGTGGTCTTATCTGTATGATGTAAATGAAATTGCGCCTGATTTGGATGATCTAGCTCAAGTAATAATTGTATTTCATAAAACGAGTTTTATTAATGATTACAGAGAATACTTCACATCTATTTTAGATTTTGTGTTCGCTAATTGTATCAAGGATAATGGAGGGTTATCAACTTGGATAATTCCTAAAAACTCGAAGAAAAATATTCATAAAAAACAAAAACACTTTAATTCAATCTATTGGGGAGATGGTCCACATCTTGAGGTCATTGCAAATTTTGCCTACGCAGTATTCTTATTTGATTGTAAACAATATCGGGTACAATTGGAATTGATGTCTGATTATATTCTGAATCAAAAAGCCGAAAACAAACTTTATAAATCGAGATGGTATTGCGGCCAATATTATGCAACATACCAAGTTTATCGCTTTTTAAAAGTGAACGGATATTTAACAAAAACAGATGTTAGAGAATTAATTGAAGTCTTAGCTTATTACCAAAATGATGACGGTGGTTTTAGTGAGAATAATAGGAGCCCTTCAAATGCAATGCAAACAGCTTTAGTTTTGAAGATAATAGGGCTTTTCAATTTAGGTGATTCTATTATTTCAATGAAAGCTTATGAATATTTGAGGAATAGTCAGGGAGAAGATGGAGCTTATGACGCATGTCATTTTATTAAACCTAGAAATGGACAATTTTATAAATCTAAATTATTGAGTTCGGCATTTGTTTTCTCAGTTTTACAATAACTCGATATGATTGTTTTTTACAAAACAATTCCATTTACATCGATTCAAAGCGAGGAAGAAGTTTTATTTATAGTCTATTTTGAGAATGGACAAATAGTTAAATGTAACGCGTATTTGATTAAACTACTTACTTTTTGTCTAGTTCAAAAATCGATTTATCAGATAGACACATTTATAGCTGATTCTTTTCCCTTTTGTAACGAAGAACAAAGAAAAAAGATATTTATAGATCTTTTGAATTTGAAAATCATTCAAAGGGCAGATAAATTTTTGACATCAAAAAGGAATAAGATCGAACCGGGTTATCTAAAAAATAATTTCACCCTTATTACAGAAAAACAGGTAAAGAGAATTACAAGCAGCTTTTTATTTTTATTTCGAATAGAGGTAGTCTGGCTTATTGTGGTTACGCTTATGATTCAGATGTCTTACCATTATTGGAAGCCAATCGAATTCATTGATGAAACAGTTCATATTATATCTATTGTTCTTGTTACCGCTATAAGTGTCTTTTTCCACGAAATAGGGCATGCTTCAGCATGCCAATTTTATGGAAAAACAGTTTCAAAAATAGGAGGGGGATTTTACTTGTTTAGACCGGTTATGTTCGCTGATGTAAGTCAAATTTGGTCTTTGGATAGAATGAAAAGAATAAAAGTGTCTTTGTCGGGTATTTATTTTGAACTTGTACTTGTAGTTTTCTTATTCACTCTTCAATTAACGTTTAATTCAGATATTTTTCTTTGTCTTGGTTATTTGCTGATGACCCAAAGCTTGTGGAACTTGAATCCCCTTATTAGAAGTGATGGATACTGGATTATCACAGATTCATTATGTATTTTGAATTTGAATAAAGAAGGACGTGTTATTTGGTCGGGTTTACTGCGGGGCAAAAAAAAACTCAAGGTAAAAGAGTGGAGTGTCGTCATCTATTTTATTCTTTTTAAATGTGGCACTTTGATTATGACTTTAATTTATTTGAGTCATTTTTATAAACCTGTAAAAGACTTGTTTTATTCTATACTTCATGTAAATAGCCACAACTATTTTAATAGTCTAAATACTCTTGAATACAAGGAGGTTTTAGGAGTTTTTATTTTCTGCTTTTTACTATTTCGTATAGTGCATGTATTGTGCATTGCGGGAGCCTACTTTTCAAGAAAATTAAAATCTATTATTTATGGACAAAAAATTGAAGTTAAATGAATCGCAAATGAAAAAAATCCATGGTGGATTAGCTCCTTTTCTATTAATAATGGTGGTTGATGCAGTTTTATTGGGCACAATGTCGGGCTATATGTATGAAACCTATATAACAGAATATAAATCAGGAGATGATGAGTAATTCGAAATCAAACTGGACCATCGCTATTATTGAGTTGTATATTGATAGTTTTGAATTTGGAAGAAATTTATATCGTAAAATTCACGATATCGAATGATATGAAGTTCAATCAAAACTGGGCACTATCAATTTTGGTAGTCATCTTTATATCTTTCTTTGCTCTCGGAAGAATTCTTAAGTCATTTATTTCTTTGTTATGAGAGTCAGGCAGAAACAATCAAACACATGTGCCATTGCTTGCTTCCAATCTGTAATGCAATTTTACAGTATTAAGTATTGTACTTCTAGTTTACCAAGAGTGAAAGAAACCAAGGGATCTAGTCTGTACGACTTAAAAATTGCTTTTAACAAAGAGAACGTAAAGGCCGACGCCTTTTTTTCCTTAAACAAAACACTGGCTTCTGATGTGAATCTTCCAATTATTTTATTACTGGGAAATCTAAATAAAACTGGACATTTTGTGGTATTATACAAAGTTGAAAAGAGTTATATAATTTGGCTCGACCCAGCTATTGGAGAGCTTGTTCATCTGTCCAAAGACGTCTTAAAAACACTTTGGACAGGTGTTTATTTGCAAATTAAAGTGTAGAAATTCTGTTTAATGATGTAACAATTTCGCATTTTTGCAGTCTTAATAAAAAGAAAGTTCAAAAAGGCTATGATAAAAATCGAGAACCTGCATAAGACCTATAAGATGGGTAGCAATTCTCTTCATGTGTTAAAAGGTATAAATTTTGAGGCTGAAGCCGGAGAGTTAGTGGCAATAATGGGGTCTTCAGGATCTGGTAAATCTACATTTTTAAATATTTTAGGGATGCTAGATGAGGCAAATGAAGGCACATACGTACTTGATCAGGTTAAAATAGAAAAACTCGACGAGACAAAGGCAGCTGAATATCGCAATAAATTCCTGGGCTTTATCTTTCAATCATTTAATCTTATAAATTATAAATCTGCAGTTGAAAATGTAGCTTTACCTCTATATTATCAAAGAGTACCCCGAAAAGAGCGATTACAAAAAGCCCTTTCTTATTTGGAGAGAGTGGGACTCAAACCGTGGGCAAATCACCTTCCAAGCGAATTGTCTGGAGGGCAAAAGCAACGTGTAGCCATTGCCAGGGCCATGGCGGCAGAACCAAAGGTGTTACTTGCAGATGAGCCTACTGGAGCCTTGGATAGTCAAACCTCATACGAAGTCATGGATTTAATTCAAAAAATCAATGACGAAGGAAATACCATTTTAGTGGTAACTCACGAAAACGAAATTGCGCACATGTGTAAACGTATAGTCTATTTGAAAGACGGTGTGATTGTTGAGGATAAGAAAGTAGAACAAGTTAGGGCTTCTCAGTATGTTAAGTAGAGATACTTGGAAGGAAATATTTGATACTATTCGTAAGAATAAACTAAGGACTTTTCTTACGGGATTCACAATGGCCATTGGGATTCTTATTGTTGTGATATTAGTTGGTTTTACTAATGGACTCCAAAACACATTTCAAGAATTTTTCGGCGATGATTCTACCAATACATTTTTCATTTTTCCTGGCAGAACAACTGTACCATACAAAGGTTATAAATCTCAAAGAAGAATAGAGTTAGATAATAGCGATCTAGAAGATCTATCAAATAATTTTGCACTATTTATCGATTACATTACTCCGCGTATCAGCAGAAGCAGTAATGTGAGTTATAAGAATGAATCTAATAACTATACTAATAGAGGTGTAGCTCCTTCTCATCGTATTAATGAGAAAACCATTATGATGAAGGGACGCTACATTAACGAACTCGACATCAAAGAAAAGACCAAGAACGCTGTTATTGGAAGGCTTGTTGAAATTGACCTCTTTAATGGAGAAGATGCTTTGGGTAAATTCATTTCTATAGGGAATAGCATTTTCAAGGTTATAGGGGTTTATCAAGATGATGGGGGAGATAATGAAGAGCGGATAATTTATATTCCTTACACCACTAGACAAAGAATTGAGAAGGGAAATGACAAACTCAATGAAATCATTATTGGTTTTAAACCCACTATAGGTTATGCGGGAGCACTTACCCTTGAAAAGAACGTCACGAAATTTTTAAAAAATAAAAAATTTATTGCTCGAGAGGATCGCTCTGGAATATTTGTTCGAAATCTAGCCGAGGAATTAAAGCAAACTCAACAATTGGCGACAGTTTTAGGATTAATTGCACTCTTTTTTGCTGTTGGTACAATTATTGCCGGTATAATTGGAGTAAGTAACATCATGATTTTTGTAGTCAAAGAACGAACAAAAGAGATCGGTATTCGGAAAGCATTGGGTGCAACGCCTAAAACGGTAATTAGCACAATTTTAATCGAAGCAATAACCATTACCACCTTGTCTGGATTTTCTGGAATGCTTTTGGGTATTTCAATTTTGCAAAATCTCGGGGAGAAGCTGGAAGATTACTTTATTAAAAATCCATACATAGATCTTGGATTTGCAGTTTCAGCAACCATAATTTTAATTGTATTTGGAACAATAGCGGGTTATGTTCCAGCTAAAAGAGCAGCCAGAATTAAACCAATTGTAGCACTTAGAGACGAATAAATGATAAGTTTTTTATTACAAAGAGATACTTGGCAAGAAATCTTCAGTTCTATTGGAAAAAATAAAGTCCGAACCGGTCTAACAGTTGTAGGTGTGCTATGGGGGATTTTTGTATACATCGCAATGTCTGGAGCAGCAAAGGGTCTCGACAATGGTTTTGAAAGAGCATTCGAAAGTGTTGCCAAAAACAGCCTTTTTGTCTTTGCACAATCTACATCAAAGCCATACGGGGGTTATAAAACGGGCAGAAGATTGAGTATAACCTTAAGCGATGTTGAAATCCTTAAAAAACGAATAGCAGAAATTGATATTATAGCTCCAAGAATTGTCAAAGGAATTTTCGGTGGGTCCCCTGCCTTGGTGATTAGAGGACAAAATACAGGAAATTACGCCGTTTATGGAGATTATCCCGAATACACAAAAATTGCAACTAAGGAGATTTACCGAGGTGGGCGTTACATCAATGAAAAAGACATTGAAATGTCTAGAAAGGTTTGTGTCATAGGTGAACGTACACAAAAAGAACTTTTTGATTTAAATGAAAATCCAATAGGTCAGTATATTAGAATTGATAATGTGTATTTCAAGGTTGTTGGAATTCACAAGTTTGTTCCTGGAGGTGGCTTTGAAAATGACAGTGATGTATTTATTCCTTTCTCTACCTTCAAAAAGTTGTACAATACAGGGGAGAAAATTGGCTTTATGGCTATTGCAGCTTACGATGATGCCGACGTAGTTCAGGTTGAAAAAGATGTAAAGGCAGTATTAAAGGCAATTCACAAGGTTGATCCTACAGATGAGCGCGCTTTTGCCTCGTTTAATTTGGGCGAAGTATTTGGACAGATCATGGGCTTTGCAAATGGGCTTAGTTTCTTGTCTTTAATCATCGGAATCGCCACCATTTTAGCTGGAGTAGTTGGAATTGGAAATATACTTCTGATTTCTGTGAAGGAGAGAACTAAAGAATTAGGGGTGCGAAGAGCTCTAGGAGCCACCCCTGCAGAGGTGCGAAATTTAATTTTATTAGAGAGTGTTTTTTTGACTGTCGTATCTGGTGTTGTAGGTATTGTACTTGGAGCTATGGCCTTGAGTACACTTAATTATTATACCCAAGACACAGACTTTCCGTATACAAATCCAACGGTTGAGATTGAGTATGTGTTAGGGGCATTATTTTTGATGGTTTTTTTAGGAACACTAATTGGATTAATACCTGCTCAAAGAGCAGTGAGTATAAAGCCTATTGAGGCATTAAGAGAAGAATAATTAACGTTTAGAACTAGAATAAGATGAAAGTAATTTTAAGATGGACTTTAATAATGGTCGTAGTAATTGGAGTTTTATGGGCTGGAGCCTTTTTTGTAAAATCCAATAGTAAAGCTGTTATAACATATGAAACTTATAGTCCGTTTTACGGCTCTATTGAACAAAAGACAGTGGCTACAGGTAAAGTAGTTCCCGAAGATGAGGTAGAAATCAAACCTCAGATTTCAGGTATTGTGGATAAAATTCTCAAGGAAGAAGGAGATCAGGTAATGGCTGGAGAATTAATAGCAGTAATTAAAGTTGTTCCTAACGAACAAGCTCTTAATTCTTCGCAAGGGCGAGTTAGAAATGCAGAGTTGGTTTTGAATAATTCTAAAATTGAGTATGAACGTAATAAAGCTCTTTTTGATAAAGGAGTTATCTCCAATCAAGATTTCATAAATCTTCAATTATCTTATGAAAGAGCTAAACAAGAGCTTCGAAATGCGACAGCAGACTATCAAATTATAAAAATGGGTTCTGCGGGAGGTACTTCTTCGGCAAATACAAATATTAGAGCTACTGTGGATGGAACTATTTTAGAGATTCCTGTCGAAAAAGGATACCAAGTTATAGAAGCAAACAATTTTAATGCAGGAACGACAATTGCAACAATTGCAGATTTAAAAAATATGGTTTTTGAAGGAAAAGTAGATGAAGGAGAAGTTGGAAAACTAAAAGTTGGAATGGTTTTAAAAATTAGTTTAGGGGCTGTAGAAGATAAAGAATTAGATGCTCGGTTGCGTTTTATTGCACCTAAAGGAATAGAGGAAGCTGGTGCAGTTCAATTTAAAATTGAAGGCGATGTTGAAGTAGGAGATGAGTTTTTAGTTCGCGCTGGTTATAGTGCTAATGCATCATTAATATTAGAACGTAAAGAAAACATATTGGTCCTTCCTGAGGCGCTTTTGCAATTTGATAGAACCACTGAAAAACCTTTTGTCGAAGTAGAGACTGGACAACAGCAATTTGAGCGACGAGATATTGAGGTTGGAATTTCAGATGGAATTAATATAGAGGTCTTAAATGGAGTTGAAGAAAATGATAAAATTAAAGAGTGGAACAAGACAGAGCCTATTAAAATAGGAGAAGAAGAAACAGAAATTACAGTCTCAAATTAATAGTTATGAAGAAAATCTTTTTAGTATTATTATCTTTTTGCGTTTACAGTAATTCATTGGCCCAAATGAAAAAAATGGGTTTGTTAGAGTGTGTGATGTATGCTCTAGAAAACAACATTAGCATAGCCCAATTTGAATTAGATTTAGAGAATGCGGCATTGGCTGAAAAAGATGCATTAGGGGGCCTACTTCCTAGAGTCAACGGTTCTATATCATTGAATGAGAGTAATGGTTTAATCTTAGATCCTCAGACGCAAACCAATACCATTGGAACAATTTTGTCTGGAAGTGCAGGTCTTTCTTTTGGTTATACCATATTTGATGGATTGAGAACGATTAGACGAGCTCAGCGTGCTCAAATCAATTCACTAGCAACCCAGTATCGAGTTGCTGATTTAAAGGATGACATTAGTCTTGCGGTCGCAAATGCTTACCTCAGGGTAATCTCAAGTAAAGAGTCTCTAAAGGTAGCTCAGGCTCAGTATAATATCACTGAACAGGATTTGAAGCGAACTCGAGAACTTGTGGCTTCTGGTGTAGTTCCTCGTGGAGATTTATTAGAAATTGAAGCTACTGCGGCAAATCAAGAACAACAGGTGGTCAATGCAGAAAACAGTGTTATCATTTCACGCATAAACTTGGCGCAATTACTCCAAATAACAGATTATGAAAATTTTGATATAGCAGATGAGTCTTTTGAAGTTCCTTCTTCAACTATTCTCGAACAATCAGCAAAATCAATTTTCAATAAAGCACTCACATTTAGAAATGATATTCAAGTTTCAAAATATAACGTTGCATTAGCTCAACAAGATTATAAATTGGCTAAAGGTCAACTTTTTCCAACTTTAAGTGCTTTCTTAAATTACAATACTTTTGCTAGTGATCAATTTCGATTAGAGCCTAATTTAAACGAAAATCCTGCAGATCCAACAGATGATTTTTCATTGGTAAGACCTGATATTATTACACAATTGTATACTAACGATGGTATAAATTATGGGTTATCTTTGAATATCCCTATCTTCAATGGTTTTGCCACCTCAAATAATGTAAAAAGAGCTGAGATAAATGTAAAAAGATCTGAACTTCAATTCGAACAGATCAAATTAGATCTGGAAAACACTGTAAATCAGGCTTATGTAGATGTAAAGAGTTTCGCCAAAGCCTATGAAGCAGCTCAAAAAACCCTCGAAGCACGAAGATTAGCCTATCAATATGCAAAGGAACGATTCGATGTGGGATTAATGAACGCCTTTAATTTTAGTCAAGCTCAAGCAAGACTCGATAATGCTGAAGCTAATGTTATTCGTACCAAGTACGATTATATCTTTAGGTTGAAGGTATTAGAGTTTTATTTTGGATTACCCTTAGCAGAAATACAATAGATTTACCCTTAGATGTTATAAGTAACGTGATTACCTTATGCTTTGATACTTCGACTAAAAGTTGTTCAATCGGTTTATTTGAACACAATACTTTAGTTGATGCCATTGATATTTTAGACGAAAAGTATGTGCATAGTGAAAAATTGCACACTGAAATTGAAAATCTACTACAGAATAATAATAGAGATGTATTTGATCTCGATGCAGTTGCTATTGGAAAAGGACCAGGATCTTACACTGGACTTCGAATAGGTGTTTCAGCTGCAAAGGGTATTTGTTTTGCATTAGACATTCCTTTAGTAGCTATAGATAGTTTGAAGATTTTGGCACACAGTCAAAAGTCTTCAAAGTGTCCTAATAGTTTGGTGTTGCCAATGTTTGATGCACGAAGAGATGAGGTCTTCTTACACTTATTTGATGAAAATTTCAATTCGGTATGGTCTACACGTAACCAAATTATAGACGAATCATTTTTTAAGGAACTCAATAAAGTTAACAGACCTGTAGTTATCTGCGGCGATGCATCTGTAAAGGCCGAAAAATTACTCAATGCTTTTGGAGCGATAAATCATCTTGAGTTTGTGCATAACCATCATCCATTAGCCCAATATATGGGTGAAATTGCTCAAGAGTATTTAGCTGAAAAAAATATTGAAAACTTGGCGTATTTTGAACCCTTTTACGGAAAAGAGTTTCAATCAATCCCTTCAAAGAAATAGTCCTAATCTGGTTTAATTTCTTCGGAAACCATAACTTGATGCGGGAAGGGAATCTCTATTCCATTGGCATCAAAGGTAAGTTTTGTCTCTTCTATGACGTTAAATCGCACAGACCAAAAGTCTTGGCGTTTGGTCCAATATCTAAGACTTAAATTAACTGAAAAATCGCCTAGTTCATCAACCACGCACTCTGGAGCAGGTTCTTGTAGAACTAATTCATGCTTATTACATAGCTCAAGGAGAAGGTCCTTTGCTTTTTTCAAATCAGAGTTATATCCAATTCCGATTTTAAAATTATCTCTGCGATTAGTCTCTGAACTATAATTGATAATAGACCCATTTGAAAGAGATCCATTGGGAATTATGACTTCTTGGTTTCCAAAAGTATTCAGTTTAGTTGAGAATACAGTGATCTGTTTTACACTACCTTCAGTTCCCTGAGCAGAAATCCAATCTCCTACTTTGAAGGGTTTAAAAACCAAAAGTAAAATTCCTCCAGCGAAGTTTGACAGTGAGCCTTGAAGAGCCAATCCAATAGCCAAACCTGCCGCTCCTAAAATCGCAATTAAAGAAGATGTTTTGACCCCTAGCTGAGTGATTACTGTTACAAAGAGAAGTACTTTAAGCGCGTAGTTTATAAAGTCTTGCACAAACTGAACTAGAGTAGGGTCATAGGTTCTTAGATTGAAAAATTTAGCAATCCAATGGTTGATAATTTTGATTACCCACCAACC
Source organism: Flavobacteriaceae bacterium (assembly GCA_965662045.1). Lineage (GTDB taxonomy): Bacteria > Bacteroidota > Bacteroidia > Flavobacteriales > Flavobacteriaceae > UBA3478. Next base: position 112,923 of record CBFIGE010000003.1, read on the forward strand.
AACAATGGCTATGATAAGTCCTAAAAAGATATTAGGGAGAATTATCCAAAGGTATTCTATGGCAAACTCCAAATGCTTTTGATAGTCTTGTAATATTTTTGACACTTCGTTTTTCATATCGATCTAACCTCTTAGCCGTTTGTAGCCACTACCTGATGAATTTGATCACCAAGCATATTTTTTAACATTGTTTCAATACCGTTTTTCAGTGTGAAAGTTGAAGAAGGACAACCTGAACAAGCACCTTGTAGAAGTACAAAAACAGTTTTGGTTTCGGGCTCGTATTTTTCAAATTGAATATTACCACCGTCACTGGCAACAGCTGGTTTAACGTATTCTTCAAGTATTGAAATAATTTTTTTACCCAAGTCTGTTTCTGCTGAAGGATGCACTGCAATAGCAGTGTGTGTTTCTTGCTCGTTATCAGAAGAAGAACTTCCAGGTAACTGACTTTTGGTGTCAACAGCCTCTTGTCCACTGCTTAAAAAATCTTGAATTTGATTTCTTAATTCTACTTGGATTTCAGTCCATTCAATTTCTTTTATTTTGGTTACCGAGATGTAATTTTCATCAAAAAAGACTTGCTTGACAAAAGGCATATTGAAAAGCATTGTGGCAAGTGGAGCGCTCTTGGCCTCAGCAGCGGAGGTAAACTCAAATAAATTGGGTACAATTTTTCTGTTGGCCACAAATTTCATGACTTCTGGATTTGGGGTACTCTCAACATAAATTGAAGTAGCTTGTATTTTTTGGGAATCCCCTTCATTTACAATGACCAAATCGTCATTTAAGTAGTCTACAAGTTTTTGAGCTATTAAATGTTTAACATCTTCCCATTCAGCGATGTCGTATTTCGCAATAGCAATAAAATCGCTAGCAATAAAGACTGATTTCACGAATGGTAGGTAAAAAAGTTCTGTTGCCAATGGCGAATTCTTGGCTTCATCGATATTGTGGTATTCATACTGACCTTTAACCAAAAAATGATTGCTTTCAAATTTTAGTATTTGTGGTTTATCTGTAGTTTTTACGGTAATTGTGTAATCCATGATACAAATTTACACCAAGGGGCATTAATATGGTGCTCATAGACTTGTAATTTAGCCTTTAAAATCATTTTTTTGACAATTATCGAACTAGTTCCCAAATCCATTAAATACTTGAATATCTTTAATCCAAATTTCCCCCAAATGAAACGGATATTTTTTGTACTGGTCATTTGTACGCTGAATGCTTATTCGCAGTTTCATGCTCCAATAAACCAGGAATATTTAACTACCAAAAATTATGTTGTTTTTCCTGGGGTTTCTGGGTTAGCAGTGGGAGGACAAGCACATGTTTCATTTAGAAATCTCTTGTTTACCGATAAACAGCTGGTAAATGAGAATTATTTAACACAGCCAAGTAACGTGAGACGAAACTTCGAATTGCCAACGATATACGAATGGAGTGCTCATCATCGTGTTTGGGATCGCACAGGAGTCAGTTTTTCGGTTTATAATGACACTAGAAATTATCCATCTATTTCAAAAGTTTCAGCCGGATTAGCAAGATCCATATATTTTGGTAATAATATTCGGAGTATTCGAAGACTAGCTATTGGAGCTCGAATGAATTATATGGGATTAAAGTATGCCATATTTGGTGATGAAAATTTAACATTGGGAATTTTAGAGAGTTTTTTGACCTATGATATCGGTTTATCCTTCGTTACGAGTAAATATTTTGTTCATAGTGTTCTAAATAACATTAGCTCGAAAAGAGCTAGTTTTAGTGATTTTGATAGTTCATCTTCTCAATTTGCTCTTCATATGGGCTTTATTCAAATTGCTAATTCGATAAAAATAGAGCCTTCTGTAATGTTTCAAACAGGTTTTATTCCTGAGAATTCTCCTTTTAAACCCAAATTCTTACCCTATACTTTAGATTTTAATTTTAAAACATACACTTACGTTAAATCCAATGTCCTTTGGGGTGCCATATCCTACAGGACCGCACCTAGCTTTGACAACAATGACGTCAGGAATGATTCGGATTTAGCAACTAATCCTAATAGAGATCCTTCAAGTATTTATGAGGGTAGCTTTTCATCGCTTTCATTTTTGCTCGGATTTCAAAATCAAAAAGTTATGTTTGCCTATACGATGAGTGTTCAGAGTGCCTTTGATAGTTTTTATAAAAACCAGTTCAATCAATCCGAAATGTTCATTCCAGGGGTGACTTACCATCAATTCACCCTAGGACTAAAGCTCAGTGGAAATGGCAGGCGCTATTATGAAAATTCAATCAATTCGGCTTCGCCATTTTATTAAGTTACCCAAGAGACTTTAAGTATATTTGTGCTCTAATTTCTATCACTTATGCTAATAAAAAGTGTGCGAGGATATACCCCAGTCGTTCCAGAAAGTTGCTTTATTGCAGAGAATGCTTCCTTAATTGGGCAGCTTAGTATGGGAGAGGATTGTAGCATATGGTTTAATGCGGTATTAAGAGCTGATGTGCACTTTATTAAGCTGGGCAGTGCCGTGAATGTTCAAGACAATGCTGTAGTGCATTGTACGTTTGAAAAATCCCCTACAACAATTGGTAATTTTGTTTCAATAGGTCATAATGCTATTGTACACGGTTGCACAATTAAAGATAAAGTTCTAATAGGTATGGGGAGTATTGTAATGGATGATTGCGTAGTAGAATCTAAATCTATTATCGCTGCCGGAGCTGTACTCACAAAGGGCACTAGAGTACCTGCAGGTTCAATTTATGCTGGAATTCCCGCAAAAAAAATTGGAGAGGTCGGTCCTGATCTTCAAAAAAACGAAATAGAACGCATCGCGAATAACTATAAAACATATTCTTCTTGGTTTAAAGAGGGGTAATATTAAACACAAATAATAAATGAAAGCATATGTATTTCCAGGGCAGGGAGCCCAATTTACAGGTATGGGATTAGATCTTTATGAGAACAACGCTCTCGGCAGAGATCTATTTAAGTCAGCTGATGATATTCTTGGTTTTTCAATTTCAAAAACCATGTTTGAAGGAACTCCGGAAGAGTTGAAACAAACCAAAGTTACCCAACCCGCCATTTTTATTCATTCGGTTATTATTGCCAAACTTCTTGGAGAAGAATTTAAACCTGACATGGTCGCAGGTCATTCCTTAGGTGAATTTTCGGCCTTAGTGGCCGCGGGTGCATTAAGTTTTGAAGATGGTTTGCGTTTAGTGAGTGAGCGCGCCCAAGCAATGCAAGAAGCTTGTGATGTAGAAAAAGGAACCATGGCTGCCATTCTTGGCCTAGAAGACCAAGTAGTAGAACAACTTTGTCAAGAACAACAAGGCGTTGTGGTAGCAGCTAATTATAATTGCCCCGGCCAGTTAGTCATTTCAGGTCAATGGTCAGCAGTAGAAGCAGCATGCGAACTAGCCAAAGAAAAAGGAGCTAGAAGAGCACTTTTATTACCTGTAGGTGGAGCATTTCACTCACCACTAATGAAACCCGCAAGAGAACGATTAGAAGAAACCATTCAAAATACCAATTTTAAAAATCCGGTTTGTCCTGTATACCAAAATACGATAGCTTCTGGTGTTGATAATGCAGCTCAAATCAAAACGGAATTGATAGCCCAATTAACCTCTGCAGTGCGTTGGACTCAAAGTGTTCAAAATATGATTTCCGAAGGAGCAAATGAATTTATCGAATTGGGTCCAGGAAAAGTTTTACAAGGTTTAGTTAAAAAAATTGATAGAACCGTAAACACTGCCTCAGGAAATCCTCTAGGAGAATTGTAAATACAGATAATACAAGGCAAATACCCCTAAAAAAAACATTCCGGTATAGGTCAAGAGAATCATTTGTTTACTTGGACGGTGTTCTGGCTTCATTTCTTCTCCTTTGATGTTTTTGAGATTCATATATCCAATGATCGGAGCAAAAACAAATGATGTTGAGGTTGCGAGTCCAACCAAGAACATCATATTGGACGAAAAAACATTAATAACGACCCAGTTCACTATTCCTAGAACAATCACCATTATTGCAAATTGCAATTTTATAGATGAATTTTTCTTAGGAATCCACTTGAGTTCTTGTAGCACAGCATTACTCACTCTTGCGACAGCATCGTGAGCGGTCATGCAAGTGCTAAACATAGTTGCAAACGCAGCTGTAGCAATTAGGGCATAAGCCCAGTTGCCCAATTGAACAGTAAAGAGCTCGACTAGATCATTTGCAAATGCTACACTGCTTTCTGAGAGTTGGTTGCCGCTACCGTAAAGGGTGTAATACCCCATAATTAAAAAGAAAAAAGCCAAAATTGCGGTGAGCCAGTAGCCAGTAACAAATTCTCTCATCGCTTGCGTAAAGTTGGGTTTAAAGCTTTTGGACTTCATTTTTTCTAAACTCCACATACTTACCCATCCAGATGCTTCTACAGCTGTTGGCATCCATCCTACCAAACTGATTAGAAAGAGTACACTAACTTTATCAAACCACTTTGGAGCCTCGAAAGCATCAATTACTGGAGCTTTGCCATCATTAACAACCATTATTGTAGTAGCGAGTAAGGCAAAAAATAAAACGCTGATAATTATTTTTAATGCCTGTTCTAAAAATTTATAACGCCCGATGACAAGAAGAGCAGTGATGAATAGAAACAAACCTGCCGAGATGTATTCTAAAGGAATTTCATTCCACTTCATCAAGTTAGCCAACAATCCTGTAGTGACACTGTAAAGTGCTGATAAAACCGTAAATGTGCTGACAAGGGTTATAAGTCCATACAGATATAAATAAGTCTTTCCTCTTCTTGAATATCCTTCGATTAAGGACGTTTCAGTGGATTGTGTATAACGCACTCCAAATTCAAAGAAGGGATACTTTAAAATATTGGCCAGTGCAATAGGTATGGCCATGAATATTCCGTAAGTCGCTCCCGCCTTTGTAGACAGTACTAAATGAGATGTTCCAATGGCCATTGAGGCAAATAAAATTCCTGGGCCAAGTGATTTTAAAAAAATCTTTACTTTCGAATTTATCATCTGTTTGCTTTTGGTGTGTTTAGTATATCAAGCTATTAAAAAAATATGAAATAATTTTGTTAAAGCCACAAGTAATAAGCTATAATGAAAAAGTTCGTATTTGGCAAAAGCTCAAAAATTTTAATCACTGCAATATTCTTAGTTGTATTGGTTTACGCTTTAGGCCCCCAACCCAAGATTACCGAGGACAAACAACTTCCGAAATTAGAGGTATCCATAGAGAATATCGAAACTTATATCGACCAAAAAGAACGAAAAGTAAAAGGCTTAAAGCCTGATAATGAATCCGAAATTATTTGGGCTGACCAGGCTGGTGTAAAGACCAAATACAGTATTGTCTATCTTCACGGGTGGTCTGCCTCAAAACAAGAAGGTGCTCCTGTACATTACCGTCTAGCTGAAACATTTGGTGCCAATTTATACTTGCCTCGGTTATATGCGCATGGAATTGAAAAGCAAGTTCCTTTTGAAGAATTAACTGCAGATAAACTGATAAAATCAGCAAAGGAGGCAATTGCTTATGGACAACTTTTAGGTGAAGAACTGATAGTTGTTTCAACATCTACAGGAGGTTCACTTGCCTTGTATCTTGCCTCAGAAATTGAAAATTTAAAGGCGATGGTATTGTATTCTCCCAATATTGAAATTTACAGTTCTACAGCTAAGATTTTAGATAAACCATGGGGAGCTCAAATTGCAAAAAAAATTCAGAGATCTGATCAGTTTTACCCTGATGTTCCACATCGCAGAAAACCATTTTGGAATGATCATTACGCTGTTTCGGCACTGCCTGAGCTTCAAGCTTTTTTAAGTACACACATGAATAAGGCTACCTTTGAAACAGTCGACGAACCTCTATTTTTAGGATACTACTATAAAAACGAAGAGGAACAGGACAAGGTGGTGAGTGTCGATGCAATGCTTGAGATGTACCAAGAAATAGCTACGCCTGAGTCAAAAAAATATAAAGTGACCTTTCCAGAATCAGGAAATCATATTATTGCGAGTCCTTTGGCTTCTGCTGCAGTAGAAGAGGTATATCAAGAGACTGCTCAATTTCTTATCAACACTGTAGGTCTTGTAGTTGCCTCTCCAACAGACAACAAACGCAACAATGCTGAAGACTATCCTCAGTTGTAGTAAAACACCAACCAGATATGCAATCCAACGCCCACGACAAGTAGTGAGACACCTATAATGTGAAGGCTCAACAAAAGATTGAGGACCCTAGATTTAGATTTATAGCTGTATTCAAGAAGTAATCCAATCAGCTGATTAAAAAGGTATAAACTCGCCAAGGCAAATAAAAACCCATATTCAGGTTTAATCGCATGAAAGTAAAAAATGATAGGACTATATAGGCCAATTTTGTTGTGTTGTTTTAATTTTTTATCGAATTCTGCTTCTTTTAAATCAAAAAAGTACCGTTGTACAGGAAGCATCCATTGTATTAAAAACAGACCAAAGAGCAAAAAACCTGTACTGTTTTTATACCAATCATTATGCTGCAATGATTCTAAGGGTTCCCAAGACCAATTCAATTCGTATTGAATGAGATACAAAAGCAGTGAAGAGAATCCTATGAATCGTTGTTTAAAACTCATCAAGTCGAATCATATAGTCAGCAATAACAGCTGCAGTTAACTGTTGTACAGAGTCTGCAAATCGTTCACGAGAAGGGAGATAATATCCTTCGTCGGGCCAATTTTCGCCAATGCTGGGCTTTTCATTTTGGGTGAACTTTTGTGTCTCTGAGAGGTAATGAGCATAAGTCGTAAGCGCAGCAGTTTGATAGACTTGAACCCACTCTACTACCTCATCTGTGGAGAGCGAATCTTTAGGGTAGGACCATGTTGTTGCGCCCATGATATCTCCTAATTTCCAATCGTCTTTAGAAGTGTTTGGATGTTCGTTGTGACAACTGACACATGCCGCTGCGGAAGCGATGTCTGGAAACATTGCAATGTGTCTTTCAGAACCTGTATCATAAAAAAATCGAGGCTTTCTATCAGTTCTAATTTCTTGAAATTTCTCAGCTTGAATGCCACTAAATTTATTTGATTTTTCAATTGGAAAGTCAGAGCCTAGATAGAGTCCAAGTGGAATAGGCCTTTTTTCAATTTCTTGAGATGTTCCTCGTAAAAATAGAGCGGGTAGTGGTCCGGCTTCCACTTTTTTATCTTGCCAATCTTCATCAAAGTTTAATCCATTGTCTTTGCCCTTACCTACAATAGCTTTAGTATAAAGGGTACGATAGGAATCGTTTAAGTGGGCGAGTAATTCAAAAGCTTCTTCAACGGAATAGGTTTTCTTTTTGAGTGCCTTATCTTGAGAAAATGGCGCTGGAGCGGTAACGAAAAGATATACATTCAGTGCTATTAGAAGCAGAATAAGAAGGCTGTAGAATAACGTTTTCTTTGTCATAGTTTATTCGTCTAATATAGCCATATAGGTCTTGACTCCACCAAAAGGATCAGCACCCCCTCGGAAGTAGTCTTTTAATTCTTTTTTAGAAATAGTGTCTTTTATGGCTACAGGAACTTGCATTTCATGATTTCCGTGAAAGTCATGGCATTGAATGCAGGTGTCCCATTTGTTTTGTAAAATTAAATCAGCGTGTTTAAAGTCAATAGGGTCGTTTTTAATTTCGGTATCATTGTGACAATTCACGCAAAAGTCTACTTGTTCAAATTTCACCCTTCGACCGAGGTGTTCCCCGTGACAGCTCGTACAATTTTGAGCCTGTATTTGAGCGATAGCCTCTTTAAATCGGGGTTCATTGAAGCGATGAGTTGGATGTCGGTCATTTGGGCGTTGATGACATTTTAAACACTGCTCGTTATCAACCTTTTTATTTCCAAATGTGGTGAAATCAAAGCTGGCCTGAAGTAATTCTTTGGTGTTGTGCTGTAATTGTTGCCTTAGTGTGCCATCAGCGCTGCTGTGACATTGTACACAGCTCAAGTCTTCATGTCCAGTATTGAATTCACCCTTGGCCAAGAACACTTCGTTGCTTGGGTGTTGAATGGGAATCAGGAGTAGTAAGGCTAGTAGTAGCCCAAACACGATAAGCAAATTTCTGTCGCTCCATAAAGATTGAATCCATGGAATGTCAAAGCTCAGTTTAAGATTTGAATCATTCGCACCTGTTTGGCAGGTCAAGATTTTTCGACTACTAGTAGGCGGAAAGACTTCTCCTTTTTTTACGATGGCCTTACAACTTTGACAATTACCTGATTTACAGTTGTGCTGAATATGCAGTCCGGCATTAAGACAGGCATCTAAAAGAGTTTGATTTGCGGCAACAAAAATCTGCTTTTGCTCTTTGTTAATTTCAATCTCAATTTGCTGTTGTGTTGTTTTTAAGTCCAGTTCTATAAAAAACTTTTCAAACTTCAAATGCTTAAAGCTGACCTTAATATCTTGTAAGAAGATTCTTAAATTATCAATAATTATTGGGGGACCACTCGCCAAAAAACAAGTATTGAGACTTTCAATACTATACTTATCAAACAGTCCTTTTAGACTATTTACAGTGAGTCGGAATTTTTCAAATTCTTCTGATAAGCTTTCTTCTAAACCATAGATTATTTTAAAGTTGGGCCAATCATTTTGAAGTTGATCTAGTTCCTGTTTGTATATGATTTCTTCTTCTGTTTTATTTCCGTAAATGAGTATAATCGTTCCGGGATAAGCCTGCGTTTTTAATTCTTCTATTAGGTTTAGAATGGGTGTAATTCCACTACCACCACTTAAAAAAACGAATTGTTTGTAGGTTTTTCTGTCTTTTTTTGAAATTTGAAATTCGCCCTGAGGCTCACTAGCCCTTAAATTGTCTCCGATTTGAAAGTTTTTAATTAGGCGATTAGAGAACCAGCCATTATCAACTTTTTTAACCGCAATACTGAATGAGTTTTCCGGTGGATTGAACTTGCTGATGGAATAATTTCTGGCTTGAGTTACCTTTTCGTCAGAGATTTTAAGCGTTATATATTGACCTGGTTGAGGTTGAAAATATCTTTTGTGTTTTTTTGGTAATTCCAAAGTGAATTCAACACAAAGTGGTGTTAAATTTCTTTTATGGATGATTTTAACTTCTACAAAATTCACGTCTTACTATAAAGCTCTTAAAATAGGATACGACTAATAAAAATAGAGTATTCACAATAGACAAGCCGTTTTTATTTGACCTTTTAAATTTGAAAAAGAGCTAATCTAGGCTAAGATTTCTATTTTGGCTCCAACATGAATTTCACCATTATTGCGCTGTACAGCGTTTTGTCCAAATAAGATTTCATTATTAATCTTACGATAGCTACTAAGTGTTTTTAAAGGTTCGTCTCCTTTTTCTCCTGTATCCGGATTCACTGTGGTTAGAACACAACGCTTACAAGGTTTGACTAAGTCAAAAATTACTTCCCCAACTCTTATAGTTCTCCAAGAATCTTCTTCAAATGCTTGACTCGCATTTATGACTAGATTTGGTCTGAAACGTTTCATGCTAATGGCATTTCGCAACTTCGAATTAAGGTCTTCTAGAGATTGCTCTGAAATAATTAAGAAGGGATAAGCATCTGAGAAACCGGTGATATGATTTGAGGTATGCTCAAACTTTTCGACCAACCTTTTAGTGCTATCAGGCATATATACAAGTCTGCATGATTTACCTAATTTGGAGCTGAACCAAGAGTCAAGCTGTTTATCTACTAAATAAGCCATACAGCTGTCGTTCCAAATACGTACTTCTACTGAAAAGTTTGAGTGTCCTTCGAGAGGAACTTGAGTTTTTTCTCCCTCAAATTCTAATTCAATATGGTTTTTGCGCAAATGCGAACGAAACAATGCCATACGCTGTTCAGTCCGTTGGGTAATAAAATTATTTTTTTGGTCAATAAGCATCCATCTTCGATCAAGAGCTAATCCTCTATCTTGGACTTGACAAGTCTGATGAGCAATTCCTTGAATGGATTTAATTGGGTAAGAGTAAAGTGCTGTTAATGTATGCAATGGACAACTTCATTTTGATAAATCAAATTTAGTATAGATTTTGATTTGTCGACCTACATATGAAACTCATTCTAGAATTAGTCGCAAATAAATTAATCTTTTAAAGAAATCGTTTATTCTTAAATCACCAACAGATTCCACTTTTATTCTTTTATCAATTCCAATACCTTTTCCAAAGGCAGTTTAGAAATGATTCGACCCTTTTGACCTTGAAGCTTTTCGGCGGCAAAAAGCGAATTGATAATCGCCTCTTCTGTAGCTTCTATGGTTGCAAGAAATATAGGACTCATGGCTTGATTGTTTAATAGGAGAGGTCTATACGTACTTGATTTTGGACTATATGGAATAAAGTTTTCTTCGGCTACAGATATGGCAATTACATAATCTCCACTTCCATTTGAAGCAATACCCCCTGTCTTGGCTAAGCCCATAATTGCTCTTTTTGCCACGCGTTCTAAATTTCTTGAATCTAAGGGCGCATTTGTAATAACTACAATCATACAAGAGCCGTCGGCATTGTTAAATACGTGATCTTGAAATGAAAACTGTTGTAAGGCTTTGCCGATAGGCGCGCCATTTATTTCTAATACTCCTCCAAAATTACTTTGCACTAATACGCCTACGGTATAGCCCCCCAATGAGGCCGGTAACACTCTAGACGAAGTTCCTATACCTCCTTTAAAACCAAAACTTATGGTTCCCGTACCTGCGCCTATATTTCCCTCTGTGACCTCTTTACTACTAGCATTTTTAATAGCTGACAATACGTGTGATTTTTGAATGTGCATGCCTCTGATATCATTCAGATAACCATCGTTTGTTTCACCTACCAATGGATTCACTGACCTTACATCTTTATTATCTTCTTGTTCTAGAGTATATGAAATCAACGCTGAGGCAGCCTCTGGAACGCTTAATGTATTGGTCAAAACAATGGGCGTTTCTATATTACCCAGTTCTTTAACTTGAGAATAACCTATGAGTTTTCCAAAACCATTAGCTATATATATTGCTGCGGGAACCTTATTTTGGAAAATATTTTTTTGGTGTGGAATAATGGCAGTGACTCCCGTTCGAATCGAATCACCTTCGATTAGTGTTGTGTGACCGACAGCAACTCCTTTGACATCTGTAATTGCATTTAGGGTTCCTGGCTTAAAAATTCCAATTTTAACTCCGTAATCTCTAGCCCTTTTCTCTTGTGAAAAGCTGTGCATGCTTGACATCAAAAAAAGAAAGACTAATAGTATTTTTTTTAAATTCATTTAATAGCTGTGTTTTCCGATAACCCATCCATTGGAGCCAAGGATATCATCTGCTGAATCTGCTGCATCTTTTTCTAAGGCCGTTCCCATACTGTCGTTCCATCTATTGAGATATCCAAAAAGGGCGACTACGCCTAAAATTTCAACAACCTCACCTTGATCAAAATGTTGGCGTGCAGCCTCAGCTATCTCATCGTTTACACCGTTGGGTACTTGTGATGCGGCTATCGCTAGATCAAACATAGCTCGATCTGCTTCTGAAAATGCCTTGTGTTTTTTGTAGTCCCATAGATGGAGCATTCGCTCTTGAGACGAGCCGTATCGCTCTGCAGCACGTATGGCATGAGCTTCACAATAACGACACCCGGTAGTCATACTTGATAGGTATGCAATCTCTCGTTTCATAGCACTTGTAATGCGCCCTTTATTTTCCATGACAGCTTGATTCATTTCAACAAATGCATTGGCTATTCGAGGTCTATGCATCATGGTAAATAGGCTATTTGGTGTGAATCCCAAGGTTTCCTCATAAAATTCAGCCATGGTTTGAGCTTGCTTCGTGGCATTTCGGTCTAGGGGAGAAACTAAAGGTTTTTTCATAGAAGTGATATTAAAGATTAGATTTGTCGGTTAATGCTCTAAAGCGCAAAGAGGCCAGTATTCCTATAAATGCAAAAATAGCCAAAAGCAAAAATACCAGTTGATGACCTAGTAGCCCAGGATAGTTATCTAACAAAACTCCCATTACAGGTCCCATGAAAATATCTGGGGTATAACCGACTACAGAAATGATCCCCACTGCTGTTCCCGTAAAAGCATAGGGAATATGTCCTTCTTGAATCGAGGCGAAGTAGAGTGTTCTCAAGCCATAAGTCGCAATGGCCGTGATAATTAAAGAAAAAATAAAAAAACTACTCAAAGGAGCTATGAGCTGACCTGAAGCAAATAATAGTGCTCCACATAAAAGCAGTCCGAACCCTCTAACGAGCCATTTAGAACTTGACGATTTATCGGCGGCAAATCCTATTATAACACAAATGAGAGGGCGCAAGTACATTTGATAGGAACCAACTTTTGCTGCATCTACTTCGTTAAACAACATTATTTCTGCTGCATATAGAGAAAGAATATCTGTTACCTTATAGCCGCAATAAGCACAAAGAACAATAACAATCAATAGTCCAACAGCCGGAAATCGTGAAACTTTTAAGATGGTTTGAAAGGAATTGTTTAAGATAAAGTTCGCTTCTTTATCGACTTGCCTCGTATTTTCTAAAAAGAAAAAAACTAAAACCCCAACTAGCATAATCATTGCTGAGGTGTATAAAATTACCGTTTTGAAAGCCTCTCTTTTCTGGGTAAACGAAGTGCTGATAACATCTTCGGGTATGAGGTGAGCAAATATAAAAATACCTAAAGCTCCAATCGACGCAGCCACAGCACCTCGACCACCTTCCAAAAATCCAAAGGCTTTTCCTTGATTCGATGTGCCTCCCCAGTTTCTTGTGGCCTTAATCATGGCAGACCAAAACAAAAATGTCGTAGAAAAGCCCCAGTATCCATAAAGCCATTGCAACTGATTAAAATTTGGAAATTGGGCCAGAACTAATCCTCCTAAAGCTGTTAAGCAAAGGGCTGTACCCATCAATTTACGAGGTTCGTACTTGTCCGCTAATGTTCCTCCCAACAGGTAAGAGACCAGCGCAATAATACCATAAGTGGAGTATAGGGTGCCTAATTGTAAATTATCCAATTGAAATACCTCTAAAAATGTAGGTCTAAAAATACGCGCTAATAAAAAGGGCAATGTAAAAACACATTCTCCCGCAGTCATCAAAAGAATAATGGTTAAAATCGATTTGAATTTTGAAGTTACAATGGCCTACTGAATTTGTACTAGTTCTTTTTCTAAGGCCAGGAGTAATTCTTCGGCTTCTTTTTTAATTGCAGCTACATGACTTCTATTGGTATTGGAAACCACAATACTTAAACTGACTGCATTTACAAGGTCAAATTCTTTGTCAGGCTCAGACAAGCCTTTGTAGAATGTACCGCTTAGACTGTCAAAGAGTTCTAAATCTTTTTCCACGTAGCCAAAGTTTTGGGGTTCAATAACAATGGATGATTTTATGATGGGAAAAATTTCTTGGTAGTACACCACATCCATATTAGCATCTACTCTATTTCTGTAATTATTTGAATTTTGATAGTACTTAATGATTTTGGAGGTTAAGGAATCATTATTTATAAGGTCAAATTGACCGGTGCTTTCGAGTTCATTAAATATGGTATTAACTTCAGGATACTTTTTAGAGTACATTAGTCTACTCAATTTGTTGTTGATATCCGCGATGCTACTGAAGTTTTCTTTCTCAATGAATTCATTCAAAATAGAATCGCAATTAGAAATACTACTATTAGAAAACTCTATGTGATCTTCAAATAACAGAAGTTGTTTTTCTACATCACTAATAAGGCCAGTGATGTAATGTAATTGTCGAACAGAATCATCCTTACGGGAATCCCATTCATTAATCCAAAAAGAAATCGTTATACCCGCAACAATAACCGCGAACTCTAGTAAGTATCTCGTCAGGTATTTCTTCATTGCTAAAAAGTACAATAAAATGGAACCCCTTCAAAATAAAATCAGTTTATAAAGATGCTAAAACGGTAGACTTCGATGATTTAATAAAAACTAAATATTAATTTCCCTAATTAGCTTTCAGGATTAACTTACTTTTGCCGCTTAATTTTTTTGAGGTGAAGATATTTGACTTAAACAATAGGGTTGACGGAAGTATTAAGGATGACTTGCTTTCTGGGTTAACAGTAGCATTGGCTTTAGTTCCTGAAGCAGTGGCATTTGCATTTGTGGCAGGGATTTCTCCAATTATCGGGTTGTACGGAGCCTTTTTAATGGGGTTTATAACTTCTATTTTTGGTGGTAGACCTGGAATGATATCTGGAGCAACAGGCGCTATGGCTGTGGTTATGGTCAATCTAGTTTCAGAAGGATCAGAAATTGGTGGCAGTGATTTTGCAGGTCTTCAATATTTATTCGTTACACTCATTTTAGCGGGATTAATTCAAATAGCCGCTGGGGTTTTAAGGCTTGGAAAATTCGTAAGAATGATTCCCCATTCAGTTATGATGGGATTTGTGAATGGACTGGCTATTGTGATTTTCATCTCTCAATTAGGTATGTTTAAAAGTCAAGGAGATTGGCTTATCGGATCATCACTTTGGATAATGATCGGATTGGTGCTGGCTACCATGGCTATCATGTTTATATTACCAAAAATAACCGTGAAAATTCCAGCAGCACTTACAGCAATAGTTATTGTTTCTTGTATTGTAATTTTTGGAAATCTCGAAACAGAGACCGTGAGAAGTTTTATTCAAGCCAACGGTGGAACGGGCATAAAAGCCGGCTTTCCTTCATTTTCAATTCCATTGATTCCGTTCAACATTGAGAGTTTAGTCTTTATATTTCCATATGCCTTGATCCTCGCGGCCATTGGATTGATAGAATCTTTAATGACATTAAACCTCATTGATGAACTTACAGAGTCCCATGGAAGTGGTAACAGAGAATGTGCAGCCCAAGGTTTAGGTAATATTGTCAATGGTTTTTTTGGTGGCATGGGAGGATGTGCGATGATTGGACAGAGCATTATCAATATAAAATCTGGAGGTCGCGGAAGACTTTCTGGGATCACCGCATCATTATCACTACTCATGTTTATTTTGTTTGGTTCTTCTTTGATAGAGCAAGTCCCTATTGCGGCATTAGTTGGAGTGATGTTCATGGTCGTTATCGGTACATTTGAATGGAGTACATTCAAAATTTTAAATAAAGTTCCCATCGCTGATATCTTGGTAATTCTTATCGTAACAGGATTAACGGTAATTTTTGATTTAGCCATTGCTGTGTTTACAGGAGTAATTATTTCTTCATTGGTTTTTGCATGGGAAAACGCTATACGTATTCGCGCAAGAAAGAATATAGATGTTCACGGAGTTAAACATTATGAGATTTATGGGCCTCTATTTTTTGGATCTATAGAACTCTTCAATAGTAAATTTGACATTGCCAATGATCCTGATGAGGTAATTATCAATTTCAAGGAGTCTAGAATAATGGATCAATCGGCCATTGAATGCATCAATAAACTTACAGAACGCTATCTAAAAATGAATAAAAGAGTGCACTTGCGACATCTTTCTTCTGACTGCGTCAAACTCATAAGGAAAGCTGAAAAAATTTGTGAGGTTAATATTCTAGAAGATCCAGATTATTTTGTAGCCATCGATGACTACAGAAAAGCGCAGGCTTCATTAAAGGCTCAGTAATTATTAGAGGATAAGAGCGCACCGATAGTAAGCATTAAAAAAGCATAAGATTCGTATTTTAAGGCTTGCTATGCCTGTTATTAAACAAATCAGTTCTATAGCTTGAAGTGTATCTTCATTCCTTCGTGCGAGTCGACAAATCCTAAATCAAGGTAAAACTTAATGGCTTCTGGTCGTTGTTTATCCGTGGTCAACTGCAAGACATGAGCTTTTCTCTCTTGCGCTCTTTTGATTGCCCATTCAAACATCTCTGTACCTACTCCCTTGCCGCGGAATTTTTTGTGAATCCTAACAGCCTCAATTTGTGCTCTTATTCCACCTTGATATGTGAGGTACTGAATGAAACTAAGTTGAAGCGTTCCTATAACTTTCCCATGATCTGTTTCGACGACTATCAATTCTTGATTAGGATCAGAAGTGATATTTTCAAATGCTTTCAAGTAGTTTTTAGGAAGTGGTTCTCTATAGTCTTCTCTCTTTGCTGCTAACTTGTCATCAGCAATCATTTTAACAATAAACGGAACATCTTCGGTTGTAGCTCTTCTAAACTTCATGTTTTAAAGTTAATTAAAGAAAAATGTCAAACTACTTTTTTAAGTATTTAATGGGCTTGTAGTGAATCGACAGTATTAAAAAAGAAAAGGGAGACATCTATTCAGATATCTCCTTTAATGTACCCTAGGCAGAACTTAAATTCGAACGATCACAATGGCCATTGGATGCTGAGACATCTTGATTTTTTTGTAGCTAGTGTTTTTCTAAGGAATGAGTATTAGCTTGGTTCAACTGATATTCATAGGCACCAATATCACGAGTTCCAACTATTGAATTACCATCTAAATCCATATTATAGTGTCCCTCTTTAGATCCCTTATCTATTGCCGGACTAAATTGTGTCAGGTGGTAGTCACCAGCTTCGAGGTTCACAACATTCGGATTTGCAATAATCGCTGTTGCTGCTAGTTCAGTGTTTTCTGATTTGATTGGGCTAAAAAGAATATTGGGGCCATCAACATTATAAAAAAGGTTGTTACTGTGGTTGATGTGTGCAAGCGGATAACCAAGATATATCCTATTGCCCTTACCAATATTTTCTTCATAGTTAGAATTGGTTTCTTTTTCTACCACTACAACCAGATTATTTCTATATGTGGTGGGGTATTCTGTTGCCAATTTATCTTCATCGTTTTCGCAGAAAACGTTTGATTCTATGTCCGCAGATTCCCACTTCCTGTATATGGTATTGTTTTCAACGAATGAATTAGTCAGTGGCGCCCAAAATTGGGTAAACGTTCTATAATCAGTGGATTCATTGTATGCAATTACAATATTGTCATAAATTCTATTCTCAATTCTGCAATCAGCATCACCATTACCGCAGATGTCGAAGTTGTAACTAATTTCACAAAATCCCATGCACTCACTTGATTTATTGTGATGAATATAAATGTTGTTTCTCAAGTTCCTTCCATCGTCAATTTCTATTGCTCCCCCATCGCCTCCCCATTCACCGCCCATAGAGTGATAATTATGTATCTCGTTCCAGGAAACCTCCTGATTGCCCATTCCAAGGCGAATTCCAATTGGCCCCCAGTAAGGAAACATAATGGGTCTATTGCAATCGTGTACGTTATTTTTAGTAATAAGTGTGTGCTCACCATAGGAATTAATCCCAATTGGGCAATCTTCCACTTCATTATTTCGTACGATGCAGTGGTCTGCACCTAGATTTATTTTTATTCCCCCAATTTTCCACACATTTAAATATCCCCGACCCGGAGCGTCATTGGTGCCGAAGCAGTAAATATTTTCAAGGATTTGATAGTCACCATTGAGTTGGATACAGTTCCCATTGTTGTCATTGTCATTGGTGTTTGTAAATTTTGGGGCATCACCTTTTCCCCAGGCTCCAATGAGAATTGGTGCATCCTTAGTGCCGTCACCATTTATCTGAAGGCCTTTGTAATAAGATGTCTGGCGTTTGAAATAAATTTTGTCTCCTGGTTTAAAAGTCATTGAGTTGACTTTTTCAATTGTCTGCCAAGCTTTTTTGCGACTAGTGCCGCTATTGCTGTCGTTACCATATTCTGCATCCACAAAGTATCTCACGTCTTTCGAAAAATCGCAAGAAAAAAGAATGAAAATTACGATGCCGATATTTAAAATAGTAAAAAGTCTTTTCAAGTTCATTTTTGTAAACATTTTTTTATCATTATAGGTGTTTTTGCTCGAGATATAACAAAGTTGTTGCTAAAGAGAACATTTCTATAGATTATATTTTATACTATTCTGTCATTTTTTATCACTCAACATAGTTGGACCTATGATCTAGACTATTTGTTTGAATTCAAGATAACTCAATTCTCGAACTTTTTTACTAAGACTTAGAACTCCTCTAAGATTTAAAAAAACCTTTGAGCACCAGGGAATAGAAGATTTTGTAGCGTAACCATTTATTTCAGCAGGAAGAAGGGCTAATTCATTTTAACTACTTGGAATTAAATTATAATGGAGATATGGCAAATACTACAGGTAATAAATTTGGAATAAGAAAAAAAAGAACCCCCATTTTAAACAAAGGAATTGAACTTATAACACAGAGCATAAGTGTATTGAATAGAGTATGAAAATAAAAACGGGCGACAATCTTACGACCATCTCCCGTTTAGTACTCGAGGCGGGACTTGAACCCGCACGGCCACAATGGCCATTGGATTTTAAGTCCAACGTGTCTACCAATTCCACCACTCGAGCCCTTGCAACGCTTCAAAAGCGTAACGAAAATAAATAAAACAATTTACATTGTTTTAGAGCGAAAAACGGGATTCGAACCCGCGACCTCCACCTTGGCAAGGTGATGCTCTACCAACTGAGCTATTTTCGCCTGTAATCCTTCTTGGTAGGGTCGGCAAATTTAAAACAATTCTTTAAAATTTAAAGGTATGTTTTAGATTTTATTCAGTAGTTTTTTGATTTTGTTGAGTTCGTTCAACGCTTCAATAGGGGTGAGGTTATTGATATCTAAGCCAATTAAATCCTCTTTGATTTTCAACAGCACAGGATCTTCAAGTTGAATAAAGCTGAGTTGTGTTTGTTCTAATGCTTTTTGCTGGGCAGTAACCTCTTCTAATTGTGTAGTTCTTTTTTGTTTTGAACGACTTTCTTCCAATTTTAACAAAATTTCTTGAGCGTGCTCAAGTAACTGTTTGGGCATACCTGCCATTTGGGCAACGTGAATTCCAAAAGAGTGATGCGAAGGACCTGCAATAAGTTTTCTTAAAAATAGAACACCATCAGCAGTTTCTTTAACTGATACGTTGTAATTTTTGATTCGACTGTACTGTTCACTCATTGCATTTAACTCATGATAGTGCGTAGCAAACAGCGTTTTAGCTCTGCTTTGATGATTATGCATATACGCAGCAATAGCCCATGCAATTGAAATTCCATCATAAGTGCTTGTTCCTCTTCCAATTTCATCTAATAACACTAGACTTCGGTCGCTTAAATTATTTACGATTGCGGCGGTCTCATTCATTTCAACCATAAAAGTTGACTCACCCATACTGATATTGTCACTGGCGCCAACCCTAGTAAATAGTTTATCGATTATTCCGATTGAAGCGGAATTCGCAGGAACATAAGAGCCTATTTGCGCCATTAAAACAATCAGTGCTGTTTGTCTTAAAATGGCTGACTTACCGCTCATATTAGGTCCAGTAATCATCACGATTTGTTGGGAGTCCGGATCGAGTTGAATGTCATTTGCGATGTAGGGTGTATCAGATTCAAATTGTTTTTCGATTACAGGATGCCGTCCTGCTTTAATCAGTATTGATTGGTTTTGATGTATCTCAGGTTTGCAATAATTTGATTTTTTGGCGCAATCTGCAAATCCAACCAAGCAGTCTAATCGTGCAACAGTTCGGGCAGTTTGTAATAATTCCGCTTTATATTTTTGCAATTCTTTAATAAGATCATTAAAAAGTTCTAGTTCCTTAGCAGCTATTTTTTCCTCTGCGCCTAGTATTTTTTGCTCATAAGTCTTAAGTTCTTCAGTGATATAACGCTCAGCATTAACTAGTGTTTGTTTTCTTGTCCAGTTTTCGGGAACTTTATCCTTGTGGGTGTTTCTCACTTCAATGTAATATCCAAAAACATTATTGGAACTAATTTTGAGCGAAGGAATACCCGTCATCTCACTCTCTCGTTTGAGCATTTCATTTAAGAGCTCTTGACCCGAGTTTGCTAATGTCCTTAATTCATCTAGTTCTTGATCGTATCCGGATGCAATAACACTTCCTTTTTGAAGGAGAACAGGTGCTTCGGAGTCAATCGCTTTAGAAATTAATGCTTTAATTTCTGAACAACTCGCAATAAAAGAAAATAGTGTTTTAAGTTCATTTGGTTCACTCTTTTTTAAAATAAGATCTAAGGATATAACTTCTGTCAGACTCGTTTTCAAGTGATTTAATTCACGCGGATTGATTTTAGTCGAGGCTAATTTTGCTGCATAACGCTCCAGATCAAAAATTGACTTTAAATGATCTTGAACCTGTCTTAATTCATCTATATTATTGAAGTAGTGATGAACAATTTTTAAGCGTTGGTTGATCTTTGTTTCATCAGTTAGAGGTAAGGCAATCCAATGCTTTAGAAGTCTCCCTCCCATTGGCGTACAACTATAATCTAGGACGTCAAAAAGAGTAGTTGCCTCGCGATTTAGTCCAAACAATAACTCTAGATTTCTAATTGTAAAAGCGTCCATCCACATGTGATCATCTCTTCTCAGTACTTGAATATGATTGATGTGCCCCATCAATTTAGGTTGTGTTTGAGAGAGATAATAGAGCACTGCAGCAGCTGGACTAATCCCTAATTCATTCTCAAGGATACCAAAACCTTTTAGGCTATTTACCTCGAGATGAGAACATAGTTTTTGCTCCGCTTGTTCTACTTCAAAAATCCAGTCTTCAAGGGCATGTAAATGGTAAAGACTTATCCAAGAATCTAATAGAGCACTTTTTTGGGGTTTGGCATAAAGTAATTCAGTGGGATTAAAGTTTTGTAATAACTTGTCAATATAGTGCTGATCTCCGGATGCGATGAGAAAGTTTGATGTGGATACGTCGACAAAAGCAACAGCCCATTTCTGTTGGAGTTTAAATACCGCCGATAGATAATTGTTAGTTTTTCGTTCTAAAATGGCATCATTCAATGTTACCCCTGGAGTAATAAGTTCAGTAACCCCCCTTTTTACAATGGTCTTTGTCTGCTTGGGATCTTCTAATTGATCGCAAATAGCAACTCGATTACCGGCTTTTACCAGTTTAGGCAGATATGTTTGTAAAGCGTGATGCGGGAAACCAGCTAAAGGAGTTTGGTCGCCACCGTTGTTTCTTTGGGTCAAGACAATATCCAAGATGCGAGCCGCCTTTTGCGCATCTTCGCCAAAGGTCTCATAAAAATCTCCCACCCTGAAAAGAAGCATTGCGTCGGGGTACTTACCCTTAATCGCATTGTATTGCTTCATAAGGGGAGTGGTGCTATTGTTCTTTTTTGCCATAATTTTACCTAAAATACTCGCTGAATCAAAGTGAGCAAAACAAATGTTGATATTTTGAACAAATCGTTGAAAACTAACTTTAGAAAGCTTTCCAATTCTGAACTCAACAGATTGGCACTAGAGGAATTTAAAGAGGCTGAAAAAATTCCATTAGTGGTAGTTTTAGACAATATCAGGAGCTTAAATAATATTGGCTCTATTTTCAGAACTTCGGACGCATTTAGAATTGAAGAAGTTTTATTGTGTGGAATAACAGCTCGTCCTCCTCACAAAGATATTAGGAAAACCGCACTTGGATCCACTGAAAGTGTAGCTTGGCGCTATTTTGATAGCACTCTCGAAGCTTTGAATGATTTAAGTGCTAAGAATTATAAAATCGCAGCTGTTGAACAAGCTGAAAACGCATGTGCCTTGAATGATTTCAAGATTGATTGTTCCAGCGGTTTAGCCGTTGTATTCGGACATGAAATTCAGGGTGTTGCTCAGGAGGTGGTAGACTTATGTGATGTCGTTATTGAAATACCTCAATTTGGAACAAAACACTCACTCAATGTATCTGTTTCAGCAGGAATTGTGCTTTGGAGTTTACATGGACAATTTTCCTCCAAATAAAAAACCCCAACAAAAATTGTTGAGGTTTGATATAATGTTTGAGCTAGTTAGTTCATCGCAAGTACTCAAAAAAATTTCATATTCACAAAATTTTCTTAAAATTTTAATTATGGGTCAATAATTAATCTGAATAGTGGTGATTTAATAATGCGTTTTCTATTTTGACTACGGTTTGTTTAAAGACTTCATTGTCAACTATAAAGTCATATTTTTCGAGATTTAATTGAAGGCATTCAAAGTCTTTTTCTGCTTTGATATAGCGTTCATAACTCTTTATAATTTTCTTTAAATAGTTTTCTGATATTCCCACCATTTCGTAAGCTCTGCCTCTTTTCAAAATTTGACCTTTAATTGCCTCTAAAGGTCTTTGAAGATAAACGTATAGGGAAGGGTTTTTTAAATGTGTAAGACTAAAGTTATACCAGCGCTTATATAAATCTAAGGCGCTTCCTTTGAGATTTATCTCTGCGAACATCAAAGATTTAGAGAGGTGGTAATCACTTAAGATTCCTTGTGATTTAGTTAAATGTTGAAAGTGGTCTTCGATTTGTTCACTTCGATCAGCCAAAAAAGACAATTCTACCGGTAGGCTGTATTTATCCTTGTTCTCATAAAAGGATGAGAGGAATGGATTTTTTTCAAAACACTCAAGAAAATAGGGAACTTCAAAAGTTTCAGCAATTTTTTGACAAAGTGACGTTTTACCCACACCGATACAACCTTCAATACAAATGTAACCGCTATTTTGCCAAAATGATTTTCGGTTTATATGAAGAGTTTTCTCTACTGCAATGACATCATTTTCATCTTCGCAATGTGCTAAGAGGTCCGCTGTGATGCGCTTATTGAGTGGATGTTCTTTTTCTGGAGCAATATCCATTAAAGGTTTTAGTACAAATCTGCGTTGTGCTATTCTCGGATGAGGTAATTCTAATTGTTCAGTTTGAATGGTTTGGTCTTCGTAATACAACAGATCAAGATCAATAGGTCTGTTGGTGTAAGAAAAATGAGCCTTTCTTTTACGACCTAATTCCTTTTCTATAGATAGTAATTTATTGAGGACTTCATGAGCATTTAATCTTGTTTTAACAGTAATACACACATTGATAAAATCATCTCCATCGAAACCAACAGCTTTATTTTTGTAGCATTTGGAGCGCGCCACAACAGAGCCAATTTCTTCATTAATTTTAAACAAAGCTTTTTGCAGGTGAATAAAACGATTCCCTTGGTTACTTCCAAGACCAATATGGACCTCTACTGTATCTGCTTTTCGCATACGCCAAATTAATAATTCCACCTAACATTGATTATATTGCGGTTTAAAACTTTAGATTTTGGATTTTCTTAAAAATACTTTGGCAGCAACAATTGGAACACTTGTAGCATTTGGAATTGCTTTTTTTATGTTTTTTATTTTTTTAGCTGCTTTGGGCAGTGCTGAACCTGATACCAAAATTGAAAAAGAGAGTGTACTTCAATTAAATCTAAGTCAGCTTGTGGAAGAATATTTGGGCACAGACCCTAACGACCCTTTTGCTGCTCTAGTTCAAGATCGAATTGGTCTTGATCAACTATTAAAAGCTGTAAGTCTAGCTAAAACAGATGATCGAATTGAAGGGATTTCAATTGAAGGTAATATTCTTTCTTTGGGTTGGTCACAAATTAATGAACTCAGAGATCTACTGATTGATTTTAAGTCTTCGGGTAAATTTATTTATGCCTACAATGAGTTGTATTCACAAAATGACTACTTTTTAGCTAGTGTTGCTGATTCTATTTTCATGAATCCAGTGGGAAATCTAGATTTTCGAGGTTTGGCATCTGAGGTATTATATTACAAAGACCTTCAGGAGCAGTCTGGAGTAAAAATGGAGGTTGTTCGCCATGGCAAATACAAATCTGCTGTCGAGCCTTATTTGAATGATAAGATGAGTGAAGAAAACAGAATGCAAATCAAAGCTTTGTTGACCTCTATTTGGAACGAGGTAACCAATTCTATTTCAGAGGAGCGAGAAATAAGTACAGTACGTTTGAATGAAATTGCAGATGATTTGTTAGCAAGAAGTGCTGATAAAGCAAAAGAATTAGGGTTGATTGATGGCTTGGTCTACGAAGATCAGTATTACAGATCACTGTCCAATAGATTATCTGGAATAGACAATGAACTTGCGGCAAACGACAAGCCTGAAATGACAAGTCTCAATAAGTATCTGCGTTTTACCAAAACCAAAAGATTGTACAAGGGCAAGGATCGTATTGCGGTCTTGTATGCCAGTGGGACCATTCTTTATGGTGAAGGAGGTAGCGCCTATATCGGGCAAGAATCTATTGCACGAGCTTTAAAGCGAATTCGAGAAGACCAAAAAGTTAAAGCGATTGTGCTTCGAGTGAATTCTCCAGGAGGAAGTGCACTTACCTCAGAACTTATATGGCGTGAATTAAAACGCACCCAAGAACAAAAACCTGTCGTAGTTTCTATATCTGATGTAGCAGCCTCAGGAGGATATTACATCGCTATGGCTTCAGACTTTATCATGGCACAACCTACGTCTATTACAGGCTCTATCGGTGTGTTTGGTACATTGCCTAACTTTAGTGATCTCAGTAAAAAAATAGGAATTACTCCGCAGTGGGTCGAGACTAACAAGCAATCTAGAGGTTACAGTGTGTTCGGTCCAATGACTCAAGAGAATTACAGCGAAATAAAAGATGGAATTGAGCAAACTTATGACATCTTCTTAGACCGAGTCGCAGAGGGTAGATCTATGGATAAAAATCAAGTGGATGAATTAGCTCAGGGAAGAGTTTGGAGCGCGGCTTCTGCTCTTGATAAGGGATTAATCGACGCTTACGGTGGAATCTATGATGCCATTGAAAAAGCAGCTGAATTGGGCGAAACCTCAGACTACGCAGTGCAAAGTTTTCCGCGATATAAATCAGAATTTGAGCAAATATTTGGCGATTTTTCAGAAGCCCAAACCAAAGTTTTACAACAAGTGACTAAAGCCTTTTTACCGGAGCCTGTCAATGCCTTGAATAAACAATTAGAGCAACTCAAGACTAAGGAAAATCAAATTCAAGCTCGAATGCCTTTTGAACTCAATATAAAATAATCCTCAATGAATAAATTGAAGACAACAAAAAGAGCTTTGTCGCTCTACATGTACTTGAGTGGTTTATTTATCACTTCTTTAGTTGTCTCGAACCTCATCTTTCAAAAGTTCTTCAGTTTCAAGCCTTTTGGAGAAATTGAAATCTTCGGTGCTCCAATCTTTGAAGCATCTGTTGGCTTATTGCCGTATCCAATTACTTTTTTAATTACAGATTTGATTTCAGAGATCTACGGAAAGAAAAAGGCTAATCAAGTGGTTATCACAGGAATTTTTGCTTCTTTTTTCTCTCTTTTGATAGTCTACGTATCGGATGCATCTTCAGCCACAACTTGGTCTCCCTTATCGAATGAACTCTTTAGTCGTGTCTTTGGAAATACAGTAATAGCTGTTTTTTCGTCTATGATGGCCTATTTATTAGCGCAATTTGTAGATATTCAGATTTATCATTTCTGGAAGAATCTCACTAAGGGAAAACACCTTTGGCTAAGAAATAATTTCTCCACTTTTTCATCTCAATTTATAGATACATTGTCAGTGATTTCACTCTTGTGCTTTTTTGGAGAAATTCCTTGGGATCGCTTTACAGGTCTAGTTATTTCAGGTTTTATATTCAAGGCAATGATCGCAGCTTTGGATACTCCATTGTTATACTTGGGGGTGCATCTTATCCGTAAACAATTCGGTTTAAAAGTTGGAGAAGAAATACAATTAGATGCTTAAGGTCTTCACATTGAGGCCAACTCTAAAGCCCTCGTGATTTCTTATATTCATCACCGCTCCATCCTCAAATATGAAGTATTGACCTTTAATGCCAATCAAAACACCTTCAACATTGGGGTCCTTTTTGAGTGAATGGCTCTTAAGTACTTTTTCGATTTTGCGGATATAAGGGAAAGCAATTGGTACATTGTTCAACTCAGTAATAAGGAAATCTTTTACCTCCTCTGGAATATAGGCTTGAAGACTGTTATAAACCTCACCTAGATTTTCTTGGCTTTCAGTTGTAGTCAGCATGGTTCGCCAGTTCGTTTTGTCACTAATATGGTTTTTTAAAGCAACTTCAGCCACACCGGCTAAGT
Source organism: Flavobacteriaceae bacterium (assembly GCA_965662045.1). Taxonomy (GTDB): domain Bacteria; phylum Bacteroidota; class Bacteroidia; order Flavobacteriales; family Flavobacteriaceae; genus UBA3478. The sequence goes on from CBFIGE010000003.1 coordinate 138,961, forward strand.
ACCGATTTGGAGTTTCTAAAATAGCCAACGCTTGATGAGCACCCTGGTCAATCCATCTTGTTGGAAGTTGTTTTTTTCGAGTAATACCAACTTTAACTGTTCCCGTATTTGAAAGGTATACAATGTGTGGTTGTAATTGCATTCTCTTTTCAAATTCTAAATCTCTATCCTCTTCTCCTAAATGGGCTTTACTTAACTCTGGTTTCATAATCCATTCTCCAGCCTTGGGGGATTCAAAAAAACACTTCTTACAAAAGCCTTGAGCAAAAATAGCCTCGTCTGATTCACAATTTAGACACTGATAGCCCTGAAGCTCTAAGCGTATTTTTTTATGAATCAATTGATTGAGGTGAATAAGGTCGTTATCTAACTCAAGATAGTAGTTAACCTCTGCAGCATTTAGACGCGTTGTCATTTTTTTTAATACCCCAGAATACAACATAGAAATTAGGTTTGAAAATTAACTCAATAAGCATACTTTAGCAAGGCTAAAGATACTAATAATGGCATTACCACTTTTTAATAGCATCGCATCTTGGTGGCTTAAAAAGCGAATTCATCAGATAGAATTGTTTTTGAAATATCCAGGTGATGTTCAATACGAGGTACTGCAAAAACTACTTGATCAAGCTCAGCAGACTGAATACGGCAGAAAGTTTGATTATGCGAGTATACGCAATTACGAAGATTTTAGAGCTAGAATTCCTGTTGTTCATTATGAAGATATTGCTGATACCATTGATAGAACTAGAAAGGGTGAGCAACAACTTTTTTGGTCATCAGATATCAAGTGGTTCGCTAAAAGTAGTGGAACAACTAATGCCAAGAGCAAATTTATTCCGGTCAGCCAAGAAGCGCTCATAGATTGTCATTTTAAATCGGGTAAAGACCTACTCTGTTTATATCTCAATAACAATCCTGAGTCTAAACTTTTTAGAGGTAAGAGTCTGAGGCTAGGTGGTAGCAAAGAACTTTACAAGGACAACGGAAGTTATTTTGGAGATTTGTCAGCTATTCTTATCGACAATATGCCTAAATGGGCAGAATATAGTAGCACTCCTAGCAATAAGGTGTCGTTAATGTCTAATTGGGAAGAAAAGTTAAAGGCTATTATAGACGAGAGTGTTTCCGAAAATGTCACCTCTTTGGCAGGAGTACCTTCTTGGATGTTAGTTTTATTGAATCAACTGCTTAAGGAGCAATCTGTTGAAAATCTCACGGCAATTTGGCCTCAGGTAGAAGTTTATTTTCATGGTGGAGTGGCCTTCACGCCATACAGAGAACAGTTCGAAAAAATCCTTCCTTCTGATTCAAAATGCTATGAAATCTACAATGCTTCAGAAGGTTTCTTCGCTATTCAAGATCAAAACTTTTCTGATGAATTGTTGTTGATGTTAGATTATGGGATCTTTTATGAATTCATTCCGATGGAACATTACTCTTCAACAGATGCATTTCCGAGAGCAATACCTTTATGGGAGGTTGAGAAAGATATCAATTATGCTATGTTGATCAGTACTAATGCCGGTCTATGGAGGTACTGCATCGGAGATACAGTTAGATTTACTTCAACCTCACCTTATCGTCTTAATATCAGTGGACGTACAAAGCATCATATCAATGTTTTTGGTGAAGAACTAGTCATAGAAAATGCCGAAAAAGCATTGGATTACGCTTGCAGAGTTACACAAAGTGAGGTGATTGAGTACACAGTAGCACCTGTTTTTATGAATTCAAATCAAAAGGGAGCGCATCAGTGGATGGTTGAATTTAAAATTCAGCCTGAGGATTTAGCACTTTTTGAACAAGTATTAGATGATCATTTGAGAAAACTTAATTCTGATTATGACGCCAAGCGAAATGGGGATATTACCTTGTCTCTTTTGAAGTTGAATGTTGCCTCGCCTGGGCTTTTCTACAGATGGATGAAACAAAAAAACAAATTAGGAGGTCAGCACAAAGTGCCTCGGCTGTCAAATGAACGCGGTTTTATGAAAGAACTTCTTGAATTGGAGGCAGAATTGGTTTAAGAAACTGCCTTTAGTTTACTGAGTCGCTCAAATGAAAGGTGACGTTCAGCATAGGATTTATTAACTACCAATCTTTTTGAATCAGAAGATGGCATTTCGTACATTGCCTCTATAAAAATAGATTCACAAAGTGATCGAAGACCTCGAGCTCCCAATTTGTAATCCATGGCTTTTTCTACGATAAAATCTAGGGCGTCATCTTGAATTTCAAAAGAAATACCATCCATTTCAAAAAGTTTTTTATACTGTTTGATAATGGCGTTTTTCGGCTGCGTTAGAATTTCCTTTAAAGCTTCTCGATCTAATGGATTCATGTGAGTGAGCACAGGAAGTCTTCCAATAATTTCAGGAATCAATCCAAAGTCTCTCACATCTTTTGGAGTGATGTATTGAATCAAATTTTCTCGATCTATTTGATCTCCTTTTTGCAATTGACCATAACCCACAGCCTGCATATTTAGACGTTGACTAATGAGTTTTTCAATACCGTCAAAGGCTCCTCCTGCAATAAATAAGATATTCTTGGTGTCGACTTCTATAAATTTTTGATCAGGATGTTTTCTTCCTCCTTTGGGAGGTACATTCACTACAGTTCCCTCTAAGAGTTTGAGCAATCCTTGTTGGACTCCTTCACCTGACACATCCCGAGTTATAGAAGGATTATCATTTTTGCGTGCAATCTTATCGATCTCATCAATAAAGACTATACCTTTTTGCGCCTTTTCTAAATCGTAATCAGCGGCCTGAAGTAATCGTGTTAAAAGACTCTCAACATCTTCTCCCACATATCCCGCTTCGGTGAGTACCGTGGCATCTACAATGGCCAAAGGTACTTGAAGCATCTTAGCAATACTCTTTGCCAAAAGGGTTTTGCCTGTTCCAGTGCGTCCTACCAAAAGAATGTTACTCTTTTCAATTTCAATTTCCTCGGCTGAGGTTTTTTGTGTAATTCTCTTGTAGTGATTGTATACCGCGACGGACAATATTTTTTTACTTTGACTTTGACCGATGACATATTGGTCCAAAAAAGCTTTGATTTCTTTGGGCTTTTTTAAATCAAAATCTTCAAGATCCGCATTGGATTTACTGTCGTTGTCTTCTGTGGCAATAAAGTGTGCTTGTTCCACACACTTGTCACAAATGTGGGCTTTATTTCCTGCTATTAGAAGAGTTGTTTCTTCTTTTTTACGACCGCAAAATGAACAACTTAAATCCAATGAATCCATGTTTAGCTGCTATTTGAGTTAGTTTCTAATTAAAATTTCGTCAATCATGCCGTATTCCTTTGCCTTATCTGCCTTCATCCAGTAGTCTCTATCACTATCTGCATATACGGTATCAAAGTCTTTTCCAGTATGCTTGGCAATAATTTGATACAATTCGTCCTTTAAGGTAAGAATTTCTTTGGCAGTAATTTCAATATCTGAGGCTTGACCTTGCGCTCCACCCATAGGTTGATGTATCATAACACGTGAGTGTTCCAGTCCACTTCTTTTACCCGCAGTTCCCGCACAAAGCAATACAGCACCCATAGAAGCGGCCATTCCTGTGCAAATCGTAGCGACATCAGGCTTTATGAATTGCATAGTGTCATAAATTCCAAGACCAGCGTATACGCTTCCGCCAGGTGAATTGATGTAAATCTGTATGTCTTTAGAAGCATCTGTGCTTTCTAAAAAAAGTAATTGGGCTTGAACGATATTGGCTACTTGATCATTGATTGCTGTTCCTAAAAAGATAATACGGTCCATCATCAACCTTGAGAAGACATCAAAAATGGCAATATTCATTTGACGTTCTTCAATGATATTTGGAGTAAGCCCTACAGGGTACATACTAGATATCATTTGGTTGTAGTACAGGCTGCTTATTCCCTGATCTTTAGTTGCAAATTTTTCAAATTCTTTGGCAATATCTTTCATAAAATTCCTTTCTCAATTGAGTTTACGCCTTGTAAGCTTCCTTTATAAATTTCTCAAAATTTAATTCTTTCTTTTTCAAATTCCCTTCCTTCTTAATTAAATCTAAGAATTTTTGATTCATCAATTGAGAAGATAATCTACGGGTTTCGTCCTCATTGCTCATTACACGAGCTGCAATTTCTTCCAATTGTTCTTCAGGAGGATTCATTTGACCATATTGCGCCATCTGTGCCTTAATAAATTCTTTTGCATAGGCTTTTAATTCTTCAAAATTTATCTGAAGTTCGTGCTGGTCTATTATTTTGGCTTCAATAAGTTGATAGCGAATTCCTTTTTCTGATTTTTCATATTCAGTAAGAGCTTCTTCTTCGGTCAATGGTTTTTCTCCACTCACTCGTATCCACTTTTTAAGAAAATCTGAAGGAAGGTCAAATTTGTGATCTTCTAATAGACGCTCAGTATAATCTGCCATTAACTTTTGGTCAGATTGCTGCACAAATTGTTTTTCCCCATCTTCTTTGAGTTTTGCTCTCAACTCTTCTTCTGAGGATATAACTTCAGGACCAAAAAGTTTATCGTAAAGTTCTTGGTCGAGCTCAACTGATTCTCTCTTGTTAACTTCTTCGACTGTGAATTGAATAGTTACGTTATCCAACTCTTTAACTTTTTCTTCACTTACACCTAGGTGTCTGGCGAGTAAAAGATCATTATCGAACAAGTTTTTGGTGCTGAGATGTAGAACATCAGAAGCCTTTTTACCTTTGAGCTCTTTGATTAATTTCTTGCTTTTAAGTTCAGTTAAATCAAGTTGTGTTTTGTGATCCACTTCTAATTTTTCGTCAAAAAAGCGACCGTTAACTTCTGAGTCATTAGACACGGAATCTTGAGAAATTAATTTGCCGTATTGTTTTCGAATTCTTTCAATTTGTTCATCAACACTTTTTTTATCTGCAACAATATGAAAATGTGTTACGGATTTTTTAGTTTTTATTTTTGCTTCTAACGAGGGTGCTAATCCTAACTCAAAATCAAAAGTTAAGGGATTGTCATCCCAGCTAAATGCGTCTTTTTCTAAAGGCAGCGGGTTTCCTAACACCTCTAATTTTTCTTTTTCTATAAAAGATCCAATTTGCTCTTGAATCATTTTATTGACCTCATCTACCTGTACCGCTCTACCATATTGTTTGCGAATCATACCCATTGGCACTTGTCCTTTTCTAAATCCCGGAATATTGGCATTTTTTCGGTAATCTTTTAGGATTTTGTCCACTTGAGGGGTGTAATCTTCTTGTTGAATCTCAAGGGTGAGTATTGCGTTTAACGCATCTACCTCCTGTTTGGTTATTCTCATCTAATTATAGCATTTAAGGAGCGCAAAAATAGGCTATTTTAAGGCTGTCTACAACTTAATGCTCATGATCCTGGGGGTCGCTTTGAAATATTTCCTGTAGAAAGGATTGCATGAGAGATAATAACAGGCTGAAAATCAAAGCAGTCCACAGGGAGTTTACAACGAAATTTGGAACGATAGAACTTGCTAATTGTATAATTAATGCATTGATAATCAGCAGAAAAACACCTAAACTTAAAATCGTAATGGGAAGGGTGAATATAATGAGTAATGGTTTGACAAAAAGATTGAGGATGCTCAAAATTAATGCTACTGCCATTGCAGTAAAAAAACTTTTGATTTCTACACCTGGTAAAATTTCGGCAATTATAATAATTCCCAGGCTATTGATTAACCATCTTATTAACGTCTTCATTCTTTTTCAAATATAAAATTTAATACGGTTTTGGAAAAGGCCGTTGGATTCTCTGCATGCAACCAATGACCGGCGTTAGGTATACTTTTTAAAACTGCACTAGTAAATTGTGCTTTGATAAAATTTAGGTCTTCTGCTAAGATGTAATCTGAAGCGGATCCTTTGACAAAAAGGCTTGGACCTGTAAATTTCATTTGAGGTGAAAGAGCTTGTCCTATGACGTGCCGATTGGTTGCTAAGGAATTAATGTTGCATTTGAGCCCTAAAGCACCTTGTGATTTCCAAAATAAGTTTTTCATTAAAAATTGTCGTATCCCAGGGTTGTGAATAGTCTTAGAGAGTGCAATATCAACTTCTCCTCTGGATTTGTATTGTCCATAATTTAAACTCTTCAGCCCAGTAATAATATAATCGTGATGGGGTGGATAAGCCTTTGGAGCTATATCCGCAACGATTAGTTTTTTGATTTTTTCAGGATTTAGGCAAGCGAAAAGCATTGCTGTTTTTCCGCCCATAGAATGTCCGAGTAAATAAAAATTAGAAATGTCGTGCTGATGTGTGTAATGTTCTAAATCCTCACACATTAAAGCGTATGAGAAGTCGCTGGAATGGAAACTTTTACCGTGATTTCTGGCATCAATTAAATGCACTTCAAGGCCTAGTTTGCTCCATTTTTTTCCAAGGGTTTTCCAATTGTCAGACATGCCTAAAAAGCCATGTAGAATAAGTAGTTTTTGAGAAGACTCCCCAAGGATTATACTGTGTATACTGTTTTTCAATAGTTTTTGAGCTTGTGATTATACATCTGTATGACATTTTCTAATCCCATATAAATGGATTCGCAAACTAAAGCGTGACCTATTGAGACTTCTTTCAAGGATGGAATAGAAGCGGCAAAGAATGCAATATTGTCTAGGCTTAAATCGTGACCTGCATTTAAGTCAAGACCTAAATTGTCTGCCTCTGCGGCTGCGCTGATAAATGAAGCGATAGCCTCTGTAGGGTTTTTGGTGTATTTTGCAGCGTATGGTTCTGTGTACAATTCGATGCGATCTGTTCCGGTATCTGCCGCAGCTTTAACCATTTCGATATCTGGATTCAAAAAGATCGAACATCGAATTCCTTCATCTTTAAAGATTCTTATGGTTTTTTTGAGAAAGTCCTGATGCGAAATGGTGTCCCATCCACTGTCTGAAGTGAGCGCGTCAGGCTCATCTGGAACTAGGGTTACCTGAGTAGGTTTGATTTCTAAAACTAAATCGATAAAACGATTTATGGGGTTTCCTTCAATATTGTATTCGGTAGTAACCACCTCTTTGAGATCTCTGGCATCTCGGTATTTGATGTGACGTTCGTCAGGTCTGGGATGTACAGTTATTCCGGCAGCCCCAAAGTCTTGAATGTCTTTCGCCGTTTGTAATAAATCAGGTCTATTAGTACCTCTGGCATTACGGAGTGTAGCCCATTTGTTGATATTTACACTTAAATGTGTGCTCATTTTGTCGAATTTCAACTACAAAAATAGGCATTCAGTCTGAGCCTTTGTAGGGATTGTTGTATTTTGCAGTATATTTCGAAGGCATGAATTTGACTGAGTTATTGCAGAATGATCTACCAATATTTACACCTAACCAAACCATAGGAGAACTCCATGATTTTTTTGCGGAAAATAATTTAACGCATATTGGAATTTGCGAAACCTCTGGATCGTTTTTGGGATTGGTTTCTGCCGCTTCCATCAGAGATTTATCCAAAGAAATGGATATCTCCAAAGTAGAGCAGCTCCTTCAATTCGATGCAGTATTTCTCGAAGACTATTTTCCAGCCCATTTGCGTTTTTTGAAAAAAAATCAATCCAATATTATACCTGTTCTGTCCTCAGAGCGTCAGCTTTTGGGATACATTACCTCAATGGATATTATACATAAATTAGAAGTAATACCTGTTTTTGATAAAGACAACAATACCTTGATCGTCTCAAAGGCCAGCGAAGATTTCTCTTTGGCAGAAGTTGTTCAAATTGCCGTTTCAAATCAAGCATTGATCAATGGCGCTTTTATTGTCGAAAAAACTGAAGTAGACACAGTTGTAGTGCTTCAATTACAAACGGAAAAGATTCAATCTTGTTTAGATGAGATGAGAAGATTTGGATACGATATCTTGGAATCTTCTTTTGAAGATTTATATGTGGAAAATCTAAAGGTAAATGCTGAATATTTAAATCGTTATTTAAACGTATGAGCAAGGAAATAGGCATTTTCGGAATTCATATAGATCAAGATGAAGAAAAGGTTGTAAAACAATTGTTACAATCGGCAGCTGATTTGAATTATAAGGTTTGCTTTGAATTTAAATTTGCCCAAAAGCTTTTAGAGAAGATAGACTTGGATGTAAAAGGGCACAAAACTTTTAAGAGCCATAAGGAAATAGACGAAAGTTTAGCTCTTTTTATTTCTATAGGCGGCGATGGAACAATGCTCAGGGCGTCTAATTACATTCGAGACAAAGGAATTCCACTTGTGGGAATCAACACAGGTCGATTAGGGTTTTTATCCACTTACAAAAAAGAACATGCCCTATCACTTTTAAAAGAATTTAGTCAAGGAAATTACGAGCTTGATTTTAGACAACTTATAAGATTAGAAAATCACACTGAACTTCTAGGTGCTAATTGGGAGAACGATGCGCTCAATGAAATTACTGTCTCTAGAAAAGATACTGCTTCGATGATTACCATTGAAGTGTGGTTAAATGATCATTTTTTGACATCCTACTGGGCGGACGGATTAATTATGGCGACTCCAACAGGGTCTACAGGCTATTCATTGAGTTGTGGAGGTCCCGTTATTTCTCCAGGAGCGAAGTCTTTCGTGTTAACACCTATTGCCCCGCATAACTTAAACGCGCGTCCATTAGTTATTGAAGACGATACAGTGATTAAACTTAAGGTAAGTGGACGTGAATCACAGCATCTAATTACCGTGGATTCAAAAATTACTACCATGGCTAATGAAGAGGAAATTGTAGTTAAAAAGACGCCGTATAAACTTAAAATGTTAAACTTTAAGGGAGAGCATTTTCTGCATTCACTCCGTCAAAAAATGCTATGGGGAGAAGACAAAAGAAATTAATTACAGTATTCATTTGTATTCTTTTCAGTTGGGTTGTGCATGCTCAAAGAATAGAATTTGGATATTTGACTGGTTTTTCATCAGGCTTTGGCGATATTGGAAGAGAAAAGGCGCTAAAGGCTGGCAATACAAGTCAGGGCCTTCAGCTTAAGGTGCATAGAAATTCACGTCTTTCGTATCGTTTAAATACCAATCTAATCAAGTTTACTTTTGATGACGAGCTTTCTAATGACAATTACAGGCTCAACAGAAAATTCAAATCAAATATCAATGCCATAGAAGTTACTGCAGGAGTAGAATTCAACTGGTATTCGTTTAATCCTTTCAATGAAAGACGAAAAATAGTGCCTTATGCCTACATCGGACTGGGTTATGCACGTTACACAGAAAGAGCGTTTGTGTTAAATGATTTCTATAGATACGGAGATGGCATTATACAAGCGATTAAACCGGAGATGCCTGTTGATGAGGAGTCTCCTGACCTCAGTATTCCTTTGCGGAAACAAATATTTGATATTTACGAAGCACAATATAAAAAGAACAGTACCCTTGTTTTACCTGTTGCCCTTGGAATGAAGTTTCATTTGTATCGCAACTTAAACTTACACTTAGAGATAGGAATGCGAATGACAAGGGTGGATAATTTAGATGGTGGTGTTGTTATAGCAGATATCCCTATCAGTGATGGGATAGATCCAAAAGATAAAGTCTATTTTCTTGGAAACGGACAAAATGACTATTATATGCTGACTAATTTTGGATTAAGCTATACCTTTGGGCAAAAACCAATACTAATCAATTTTAAATAAGTCCTAAATCAATTTTGGAGATGAGTGAAACATTACCTAGACATCTTGCTATAATAATGGACGGTAATGGCAGATGGGCCGCAGGAATGGGAAGACCTCGCGCTCTAGGTCATGAAGAAGGAGCAAAAATGGTCAAACGCGTTGTAAAGCATTGTGCCAAAAAAGGTATTGAATACCTCACGCTTTTTGCTTTTTCAACAGAAAATTGGCTTAGACCAAAAAAAGAAGTGAACACTTTGATGCGCATCTTGGCAAGATCCTTGAGAAGTGAATTGCAAACTTTGGTTGAAAATGACATCCAATTAAGAACCATAGGAGACACTAAAAATTTGCCCGAGGTCGTGCAGTCCGAACTAAAGGAGGTTGTCGCACAAACCAAATCAAATACAAGGATGGTCTTAACCTTAGCCTTAAGTTATGGTTCACGTCAAGAAATTACTAGTGCGATGCAAGAGATTAGTGCAAAAGTTAAAAAAGGCCTAATTTCGCCGTCTGATATTGATGAAAAGCTAATTAATAGTCATCTTTACACCTGCTTCATGCCAGAGGTCGATCTGTTGATTCGAACAAGCGGAGAATTCAGATTGAGTAATTTCATGTTGTGGCAATGTGCTTATGCCGAATTGTACTTCACAGATACATTCTGGCCAGACTTTGATACTCAGGAATTAGATAAGGCATTAGCTAGTTATCAAAAGAGAGAACGACGATTTGGAAAAACTACAGAACAACTTCAAGAACTCAATGTTAATACAAAATAAACGCAGGTTTATAACTTGTCTTTTTTTAGGATTTTCCTTTTTAGGCACCCTATCAACCCTTGCTCAAGAAATGAGTTTTGGAGAAAGTGAAACCTTTATTCTAGGCGACCTCAAGGTCACAGGCTTAAAAAGTTATAACGAACAGACGGTAAAAACCTACACAGGTTTGCGGGTTGGACAGGTCATAGAAATCCCTGGAGAGGAAATATCAGGAATTATTAAAAAACTTTGGAATCTTGAACTCTTCAGTGATGTGGCGTTTTATTACAACGACATCAAAGGGGATAGTATATTTCTTGAACTCAATATCAAGGAGCGCCCAACCCTAAATCAAGTTACCTTTTACGGAATAAAAAAATCTAAAGCCGATGAGTTACTTAAGGATGCAGATTTAAAAACGGGTAAGAAAATTACAGAAAGTTTAATTGCCAATACCAAAAACTACATTCAAAACACCTATAAAGAAAAGGGGTATCTCAATGCAAAAGCAACCATTGCTACTTCTGCAGATTCATCAGGAGTTAATGTCCAAAATATGGTCATTAATGTCAATAAAGGTCCTAAAGTTAAAATTGGAGAAATTGTATTTGATGGTCGAGAAAAACTGAAGTCTAAAGCACTTGAAAGAGCTCTTAAGAATACAAAAACCAAAAAAATCTATCGCTTTTGGAAAAAGTCCAGATACAAAAAAGAAGATTTTGATGAAGATCTAAAAAGTTTAGTAGATACTTATGCCGAAAGGGGATACCGCGATGCGAGAGTGATTGAAGATAGTATCTATCCGATTAGTGATGAACTCATCGGAATTCACCTCAAAATACAAGAGGGAAATCGCTATTATTTTGGAGATGTAGATTTTGTTGGAAATACGGTTTATTCTGATCGTGAACTTAACCAACTTTTGGGAATCAAAAAAGGAGATTCCTACAATGGGGTACAACTTAAAAAGAGAATAGCAGATACCTCTAAACCCGATGGAGAAGATATTACTAATCTCTATCAAAACAATGGTTATTTATTTTCAAGTATTAATCCTGTAGAGGTCTCTGCACAGAACGACACTATTGATTTTGAGATTCGTATTATTGAAGGCAAAGAGACCTTTTTAAATCATGTTAATGTAGTTGGTAATGATAAGACTAATGATCACGTCATTTACAGGGAATTAAGAACCAAACCTGGACAGAAATACAGCAAAGACAATATCGTAAGATCAATTCGTGAACTTGGTCAATTAGGCTTTTTTGATCCCGAACAAATTGCCCCTGATGTTCAAAATCCAAATCCAAATGATGGAACAGTTGATTTGGAATACTCACTAGTCGAATCTGGATCAAGCCAAATCGAACTTCAAGGTGGAGTTGGAGGAGGAGGATTCATCGGAACCCTTGGGTTGTCATTTAATAATTTTTCTATAGGAAACATCTTCAACAAGGAAGCTTATAAGCCTGTTCCGATGGGAGATGGGCAAACCTTTTCTCTTCGATTGCAGGCAAGTCGAACCTTTAGAGTGTACAGCCTTGTATTTGCTGAACCTTGGTTGGGCGGAAAAAAGCCAGTTAATTTTAATTTTTCACTGCAGAGAACACAGCAGTTCGCTGCCTCTTTTGCCGGTGGAAATTTTGATGTAGATAAATCGAGAGGATTCTCAATCAGTGGTATTTCTGCAGGTTTATCCAAGCGTGTTCAGTGGCCAGATGATTTCTTTGTCATATCACATGCCTTGAGTTATCAATACTACAGTTTTAACAATTTTAATAACGGATTATTCAATTTCGGTAATGGGTCCTCAAACTCAATTACTTACACCGTAGGAATTTCAAGGAGTTCTCAAGGTCCGAGTAGAATTTTTCCGTTAACAGGTTCAAATTTTGAATTTTCAGCTCGTCTAACTCCTCCGTATTCTGCGTTTTCTAAAAAAGATTACAAGGGTTTACGAGAAGAAATTAGAGAGGTTACAGAAGAGCTTTTAGATGTTGGAATTGATGGGGAAAATGCAACAGAACTCAGTCGAGAGTTGGAATCCCTAGAGGAAGAGCGATTTAAGTTGTTGGAATTTTATAAAATTAAATTCAAAGGCGATTGGTATACTCGTATTGTTGATAAGCTAGTCTTGAGAACCAATGCAGAGTTTGGGTTTCTAGGGGCTTACAACAATGATATTGGTAATGTTCCTTTTGAGCGTTACTACGTCGGTGGAGATGGATTAGGGAATTTTACGCTCGATGGTAGAGAAAATATACAACTGAGAGGATACGAAAACAGTTCGATTACTCCGTATAGTGTTAATCCGATTACTGGTCGAAGAGAACAAGATGGTGGTACGATATATAACAAGTTTTCACTAGAACTAAGATATCCATTGACGTTAAAACCTTCGGCTTCTATTTATACCTTGACTTTCTTAGAAGCGGGTAACGCTTTTAATAATTTTTCAAAATTCAATCCATTTGAACTTAAGAGATCAGCAGGTATTGGAGTAAGGATTTTTATGCCGGCATTTGGATTACTAGGTATAGATTTTGGTTATGGATTTGATACAGATGCCAATCCAAATTCTTCAGGACCTAGCGGCTGGCAGACACATTTCATCATCGGACAACAATTTTGATTTATATGAGGTATCGACTTTGGCACGATTTTTTCTACACAACACTTATAGCACTTATTGCGTTTACTTGTATAGAAGATGCATATGCGCAAAGAGGTATTCGAATGGCTTACGTGGATATGGAGTACATCTTGGAACAAGTGGCTTCATACCGAGATGCTGAGGATGCTTTAAATGAGAAAGCATTGAAGTGGCAAACAGCTATAGAGTTGAAAAGATCAGAAGTCGAGGAATTAAAAGAGGCATTAGCTTTAGAACGTGCAGTTCTTGCGCAGTCTATAATAAGTGATAGAGAAGAGGATATTAGATTTCTTGAAAGTGAAATTGCAGCGGAGCAACAAGAGAAATTTGGACCCAGAGGAGAATATGTGTTACAACAAGAACTTTTGATCCAGCCTATTCAGGATCAAGTCTTTGAGGCGATTCAAAAGATAGGTAAATCGAAAAAGTACGATTTTATTTTTGATAAATCTGCAGATGTTGTAATGTTGTACTCCGAAAAAAGGCATGATATTAGTGAATTAGTGCTTAGAGAAATCGGAAGAGCAGTTCGTTTGAGTCAGTCTAAAGAAGATCAAGAGTTTAATGATCGTTTGAAAGCACTGCAAAACGAACAGGAATTGGAAAATGAAACTCGATTTGATCAAGAGGTTTTAGATAAACAAAAAGAACTAGAAGAGGCACAAGAAGCGAGACAAAAACAAATCGAAGATCGAAAAGCTGAAAATCTAAGAAAGCGAGAAGAGCGAAGAAAAGAATATGAGGCGCGAAAACAAGCGGCTCTTGAAAAAAGAGAGGCACAACGAAAGGCAGCGATAGAATCAAGAAATAAAAAAGTTAAAAAAGACAGTACAAACAATAATTAGAATTTAAATTAAATAGAGATGAGATCATTAAAATCAATTGTAATAGCGGCGTTATTATTAGTTACCACAACTAGTTCGGTAGTCGCGCAGAGTAAGGTCGCACACATCAATGTACAGCAATTACTATCAGATATGCCAGATATGAAATCTGCACAAGCTGAATTAAAAAAGTTAGAGGCGACTTACAAGGCAGATATCGAAGCTTCCGTTGCTGAGTTGCAAAAGAAATTCGTAACCTATCAGAATGAAGCGAATTCGAAAACTGCAGAAGAAAATAAGGCTAGAGCAGACGAATTGCAAGCAGCTGAAAGAAATATTGCTAGTGCTGAGCAAGCAGCCTTGCAAGAATTGCAGAAGAAACAACAAGAATTATTTGCTCCTATTTCTGACAAAGCAAAAGCAGCCATTGAAAAAGTAGCGTCTGCACAAGGATTTGATTATGTCATTGATGCGAGTCCAGGTTTAGGTCTTATCGTTGCTAGAGGCAGTGATATTCTTGCAGATGTCAAAAGAGAATTAGGGTTTTAATTAAAATCCGTGTTTTAAAGTACAAGCCGCTTGTTAGTTCAACAAGCGGTTTTTTAGTTTTATGATAGGTATTTTTGACTCAGGTGTAGGCGGATTGTCACTTTTAAATGCTGTACAAAAGGTCTATCCTTTTGAAGACTGCATTTATATATCCGACAATAAATACGCTCCTTACGGAGAAAAAGAATTAAACTTTATTCTTGAACGTTGTCGAAAACACGTAGAATTTTTTATCGAACAAGGTGCGACCATAATTATCATAGCCTGTAATACAGCCACAACAATTGCAATTGATTTTCTTCGAAAAGAGTTTGATCTTCCATTTATTGGTATAGAGCCAGCTATTAAACCTGCTATTACGATCTCAACAAGTTCTAAAATTGGGGTAATCGCCACTCGAGCTACACTCAGTAGTTCTTTGTACAATTCTACCAAGAACAAGTACGCAAATACCGATACTGTTATTGAGATCATTGGAGAAGGATTTGTAGAAGCCGTTGAGTCGGATAGCATACAATCAAAATCGTTTCAAGAACAATTAAGAAAAACAATACTTTTTTTTAAACGTCATGAAGTGAGATTTGTGGTCTTGGGTTGTACTCATTATTTTTTTCTCAAAGATGAGTTTAAACGAATTGCAGGTGACAATATGGTCTTTATAGAGCCCACTGAGGCGATCATCAACAGACTAAAAGTAATTTATGTTGAAAACCATATGTCAAGTTCTAAACAAGCTATAATCTCAATCTATTGCAGTGGTGCAAGTGATGCTGTTCTGCGTATACTAAAAGGGCAAAAATTCAGATTGCTTCAGTTGGACTATTGATTTTCACCCAAGTTTCTATTTGAAAAGAAGTAGCATGTCTTTCGTCTTTGGGATGATTAGTTTTCTTCACAAGTTTCCACTTCTTAAAATCGATTTCTGGAAAAAAAGTATCGGCTTCAAAGATACCCTCGACTCTTGTGATTTCAAGATTAGTGGCTTTAGGTAAAGCTTGTTGATATATTTGACCACCTCCAATAACGTATAATTTTGAGTAATGTTCGAGTGCTTTTATGGCATCTTCTAAGTCATTAAATAAACCATCAATTTCAAAAGGTGGAGTGTAATTTTCATCTCGACTCAGCACATAATGGGCTCTACCAGGAAGTGCTTTTGGAAAACTCTCAAGTGTTTTTCGCCCCATTAGCATTGGACTACCCATAGTTTGTGTCTTAAAATGCTTAAAATCATTGGGCAAATACCAAGGTAGGTCACCGTTTAATCCCATACCTCTATTTTGATCGAATGCGGCAATTATTATTATTTCAGAAGTATTCAAATTGTTGTTATTTTGTGAACAAAATTAAGCCAAATCAGGCGTTAAAGAATGGGATATAGAATTAAAAATATAAGCGGATTAACTGTGGTTGAAGTTGTGTTCAAGTTTGAAGCAAAACCGACAGACCGTGTTTTTGTTGCAGGAGATTTTAACCACTGGAACCCAAAGTCAATTTCACTATCCTTACATAAAAAAGGATATTTTAGCTGTGCAATTTTGTTGCCAGCTAAAAACAAGTTTGAATACAGGTTTGTCGTTAACGAAGAGTTTGTTCAAGACCCGACTTGTGAGACAAGGATTTGGAATTCTTTTGCACAAGCCGAAAACTCAGTGCTATCAACTTAAACAGCTACAGCTGCTTTTATAGCTGGATGTGGATTATAATTTTCCAGGGTAAAATCTTCGAAACTGAATTCATCAATCGTTTTGATAGTAGGATTAAGTTTCATGTTTGGTAGTTCCCTTATTTCTCTGCTCAATTGTAATTCGACTTGCTCCATATGATTGTTGTAGATGTGAACATCTCCAAAAGTGTGAATAAAATCACCATATTCTAAACCACATACATGTGCCACCATCATACAAAGCAGTGCATATGAAGCAATGTTGAAAGGAACTCCTAAAAATACGTCAGCACTTCTTTGATACAGTTGGCAAGAGAGTTTGTTGTCAGCGACATAAAATTGGAAAAAAGCATGACACGGAGGTAGTGCGGCTTTACCATTAGCTACATTATCTGAAAAACTCCTTGATATGTCGGGTAGTACGGATGGATTCCACGCACTGACCAGCATTCTTCGACTATTGGGGTCGTTTTTAAGCGTTCGAATCAATTCTTTAATTTGATCGATTTCTTCCGAATTCCAATTTCTCCATTGATGACCATAAACAGGTCCTAAATTCCCTTCTTCATCTGCCCATTCATTCCAAATACGAACTCCGTTTTCTTTTAGATATCCAATATTAGTATCACCTTTTAAAAACCACAGCAATTCATATATGATAGATTTGAGATGCACTTTTTTTGTCGTAACCAGCGGAAATCCATCCTGCAGGTTAAATCGCATCTGGTAGCCGAAAATACTTTTTGTTCCTGTGCCTGTGCGATCACCTTTTTCGACGCCATTGGCTATGATGTGTTTAAGTAAGTCGTGATATTGTTGCATAATCAAGTCTCTCAATTCGATAAAGCTAAGCTAAGGCAAGCTCAACTATTTTCTTTATTATTGAAGAAGTAGTTATGAAAAAGTAATCAACCGAGAATGATTCCCGCCATGGTTGCTGATAAGAGTGAGGCAATTGTTCCTCCAATTAGCGCTTTTATTCCAAGTTCTGAAAGGAGTTTTCGCTTAGAAGGCACAAGAGCTCCTATTCCACCAATTTGTATTCCAATTGAGGCGAAGTTCGCAAAACCACAGAGCATGTATGTTGCCATAATCACCGATTTATTATAAGCCAATTGAATGCTAGATGCGCTATCTTTTAATTCAGCTAATTGGGTGTAAGCCACAAATTCAGAAGCTACAATCTTAATTCCTAAGAGTTGCCCCATTAAACTAAGGTCTTCCTGGGCTACTCCAATAATCCACATCAGAGGTGCACAAAGCATTCCCAAAATAAATTCTAGCGACAAGGATTCAAAATGTGTTTTGTTGCTTATCCACTCATTTAGTGCTCCTATTGTTCCAATTTCAAAAAGAATACCGTTAATTAAAGCAATCATTGCCACAAAAACCAATAGCATACCCCCTACATTTACAGCAAGTTTAATGCCTTCAGTGGTGCCGTTGGAAAGTGCATCTAGAATATTATCTCCAAAATTCTGCTCATCTATGGCAACTGTTTTAATAACTTGGTCTGTTTGTGGGATTAAAATTTTTGAGATCACCACGGCTCCTGGTGCTGCCATAACAGAAGCGGCGATTAGATGCCTCGCAAATTCAAGTCGTAAAACAGGATCATTTTGACCTAGGAATCCAACATATGAAGCTAGAACCCCTCCGGCTACAGTTGCCATCCCTCCAATCATGACTAATAAAATTTCAGATCTATTCATGTTTTTGAGATACGCCTTAATCAGAAGTGGAGCTTCTGTTTGTCCCAAAAAAATGTTACCTGCAACCGATAAACTTTCAGCTCCTGATATACCTAATGATTTAGTTAATGCCCACGCCAATCCTTTGACTATTCTCTGAATTATACCAAGGTAATACAATACTGATGTGAGCGCTGAAAAGAATAAAATCGTAGGTAAAATTTGAAATGCAAAAACATATCCAATACTAGGATCTTCAATGTTCAATAAATTCCCAAAAACAAAACGGCTTCCCGTCTCTGTAAAATTTAAAATACTGGTAAAAAAGGAACCTAAAATATTAAAGAGCTGTTGAACAATTTTGATTTTTAAAACACCTACGGCAAGAATAAATTGTATGCCCAGACCTATAAATACAATTTTCCAAGGAATCTTCTTTCGATTACTCGATAAAGCGTAGGTCACCAAAAGTAGAAAAGCGATTCCCAAGAAACCTCTTAAAAGCGCCGTAAAACTCATTATTTCCCTCTATTTTTAAGTTCGTCTCTTAAAAGGGCAGCAGCTTCGTAATTTTCAGACTTCAACATCTTTTGTAATTCTTCGTCAAGTTGACGGATACTAAAATTGGCATATGGGTTCTTCGATACTTCTGCCTTGGTGTTCAATTCAAGATCTTTAAAATTTTCCTGCTCCAAATCGACTTCAGATTCTCCTGTATAGTCTTCACTTTTCTCTTCAAAAGTATAGTATATTCCAGCTTGTTCTAAAATTTCTGGGTAGGTATAAATGGGTGCTTGAAAACGTTGAGCCATAGCAATTGCATCACTTGTTCTAGAATCAATGATTTCCTGAACACCATCGCGTTCACATATTAAACTTGAGTAAAATAAACCGTCTTCTAATTTGTGTATAATTATTTCTTTGAGATCCACTTGAAATCGATCTAAAGTATTTTTAAAGACGTCGTGAGTCATTGGTCTTGACGTTTTTAATTTTTTCTCAAGTGTAAATGCTATAGCTTGAGCCTCAGGAGAACCAATTACAATAGGTAATTTACGATCCCCATCTGATTCTCTTAACACAAGAATGTAAGCGTTATTATTGCTGTGACCGTAGGTGAATCCCTTAATTTCAAGACGTATTTTTTTCATGAACTGTGTACTACAAACAAAGAAATGAAAAAATTAACCGTTTTGAATTTTAAAGGCTTTTAATTTTTCAATTAATTGAGGTACAACTTCGAATGCATCTCCTATAACAGCGTAATCAGCTGCCTTTACAAAAGGAGCTTCAGCATCTGTATTAATGACGACTTTCACTTTCGATGAACTCACTCCAGCGAGGTGCTGTATAGCTCCAGAAATTCCAATAGCAATGTAAAGATTGCTGGCTACTGGTTTCCCCGTTTGACCTACATGTTCAGAATGTGGTCTCCATCCCATATCAGAAACTGGCTTTGAACAAGCCGTGGCAGCTCCAAGAACATCAGCTAAATCTTCAATCATTTTCCAGTTCTCAGGTCCTTTAAGTCCTCTGCCGCCTGAAACTACAACGTCTGCATCAGCGATTGAAATCTGGCCTTCAAGGGTGTCCTGACCTTTAATTTCAAGGGTTGAAGATGCAACATTAGCCATAAGTTCAAAAGACTCAATTTCAGTTGCTACCTGATCTAAATTTTGACCAAAACTATTTTTTGTCAAACCGAGAATTTTTACTTCGGTGTTCAATTGTGTATGCGCAAAAGCCTTATTGCTATACACGCTGCGTTTAACAGTAAATGGGTTTTTTTCAAGCGGAAGATCAACGATGTTGTTGGTGTAAGCCGCTTCTAATTTTTGGGCTAAAATTCCAGACATATACTTGGCGTTAGTCGAGCTTGAAACTACGATGATATCACAGTTCAATTTTTGACTGACTTCTGCCACACAATCAGCATAGTTTTTAGCATTAAAAGATTGCAGGTGCTCACTATGGACTTCTACGACCTTTTTAAGGCCGTATTTTTCATAAGTAGTTTGAGCGCTACAATTTATACTGAGTGCGAATGCCTCTGTTTCCATGTAGCTTCCTAGAGCCTTGCCGTAGCTTAGCAATTCTCCCGAGTTGGATTTCAGTTGACCATTTTCTGATTCTAAAACGATAAGTACTGCCATGTTATATAACTTTTGCTTCTTTGTGTAATTTGTCTATAAGCTGGTCTAGGTTTTCAGCTTCAATTAGTTCTACTTCAGCTTTTTTGCTTGGTTTTTCAAAGCCTATGTCATTGGTTTTACATGCCGTTGTCATAGGTTCAATCACCTCGATGACCTTTTTTCGAGCAGTCATAATTCCTCTCATGTTAGGAATCTTTAAGTCACTTTCTTCTACTAAGCCTTTTTGACCGCTTACGATTAGAGGTAAATTACATGTGAGGTGTTCAGTTCCTCCGTCAATTTCTCTTGCGATTTCTGCTTTGCCATTTTCAATTTCTAGTGAGGTACAGGCATGAACAATCTCTATATTTAAGAGTTCGGCAAGCATACCGTGCACCATGCCTCCATTAAAATCAATAGATTCTTTACCGGTAATGATTAAGTCAAAGCTCTGGTCTTTTAGATAGCTGCTTAATTGTTGAGCGACATAAGAAGAGTCAGTAGGGTTTGCATTGATTCTAACAGCGTGATCTGCACCTATGGCAATCGCTTTTCTGAGTATCGCCTCTGTGTCTTCTAGACCAACGTTAATCACTGTAATTTCAGCTTGATTTTTTTCTTTAAACCAAACTGCTCGTGTAAGCCCAAACTCATCGTTGGGGTTGATGACGAATTGAACACCTTCACGATCAAATGTCGTGTTGTTTTCGATGAAATTTATCTTGCTTGTTGTGTCTGGGACAGCACTTATGCAGACTGCTATTTTCATATATATTAATTATTCAACTTAAGTGTTCAAATTTATGAATATTATCCTAATTTACTATGCATGCATAATTTAATTTTTACCTCAAAACAGCCATTGGCTGCTAAAAGAAAAGTATTAATTTAGCCGACGAAATTTAGCACTTATGAAAACCTTACAATTTAGAGAAGCAATAGCTGAAGCAATGTCTGAGGAAATGAGGAGAGATGATACCATTTACCTTATGGGAGAAGAGGTTGCGGAATATAATGGAGCCTATAAAGCTTCTAAGGGAATGCTTGACGAATTTGGCCCAGATCGTGTTTTGGATACTCCAATTTCAGAAATGGGATTCGCTGGAATTGGTGTTGGTTCTGCCATGAATGGAAACAGACCAATAATTGAGTTTATGACTTTCAATTTCGCATTGGTGGGTATTGATCAAATTATCAATAACGCCGCGAAAATGAGACAAATGTCTGCGGGGCAATTTAATATTCCTATGGTTTTTAGAGGACCTACTGCATCAGCCGGTCAGCTCGCTGCAACACACTCTCAAGCCTTTGAGAGTTGGTACGCAAATTGTCCAGGTCTCAAAGTTGTTGTGCCATCAAACCCAGCAGATGCCAAGGGTTTACTGAAAGCAGCCATAAGAGATGACGACCCTGTAATTTTTATGGAGTCTGAGCAAATGTATGGAGACAAAGGAGAGGTGCCTGAGGGAGAATACCTTTTACCTTTAGGCCAAGCTTCAATTCCAAGGGAAGGAACAGATGTTACAGTAGTATCCTTCGGTAAGATTATTAAAGAGGCATACAAAGCGGCTGATATCTTAGAAAAAGAGGGGGTTTCAATTGAAATTATTGATTTGAGAACTATCAGACCTATGGATCACGAGGCTATCATCAATTCAGTTAAAAAAACAAACCGCCTAGTCATATTAGAAGAAGCATGGCCTTTTGGGAATATAGCAACTGAGATTACTTATCAAGTTCAAGCACAAGCTTTTGATTATCTAGATGCTCCAATTGTAAAATTGAATACTGCAGATACGCCTGCACCTTATTCGCCGGTTTTATTGCAGGAATGGTTGCCTAATGCGCAAGACGTTGTCAAGGCAGTTAAAACTGTCATGTACAAGCAGTAAGCTAGTACAACATTGGACTATTAATAACTAAGTTGAGTTTGATAATTCATTGTTTTTAGTACATTTGCGCACATTAAAATCTACGTATAAATAAATCTAAATATATATTATGGAGGCATTAGTTCCCTATTTATGGGCTTTTGGAGTTTTAGGATTACTATTTGTTTTGATCAAAAACAGTTGGGTTTCTAAGCAAGCAGTCGGAAATGAAAAAATGGCTGAAATAGCTAAGAACATTGCAGATGGTGCAATGTCCTTTCTAAAAGCAGAGTATAAAATTTTATCAGTCTTTGTGGCGGCAGTAGCTGTGCTACTTTATTTTAAAGGTCAAAGTGAGGATGGATCTAATGGGATGGTTGCCGTTTCCTTTATTATTGGTGCTTTCTGTTCTGCACTAGCAGGATTCATCGGGATGCGTGTTGCAACCAAAGCCAATGTTAGAACAACTAATGCAGCTCAAGTTTCATTGAGTAAAGCTCTAGAAGTTGCTTTTGCCGGAGGAGCCGTAATGGGATTAGGTGTTGTAGGATTAGGTGTTCTTGGTCTTGGTGGTTTATTCATGTTATACAGTAATCAGGGATGGGAAATCGATAAGGTACTTAATGTACTTTCAGGTTTTTCACTTGGAGCATCTTCGATTGCACTTTTCGCCAGAGTAGGTGGAGGTATTTATACCAAGGCTGCCGATGTAGGTGCTGACTTAGTGGGTAAAGTAGAAGCTGGGATACCAGAAGATCACCCTCTAAACCCAGCAACTATTGCTGATAATGTTGGAGACAATGTTGGAGATGTTGCAGGAATGGGAGCTGACCTTTTTGAGTCTTATGTAGGTTCTATTATCGGTACCATGGTTTTGGGAGCTACCTTTGTAGTATTGCCTGAATTCCAAGCGTCTTTTAATGGATTAGGAGCTGTGTATTTACCACTAGCACTTGCCGCAGCTGGAATCATTATGTCAATCATAGGAACGTTCTTCGTAAAAGTTAAAGAAGGAGGAGATCCTCAAACAGCACTAAATCTTGGAGAGTTTGGTTCTGCCGGATTGATGTTAGTTGCTTCTTACTTTTTGATTGGGGAGTTTTTGCCTGAATCATGGGTTGAGGGAGGAAAAGAATTTTCTTCTAATGGTGTGTTTTATGCGACAATTGCTGGATTGATTGCTGGACTTCTCGTTGGAAAAGTAACTGAATACTATACAGGTACAGGTAAGCCTCCTGTTAACAACATCGTAAGACAGTCGGAAACTGGTGCTGCGACAAACATCATTGCAGGCTTAGGAGTAGGTATGATGTCAACTGCAATTCCGATTATCTTAATCGCTGCTGCTATCTTAGTTTCACATCACTTTGCAGGTTTATACGGTATTGCTATCGCAGCTGTAGGTATGCTTGCTAATACTGGGATACAATTGGCAGTCGATGCCTATGGTCCTATTTCTGATAATGCTGGAGGAATTGCTGAAATGGCAGAATTACCTTCTGAAGTTAGAGAGCGTACAGATAAATTAGATGCTGTAGGAAACACTACTGCAGCTATTGGTAAGGGATTTGCTATCGCTTCCGCAGCTTTAACTGCCTTAGCCTTATTCGCTGCATTTATGAAGACTGCTAAAGTAACTTCAATAGACGTATCACAGCCAACTATTATGGCAGGTCTCCTATTAGGATCGATGCTTCCATTTGTTTTCTCAGCCTTGTCGATGAACGCTGTAGGTAGAGCTGCAATGGCTATGATTGAAGAGGTACGTCGTCAATTTAGAGACATCCCAGCTTTAAAAGCTGCTTTAGAGGTGATGCGCAAATATGATTCAGATATTGAAAAAGCAACCCCAGAAGATCGAGCGATTTTTGATGCAGCAGACGGAGTAGCCGAATACGACAAATGTGTTGAGATTTCTACAAGAGCTTCTATTAGAGAAATGGTTTTTCCAGGACTCTTAGCTATTGTTGTTCCTGTAGCCATTGGGTTTATCGGTGGAGCGTCAATGTTAGGAGGTCTTCTAGCTGGAGTAACAACAGCAGGGGTATTAATGGCGATATTCCAATCTAATGCTGGAGGAGCTTGGGATAATGCAAAGAAAACAATCGAAAGTGATGGTAGAAAAGGTACAGAAGCACATAAAGCAGCTGTAGTTGGTGATACTGTTGGAGATCCATTTAAAGATACTTCAGGACCGTCTTTAAATATTTTGTTGAAATTAATGTCGGTAGTTGCATTAGTAATTGCACCGAGTTTAGTTGCAGACGAAGATTTAAGTGCTTACAATGCAGATCAACCAGTTGAAAAAACAGAAATCGCTAAAACCGTTTCTGTGGATATTGAGAAGGTAAATTCAGGAGAACTTGTAGCCACTGTGATGGAGAAAACAGACACTGATGGTGTAGTTGAAATCAAAGAGGTGGAATATAAAGCGAATTCTGAAGAAGAGTTAAAAGCTATACTGGCTAAGGAGCACCCTGAAGTTCGATTGAATTAAGGTTGAGCCCTAAGAAATAAAAAAAGCCTAGAATTTTCTAGGCTTTTTTTATTAAAATAATCCGTTGATTTCTGCTTCTATGCGGTTGATGATCTTTCCTAAGTCATCTGAATTATCCACAAAATTCAAATCGTCCACGTCGAATACGATGAGTTTACCTTTGGTATAACTCTCCACCCACATTTCATATCGCTGGTTTAATTTACTCAAGTATTCAATAGAAATTCCACTTTCATAATCGCGGCCTCTTTTGTGTATTTGTTTAACCAAGTTTGGGATTGAACTTCTCAGATAGATTAATATATCTGGAGGTTGTACTAAAGATTCCATAAGACTGAATAATTCCTGGTAATTATCAAAATCTCTTTTGGTCATCAGTCCCATGCTGTGCAAGTTGGGAGCAAAAATATGAGCATCTTCATATATGGTTCTATCTTGAATTACCGTTTGGTCTCCTTTTCTAATATTCAAAATTTGTCGAAAACGTGTGTTCAAAAAATAAATTTGCAAGTTGAAACTCCAGCGCTCCATATGAGTGTAGAAGTCATTCAGGTATGGATTTTCGACTACGTCTTCAAACTGCGGTGTCCAATTGTAGTGTTTCGCTAATAAATCGGTCAAAGTTGTTTTGCCGGCCCCAATGTTTCCAGCGATCGCAATATGCATGTAATAAGATTTTGAAACGTGAATTTCGTTAATTTTGTTCGGTTATAAAATTTGATATTAAACTTTTTTATTGCCAAAGAGTCAAAAAACTAAACCAATTGATATGATCAAGAACTTCTTTTTTATTTGTGCCCTTGCCACCTTTTCAATTTTACATGCCCAAGAGCTACAAGGAAAAGCCATTTACCAGTCCAAAACTAAAATTGAAATTTCTTTAGACGGGAGAAATATTCCTGAGGCTCAAAAGCAAATGATCATGGAGCGAATGAAGAAAATGTCAGAAAAGACTTTTGAACTGACTTTCAGTCAAAAAGAATCTTCATACAAAGAACAAGAACAGCTTGAAACTGGAGCAGGAGCTGGGGGAATGCGAATGGTTTTTGCAGGTATGGGAGGACCAGGTTCAGCATATTACAAAAACATTCAAGAAAAAATTTATCTGAATGAAAATGAGCTTTTTGGCAAAGTTTTTTTAATTGAAGATGAATTGCCAAAATGGGAGTGGAAAATGCATCCTGAAACTAAAAAGATTGGAAGCTATACCTGTTATAAGGCTACAGCAACAAGAGTTAGAGATACGGTTTTAATGAAGCGTTTTGAGAAGATGCAGGTAGATGCGAAACCGAAGAAAGAAAAAGACAGTACAGAAACAAAAAAACGTCCAGGGCGCCAAGGGTTATTGTCCAGAATTGGAGCTGATGAAAATCCTGAAATCACAGCATGGTTTACTCCTGAAATTCCTGTGAGTCAAGGACCTTCTGATTACTGGGGTTTACCAGGTCTTATTCTTGAAATTAACGATGGGAGGTCTTCATTACTATGTTCAGAAATTCGATTGAACCAAGAAGCCGAAGAAAAAATTAAAAGACCATCGAAAGGCAAGAAAGTCACTCAAAGAGAATATAATACCATTATGGCGGATAAAATGGAAGAGATGTCTGAGCGATTTAGAGCTGGCGATGGCCGACGTGGGGCATCAGGAAGAGGCGTCTCTATCCGCATTCAAAATTAAACCAGCTGATGCGTAAAATTTATCTTGTCTTAAGCTTGTTGCTAAGCGTGCAGGCTTTTGCTCAAATCAAAATTGAAGGTATAGTCACAGATAGTATTGGATTGCCTTTAGACGTGGCTAATGTTGTAGCTATCAATGCTGAATCTCAGCTCTTAGAGTCTTTTGGTATCAGTGATTCGCAAGGATATTATAAAATAAATCTCAAGTCAGAAACGACCTATCAACTCAAGTTCAGTTATTTGGGCTTTAAGCCAAAAGAGTTCAACTTGACAACCGAAGATCAAGATATTTTGTTCGATGTCGTTCTTGAGGCTCAACCTCAAAATTTAGATGAGGTAGAAGTGGTTTATGAGATTCCCATTACCATTCAAGGAGATACCATTGTGTACAATACAGATTCTTTTGTCAGCGGTACAGAAAAGAAATTAGAAGATGTATTAGATAAATTACCCGGAGTAGAGGTCAACGACGACGGCCAAATTGAAGTTGAAGGTAAGAGAGTGACTAAGGTGATGGTAGAGGGAGAGGATTTCTTTGATGGAGATTCAAAATTAGCAGCCAAAAACATTCCGGCAGACGCCCTTAAGAAGGTTGAGGTGCTTCGCAATTACACCGAAGTTTCTCAACTGAGTTCAGTGACCAA
>CBFIGE010000004.1:0-57309 GCA_965662045.1 Flavobacteriaceae bacterium
AATAAGATTGGTGTACCTGCTCTTGGTGACCAAACATCCATTTTAACAATTGTTCCAGCCGACCAATCGATAGCTCCATTAAGGTTTAAGAAAGCACCAGCCCATACTTCTGAACCAGCAGTTTTTGTTATCGCTGTGACATTAGCCGAAGTGTTTCCTGTCTGATCAGGATTCGCAATAACCTCAGCTGGATCTGCGCCTCCAAATGTTCCCCAAGTGTAATCTTCAGTATCACCATTTTCAAAACCTAATGGTAATTGAGGTCTGTCTTTGCTAGCACCTTCAACCAATTCGATGTCATCGAAATAGTATGTCGTTTCATCTCCTGGGTTTCCAAAATCAAAGAATATAATGACTTTGTTATAAGAAATTTCAGGGTTAATAAGTGCTCCAAAATTGAATGTTAAAGTTTCCCAGGCACTTGCGTTTTCAGTTGTTGCATCAACTTCAATTCCAACAGGTGGGTCACTGCTGTCTTCTAATTTCATTTTTACTGTACCTCCAGCTTTTGGAGACCAAGCCTTCATTTGAATGGTATTACCTTGGGTAAAGTCAATAGCGCTTCCTAAAGTAATGATTGATCCTGCGAATACCGCTGAACCAGAAGTCTTTAAAATTGACCCAACTTTAGCACTTTCGTTACCGTTAGTTTCAGGGTTGTCAACAACTGAAGCAAAGTTTCCTTCGAAATCGGTAAACTCATATGCGACAGTAGCATCTTCGAAATCAACAGGTAATGAAATAGATCCTGTTGGTCCAGTAATTGAAACAGTCTCTGTTGCTTCAGAAGTGGCAGCTCCAGCTCCTTTAGCTGTAACTGTAATGGTGTAATCACCAGCTTCAGCATACTCGTAAGTCGCTGATTCACCTGCCAAAATACTTTGTACATCTGCACCTTCAACGCCAAAGTCTACATCAAACATAGACGCATTGTCTGCGGTTGGTGTAACCGTCACTTCGAACAAGTTGGTTTCAGAAACAGCGGCATTTACTGCTAGATTAGCAGGTGCTGCAAAAGTAACGTTAACTGGTTTTGTGATTTCTGCGGTTAAACCTGTTGATCCAACAGCTACAACTCGTAAGGTATAATCACCTTCTTCGTAAGTATGTGTAGCGCTTGAACCTGGGTTCACTGCAGTAGGAGCAGTTGTTGCATCTCCCCAATAAAGGTCGAATCTACTTGTGCCATCTGCAGTTGGAGTGACCGTTACGTCACCTGAGTTGTCTGTCGAAACTACGACTGTAGCAGCAACATTACTTGGAGGCATAACCTCTGGTTCTGGCTCCTCATCTTTTTCACAACTCACTAAAACTACGGCCATTAGGGCCATAAAACTTAATAATTTCTTAGTTGTATTCATCTTCTTTTTAAAATTAATTAGTAGTTATTTTAATATCCTGGGTTTTGAGACCAACGGTTTCCCGCTAGTTCAATTTCTATATTTGGAATGGGAAACAACTCGTGTTTTCCACTTACAAATCCTGTGATTGTGCTGGCTGCTCTTTGGGTTCTCACCAAATCAAAGAAGTGATGTCCCTCACCCATAAACTCTAACCTGCGTTCTTGATAAATGACCTCTGTTAAGGCCTGACCTGTTTCTGCTGCCGAAGTAAGTCCCGCTCTGCCGCGAACTCTGTTCAAATAAACTTGTGCTCTTGTATCGCTGATTTGTCCTCTATTCAATGCTTCTGCAGCCATGAGTAAAACATCTGCAAAGCGAATAGATCGGTAGTTGTTTGGATTGGTCAAGTTCGCATCTGGGGTATTTAAATCTCCTTGACGCGCTAAATATTTTCTATTGTAGTAGCCTGTATGCTCAAAGCCAACATCGTAAGAAACGTCAGAGTTAGCATTGGACCAAGCCTCGATGTCGAGAATGGCCACATCTCTTCTCAAATCTTGAGGTTCAAATGCTTGATAAGCTTCTACTGTTGGTACGTTGAAACTAAATCCAGACTCAAAAACTGGACCCGAATAGTTTCGAATTCCATTAAACCCTACAGCAATGTTTCCTTCTGAACACTGTAAACATCCAAAACCTGCTCCTTCTATATCAGTGTACTGCACTTCAAAAACAGACTCTATAGTATTCTCGTTGTCATTTTCGAAAAGAGTGCTGTAGGCTCCAACTAAATCGTAGGCTCCAGAATTGATAACCTCCTCAAGCGCAGTTGCCGCTGCTTCAAAATCCCCTTGATACAAATGTATTTTTCCTAATAGAGCTAAGGCCGCTCCTTTGGTCACTCTTCCTGCTTCGGCAGCAACAGTTGGTAAAACTTGTGTTCCTTCGGCGAGATCAACTTCAAGCTGCGCATAAATCTCTGCCTTAGGCGTGCGGTCTAGAATGTATTGGTCTCCAAATTGAATGCGCTGATCTAATGCAAATGGAACATCTCCAAACCATTTAATCAATTCAAAATAATAGTATGCTCTTAAAAAACGAGCTTCTGCCAAAATCACTTCTTTTTCAGCAAAATCAATATTGTCTTTAAACTCTAAAATAAAATTGACACGGTTGATTCCTGCATACATCCAAGACCATAAATCTCTCAATTGCTGATTCACTGGGGTGTGAATCATGTCATCGATTTCTTGAATTCCAGGAACATCTGTTGCAGACTCTCCTCCAGCTAA
This sequence comes from Flavobacteriaceae bacterium, assembly GCA_965662045.1. Lineage (GTDB taxonomy): Bacteria > Bacteroidota > Bacteroidia > Flavobacteriales > Flavobacteriaceae > UBA3478. The sequence goes on from CBFIGE010000004.1 coordinate 2,636, forward strand.
GGTATTGTTAGATGCGATTTCTCCGAGCATAACATTGATGTATGTTGCCTGCAATAAATCATATGAAGCAATCAACGCTGACTGATAATCTTCTGGTGTGTTGAAAAAGCTTTCAGAATCTTGGTCGAAAGAGTCTACGTCGACAAAATCGTCTGAACATGCTAAAAGAACTGAAAATAAAACGAATGCTAAGTATTTTTTCATTGCCTTTACATTTTTAGGTTTAATCCAAGTAATACAGTTCGAGGAACAGGATAAAATCCATAATCAATTCCTCCTCCGATTGGGTCGCCTGAGCTTGCCGATGGATCGAATCCTCTATACTTTGTAAATGTGAATAAATTGTTTCCTGAGAGGTATAATCTAAGTTTTGTCAAACCTAACTTTTCAAGTGTTTCTGGTTTGAATGAATACCCAATTTGTGCATTTTGTAAACGCACAAATGAAGCGTCTTCGACAAAATAATCCGAGAATAAGGCGTTCGAGGAGGCTCCAACTGTAAGCCTTGGGTCAGTGCTTGTACTACCCTCTCCTGTCCATCGATTAATAGCATAAACAGACTTGTTGACCAAAGGTTGGTTTCGCTCGTAGTTTCTAACCATTTCGTTACCAACAGAGGCAAACGCATAGGCGCTTAGATCAAATTGTTTGAATGTCATGTTGAGATTAAATCCAGCTGTAAATTCTGGGATTGGGTCTCCAATATAGGTTCTATCATTACTATCGATTATACCGTCTTCATTTAAATCTACATAACGCAGGTCTCCAACTGATGCGTTGAGTTGATCGGCATGAGCCTCTAACTCTTGAGTGTTTTGGAATACTCCATCCGTTTTTAAACCAAAGAAGTATCCAATTGGAAACCCTGCTTCCATTCGAGAAGGTGGTTCAAGTCCAACTCCAAAAGACCCTCCTTGTAAAAAGCCTACTCCATTGTTTACCGAGATAACGTCGTTGGTCAAAATGGTCGCATTGGCATTGGCAGATAAACTGAAATCGTCGTTGTCAAAAAACTGATACCCTAAAACAAATTCAAATCCACTATTTTTAATAATGCCTGCATTTACAACAGGAGGTTGAGCTCCTGGTCCTGTGGCTCCTAAAATTCCTGATACTGGGGGCTGTAATAATAAACCGCTAGTTTGTTTGATGAAGTAATCAAAAGTAAGATCAAGACTGTTGTTAAAGAATTTAAAATCCGCTCCTATATTCACAGTTTCTTGCTCTTCCCAACGAATCTCAGGGTTTGGAAGTACCCCAATGGCCTGTCCAAATTGGAGTGTGTTTCCTAAAACATAAGCTCCTTCTCCATTCAGTATGGCTCTAAAAGCGTTACCTGCTATTCTGTCGTTTCCTAAAATCCCATAACTCAATCTCAGTTTTGCAAAAGAAACAAGGTCTGTCGACTTAAATGAACTGTCGCTTTTTAAGATGTATCCCAAAGAAAGAGATGGGAAGTATCCAAAGCGATTGTTAGGTCCAAATTTTGTCGAACCGTCTCTTCTGATTACACCAGAAAATAATAATCGCTCTTTGTAGTTGTATTGCAGTCTTGCGAAGTACGAAAGTAGTCGCTCATCAAATCTTCCACTTAGACCACTTTCCACCAAGGTGTTTCTCAATTCATCAGCGTTGGCCAAATCTGCATTATCGAATGTGATGTCGGTGGCATTAAAGAATCCTTGATTTCCACCCGAGAATTGCCCCCTTGTTGCAAAAATACTGGTACCTAATGTCAGCTGCACCTCATGATTGCTGAAAAGCTTCTTGTAATTGACAAAGGCATCTAAGGTGTAATCTCTAAAAATGTCCTTATTCTGGATTAGTGATATTCTTGATGTATTATTAAACACTTTTCCTGAACCGTAGAATACTAGTGGCGAAAAGTTGTTTCCGTAAACTTCAGCATAATTAAATTGCGCATTAGCTACTGCGGTTATGTGATCTCCTAGGTTGTATTGCAAACCTGTTTTTCCACTAATTCTCTTAACCTCTGTCAAGTTGAAAGTGTTATCGATTTGTGCTAAAGGATTCACTACCTCATTACCCAAGCCTTCACTTAGCGTATATGATCCGTTTTGATCAAAGATGGGAAGTAGTGGTGAATTATTTACAGCATTAAATAATACCGACCCGAGTCCGCTCTCCGAAAGTCCTCTTCTGTCAGATTCTGTATAAATGGTATTGGCTGTAAACTTTAGGTTTTCTAAAATGTCATATTGGTAGTTGATTCTCGCTGTGATTCTTTGAAAACTCGATTTTTCAAGCCCTACAATACCTTGCTGGTCTAAATAAGATAAACCAAATGAATACGCAGACCTCTTAGTTCCTCCAGATGCAGTTAAAGCATGGTTGTGTGTAGGGGCAAATTCGAATACCTCATTTTGCCAATCTGTACCTATTCCAATTGCCGAAAAGTCCGTGTAAGGTGGTGCTTGTCCATCGGATATATAAGCTTCGTTTAGCAAATACGCATATTCAAATCCATTAAGCACACCAATTTGGCGTGTCGTATTCTGAATACCTGCATAAGAGTCTAGAGCTATTTTGAGTTTGGTGTTTTTACGTCCTGTTTTAGTGGTAATTAAAATAACCCCATTTGCTGCTCTTACTCCATAGATACCGGCAGTGGCATCTTTTAAGATGTTCATACTCTTTATATCGGAAGGGTTTAAAACACTTAAATCTTCTATAACGTTTCCGTCAACTAGAATCAAAGGTCTATTGTCTCCATTAGTTGTGACTCCCCTAATTCGAATATTTAATCCGCTTCCTGGTGATCCCGATTGAGAGGTAATATCAACCCCCGCAACTTGTCCTTGAATGGCTTGTTCTAATCGGGTTGGGTTTAATTCTTCAATTTGAGCTTCTCCTACGACTGCGACAGCACCGGTCAATTCTTTTTTACGCTGTACACCGTATCCGACGACAACAACCTCATCTAATGCGGCGACATCTTCTTGAAGCTCAATTTCCACTTCTAAATTGCCATAAACTTTTAATTCCTGATCGCGATAGCCTAGATAGGCAAATATTAAAACGTCAGTATCCTTGAGTTCATCAATAGTAAATAAACCATCAAAATCCGCAGACACACCGCGTTGGGTTCCTTTTACAACGACGGTAACTCCAGGTAAAGGTTCATTTGTGTTGGCATCTTTTACAACACCAGATACTATAAAGTTCTGCGCATGCAAAAAACTTAAACAAAACAGACTTAAAACCAGAAAAACATTCTTCATTCGTGGATACTTTGAGTAATATCCAATATTATTAAGTCTAAAATGAGAATAAAAGAATCATTACCCTACAAATTCTATACATCTGTAATGTGGGGCAGTGAAGAGTGTGTGAAAGCCTCTATTTTTAAAAGATATAGCTATTACTGTAGCGTAGGATTTTTTTATTTGTAGTGGTAATGTAGGGGTGCTGACTTAAAATCAAACCTTATTTAAGATTCATGATGTAGTCTGTTAGGCTTTGTTCGTGGGCTAAATCCAATTTTTTTCGTAATCTATAACGTTTTACTTCTACGCTTTTTGTAGAGATGTTTAAGAGCTGTGCAATTTCTTTTGAACTTAAATTCAAGCGCAAATAAGTGCAAAGACGAAGGTCGTTATGCGTTAGATTATTGTGATTTTCGTGCAGTGCTTTCATAAAATCTTTATCGACATTATTAAAGGCAGATTTCAACAATTCCCAGTCGTCCTCTTTTTCAATATTAGCATCGATCAATAGTAATACGTTGGCCACGTCTGTTTTTGTGCTAACATTTTTAAGAGCCTGCTTAATTTGATTTAGTAATTCATTCTTTTTAACCAAACTTAAAGTTGAATTGGCCAGATCTTTTCCTTTAGATTTTATTTCTTGATTCAACTTTTCATTTGTAAGGGCGGTTATTTGCTGCTGCTTTTTGTCAAGTAACTCTTTCTGAATTCTTTTGAAATACCATCTGTAGATAAATTGTGAGCCAGCAATAAGTAGGATTATTATAGCTAGTATGAGTATTCGTGCACCCGCAGTATCAATCCAGGGAGGTACAATGTCGAATACAAATTCGCTAAAGGCATTATCTCTTTGATTGACCATTTGGATTTGTAGGCGATAACTTCCAGGTTCCAAATTTTGAATTCTGAGTTCCTCTGACTTGACCTTCATCCATTGGGTTGAATCTTTAGCTATAATCCTATATCTAAAATCTTTGTTAGCATATTTATCGTATTTCTTGTGCGCTAAGACCAATGAAAATGTTGAATTACCCTGAATAAACTCTGGCGTTTGACTTAAATTCAAAAGGCTGTCTTTTTCTACCAAATTGTGCTTGATTGTTTGCACATAGTTCAAGTCTACTATTTTATCCTGATTCGAATTATCATTCTCTGATAAAACCGCAAAACCTCTATTAAGCCCAATAAGATAGGTTCCATCAGAAAGTCTAGAAGCATTTTCAAAACCATTTAAATTGAGGTTGTTGACAATAGTATTGGTCAAAGAAAATGATTCGTATTTAATTTCATTTTCAAGAAGTCCATTTGAAATTAGGCGTAAACCTCTCTGGTCAAAATAACCTAGATTTTGTTCATCATCAATCCAAACCACACTATTTCTTATGTTTCCTTCCTCGAACAATATGGGCTGTAAGTCTTCATCAACAAACAAACGGTTGGTGTCAGGAATGTAACGATATACTGCATTTTCAGTGACATATTTAATCTCATCATTCCATTTTACAATGCAGGTATTATATCCCAAACGTCCGATGTCTATAATATTGGTAACCCTGTTGTAAGTTTCATCCAACACTAAACGCTTTAAGCCTTGAAACTCATGATTGATTAGAATTTCATTAGGCGATATCCATTCTAAAAATCGAGTTGAAATATCAAAACCTTCAATGTTTTTAGAAAGCTTCCATCGTTTATTTTCTTTTCTCAAAACAGATAGCCCATTGTAATGCGCTTGTATCAAAGTGGAGTCATCATTTGGGATAGGCTTAAATCCCCAAGTTCCTTTTACGTCTGTGATTCGCTCAATCTCCTTGCCCTTGATGATAAACCCTCCACGATCATGCCCCATAAAAAGTTGATCATTAATATTCTGAAGGCTCCAAACTTGACCTTGACTGCCCTTGACAAATTCATAATCTTGAGTGCTATTTAAAGTTTTAACAAAAAGTCCACTATTGGTAGCTACGTATCGATACTTCTCAAAGTCAATGGCTTTATAAACTGCTCCTAATTGTGAGGATGAATCTTGATACTCCAATATTTGAGATCCAAAATCAATGCGACTTATACCGTAATTAAGGGCCAACCACAAACCGGATTGGTTATCTCTAAAGGAATTTAGTATAGTATTGTCTTGAAGTCCGTTAGTCCTATTAAAGTTAGTTGCAGTTTTGCTTATTAAATCAACTCTAATTAATCCCTCATCCACAGAACCTAAATTCAAAATGCCCTTGTCGCTGTCATAATTGACGTTGAACAAAGCGTTACTACTTATAGGACTAATTAAAGATCGGTTTGGTATCCATTGGTTCGACCTTAGTTCGAATACTTCAGCAGACTGATTAATGGCAAAAACTTGATCTTCAAAATCAAAAATTCCAAGAATAACACCTACTTCTGAAGGAACACTGGTGTACAATTGTTTTTTACCATCTCGTATATAAAACAGCCCTTCGTCGGTCTGAAAAACAATATTTGAATCGATTAAAAAAAGCAAACCTCTGTCGAAGTAAGCGTCAATCCAATCCACAGAAGAAGTACTTGGATTATAGATATAAACCCGATTTAAAGACCTAAATATAATAGATCCGTAAAATGATTTAACATCCCAAAATTGTTCGTCCGCTTTCAGATTAATACCATTCTTTTCAACTATTGAGGTGTATTCTAATTGTCCCTGCAGATTCGCTTTCCAGTATCCAAAATCCATATAAGCGCCAGCGTAGATCAACTCCTCTGCAGCCAGCAAAGATCGAATCTGTGAGCCATTAGCAGAAGGGTATTCATTCCAATTGATGCCGTCAAACTCAATGAGCTTGTTATCGCTGGCCGTGTAAATCTTATTATTAGCGCCCTGAACAATTGACCAATTTTGTGGATTGAGCGGCAATGATGTAGGACTGTAGTTTTGAACTGGCACTACTGTTTGTCCATGAAGGGTAATCACAAACAATATAGTGAGCGCTATGGAATAGGTCACAGCCTTTCTATTGACATAAGATTTATACATCTTCGGCATTTACTTTCGAGATAAATTTGAATTCTTATCTTTAAAACTGCTAATTTAAGACATATATGAAAAAGCTAATAACTTGTATTACCATGTGCTGTATAGGTATTATGGTGGCACAACAAAACGCTACATCAGGAGAAGATCTCCTAAGCGCAATACAAGCCAAAACCCAATACATAAGCACTTCTAAGTTTAAGACCCTATCCTTTGAAAACATTGGCCCTAGCATCATGAGTGGCCGTGTTGTAGACTTAGCTGTAAATGAAAATGACCCTACAGAATTCTACATTGCCTACGCTACCGCAGGTGTATGGCATACTACAGATAATGGTATATCTTTTAACCCCATCTTTGATAATGCCCCTACACAAAATGTTGGGGACATTGCCGTACATTGGGAGAGCAGAACAATCTACGTGGGTACAGGAGAAAACAACTCTTCACGATCATCATATGCCGGAACAGGGCTCTATAAATCAACCGATAATGGTGAAAATTGGACTTTCTTAGGTTTAGAAGACTCCCATCATATTGGGCGAATAGTCGTTAATCCCGAAAATGCCGAGCATATTGTTGTTGGATCTGTTGGTCATTTGTACTCTAACAATCCAAATCGAGGAGTCTTTAGTTCAAGTAATGGAGGTGTAGATTGGATGCAAACCTTATACGTCAACGACTCAACTGGAGTCATTGACCTTGCCCATGCTCCTGAAGATTTTAATGTCATGTATGCAGCGAGTTGGCAAAAAGACCGAAAAGCTTGGAATTTTGACGGAAGTGGATTAGGATCTGGAATTTACAAGAGTACAGATGCTGGTAATACATGGACATTAATTACCACAGAAGAAAGTGGTTTTCCTACCGGAACTGGGGTTGGTAGAATTGGTTTAGCCGTTACCGACGCCAATACCGTTTTTGCCGTTCACGATTCTCAATATAGAAGACCAAAAGCAGAAGGACAAGAAACGAAGAGTTCTTCATTGGAAAAAGATGATTTTAAAACAATATCTAATGCTGATTTCCTGACTCTTGACAACAAAAAACTCAATGCCTTTTTACGTCAAAATAGATTTCCTGCAACCTACAAAGCTACAAGTGTAAAGCAAATGGTCAAAGCTGGTAAGGCCAGCCCTAAGGACGTTGCTCTTTTTCTTGAAGATGCAAATTCCATGTTATTTGACACCCCTGTAGTTGGGGCAGAATTGTATAAGTCAACTGACGGCGGAACGACTTTTTCTAAAACACACGAAGATTATTTAGATGGTCTGTTTTTTAGTTATGGCTATTATTTTGCTCAAGTAACCGTTGACCATTCGAATACAGATAAGATTTATTTGGCAGGTGTGCCGATTATAAAAAGTGATGATGGGGGTAAAACCTTCTCTGCTATTGGAAAAGAGAATGTGCATTCAGATCATCATGCTATTTGGGTCAACCCCAATAAGTCTGGACATATCATCAATGGAAATGACGGTGGTGTCAATATTACCTATAACGATGGTGAAGATTGGATGATCGCCAATACTCCAGCAGTTGGTCAATTCTATGCCATCAATGTTGACCATCAAAAGCCTTACCAAGTATACGGTGGTCTTCAGGATAATGGGGTGTGGAAAGCTCCGCATAATAGTCCGTCAAATCGCAGGTGGTTGAGTGAGGGTCAAAACCCTTGGAAACGCATCATGGGAGGTGATGGAATGCAGGTTCAAATCGACAATAGAAACGCTAACATCGTTTATACTGGCCTTCAATTTGGAAACTACTATCGCCTCAATTTAGCAGATAATTCTAGAAAGTTCATCACGCCGAAACACAGTTTGGGAGAATCTCCCTACCGCTTCAACTGGCAAACTCCTATTTTACTCTCAAGTCACAATCAAGACGTGCTCTACATGGGTAGCAATAAGCTGCATAGATCTATGGATCAAGGAGACCGCTGGACGAATTTATCTGAAGATTTAACTGCAGGAGGAAGAAAAGGGAATGTTGCTTTTGGAACACTTACCACTATTAGCGAATCTATTTTTGATTTTGGAACAATTTATACCGGTAGTGATGACGGCCTTGTTCAGCTCACACGAGATGGTGGAAAGAATTGGACGCTGCTCTCAGAAAACCTCCCTCAAGACCTTTGGGTGAGCCGAGTGGCTGCTTCGAAACACAAACCTTCAAGGGTATATCTCACCTTAAATGGATATCGATGGGATGACTTTAGTGTTTATGCCTATGTCAGTGAAGACTATGGAAACACTTGGAAACAAATTGCGCAGGATATTCCTATGTCACCTGCCAATGTCATTTTAGAGGATCCACACAATGAATCGGTCTTATTTATTGGTACAGACAACGGTGTTTACGTGTCTGTTGATGGCGGAGCCTCATGGGAAAGTTTACAGCAGGGTATTCCTGAGGTTGCGGTTCACGACCTGGTCATTCAGCCCGTGGCAAAAGATTTATTGGTTGGAACCCACGGAAGGAGTATCTACAGACTCAATATTGAACACATTGAAGCGCTAAGTCCAAAGGTAATGGAAAAGAATGTTCATTTCTTTAAGGTAAATCCGGTCAAATCTAATAGAAGATGGGGTATGAGTTGGTCAACCTGGTCCAAGGCCTATGTGCCAAGCATCGATATTCCTGTTTATCTGAAAAATGCATCTACCTATGTGGTTAGCCTAAAAGATAAAGACGGGGTAGAATTAATGCAAGATGCTCTTGATTTAAGTTCAGGCTTACACTATTTGAAGTACGACCTAAGTCTATCAATAAAAGGAATACAAAACTATGAAACCGCCAAGGGTAAGAAACCTGCAAAAGCCTCAAACGGCATGGCCTTTCTATCTAAAGGAACGTACACTTACAGTGTCGTTTCGCCTAACGGAGTGACTTCATCAACTGAAATCAAGGTAGAGTAAACGTTAAACAAAATCCGCTTTTCACAAGTGGATTTTGTCTTTTGCGCCTGCAATGGTTTTAAGTCTTAGCTGTGTTTTTACAACAAATACTTAGGCTTTTCTGATAAATTCTGTTTTGCCTCTTTACAGTTTTTTAGAAAATAAAATTCAGTTGTTTGATATTCAGTTGTTTGCGTGATTATTTAGAATAAAACTATACAGATTTTATTTTATGGCTCAACGTTGCTTAAGACCTTGTTGGGGTTTACATTTGTTATGGTTTTAATCAATTAATTGACAACAATTATGTTTAAGTCTTCTTTGTTAAGAAAGATTGTTATGGCTTTGTCGGGATTATTTTTAATCTCCTTTTTAAGTCTACATTTCGCGATTAATCTCGCCTCTGTTTTTTCAGAAGAAATCTATAATCAATGGTCTCATTTTATGGGCTACAATGGTTTGGTGCAATTTGTACTTCAGCCCGTTTTAATCGCTGGTGTTATCGTTCACTTTGTGATGGGCTTTGTGCTCGAAATTCAAAACAACAAAGCGCGCGGTACAGTAAATTATAAAGTCAGTGGGAAATCTAAAAACAGCAGTTGGATTTCTAGAAATATGATTCTTTCCGGAGCAGTAATTCTCGCTTTTATCGGTCTTCACATGTACGACTTTTGGGTACACGAAATGAGCTACAAATATGTTGAGCAATTGCCTGTAGACGAGGAGCGCTACTATGCTTATACAGTTTTAAAGTTCGCGACGATTGAACGCACCGCAATCTATGTATTTGCATTCTTTCTTTTGGCCCTTCACTTGTTACACGGATTCGCCTCTTCAATACAAACTCTTGGATTAGATAATAAACTCGGTAAGGCTGTGAAATCATTCGCAACCTTGTTTTCGATAGGTGTTCCTGCAGGTTTCGCCTTTATCGCCTTGTTTCACCACCTTAATCAATTTTAAACATGGCAACATTAGATTCAAAAATTCCAGCAGGTCCTTTGGCCGAAAAATGGAATAAGCATAAAGATCAAATCAACTTAGTCAACCCTGCCAACAAAAGAAATATTGATATCATCGTCGTTGGAACAGGTCTTGCGGGCGCCTCTGCTTCTGCTACCTTGGCTGAACTCGGTTACAATGTCAAGACGTTTTGCTATCAAGACTCCCCGCGAAGAGCACACTCTATTGCTGCTCAAGGGGGTGTAAATGCTGCAAAGAACTACCAGGGAGACGGAGATAGTGTTTACCGCTTGTTTTATGACACCATCAAAGGAGGTGACTATCGTTCTCGAGAGGCGAACGTTTATCGTCTTGCCCAAGTCTCAACTAATATCATTGACCAATGTGTGGCTCAAGGAGTTCCTTTTGCAAGAGAATACGGAGGTCTTCTAGACAACCGTTCTTTTGGAGGAGTACAGGTTTCAAGAACCTTTTATGCTAAAGGTCAAACCGGTCAGCAGTTGTTATTAGGTGCTTATTCTGCCATGAATAGGCAAATTCAGAGGGGGAAAATTCAATCATTCACCCGTCATGAAATGCTTGATTTGGTGTTAGTAGATGGTAAGGCTCGAGGTATTATTGCAAGAGATTTAGTCAGTGGAAAATTAGAGCGCCATGCTGCTCATGCGGTAGTTTTAGCTACTGGCGGATATGGTAATCTTTTCTACCTCTCCACCTATTGTATGGGAGCAAATGTGACTGCGGCTTGGAGAGCCCACAAAAAAGGTGCTTATTTTGCGAATCCTTGTTATACGCAAATTCATCCTACTTGTATTCCTGTTTCTGGAGATCATCAATCTAAACTGACACTTATGTCTGAATCACTACGAAACGATGGAAGGATTTGGGTTCCGAAAAAAATAGAAGATGCCCAGGCCATTCGTGAAGGCAAACTAAAGCCTACACAAATAGCAGAAGAAGACAGGGATTATTATTTAGAACGTCGATATCCTGCATTCGGAAATTTAGTGCCAAGAGATGTAGCTTCAAGAGCAGCCAAAGAACGTTGTGATGCCGGTTATGGTGTCAATAAAACTGGCGAAGCGGTATACTTAGATTTTGATGCAGCCATTATGCGTTACGGACGTGAAAAAGCCAATACCTCTGGTCGAAAAGACGCAAGTGATGCGGAGGTAAGAGCCTTGGGTGAAGCCATTGTAGAGGCTAAATATGGGAACCTCTTTCAGATGTACGAAAAAATCGCAGACGAAAATCCTTATAAAACCCCAATGAAAATTTATCCAGCAGTGCATTACGCCATGGGCGGATTGTGGGTTGATTACAACCTTATGACGAGCATTCCTGGATGCTATGCAGCAGGTGAAGCTAACTTTAGTGATCACGGAGCAAATCGCCTAGGGGCTTCAGCATTAATGCAAGGTCTTGCAGACGGTTACTTTGTGCTGCCTTACACCATTGGAGATTACCTAAGTGATGACATTCGAACAGGCGCAATTTCTACAGAAACAGAAGATTTTGTGCAAGCAGAAAAGGCTGTAAGAGAAAAATTAGAAAAGCTAATGTCTGGTGCAGGAAAGCACTCTGTAGATTATTACCACAAGAAATTGGGTAAAATCATGTGGAACAAATGCGGTATGTCCCGCAATGAAAAGGAGCTTAGAGAGGCTATTTCGGAAATAGCTGCGCTTCGTGCAGATTTCTGGGAAAACGTCAATGTTCCAGGAATGCTTGATTGTAAAAATCAAGAGTTGGAAAAAGCCGGAAAAGTTGCTGATTTTTTAGAATTAGGAGAGCTCTTTGCTAAAGACGCTTTAGAGCGCAATGAATCTTGTGGAGGACACTTTAGAGAGGAATATCGCACCGAAGAAGGCGAGGCTTTAAGAGACGATGAGCAATACAAATACACGGCTGCTTGGGAATATAAAGGTACACCATCAGAGGCTGTTTTACATCGAGAAGATTTAGTGTATGAAAATATCGAATTGAAAACACGATCATACAAATAGAGTTGATTATGAAAATAAAATTGAACGTTTGGAGACAAAAAGACGCCACTTCTAATGGAGCAATGGCCTCTTACGACCTAGATCATGTAGAAGCAGACATGTCTTTTCTTGAAATGATTGACGTCTTAAATGAAAAACTTATTTCAAAAGGTGAAGAGCCTGTAGAATTTGATCACGATTGTCGCGAAGGAATTTGCGGAACCTGCTCTATGACCATTAATGGGCGTCCACACGGCCCCCAGCATAGAACAACCGCCTGTCAACTGCACATGAGGAGTTTTAGCGACGGGGACACCATTACAGTAGAGCCCTTTAGGGCGGCAGCTTTTCCGGTTATCAAAGACCTTATTGTAGATCGAAGTGCTTTTGATCGTATCCAACAAGCAGGTGGATATATTTCGGTTAACACTTCAGGAAATCCTGTTGATGCCAATGCCATTCCTATTGAAAAAGAACATGCAGACCTTTCGTTCAACGCTGCCACTTGTATCGGATGTGGTGCCTGTGTTGCTGCCTGTAAAAACGCTTCAGCAATGCTTTTTACCTCAGCAAAGGTTTCTCAGTACGCTCTGCTTCCGCAGGGACAGGTAGAGGCTACCGCAAGAGTGCTCAATATGGTTAACCAGATGGACCTAGAAGGTTTCGGAAACTGCACCAATACAGGTGCTTGCGAGGTTGAATGTCCAAAAGGAATTTCCCTTGAAAATATAGCGCGATTAAATAGGGAGTACCTCTCTGCTTCACTTAAGAAATAATACGAACTTAAAAAGAACTATACTGCCTCAACATCTGTTGGGGTTTTTTTTAAAATTGCATTTCGGGTACCTCTGATTTGACGATTAAATCACCTTGTGTGGCCTTTCGTATTTCATCAATAGTGACTCCCGGTGCACGCTCCTTCAATACAAATTGCTCTTCTCGAATTTCGAGTACTGCCAGATTGGTCACAATCATTTTAACACAACGCACGCCCGTCAATGGCAGGCTGCATCGTTTTAATAGTTTCGAGTTTCCTGCTTTATTGGTATGCATCATCGCAACAATAATCTGCTCAGCTGAGGCTACCAAATCCATTGCACCACCCATTCCCTTTATTAGCTTATTGGGAATCTTCCAATTGGCAATGTCTCCATTTTGAGCCACTTCCATGGCGCCTAAAACGGTGAGGTCTACGTGCTGGCCTCGTATCATTGAGAAGCTCATAGCAGAATCAAAATATGATGCGCCTTTAAGAGCTGTTATCGTTTGCTTTCCCGCATTGATTAAATCTGGGTCAACCTGACTTTTGGTCGGGAAAGGCCCCATGCCAATAATGCCATTCTCGCTCTGAAATGCCACGTTAATATCTTGTGGAATGTAATTGGCTACAAGGGTTGGGATTCCTATTCCGAGATTGACGTAATCGCCATCTTTTAACTCTTTTGCGATGCGCTGCGCGATTTGGTCTTTGGTCAGCATGCTATTCTTGAACCGTTAACTTTTCAATGCGCTTTTCATAAGCGCTTCCGAGGTATAGTCTATCGACAAATATACCAGGAATATGAATTTCATTGGGATTTAATGCTCCTTCGGGATACAACTCCTCTGTTTCCACTACAGTAATTTTAGCTGCTCCACACATGAGTGGATTGAAATTACGCGCTGTGGCTTTAAAAATCAAATTTCCCGCAGTATCTGCTTTCCACGCTTTTACAAAGGCAAAATCAGCGACAAAGGCCTTCTCTAAAATATAGTCCTTTCCGTCAAAGTTTCGACTTTCTTTTCCTTCGGCCACTTCAGTTCCATATCCTGCAGGAGTATAAAAAGCAGGTATTCCAGCTTGAGCTGCTCGACACCTCTCTGCAAGAGTTCCCTGCGGAATTAAATCTACCTCGAGTTCACCTGCGATGAGTTGTCTTTCGAACTCGGCATTTTCTCCAACATAAGAAGCTGTCATTTTATTGACCTGTCTTTTGTTGAGTAATATGCCCAATCCAAAGTCATCCACTCCAGCATTATTTGAGATACAGTGAAAGCCTCCTAAGTTTGTTTCTGATATAAAACCAATACTCTTTTCTGGAATCCCACATAGACCAAAACCTCCGAACAAAATAGTCATTCCGTGTTCTAGACCGGCTAATACCTCTTCTTTAGTGTGTACTTGTTTATTCAAAAGATTCTAAATCTAAATCATCGTCATCGAGTTCAATTTCTACATCTTCAAGCTCGGGCACAGAACAGTCCACGCGCATATCGTAATTTTCAGGCATGACAAATTCTTCCATTGAAATTCCAATCTCTGGGTTTTCATAATTCATCTTCATGTAATTAGCCCAGATAGGTAGTGCCATAGTTGCTCCTTGCCCATAAGCAATATTATCAAAATGTACCGATCGGTCTTCTGCTCCAACCCACACACCGGTCACTAAATTGGGCACCATGCCCATAAACCATCCGTCCGAATGATTTTGTGTTGTCCCTGTTTTTCCTGCAATAGGGTTTTCAAACATGTAGGGATAGCCAGTGACCACATCTTTATACACTTGGTTGTCTACTGCTACATCATGTCTTAGACGCATTCCTGAACCCGCTTCTGTAACACCTTCTAGCAATTTGACAATCGTGTAGGCGATTTCCTTACTCAATACATCTTTTGTTTGGGGAACGTGATTGTAAATTTCAACACCGTTTCTGTCTTCTATTCGAGTAACTACTACAGGTGAGGTAAACACCCCTTCGTTAGCAAATGTCCCGTAAGCCGCAACCAATTCCATTACATTGATATCCGGGGTTCCTAATGCTATTGAGGGAACTTTAGGGATATAACTGCTGACTCCCATTTCCTTGGCAATTGATGCCACTGAACCAGGACCTACACGGTCTATAAGCTGGGCTGTCACTGTGTTAATTGAATTGGCTAGTGCGTTTTTGAGCGTTCTATTTCCTCCACTGTATTTACTTCCTGAATTTTTTGGGCACCACGCTTCAACATTGCCGTGTTTCATTGGGGCTATACAATACTGTACATCTGGAAGAGAGTCACAAGGAGACATCCTTAGCTGATCTATAGCCGCTGTATAAACAAAAGGTTTAAAAGTTGATCCTACTTGTCGAGTGCCTTGAAATACATTGTCGTATTGGAAGTGCTTGTAATCAACTCCTCCAACCCAGGATTTAACGTGACCATTATTAGGGTCTAAACTCATCATCGCCGACCTGAGATACGATTTATATAACAGTAGCGAATCCATTGGTGACAGCAAGGTGTCTTTCTCATTTCTTGGACTGTCATAATCAAAAACTTTCATCTCTACAGGCTTGTAGAAACTCGCCTTAATTTCATCTTCAGGTTTTCCAAGTTGTTTGAGTTTTCTCCATCGGTCGCTGTTTTTCATCGATCTATTGATGATTCCATCAATAAACTCTTGTTCTAATTCTACAAAAGGAGCCGTTGGATTGGTTTCTTTATTATTTTGTCTAAAAAAGGCTTTTTGAAGATTTTTTAAGTGCCCGACCATTGCGTTTTCTGCGTTTTCCTGGAGCCTCGAATCAATAGTTGTGTATACCTTTAAACCATCTTTGTAGATGTTATAAGGGCTGCCATCACTCTTAAAGTTTTCTTTTACCCATTTGGACAACCAACTCTGCATGTACATTCTAAAATATGTCGCCAGGCCTTGTCGATGAGACTCGGGTTGAAAGTTTAATTCTAATGGTAATGCTTTAAGCGAATCCCGTTGCTGCTTTGAGATTTTACCGTATTTCGTCATTTGATTTAAAACAGTGTTTCGTCTATCGAGTACTAACTCTGTTCTTCTGATTGGATTGTAGTAGGATGAGTTTTTAAGCATCCCCACCAGCATTGCTCCCTCTTCTATTTTAAGAGCTGAAGGTTCTTTGCCAAAATAAATACGAGAAGCAGAACGAATTCCATCAGCATTATAATTGAAATCATAGTTGTTGAGGTACATCTCAATGATTTCCTCTTTTGTGTAGTTCCGTTCAAGTTGGACGGCGATTACCCATTCTTTTAATTTTTGTAAAATAGCTTCTTTAAGGTTTCTCGATCGTACACCTACAAATAACTGCCTTGAGAGCTGTTGGCTAATTGTACTAGCGCCTCCACGAGATCCCAAAAAGAGCAATGCACGAAATGTTCCTCTAGCATCTATGCCTGAATGTTTGTAAAACCTAACGTCTTCTGTAGCAATCAAAGCCTCAATGAGATGGTCTGGCAACTCTTCAATAAAAACTGGCGTTCTATTGTCACTCAAGAACAATTTTCCAAAGGTAATTCCGTCAGCGGATATAAATTCAGAAGCCTGGTTAGTGTCTGGATTTTCCAAACGCTCAAAGGTGGGCATTGGTCCAAAGCCTCCTTTAGAGGCGATGATAAAAAAAGATGCCCCTATAAAAATAAACAGAAGCATAACAGCCCAGAAAATTTTAATGAATTTCCAGTATTCTTCTACTTTTCCCCACACGTATTTTCCCATATGATGCTACTTCTTATTGTTGATTACTTTCAGGTTTTATTTCTACGCCCACATCGGTTATTCCTTTTAAAGTTGATAATCCCTCAACAAAACCTTTTTTACGCATTAAATGATTAAAGCTCATTTCATACTTCCCTTTGTTAGGAAAAACCACCCTTTCTCTAAAGAATAATACATTTTCTACTACCGTTCCCTGAGATTGTCCTAGCCAATTTCCCTCTACATCGGTTATTTCATATTCTAATGTGTCCACTATTGACCTTTCTGATTCTGGAAAATCTAAAGTCGAAACCAAAAAGATATTGCTAAAATCATAGTCTTTGTTATTTCGGATGTGAATTAGTATATCGTATCGATTAAGTGTATCTGTAATCGAAAATTCGAAGCTCAAAGTATCTGACTTTGACCACTCTGCGTTTTCTAGAGTATGAAATTGACTTTGGCCTATGTCCGCGCAAGAAAAAAAAGAAAAACTCAATAGGAATATAACTGCTGTAGGAACAACTTTCACGACTTCGTTTTTTGTTTGTTTCTAGGTCTGTTCTTTGATTTTCTTCGCTTCTTATTTTTTGGCTTATCAAATCGAGTGATAGAGTCCTCTAAGACATCTTTTTCAAGATAATTTTTGATTTCTTCAGTTTCTGAAGATTCTCCCATGTAGTCTTCAATACTGCTTATTTTTTTGCCCGATTTATTGATTTCAAGAATTTCTTGCACTACATCCTTCTGAACCTCATGCCAATTCGAAGGCTCATCTCTGTAAGTAAACCAAAATAGTCCTTTAAAGATGTCCGTTTTTTGACAATACGCTACTCCTTTTTCAGTCTGAAGTTTGCAATCTGTTGGAGGGAAATCTTTTAGTGCTTCAAGATAAGTGTCTAATTCATAGTTTAAACAACACTTTAATTTGCCGCATTGTCCTGCTAGTTTTTGTGGATTTAGGGCAAGCTGCTGATAGCGGGCTGCAGATGTGCTCACTGATCTGAAATCAGATAACCAAGAAGAACAACAAAGTTCTCTCCCGCAAGAACCAATTCCACCTAACCTTTGTGCTTCTTGACGATAGCCAATCTGACGCATTTCTATCCGAATTCCAAAGGCCTTCGCAAGTTCTTTAATCAGTTGTCTAAAATCTACTCGCTCCTCGGCGGTGTAATAAAAGGTGGCTTTAGAACCGTCGCCTTGAAATTCTACATCGCTAAGTTTCATTTGTAGGTTCAAGTGAATGATAATCTCTCTGGCTCTTTTCTGAATTTCTTTTTCTTTATCTCTGGAAGATTGCCAAACAGAAACGTCTTTAGAAGAAGCTTTTCTGTAAATTTTTTGGACCTCATCTTTTTCTTTTTCTACTCCCTTTTTCTTCATTTGCACGGCAACAAGAGGTCCGGTGAGCGAGACAATTCCAACATCATGACCCGATTTGGATTGTGTTGAAACCACATCTCCAATGTGAAGGCTCAAATTTTCGCTGTTTTTATAGAATTCTTTTCTGCTGTTTTTGAATCGAATTTCGACGTATAATTGTGAGGCTTGGTCTTCAGGCTGCATATTACTTAACCAATCGAAAACCGTCAATTTATTGCAAGAGTCTACTCCGCAAGAGCCATTGCTTTTGCAACCTGGATGTATTCCGTTTGTGCTGCAGGTATTACAACTCATTTCATCTTCATTTTTCAGTAGTAAAGATACTGATATTTATGCTCCCTTTTAGCGCTCCAAAATAATCCCTTTTAAAGAACAAAATGAAAGAGCTCTAGATGTTGAGAACTAATTATAAAGCCTGCAATTTTCATGTAGAGAATAGCTTAATTTTGAAAATCATTAATTCACGAGTTATGAGTAAAGACGAAAATCAAAAACTAAAAGCGCTAAAATTAACATTAGATAAGTTAGATAAAACCTACGGAAAAGGTGCTGTTATGAAACTAGGAGACAGTGTTGTAGAGCAGGTGGAAGTCATCTCTTCTGGTTCTTTAGGTTTAGATTTGGCTTTAGGTGTTGGAGGATACCCAAAAGGCAGAGTGGTTGAAATTTATGGGCCTGAATCGTCAGGTAAAACAACGCTGACCTTACACGCAATTGCAGAGGCTCAAAAGAATGGAGGTATTGCTGCTTTTGTTGATGCTGAACACGCTTTTGATCGTTTTTACGCTGAAAAATTGGGGATTGATATAGACAATTTAATTATCTCACAGCCTGATCACGGAGAACAAGCTCTTGAAATTGCTGATAATTTAATTCGCTCAGGGGCTATTGACATTGTCATTATTGACTCTGTCGCTGCATTAACGCCCAAAAGTGAGATTGAAGGTGAAATGGGAGATTCAAAAATGGGTCTTCATGCAAGACTTATGTCCCAAGCACTTAGAAAACTTACCTCAACAATAAGCAAAACCCAATGTACTGTCATCTTTATCAATCAATTGCGTGAAAAGATTGGTGTTATGTTTGGGAACCCTGAAACCACAACTGGTGGAAACGCCCTAAAATTTTATGCTTCTGTAAGACTTGATATAAGAAGATCTTCTCAAATCAAAGACAACGAAGGCAACGTTAGGGGTAATAAAACCAAAGTAAAAGTGGTGAAAAATAAAGTTGCCCCTCCATTTAGAACTACAGAATTCGATATTATGTATGGAGAAGGTATTTCTAAAGTAGGTGAGATCATAGACCACGGAGTTGCCTATGACATCATCAATAAAAGTGGCTCGTGGTTTAGCTATGCCGATACCAAACTTGGACAAGGCAGAGATGCTGTGAAAAATATTTTATTAGACAATCCTGAGTTGTCTGAAGAAATAGAAGGTAAAATAACTCAAGCCATTAAAGGAGAGGCATAGACGAAAGTCTCAAGGGTTGGCGATAAGATCGTTTTTCATTTTTTCGTAAACCTCGTCTTTCAAGGCATCAATTGCTTCTAAAGAGTCTCGTTTTTGCCAAGGAATGATGTCTATAATGCGATATCTGAGTTGTCCGGGGCCGCCGTGAAAATACGTCCAGTTTAAACGTTTTTTACAGTCGTAAAAAGAAGCCACCACAATTTTTAGTTTGTGTTCTGCCGCCATAGAAAACCCTCCTCTTCTAAACTCCCTAAGAAGAACCTCCTCTGGAGGAACACCTGCTTCTGGAAAAATAGCTACGCCTCTTTTGTTGTCCATTTTTTCTTTGATTCTATAATAGACTTGCTTTCTGCTTTCTGCACTGTTTCTTTGCACTAAAACGGCAGCTCTTTTATATATACTTCCAAAAAGCCAAGTTTTACTCATCTCCTTTTTACCCACAAAGACGAGAGGATGAGGACAAATATGCATGAGGAGCATAACGTCTAATTGACTTGTGTGGTTGGCTACAAAAACAAAAGGAGGCTCAGGTAATTCTAGACTGCCTTCTAGTTTTTTTGGTGGACAACCCATAAAAAAAAGAATGTATTTAGACCATACGTTTCGGGCAAACCAATATAGGTTCGAATAGTATTTTTCTTTAGTCGATAAGAGAAGTAAAAGAGGAAAAAAGAGGATGACTGGAACACCAGCTAATATGTAAAACCAAACTCTGTAAAATAATTGAAAAACAGCCTTCATACTCGAGTCCAAAAATAAGACTTAAATATTATTTGTTTTTGAATTAATTATGGCCTTAACGCAAGTACTCAGGTAATCGGCACATAATTTCTTTTTCTCTGGGGCCGTGTCGCTTAATTTCAACTTTATTCGGTGTCAAATAAAAAATGGGATAAGACCCTAAGACGTCCTCTGTTGAATGCGTTCTGATGACGAGTTTAATTGCTCTGTTTCGCGCAAATCTTCTGGCCCTTCTCCATTTTGTAATTGACCCTTTTGGATCTCCACTCAAGTTAGCGCTTGTGCACAAAACTGAAGCGTATGATTTCCCTTGGAATAATTCTGGCTCTACCATGGGTTTTATGGCTTTTTCTAATTCAATAAAGACATCTCTAAAGGGCCAGTTTAGCAATAAGCCTTGATGTGTGCCAGAGCGAACCAAAACAGAATTAAAATCGCTGTCCCCTACATCAATTCTCATAAATGCTCCTGAAAAAAGCTCTAACTTTTCAGGCGAATCTAACTCTTCTGGTAAAGAACCTTTATTTGCTAACCTGTGAAAAACGTTTAAATTTCCTATAGCAGAGCCGTAGTTTTTTTCAGGCAATCGCTTTTTTGCGTGATTTAAAGCTTGAGCTCCCGCTTGAGTAGGTGGAGCAATAAGTGTATAAACAGTAGGTAGCTGAAACATTACAACAGGATAATCAGAATGAAAAATATTCATGATTTCCTCTACAAGCCCTTTGTCATTAATCCACATCTTTTTCATCTAAACCTCTAATTTTCCTGAAAGTAATTTTCCATAAGTGTTCATGTTGAGGGGCATTCCCAATTTTTTCATCGCCTGATAAACCGTTGCAGTGGCAGCAGAAATTACTGGTTTACCTAATAATTCTTCTGTTTTGGCCAATACATCTAGAGATGGCATTTGAACACAGGCAGATAACACGACGGCTTCAGCCTCTTCTGACATACTAGATGCAATAGAAACTAATTGACTTTGGTCTAATTCTCCCACTTCTAAGTTGTTGGTTACGGCTAGTGAATGCGAATCTATGACCTCAACACCTTCATCTTGAATATATCCGCACACAGTATCTGTTAATGAGGGTAAGTAAGGCGCAATAACAGCGACCTTTTTAATACCAATGTCTTTTAACGTTTGAACTAGAGCACCAGCACTAGTTACTACAGGAATATCCGCAGTTTCACAATAAGCTGCCTCTCTCAATTCTTTTTCAGAAATCTTATGTGCCCCTTTTCCTTCTACCATTACAGCGACCAAACAAGCATAAAGAATAATATCTACAGACGCATCGGCCAATGATTCTGCAGCACCTACTGCACTTAAATTCATTTGTTTTAATTCTTCTCGAGATACATTTTTAAGACCTACGCGCGCAGAATGGTATGTTATAACTGGTTTAGATTCAAATCGATTGGAATTAATCGCCTGAGGAATTTCTTTTTCCATGGTAATATTGGAGCTGGGAACAATCATTCCAATTCTTATGTATTTTCTCATCGTCTTTTTAATTATAAAAAGCTTTAGGAATTTGAATCAGCAATTTCAACGATGTGTCAAGGTAGAATAATTTTAAATACAACATCTTTAAACTGTTAATAACTTTCTCTATTTAAATAAGTTAGAACACATACTAGCCCTATAGTCAATAATTTAAGTCGATTTGTTTGGATTTTCGCTAAATGTTAATAACTTTAGATTTATAAGAATTTCACTACAAAACTTATACGATTAACACTACGAAAACCTTAAAAAAATGGAGAAACTAACGATTTTAACACTACTCACAATGATTTCTAAAAATAGAAGAAACTCAGAAACAGATAAAATCGTTCAGATATTTGCCAATCAAACGGGAATACCGTCAAATGAGTTTTATGGATCCCAAATTAATGATGTTGTACATCAGTTATACGACAATGATTACGGCAAAGTGGTTCAAGCCGTACAGTCTTATTATCCCATTACTCAAGAAGGAGTTTGTCGAGGAGTGAATTTATCTTTTCACAGTCAAAAATCAAGTACGCTAACAGAGCGACTTCAAAACTTCTTTTTTGCTAAACAGTAAATTTTTGTTTTTTGTTTTTTAAAACGCTTAGATGCGCTTATTTTGTACCTCAAAATAAAGCGTAATGTCTAGAATTCTGACTGGTATTCAAAGTACTGGTACTCCACATTTAGGTAATATATTAGGAGCTATACTTCCAGCTATTAGCCTTTCTAATCAACCGGATAATGAATCTTTTTTGTTTATAGCTGACATGCATTCTTTGACTCAAATTAAAGATGGTCATACCCTAAGGGAGAATACCTATGCTACAGCAGCCACTTGGCTTGCTTTCGGATTAGATACTGACAACACTGTCTTTTACAGACAAAGTGATGTGCCTCAGGTTACAGAACTTGCTTGGTATTTGAACTGTTTTTTTCCATATCAAAGACTCACCCTTGCACACTCGTTTAAAGATAAGGCTGATCGTCTTGAAGATGTGAACGCCGGTCTTTTTACCTATCCTATGTTAATGGCTGCGGATATTTTGTTATACGATGCCGATGTTGTCCCTGTTGGAAAAGATCAGTTGCAACACCTAGAAATGACTAGAGACGTAGCTCAACGGTTCCACGCAAAATTTGGAGAGACTTTTGTTTTGCCCGAGGCGCAAATTAGCGAAGAAACAATGTATGTGCCAGGGACTGATGGAGAAAAGATGAGCAAGAGCAAAGACAACACTATAAACATCTTTGACGAGTCCAAAAAGCTCAAAAAAACCATCATGGGTATTGAGACAGATTCAAAGTCCTTAGAAGAGCCTAAAGACCCTAGTAATGATAATGTATTTAATCTATTCAAGCTCTTGGCTTCCCAAGAAGCTATTGAAGAGATGAGTGCCAATTATATAGCGGGAGGTTACGGTTACGGACATGCTAAAAAGGAACTTCTAATGCTCATAGAAAGTAAATTCAAAGAGCCTATGGAGAAATTTCATTACTTCATGGAAAACAAATCTTTAATCGATGAGGTCTTAGTGACTGGAGCTCAAAAAGCTCAAACCAAAGCTGATGAAGTACTCGGGCGCATAAGAAATAAGCTTGGTTACTAATTCATTATATTTTTTCATACCACAAACCCTTTGTTCTTTTTAAAGAACCTTGATTTTCCAAGCGAACAAGGGCAAGAATTAATTCTTCTTTTCTATAGTTTGTGTTTAGGAACAAGCTTTGAATAGATATTTTCAAGTCTTTTTGAGCCAATTCAAGAATCTGTTGTTCGATTGGACTAAGCTTTGACTTTGAATAAGAAATTGTGTTCTCTAAAGGCCATTGCAATTCATTTGCCAGATCTTGAACTGACAATATCCCAACGGCCATTTGCCGACGAATAAGTAAATTGCACCCTTGACTATATACATCTGTGACTCTGCCGGGAAAACAAAAAAGCGGCCTGTTAAATTCAAAAGCGTGTTTTGCTGTAGTTAAACTCCCTCCTTTTATGGCTGATTCTACAACCAAGGTGGCCCAAGACACTCCTGCTATAATTCTATTTCTTCTAAGAAAATGATGCTTTAAAGGTGCTGTTCCAGGCGGATATTCACTCAACACCAAACCATGACTCTCAATTTTTTTAAATAAAGCCTTATGCTTTTTTGGATAAATTATATCTAAGCCATGTGCACATACCTGTACGGTTTTCAAATTTAAATCAATAGCCGTCTGTTGCGCTAAATAGTCCACCCCGTAAGCTAAACCACTTACAATTACAGGCTTGATAGACACCAACTCTTCTAAACAGTTTTGGATTAATTGTGAACCATAAGCAGTCATTTTTCTTGTTCCTACAATACTGAGGATACTGTTTATCTTGTCATTCAATAAAGTGATATCGCCTTTGTAATAGAGTATTAGTGGAGGGTCATCAGTCTGTTTGAGCAAAACAGGATAATTATTGTCACTCAATAATACCCATTTCATGTTAGCTTTTTTGGCCTGTTCCAATTCTGATTTGGCTTCAATAAGCTGTGTATTGCTTATTCGTAGCGCCAATTTTTGGACTACTTTATCTATATCTTTCAACTCAAGGAGTATGTTTTTTAGATTCAACTGGTATTGACCCTTTAAGTTTCTCAATACTATATGATATATTTCTTGCGTTTTTATAGGTGATATTTTTGTGTAATTTTCTTTCAATTCAGTGTAAAAACATATCAGTATTAATGCAGATATTTGCAATATGGATATAGGAATGTATATCAGCAGCTTACTTTACTCCAAACCTTTTGTGGTCATGCCTGAATTTGGAGCCTTTGTAACTAATGCGTCAGGAGCTGCCTCCTTCGCAGACCAAAGTCATTTAATGCCTCCTCACAAGAGTATTAGCTTCAACCCTTACTTGCAAGAAAACGACGGTGTTCTTTGTAAGTACATTGCACAAAAAGAAGAAAGAAGTTTAGCTGAAATAGAGCAAAAAATTACGAAACTCACCAAGAGTTGGCAAAGCCAGCTCGCCTTAGGTGAAAAAGTCCAAGTCGAAGGCCTCGGAGTGCTAGAAAAGTCTAATGACAATATAGTTGTGAGTTCGTTTGCCAAACAAAGTTTATTGAAGAGTTCCTATGGATTAGGTGTTGTTGAAATCCCCACCGCAGGTGCAAAGATTCCTGTTGCAGAAGACATAAATATAGATTCAAGTGCGGAGAATTTAGACTCATATCGATTAAATGAAAAAGTTGTTGCCGAGAAACTTGATTTAGTTGAAGAAGATAGTGCTGATGTCAATCCGTGGTTCAAATATTCTGCATTATCCCTGCTATTCGTATCGCTCACAGTTAGCGGTTATTATTTTTATTCTCAATACCAAAAAATGTTGAGTGCCGTTGAAGTAGAGGCTAGTGAAATATACCTAAATGAAATCGAAGCGCATACCTATTATACAGACACTCCTTTAGAGCTTCCTGCCATTCAAATCAACGTCGTTAAACGCTACAATGTAATAGCAGGATCTTACAGGACTAAGGAAGATGCTGAACGCCGCATAATTACACTTGTAGATAAGGGATTTGATTCTGAATACCTAACAAGTGAAAACGGAGGAGATCTGGGGCAAACGATTCATTATGCAGCTTATAAAAGTTTTGAATCCTATGCTGAAGCACAAGACTATCTCCAAGAGATAAAATCTTCATTAGAGCCCAATGCATGGATATTGGTAAATCAAATAGAAATTTCTGAGTAAACAAATGCCATGAAAGGTAAAACCCCTTCTGAATCAAGAACTACAACAACTGACATGGTTCTTCCAAGCGAGACCAATCATCTAAACCACCTTTTCGGAGGAGAATTGTTGGCCCGTATGGATAGAGCTGCTTATATCACGGCCCAAAGACATAGTCAGCGTATCGCTGTCACTGCATCGGTGAATCACGTTGCCTTCAACAACGCGGTCCCTGTTGGAAGCATTCTAAGCCTAGAGGCTAGTGTTTCAAGATCGTTTAGCACATCCATGGAGGTTTTTATCGATGTGTGGACAGAGGACCGAATTTCTGGTGTAAAAACAAAAGTAAATGAGGCTATCTACACCTTTGTTGCCGTGGATGAAGCAGGAAAACCAACTGCGGTTCCTGAGCTTGTTCCTGAAACGGATCTTGAAATAGAACGTTTTAATGGCGCTTTGAGAAGAAGACAGTTGAGTTTGGTGCTCGCTGGCAAAATGAAACCCGCAGAGGCTTTTGAGTTAAAAGCGATTTTCGAATAAGTGCCTTTTCAACTACAATTTGTTGACCCAAGATTCAGGGTTTAATCGCTCTTTATTTTTATAGACATAAAACTTTAACTTGGTGACACTCTCTATTTTATCAGTGTGAACAATTCCCAAAGGAGTTTTGGCGTTAATTACTTGACCTTCTTTAACATATACGCTTTCTAAGTTGTAATACATGGTAATATAATCTCCATGCCTTATGTACACCCCTTTTATTCCTTGTTTATTAGTCATAATTGTCATGACCTGTCCTTCGTAGATTGATCGTGCGACAGCTCCTTGTTCTGTGACAATAGTGACGCCGTTGTTATTCAATTTTAATCCTGGATACAGCTTATCTGTGTACTGTCCAAACCCTTCACTTTTGACTCCCTTTTCAACAGGCCAAATATGATTTCCTTTGTTCGCGGCAAAGTTCCCTGCGATTATTTTGGCTTCAGGAGTAAGCTCAAAAGCAGAGCTGCTTCTGCTCGAACTTGATTTTTTGATTTCCAATTCGATTAAACTTCTAATTTCTTGATCTATTCTTTGTTGTTCAGCAACTTTTGCGTCGATCTCTTTTTGATATTTGGTTTCGTTTTTTCGAATCGTTGTGAGTATTGACTCTTGCCTTTTGCGCTGTGATAATAAATTGGCTCTAGCATGATTATTCTCATCTAGTAGTGCCTGTTTCTCTTTTAATTGGCCTAATAACTCTTTATTTACGCGCTCAAGTTCAACCTGATTTTGTTCTATTTTCTCACCTTGAGATTTTCTGAAATCTGCGTATTGAATCATATAATCCCATCTCTTGTAAGCTTCTTTAAAGCTCTTTGCTGACAACAAAAACATCAACCTGTTTTTCTCTAGGTTTTTCTGATAGGATTTCCGAATCATCAAGGCGTAATCTTCCTTTAAGACCTTTAAAGTTTCTTTGAGTTCAATCGCCTGAGATTCGTTGTTCTCAATTTGTTCTTCGAGGATTTGAATTTGTTGATTCGTGATTTGAATTAATCTACGAATTGCTGTCGACTGTTGACCTAAAGCTCTTAGTTCCTGCAAAACTGATCCTTCTTGCTTTTGTTCTTTTAACAGAAGTGCATTTATATTCTGTATTTCACGATTTATTTCTTGCTTTCTTCTTTCTAGGTTTTTTTGATCTTCAGTACGCTGGGCAATAACTGCAGAAAAGCTAAAAAGAAATATAAAAAGCAATTTAATTCTCATTTCAAAATACTTTTATATCCTTTAGGAATGTTATAATTAAATTGAACCTTCCTGTTGTATTCGGCCTGAGTCCATTGTAAATCTACTTCTATATTTGAATCTTGAACAAGCGATTTTAACTTGATACTTGTGGGGTGTACATCTGTGTCTTTCTTGTATGCATAGGTAATACGAGCGGCCTGATTGCTTCTAGTAATGCGGTAATCTTGGACCATCAACTGCAGGGTGTTTTTATCAAATCTCATACTAAAATCATACACTCTTTTGTTCTTGTTGGTCAATACCCAATAGGAATCTTCACTTTTTAATAGAAGTCCTCTTCTAGAGCTAACATTAATGAGTGGTTTTGCAAAAAGTAAGCTTTGCAATTGTGTAAAATTTAACTCAATACCTATTAACTCTTGTAAATACTTGTAATCACCATCAAAATAAGAGCGTTCTAATTTGTTGTAATAACTCAAACGTTTTTGGTCGATATAAGCCTTTAGCACCCCAAATGGTGCTGAAATTAAAAGCGCAGAATCACGCTCAAAACGCACTGTGCTGGTGACCGTTTGAGATTTTCCATTGTCATTTAATGTCATTCTTAAACGCCCCCTGAGGGAATTGAGTTCAATGGGTTTTTGACTCTGTTGAAATAGGGCAGACTTACTAATTGAGCTAACCGTATTTACAGTTTCAACGCTTGCCTTCTTCACTCCACAGGACATCATTCCCAAAAGTAAAATCACATAACTAAAGCGTTTGGTGTTTTTCATTATTATTTTAGGCCTTTAATTCACTATAATCTCCTATACTTATTTTGGTAAACGAACCATCAAAATGAACGTTATTCCCTATCATGGCGTCGTTTAAATCTGCGTTTTTCACCACAGATTTGGATTGTATAATGCTGTTAGACACTGCCGCATTTTCTACAATTGTATGAGGTCCAATGGATACATAAGGTCCTATTTTGGCATTTATGAGATGCACCCCGTCAGCAATAAAACAGGGTGGTATAATAGTCGAGTTTATGTTTTGAATGTTTTCTGCTAGAAGCTCTTCACAATCCTCCTTTTGCAAGAAATCAAGCATTTTTTTATTGGTCTCAACTGTAATTTGTTTGTTTCCGCAATCCATCCATTCGCTTACTTCGCCTGTAACAAATATCTTACCCTTTTGAAACATTCTCTTGATTCCGTCGTTTATTTGATATTCTCCTCCGTGTGTAAGATTTTGGTCGAGAACAGCCTGCAATTCTTCTTTTAATTGCGCTATTTCCTTAAAATAATAAATCCCTATAACGGCTAAATCAGAAACAAATTCAGGTGGTTTTTCAACTAACTCTACAATATGGCCTTCTTCATTGAGTTGAACCACTCCGTATGCTTCTGGCTGTTCTACTTGTTTTACCCAAATCGCTGCATCTGCATTTTTATCGATTTTGAAATTTGCTCGTATCAGTGTGTCAGCATAAGCCACAACTGCTGGTCCACTCAAGGCATCCTTTGCACACATAATGGCGTGACCTGTCCCCAAAGGTTGATTTTGTCTGAAGATAGAACACTTGGCTCCTAGACTCTTGGCCAAATCATTTAATTGTTCTACAACATCCTCACCAAAAAAAGCTGGATCACCAATTACAAAGGCGACTTCTTCGATAGGCTCATCAACGATTGCAGCGATATCACTCACAAGTCGATGAACTATAGGCTTGCCTGCAACAGGAACTAAAGGTTTAGGCACCGAAAGAGTGTGAGGTCTTAATCTTGAACCTCTTCCGGCCATTGGGACTATTATTTTCATTTTCGAATCAATTTTATTGTTTTCCTGTACTTCCGAAACCTCCTGCTCCTCTTTCAGAATCACTGAGGCGCTCTACTTGTTCAAATTCAAAGGTTTCGTGTTTACAAAAGACCATTTGAGCTATACGCTCTCCTCGCTTAATTTCAAATACATCCTTGGAAAGATTCACTAAAATTACACCTATTTCTCCTCTGTAATCTGCGTCAATTGTTCCTGGGGAATTGAGAAGCGTGATTCCGTGTTTTGCTGCCAAACCACTTCTAGGGCGAACCTGAACCTCATATCCTTCAGGAATCTCTAAGAACAAACCAGTCGGTATAATCTTTCGTTCTAAAGATTCTAAAACAATTGTTTCGTCATTGTTGGATCTAATATCCACTCCTGCCGAAGCTACGGTCTGATATTTTGGCAGGTCGTTTTTTGATTTATTTATGATTCTAACTTTCATCTGCTTGATTTTTGAAGTGTATTAATTCTCTTCTCAAAACAAAGCTACTAAAAGCGAGAAGTACAATTCCTGATTTCCAAAGAACTTTATCAAAAGGGATATAAACGATATAGGCTAGGATTAAGGCTAATACCAAATAGATTAAAATGCTTTTTAAATCATATGGAATTGGATTGAGTTTCTTTGAAAGTAAATAAGAGAGTACAGCCATAAAAAAATAAGCACTAAAGGTGGCAATTGCTCCGGCATAATAACCCCATCGCGGAATATAAAGGATGTTAATGAATAGGGTAATAAACGCTCCTCCCCAAGAAATATAAGTGCCAATGATTGGCTTGTCAATAATTTTATACCACACAGATAGGCTGTGATAAATTCCTAAAAATAAGGCCGCGTACAGAACAATTGGCACAATGCTCAAACCTTCTAAATATTGTTCTTTAGCAATGAACAAACGAGCTAAAGGCTCAATAAAAACCACAACGGTGAGAAATAAAATCACACCAAAGGCCACAAAAAAACGTGTAATTAAAGCATAGGTTTGATTTCTGTTTTTTTCTTTTGCCTGTTTGAAGAAAAAAGGCTCAACTCCCATTCTAAAGGCAGTTGCAAATAACGTCATGAAAACGGTTAATTTGTAACACGCAGCATAGATACCGGCATCTTTACTGGAGAGCATCTTGTTGATCAAAATTTTGTCAAGAACCTCATTAATGGTAAAGGCGATACCTGCGAACATTACAGGTAGAGCATATTTTAACATGCTTTGCCATATTTCGAACTCAAATTTTCCTTTTTGACCAAAATAGGTGTTCGTGAAAATTAGAAGCGTAAATGCGCTCGCAAGAATGTTTGCCAAGAAAATGTATGTAATAGCCTGTCCATTCTGCTCGGCTCCTAAAATCAACAAAAAGAACAAATTAAAACCAAAGTTGACAGCAACGCTAAGTGATTTTATGGTCGCATACTTCATCGCTTTTTCTTTCGCCCTTAATAAGGCAAATGGAATCACCACCAAAGCGTCTAATACCAAAATAGCTACAACATACCTCAAAAATCCGGTTCTTATTCCAGTAAGATCGGCTAATTGAGGGCTAAGAACATAGCCTAGAAGGCCTAGAACTATTGAGCTCCCTAAAAGTGAAAAAAGGGCAGTAAAAATTGTATTCTCGGCATTAGTCTTCTTGTGAAAAAACCTAAAAAACGCGGTTTCCATTCCATAAGAAAAGAGAATATTAAATATGGCAATCCAAGAATAAATAAGAACATACTCTCCATATCCAGAGGAATCAAAAAAAACAGAAGTATATAACGGCAGCAATAGAAAAGATAAAGCTCTGGGAAAGACCGTTGCAAAACCATAAACTGCCGTTTGCCTAAACAAAGAAGCCATTGCGTTCATATGGATTACTGTCTAAGGATTGGTTTACTGTTAACTTGCGCTTGAATACGTTGGGTTTTTTTGGTGTACGCGCCTTCTATTTTTAGATCAAAACTTCTCACTAACATTACAGATGACCTACCGTTTCTTCCAGAAGTGTCGGCTCTTTTAACCTCTTCTAATTTGTCAAAGTTGACAAAAAAAGTTGTACGCGTTTTATCTGAAGCTTGGAGTTCTAGCCAGTCTTTTCTGATTTTTACATAAAAACGTGTTGAGGATAAGACGTCCTTGCCGCACTTAATAATCAACTGTTGTTGTATTTCTTGCTCAGCCCTTCCGCCATAGATCGTTTTGAGTTGAGCAGAAGTAATTTCAGGCCAAATGAAGTCAACAGCACCGAGTAAAGAACAGGAATTTAGAATAAGAAAAGCAGCGCTATACAGCAAAATTCTACGCATAAATCGATTACGGTTTCTATAAAGATAACCCAAACAGTTTAGGCCTAAAGCTGTTCTTAAGAATTTAAGGCTTCCGCACCACCAACGATTTCAAGAATCTCATTTGTAATGGCTGCTTGACGCGCTTTATTGTAAGTTAGCTTTAATTCATCTTTAAGCTCTTGGGCATTGTCGGTGGCTTTGTGCATCGCCGTCATTCTTGCCCCGTGTTCGCTGGCAAAAGAATCTCTAATGGCTTTAAAAAGCTGCGTTTTAAGTGCCTTGGGAATCAATTGGCTCACAATTTCAGCAGCTGAAGGCTCAAAAATGTAATCCTCTGAGGCCCCGTTGCCTTGACCCTCTATTGGTTGCAGAGGTAAAAACGCCTCTGTCTTGACAATTTGAGTTGCGGCGTTCTTGAAGGAGTTGTATACTACTTCAACCTTGTCGTATTTTTTAGCGATAAAGCTTTCAATAATGTCATCAGCTATAGGCGCAACCTCGCTGAATTGAAGATTGTCGAAAACCTGGCTATAGTCTCCTGCCGATTTGTATTCACTTCGTTGGACAAAGTCAGCCGCTTTCTTGCCAATCACGATGAATTCAATCTCAGCGGTATTTGAATACTGTTTGTGAAGCTCTTTGACGCGTTTGGTAATATTTGAGTTAAATGCTCCGCACAATCCGCGATTAGAGCTAATTGCTACAACTAGAACCCTCTTTAATGGCCTTTCTGCAGAATACGAATTAGAGGAGTCGTCATTAAGATCAGCGCTAAGACTATTAATCAAACCTGTTAGTGTTTCTGCATAAGGTCTCATAGCCGTAATAGCATCTTGAGCCTTTTTGAGTTTGGCAGCAGAAACCATCTTCATTGCAGATGTAATCTGCATCGTTGAAGACACGGAGGTAATTCTGTTTCTTATTTCCTTCAGGTTTGCCATAGTCTATGCTAAAAGGTTACGTTTTTATTCAAATTTTGCAGATACCTCAGCAGCTACTTTAGTCAATGTTTCAATCGCTTTATCTGTTAATTTTCCAGATTTAAGAACGTCTAAAACCTCTCTGTGCTGTGAGTTAAGTACTTCTAAATAGTCACTTTCAAAAGCTTTTACTTGATTGACAGGAACGTTTCTCAACAAGTTTTTTGAACCTGCAAAAATGATAGCTACCTGATTTTCAACAGTAAAAGGATCATTTTGAGCCTGCTTTAAAATTTCAACATTACGTTTTCCTTTCTCAATCACATTCAAGGTTGCTGCATCTAAATCTGATCCAAATTTCGCGAAAGCCTCAAGCTCTCTAAATTGAGCTTGGTCTAACTTTAATGTACCCGAAACTTTTTTCATCGACTTGATCTGAGCAGAACCTCCAACCCTTGATACAGAGATACCAACGTTAATCGCAGGTCTAACCCCTTGGTTGAATAAGTCTTGTTCTAAGAAGATTTGACCGTCTGTTATCGAAATTACATTAGTAGGGATATAGGCAGATACGTCACCTGCCTGTGTTTCGATAATTGGTAATGCAGTCAAAGACCCTCCTCCTTTTACCTTATCCTTAAGGCTTTCAGGAAGATCGTTCATTTGAGTAGCAATATTATCATCAGCGATAACCTTAGCAGAGCGCTCTAACAATCTTGAATGAAGGTAGAAAACGTCACCTGGATAAGCTTCACGTCCTGGAGGTCTTCTCAATAATAGAGAAACCTCACGGTATGCCACGGCCTGCTTTGATAAATCATCATATACAATTAAGGCTGGTCTTCCAGTGTCTCTAAAATATTCCCCAATTGCAGCACCAGCGAAAGGGGCATATACTTGCATAGGAGCAGGGTCTGATGCGTTAGCAGCAACAATTGTAGTGTATGCTAAAGCACCTTTATCTTCTAGGACCTGAGCAATAGCTGCAACTGTAGAAGCTTTCTGACCAATAGCCACATAGATACAATAAACAGGTTCCCCTGCATCATAAAATTCTTTTTGATTTAAGATGGTATCAATACAAACTGTAGTTTTACCTGTTTGTCTGTCACCAATAACTAGCTCTCTCTGACCTCTTCCCACTGGAATCATCGCGTCAATAGACTTGATTCCTGTTTGTAAAGGTTCGTTCACGGGTTGTCTGTAAATTACTCCTGGTGCTTTTCGCTCCAATGGCATTTCGTAAGTTTCACCGGAGATTGGGCCTTTACCGTCAATAGCATTACCCAAGGTGCCTAAAACACGTCCAACTACTCCTTCTCCAACATTAATAGAGGCGATACGCTCTGTTCTTTTTACTTGAGAACCTTCACTTACGTCCTTTGAAGTTCCTAACAATACGACACCAACATTGTCGACCTCGAGGTTGAGAACAATCCCTTGCATTCCGGTTTCAAATTCAACAAGCTCACCGTATTGAGCGTTTGAAAGTCCAAACACACGTGCGATACCGTCTCCTACACTTAACACAGTTCCGACTTGATCTAGCTTGGCGCTTGCGTCAAACCCTTCTATTTGTTGTTTTAATATTGCTGATACCTCAGCAGCTTTTACTTCTGCCATTTTATAGACTTTTAGAAAATTCTCTTTTAATTCGTGTTAATTTGTTTTTAATGCTTGCATCAAATTCGTTGTCGTCAAATTTTAAGACAAACCCTCCGAGAATACTCGGATCAACTATATTTTCAAGACTTATGTTTTTAAGTCCTTGTTTTTCGAGATTCGTGATAATTGCTTTTTGAGATGACTCATTCAAGGCTACTGCAGAAATTACCGTCACATTTTGTGTGTCATTTAAAGCTTGACATCTTCTGTCATATTCATTGGCAATTTGAGCAATTAACGACAATCGTTTATTAGTGGCTAAAACATCAATTAAGCTTTTGACAAGACTTGAGCTATCTGAAAATATCTTATCCAAATAGGTCTTAATGACAGTTGAAGACACTGTAGTGTTTTGCAATAGCCGCTTTAGTTCATTAGAACCTTCAACTGTTTGAGCAATATGCATCATATCTTTCGATACAGTCTCGACATTGTTGCTTTCAACGGCAGCCTCAAAAAGTGCTTTTGCGTATCTTACAGATGCTCTAGAATTAATCATTTAGGATAATTTTACTTCGTCAATAATGGCGTCGATATGAGCAATCTGCTTTTGTTCTTTTGCCAACTCATCTTGTAATAATTTTTCAGCAACTGCAATAGACAGCTTAGATACCTCAGTTTTGATCTCTTCAAGTGCAGCTTTCTTCTCGCTTTCAATAGTGCTTTTCGCTTTGTCTATGATATTTTGAGATTCTGCTTGAGCTATCACCTCGGCGTCGGCAATGATTTTATCCTTTATTGAACGAGCCTCTTTGAGCATTTCCTCTCGTTCTAATCGTGCTTCTTTAAGCAAGCGGTCATTGTCGCTATTCATCGCTTCAACTTCCTCTTTAGCTTTTTGTGCCGCGTTTAAAGCGTCTTGAATTCCTGATTCACGCTCTTCAAGTGCACTTAATATTGGTTTCCAAGCAAATTTGATCATCAAAAAAATGACAACCAACATCAATACAGTTTGTATGATGAATAAACCTGGAGAAAAATCGTTTAATAATTGATCCATACGTTTTGTTTAATGACAATAATGAATACAAACAGGAACCAACCGTTCCTGTTTGTATAGCTTAATTATTACTTTCCTAAGAAGATTGCAGCAAATGCTAAACCTTCTAATAAAGCCGCGATAATAATCATATTTGTCTGGATTTTTGAAGTCGCTTCTGGCTGGCGTGCAATACCCTCCATAGCTTTACCTCCAATTTGGCCTAAACCAATACCAGCACCTATTACAATTAATCCGGCACCTACTAAATTTGGAATTGTCATGATTTTGAGTTTATGTTAAACGAAATAATTACGAGTTAATGATGTTCGTGTTCTTCGACAGCCATACCGATAAACAATGCAGAAAGCATTGTAAAGATGTAGGCTTGTAGAAAGGCCACTAACAATTCTATTATGGTTATAAAAAGTGATAATGCAAAAGATAAAGCGCTTGCTCCAAAAACTCCCATTGTGCTTCTCAATGTAATACCAATTGCTATAATGCTCATCACTACGATGTGGCCTGCTGAAATATTAGCAAACAGACGCACCATAAGTGCAAAAGGCTTGGTCAAAGTTCCTAAGAATTCGATTGGAGCCAGAATAATTTTCATCGGAATCGGAACTCCCGGCATCCAAAAAATATGTTTCCAATAATCTTTGTTCGCGCTGAAATGTGTGATAATATAGGTGAATAACGCCAGTGAAAAGGTCACTGCAATCTGACCAGTAATATTGAATCCAAAAGGCATTAATCCTAACAAGTTTGAAACCCAAATAAAGAAGAAAACAGTCATTAAAAAGCCGATAAATTTTTTATACTGCTTCTCGCCAATATTAGGCTTGGCTATTTCATCTCTGACGTAAATAACAAGAGGTTCTAAAATTCTAGAAAACCCAGTAGGAATGCTGCTTTTTTTGTATTGTGCTGCAAGTCTTCTGAACCAGAAAATCAATAAAGTGAAAACGAGCAACATTCCAAAAACACTTTTAGTTATAGAAAAATCTAATGCCGCGTGAGCGTTGTCTGGATGATGATCTTCGTCAAAATGTATAGCAGTTTCCCCTTTGTCTAGTTCGTAGATTTTTTCATGGTATTTGACCAAAGAGACTCCATCTTTTTCTACAACTACATGGCCAGAATCATCATGGTGAAACTCAGAAGACGAAAAGAATCTGAAACCTTCAGAGGTTTTAACAATGATTGGAAGCCCAAACCCTACGTGTATTCGCTCACCATGACTGTTGTTATAAGAAAACAAATGAAAATCGTGGGCGTCTTTTATATGGTGCAGAATATATTCGGCAATTTCATCATCTTCATCGATGGCATTTGCCTCTTCGAGGTGTCCTTCTTTAGGATCTGCGTCCTTTGCCTGCACCGAGAGGGTCCCTGCAGAAAACAATACAGAACAAAGAAGTGAAACAATTTGAAGCTTAGACGTTAAACGCATGCTTGGGTTGGTCTTTCAAAATTTTGTGCAAATGTAATTAAAGTGATAGAAAAGTCTAGCTATTTTTTGGCTTTTTTAGACCAGACGACTCAAGTATTTTCAGAACGGGCTAACCATCGAATTAATACAATGACCTCTAGGAAGGTTGAAAATAGAAAAGGTAGTAGGTCGTTTTGTGCCTGGTTGTTGAATGAGTTTAAAAAAACGGCTGTGGAGGTGTTCCAGAACACCCAATACAAAGTTGGTTTAACAAAAACTGATATCAAAAAGATAAATCCTACAT
The DNA here is from genome assembly GCA_965662045.1 of Flavobacteriaceae bacterium. Lineage (GTDB taxonomy): Bacteria > Bacteroidota > Bacteroidia > Flavobacteriales > Flavobacteriaceae > UBA3478. The sequence continues at coordinate 39,117 of CBFIGE010000004.1, forward strand.
TTTGAAAATTGTGCTTTGCGTTAAACGTGTGGACTATTGCAAGAAATGCCAAAGAAAATAAGTAAAAAAAAAGATAGACAACAAGCAGCCTCATACTGAAATTGAGAACTATATGACCCAATGAGAACACCATTAGACCTGCGATGTATAGTTTGTTTTTCAATTGCTTTTGCGAATCACATCAGAAATGATAGTATACATAGCCAATCCTACGCCTATCATAGTCAGCAGGGGTTCCCAATATTCTTTATCAGTGGAAACTGCGGTTTTTGTTCCTACCCAATTACCTATTAGAATATACAAGAACATCTTAATTCCCATTCCTGTATACTTAATATAGCGGGAGGGTTTAGGCAATATTCTGTTTGTTTTCTTCAACAGCAATAGTCTTGGTGGGCATTGATTTGTCAGCTGATAAAGGTGCTGACCTTGAGCTCATTTGACACTTGGCGTTGAACTTAGCTCCTGGAACAATTTGCAGTTTTCCGGCTTTTACGGTCCCTTCTATAGTGGCAGTTTCTTTGAGAGAAAGTGTTTCGCTTACTGTAATGTCTCCTGTGAAATAACCCTCCACATCAGCACTTACACATTCTATTTTACCATTTATCCTTCCGTTTTGACCAATAACTACTTTTCCGGATGTTTTGATGTCTCCTTCTAATTTTCCGTCTATTCTAAAATCGTTTTCAGAATCAATATTACCAGTTATTGTTGTATTCTTCTCAATTCTATTAGGCTGATTGCCTTGACTTTCTCCCATAAATTTTCCTGTTTTACTGTCGAACATTTCGTTTTCGTGTTTTAGTTTTCTTAATAATTTTTGGCCTGTTTGGAACATGAGGTGTTACATTTTAACGATTCAATTTGGCATTTGGTGTTTTTTCTTCGAAAACAATTTTTTCTCTAGTTGCGCCCTCTCATACTCTTCTTTTTTAAATATGCCAACTAAATTGGTTTGATTCAAATTTCGGTTTAAAGTTAAAAAAATGGACGCATCTTTTTCATTGTCAAAATCCGATAGGACGATAATTTTTATCTCTTTGTCGAAATAATCAATAAAAACGTTTTGTTTTTCTGGAGAAAACGAAGTGGAAGCCTTTTTAACCTCAGCTATGAGGTCTTTAACCTGCTCTTCATTATAGTCTCCTACTCTCCAAATAATGTAGCAAGAATCTGAGTCTTTTTGTTCTCTATCTTGAAATAAATTGCTGAGTGTATTTATGAGCTTTTGTTTTTCTGCTTCTGGGTAAAGGGCTTTAAACTGTGCCAATTTAGGCTCAAAAGCCTTTATTCCTTTTGCTCTCAAAATAGCTAGCAATTCGTAATAATCTAACTGTGCTTTTACCGAACGATCAAAAACTACAAAGGCGTTGTTTTTAGCAAGCTGGATCAATTCATCATATTTCTTAGATTGAAATAAGCTGTCAGCTGTTATAAGTAATTTGTCTTTGTTGGCATACAGATCAGCCAATGCCTCCTTGTAGTTTGTACTGTTTATGTTTTTGAGATATTCTGCTTGAATCGATTGAGGAAACTCATTGATTATGGCTCTTTTCAAATCTTCTGCCTTCTCAAATTGAGACTGATTTAATGCAATTTTATAAAGTTCAAACCTTGCAGGTAATTTTACATATGCCTCCTTTTTCTCGGCTAATTGAGTGAATCCTATTTTAGCTTTATCGGTTAAACGAAAACGATATTCATACAATAGATTGATTTGAAAATTTTGAAAATCAATCAATTGTAACAGGCTGTCTGATGCACGTTTAGTGCTCGGCAATGCACTTAACATTTCTCGTGCAACAACTATTAAACTGTCTTGTGGGCTGTCTTTTTGTATGGTTTTTTCGATAAATTGAGTGACTCCGCCTTGATTAGAAGATTTTAAAAACCAATTATCTGATTTGAGTATTGCCCCCCATTTTAATCGAAAGTTTGCTCTTCCTTTAGTGATTCTTTGAGCATTATCGAAGTAAAAGTTTCCTGAAGAAACCTTGCGCTCTGAGGCTTTTTGTTTACGCTCCTTTTCTTGAATAATTTGTTTTTTAAGCGCATTGACCACAAATTCAGTTCGCTCGGCTTCACTGAGGTTCATCAAAAATAATATGCTGTCTGCCTTTGTGATTTGGCGAGAATGCATTTTGAGATCGGACAAACTCTTTATTTTTTTGGACACCTCTCTCTTCTCTTTGGAAAAAGTCAAGAGCGGATATAAACTGTCATAATAATTTGCAGCTAATAAAAGTTCTTGCCTATCAAAAAAGTAGATGGCTTGATCTCTATAATTTTCTCGAAGAAGGGTTCTGAATTTTCCTTGAGCTCCAAAGTTGGATTGGGTGTACTTTGACAAAGCCAAACTGTCTTCGCCTTTGCGCATTCTAAGTTTTGCCTCCGCCCGCTCAGCAAATGGCTTAAAAGCTCTGTATTCCCAATAATCCTCTATTTGCTTTAACTCTTGTAGGGCTTCATCTTCATTTTCCCATAAATTAATAGCGCTCAGTTTGGCTGATAATTGTAGTAGTGCAGGGGCTCTATGCCCTATTCTAATGACTTCTTTATAGGCTTGATAGGCGCTGTCCCATTTTTGATCTCGTTCATACAATTGGCCCAAAAGAAAAGCCCATCTGGCCTTTTTTTCTCCTAATTCAGCCAAAGCCACTGCCTTTTGAAGATAAGCTCTTGAGACTTCAGTGTTTTTGGTTTCTAAAGCAATCTGAGATTGAATTAAATAATATTCGAGAGCTACCTCTTTGTCGACCCTATCTATTTTCACCTTCAGCAATTGAGACTGAGCCCGTTCGATATTATCTGTTCTATAGTAAATTTTGGCAATCCATATGTTGGCTAAAGCCTTATTAGATTCAATTCTGCTTTGGCTAAGCACCTTGGTAAAAGCTTCTATGGCAGGCACAAATCGCTGGTCATAATAACGAGCCTTACCCAATAAAAAATAGGCTTTTTCAATACTCTGATTCTTTTGTTTCGAAGCGAATACCATGCTGTGCTTTTGAATCGCTTTGGTTGCTTTTTCTTCGGCTCGTTCAAAATTTTCATCATTGGCAACATCATCTAAAAAGACATCAAACTTTTCTGAAGGGAAAGGTTCAACAGGAAGTAAATCAAAAAAGTTGTTTTTTTGTTCAGCCTTTAGCTGACTTAGTCCTGTCTCTAAAGCAATATTTCCGTTATATAAGACATTATAGGTGGTGTTTAACTCGTGCCAGTGTCTATTGATAAACTTGTCTTTTTGGGTACTGCACGAATTCAAAATAAGCGCGCCAATGACTGCACAACTCAAGTAATTGAGATTGATTGATGCAGTTCCAATAAAGCGGCTCAACTTCATTTATTTGGCAATTTCGTTTTCAAAGTATTTTTTGAGGTCGACCAAGGTTTGTTCTGACTTTAGGTTGTCCTTGACTACTTTTCCTTTATCTAACAATACGATTCGATTGCACACATCTGTGATGTGGTGCAAGTCGTGACTGGAAATTAATAAGCATCCATTGTGCTTTTCTGTATAGTGCAGAATCAAGGTTTTCAGTCTAATCTGAGTTGAAGGATCTAAATTGGCAAAGGGTTCATCTAGAATGACAATTTCAGGCTCTCCGATGAACGCAGCAACAATGCCTATTTTCTTCATGTTTCCCTTTGAAAAATCTCTAATGTATTTCTTCTTGTTGAGCACTTCGCCATTAAAAAAATCCTCAAACCCACCCACAAAATCTAAGACTTCTTGTTTGTTAAGTCCTCTGAGGGAGCCTATAAACGTAAAATACTCTTCTGGAGATAGATAGCCTATAAGAAAAGATTCGTCTAAAAAAGCTGCCGTATGAGACTTCCAATCTTCACTCTGGTCTACGCGAATTTCTTTGTTGGTAATGTGACCTTGGTTCGCTTTGATCAAGTCTAGAAGTAAACTGAAAAGGGTAGTTTTTCCTGCGCCGTTATTTCCTATTAAGCCTAAGACTTCTCCTCTGCCAATGTGCAATTGTTCGATGTCAAGAACGACTTCTTTTTTGTAAGATTTAATGATATTACTGACTTCGATCATGATTTATAGGCTTTAAGAGTTGTATGTTTTTCTTTTTTATAAACTTTTTCTATTTGACGGAATACCGGTTTTTTAAGCGTGAAGCCCAAAATTGAAACCGTAATAATGGCAATACTAGCCAGTTCGTGAGAGAAATAATAGGCGGTTAATCCATATATCAGAAGGGGTAGAGCTAATTTGGGTAAGATCAAAAGCATCGTTTTGTAATTAAACGCGCTCTTATCTCCAAAGGCTTTTTTGTTAGAGCCTAAGTCGATTTTTGTCTTTACAAAAGCGCCTCCCCATAAAACGAGATACGAGTTGATTCCCAAATTGTAAATCATCCCTAAGAGCACATAACGATAAGCTTCCCAGCCCAAATACAAATAAAATGTCGCGAGTAGGGTCGAAATAATAGTCGCTATTTGAACTAGATACCATTTCGAATTTAAGTAATCTATGTAGCGTATGTTTTGGCTCATCAAAAGAGGATAATAAGCGCTATCCCAACTCGGCACGTACTGTCCAAAGCTGAACATAAATCCTCCTGTTACGAAAATCCCAGCAAAGAATTGCCATGCAGGAGACTCATACGATTCGACGGCTCCTGTAAAAAACAATAAGCCGTAAAAAACAAATATAAAACCAGCAATCACGGCGCTTTTTGATCTTTTGTTTCGAGTAATTAGCGCCAAATCAATCTTAAGGAAAGGTGCCAAAGGTCCAAAACGCTCTAAGAATTTGTAATCATTCTCTCTAAACTTAATTTTCTTGTCTAAAAGTCCGGCGTCTAAATACATTTGAGACCGGTATTGGTAGAATACCAAAGTGTACAATAGGACTAACCATAAAAGCAAGCCTACTGTGACCATCAAGTTTAAGCTAGAAAAAGGTGCGAAAACTGCGAAACTAAAAGGAGTGACGTCTACACCAAAATAAAATTGAAGAGACAATAAGCCAAGAAGAAGGCTCAGCATTATAACAAATACCAGCTTACTATTGTTGACCAACATATTCAAAAAGTGATTGGCTAAAAGTGCTATGTATATAGAGATCATCCAAATACCGATCTCGGCTAGAGGATATCCTTCAACAATAAGAATAATACCAAATGGTATAATAAAAAAAAGGTGGCTTACGTTAAAAAACGAAAACAAGGATTTCAACAAATTAAGCCTGACGATTTTTCCTTTTTTAATAGGCAAATAAAGGTATTGTTTGATGTCTGCAACTGGCATTTTTTGCATGAGGTAGCGAAAAACCAAATCCCCTAAAACATAGAAAAGCATGTATCCGTGAACAACATCTAAAGGATCTCCAAGCTCTAATTTTTCGATAATGAAAAAAAGACCTATTCCTAGTAATAGGAAAACAGCAACAAAATACAATACAAAAAAGCCAACTAGAATTCTCATCCAAAGTGTTTGGCCCCATGTAGGAGATCTAAACAATTGCTTGAGCTGCAGTGAAAAATAATTTCTCATAAATAGGTATAGGTAGTGTAAAAATAGGCATTCACATAAAAAGTATACCCTTACCTTTGTAAAAAAAGAAAAGCGCATGCAATTTAACGCCCTAAAGGTAAAGCAAGTCAGGCGTCTTACTGACAAAGCTGTTGCCCTCAGTTTTGAAATTCCCAAAGAACTCAAAAAAACATATGCCTTTAAGGCAGGCCAATACGCAACCGTTGAACACCTGCATCAAGGAGAGGCTATTAGGAGATCTTATTCTATTTGCGCTGCGCCTAACGAAGATGAGCTCGTCATGGGTGTAAAAGAAATTCATCAGGGTAAATTTTCAGTTTATGCCAATCGAGAATTGTCAGCAGGTGATGCCTTAATGGTCTCAAACCCAGAAGGGCGATTCACCTTTGAAAACAACAGATGGCGTTCAAAAAACATCCTTTGTATAGCTGCTGGTAGCGGAATCACTCCTATAATGAGTATTGCCAAAGAGGCACTTTCCAATCATAATTCAAATACAGTTTATCTGCTTTATGGAAATCAGTCCGAGGCAGATGAAATGTTCGCTGAAGAATTAGACCGGCTTGTAGCCGATTACCCTAAACGCTTAAAACTGTTTAGAACATACAGTAGAATTGCTTCTGACAAAGGTGCTTTTGGGCGCATAGACAACGCGCTCTGCCTTCATACACTGAAGAATGCCTTTAGTCAGCCTGAATTGGGTGTCGCTTATTTGTGTGGGCCAGAAGGGATGATTGAAACCTTAAAAGAAACGCTACGGAATTACGGAGTACCAAAAGATAAAATTTTGTATGAATTGTTTTATTCAGAAAAAGAAGAAGTAAGCAGCAGTATTGAAGGTCAGGTGCAAATCGATGTGCTTATCGATGGTGCAACACATAGGATTATGGCTCCAGCAGACAAATTGGTCTTGGACAGTTTGCTAGAAAACGATTTAGACGCTCCTTATTCTTGTCAGGGAGGAGTTTGCAGCAGCTGTATTTGTAAAGTCAAGATGGGGGCGGTAGAAATGGTGAAAAACCAAATTTTAACCGATAGTGAAATAACGCAAGGTCTAACCTTGGCATGCCAAGCAAAAGTTACAGAAGCCCCGCTTGCAATTGACTTTGACGACGTCTAATCATTTAGCGCTTAAGTAAGTTTCAATCGCTTTACAGGCGTGTTCATAACCGATTTCATAGGCTTTTTCTATTGAAGTCTTATCCAATAATCTTATGGACCTCAGCTCCTTAGGGGCGATATAAATGTCGCACTCATCGAGCTTTTTGGCTGTGGAAGAATGAATCATAATTGTCGAGACGCGTGTTGTCAATTGAATTGCATTACTGATATCTTTCTTGGCTAAAGGATTGATAACCGTAGTGTTTGAGCCAATTTTTAAGCTTTTTTTTGACACATACTCAGATGGAAAATTGTTCAGTATCCCTCCGTCGGCGTAGATTTTTTGATTTATTTCAACAGGGCTAAAAACAGGTGGAAGCGCAGCACTAGCCAATAAAGGTCTTATTAATTCTCCTTCTTTAAAAACTACTTCTCTTCCTTCGCCTAATTCTGTTGCAATTACATACAATTTTGATTTTAGAGCTTCAAAACTCGAATGTCCTAAGTAGGATTGTAAAACCTTGTAATATTTGTCGGTGTCAAAAAGCCCAGCTTTATTGAAGGCAAAGTTATTTGGGCGAAAAAGCGGTGTTTCTTTAAAAAAATTGAGAATTTCTTCGCAGGGATTGCCATTGCTATATAACGCGCCCACTAGGGCCCCTATAGACGCTCCCGACACTTCATCTGCCTCGAGTTCAAATTCTTGCATAGCTTTGAGTAGTCCAACATGAGCAATGCCGCGTATACCACCTCCAGATAAGATCAGCGCTGTTTTTTTTAATGCCCCTTTTGCCATATTACAAATTTAGAATCTCCTTGACACGTAAGAGTATTGGCTCTTGATTTACAGAGCGCATGGCATCTTCATATCCTCTTATTTCTCGCTCGCCAAAAATAGAAGAGGGCAGTTGAGGATACTGCTCGTAGTCTGGTAAAAAACTATTTTTAAAAGGTTGAAAAAGAGGCTGGTATCCTGCATAAGGATGAGTGCTTCCCCAAAGGGTAATTACCGGAACGCCGACATTTGCTGCCATATGACCATTTGCGGAATCCATACTGATCATAAGATCTAATTGGGTCATTAAGACTAATTCTTTTTCGAGGCTCAATCCAGAATTAGTTTTAAGCTGAGTCGAATTTTCACACCACTGTTTAAGTTGCTCCTGTTGATTCCCAGGTGCACCAAACAATATGACTTCATTATTTGAATTTATATTACAGATTTTTTCAATAAGGGTCTGCATTAAATCTTCAGGATATGTCTTAGAAGAATGAGCGGCAAAGGGAGCCACGCCCACAAGCCTTAGGTTTGAATTCTTTTTCGCTGTTTGCATTGGACTTAATTCTTTGATGCTCAGTTTAAATCCAAAATGTTCAACGACGTTTAAATAGGCTTGAGCCTGAGAAGTGATAGGCGTTAACAAAGCGTTTTCTGTGTTTAAAAACTTCTTTTTAGCTGCTCTGCGCTTATCTATTTTGTGTGTTTTAGCACCCTTTAAGGCAAGTGCTGAGCAAATGAATACAGATCGCAAGCTCGAATGCAAATCCATCACCAAATCAAAAGGCTCCAGCTTCAAAATCCGTTGTAGTAATGCAAAGAGACTTTCTTCTTTTTTAAGTCCGATGATTTCAATGTTTGAAAGGTCTTTAAACAACGGAATAAAAGCCTCTTTAGTCAATATTGAAATGCAGTGATTGGGGTATTTATTTTGAAAGGTTTTCAGTACAGGTAGGCACATAGCCACATCTCCCATGGCAGAAAAACGAATAAATAATATTCTAGCTTCTTTTGGCACGGAGTACAGGGTTTAACTCGTCGTCATTGTACATCTTCATCTGCTTATATACCTTCATGTATTTTTTTCCTTGGGAAATGTCGTTAAGCAATTGTTCAATGGCTGCACTCAAGTCTTCTTTTTGCTCCAGTAATATATCGAGTTTTTGTTTGCAAGCCTTAAGGTGCTCATCAGAGGCGTTTTCACGACTGGCTTCTTCTTGCATATGAAATATCTTTAATGCCAAGATAGAAAGGCGGTCAAATGCCCAGGCCGGACTCTCTGTATTGATGCTCGCATTCTCATCTATCACAACCGAATTGTATAGCTCTAAAAAATAGGCGTCCAAATATTCTACTAAATCTGTTCTGTTTTGATTTGAGGCATCAATTTGTCGTTTGAGTGCCAAAGCTGCATTTGGTTCAATGTCTGGGTCGCGTATTAAGTCTTCGTAATGCCACTGAACAGTGTCTATCCAATTTTTGGTGAACAATAAATCTTCTATGCTTCCTTTGTCAAAAGGCGACGACATGTCTTGGTTGACATCGTCTTTGATGTGATAGGTTGAAATAGCTTGATTAAAGATGTCGAACGCTTTTTGTGTAAACATTTAGCCTAAAATTTTTTGCTAAGATAAATCCTATATTCCGTTAGAGAGAAGCAAGCTTGAATAATGTACCCTTTGGCACTTAACTTTTTGCGTTTTCTGACTGAACAAAACTTGTATTAATGCGCTGAATGTTTATTTTTGCTGCAAATAATAGAATTATGTGGTCTTCAATTTTTTACGGTATTGCTGATTTATTTGAAAACTATTTATTTATGCCGTTTAACCTTCTCAGAGCAATGGAAAGTTGGTGGATGTCTAACGCCGTAAATTGGATATTTTTTGTCATAGGCATTATTGCCGCTGTTTATTGGATGGGTGAACTCAAAAAATACAGCGACAACGGAGAAGAAGACAAATCAATTTCTTCTCACTCTTACCTCTAACTATTCGGTTTGTAAATCAAACCCTATATCTTTTCTAAAGGTCATTCCCTCGAAACTAACTTTGGATAGTTGTTCGTAACTTTTGTTTAATGCGTTTTGAATTGTGCTGCCATAGGATGTAAAGGCCAATACCCGGCCCCCATTACTCAATAGTTTCTCATTGTTTGTTTTTGTCCCTGCATGAAATACAATTCGGTCATTGTCGATAGTAGCTAATCCTTCAATGGTCTTTCCCTTTTCATAAGACTGCGGATAACCTTTAGAAACTGCGATTACTGTGGTTGCCGCCTCTTGAAGCTCTCGGTGTTGAACCTTTTTTAAATTCCCTAGGGCGATAGACTTGAAAAAATCGATGTAGTCAGTCTCAAATCGCGGAAAAACTACCTGTGTTTCAGGATCTCCCATACGCACGTTGTACTCGATTACAAATGGATTTTCATCAACAATCATCAGCCCTATAAAAACAAACCCGCGATAGTGAAACCCCTCGCTTAAAATTCCTTGAACCGTTGGCTTTACAACAGTCTCTTCTATTTCTTTAAGCAACGCTTCATCTTCAAAGGGAACTGGAGAGATAGCGCCCATTCCTCCTGTATTTAGGCCAGTGTCTCCTTCACCAATTCGCTTATAGTCTTTAGCTCTTGGCAAGACAATGTAGTTTTCAGTCCCGTCAACAGCCACGAAACAAGACATTTCAATGCCTTTGAGGAACTCTTCAATTATCACTTTTGAAGAAGCTTCTCCGAATTGCTTGTCTTTTAAAAAAGATATCAAAGTAGCCTTTGCCGTCTGAGTATCTTCGGCAATTACTACCCCTTTGCCGGCAGCTAGCCCATCTGCTTTAATTACGTATGGAGCCTGAATCTGGTCGATATAAGCCAAAGCCTCTTCCAATTGATCTGCCTCAAAACTTTGATAGGCCGCGGTTGGGATAGCATATTTGATCATAAACTCTTTAGCAAACTCTTTGCTTCCTTCAAGTTGAGCTGCTGTGGAATCTGGACCAACTACAGCAATATGCTGGAGCTCTTCTTCTGCCCTGAAAAAATCTACAATCCCATCTACCAAAGGCTGCTCTGGTCCTACGACCAAAAGATCTATAGCTCGTTCCAAACAAAACGCTTTAACGGCCTCGAGATTGCTGATATCTAAATCGACATTTGTAGCTAAAGAAGATGTTCCTGCATTTCCTGGCGCTACAAATAACGCTCCACATGACTCACTTTGCGCGATTCTCCATGTCATAGCGTGTTCTCTTCCTCCAGATCCGATAAGTAGTGTGTTGTGTTTCATTTTAGTTATTGTGCTTGTTAAAGTCGCGATGCTCTGTTTTATTGAGCTCCTTTATTGATAGGGTCTTAAAATAGTCTAAGGTTTTGTGCATTCCTTCATTACGTTGCACTTTGGGCTGCCATGCAAGCAATTCTATTGCTTTGCTAATGTCTGGTTGTCGTTGAAGAGGGTCGTCTTTAGGCAGCGATTTAAAGCTAATTCCTTTTGTAGACTCAGTGAGTTTCACAATTTCTTTGGCAAAATCGAGTATCGTGATTTCTTGAGGATTGCCTAGATTGACAGGCAAATGGTAGGGAGTCATTAGCAGGCGATACAAACCCTCCACCAAGTCAGAGACATAACAAAAAGAACGTGTTTGAGAGCCATCTCCAAAAACTGTTAGCTCTTCACCCCTAATAGCTTGACCAATAAATGCTGGAATAACACGCCCGTCGTTGAGTCTCATCCGTGGTCCGTAAGTGTTGAATATTCTTGCAATGCGAGTGTCCAGTTCATGAACCCTGTGATATGCCATAGTTATTGATTCTTGAAAACGCTTGGCTTCATCGTATACCCCTCTAGGTCCTATAGTGTTTACATTTCCGTAGTAGGTTTCTTTTTGAGGGTGTACTAAAGGGTCTCCATAGACTTCAGAGGTTGAAGCTATCATAAATCTTGCTTTTTTTGCCTTCGCCAGCCCTAATAAATTATGTGTTCCCAAGGCTCCTACTTTTAGGGTTTGAATAGGAATTTTTAAATAGTCTATTGGGCTTGCGGGAGATGCAAAGTGTAAAATAAAATCCAAAGGGCCTTCAACTTCAACATAATCTGTAACATCGTGATTAACAAAACTAAAATCACTGTTCTCTTTTAAATGATTTATGTTTTTTAAGTCTCCTGTAATGAGATTATCCATTCCGATGACCTCATATCCTTTAGAAAGAAAAAGATCACACAAATGTGACCCTAGGAATCCGGCAGCACCGGTAATTAATACCCGTTGTTTAGTTTTGCTCATCACTTTAGAAATCTGCTTAACTTATCTGCCATGACCCTGTCGTTAGATAGACGTTTTACTTTGTTCTGGCCACCTAATTTACCTTCTGAACTCATATAGGCTTCAAATCCACCCTTGGACACACAGCTGATCACGGCAGGTCGTAATAAATTTCCTTCTAATAGGTCTTTATAGTAGATGTTTTGGCGCTGCATACTTTCATCGATAATTGCCACAAAAGAACTAATGTCGTTTGGCGTATGGTCAAATTCTACAAACCATTCGTGAAACGGAAGGCCTTCTTTTGGGTTTATTTGAGGTGCAACACTAAATTCATTAACCCTTGCATCTGTTTGCTCAGTCGCCTCTTTCATCGCCTGTTCAACCTCTTTGGCAATTACATGCTCTCCAAAGGCTGAAATAAAGTGCTTAACTCGCCCTGAAACGATAATCTTGTAAGGCTTTAAAGAAGTAAATCTGACCGTATCACCAATGTCGTATCCCCAAAGACCTGCTGTAGTCGACAGAATGAGGGCGTAATCTTTTCCTAATTCAACTTCTTCTATGTTTAGGCGTCCAGGGCTCTCATCGAAATAATGTTCTATAGGTATGAACTCGTAATAAATGCCAGAGTTAAGTTGTAGCATCAATCCTTGATCATTTTGGTCGTCTTGAAAAGCAAAAAATCCTTCGCTTGCGGGGAAGAGTTCAATACTGTCAACTTTTCTTCCGATTAAACTTTCAAATTTCTTTCTATAAGGTTCGTAATTAACGCCGCCGTAAACAAATAGAGAGAAATTAGGAAACAGGTCTCCCACTTTTTGGCCTGTGGCGGTATTTAGCTTTTCAAAATACATTTGAACCCAAGAAGGAATACCGGCAATTAGGGTCATGTTCTCTCTAGAAGTTTCTTCTACAATTGCATCTACTTTGTCTTCCCACTCTTCAATGCAATTCGTTTCCCATGTAGGAAGCCTGTTTTTAAGTAAATAAGAAGGAAGATAATGCGCTGAAATTCCCGAAAGTCGACCAATATTTATGTTTCCTTTTTTAGTCAGGACAGGACTTCCTTGTAAAAAAATCATCTTGCCATTGACGTAATTTGCGTTTTTAGTCTGTGCAATGTAAAACAGAAGAGCATTCTTCGAAGCACGCACCTGTTCACTCATCGATTCTGCGGTTATCGGAATATATTTTGCCCCAGAGGTCGTTCCAGAGGTCTTTGCGAGGTAAGCTGGTTGTCCCGGCCACAGGACGTCTTTTTCGCCTTCAATAATTCGATGTACATACGATTTGAGTTGTTCGTAATCTCGAACAGGAACCCTTTCTTTAAAAGAGGAGTAGTCGTTTATCTGCTGAAAGTCATGGTCTTTTCCAAAAGCTGTTAAACGCCCTTTCTTTATGAGATAAGACAAGGTTTTTTGCTGGGCTTTTAGTGGACTTTCAATCCATTTTTTTTCTTTGTTGTAGATGTATTTGGCGAAGGGTATGGCCAAAATTGATTTTAAGGTCATTGTTGTTGAAAATCAATATAATCTGAAGGATTAACAGCTTTTTCATTGAACCAAAGCTCAAAATGCAAATGAGGTCCGCTTGAAAACTCGCCCGAATTGCCAACAAAGGCAATAACCTCGCCTGCACTAACGCGCTGTCCTTGTTTTACAGAAAGTTTACCATTGTGTTTATAAATTGATGTTAGCCCTTCCTTATGTTGCACAATTACATTATATCCAGTGTCAGAAGACCATTCAGCATGCATCACTACACCTGCTAAAATCGCTTTGACGGGCTCTCCTTCTTTAGCTGCAACATCAATACCCCTATGGTTTTTATCTATGCTGGGGTCATATGCCTGAGAAATACTGCCATTAACAGGCACGAAAAACATAGCGTTATCAAAGCTGTTCTCATCAATTTTTTTGTTAAAATTTTCTTCTTTTTGAACAGCTTCTTCGATTTCTTGAATGGCCTTATTTTTTTGAACAGTTAAAGCCATATTTATTGGAACCGCATTTATGCTGTCCGTAAGCTCTTCAACTTCAGCATATTCCACCTCTCCTTTAATCAATTTGTTGTGGATTTCAAATTGTTTATTGTCTCGCTCTAAAACATAGTAAATAGAATCTGTTCTGAAGAGTAATTCTTGAGTGATTCGTTCTGAATATTTGGACTCTTTACCGGGAATGAGATATCTCAAATCCGTTCCAGAAATCAAAAAAAAGCAACCCGCAAAGATTACAATAACGGCTACCATCGTAGCGACAAGCACATTTAGAAAGGTCAACTTGACTGCAGATGCTTCTTCAAAGGTTCGATCATTAACTAGGACCAATCGATACTGAGTGGTCAGTCTTCCCTTTAAATTTTTCTTTTTTCGACTCTGATTTGCCATAGAACAAATATAATTGAAGCTAACTATACTTTCGTTAGAAAGCCATTATTTGTTGATTTCTGTGCTGATAAATTTGTATGTTTACATACAGATTAAATTTAAAGTACATGTTTACACTCGGTTTAGTAGGTCCTTGGCAAATAGTTCTCGTTGTTGTGGTTGTTTTACTTCTTTTTGGTGGTAAAAAAATTCCAGAGTTAATGCGTGGTTTGGGCAGTGGAATCAAAGAATTCAAAGATGCGAGTAAAGAAGACGAGCAAATTGATAAGGAATAGTTCTATTCGGTAATTTCAATCGATTTCATAATTGCCTCTAATTCAAACATAAAGTCTCTCTTTGGCTTTGATGGCGCGAAGGTAAAGCCTTCCAAAACAACCGTGCGCTTATTAATGGTGTCATTCAATAAATACATCAAATAGGGGCCAGCCATCGGATAGTTTCGAACTTCCCAAATACCCTTTACCTCAACGGCCTTAAATCCTCCCACCTCAGTTGGCCTAACATAGGGTGCAAAAGTACGCTCTGATATCATGTAAGTTACTGTCCCAGGCACATTCGGCCCAGGCACATGTTTTTTGCCTATGCTATCTCGTAAACCCAAAATTTGATCTACAAAACTGTCCCTGTCAGAAAAATATCCTTTTTCTAGGCTGTATGCCATTAGGTTTATGGTTCCACCTTCTACAGGCCTGTCGTACCACAAAAAACCGTCCTGGTCAAGCCCCAATTGATAAATCGAAGGTAGTCTTAAGCTAAATCCTAAACGCTCATCAAAAAGAGATTTAGAAGAAAGGGATTTCAAGAATCGAGCTTGAGCAAGTTCTAACTCTGTTTCTCTAAAGTTGTATTTGGCTGTGGCAGTAACTTCTAAAAGGTTATTTTTTAGGCTTTCTAAATCTTTAGACTTTACTACTGCAATATTTTGAGGCCTAGCGTATAAATTCTTTTTAATATGAGCAGCCTCAAGAGTGTCTGTTAATATATACAGCACATTTCTAGATTTTGTGATTGCTCCTTTCCATATTGGCTGAGGTAAATACGTTAAGGTAAATTCAGGCTCAACAATAGTACTAGCTTCTATAGGCGCCGCAAAATACTTTCGAATGCTGTCACCAACAGCACCTTTCCATATAGTGTCTGTAGTAACAACAATGACTTGGTTTACTGAGCCCGTAGATTCAGGGAGGAACTTTTCTTGTTGTGTCATCTCGTTACAACCAATAAAGGCAAACAATGCAGAGGCGACGATAAAACATTTTACTGGTATTCGATAATTCATCAGAGGTCTAATTAACATTTACAAACTTTTAATTGCATGCCTGGTTTAATTTGAGTCGTCTTGAGTTCGTTCCAAATTTTTAGTTTATCTATGCTAATATCCTTGTACATTCGGGCGATTTTCCACAGGGATTCGCCTTGTTTTACAATATGGACTTTCTTAACAGAGCCGCTCTGTGCAACAGACTTCTGCGATGCTGAATTTGTTTTTTTACCATAAACGACAAGGCTTTGACCCACTCTTATTGTATTTGACTTCAAATTATTCCACCTTCTGAGATTTGAAATGCTAACCCCATAACGCTGAGCGATTTTTCCTAAATAATCGCCTGACCTCACTCTATAGCGACTTCGCACAGGCTGAGTTTTTTGCAATTCGGGATTCTGCTGTTCTCTGCTGTTCCAAGAAGCTTCTGCAAGTCTGTAAATGTCTTTTTCATTACTGACAAAAACCCCTGTTTTGAACTTGGGCAATCGCAAAATATTGGGCTTGTTTTGGTTGTAATTTTTTGGAATAATCCCTCTTTTATAGGAGGGGTTTAAAATTTCAAGCTCTTCTATGCTCATGCTTAATGTTTTAGACAAATGCTCAAAGGATAATTTTGTCTTCACATGAACTGTATCTGTCTCAAAATAATTTCTTTCATAGGGTTTAGGACCCAAGCCATAGTCTTCTGAAAACTCAAAGGCAAACATCGTAGCTATAAACAAAGGCACATAATTCGCAGTTTCTCTTGGAAGGTAATTTCGGAGATTCCAGTAGTTGTTGTATCCTCCAGATCTACGTCTAGCCTTATTTACATTTCCTGGACCAGAATTGTAGGCGGCAAGAGCTAAATCCCAATCATCAAAAGTGTTATAAAGTTGCTGTAAATACTTAGCGGCAGCCTCAGTTGATTTGATAGGGTCATAGCGCTCATCGATGTAGTTGTCTACTCTTAAACCGAAATAACGCCCTGTGGCATACATAAATTGCCAAAGGCCTCTAGCTCCAACCCTAGATCTTGCTTTTGGATTTAGCGCTGATTCAGCAATTGCCAAATATTTTAATTCTATAGGTAAGTCATTCTTGTCTAACTCTTGTTCTATCAAGGGAAAGTAGAACTGGCTAAGGGTCATCATGCGCTCTAAAAAGGAGCGTTTGTCTTTTAAATAGTGAATAATTACGCGCTCTAGTTGTTTATTATATTCAAAATTGAACGGAGATTTTTGGTCTAAAATCTCAAGTCTATTCTTAATTTCCTGCGTACTTAATGGGCTCGTGTTGTCATTTGCTTTCTCATAGGCTATATCAGATTCGTCTACTAACTTATTGTCATTATCAAAAAAACTAAGCATATTAGAGAGCATAATGCTGTCTGCGACATAGGCTGCTTTCTGATCTTGTAAATCATAAGACACCCCTCTTTGATCAGCGTAAGGAGAAGGGTTTCCAATGGGTTTAAAGCCCTCTACCATTTGATCTGTTGGCAATAATTGCTGTTGGCCTAGAGCAAAATAAAAAGAGGCCGAAATAAGAACACTAAACAATATTGATTTCATAAACATTTTTACTTGTTATGCAGTACAATCAAATATAAGCATTGCACTACTAGCAAGAAATCAAGCGCTCAGAAAATTAGATGAGATTTACGATAATATCGCCGCAATTCCAGGGAGTGTTTTACCCTCAAGGCTTTCTAACATTGCTCCTCCGCCAGTGGAAACGTAGCTCACTTTCTGGTCAAAACCAAACTGCTTCACGGCTGCCACAGAGTCTCCTCCTCCAACCAAAGAGAATGCTCCGCCTTGTGTAGCCTTGTCCACAGCTTCACCAATAGCAATAGTCCCCTTAGCAAAAGTTGGCATCTCAAAAACACCCACAGGTCCGTTCCAAAGAATGGTCTTTGAGTCGGCAATAACTTGTCTGAACTGCTTGATTGTTGTAGGGCCCGCGTCTAACCCCTCCCATCCGGCAGGAATTTCATTGACTTCGCAAACTCTTGTATTCGCGTCTACGCTAAAGTCGTCTGCTATAATCACGTCAACTGGAAGGTGCACCTGAACATTATTGGCTCTTGCTTTATCTAAAATCGATAGCGCTAAATCGAGTTTGTCTTCTTCACAAATCGAATTACCTACAGACCCCCCAAGGGCCTTAATAAAAGTATAAGTCATGCCTCCACCAACAATTAAGTGATCAATTTTAGGAAGGATGTTTTCAATAATGGTAATTTTAGTGGAGACTTTGGAACCTCCCATTATAGCAGTTACTGGTGCTTCTCCTTCTTCTAAGACCTTTTTGGTAGCTGTAATTTCTTTCTCCATTAGCAATCCAAAACACTTATTTTGCTCAAAAAACTGAGCAATTATAGCAGTTGAAGCATGAGCCCTGTGAGCCGTGCCAAATGCGTCGTTCACGTAAATGTCTCCAAGCTCGGCTAATTGTTGTGCAAACGCCTGGTCACCTGCTTCTTCATCAGCGTGAAAACGCAAGTTTTCTAATAAAATTACTTCCCCCTGACTGATTTGGGCACAGGCATCTTTTGCTTTTTGACCAATGGTTTGGTCTACAAAATTGACCTCAACGCCAAGGATAGTGCTCACTTCGCTTGCGATATGCCCTAAAGACAACTCAGGCTTAACCTGCCCTTTAGGTCTTCCCAAATGGCTCATCAGAACCACAGAGCCTCCTTGTTCAAGTATGTGCAGAATTGTCGGTTTAGCGGCTTCTATGCGCGAGCTGTCGCTTACCTCGTTGTTTTCATTTAAAGGAACATTGAAATCAACTCGAATCAATGCTGTTTTGTTCTCAAAGGATGTGTTTTGTAGTGTTCTCATAATTGGCGGATTAAGACGCGGCAAAATTACACAAAACATTCACCTCTT
>CBFIGE010000004.1:57409-68613 GCA_965662045.1 Flavobacteriaceae bacterium
ATCCTATGCACCAATAAGTTAGAGTCTATTCTTAAAACAATTCGTTCCCGTTGTCAACTTGTACACTTGAGCGCCCCTGCACCAGAAATTATTCGAGATAAACTTATTAATGAAGGTGTTGAATCCAAAAATGCCTTCTCGTCTGCGCTGCAAAGTGAAGGGAGTTTAAGCGTAGCTCGAGGTCTTTCAGAGCGCCTAGATCAAATACATCCATATGAAACTGCATTCGTTGATTGGATGCGCACAGCTTTTATGGCTAAAAAAGATCCTAAATCTGGCAAAAAATTAGTCGATTGGGGAGAAAGAATTGCGACTTTTAGCAAGGAAGAGCAAACTGCTTTTTTAAAATACAGCCTTAATATTATTCGAAAAGCACTAATGCTG
The DNA here is from genome assembly GCA_965662045.1 of Flavobacteriaceae bacterium. Taxonomy (GTDB): domain Bacteria; phylum Bacteroidota; class Bacteroidia; order Flavobacteriales; family Flavobacteriaceae; genus UBA3478. The sequence goes on from CBFIGE010000004.1 coordinate 57,794, forward strand.
AACTATAAGTCTGATGCCTTGGTGCACGCTTCTGTTTTGCCTTCGGGCTTTGATCTGAAGAAGTTTGCACCCTTTGTCAACGAACATAATATTTTTGAGCTGCAACAACTGATAGAAAGTGGCATTTATGAAATCAAAAGAAATGCAAATGCAAAAATGCTTTTTGCTCATATTGCACTTCAAACCACTCGATTATTACATCAAAAAAAATAACTCATGAGCCTATTACAACTCGAACTATTCTACACTCTAGGATTATTAATTTTTGCCATTGTTTGGCTACAAAGTGGGGTCTCTAAACTCATAGGCTTTAAAGGAGAGTTGGCTTATTTCAACCAGCAGTTTAAATCAACTTGGGGCATAAAACATATGGTAAAAGAAAGCCTTGTACTAGTAACTGTTCTTGAAATAGGAAGTGGACTCATTCAAATAGCAGCCATTTATAGCCTGTGGGCTAGTCAAGATTTGATTCTTAGTTACTGGGCTGGTTTAACGAGTTTATTTACACTATTTACGCTCATAACCGGCCAACGAATGGCAAAAGATTACGCTGGAGCCCAAGGAATTATGGTATATATTGCATCGGCCATGATTTTCTTATTTATACTTCACTCTACAGGGCTGAACACATAAAGAACAGCAGAAGATTCTCCGGTAAAAAGAGATTTTAGATTGGAATATATACCTACCAGAAATGCACTAAATATTGCCACTAGCTTAGATTTGTTTTGGTACTGCTCTGACAACAAACTCACAAAAAAAGCATCTAAAAACATCCTTTTTCTAATTATTAATTCAAACCCTGCCTTTGCCGCTAAAGTACTCATTCCATAAGGCGAAAGATGCCATAAATGTCTTGGCACGTCATAGCCTGCCCAATATCCTTTATAATAATGCGCATCAAATGACTTAAAATTTGGGATAGCCACAAAAAGAAGTCCGTTTGCAGAGATACAAGATTTCATCTTTCTTAGGGTTTTCAGAGGGTCATTCATATGCTCTAGAGAGTGCCAACAAGAAATTACATCAAAAGAGCCGCTAACCTCATCTACTGAGGCAACCGTCTTGAGCCCTTTGTTATGAAGCTCTTCTTGAACCTCTTTAGAAACCTCAACACCGAGAACATCGAGAGACTTAAACTGCGCCAAAAAAGACCCGTCTCCACAACCCACATCGAGAATGGCCTTTGGTTTACAAGAAAGACTCTTAAGTATTAATTTCTTTTTCCATTGATTACGCGTTGACTTAAACGCTTGATAGGTCTGAGAAACTAAGGATTTGTTTTTTTGGTGTGATAAATATTTATCGCTCTTATAGTAAAAAGAAAGATCATCAGACACTCCTATAGTTTGATAAGAATCTAAGTCTTTATGGTATTCGAGCGTAAAGACCTCTTTTGACAAGAACCAGTCGGTAATTTTTTTGCTTGTTTCACGTGGAACGATGCTCATCTTCCCAAAGCTACTAATAACACAGATATATCCGCAGGGCTTACACCACTTATTCTCGAAGCCTGAGCAACAGAGTCTGGCTGTATGGCGAGCAACTTTTCTCTCGCCTCATAAGACAATGATTTTAAGCTGTCGTATGAGAAGCCCTCTGGAATTCTGACGTGCTCTAAACGACTAATTTTATCTGCATTGTTCTTTTCTTTTGCGATATAACCCGAATACTTCACCTGAACTTCTAATTGGGTTAGCGCCTCCTCTGAGAAGTCGCCCCCCTCGATTTTAGTCTTGACCACCTCAAGTTTTCTCATGTCCTCAAGACGAATTTTTGGGCGAGACAACAATTTAAAAAGCTTGTCGTCCTGCTTTACCTCGGCACTTCCGGCCGCAGTCAGCATTTCGTTAGCCTCTTTAAAAGAATAGGAAGTGTTCTTAAAAAAGCCTACCAGATCTTGCGTTTGACTCTCTTTTTCTTTGAGAACCCTAAGCCTACTTTCAGTCACCACGCCTAATCCATGCCCTTTTTCGGTAAGTCTAAGATCTGCATTGTCTTGCCTTAACAGGGTTCGGTACTCCGCTCTAGAAGTGAACATTCGATAAGGCTCTTCTGTTCCTTTTGTCACTAAATCATCAATAAGCACGCCAATATAGGCCTCGTCTCTAGACAAAATAAAAGGATCTTGTTTTCTTATACTAAGCACAGCATTTATTCCTGCCATTAACCCCTGAGAAGCAGCTTCTTCATAACCTGTTGTGCCGTTTATCTGACCCGCAAAAAAGAGGTTTTTCACTAGCTTAGTCTCTAGGGTTCGCTTTAACTGAGTAGGAGGGAAATAATCGTACTCAATGGCATATCCTGGCCTAAAGAAACGGACGTTTTCAAAACCTTTCACGGAACGTAAGGCCATAAATTGCACATCGTCTGGCAAAGAAGTAGAAAACCCATTTACATAAACTTCAACGGTATTCCACCCCTCTGGCTCTACAAAAATCTGATGACTGTCTTTTTCGGAAAAACGATTGATTTTGTCTTCAATACTAGGACAATATCGTGGTCCAATACTTTTAATTCGGCCGTTAAACATAGGAGACCTGTCAAATCCTGAGCGCAACAAGTCATGCACCTCTTCGTTGGTGTGGGTCAAATGACAAGACACCTGTCGCTCTAAACGCGTGCTTGACATGTACGAGAAGACCCCCGGCAATTCATCTCCAGGCTGAGGAATCATTTTTGAGTAATCAAGAGAACGCCCGTCCACTCTTGGAGGCGTTCCGGTTTTCATACGACCACTGTCGAAACCAAGATCACGCAATTGCTCTGTCAAGCCCACAGAAGCTTTCTCCCCAGCGCGACCTCCTCCAAAATTTTTATCACCAACATGTATCAATCCGTTTAAGAAGGTGCCATTAGTTAAAACCACTGATTTGGCATAAATAGTCAAGCCTAGAGATGTTTTCACCCCTTTTATTTCGCCTCTTTCTTCTAACAAACCAACAACCATGTCTTGAAAAAAGTCGCAGTTCTCTGTAGCTTCTAACATCAAGCGCCAATGTTCAGCGAATAACATCCTGTCGTTTTGAGTTCTTGGACTCCACATCGCAGGACCTTTTGATTGATTGAGCATCTTAAACTGAATTGCACTTTTGTCTGACACAATTCCACTATAGCCGCCCAGCGCGTCGATCTCACGAACAATCTGCCCCTTTGCAATTCCTCCCATAGCTGGATTGCAAGACATTTGCCCTATGTTTTGAAGGTTCATTGTAACCAACAGCGCAGAAGCGCCCATGTTTGCCGCCGCTGCCGCGGCCTCAGCCCCAGCATGGCCCCCGCCAACTACTATTACATCGTATTGCTTATCTATCATTTTTTCTGTTCCACGTGAAACAAGCCAATTAGCTCTGCTTCTTTGGCGCGCATATTTTCTCGTTCTTCTTCCGTTTTATCGTTCTGTCCTGACAAATGCAACATGCCGTGAGAGCAAACCCGAAAAAGTTCTGCTAAAAAAGAAACGCCATAATTACAAGCGTTTTCTCTAATTCTATCATGACTTATAAAGAGATCTGCTTCATGAAGTCCATCTGCAGAATAATCAAAAGTGATAATGTCTGTGTAATAATCATGATTCAAATACTTCTGATTCACCTCTAACAAAAAAGCATCATCGCAAAAAATAAAATTCACAACTTGACTTAAGCTTAAATGCATCCTTGTTTTTGCTAAACACTCTTGAAAGCCGGTCTCATCACCCCAATCCTCCTGGAATCCTGAAAGAATTAATTCATTCATAAAACAAAAATATATCATTCCTAATACTTAGTTTCGCTTTTAAAACAAATTATACTATGAAAGTACGCGTTCGTTTTGCTCCTTCGCCAACAGGGCCTTTGCATATAGGCGGGCTTAGAACCGCATTGTTCAACTATCTCTTTGCAAAAAAACATCAAGGCGTCTTTGTGCTTAGAGTCGAAGACACCGATCAATCACGGCTTGTAGAAGGGGCGGAGAATTATATTCAAGACGCGCTCAGTTGGCTCGGCATTCCTCCTGACGAAAGTCCGGTACACAAAGGGGGCTTCGGGCCTTACAGACAAAGCGAACGAAAAGCAATTTACGAAGAACACGCAATGCGACTTGTTGTTCAAGGCAAAGCTTATTATGCTTTTGACTCAGCTGAGCAGCTTGATGCGCTTCGCAAAGAAGCAGAATCGAAAGGCGAGAAGTTTATTTACAATCACAAAAACAGAAACACATTACACAACTCTTTAAATCTAAGTGCTGACGAAACCTCCAAACTGCTTGAGGAACACTCTTTTGTTGTTCGTTTCAAATCTCCGGCAGATCAACAAGTTCATCTCGAAGACATCATTCGAGGCCAAATTGTAATAGACTCCAACTTGCTAGATGACAAAATACTTTTTAAAAGCGACGGTTATCCTACCTATCATTTGGCCAATGTCGTAGATGATCATCTAATGGAGATTTCTCATGTCATTCGAGGAGAAGAATGGCTGCCGTCATTGGCTTTACATTATTTGCTTTATCAAGCATTTGAATGGGAGGCGCCGCATTTTGCACATTTGCCGTTGTTGCTTAAGCCCCAGGGAAAAGGGAAACTCAGTAAACGAGATGGCGAAAAAGGAGGCTTTCCTGTATTTCCGCTTAGTTGGAAAGAATCTATTGGATTTAAAGAGTCGGGCTATTTGTCAAGTGCTAGCTTAAATTTCCTCGCACTTTTAGGGTGGAATGAAGGAGTAGAACAAGAAATTTATTCTTTAGACGATCTTAAACAGCGCTTTGATCTTGGTAGAGTGAACAAGTCTGGCGCACGTTTTGACATCGATAAATTAAAGTGGTTCAATCATCAATATATACAACAGGCATCAAACTCCTTTTTGGCCAAAACCTTGCAAAACACACAAAATGCTCTCAGCACAGTTAGTCTAGAGTCTCTAGGTCATTTTGTAAGCCTTGTTAAAGAACGCGAAACATATATCTCAGACATATACACTAATAATATCTATTTTTTTGAATCACCTTTAGAATATGACCCTAAGGCCCTCAAAAAACAGATAAAAGAAGAAACTCCGGACTTAATGTCTGAGTTTGCGGCCAAAATCAAAAACCTGACCGTATTTAATACAAATACCCTTTCAGATTGTCTCACTTCTTATTGTGAAGAAAAAAATACGGGACAAGGTCGTTTAATGGCACCCATTCGATTATCTTTAGTAGGGGAGCTAAGAGGGCCCTCTATATACGATATTATGGTCTTTATAGGAAAGGACCCTACTCTTCAACGCATTGATAACTTAATACAACAAATCTCTTAAATAATATGATTATGGTCTTTCAAATTTTATACATCGTACTAGGGCTATTGTTGCTCTTTACATTTGTTTTTATTGTAAAACAACAAACTGCCATTATTATTGAAACTTTTGGACGTTTTACCTCTGTGAGAAACGCAGGCATACAGTTTAAAGTTCCTTTCGTTCAAAGAAAGGCAGGAATAATTTCACTTAAAATACAGCAACTTGATGTAATCGTTGAAACCAAGACGAAAGACGACGTTTTCGTCAAACTTAAGATTTCTGTTCAATATGTTGTGCTGAAAAACAAAGTATACGAGGCCTTTTACAAGTTAGAACATCCGTCAGATCAAATTACGTCTTATGTTTTTGATGTAGTTCGAGCGGAAGTGCCAAAAATGAAACTAGATGATGTCTTCGTAAAAAAAGACGACATTGCGATAGCTGTTAAGTCCGAACTTCAGGAGTCCATGGTTGAGTACGGCTACGACATTATTAAAACACTAGTTACCGATATTGATCCTGACGAGCAAGTAAAACAAGCCATGAATCGCATCAATGCTTCAGAACGTGAAAAAATAGCTGCACAATTCGAAGGAGACGCTGCGCGTATTCTAATTGTTGAAAAGGCGAGGGCAGAGGCCGAGAGTAAAAGGCTTCAAGGACAAGGTATTGCCGATCAGCGAAGAGAAATTGCGCGAGGGCTTGAAGAGTCTGTCGAGGTTTTAAACAAGGTAGGAATAAATTCTCAAGAAGCGTCTGCGCTAATCGTAGTCACCCAACATTACGATACCTTGCAATCTGTAGGCGAACACACCGCTTCGAATCTCATTCTATTGCCTAACTCACCTTCTTCAGCCAATGATATGCTCACCAATATGGTGGCCTCATTCACAGCCAGTAATCAAATTGGTGAGGCAATGAAAAACAATGATACAACTAATAAGAAGTCTCAATCTTAGCCCAGGTGTCTCTTAGGCCCACAGTTCGATTGAAAACCACTGATTCATTTTCATTGTTTATTCCATCGCAATAAAAATACCCCATCCGCTGAAATTGATAATGCTGGCCTTCTTTTGCTTCGTTTAAAGTAGGCTCAATAAAAGCAGTTGTTTCTACTAGAGAGTCTGGGTTTAGATGTTCAATAAAGTCAACTTCTTTATCTTCTTCTGGCTGAGCTACAGCAAATAGTCTGTCATATAGTTTTATGTCAGCCTTTTTTGCGTGTTTAACACTCACCCAGTGCAAGGTTCCTTTTACTTTTCGTTTACTCTCTTCGGTTCCACTTCCAGATTTAGACTTAGTGTCATACGTACAATGCACTTCAATGACCTCGCCAAAATCGTTTTTAATACAGTGTTCGGCCTTAATGATATAGGCGTTTTTCAATCGTACTTCGCCTCCCAATTTTAACCTAAAAAACTTTCGATTGGCCTCTTCTCTGAAATCTGCCTTTTCGATGTAAATTTCTCTTGAAAAGGGTAGCTCTCTGTGACCCATACTTTCATCTTCAGGATTGTTTTCGGCTTTGAGCAACTCCTCTTGATCTTGTGGATAATTAGTAATTACAACCTTTAAAGGGTCCAGAACTGCCATTACTCTAGGCGCAATTTTATTGAGGTCTTCTCGAACAAAATAATCCAACACATTGAGGTCTACTACATTTTCTCGCTTTGCAATTCCGATAGCCTCTGCAAAATTTCGTATTGCTTTTGGGGTATATCCTCTTTTGCGCATCCCAGATATAGTAGGCATTCTAGGGTCATCCCACCCTGTTACATGACCGTTTTCTACAAGGCGCAACAATTTGCGTTTTGAAACTACTGTATGAGAAAAGTTCCGTCTAGCAAACTCTCGTTGTTTCGGCCTTAGCAACTTAACATCGACTAGTTGATCTAAAAACCAATCGTATAACTCTCTATGCATGTTAAACTCCATAGTACAGAGTGAATGCGAAACTTGCTCGATATAATCACTTTGTCCGTGAGTCCAATCATACATCGGATAAATACACCAATCGCTAGCGGTTCGGTGATGGGATTTATGGAGAATTCTATAAATGATAGGATCTCTCATGAGCATATTAGAGGAAGACATATCAATTTTTGCCCTTAAAACATTAGTGCCCTCTTCATAGTCTCCGTTTTTCATCCCCTGAAATAAACTCATATTCTCTTCTACACTTCTATTTCGAAATGGACTGTTAGTTCCTTCTTTTGTAGGAGTTCCTTTTTGAGTGGCTATATCTTCTGCAGACTGAGAATCTACGTAGGCCAAGCCATTGGAAATCAACTCGTTAGCCCAGTGATAAAGCTGTCCAAAATAATCCGAGGCGTAACACTCTTTTTCCCACTCAAAGCCAAGCCAAGAGACATCCTTTTTAATAGCGTCAACGTATTCTTGTTCTTCTTTGGCAGGATTGGTGTCATCAAACCTTAAATTCACAGGAGCCTGATATTTTAATCCCAGTCCGAAATTTAAACAAATTGAACTTGCGTGACCGACATGCAGGTATCCGTTAGGTTCAGGAGGAAACCTAAAGCGTAACTGTTCCTGCTTATAGTCTTTAGACAAATCCTCTTCTATTATTTGCTCGATAAAATTTAAAGATTTTGGGGCGCTCTCCATAGAATATGTATTGTCTTGCAAATTTAGCACTCCTTCAAGAACATTTCACCACAAGAAAGGACTCTTTTACAACATTATATTTTTAAAGCTGCAGTTGGTCTTGAAATTTAGACACATAAACGATAACCAAGCATAAATAAGACGATAATGAGAAAGGTTCTAACTGCAATTTTATTGTTCATTGGGCTGAATACTTTCGGGCAATTACATGTTCCGTTTGAATCAAGGCCTTCAGAAACCTCCATTAAGGTTAAAGGAAATTATACTTTTCTGTCAAACTCTATTCTCAACAGATACGACAGAGACAATAATGCTAATGTTGCCTACAATGGAGAGGAAAACAACAACGACCTTCATAGAGATTATATTGACATAGATGCTGATGCAAGCACTTTTTCTTCATCTGCAGCAGAACTGTCACTTCCCGATTGCTCACGTGTTGTTTATGCGGGTTTATATTGGGCGGGAAATTACAATGGAGAGGTTAGCAACAATTCTATGATCCCTGGTATTCCCCGTAACGATGCCACTAGAAATGCCGTAAATGCGATCAAACTGAAGATCCCTAGTTCTTCAACCTATGTCGATGTAGTTGCAGATAATAATCCCGACCTAGAAGGCCAAGAAGACCATATTATTATAGATAATCCTAATCTACAAAACGCCCCTTACGTATGCTATGCTAATGTTACTAACCAAATTCAAAGTTTAGCAAACGCCAATGGAACTTACACAGTTGCTAATGTTAGAGGAACAAGAGGGCAGAGTGTAGGAGGAGCTGCAGGGTGGACTATTGTCATCGTTTATGAAAATGACGCAGAGACTAACAAAAACATTACTTTTTTTGATGGATATGCGGCTATACAAACTAATCAGGCTCCTGTAGATTTAACCGTGAGCGGTTTTAAAACAATAGATAATGGCCCTGTTTCAGCTAAATTTGGTGTTGCGGCTATTGAAGGTGATCGTAGCTTTAGTGGAGATAAATTTTTATTCGCAACACGAAACTATCCTCAATATACAGAATTAGGAAATTCGTTAAACCCTGATACAAACTTTTTCACATCAAACATTACCCAAGACAATCAAATCGCTCAAGGCTTATTTCCATCAAGCGAAAACACCTTAGGCTATGACAGCGATCTTTTTGACCTTGAAAACAGTAACAATAGTCTCATGGCTAACGGTGAAGAAGAGGCTTACATTAGGCTGGAGACCTTAAACGACACCTACTCTGCATTCCTTGTGGCTTTTGGGGTTGAAGTCATTGACCCTCAAGTAGATTTATTACAAAATATCGTATACAACAATAGTGTTCTTGCCGATTTAAGCATTGCAAAAGGTGAGGCCTTTCAAATTCAGCACAAACTGAGTAATACGGGTAATGATGAGGTTAGCACTATGTCTATTTCTGGAATTGTTCCTCAGCAATTCGAATTTCTTGAAAGTGAGGTTTCTTTACCTTCAGGAGTAAATTATACCTATGATTCAACAAGTCGTTTACTAAGCTTTACTTTTGAAGCAAACACAATTAGCAGCCAAGAACTTGTATATACGATTCCATTTAAAATAACAGACAATTGTTCAGGCCTTATGGGGCCTTGTGGCAATTTAGTTGACTTTCAAATGAACACAAGTTATACCGGAGTTGTAAACCCAGCATTAAAAGAAAGTATAAGTTCAACTGACATAAGCAACTGTAGTCTTCCAAACTATGCCACCAATAACTTCACAATTAATGGACTAGAAGACTGTGACTCGCCCACAAGTGTCAACCTCTGTGATGGAGACACGGAACTTATTGCAGCAGAAGGCTACACGGATTACACATGGAGATTTGACCAAAACCAAAACGGAACACTAGACACAAGTGACCCTATAGTCTCCTCAGGAACAAACTCGTTTATCACAACCTACACTGGTTTATTCTTTGTTGAACAAATTAGTGACAACCCAGACTGCTCGAATTCCATTTTGAGTTATGATGTTAGTCAAAGTGGTTTTATACAGAACAATCCTTTGATTCCTTATATCAATGGGGATATCGCCAATTACAACGGAACAATTTTTGAATGTGAAGACACCAATGAAGAAATCCCTATATTTTACCTTTGTGATGACGGATCTTCATACGACTTCAACCTAAATCTAAACGGTGTGGTCGACTACAGCTGGGAGAAGCTTGACCCCAATTGTGAAAATACTGATTTATGTACTTTACACAACAACAGTTGTGAGTGGCAAACTGTCACTAATTCAGCCAACTATACGGTTTCAGAAGGAGGGCTATACAGAATTAATCTCACACAAGAGGACGGTTGTACAACAAATTACTTTTTTAGGGTTGACCAACTAGACTATAACCCGGAGGTTTTAGTTGAAAACCACATGTGTACAACATTAGGCTCTATTGAAATCGCAAATCTTTCAGATCAATTTCGTTTTCGTTTAATAGACCCTATTACTTACCAAATTATTCGTGATTTTCAAGATAGCCCTGTTTTTGATGGCCTTACAGAAGGTGTTTATTCCGTTGAAATTGAGTCTAACCTAGAAGGTAACGCCTGTATATACTATATAGACTTAATTGAAATTGAAGAAATTGAAACTGAAGAAATCTTTTCATACAATCAAATTAGTTGTGACGAGCTTGGTAGTGCCTATGTTGAGCTACGTAATGTAATCGGACAAAACACCTTCACGTTCTACGAAGGGTCCGATTTAATTTCAGAAACAACTACTGAAGAAACAGATTGGTCAGTAGCAGATTTATCAGGCGGAACTTATCGCGTAGTTGCTGAAAACGAATACGGGTGTGTATGGTCGCACAACTTTACTATTAATGAATACGAGCAAATGTCCTTTAACGGGTTTGATGTCACTGAAATCGGTTGTCAAGAAGCTGAACTTAATATCGACATTCAAGGTGGT
>CBFIGE010000004.1:68713-162236 GCA_965662045.1 Flavobacteriaceae bacterium
ATGAACAGTAATGGACAAGTGTTCTACAATGACGTCTCTGCTATTGATGATAATGCATTCAACAACAGCCCTGAGGCTATCGCAGATCGTAACACCAACAATACCTATACCTACGCCGTAAAAGATGCTAAAGGATGCATCATCATCCTTCCTGAAATTGTAGTTGAAGATCAAGAACTCTTTGATTATACTATTGCTGTTCAAGATGCTGGGTGTTATGGAGAAAGTAATGGGGAAATATCGATTGATGTTATTGAAGCAGACGGCTACCAAATAAGCGTAAGCCTTAGCGGTGGAACATACAACAGCACTAACGATACTGGACTCTTTGAAGCCCTTGAGCCTGGTAGCTATGTCCTTGAAATTACCAAAACTAAAGGAGGCCAAAGCTGTGTCGTTACTGAGACTGTAGAAATTGTACAACCTAGCGCTGAAATTATAAGCAGTTTAAATGTAGGTGTATTTAGTTGTGAAAGTGGCGCCGACCTTGAAGTCGCCTCGGAAGGAGGAGCCGCTCCTTATCAATACGAATTATGGTTCAATGGAGAACTAGTCGGTCAAAACGATCAGAACGGCATTTTCAACGACTTAAGTACTCCTGGAGAATATACAATTATCACAACAGACTCCAACGGTTGCGACTCTACTGATACCTTTGAAATAGAACAGCCTGAACAGGTTGAGTACAGCATTAGCGTGAGCCAACAATTGAGTTGTACTGATGCCGCCCTCATAAGTTTAAACATATTACAAGCCGGTACATTTACTGCGCAATTAATTGATGAAAATGGATTAATCGCGGAGGAAAGAAATGGAGTTCCTGATGGAAGCCTTACGTTTGAAGTTACAGCTTTTGGGTCTTACAATGTTATAATTAAAGACGATATCAGCGGGTGTATAACTGAAAGCAGTGTGGTTAGCGTTCTTGAGCCTACTTCACCAATCATTGATTTCAATGCTTCAGAAGACTATTTATGTGATAACACATCTACAACCTCCTTGTCGCTTGTCGCTTCAAATTACGAAGGAGATTATACTGTTGACGTATTTAAAAACGGGCAGTTTTGGAGAAACGTTAATGCTTCTGAAATTGAAAATGGTAGCATACAAAACGTAGAAGCCGGAGAATATTACGCCGTATTTACTGAATTAGACTTCCCTTTCTGTTCGGAAACTACAGGTTCTGTAACTATTGATGCTCCTAGTATACCTCTTTCTATAGAAAACATAGAAGTGTCTTCTGCTTCTTGTTCTTATATGAATGACGGAACTGTACAGGTGTCTGCTACAGGCGGGTCTGGAGCCATAACCTATACGATAACAGAGGTTAATCAATCAAATACCACCGGTGTTTTTGAAAACATAACTTCGGGTGTATTCAACCTTGTGGTCACAGATGAAAAAGGTTGTGTTGACCAAACTTCATTTGAAATTGAAGCACCTGAAGAATTACTGCTCAATTTCGATGATTTAACCAGCGAAAGCTGTTTAGGTAACAACGATGGAAGCGCGATCTTCACTATTTCTGGAGGAAGTGGCATTTACGATGTGTTTGTAAATAATGAGCTTGTCTCTGCACCTTATGAATTCGAGAATCTTACGCCTGGAGTATATGATGTTGAAGTAATTGATTCAACAGGATGTAATTTAAACGGAAGCTTTGAGATTACCCGTGGGGTTACACTAAGTGCAACTGTTGCTCCCATATATCTCTGTGGTGAAAACAATGTGTTCAACGCAATTGATATCATTGTCGAAGGAGCTGATCAAAACCTTGTTTTTGCTTTAGACAGCAATGACCCAGCAGAGGCAAGAGAAGAAAATTACTTTGAAAACCTTAGCCCAGGAGAGCATTTTATCTCTGTAATTCACCCTAATGGTTGTGCTGAAATCGTTTCTTTTGAAATAGACTATTTTGAACCGCTTTCTTTATCAGTCGATCTATCAACTCCAAATCAAGCAACAACGGTAGTAACTGGCGGAGAAGGGCCTTTTGAAATCTTTATCAATGAAGACTACGACAGCCCTATTTCATCTGAAGATGGAAGTTTTGATTATCCTATTACTTACTCTGGAATAGAGAGCTTTACTGTAATGGATGCCAAGGGTTGTGTGCAAACAGTTTCTGCAGAGCTTACTTTTTACGACATTGAAATTCCAAAATATTTTACACCTAACAATGACGGTATAGAGGACACCTGGAAAGTGACAAACTCATTCGCATATGGCGATATAGATGTGCGAGTGTTTGACCGATACGGGAGACTTCTTATCAGTATGAAGGCAAATCAGGTTTGGGACGGAACCTATAAAGGAGCTCCTCTACCAAATGGCGATTATTGGTATGTGATTCGATTGAATAGTGCATCCAATCCATTAGAAAAAATGGGGCACTTTACTCTTTATCGATGATTTCATAGACTAAATGCCTGTTTATTCCGTTGTAATACTATAAAACTATCACCATGAAATCGACCTTTAACCGTATAAAGCTATTCTTGCTTTTCGTCTTTGTCCATTTTTTGGGCTCCGCACAGGACAATTATCTGCCTCTATACACACAATACAATGCAGATAATCCTTTACTAATATCTTCAGCTTATGCTGGTATTGGATCATATATGAAGTTTCGTCTGAACGGTTCTAGTCAATGGATAGGTGTTGAAAATGCTCCTGCCACACATACTTTAACTACAGATTTTAGAGTGGGCAATCAATCAGGGGTAGGACTGGTTATCTACAACGACCAAAACGGATATACATCGCAACACGGTGCTCGTTTTGGATTTGCGCACCACTTAACCCTAGATCCCTTCTTTGAACAATACCTCTCTTTTGGTATATCCTATCAGTACGACGGTTTTAACGTAGATACAAGTGAAATAGGCGGGATGTTTTTAGACACCTACAGAGGAGATGAGAACAGCCATAATTTTGAAGTGTCTGCGCTTTATAGAAGAGGAGATTTTTTTATGTCTGTGGCTGTAGCAAACCTTTTACCGCGTGATATTAGTGTCGACGATGAGCAGCTCATTAAAGCGCCTAACCAGTTAACGAGTTATGGGGTCTTTACGGGATACAGTTTAAGAAAAAGAAACCAAAGCTTTGTTGTGGAGCCTTCTGTTTTCTTTCAATATTTTCCTTCTGATAAAAGGTCTGTTACTGACTTACACTTAAAGATTCGATGGAGAAAGACTAAAAGTTACTCCTATGTTGGGGTGAGTTCAAGGGTCTTGAACGAGCAGTTTGGAAACCCACTCTTTGTTGCTCCAATGTTTGGTATGAAAAAAGGAAACTTGTTTTTAGCCTATAGCTATCAGATTAACACTAACACCATATTCAATTACAGCTCTGGTTCACATCAGATTACTCTAGGATTAGACATCAAACAAAAGCCTTCTGCTTGTAAATGTACCTATTAGAACTACATTTGCATGATGGGAGTAATTAGAGTAAATAACATTCGTCTTTATGCTTATCACGGCTGTATGGCCGAAGAAGCTATAGTGGGTAGTGATTATAGGGTAGATGTCTGTGTACATGCGAATTTGGATAAAGCTTCTGTAAGTGATAATCTCGATGACACTATTGATTATGTTAGGCTTCGCGAAATTGTAGAAGAACAAATGAACATCAGGGCCAAGTTATTAGAGGTTGTCGCCCGACGTGTTATAGATCTCTATTTTGTTGAATTCCAAGAAATAAGTTTCGCCTCTGTTTGTATCGCAAAAATAAATCCGCCAATACAAGGAGATGTGGAAAACGTCTCCGTTACTTACGAAAAAAGTCGCTCTTAAATCCCAAAAAATAAATTAACTTTGCAGTTCTTTGGCATCGTGGCCGAGTGGCTAGGCAGAGCTCTGCAAAAGCTTGTACAGCGGTTCGAATCCGCTCGATGCCTCTTTTTTTTAAAAGATTTCTATAATTCCTCCTATAAAAGTATTTTGTTTCATTCTTTTCGGGTTTCCGTATATAGAAACGCGGCCGCCTGCCCGAACTTTAATGTCTACCTCTTCTGAAGCATTAATGATAGACTTTCCGCCAGCGTTTACGTTTATAAGGGTATATTTAGACTTCATCTCTTTTCCGTTTACGTATCCTCCAGTATTTACAACAACTTCTTGATTGACCGTTTCTCCTCCCAATGTAATATCTGAACCAGCCGAAGATCTCACCGTAAGCTGTGTAAACATCCCTTCACAAAAGATGGTTGAGCCCTCTTGAGCTTTTAAGAGAATTTCATCTTGTCTTAATTTTCCTCCAAAGGTTATTTGTGAGTTTTCATTGGCTTCCACCGCCAATAAAGAGTTAGTATAATAGACCTTAATATTTATATTATTTCTTTTGAAATAATTCTTGACTTGTAAGCGAAGCCTAAGAGCGCCCTTTTTTTGTGAAATCATGACTTCTTTACTCATATTGCCTTCGATTTCAATCTTGTTCTGGTCTGATGGAATTAGCTGAACCGTAAGTCCAGAAAACACTTTGACTTCTTCAAATTCACTCAGCATTTGAGACTCCTGTGCGGTGATATTAGAAATTTGACAAAATAAAATAGCAATAAGTAGAAGTACTTTTTTCATAGTAGTCGAGATTAGGGTTTTTACGTTAATTCAAATGTCAGTTGTCTCTTTAATAGGTCGGCCTCTACTACACGAATCGCAACTTCTTGTCCAATCTGATAGGTGTTAGCTGTGTGATGACCAACTAATGCATATTGCTCTGAATCGAAGTAATAAATATCGTCTAAAATACTTTTAATGCGCACAAGTCCTTCACATTTATTATCCACAAGTTCAACATATAGCCCCCAATCAGTAACTCCGGAAATTATTCCTTCAAAAACACTGTTGACGTGCGTTTGCATATATTTTACCTGCATATATTTAATACTCTCACGTTCTGCATTGGTAGCTAAAACTTCTCGCGATGAACAGTGTTTACAGTAAGCCTCGTAGTTTGATATGTCCTTTAATTTTTGTTCTTTTAGATAAGCATATAACAAACGGTGTACCAAAACGTCAGGATATCTTCTAATAGGTGATGTAAAGTGCGTATAATAATCAAAAGCTAAACCATAATGCCCTATGTTTTCGGTAGAATACACAGCTTTGCTCATAGATCTTATAGCTAATGTATCTACCATGTTTTGTTCTCCGCTGCCTTGAACATCACTTAGTAATTGATTAATTGATGCTGTAGTGGTTTTTTTGTCTTTGAGATTTAATTCATGACCAAATTTTTTAATCAAATTGTTTAAAGCCATTAATTTCTCTAAATCTGGTTCGTCGTGAACTCTATATACAAATTCTTTTTTCTGCTTTCCTATAAAAGAAGCAACACGTTTGTTAGCCAAAAGCATAAACTCTTCAATTAACTTGTTTGCTTGTTTGCTTTCTTTGAAATAAACTTCTTGAGGGTTTCCATTATCATCTAATTCAAAACGAACTTCTTTTTTTTCAAACGATATAGCTCCAAGGGCTATTCTTCTGGCCCTTAACATTTTTGCCAATCTATTTAAGGTGATTATAGCATCTTTGATGTCTTGACTAATTTTATAAGATCCTGAACGGATAGAAATTTCTTCAGGAATTACCTCTGTATTGTGTTCTAAAATATACTCCGCTTCCTCATAAGCAAATCTTTCATCTGAACAAATCGCTGTCTTACCGAACCACTGCGATATTATATTCGCTGATTCATCTATTTCAAATACGGCACTAAAAGTGTATTTATCTTCATGTGGTCTTAATGAGCAGGCTTGATTTGATAACACCTCTGGTAACATTGGAACCACACGATCTACTAAATAAACTGATGTTCCTCGTTCAAACGCTTCTTGATCTAATAAGTTACCTTCCTTTAAGTAGTGTGTTACATCTGCGATATGCACACCTATTCTAAACGTGTTTTGAGTTGTTTTTTCAAAAGAAATAGCATCGTCAAAGTCTTTGGCATCTTTAGGGTCTATTGTAAAAGTAAGCGTCTCTCTAAAGTCTTGTCTGTTTCTTTTAATTTCTGATTCAGATATACTAAGATCTATTTGTTCTGCTGTAGTTTGTACATCGACAGGAAAATCGTAAGGCAAACCAAATTCTGAAAGAATGGAGTGCATCTGAACATCCTGATTAATTTCTTTTCCTAGTTTTTTTACAATTTTTGCGTAAGGTGACATTTCAGAATTTTCCCATTTAATCATCTCTATCGCTACGATTTCACCATTGTTTAAGCTGTTTTTACGCTGTTCGTTAGGAATAAAAAAATCCGTATAAACTTTACCATCTAGAGGTCTTACAAATACTGTATTGTTTTGAATCATCACAGCACCTATAAACTCGGTACGGTTTCTTTTCAGTATACGTTCCACATGTGCCTCTGTTTTATTTCCTTTGTTACGTCGCACCAAATAAAAAGAAACCTCATCTCTATTTAAGGCTGTATTAAGTTTAGATCTATGCACAAAAACATCATCTAACTCTTCACAATTAATATATCCGTTTCCACTTGAAGTTAATTCAATTTTACCTGTATAAGTTATTCTGTCCTTTTTAAGTAATTGATAGCGTCTATCTACTTTTACCAACTTCTTTTCGACACTTAATTCATCCAGTGTATTGCTCAACATTCGCTTTTTATGCTTATCACCTATTCCTAGAATGACAGCGATCTGATTTGAATTAAAGGACTTCTCAGGATACTTGTCAAAAACTTTAAGTACTAATTGAACGTACTTAAAATTTGAACTTTTTCTTTTTTTATACACTTAATAAATACTTATTAAATTTTTTAATGAATCTATATTATGATTATTATAGTTTGTTAATTTGTACAATAAGATTACTGCTATTTACTTTGCTATATGACTTATATAAATTTATAAACAGGATGTAATTTTATAGAAACTTATAAATCAATGTTTTAAACTATTTGTAAACACGAATATTTTTAGAATCAAACACTCATTTTTTTATAAGTAAATTCAAAGTTAGTGTTAATAAGCGTACTATTAGGGTCGATTTTTTATGTATAAGTATTGACTTAAATAATTTCTAAAACGGAAAAAAAGTGAATATGAAATATTATTTCATTTTTACAATTAAACTTATTGAAAGTTCTCGTAAATAATTAACGATTAATGAACACTTATTTTAACATATGAAAATAGCTATTGGAAACGACCACGCAGGCACATTTTATAAGCAGCAAATTACAGCTGAATTAAAGGAAAATGGAATAGAAGTTTTAAATTTTGGAACCAATAATACCGAAAGTGTAGATTATCCTGATTTTGTTCATCCGGTTGCTGCGGCCTTATCTGATAATGAAGTTGATTTTGGTATTGTGATATGTGGCAGTGGTAATGGAGTTAGTATGACCGTAAACAAGCATGAAGCTATAAGAGGAGCGTTGTGTTGGACCAAAGAAATTGCCTATCTAGCCAGAACACATAACAATGCGAATATTCTTTGTATACCAGCCCGATTTACATCTGTTCATCAAGCTATGGAAATTGTAAACGTCTTTTTAAACACAGAGTTTGAAGGAGGGAGACATTTAAATAGGGTAAATAAAATTGCATGCCAATAGAAATCAAAGTAGCTCAATTTCATGAGCTATCTAATACTGAATTATATCAACTCTTACAATTAAGAACTGAAGTTTTTGTGGTTGAACAAGATTGTGTCTATCAAGACATGGATGACAAAGATTTTGAGTCGTTACACCTCATTTTACTGTTGGATAAAAATATTGCAGCATATACACGTATTTACCAATCTTTAGAAGCAAGTCACATTGGCCGTGTGGTTGTAAAAAAGGAACACAGAAAAAATGATTTAGGTAGATTAATAATGAAAGAGAGTGTTGATTCGTGTGAGGCTGAGTATGGAAAACAAGACATTATAATTTCTGCTCAGCTTTATCTTCTGAAATTCTATTCTGATTTAGGTTTTAGTTCAGAAGGAGAAATCTATCTAGAGGACGGCATCAAACACATACAAATGCGTTATGTGTTCTCATAAATAGAAGAAATTAAATTTTTGTATTTCAACTTAAGGTCTTCGGCTTTTGTCTTATTGAGATCGGCAAGAGCGATAATAGCAACATAAAGATTATACTCGTTCCGGTTTACAAATAAGTCTTGATGAGATCTGTAAAGCTCTCTTAACTGTCTTTTTATTTGGTTTCTTTTTACAGCTTGAGGAAAAAACTTTTTTGGTGTAACGAAGAGTATTTTATGGGAAGGACTACTATTTTTTCCCGTATGATAGACCATTGCTAAAGGAAAGTTTTGTTTTCGCTTACCTTTAGCAAACAGTATATCTATTTCAGTTTTACTTGATAGTATATGCTCTTTAAGGAGCTTCTGAGGCATTGTATTCATTGTTTGATCGGTCGACATCAGCCATTAGCATGGAAGGATCTATTACTATAGTTTGAATGTCGGATGTTTTTACAGGCATAGTAAATGTATATGAAGGGTGCGCCCAAGACCAGTCCTCAATAACAGTTCTAGTCATAGAAGGATAGGGGTTCTTTTTCTCTGCTCTAGCTTCCTGTAAAGGAATGTAATAAGATTGCATAGAACCGTCTTTGAGAACTACAACAAGATCAATAGGCATAGGCATTAAGCCTTTGCGCTCAATAGTGATTTGGCTTGAATTAGGGTTAATACTCTTAATTCCTTTAATACTATAATCAATAATGTTTGTTGTTTGGGCAAAATCTGTTAAATACCAGTCCAAATGAAAACCAGACACACGCTCAGCGGTTCTTTTAATATCGTTAGGTGTTGGATGTGAAAATTTAAAGTCATTGTAGTAACGACGAATTGTTTTCATGAGGTTTTCTTGTCCTATTACATATCCGAGCTGGGCTAAAAAAACAGCTCCTTTGCTGTAGGCCCCAACACTATAAGCATAATTAAAATTATATCGATCTGAATGTGTAGTTAAAGGCTGCTCATTACCTGATTGCGCTAGGCGAATGTAAGACTCATAACTTCTTTGAAATGGATTTTCTTTGTTTTGTTCCATGATTTGATTCATGCAAAGACTGCTTATAAAAGAAGTGAAACCTTCGTCCATCCAAGCGTGTTTAGATTCGTTAGTTGCTAAAATGTGCTGAAACCAGGAGTGTGCCAGTTCGTGAACCATCACTCCGACTAAACTTCCAAAACTGCGCTCTCCGGTTACTAAGGTGCCCATTGCGTATTCCATTCCACCATCTCCTCCGTGAATGACGCTGTATTGTTTGTAAGGATAGGGTCCAATGTTTTTGGAGAAAAAACTCATAGCTTCCGCAGTTTTGGATTGTAAGTTTTTCCAATTCTCCTTTATTTCTTCTTTGTCTTTATAGAAAAAATGCAAATCTATGCCGGAGTCAGTTGTCAATATATCGTGTATATAATTAGGGTCTGCGGCCCACATAAAGTCGTGTACGTTCTCGGCAATGAAGTGCCAGTTTAGCTTTTTTGTTTTTTTGCTGTGCTTAACCTCCTTTTGAGTGTAACCATGTCCAATATCTTCAGCATTTTGTAAATATCCTGTACCTCCGACAGTATAATCTTTATCAATGGAAATTTTAACATCGAAATCTCCCCATACTCCATGAAATTCACGCGCTATGTAAGGTGTAGTATGCCATCCTTCATAATCAAATTCAACCATTTTTGGGTACCACTGACTCATTGAAAGAGCAATGTCTTCAGAACTGTTTCTGCCTGAACGCCTTATTTGTAATGGCACTTGACCCTCAAAGCGAAAATCTAGAGAGGTTGTAGCATTTGGCAAAACAGGCTCGTCTAGAGTTATTTCTAAAATTGTTTCCTCTTCATGTAAAGCTACTTTTTTTCCGTTTTGAGTCATGTCATAAACATGTAGAAAGCCACTTTCTTCTGGTGTTAAGCTGGCTATTCGACTCTTTCCCTCTTTTGTAATCATTCGACGGTCAGGATCTGCAATGTTTTGAAGCCTTGTGTCCATGTCACTTCCTGGTTGAAAGGCGTTGTAGTAGAGGTGTAGGTATACTATTTTTAAAGTGTCTAGGGAGTTGTTCGTGTAAGTTATGTTTTGGTGTCCAATATAATTGTAGTTTTCTACACTCATGTCCACCTCGATTTGATATTTAATTTCTTGTTGCCAGTACCCTTTGGGTTTCTGAGCAAGACAAATACTGGAAATAAAAAAGCTAAATAGTAATAGACTTGTTCTCATAGTTTATTTGAGTAAAGTTTGTGTTAGACGTAAAGCGTTAT
Organism: Flavobacteriaceae bacterium; assembly: GCA_965662045.1. Taxonomy (GTDB): domain Bacteria; phylum Bacteroidota; class Bacteroidia; order Flavobacteriales; family Flavobacteriaceae; genus UBA3478. Next base: position 78,969 of record CBFIGE010000004.1, read on the forward strand.
AAGCGTTGATAATGCCGCCAGTTCTAGACAAGTTGCTAAAAGTTGTTTGTTCTTCTTCGCCGGGTATATTTACCTCTAAGTCAAGTAGCGTCACTGACTGCATTAATATGCGTTTTAGTTGTTTTGCTGTAAGCTCAGGATAGTATGCCTTGAGCATTGCGGCAAGACCTGATGTTATAGGAGCAGCCATTGAAGTTCCACCTTGTAACTCATAGGTGTTTCCTGGCATTGAAGAGTACACGTCATCACCTGGAGCAAATACATCAACGTGAACGTTTCCATAATTTGAAAACGAAGCCACTAAGTCTTTGTCTGCATAGCGGCTGATGGCGCCAATGCTTATAAAGTTATCAGAAATTTCTTCTTCTAAGGAGAGCTGATCACTAGGATAGTTGGCGTATTTTTCCAAGTCTAGGTTTCTTGAGTCGTTTCCTGCAGCATGAACGATTAGCACATTTTTTTCGGCTGCATATGCGATAGCTTCTCTAACCCATTCTGAGTTGGGAGAAAAGGTTTTGCCGAAACTGCAATTTACGATAGAGGCTCCATTGTCAACAGCATATCGAATGCCTAGAGCGACGTCTTTGTCGTATTCGTCACCGTTAGGAACCACCCTAACCGCCATTAACTTGGCATAAGGAGCAACTCCCCTGAACCCGGTTCCGTTATTGTTGGCGGCTAAAATTAATCCGCTTACATGCGTGCCGTGTGATTCATCTTCATCTTTGGGCATGGGATTAGCATCTCCATAATTGCGATCAGTTATATCGTATGGGTCGTCACCGACAACGTTTCGACCGTCATGTGACAGGTTTAAAGAAATATTTGCCCTTTCATCATAAAACTTAATTCCTTCAGTTACGTCATCTAGCACGATAGGTATGTTATCCGAGTACTCAAACATTTGCAGTAAAATGGCTTTGTTTTGAGCATTCATTGCGCTGGATGGCGTATACGTCTCTAACTCTTCCTTAGTGTAATCTTCTTTAGATAGTTCTTGTGAAACATTCTGATGTGCTTGAGAGACAAGTGTTTTAATTCTTTTGTATTGAAAAAGGTTTTCTTTGGCTTTGGAAAGCTCTGTTTCGTGTTGTTTTTTCGCTTTAGCTAAAACTTTTTCTTCTCCAAGATTTTTGGCGATCATTCTAGGATATTCAAGTTGTTCATCGTAGGAGTTTCCTAAAAAGTTATAACCTTTAGTGTCGTCAATGTATCCGTTTTGGTCGTCGTCAATGTTGTTGTTCGCTATTTCATCATTGTTCGCCCAAAGTTGGTTTTCCAATTCTGGATGTTCTAGATCAATACCAGAGTCTAATACAGCAACTACAACAGGTTTTGGTTGTCTAGCGGGCAATATTTGCTCTGCCTTAAACAGGCTTATTCCAGGTATACTGTCTTGTTCAAGATCATATAAATGCCAGACTTTTTCTTCTTCTTCTGTGAGCTCAAGGTTTTTTTTAGCAAATGATGAGAGTGTAAAATCTAATGACTGTTTCGTTAATTTCGATGACCCGCATGATGAAAGGGTTAACGAGATAAGAATAGACAAGGAGAGGTATTTGATAAAATGTTGCATGTTATTTAAATTGTGTTTAGCGAAAAAGAGGCGTCGTGTCTAACACCTTTTTCTGTCTTTTTCAAGGAACACATTTGATTGTGAGCATCGTGTTCGAAAAACAAATAAAAACCTTTTTCTTCAGCTTCAGCTAAAAAGGCGTCTTTTTCTTTAAGAGTTTGTAAGGGTCTGACATCGTATCCCGCAATATATGGGAGCGGTATATGAGCTAACGTAGGTATTAAGTCGGCGGTGTATATTATCGTTCTTTCTTTGTAATGGATTTTAGGAATTAATTGTTTTTCTGTGTGTCCATCGAACACCAAATAATCGAAAGGTAAAGTGTTGCTGTTAGATTTGTCAATAAAGCTTAGTTGACCATTTTTAGCGATGGGCTCAAAGTTTTCTTTTAAAAAAGAGGCTTTCTCTCGTGCATTTGGGCTGTGTGCCCATTCCCAGTGCTTACTGTGTGTGTGATAAACTGCGTTTTTGAATGTGGGTTGAAAACGGTCAGGGTTGTGAGGTTTACGCTCAACAGCCCCTCCACAATGATCAAAGTGTAGGTGAGTGAGAAACACATCGGTTATGTCGTCGGCGTGAAACCCTTTGGCCTTTAATGAGGCCTTTAATGAGTGTTCTCCCCAGCGATTGTAGTAAGAAAAAAACTTGTCGGATTGTTTTGTTCCAAGCCCAGTGTCTATTAATATGAGTTTGTCGCCACTTTCAATGAGCAGACACCTTGTTGCAAGTTCGACTTGGTTGTTGCTATCTGCAGGATTGGTTTTTTGCCAAAGATTCTTAGGCACGATGCCGAACATTGCTCCACCATCGAGCTTGAAGAACCCTGCTTCTATCGCGTGTAGCTTCATTTTTTTTGTCCAATTAGGTTTAGGAGTTGTTCGCCAAAATAGGACATGGCCTTAATCTCTGAAACACCCAAGAGGCGTTCTTTTTTAAAAATTAAAAGCGCTTTGCCGTTACATTCGATATGGTAATAAGGTTGGCTTTCTAAAAAAAGGACAAGTTCGTCAGACAAAAATGTTTTGGTTGATTTTTCGTTTTTCCCGCTTAAATAAAACCTTTTGTTAAAGGTGGGATGGTTTGCGATTTGAATGTCTTTAAGGCCAGCTATGTGGTATAGCTTTTCAAGCAGTCCTTCTTTGTCAATAGTGAATACGGGCGCAGAAAACGGTAGTTTCACGTGGAACATCGTTGCCTTTATGGTTTCTTTGGCTATGAACTCCCCTTCGCTATATTCTACGTCGAAAATACTTATGTCGTTGTCTTTATGAAAAAGCTGGTTGTATTTGTAGTTGAGGTTTTTTGTCTTGAAGTAAATAAAGCTTTTTAGTGCTTTTAGGTCGATGCTTTTGTTGGGTCGGTAGTCCCAATTGTGCTCTGAGGCTGTTGTTTTCAGTTGTGTTTGTCTACGAGTAAGATAGTTTTCAATTGGGCCAATTGACGAGAACGGAATGAGTTTTCTGACTGCTAGTGGGTGTTCAGATTTAGTGCCGTGTTTATCTAGGCCTACAACCTCTATTTCTCCTCCTTTTTTTGAAAACACATCTATGTACACCTCAATGCCTTCCATAGCGGTATTGTCTACGAATTGACACATGCTTAAGTCGATAATCACATTGCTGTTTTCTGGAATTCTATCAATTTTGTTTTTAAGTTGATAGAAATTGAGAAATGAGCAAAAATGTTTTACACTGACAACGTAATGTTCATCTTCTTTGAAGGCTAAAACATTTGGTTTTAGCACGTTTCTTAAAAAAACACCCACGCTTTTGTTTAGGAATAAGTGAATAATAATAGTGGTTAATATTCCCATTAGTATTCCATAGATGAGATTGCCGACTACTGTTACTAAAACAGTTACCACAAAGATTAGTAGCTGTTCTTTTCCAATTTGTGCGATTTTGAGAAATTTTGAAGGCGTGGCAAGTTTGTATCCGGTATAAACTAAAATCGCTGCCAGGGCGGTAAGCGAAACCCTTTCAAGTTGTTGCTGAAACAAGAGAATGAAAAGTAACAAGAAAAAGGCATGAAAAAAGTTCGCAGAACGATTGCTTGCGTTATTATTAACATTTACCGAGCTTCTGGCAATAACGGTAACTACGTTTAGCCCTCCAATGAGTGAGCTGAGAATTGTACCAAGACCAAGAGCTTTGAGGTCTTTATTTACGTTTGATCTTCTGGATTCAGGGTCTAATTTGTCAACGGCTTTAATGCTCAGAAGAGACTCAATGCTGGCGATTAGTGTTAGACTAATCACAAAAGACCAAAAGGCCCCGTTGGTGATTAGAGAAAAATCAGGAAAGGGAAGCTTGGCAAAAATAGACTCGGGAACGTTTATCATTAAGGGCTCTGGAATTGGGTAATCTTTGCCAACAAATTGATAATAATATGTGCTGCCAATGCTGATTAATAAGATCCACATAGGAGCGGGAATTAACTGTATGTAACGGTTTCTTATTTTGGGATAAAAAAGCATTATACAAAAACTAATGACTCCTATAACCCCTGCAAAGGATGCGCTAAAACCCATAGTTAAAAGTTTAGTGCTAAACTCATAAACCATCTCTGGAATCGAGAGAAGTAATTCTGCAATGCTCGCTTTACCTCTCTTTAACCCTAGCATAACATGAAACTGCTTAGCCAAGATCCCTAGACCAATTGCCGCTAACATGCCTTGAATAGCAGAAGAAGGAAAGAAATCAGATAAGCGACCCATTTTAAGAAAACCTAGGGACATAACGATTACTCCTGAAATTAAAATAGCGGCTAGTGTGTATAAATAACCTTGATAATTATCTCCATTACCTAATGTTGTTATAGCTCCTAATACGACAATAACCAAACCGTTTCCTGGGCCTGAAATTGTCACATGGGAACCCCCCAATATAGACACAACAACACCCCCAACTACTGCCGTTAAAACACCGGCAATGGGAGGAGCTCCACTAGCTAAAGCTAGGCCAAGGCCAAGAGGAAGGGCTATTAGTGAAACCACAAATCCAGAAAACATGTTTTTGGGTAAATCTTTTAAGAAAAGGGTTTGATTTCTTTTCATGATAAAGGGGTTATGACGCTCTAACAATTAGCAAGTCGGTGGGTAAATCAGACAATATGAATTCTATATCTCTCGTAAAAATCCTTGAGAACACACCTGTGTTTTTAGGGGCATTTATAACCAGTAAATCGGCACGCACAACTTCAGCGTAATGGCCAAGAGAATATCCTCTTCTGCCAAAAATGGACTGTGTTTTAAGCTGAATGTCTTTTTTGAGTTCTTTTGGGACATCATCAATGATTTGATGTACTCTTTTGTCTTCTCTTTCGGTGATTTCAGATTCTTTTTTAACCGCTTTTTTAAGCGAGGAATCGTCTTCGACACTTATTTTTAGCTCACTGTTTTGGATTTCTTCTACGACCGTAATTTGTTTACTCTGTAATTTATGACCAGCAAAAAAGGCTTGAGAAATGGCAGCTGAAGTGTTTTCATGATTTAAACCATTTACGACAATATGTTGACATGGTTTTCTTTCAATCGAAGGGTTGATGAGCAATAGCACAGAACAATTGACATGACGGGTTAATTTACGCGCCACAGAACCTATATAAAAACGATAGAGTGTTTCGTGTTGCTGCGCCCCCAACACCAATAAATCAACCTCAGAATTATTAACAAAATTCTTGATAGTAGAAAAGGGATCGCCTTCTTTCCAAATGATGTCTTTGACTTTGTCTGAATACTCTGTCTTGTTTATAATCCTGTTGACCTCACCTTCTTTCTGTTCATTGTATGCCCCTACGTGTAATAAAACAAGCTCGGCATCAAAATAATAAGCTATTCTAGTGACTTCAGTGATGTTTTGATTAAGCGTGGGGGAAAAGGCAAAACCAAATAAAATGGTATTAAAACCCTCCTTCGTCTTCTTGGTGTCCATAAGGTTTAACAATTCTTTGCATTAATATACAAATTAATCGTTAAGCTTGAGGACCGCCATAAAGGCTTGCTGAGGAATTTCTACATTACCTACTTGGCGCATACGTTTTTTTCCTTTTTTCTGTTTTTCAAGGAGTTTTCGTTTACGAGAAATATCACCTCCATAACACTTGGCGGTAACGTCTTTTCTTAAGGCTTTGATAGTTTCTCTTGATATAATTTTCGATCCGATTGCGGCCTGAATGGGAATGTCAAATTGTTGCCTTGGAATTAGCTCTTTAAGCTTTTCACACATTTTTTTGCCAATGATGTGCGCGTTGTCAAAGTGCACTAGTGCAGATAAGGCATCAACAGGTTGTGCATTGAGCAGGATATCCACACGAACGAGTTTTGATGTTCTTAAACCCAATGGGCTATAATCAAATGAAGCGTATCCTTTAGATACTGTTTTTAAGCGATCGTAAAAATCAAAAACAATTTCCGCAAGAGGCATGTCGAAACTTAGCTCTACACGTTCAGTGGTGAGGTAAGTTTGATTGGTTATTGTTCCACGTTTATCTATGCACAATGACATTACGTTTCCAACGAAATCTGATTTAGTGATGATAGAGGCTTTGATAAAGGGCTCTTCTACCCGCTCTAAACTTGAAGGATCAGGTAAATCAGATGGATTGTTTACAATTACAATATTATCGGGATCTTTCCTGGTAAAAGCGTGGTAGCTCACGTTGGGAACGGTTGTAATAACGGTCATATTAAATTCCCTCTCTAGTCGTTCTTGTATAATCTCCATATGCAACATCCCTAGAAATCCACAACGAAAACCAAAGCCCAATGCCGCAGAACTTTCTGGCACAAAAACCAAGGAGGCGTCGTTGAGTTGAAGCTTTTCCATAGATGAACGCAGTTCTTCGTAGTCTTCTGTATCTACTGGGTAAATACCTGCAAAAACCATGGGCTTGACATCTTCAAATCCTTCGATTGCACTATTAGCCGGTGAATCTGAAAAGGTAATGGTATCTCCCACCTTTACTTCTCGGGCATCTTTGATGCCGGTAATTAAGTATCCAACATCACCAGCGTGAATTTCTTTTTTCGGTTCTTGTTTTAGCTTTAAAGTTCCTATTTCATCTGCAAAGTAATCTTTGCCAGTGGCCATAAACTTTATTTTTTGGCCTTTTTTAATCGACCCGTTGAGCACTCTAAAATAGGTTTCTACTCCTCTAAAGGGATTGTAGACCGAGTCAAAAACGAGAGCTTGAAGGGTGCCATTTGGCTCGCCTTTAGGCGCAGGAACACGTTCGATGATAGCGGTTAAAATATCTTCAATTCCCAAACCTGTCTTAGCACTTGCAGGCACGACTTCTTCTGATTTGCAACCTAGCAGGTCTACAATGTCATCTGTAACTTCTTCTGGGTTGGCGCTTGGTAAATCAATTTTATTTAACACAGGAATTATCTCCAAATCGTTTTCTAGGGCTAAGTAGAGGTTTGATATGGTTTGAGCCTGTATGGATTGTGCTGCATCTACGATTAAAAGAGCCCCTTCGCAGGCGGCGATTGAACGTGAAACTTCGTATGAAAAATCGACATGACCGGGGGTGTCGATAAGATTAAGCGTGTAGGTTTCTCCATTGTGTTCATATTGCATTTGGATAGCGTGAGACTTTATGGTAATTCCCCGTTCACGCTCTAGATCCATATTGTCTAAAAGTTGGTCTTGTTTTTCACGATCGCTTATAGATCCAGTAAAATCTAAAAGCCTATCTGCTAAAGTGCTTTTTCCGTGGTCTATATGTGCAATAATGCAAAAGTTCCTTATGTTTTTCATAGCTGTAAAGAGCGAATATATAATAGAGCTCTTGGCTGGACAAAGATAATCTTTTTGTTTCTGAGAAAATATATTTAGTAGTTTTACAATAACCCTTTTGAGCATGACTAAAAACCCCCTATTATTTTTTGCACTATTGACATTTTTAGCTGTGTCAAAAACCTTCGCACAGTATGAGCTCAATGGAAGGGTTATTACTAAAAATTTAGGAGAAAAAATGCCTTATGCTGCGGTGAGCTTATTCAGCGCACAGGACTCTTCTTTTTATAAAGGAACCTCTGCTGATGACCAGGGATTATTTCGCTTTGAAAATGTTGAAAAGGGCATTTATTTTTTAGAAGCAGTGTTCATGAGCAACACTTCTGATCGCGTAGCCGTAGATATCATGAATGATACAAACTTTGGATCGGTGGTTTTACCCGAAGCTGTTTTAGAGCTTGAAGAAGTCGTTGTTGCCTACAAGAGGCCTAGCCTTAAACGATACCCAGACAGATTAGTTTTTGAGGTTGAAAACAGCATTGTGAGCGCAGGGAACAGCTGGGATGTTTTGAGAAACACCCCAGGTGTTGTATATAATCAAAATCAAATTGAAATTAAGGGCCAAACAGCAGAGGTATATATTAATGGAAAAGAGGTGCCTATGTCCTTTGAGGAAACGCTGCAATTACTCAAGGTCTTGTCTGGTTCTCAAATTCAATCGGTTGAGGTTATATCAAATCCTTCAGCTAAATATGACGCTGAAGCTGCCGCTATTGTGAATATTAATACAAGTGCAAATATCAACCCTGGATACAAGTCAACGCTTAGATTGAATTACACCCAGGGGATTTTTCCAAAATACGAGTTGAGTTCAGCTCATTTTTATAAATCAAATCGATTTAGTGCTTACTTTACCTACGCTTTGAATCCACAAAAAGAAAGAGACACCGGCGAAAAAGGAATTCGCTTTATTAACAGCATCACAGCTACAGAAGACTGGGTCGCTGAAAATCAGTTGGACATTAGGTCTACTCCTCAACTCTTAAGCTCTAATTTGGAATATGAATTGTCAGACCGACAATCGATATCATTGCAGTCGTATTATAGCACCAATAAGAAGCAAGATTTTCAAAGCACACAAAGCACGTCTATTTTTTCTTCTGCCCTAGATTCCATACAGCTCACAAACGGCAATGAAATCAGATCTACGGATAACTTAGCGGCCGACCTTACTTATGAGCTCGCCTTTGAACAATCAGAGGCGAAACTAAAACTGAACTTACATAAAACACTGTTTGACGAAAACACGGCACAAAACCTTAACTCTACTTACACGAATCCATCTAATACTGTCTTGAACGAAGTTGATTTGAGCCTTGCTACGGATCGTCTTATTAATATCAATATTCAACAGTTGGATTACACGATTCCCTTTCAAGAGAATCATCTTCTTTCTGTGGGAGCCAAAAACGCAGTGATTGATTCGGAGAACAATATCAGTACTCAAATTGCCTTTTCCTCTGTTGCGGGACAAGCTCCTCTCAGTGATCGCTTTGTTTATGAAGAACAAGTTCAAGCGTATTACATTCAATCAGATTTTAGTTGGGATCAATCCGCCTTAAGTCTTGGTCTGAGGTCAGAGCAGTCTTTTTCTAAAGGAACTTCATCAGCTAGCGGAGAGGTCAATGAATTTGAAGTGAACGGACTATTTCCATCGATAGCATGGAGTTATTACCTAAACGATAGCAGTTCAATTACTATTGATTATGCGCGTAAGATAGACAGACCGCGTTATCAAGACTTAAACCCATTTCGCCTCTATTCGACAGAAAATGATTTTTTAGAAGGAAACCCAAACTTGAAGCCAAGCTTTTCAAACAACCTAAATATGAACTTGAGTTTAAGCAATTGGTATTTTGATTTGTATTATCGTGATAACGGTCAGTACATCAGTTATTTGGTTTTTCAAGATAACGACAATAGGCTCTTAAGAGAATACAGACAAAATGTGCTGTCTAGTAATTCATACGGCTTGGATGTGACCTATGTTGGCGCTGTAACTAATTTCTGGCAAACTTATTTATACCTGTCGCTGTTTTACGAAGACGAAACCTTTATTGCTGAGGCTTCAAATAATCAGGCTTACACTAACGAAATACAAGGGGTGTTGGCCTTTTTAAAAAATGACTTCGTACTCAACGAGGAGGGAGACTTCACAGCCGAGTTGAGCGCTTCATATTTTTCAAAATACCTGTTTGGCTCTTATGTACAATCTCCGATAACACTGTTGAATGTTGGGCTTCGTAAAACCTTCAACAATGACAGAATTGTTCTTAGTCTTAGCGCTGAAGATTTGCTAGGAAAGGCAAATGCGCTTTACACGAGCCGTTATTTAAATCAAGACAATTATTTTAGAACGGTTCCTGAAACCCAGTTTGTGAAATTTGGTGTTCAATTTAATCTGGGCAACTTTAAATTGACCGAAAAAGATTTACAATTAGACAAAAGTGAGCGCAGTCGTTTAGAAGATAAAGGTTAATACCTAAATTTGTGACGATTAAAACTCAAGCATTGACGAAAATAGCTGATATCGCCCTGCCTGACTTTCCTCTTTTGTTGGCTCCAATGGAAGATGTGAGCGACCCTCCTTTTAGAGCACTTTGTAAAGAGAATGGCGCAGACGTTGTCTACACTGAATTCATATCTTCTGAGGGATTGATTCGAGACGCGGCAAAGTCAACAATTAAGCTAGATATTTATGAAAAGGAAAGACCAGTAGGCATTCAAATATTTGGCGCTGAAATGGATTCTATGCTCAGAGCTGTGGAAATTGTCGAACAATCCAAACCAGATATTATAGACATCAACTTTGGTTGTCCTGTAAAAAAGGTGGTGTGTAAAAATGCAGGAGCTGGAATACTTAGGGACATTCCGCTTATGGTCAAATTAACCGAGGCCATGGTAAAACACACAAGCTTACCCGTAACAGTTAAGACTCGTTTAGGCTGGGACAGCAATAGCATACAAATTATAGAAGTTGCAGAACGTTTACAAGACGTGGGAATTAAAGCCATCTCTATTCACGGCAGAACTCGCGTACAAATGTATAAGGGAGATGCAGATTGGAAGCCTATAGCGCAAGTCAAAAATAATCAGAGAATGCATATTCCAGTTTTTGGAAATGGAGACGTCGATAGTCCTGAAGCAGCAGTTAAAATGCGAGATGAGTATGGTTTAGACGGCGCAATGATCGGAAGAGCAAGTATTGGAAACCCTTGGTTTTTTGGCCAAGTAAAACATTTTTTTGAAACAGGAACCCACAAAGATCCTCCGAGTATGCTCGATCGTATTGAAGCTGCAAGAAGACACTTAGAGATGTCTATTCAATGGAAAGGAGAAAAATTAGCCGTCTTTGAAACAAGAAGACATTACACCAATTATTTTAAGGGGATTCCTAATTTTAAACCCCATCGTATGAAGATGGTGACTTCTGATACCGCTCAAGAGGTTTTTGAAGCTTTTGACGTAGCTTATCACGAGTTCGCAGACTTCGATTTTCGTAAGCTGGCTTAAGACAACAACTTAGGCGAGACTTTTTGCGCGGCAACAAGCGAAGAAATACTGCCGAGCACAGAAATGGTTACTAGTACAATTAGGTAATTTACAACAGTTATACTTACAGGATAGGGTAGGCTTGGCGCTATTTTAAGCCATTCGAATTGAATTTGCGAACCTATGATTAACGATCCAAAAAGAAGACCTATTCCTCCCCCCAAAACACTTATAAATAAACCTTGTACAAAAAAGACAGATTTGAGTTGAGAAATATTGAGCCCCATTTGTGCGATTGACCTAAGCTGTTCTTTTTTATCAATGATTATTGTGATAAGTGCTCCAGTTAAGTTGAATAAGGCGATAATTAAAATCAGTGTAAAGACTGTGTAGGTGGCGGCGAATTCAGTGTTGAGCATTTTGTAAAGCGCCGCGTTGAACTCTTCCTTACTCTTGATCTCTACTTCTTCAGACAGTAGTTCTCTCAGTTGAGTATAAATCGATTTAAAACCTGCTGGATTATTAGCGCGAACAATTAGAGAGGTGTATTCTTCAGGACGTAATTCGAGCAAATCTTGAACTAAAGCGATGTCGGTATAAAGTAAATTATTGTCAGATTCTTCGTCTAGTGAAAAAACACTTGAAACGACTACGCTGGCTCTATTGAAAGGCTGACTGCCTATACCTTGACCTGCAAAGTTGAAACTACCCGTTTTGGGAACTAATAATTGCAGTGGATTTTCAAAATTTAAGATAGGGAGCTCTAGTTTATTTGAAAGACCAATTCCGATTGAAGAGAGATTGTTTTCTAAATTCCAATTGCCAAAGAAGAGGGCTTCATCTACAGGCGAAACTTTGGTGTAGTTTTCAGAAACACCAACAATTGTTGCGATGGTACTGTTATTTCTAAATTGTAGATAGACTTTTTCTCGAACCTCTGTGGCTAAATAAGTTACCTCATCAAGGGCTTTGATTTTTTCAAGCTCAGCTTCGGAGACCTTCAGAAATTTTCCGTTGGAGGAGCTAATTTGAAAATCAGGGTCATAGCTGTTCGTATAACTCAAGCTATAGGTTCTCAGTCCAGAAAAGGCTGAAAGTACTATAAACAAGGAGGCGCTGCCGATTATAATCACCGCAAAAGTGATGTAATTGATTAGATTTACAGAGCGCTGTGTGCTTTTTGAAAAAAGGTATTTTCGAGCAATGTAAAATAGCGCATTCACTTCTTTTTTCGTTTAGCTAATAGCTCTGGGTTTTTAAGCGGGTTATCTTCACCTTTCAAAGAGCGATTCACCTTATCCATATAATCCAAGGAGTCGTCTATAAAGAAAAGCAGTTCAGGCATTCTTCGAATTTGGTGCCTTGTTCGTTGTGCAACTTCGTGTTTGATGAGAGCAGCATTTGATTTTATTCCTTCGATTAATTCTTGGGCTTTGCCAGAAGGAAATATGCTGAGGTAAACTTTGGCAATAGATAGATCGACACTAACACGAACTTTTGAAACTGAAATTATGGTTCCTAGTAGACCGCCATCTTGGGCTGCCCGCTGTAAAATTTCAGCAAGGTCTTTCTGAATGAGGGCTGCAAACTTTTTTTGTCTTTCTGATTCCATCTTAACTCAAAGATACTGCAAAACTTAAACCTTTAACACCAAGCTTAACTTGTATGGCCCCTTATCATTTTTTTGGAACAATAAAGTTTATGATGCTGCGGAGAACGTAGATTGAATCTTTTTTTATTTGAGATTTGGATTATCTTTGCACGACATTTAGGATTGTCTTTTCAAACGAAAAGCTTGAAGATAATCTGTTGCGAAATTCAAAACAGTATATTGTGATGAATTTAGGTCCTATAGCTCAGTTGGTTAGAGTAGCTGACTCATAATCAGTTGGTCCCTGGTTCGAGCCCAGGTGGGACCACCAACAAAAACCCTTAACTATCTAAAAACCAGATAGTTGAGGGTTTCTTTTTTCCCAAAAAGTGAGGGTGAGTTCCAAGTTGAGTTCCAAATACATTATATTTAGTTGGTTAAATAAAACAATGTGGATCTATATTCAATAAACGGAAACAAACTAAAGAACGTAGAATTAAACTCATTCAAAAAAGAAAGAGAAATACAAGATATAGTTGAAAAAAACACTGAAACTTTATTTGAGGTTGACTTTGTAAGTTCAGAGTTTACAATAGAGGAATTTAGAATAGATACGTTATGTTTTGACAACGAAACAAAGTCGTTTGTTATTATTGAGTACAAAAAGGGAAGTAGTTATTCTGTAATTGACCAAGGTTACTCTTATCTGTCAAAGATGTTAAATAATAAAGACAGTTTTGTTTTAGAGTATTGTAGAAAAAAAAACGTTTCTGTAGATGTTGAGATAGACTGGTCACAATCCAGAATAATTTTTGTATCACCATCATTTAACTCATATCAAATAAACAGTGTAAATTTTCAAGACATTCCATTTGAATTATGGGAGATTAAACGATTTGATAATAACACAGTAGTTTTAAATCAACATTTGTCTAAATCTAATCAAAGGATAAAAAATATTGTTAGCGGAAAAGACACAATCATAGATAAAGTTAACGATGAAGTTAAAGTTCAAACTAGGGATGATTTCTTTGATGAGTTAAATGAAAACATGAAAGAAATAATTAATGAACTAGAGGATAAATTGTCATCATTCGACGATGTTCATTTTAATTATAAAAAGAAGTATTTAGGAGTTTGGAAAAACAAAAAGGTGATATTTTATGTAAACAGAAAGAAAGATTATTTTCATATAGATATAAATAGGGGTATCCATTTTGGAGGTAAAGTCGAAGAACTTAAAAATATCTTTACTCTTGACGACTCAAAAAAAATGTTTAAAGAATGGAACAACAAGTATAAAAAGTTATATCAATGTAAATTAAAAAACACAGATAACTTAGATTATTTTGTTCTGATGATAAAACAAAAGTACGACACACTGTAAAATTATGGTTTTCAAGACCTCATTGAGTTCCAAATTCAGGGATTTATGGAACTCAGTGAGTCCGTAACGAAAATATAAAATATTGATTATCAACATTTTATACAAACGGTTCAAGTCCAGGTGGAGCTCTGACCAGGGTTGTAGTCAAAAAACATTAATTTTTAAGATTGTTCAAACTTCTAACTAGAATGCTTTGATTGTCGAATCATAAAGACGAGTATAACTTTACGATAATCAGCAGATAGAACCTTTCTTTTGGGGTAGGTTGTACCACCAGTGCCAAAGTATCTTATATTGAAAATCAATAAGTGAGGAGTTCTTATTTACTTCAAAACGGCATACGGAAATTAACTGTATATTATTTTTATTACTTTGATACTCTAGCATGACTCGTACCTTTTGGACTGAAATATAATAGTTATTACTTTAATTAATGAGAATATTATTTATACTTGGTTTACTGTTGATCCATTCCGCATGTGACTCTTCACAACAGGACACTCCCAATATTGTATGGTTGATTACTGAAGACAATTCTCCCCAACACATGCAATTGTATAACGAAGGAGGGGTTTCTATGCCAACCGTTGAAAAATTAGCCAAAGAGGGCATTGTATTTGACAATGCGTTCTCCACTGCGCCTGTTTGCTCTGTCGCACGTAGCACTCTTATTACTGGATGTTACGCCCCAAGAATATTTACACAGTTTCACCGTAGAGCTGAACATGTTCCTTTGCCTGAAAAAGTAATGCCCTTTCCCTACTTTCTCAAACAAGCAGGATACTATACAACTAATAATCATAAACAAGATTATAACTTTATTCTACCTGATGGAGTTTGGGATGAATCCTTTAAAAAAGCTTCTTATAAAAACAGAAAGAAAGGACAACCTTTTTTTCATGTAGAAAATCACACGGTTACTCATGAAGGGAGCTTACATTTCGATCAAATCTCAATCGATGAAACCCCAGATGAAACTCTAGAACACATCAGAGTTTTCCCTTATCATCCCAACACCAAAACCTTTAGGTATTCCTATCACCATTTTCAAAACCAACATATTTTGGCGGATGAGCAAATGGGGAAATTTATTGATGAGCTCGAACAAGAAGGGCTTATGGAGAATACCATTATTTTCTATTTTGGAGATCATGGGGGCGTTCTCCCTAGAAGTAAAGGATATGCCTATGAAAGCGGTTTACATGTTCCTTTGGTGGTATATGTTCCCGAAAAGTGGAAACACCTTTTTGACCACAACAAGGGGTCAAGAACAAATACCTTTGTTGAATTTGTAGACTTTGGCCCCACGGTATTATCATTGACCGGAATTGAACCACCACAAGGCATAGATGGTACGGCTGTGCTAGGAAAATTTTCAGAGCCATTAAAAATTAAAAAGAAAAATACTGCCTTTGGATATGCTGATCGCTTTGATGAAAAATATGATTTGGTCAGAACTCTTAGAGTAGGAAAATACAAATACACCCGAAACTTTCAACCCTTTAACATTGATGGACTGTTTAATTTTTATCGTTACAAAATGTTAGCTTTTAAAGAGTGGAAGACACTATATAGATCTGGAAAGCTAAATGCCGAACAGCGTCAATTTTTTGAATTCAAAAAATCTGAGGCATTATATGATTTAGAGAACGACCCTCATGAGTTGAATGACCTTTCTGAAAGTTCAGGGCATCAAGAAATACTCAGAAGTCTGAGGAATCAGTTGCATGAAAAACTGTCTACATTACCCGATTTGAGTTTTTATCCAGAGCCTTTTTTATTGGAAAATGCACTCGAAAATCCTGTAGATTTTGGCAAAAAACATCAAGAAGAAATAAAAGAATTGATTGCTATTGCCAACTTGAATTTGTTGAGTTTTGGTAAAGCACGAGATAAAATAAAGCAAGCCTTGGACGATGATAATCCCTGGAAGAGATATTGGGGCTTGATAGCATGCTCTTCATTTGGAGAAGAGGCCAATAGTTTTACTCCTCAAATTCAAAACCTTTTGAATAAAGATCGAGAAAATTTAGTAAGACTTCGAGCTTTAGAATACTGCATGCTGAATCAAAAACCCTTTAGCTCAAATATCCCTGAAGAATTACTAAGAAACTCTAAGTCTGAGACAGAAGCTAATTTGATACTCAACAGTTTTGCTCTTATTAAAAGTTTAAATCCTGATTTTGAACTCAACTTAACAAAAGACATTTTTCCATTCGAATGGTATGATGAACCCAATGATTTGGTCAACCGAAGAATGGATTATTTAATGGGTAACCCCTAAATACCATAGTAGTAATCATAAATTATCAATCTTTCTTCTCAATTTATAAAAAAGTCAAACGTCAGATTGTATGAAAGGATAAAATATATTTTTATTTTACTGAAAACCCTCTAAACAATATAGTGTTTCGAGTTCGGTTGAGACCACTAGAAATACTAGTATTCTTTGGATATAGGGTTATAGTTTTCCTGTTTCAATTTTACCTAATACATTCAAAACAACAATGACTAGCCCAAATGTAAATTGAAGGGTAAAA
This sequence comes from Flavobacteriaceae bacterium, assembly GCA_965662045.1. Taxonomy (GTDB): domain Bacteria; phylum Bacteroidota; class Bacteroidia; order Flavobacteriales; family Flavobacteriaceae; genus UBA3478. The sequence goes on from CBFIGE010000004.1 coordinate 95,356, forward strand.
GTCCAATAAAATTCTTCTTTTTCAATTAGGTTAGCTGCTCCACTTATCATTTGAGTAATTCCTAAGAAATACCAAAAGACTCTTCTAAAATTTGTTTTTTTGTTTTTTGCCGACGTCATTGTTTACGTTGATTTTTATAAGTTAATATACCAATTATAATCATCTATGGACGCCTAAATTACGCACCACCAAAACGTCGGGTGAATGACTAAAAGCTTTCTCTTTGAGCTAAAAACAATAAACTAACATTGTGTGGTATTAAAAAATGTACAAAGAAGAAACAGCCAGAGTTGGGCAAAACAATAATTGAATTAAGAAAACAAAAGCGGCTTACTCAAGAAGAGTTGGTTGAAAAATGTAACATTACGGTGAGAACAATTCAACGAATAGAGGCTGGAGAAACAACACCAAGAAGCTACACTATTAAAACAATTTTAAACGCAATGGGATTTGTTTTGCGACCTTATTTTTATCTGTAATTGGCCTAATTATTTTATTGCCTTTGGAATTGTTAGAACTACTATTGTTATATAAAGCGAGTCTAAAATTAAAAAGCCCCCTAATCGCAGATTAGAAGGCTTTTTTCTCTAATTGTGGTCTTTTGAATTAAAGCGACTTGTCGAACTGACTGAATTTATCACTACTCAAATAAATCATTTTTATCCAAGCCTTTAATGGTTGTTTTTTGAGCGTTTAAATAGAAAATAAAATGAACAAGAAGAAATATCCCCCAAATCATAAGGGTAATATCTAAGATTCTTCTAGGTTCCCATTGGGACATATAGCCCAAATAATTAATGATATAAGAGACAAGGAAGAAAACAACAAATGTTGAGAGATGAAACCTGAAACCAATGTCTCCTATAGGCAAGAATTTATAGTCTTTTTTTCCAAAATATCTTCCTGCTATAAACATAGAAATAAAATAGATCACCGGAGGTATGAATATGTAATCATATAACTCTGAATTTAGTAATGAGGATAATGTTATTCTGAAAATCCCAGTTATTAGTGTAATACTTACAATAAATTGAGTGAGAGTTTTAGTCGTTGTTGTCATTTTGGGTTTGGTTTAATAATGATAAAATCTTTTTTTCATAAAATAGACTGATGTTTCTTTTAGTAAACTCGTCAAGCAAAGAGTCGCCTGTTTTTGTCAAAAAATAATACTTTCGGTCAGGGCCTTTATTTCCTTCTTTTAAGTTAAACTCAACAATACCTAAATGAAGATATTTTCTTAAACTTCTATATATACTTTGTTCTTCACAAGACAATGTTTTATTTGAATATTTTTCAATGAACTCTTTTATTTCATCTACATATTTTTCACCATCTCTAAGCGAAAGAAAAATCCAGAGTGTTAACTGCCCTTTCTTGTAAGTCTCTTCCCATGAATGAAGTAAATCTGAAATCATTTTTAAGTATTATTCAAGTTGTATAATACAAATGTACTAAATATTTCGTAAACTGATAAAGTATGGTTCTTTTGGGACTTGAACCAGGGTTTATAGTAAAAAAATCTTGATTTTCTGTGAGGTTCAGATCACTAAACAAAAAGGTTCGGATTCAGAACGACCTAATTTATCTAACTCATTGATAATCATGGTATATACAAACCATATTCAATGGCAGGTGGGACCACCGATAAAACCCCTCTTCTTGAGGTTTTTTTACTTTGCTACTTATTTTTATCTTTAATCAAAATCAACAAGCAAATAAAAATGAAAAAGCTATCAACATTATGTTTTTTAATTTGTTTTGCAATTTCTTTTTCACAAGAAAAGTATGCGAAATATAATCAGACAGTTTCATCTGTTGAGAGTAATATGATATTAAAAGTAATTCCAGTTAAAAATGATATTTATATGATTGAAGGACTTGGAGCAGGAATGGGAAACATTGGCTTATTTGAGACAGATGATGGCGTTATTATGATTGATAATTCTTTTGAGATTATAGAAGATATGATCACTGATGCGGTTAGAGAGGTTAGTGCTAAACCAATCAAATATATAATCAATACGCACTACCATTATGATCATGCTGACGGCAACCGTGCCTATGGGGCTCAAAATATACCAATTATTGCTCATCATAATGTGCGGGATCGACAAAAAATGGAGACAAAAGCATATGGCGGAATATATGCAGCGTTAGATAATTTTTATGTGCCCAAACACGAAGAAAATGAATTACCAACAATAACTTTTGAAAAGGAACTAAGCCTTCATGAAAGCCACGAGGAGATATCTATCTTTTATTTTGGTAATGGTCATACTGACGGAGATGCTATTATAAAATTTCAAAACTCTAATGTTGTACATACCGGAGATTCGTTTGTATTGTATGGAATACCATTTATTGATATTTCTAATGGGGGCAGTATTAGAGGCTTTATCAAAAATTTAGAAATGATTAACTCGGTTTGTGACGAAAACACCATTATTATTCCAGGTCATGGAGGCTTAAGCAACAAGAGTGAAGTAAATAAGCTGTGCTTAGGGCTAAAAGAATTTTATAACAAAACAATGAAAGGACACCAAAAAGGGCTTAGTATTGACCAAATTGTTGACACAATAGAAACAAGTTTAGGTAACACCTCTAGTTTTGGCGATCCAGTACAAGTTAAGCGCAACTTTATTAAATCTATTTTACTTGAAAACAATATAATTCTGGATTAAGCAAAAACGAAAAACTTGAAACTTAAAAAACTTTCCAAAATAGCTGAAATAGTTGGTTCAGCAGGAATAATAATCAGTTTACTTTATGCAGCTATTCAATTTAGGGAGAATGCCAAGGCTATAAGATCCTCTAACGCAAACCAGACTGTTTTTTCAATTACAACCTGGTATTCAGAGTTAGCGAACGACGAGCAATCTAGTCACATTTATTATCAGTTTTTTATTGATCCTGAGCCTCTTACTCCAGAAGAAAGGTTCCAATGTGTTCTCAACCTTCATGCGCTTATGCTGAATTTTCAAAACGCCTATTATTTCGACGACGATGGCACATTAGATTCTAGAATAAACAATTCAATTGCAAGCATAATGAAAGCAGCAAAAGACAGCAAGGGTTTTCAATACTATTGGTCAATGAGAGAAGAAAGCTTTGCTCCTGAATTCATGAGTTATGTGAATTCATTCTTAGAAGACACCAGTATTCAGACGAATATGGATAAAATTTACGACAGAAAAGCTAGTGTACAAATCCAGAGTGACTGACAGTCATAATTTATAAAGACTTATCTGCACTGAAAATCAGCTGCTTTTGTTGCTATTTGTATGTTTGGTTTAATGTTTACCTTATAGCCCAAAGAATTAGCCCATCCTTTTGCAAGTTGAACAAGCCTATTTGAATAGTAGCTTTCATTTTCATTGAAATCCATGTCGATCTGGAGGTCAACGCCTACGTTTGAAGTCAACCATTCAGCGACTTCAATACTTAATTCCGCTTCTTTAAGAAGTTTTGTCCAGCGGTCTTTGATTTTTTCTACCTTGACTTTATGATAGATATAATGAACACCATTCGTTCCTAGTCTGTATGCAACTACAACAGAATAAGTCGTCTGGTTCTTATAATTTTGAGAATCTGACCCAACATGAATTTCGCAATCTGGGTTTGACGAAATGATATTTTTTGTGTGCTCACTCAAGTCTACGAGATCTCCATTAATCTTTCTAAAGTCTCTAAGCATAATTGAATTTACAATATTTGTTGCGATTTCCTATTATAGCCTTTATTAGGTAATTTGAAAATGCTCTTTGGCGTAATAAAGGGTCTTTTTGGAGACGAGTTAAAATTGTAACTTAAAATAAATTTATGAGTATGAGAAAATTCGGTATTTTTTATTTCCTTTTTTTAATAGGTCTTAGTACGCAAGCCCAAAGCCTAAAAGAAATTTTGGACGCCCCTTTTGCTACTGATTTAACGGTTTCAAATGACGGTGAAACTATTGCGTGGGTGGATAATAGTGCCGGAGAGCGCAATATTTTTGTAGCTAATGGCTCCTCTTTTGAATCGGTTAGGCAGCTTACAAATTATCAAGGAGATCAGGGCGTAGAGCTCGGAAACTTACAATTCATATCAGACGATAAAAGCATTATTTTTATCCGAGGCAATACCAAAAATCGACAAGGAGAGCCAGCTAATCCTGCACTTCTTCAAGAAAACACCGAACAGGTCATTTATATGCAGTCTTTGAGCGAGGCAGATGCGATTCAAATTGCCGCTGGATCAAGACCAAGTCTTTCTCACAATGGTTCTAGATTGGCTTTTATTAAAGGAGGTCAAGTTTGGTTGACCGATCTTACGGAGGCAGAACCTGAAGCAAAGCTCTTATTTAAAGTAAGAGGTAGTCAATCTGACATTAAATGGAGTCCTGACGATAGTCAAATTGCATTTACAAGCTCCAGAGGAGACCACTCTTATATTGGAGTATATCACATTGAAAAGAAAAAAGTACACTTTTTGAATCCTTCTTTAGACAGGGATTTTTCTGCAGAATGGAGCCTTGACGGTGAATCGATTGCTTTTATAAGAAGACCTAATGCCAAAGATGTGCCTCCGTTTACACCGCAAAAAACCGGACATCCCTGGAGTATTCACGTATTTGATTTAGAACAGCATGCTTCAAAGAAAGTTTGGCAGGCAGAACAAGGCATGGGATCAGTGTTTTTTGGACAATTTCCAGGAGCCGCTTTGGAGTGGATCTCTAAAGATGAATTGGTTTTTCCTTGGGAAAAAGAAGGCTGGATGCATTTATACGCCTTACAAATTTCAACAGCTAAGCTCACTGAACTAACCAAGGGAGCAGGAATCGTAGAAGATTACTCCTTTTCTCGAGACAGGCAGTCACTGTTTGTTACGACAAACATTGGAGACATTCACAGAAGACATATAGGGCGAGTTGATTTGGCTTCACATAAGATGACGATGTTAACCAAAGGAAAGGGCTCAGAGTTTAACGCCAAAGAAACAGCAAATGGACTCGCTTTTTTGAGAACTACTGCTCAACACACTTCAAGGCCAGCTAAGTTTGAGAAAAACAGAATAGAGCTTATCGGCAAACAGGCTAAAGTTTTTGATAAACAAAAGGCGCCTGAGGTAATTGAAATTACCGCTACCGATGGAAGGGTCTTTAATGCAACTGTTTTTTATCCGAATAACTATAACAAACGAAAAAAATATCCCGCAACGGTTTTCTTACATGGAGGCAGTCGTAGACAGATGCTTCAAACCTATCATTACAGTGGATATTACAGCAATGCTTTTGCCCTTCAACAGTACTTTGCAAGTCAAGGATATATTGCAGTCATGATAAATTATCGCAGTGGTATAGGATACGGCACAGACTTTAGGGAGGCAGAGAACTACGGAATTACTGGAGCGAGCGAAGTAAACGATCTAATAGGCACGGGTCTATATTTGGCCTCGAGAGATGATGTAGATTCTGAAAAAATCGCAATCTGGGGTGGAAGTTATGGAGGGTATTTAACTGCACATGGACTCGCTCGCAGAAGTGATTTGTTCGCTGTTGGTGTTGATATTCATGGAGTGCACAATTGGAACACAGAACTTCCAACCTTTGCGAGCTGGTATAATAAAAGTTTTTATCCAGAAATCGCTGAACGCGCTTTTAAATCTTCTCCTGAGGCGTACTTGGATGGATGGAAAAGCCCGGTCTTACTAATACATGGTGATGATGATAGAAATGTTCCTTTTTCTGAAACTGTTGTGCTTTCAGAACAATTGAGAGATCGAGGGATCTATTTTGAGCAGCTCATTTTTCCTGATGAGGTCCATGGCTTTCTTCTTCACCAAAATTGGGTGGACGCCTTAGAGGCGACATTTGAATTCATAAACAGGTATATTTACTGAAGAACAATATAAAGAATGAAAGCAAAAATGACAATTGTTGTGCTCCTTGTCACTTTAGAGATGTATTCACAATTTGGATTCTCGACAGGGTATGAGTCGGCTAAATCAAAAATAGAAAGTAGAAATGGAGCCATAATCATTACCGAAGACCCTTCGAATGTAATTGGCATTGGAGCTTTTTATGATATTCCAGTTTCCAAAAACCTAGACCTTCAACCTTCTGTAGGCCTAAACTTTGGTGAAAAAGTCAATGACGAAAGCAACAGCGTTTTTAAGGTGGGGCTAAATGCCGATTACTATCTTGACGGACGTTCTAACGGTTTCTATCTAAGAGGCGGCTTGGCCCTCTTGTCAGACCGGAGTAAAGTGATTGCAACTTATACCAAAGAAAATGCGACCATGTTAAATATAGGCTTGGGCTTAGACATTGGTCCGGTAATGAGTTTAGCGGTTGGTTTTACTAATGTCCTAAACGAATTGTCAAAGGATGAAAATTATTCCATTTCGACTTCAGCCCTGCAAGTTCAAATGCAGTTTAAGTTAGTAGGGTCTAAGAATAAACCTTGAGGTGTTTAAACTAATTTCAACTCCGTCATTGCCATCTATAAGTGTATTGACTTATACTGAAAATGGATTACAGTTACCGATGCTTTAAAAAAAGAAATGCTAAAGATCTCTTGTGATAAAAACAGCTCTTCTGTTTTTGTTTTAGTATCTTCAAGTTCTTTGTCAACTATTTAAAAATGAAAAAGCTCGTACTTGGTCTTGCGGCAATTGTAATAATAATTTTGGTTGTTTGCAGCCTTTCTTCTAAGCTGCCATCTTATGACCCTGAACGCGATTACCTCGATTTAGAAGAGGCCTTGGTAAAGGAATTTATTTTTGCCAAAGACAGCTCTGTAATTGAATTGCCTGAAGGACATTTCTTATTTTCTCAATCCTTAAGTCTAGACAACAAGAAACACTTGACTATCAGAGGAAAGGGAATGGACAAAACGGTGCTTTCTTTTAAAGGACAAAAATCTGGAGCAGAGGGCATAAAAATTACAAATTCGCAGCATATTACTTTAGAGGATTTTACCATCGAAGACGCGGCAGGCGATAATTTGAAGGTGAGCGAAACAGATACCTTAATCATTAGGCGCATAAGATCGGCTTGGACTGGTGAAGTCTCAGAAGAAAACGGTGCCTACGCACTGTATCCTGTACTTTCGACAAATGTGCTGATTGAGCAAAGCGAGGTCATCGGCTCCTCTGATGCGGGAATTTATGTCGGACAATCAGACAAGGTGATTATCAGAAACAATAAGGCTTTTTTCAATGTGGCTGGAGTAGAAAGTGAAAACAGTACTAATGTTGAAATTTACGAAAACGAAGTCTTCAATAACACAAGTGGAGTGCTCATTTTCAATCTGCCGGGATTAACCATGTCTGGCGGACACGTCAAGGCGTATAACAATCGAGTTTACGACAACAATCTTTCTAATTTTGCCGTAAAAGGTTCAATTGTGAGCGCTGTTCCTAAAGGTACAGGAGTGATTGTTATGGCCACCAAAGACGTAAAGCTTTTTGACAATGAGATCAAAGACCATAAGACTTCGAATATGTCTATCGTGAGTTACGAGCTTTTTGCTTTAGAACAAGAGGACGCTGAACTCTCTGATGAAGCCGAAGACAGAGGCCTAAGAGGCATTGATACCGATTTTAAAAATGACTTAAATTACAATCCGTACTCGGGCCGCGTTTACGCTAACCAAAACAGGTTCGAAAATCGATTTTTATTACCCACCTTTTCAAATGATTTTGGTTTGTTATGGGCGTTTAAAAATGGCTTTAAAATTCCTGACATTGTGTACGACGGCATTATAGCTCAAAACGGCAAACTTCAAGACCAGGCGCATTTAATTTGCTTGGAAAATAATGAAGGGGCAAGCTTTGCATATCTTGATGGGTCTAATGATTTTGAAGGATTTACAACGGATGTTAATATGTTTGAATGTGAAGGCGAGTAGAGCATATCTTTTTTCTGGGCTCACCTCTTTGTTATTTTTCGCTTGCGGTGAAGACAAAAATATCCCTCCAAAAGCGAGAAAGGTTTCTTCTTCAATTTTGCAAGATCAAACCGTTTCACAGGAGTTAGAGAAATTATCTGCCTATGGATTTTTTAAAGGAGAACTCTCAAAACTAGAACCAGAAACAAACGTTTATCCATACGACATCAATACGCCTCTTTTTTCGAATTACGCCTTAAAAGAACGCTTTGTCTATTTACCTAATGCGACTAAAATGAGTTTTGAAGCAAATGGGCCAATGCGTTTTGAAGCAGGAAGCATTTTGATTAAAAACTTTAGGTACGAACATATTGAGGAGGCAGGCCAAACAAACGCTTCAAAATTGATCGAAACGCGTTTACTTCTTAACAGAGAAAGTAAATGGATTCCTTTAAACTATATATGGAACGAAGAACAAACAGAGGCCTATTTGAATTATACCGGAAGCGCTATTCCGATAAAATACAGACATACAGAAGGAAAGCTCAAAACCTTTGAATACGTTGTTCCAAATAATAATCAATGTAAAAATTGTCATAGCATAGACAACGAAATTTCACCAGTTGGAATGACTGCTGCCCAACTCAATAAAGAATACAGCTTTATTAGCACGCAAATCAACCAGTTAAATTATTTTAAGACAGAGCAACTATTAATTGGAATGAACAATTTAGATGAGGTTGCAGCAATGCCGGTATGGAATGATGATTCAAGCGGAAATTTAGAAAACCGAGCCCACGCTTATCTCGATGCCAATTGTGCGCATTGCCATTCTAAAAGAGGTAGCGCTAAGAATTCAGGTCTTTATTTGGAGTATCAGCAAACTGACCAAAGAGCAAGAGGGGTATACAAGCCTCCTGTAGCAGCAGGAAAAGGATCAGGTGATTTTCAGTACGGCATTGTTCCCGGAAAAGCTGAAGAATCTATTTTTACCTATAGAATGGCTAGTGTCGACCCTGCGATACGTATGCCAGAACTGGGTCGCAGTGTTGTTCATCAAGAAGGCCTTGAGCTGATTAAAATCTATATTAATCAAATGCAATCCCCGAATTAAGGTTTTAAATTTCCAATTAACTCGTAGCGACCAGAATCTAACTCAAAAGTAGCTGCTGTTGTTTGCCATTCTTTTTCAGATTTAAGTTTCCAATTTCGATTTTCAGGAAGCTCAATTTCAGCGCTTGTATTTGCTGGAATCACAACACTAAGGTGTAGTTGTTCATTCTTAGATTCCCAGTTTACGGCTATTTTCCCATAAGGAGAAATGTGATGTCCTTTGATGTGCTCAAAGTTTTTGTCAAAAAGCGGGCTGATTTTGAATTTTTTAAATCCTGGATGCTGGGGATCCAACTTTATGCCTAAAAGCTCTTTGTACATCCATTCACCAATCGCTCCATAGGCGTAGTGATTATATGAATTCATAGTTGGAGTCTGTGTGGACCCATCAGGTTTGATACCGTCCCAACGCTCCCATATGGTGGTGGCGCCCATAGTAACGGGATATAACCACGAGGGATAGGTTTCTTGTAACAACAAGGCCATAGCGAGGTCTTCATATCCGTTATCTGTAAGCACATGACACAGATAAGGCGTGCCCAAAAAGCCTGTCGTTAAATGTGTGTCATAACTCTTCACGTTGTTTGCTAAGCGTTTGGCCGCATTAGCTTTGAGGCCTTCAGGAACTAAATCAAAGGCAAGAGCGAGCACATAGGCTGTTTGTGTGTCAGAGACGAGTCGTCCATTGGGAGTCATGTACTCGTCGAGAAATACAGTTTTGATTTTTTCCAATCGACTTTCATATATTTTCGCCTGATCATGATAGCCAAGGATTGCTGAGACCTCTTTCATGATGGACGTTGATTTGGCATAAAAACACTGTGCAATGAGCTCTTTATTGGTAATTGCAGCGCGGCCGTCATTATCGTATTCGGGCTTGAAAAATAACCAATCTCCAAAGTGAAACCCTCCTGTATACTTTCCGTCTGTGCTGTTGACGTACATGTATTCCACCCAGTTTTTCATGCTTTCGTATTGCACTGCCAACTGTTCTTTGTCTCCGTAGGCGAGATAGTGATTATATGGAATTATAGTTGCTGCGTCTGCCCAACCCGCAGAGCCAGAGGAGCTTTCCCCTAAAACATTTGGAATCACCCATGGAACAGACCCGTCTTCGCGCTGATCTAAACTGAGGTCTATCAGCCATTTATCAAAGAAGTTTTTAACTTCCATATTAAAGCTGGCCGTGTTGTAGAACGCTTGAGCATCTCCTGTCCAACCCAAACGTTCGTCTCTTTGTGGACAGTCCGTAGGAACATCTAAAAAATTCCCTTTTTGCCCCCATAAGATATTTTGTTGAAGCTGATTAATGTTTTGGTTTGAGGATTCAAAATGTCCTGTCGTTTGCATATCTGAATACAATGCAACAGCTTTAAATTTTGAAGGATCTATTGTGGTAATACCTTCTACCTTGACATATCGAAAGCCTTGAAACGTAAAATGAGGACGGTAAACTTTCTCGGGATTATCATTTAAAATATAGGTGTTCAATTGGTCTGCATCTCTTAAATTCTCGGTGTAGAATGCTCCATTTTTATCTAGAATTTCTGCGTGATACAAGCGCAAGGTGTCGCCCTTTTGACCCGCATTAGAAAATTCAATCCATCCCACTAAATTTTGTCCAAAATCTAAGACCTGGTCTCCCTCGGGAGTGGTGATTAACGCAATAGCATCTAGTATTTCTTGCGCCTTGATTGTCTCGTTGTGTGTATTTACTAATCGCTGTGTAACATTTTCGGCCAAAACTGCAGCTCGATTATTTTGTAGGGGAATACCGTAGGCGCACCAATTGTCTTCGAGAAGGGCGTTGTAGAATTCACCATCGTAAAGTTCAGAATCGATTATAGCGCCGTGTTTGTAGCTCCAACTTCTATCAGATTCAATTACTTCTTGACTTCCGTCATGGTAGGTAATGATTAGCTGTGAAATAAATGAGATGTCATCGCCATAGGTGTTTTTATTGTCTGACCAAGCCAAATAACCCCTGTGCCATCCACTACCCAACACAACGCCAAGTGCGTTATTCTTAGTTAAATGCTCTTTTACATCGTAGGTTTGGTATTGAATGCGATCGTTGTATGCCGTCCAGCCTGGGGTCAAATAATCATCTCCAATTTTTTTGCCATTGAGGTAGGCTTCGTACATGCCTTGAGCACTGATGTGCAAAAAGGCCGATTGAATCTTTTGAGAGGTTGAAAAGTCTTTTTTGAAATAAGGGCTTTTTCGACTTCTATTATCTGCTTCGTTTTGAGTGATCCATTTGGCGGTCCAGTCTTTATTGTACAAGCCCATGGACCAATGATTTAAGGCACTTGTAGTTGGCTTTTTTTCTTTGCTGTTCCACACCCTGACTTTCCAAAAATAGCGATGATTCGCCTCTAGTTTTGGGCCTTTGTATTTGAGGTATTGACTTTGGTCGCTTTCGATTTTTTTTGAATCCCAGACAAGTTCATTAGTTCTAAAAGAAGAGCTTTTAGAAACCATTATTTGATAATGTGTCTGCATAACACCGTTTAAATCAGAGCTGATCTTCCATGAAAAACTCGGAGAAGAGCTCGATATGCCTAAGGGCTTGGTTTGACCTTCGAGTTTTAAGTCGTACACTCTGGTCTTTTGGGCTAGACCTTGAGTGCATATGAAAAGTGCTGTAAAAGCAATTAGAAAAGAACGCATGCCTAATTAATTAGTTAGTTGAATATCAAGTTAATGATTATTTCTTGTCACTCCTTTTTTACATGAAATTCTTTATTATCTTGAAAGAACAACGACTAAATTAAAATAGATGAAAAGAAGAACTTTCATTAAAAAAACAGCGGCTTCAGCTTCTGTATTCAGTATTGTGCCAAGTCATGTTCTGGGCTTTTCAGGCACTAGCCCTAATGATAAAATTCAATTGGGTTTTATCGGTCTAGGGAAACAGGGTCAAGGATTAATGCGCAACTTTTTAAATTATGATCAGGCAGTGGTCATGGCGGCAAGTGATGTCGATTCAGAAAAGCTCACTTTTTTTGAAGACATGATGAAGAAAGAGCTAAGCAAGGGCGAAAAGCCCCTTCACAACCTAATGAATTTTACTTCTTATAGAGCGCTATTAGAGCGAAAAGATATAGACGCGGTAGTGATTGCCACACCAGACCATTGGCACGCACAAATGGCGGTGGATGCGGCAAAAATGGGTAAGGATATTTACTGTGAAAAACCACTCTCGTCATCTGTTGCTGAAGGAAGAGCAATGGTCGATGCTACTCGAAAATACAAGCGTGTTTTTCAAACAGGTAGTATGCAGCGTTCTTGGGATCGATTTAGACATGCGGTGGAACTGATTCGAAACGGATATATCGGTGATATCATAGAGGTTAAGGTGGCCATCGGTGAGCCCTATAAATTTTGCGATTTACCTTCTCAGCCTATCCCAGAGAATATTGATTGGAATGCTTGGATTGGCCCTGCATCTTATAGAGGGTATCACCGAGATTTGGCGTGCCCTTTAGACGATAAGCGCTGGGGACAATGGAGAGATTACAAGCCTTTTGGCGGGGGAATGGTTACCGATTGGGGCGCTCATATGTTCGATATTGTACAATGGGCATTAGATATGGATCACTCTGGACCGATTCTCTTTGAACCACCAAAAGAACGTTCAGACTTTGGACTTACTTATACCTACGAGAATGGCATCAAAGTAGAGCATACCAAATGGGGTGAGGGAAATAATGAAATTCGCTTTATTGGAACAGAAGGGCGACTTGAAGTCAGCCGTAGTTATCTCAAGACATTTCCTAATGAAGACTTAGCGACAACACCACTTAAGCGAAGAGATAAGAATCGCGTTTACAAAAGTGAGAACCACCTTGTCGATTGGTTAAATGCGATAAGAGAGCGTTCGATGCCGATTTGTGATGTAGAAATTGGTCACCGAACCGCATCCATATGCAACATAGCCAATATTGCTTACGATCTTCAACGCCCTTTAAAATGGGATCCAATAAGCGAAGCTTTTGAAAATGACAGAAGCGCTTCTATGTTATTGGATCGCACTTATCGCGGGCAGTGGAACTACAAGGATTTTTAATTCTGCTCAACGGCGCCGTTGTGTTCTCGATACAACTCAATTTCATCATCGAGTAGTACGGCAATAACGGTGTAATAGGGGTCTATACTTTTTTTGGGAACTTCGATATAGGTTAGCCCCGGATATTTATTCCAATAGACCGTGCAAATGGTTTGTTGGTTTAAAATAGCCCCTTGACCTACCACATAGGCCCTGTTGATCTTATTGCTGATTCCTTTTAAAATAATATTCCCGTCTTTTGGAATATCTCTGAGATAGAGATAGAGGGTTTTGCGGTCTTTACTCAAGGTTGTTGGCCCATAGAAGTGTTCGTAAGGAATTCCTCTTTGGGTGGGATAAACGGCACTCTGATGTTTTTTAATCCAGCGACCTAATTCATTGAGTACGTTTTTTTGTGCATCGGGGATGCTACCGTCAGCCTTGGGGCCAATATTCAAGAGTAGGTTTCCTCCCTTGCTGAGGGTGTCTACAAAAAGATCAATAACCTGCATAGGTGATTTATAATTATTGTCATTGGGTTGATACCCCCAAGAATCGTTAATGCTGACACAAAGCTCCCAATGTTTTGAGCGAGGAGCCATCACTGGTATTCCAATTTCTGGAGTCTCGTAGTCTCCTTTACCATTTAGCCTAGAATTGAAAATGCTGTTTTTGTTTTGGGCGATCAGTTTGGTTTTGATTTCGTCTACCCTCCATTCTTGAGATGAATGCTCCCAATCGCCATCAAACCACCATAAATCAGGAGTATAATTTTGGCTGAGTTCGTCCAGCTGCGCGTTCATATAATTCAAATACCTATTCCAACGCAAAGAGTCAGTTGCGATTTGATAACGTATAGTATTATTGGTGTGATGGGTATAGTCTTCATAAGACCAGTCCGGAAGCGAAAAATACATGCCAAGCTTTAAATCGCTTTTACGAACGGCTTTCACAAAGGGTGTTAATACATCTTTCTGTGCCTTAGCTGATGAAAAGGCATTTAAGTTTCCGTGTTTCGAATTCCAAAGGGCAAAACCATCGTGGTGTTTTGAGGTGATTACAGTGTATTTAGCACCGCTGTTTGAAATTAGTTTTACCCAATCCTTGGCTTGGTACTTTTCAGCAGTGAAACCACCCAGTTGTTTCATATAATCTTCATGCGAGAGGTATCCGTTGTAAAAAGACCAAGATTCACTAATCCCATCGACGGCATAAATTCCCCAATGTATAAAGATGCCAAGTTTGGCCTCTTCAAACCAGCTCATTTTATCTTGAGCATTTGAAAAACTAAAGAGAACAAGAAGCGCTAGGGTAAAAGTTTTTTTCATTGAACGGTTAATAAGTAGCTTAAAAGGTATAAAATTCAAAGGAGATACTAAGTTTACTCAAGAGAAGAGAAATGTTTACTAACTTCATTTTAAATCTTTGGAGAAATGAGTGAACTCAAGATTGCAATAGCGCAGTTGGCACCGGTTTGGTTGAATAAGAACCGGACAATTGAAAAAGCAGAGCAGGCGATACGCGATGCCGCAAAAGAAAAAGCAGATTTGATTGTGTTTGGCGAAGGCTTTCTTCCTGGCTATCCCTTTTGGTTAGCACTTAGCGATGGGGCAAAATGGGAGTTGCAAATCAATAAATCACTCCATGCTCACTATGCTATGAACGCTATTCAAATCGAAAGTGGAGACCTCGAGGGCATTTGTCTTTTGGCTAAAGAGCTTGAAATTGCTGTGTATTTAGGCATCATTGAACGAGCTGCTGATAGAGGAGGGCACAGTCTTTACTGTTCCTTGGTTTACATTGATCAAATAGGAGAAATCCAATCCGTCCATAGAAAATTGCAACCCACCTATGATGAGCGATTGACTTGGGCTCCAGGTGACGGAAACGGATTACGGGTTCACGATTTAAATGGCTTTACTCTAGGCGGACTTAATTGCTGGGAAAATTGGATGCCGCTTCCCAGGGCAGCACTTTATGCACAGGGAGAAAATCTCCATATAGCAGTATGGCCAGGGGGACTTCATAACACTAAAGACATTACGCGTTTTATCGCTAGAGAGTCGAGGTCTTATGTTGTTTCTGCATCAAGCTTAATGCGGAAAGAAGACTTTCCCAGAGACACCCCTTATTACGACGACTTGATGGAGAAGGCTCCTGCTATTTTAGCGGATGGAGGCTCTGCAATTGCTGGTCCAAACGGAGAATGGTTGGTTGAACCTATAGTTGACAAAGAAGGATTAATTTATAGCGAAATTGAATTGAAGAGGGTCTTTGAAGAACGTCAAAACTTTGATCCGGTTGGGCATTATTCGAGACCAGATGTGACAAAACTTATCTTGAATACTGAAAGACAAAACACATTAAATATCAAAAACCAATAAATTAAAACACGTATGAGAAATTTTATGTTGGCAGGACTCCTTATACTGAGTTCATGCATGAGCAAAGAAACAGAAGCGGTTACTGTTGAAAAAACTGAAACCCCTGAAATGCGATTAGCAGCTATGGGTATTGATTTGCCGAAGCCATCCGCACCTGTGGCTAATTATGTCAGTGTGGTTCAAACGGGCAATTTGTTGTTTTTGTCTGGAACCGGACCAAAACAAAGTGATGGCACATACATTCAAGGTAAGGTAGGAGAAGATCTAAGCTTAGAAGAGGGGTATCAGGCCGCTCGCCTTACAGGAATTAACCATCTGGCACTTTTAAAAAATGAATTAGGCGACTTAAGTCGAGTAAAGCGAATTGTCAAGGTTTTGGGAATGGTAAATTGCACCCCAGAATTTCAAGATCAGCCCAAGGTCATCAACGGATTTTCTGATTTGATGGTTGAGGTTTTTCAAGAAAAAGGTAAGCATGCAAGATCAGCCGTTGGCATGAATTCTCTGCCGATTGGTATTGCCGTTGAAGTTGAAATGATTGTCGAAATCGCTCCTGAATAAAAAGACTATTCCGTTCTGCTTCCATTTTGCATGGGTGTAGTATCTGGCATCAGCTTATTCAATATAGTGTATACTGGACAGAACTTTGTGATCGGGCTAAGAATTTGAAGCACTGCGGTGGCTACAGCAACATAAATAAAATTATAGCCAAATTCATTGGCTAAGGCTACAGAGCCGAGGTAAATTAAACCTAAAATACCGTCGTGCACTCTTATTTTAACGATGTCTCTTGGGTTTCTCATGTTTTTTGTTCACTAGGTTATCATTTTAAAGGTAACAGAATGAACTTGTTAAACAAAAAAGTTTAGGGCAAATGCGTACTTAAAAAATTAAGTGCGTTTTTGTAAAGAATATTATCAATGTCTGAAGGGCTATATCCTTTTTGGCCTAGAAGACCGTCTAGTTTTTGCAAATCGGCAATCGTTTCTAAATCATGGGGGCATTGTTCTTTTCCAAAACCACCGTCTAAATCAGAGCCAATCATCAGATGTTCACTGCTGCCTGTCAATTGACAGACGTGGTCGATATGGGCTATGATGGTTTCTATTTTAAGTCCTGAGGCTTTAGGGGTTGTTATACCTCGCTCCCAATCAGGAATCATCATCCAAGCATCGAAGGCCATACCTATAATACCTTTTCTAGCGATGATAGCTTTGATTTGCTCATCGCTGAATTGTCGGTGATCGGGAACAAGCGTTCTGCAGTTTGAATGACTTGCCCAAAGGGGTCCAGCATAATAGTCTAAGGTCTCCCAAAAACTTTCATCACATAGGTGCGTGAGGTCTAAGATGAGGCCTAGTTCTTCTACTTTTTTTACCAAATCTTTGCCTTTTTGTCCAATTCCTCCCTCTGCATCTGTGCCATGCGCATAGGTTCCAGGTCCGTAGTGCGCAGCTCCTATAGCACGTAAACCTTCTTCGTACATCAGTTCTAGATGCTCTAAGCTTACAATGGAATCTGCGCCCTCGAGACTGAGTATATAGCCCAATGGCATTTCTTTTTCTTGTTGCCAGTTTGCAAATTGCTGCTCTAATGTTGCAGCTGATTTAAGCTGAACTAGGGAACCGTCTTTTTCCATTGCCCTGTACCAAGCGAGTTGGGCCTGAGTTTGAGCCCAGGCTTGTTCGGGAGAGTTCCATCCCGGAAGGGGATTGTTTGGCTTAACATAGCGAGCAATTAAAGTTGCAACACAAATCCCGATGTTTCCTTTTCTCATTGCTGGAAATGAAACTGTATTTTTTTCACGATCTGGAAAATCGTTTAGTCCGGCTTCGCTTTGACGGATGTATGAAACTTCGTGTCTCAGGTCACGATTCCATTCCATTGCATTCATAGAAAGATCTAGATGGGCGTCAATAATAAATTTCATAAAGGAGGGTGAATTAAATAATCTCTTGCCTCAATCGGCCAGACTTCTTTGGCTTCATGTTCGCGACAAACATAGGCTGCATTGTATTTGGCAACGGTTGGACAGATGTGAACGGGAACGGCATAAAACAAATCGCCCACTTTACAATCTACGGGAGATGCTATTTTTAGGATGAGGTGTTCTTCACTTTGCCCAATGTGCTGAGCATTTTCAAATCCAATGATTGAAGCCCTCGGCATAGGCATTTCAGAGGCAAGTGCCTTATGTCCTAAGTCAAAACAATAAATGGATGGTGCGGGCTTGCTGATTAAACGAGTCAAAATGAGGGCAGCCTGTTTAAAAGGAGATTCAGCCCATATCTTTTGATACCCCAAATCCCATAACAATGTGGTTCCCGGACTCAAATAATTATCCTTTCTTAAACCGTGCGGTAAAAAACTTGGCGAGCCTCCAGTAATGAGTTTGATTGCCTGCTTTTCTTTACTTTTTATTTGAGCAATCAGGGCTTCAACAGTTTTAAAGTGGTCTTGACAGTTTGCAATGCGCTGATTTAAATCGTGGTCACGGATGTGCCCGTCGTAGACATGAATCCCAGCAAAACACAAGCTAGGAGAAGATTTGATTTTCGAGTATAATTCAAATGCTTTTTCAGGAACTATTCCACTTCTGTTCATGCCGTTGTTGATGTCAATCCAAAGAGGTAATTGCAGCTGATATTCATTTGCCACTTGTTCAAAAAGAGCGAGACTGTCTGAATTATCACAGAGGGTTGAAAATTCGGTTGATGAAAACTTTTGTTGAGCGCTTAAAAGTGTTTTTACTTTTTCTGCACTGGGCTGATGTGCTAAGAGAATTTTATCTACACCTTCTCTGGCGAGCATTAGCATTTCTGAGGTTGTGGCACACTTGAATTTAGTGATGCCCTGCTTTTTTTGAAGGGCGACTATCGCACTCATTTTATGCGTTTTTACATGAGGCCAAAGTCTGTCTGCACTTCCAGCTATTTTGAGCATTTCTTGAATGTTGTGCTCAACACGTTCTGGATAAACCACAAGAGCTGGGCTAGAGAGCTCCTCACTATGTTTAATTTGATGCCACTCCATATTAGTGCTCAATTTCAAAAATGGCTTCCACTTCTGCTGTGATATTCTGAGGGAGCATCATGCCAACAGCACTTCGGGCGCCTATTCCACCTTCATTTCCAAAGACTTCTGCGAGCAATTCGCTAAAGCCATTGACGGCGTAGGTGTGTTCATTGAAATCTGGGGTCGAATTGATCATACCAAGCACCTTAACAACCTTTTTTATACGAATACTTGGGTCTAAATAGGTCACCAGGGTAGACAACATGGTAAGGCCTACTTGACGAGCGGCTTCTTTGGCTTCATCTTTATTTAGATCTAAACCAGCTTTTCCTTTGATGAGCTGAGAAGAATTAAGAACCGGCCCATGGCCAGAGACGTATAAATGGTTGCCTGAAATGGCAAAGGGCTTATATACTCCAAGTGGTTTAGGCGCTGGAGGTAAACTGAGACCTAAATTTTTTAGTCGACTGCTGAGTTCAATTGTATTCATGCCCATGAGAAAAAGAGGTAAAGAGTTTAAAATGAATTCTTTAAATTAATGTTTTAAAACAAAACAACTAATAGTCAATATAATGAGAATCTTTCTATTTTTTTCGCTTTTACTGCTTTTCGCCTTTGGATGTCAACCCACTCTAAAAGATACTTCTCCAAACATTCTGGTAATTTATATGGATGATTTAGGATTTGGGGATGTGGGCTTTAACGGCGGAAAGGCGATAAGCACTCCGAACATGGACCGCTTGGCCAACGAGGGCTTGAATTTTGTCAATGCGTATTCGAGTTCGGCAACGTGTACGCCAAGTCGATATGCCTTACTCACAGGAGTCTACCCTTGGAGAGAAAAGCGTGCACGAATTTTGCCGGGCACAGCGCCACTCATTATTGATACTGCTCAGGCGACCCTTCCGAGAATGCTGCAATCTAAAGGTTATTATACGGCTATAATTGGCAAATGGCATTTGGGTTTAGGTGATGGAGATGTGAATTGGAATGAGACCATATCACCAGGTCCAAATCAGTTGGGATTTGACTATTCATATATTTTAGCTGCTACACAGGATAGAGTTCCAACCGTCTATATCGAAGACGGCAATGTGGTTGGTCTCGAAGAAGACGATCCTATAGAAGTGGATTATAAAACGAACTTTGAAGGGGTGCCAACGGCTTTGACACATCCAGAACTTTTAGAAGTCATGTGGGATCACGGGCATAACAATAGTATTGTCAATGGTATTCCTAGAATTGGCTTTATGAAAGGTGGAAAAAACGCTTTATGGAGCGATATCGATATGGCCGATGCTTTTTTAAATCAGGCTAAGACCTTTATCACAGCCCATTCAAAGGAGCCTTTTTTCTTGTTCTATCCCATGCAACAACCACATGTTCCAAGAACGCCTCACCCTAGGTTTGTGGGAGCTACAGACCTTGGCCCGAGAGGTGACGTGATTGTTGAAGCCGATTGGGTTGTAGGAGAATTACTAGCACAATTAGAAACCGAAGGTATTTTAGAAAACACTCTTGTCATATTCACAAGCGACAATGGGCCGGTTCTAAATGACGGATATGTAGACCAAGCTGTCGAGCGAAATGGTAATCACACACCATGGGGGCCACTAAGAGGAGGTAAATACAGTCTCTTTGAAGCGGGCACCCACGTGCCATTTGTAGCCTATTGGAAAGGAAAAATCCAAACCGGAACATCAAGTTCACTTATTAGCCAACTCGATTTATTTTCTTCTTTGGCTGCAATAGTCAAGAGCGAAGAACGCACTGTTGATAGTCACGATTTGCATCAAACCCTCTTGGGTCAATCACATGTAGGGCGAGAGGATTTAATTATCGAAGCCAGCGGTAGAACTGCACTGAGAACCGAAGACTGGGTGTATATTCCTCCTTACACGCGTCGTCGTGCGGTGAGTCGTTTTACCAACATTGAACTTGGAAACAGCGAGACTCCATTGTTGTACCATTTAAAAACAGATATAGGGCAGCAGCAGAACTTGGCAACAGATAGTCTAAACCAGTTGCAGTCAATGCAAAAGCAATACGAGACTATTTTGGGTGTCGAATAAATTTTTGACAAAAAAAAATCTATCTTCACTACTACGACTAAATTAATCGCGAAACATGAGACTAAGACTATTCGGGTTTGTGCTCTTATTGACAAGCCTACAATTCATCAATGCGCAAGAAAATAACTATAAAGAGCGACCATCTTTTGCCCCGGTAGCCTTAAAAACTTCAGAACCTGTTATAGACGGAAATGTCATAGACGACCCAGTTTGGCAAGATATAGACCCCATTACTGATTTAACTCAAGTAACTCCCAATTTCGGAGCGGCGGTAAGTGAAAAAACAGAAATCAGGGTAGCCTATACAAATAACTCTTTTTTGGTCGCTGTGGTTTGTTATGATAGCACTCCAGAGCGTATCGTGGTTTCTGATTCCCGAAGAGACGCAAAACTCAATGATGAGGATAGTTTTCAGTTTATAATAGACACCTATAACGACCAACAAAATGGGTTTTTGTTCGGAACTAACCCAGATGCCAAACAATACGACGCACAGATTGATAACGAAGGTGACGGAAACTTTTCACGAGCTGGACGTCAGCAGGGAGGAGTTATTGGAGGAACCAACCTAAATTGGGATGCTTCATGGAATGTGGTCACTCAAAAAGGAGAATTTGGATGGAGCGCTGAGTTTGAAATACCCATGAAATCTATACGATTCTTATCAGGCCAAGACAAAACATGGGGAATCAACTTTCAAAGAAATATCGCCAAAAACACTGAAATTGCTTTTTGGGCTACTCTACCTCTGGGGTTTGAAATCAAGAGAGTCTCTATGGCTGGAAAAATGAATGGTATGCATCTCAGGAATCCTAAAAACCTTAAGTTATTTCCCTATGTCATCGGTCAAGAAACAAGAGATAATACAGGAGCTTATAACAGCTCTCAAACCAATGGAGATATAGGTGTTGATCTAAAATACAGTTTAACTCCAGGCTTGACTTTAGACCTGACATATAATACTGACTTTGCGCAAGTTGAGGTTGACGAACAGCAAATCAATTTAGATCGATTTAATTTATTTTTTCCAGAGAAACGCGCATTTTTCTTAGAGAATGCAGGACAATTTTCTGTAGGAAGCCCAGGTGAGGTAGACTTATTTTTTAGTCGTAGAATTGGAATAGGTGAAAACGGCTCGGTAGTACCAATTGTTGGAGGTGGTCGCATTTCAGGTAAAGTAGGACAAACCAATATTGGACTTTTAGGCATGCAAACAGAAGCTGTGAGTGAAGATGGCTTAAGAACTAATTTTTCAGTTGCTCGAGTCAATCATGACTTCTCAAAAAGCCGTTCGTCTTTAGGAGCTATTGTGGTTGGTAAAAATGATGTTGGGGCTGGTTCAGAGAACTTTAATAACGTAATAGCAATAGACGGAAAATTAGGACTGGGTAAAAAGGCTGATATAACAGGATTTATTGCTAAAAGTAACGGGCTTCAAGATCGTGAACAAGAACATGCATATCAATTCAAAGGAAATTACAATTGGGATGGCTGGCGCGTAAGTTTAGGCTATACCGAACTCGGTGAAGGCTTTAATCCTGAAGTAGGGTTTTTATTGCGCTCCTCTTTTAAAAAGCCCGAGTTTTTAATTTTTAAACAATGGAGAACAAAAAATTTGGGACCTATATTTGAAGTTAGACCTCATGTCTCAGGGTTTAGCTATTATGATTTTGACAATCGTTTAATCAGTAGTTTTTTACACGTGGATAATCACTGGGTTTGGCCAAGCGGCTTTGAAATTCACACTGGAATTAATTTTAGAACAGAGGGTGTTTTTGAGCCTTTTTCGCTTACTGGAGTTGAAGTTCCAGTTGGAGAATACAATCACCAAGAACTACAGCTTGTCTTGATAACGAATCCGAATAAGGCTATTAATTTTTACAATAGAACTTTTATTGGAGGATATTACGGCGGAAATCGAATGCAGTTTTCAAACACCATGAACATTCGTTCTGGCAATAAGTTCTCGGCCAATATCAACCTGACTTACTCTGATTTAAGATTACTTAATGGAGATGTGAACGCTTTGATTACAGGAGCTCGATTGAGCTATTCGTTTACCCCTAAGATGTTTGTTCAGAGTTTGGTACAGTATAATAATATCACAAATGTCACCTCTTTAAATGCCAGATTTGGATTACTTCAAAAAGCAAATGCAGGTTTATATGTGGTACTCAATATTGTAAAAGACAAAGATTGGATCGATCAAATAAACAATCAAACTCTGTCTATTAAATACAGTAGACAGATAGACGTATTATAAGGCTTTATGGCTCATCACCAGTATTGGCTTAAAGAATTTTAAAATTTCATAACAACTCAACTTAACCTGTCATGAGAAAAAAACTGACTCTGCTTTTTGTAATTCTTGTTTGCACTGGGCTATTTGCGCAACAAGACTTGGGCTATCAAACACCTAAAAAAGCCCTGAATGATTTAATTGACGTCGATTTGGCGCCTACTGTTCTTAGAGATTCTAAAGATGAACATATGGTCTTTGCCTACAGACCAACCTATAAGAGTATAGAAGAGCTTTCGCAGCTTGAGCTTAGAATTGCGGGTCTTAGATTAGACCCTAATACCCATATCGGAAGTCGAACAACCTACTACACTAAGGTTGAAGTTGTCGATTTAAAACAAAAAGAGCGAAGACTTCAAGTCGATGGTCTTCCTCAAAACCCGCGCTTTTCTAATTTTTCATGGTCGCCAGACGAATCTCATGTGGCCATGACCCACACGACTTCTACTGGAGTAGAACTTTGGGTTTTAAATGTAGCTCAGCAAAAAGCCAAACGCATATATGAGGCTAAACTCAACGCGAGTTTGGGTTCTCAATTTGTTTGGTTAAAGAATAGCAAAGAACTTTTGATCAAGGTCGTTCCAGAGGATAAAGAAGCCTTAATCGATACTTCGAAAAAAACACCAACCGGACCAAAGGTTACCGAAAACAACGGAGAAAAAGCGCAAAATAGAACCTATCAAGATTTGATCAAGAATCCGAGCGACGTGTACAATTTTAAGCAACTGACAAGAGCTAAAATTCTTAAAATCTCTTTAAAAGGAGAGACATCATCTTTTTTGGATGCACGAATGTACAGGGCTATTCGAATCTCACCTGACGGCAAATATGTAATGATAAGCTTTTTAAAAGAGCCTTTTTCGTATTTGGTTACATACAGTCGTTTTCCGCTGGAAACTCATGTTTACGATATGAACGCCAATCTAATCAAGCTTGTGGACGATAGTCCTTTAGAAGAAGTTCGACCAAAAGGTTTTATGGCTTCAAAAAAGGGCAAACGGTCTGTAGCCTGGAGAGCAGATAAGGCGTCTACCTTGTATTTCACTCAGGCTTTAGATGAAGGAGACCCTCAAAACAAGGTTGCGTATAGAGACGCGCTTTACCAGTGGAAGGCTCCTTTTAATGAAGCACCAGAGATGACGGTCATGGTTAAAAACAGAATCTCCAACGTGATTTGGGGAAATGATAAAACTGCTGTAATTAGTGATCGCTGGTGGAACACTCGTAACACTAAAACCTATGTGTTTGACCCTTCGAAATCTGAACAAATTCCTCAATTGATCTTCGATCGTAACTATCAGGATGTTTACAGCGACCCGGGTAGATTTGTGACGAAAAAGTCAAAATACAACACCTATGTTTTAAGCCTTGAAGGCAATAATGCTTTTTTAATCGGAAGTGGATTTTCTGACAAAGGACAATTTCCTTTTGTCGACCGCTTAAACTTGAGCAACGCGAATACGAGCCGAGTTTATGAGTCTAGCTACACTGATAAATACGAAGGCATTTTGGATTATCAGAGCGATAAAAATCGCCTGTATCTTCGAATAGAATCACCAAAGGAGTTTCCGAATTACTACTATCGCAATTTGGCTAAGCAAAGTGAACTCGATCAATTGACCTCATTTGAAAACCCATTTAAAGCCTTAGTTGACGTTGAGAAAGAACTCGTGAGTTACCAAAGAAAAGACGGTTTGGAGTTAAGTGGAGTGCTCTATACGCCAGCAGGCTATGACAAGACAAACCCCAATCCGCTTCCTATGATTTTATGGGCTTATCCAAGAGAGTATAAAGACAAAAGTAGCGCGGCTCAAAAGACCAATAATCCAAATCGATTCATTTACCCTTCTTGGGGGTCACCAATTTATTGGGTTACTCAAGGGTATGTCGTTTTAGACCGAGCGGCTTTTCCAATTATTGGAGAAGGGGATACAGAACCAAACGATTCGTTTAGACCCCAACTCGTAGCCAACGCCGAGGCGGCGATTGATGCTGTTGTAGGATTAGGATACGCTGATCGAGACCGAGTCGCTGTTGGGGGACATAGTTACGGAGCCTTTATGGTGGCAAATTTATTGAGTCATTCGAATCTTTTTGCGGCTGGAATTGCAAGATCGGGGGCCTATAATAGAACGCTTACTCCTTTTGGCTTTCAAAGTGAGCCTAGGTCTTACTGGGAAGCACCTGAGGTGTATTATACCATGTCGCCTTTTATGCATGCAGATAAAATGAAAACGCCACTTCTATTGGTGCACGGAGAAGAAGATAACAATTCAGGAACCTACCCCATGCAAAGTGAGCGTTATTACAATGCCCTCAAGGGGTTAGGTGCCACCACTAGACTTGTGATGTTTCCAAAGGAAAGTCATGGCTATAGAGCCAAAGAAACTATCTTACATTTAATCTGGGAACAGGACCGCTGGTTAGAGAAACACGTCAAGTCGAAAAAGACCGACTTGTCAAAAGAAAAAACACCTAAAGGATAGGACTTTAAGATGTCGTTAGTTGTAGTTGGAATTGGAATTTTCGCGCTATTTCTGCTTGTCGCAGTTATACGATTAAACACTTTTATCTCTTTTATTCTAGTCGCCTTAGGGATTGGAATCTTTCAAGGGATGCCCTTAGATCAATTGGTGGGTTCTTTAGAGAAAGGAATCGGAAATATTCTCGGCTTTTTAGTTATGATTTTAGGCTTTGGTGCCATGCTAGGTAAACTTGTTGCCGAGAGTGGAGCTGCCCAGCGAATCACCGAAGGTTTAGTCGCTTTTTTTGGAGTGAAAAACACGAAAATCGCTGTTATGCTTACAGGCTTTTTGGTCGGTATTACACTCTTTTATTCTGTAGGCTTTGTCATTTTAGTACCCTTGGTATTTACGGTTGCGGCTTCAACAGGACTGCCTTTAATTCAGGTTGCACTACCCATGCTTGCTTCTCTGTCGGTTACCCATGGTTTTTTGCCGCCACACCCGGCGCCATCGGCTTTATCTGTGATGTTTGAAGCAGATTTGGGTAAAACCTTGTTGTATGGATTTATTGTTTCTATTCCCGCGATACTAATTTCAGGGCCAGTATTGGTTCGTTTTTTACCAAAGGTTCAGGCCAGACCAATTAAAGAATTTCAAGCGAGTCGCGTTTTTACTAAAGAAGAAATGCCCGGCTTAGGTATAAGTTTGTTGACCACCTTATTGCCAGTACTTATCATTGGAATTGCCACGGTGCTTGTAGAGATAAACAGCTTGTCAGCGCAAACCATGACTGTTGTTGAATTTATAGGAAACCCTGTTATCGCCTTATTAATTACAGTATTATTTGCCGCTTACGTCTTGGGAATACGCAGAGGTAAAAGCGTAAAAGAGGTGATGGATATTTATGCCAATTCAATTAAGGGTATTACAATGGTCTTGCTTATTATAGCTGGCTCAGGAGCCCTAAAACAAATTTTAGTCGATAGTGGAGTTAGTCAAGAAATCGGAGTGATGTTAGAAGGCATCAATATATCTCCACTTATCATTGCCTGGTTTATCGCTACCGTTATTCGATTTACAGTGGGTTCTGCTACTGTGGCTGGGCTTACGGCAGCGGGTATTGTGCTTCCACTGGTCAGTGCTACCGATGTAAGCCCAGAACTTATGGTTTTGGCAATTGGTTCTGGTAGTTTGATGTTGTCTCATTTGAACGATTCAGGTTTTTGGCTGTTCAAGGAGTATTTTAATCTTACTATAAAAGAAACGTTATCTACTTGGACCGTGATGGAAACCAGCATTGGAATTTCTGGTTTATTGGGTGTATTAGCCCTTAATCAATTGATTTGACGACTTGATGTAGGTGCAATCCTTTGCCCCAATAATCGTCCTGGGTTTTTTCGAGTGTATAACCCAATTTCTTAAAGAACGTAGAAGTCTTTTGGGAGGTTGTGATTACAATTTTTTTCACTGTTTTATGAGGCAAAATATGCGCTTCGCAAAAACGAACGGCCTTGCTTCCTACTCTTTGGCCATGAATCTTAGGGTCAAAAAAAATCCAATCTATTTTAGCGTATTCTTGCGAGGAAAAAAGACTATATCCAAACCCACCTACCACCTCATTTTTTTTATCATATACTGTAAAGTAAAACTGCCTTTGGGTATTCAAAAACAGAAGATAATCTTCAATTTCATCATTGTCAAAGAAGGTAGGCATGTTCAATTTGATCACGCGTGTTAATTCGGCATTGTCACTTATGCTATAGGGATTAAAAGCAACTTGCAATTCGTTCATTAGGGTTTAGAAAAAGTTACACTGAGTGCAGATTGAGCCGGAACAGTATAGGTGAAAACTTCTTCGAGCCCACTAATTCGAACAGTATGCTGTTTTTCGTTTTTGTTGTATAGTAAAACACTGATGCTACCATCTTCATTTTCATAGGCGGTGTTTGGCACACTGTCGTGTTGAGCAGAATGAATTCTGAAGGCTCCTGGACGAACGAAAGGCGAGGTATGAGCCATGACGTAATACGAAGGGTTGGCGATTACCTTGTTCTGATCTATGGTTATTGCGCCTAAACATCTAGTGCATCCACCCCGGTCTGTGTGCGGTTTTAGTTCGGGGTTATTGCTGAGGTTCCATTCTAAAACGACCTTTGACCAATTATTTGGAGCCCCAATCATGAGTTGTTCAAAGTGCCAATTGAAATCCTTTTCGAAGTCTCCGGGAGCCCCTGTCCACTGTTCAGTAAAATAGAGATTTTTTGACGGAAAGGCCTTGTGAACTTCTGAAAGGGCAGTGATAGATCCTGCATAGAGATGAAATGCTGATCCGTCGATGTAAGCGTTTGCTTCAGGATTACTGAGCACTTCAATAGGATAATTGTATTCGTCAGCATTATGATCCCAAATGATGATTTTAGCGTCAATGTTTTCTTTCTCAAAAAGAGGGCCTAAGTGAGCTCCGATAAACTCTGCTTGATCGGCAGAACTCATATACATACTGGGATTGTTTCCAGGGTGATGAGGTTCGTTTTGAATTGTAATCGCATCTATTTTTATGCCTTCTTCTGCCATGGCTTTGATGTATTTTGTGAAATACAAGGCGTATGCTGAATAATATTTTTTGAGCAACTCTCCCCCTCTGCTGTCTTGGTTGCTTTTCATCCACTTTGGGGCTGACCAAGGCGATGACATCAATTGTATTTTAGGGTTGATGTTTTTTATTTTTTTCAAAACAGGAAGCAAGTACAAAGTATCTCTGCTCAAGCTAAAACTTGACAAGTCTTCATCTTCTTGATTCGAATCTAGGTCATTGTACGACCAGGGAAATTCGTCTAAATCTGAAGCGCCTAAACTCAATCTCAGATAGCTTATTCCCATAGCTCCTTTTTGCGTTCCGAAAAGAGCTTGTAGCAAAGAGTCTTGAGGCGCTGTATCCATTTGAAAGATATGTGCTGCACTTCCATTAGTCAAGGTATAGCCAAAACCATCCATCTGTTGAAATCGCTGAGTAGTGTCAATGGCAATATCAAGGTCAAAGGCAGAATTTTCAGTTGGTGAAATAGGGGTTATTTTTTGAGCCCCATTGCTTTGACTTAAAAGCGCATATGTGCTTAAAGTTTTTTTGTCGTTGCAGCCAACAAGCAAGGCTAGTACTGCTATTAAAATTATTGTTTTTTTCATGGCTTAAGGTTGTTGATGGAGTGAATCTCATGCCTTTTTCATAACTTACAAGTTAGACTAACTAAACCATTTAAACAATGAGAAAATATTTATTTATCCTGCTCTTAGCGGCAGTTCAGTCAACTTTATTTAGCCAACAATTAGTTGAAAATAAGGCGGAATCTGTAGGAATGTCTTCTGAGCGATTGAACACCTTCAGTAATACTTTTCATCAATATGTGAATCAAGGGCAATTACCGGGCACAGTGACATTGATTGCTCGAAAAGGCCAAGTCGTATATCACGAAGCTATTGGGATGCAAGACATCGAAAATGAGATTTCAATGACTACTGACGCTATGTTTCGTATAGCCTCTCAAACTAAAGCGATTGTGAGTACAGCGGTGATGATGTTGCAAGAACGAGGGCAATTGTTAATCAATGACCCTATCAGCAAATACATTCCAGAATTTAAAAACAGTACAGTGGCCGTTAAAAATGAAGATGACTCTTACGATGTTGTTCCTGCTAATAGAGAAATTACAATTCGTGATTTACTCACTCACACAGCGGGAATTGGCTATGGATATGGAGTGGCAGCAGATAAGTGGGAAGAAGCAGACCTGCAAGGCTGGTATTTTGCGCACAGAGATGAAGCGGTTTTGGAAACAGTTAAACGCATAGCATTATTACCACACGATGCACAGCCAGGATCACAGTTTGTCTATGGCTACAATACCGATATTTTAGGAGCATTGGTCAATGTGGTTTCAGGGCAAAGTTTGGCTGAGTTTTTAAGTGAACATATTTTAGATCCATTAGGGATGAATGACACCTATTTTTACCTACCCAAAAATAAGGCAAAACGCTTGGCTACGGTCTACAATATGGTTGACCAAAGATTGGTCCGGGCTCCTAAAGAGGGAACGATGCAGAGTCAAGGCCATTATGTTAAGGGTCCTCGTAAGAATTACTCAGGAGGAGCTGGTTTAGTTAGCACTGCTATGGATTATGCAAAGTTTTTGCAGATGATGCTCAATGGAGGAACCTACAACAATCACCGAATACTATCTCGAAAATCTGTTGAATTGATGACCGTAGATCACCTTGGAGGTATTGAGTACAGCTGGCAAAACGGAATGGGTTTTGGATTGGGATATTCGATATCAAAAGATTTAGGTCTAAGAGGCGAATTAGGCTCTGTAGGTGAGTTTGGCTGGGGTGGCGCATACCATTCGAGTTATTGGGTTGACCCTAAAGAAGAACTCGTCGTCGTTTATTTTACACAAGTTATTCCTATTCAAAATGTAGACGATCATCAAAAGTTAAGAGCTTTAGTTTATCAGGCCATTATCGATTAACCTTATGAAAAAAATCATTTTATTTTTAGTTATTGCAATGAGTTCAACAGCATTCTCTCAAGCAGAACCTTTGGAAGGTCCTTTAGTGCACACTGTTTTATTTTGGCTCAATGAGCCGGATAATGCATCTGACCGTTCCGATTTCGAAAAAGCCATTAAAGAGTTAATGGCCACAAATCCACAGGCGATTAAATCACATCTTGGAAGACCTGCATCCACAGAGCAAAGAGATGTAGTGGATAATAGCTACACCTATCTCTATATGATGACATTTGCCAATGCTGAAGATGAGGCGGCTTACCAAGTAGATCCGACACATTTAAAGTTTGTTGATTCGGCAAATCATTTGTGGAAAAAAGTAGTGGTTTACGATTCTAGCGCTATTGATTAGAAGTTCGGCTGAGTTCTAATTTTTGAAATTCTATACTGTGTTCTCCACTTTTCATTCTGTGAAGAACAATAGTGTCTAAGCCTTTCTCTAGATACAAACTGTCTTGAAAGCGTAAGGGATAGAAGTCTTTGATATAAGACTCGATACGGCGTACTCTATCTTCGCTGGCTCCTATGGGTTCTGACACAAAGGTCTTTTCAATAATCTGTTGTACACGGCCATTTTTGCTTTTGATTTCAACAGGTACGCCCACCTCTGTCTTAGGTGCGGTGTAGTAAAGGGTAAAATAATACCAACCTGTTTCGAAATTTTCGACAGGCCAAAATATTGAGTTTGATGCGGATTTCCACTGCTTGAGATAGGAATCATTGGGCCAGCGATTTGATCTTTTCACCTCAGTGCTAAAGGAGGCATCCCTGCTGGGTAAAACAACTGGAAATACTGCTGCATTGGCAATGCTAAAAGGTCTTTTTTTTGGGGCTGACAAGAGATGCTCGGCGAGCCATTTTTCTTTTTGAGATTGTAGTTGCACAAAAACAGAATCGTTTTGAACAGGAAATTTTTGATTGGGATCTTTGCGTATTTCAAACAAAGCGTCAAGAGCATCTAATTTATACTCATTGGTTCTAACACTGAGTTGATTATTCCAAAAGTGAAAAAGTGTTTTGTCCTTGATTTCATTGTTTAAGATACTAGGCATCAGTGAGACCCCGTCTATCCCATTTGGAATGTTGATTCCACATAACTCCAATAAGGTTGGTAACAGGTCAATCGAAGAGGCGAGTTGCTCAATTTTTCGACCTTTAAAGGGCGAGTATTTTAAAAAGAAATTGGTTTTAACCCCTCCTTCATCAGTAGAACCCTTAGTGCCTTTTAGACCGGAGTTGAAGCGGTGTCCATTTGGGCCATTATCACTCATATAAATCAACACGGTATTTTCATCTAGCGAATTGTCTTTCAGTGCTTGTTGTATTCGTTTTACGTTGTGATCTATATTTTCAACCATGGCATAAGCGGCCTTAGAATGATTCACATCTTCACGATCACCCCCCTTAATGCTGATGGTGTCAAACTTTTTATACCATTGCTCAGGAACTTGCATTGGACTGTGTGGCGTATTCAAACTCAAGACGGCTAAAAAAGGTTTTTCGTCATTTTGCTTTGTAAATTCAATCGTTTTAGTTGTGAGATCATCGGTTAAATAGCCTTGGGAACGGATGGCTTTTCCGTTGTGCTCAATGCGTGCGTCAAAGTAGTGCCCGAGATGTCCAGAACAGAAGCCATAAAATTCGTCAAACCCTCTTGCGTTGGGGTGGTAGGGATACTGCTGTCCACTATGCCATTTACCAAAAAACCCTGTTCGGTACCCATCCTCTTTAAAAAAATCTCCAAGTAGTTGTTGGTCTAAATTAATACGCTCACCTCCTGCTGAGGTTGAGTACACACCAGATCTAGGATAATACTTTCCAGTCAGCAATTCGGCGCGTGTTGGTGAGCAAACAGGACTCACATAAAAATTTTCAAATGAGAGTGCACTTTCGGCTAGCTCATCTAAAGTCGGGGTATGTAGGTAAGGATTTCCCCTTACACTTAAGTCTCCAAAGCCTTGATCGTCGGCAATAATGAGAATGACATTAGGTCTTTGGTCTATTTTAGTGTTGTTTGTACAAGAAAAACACATCAGTAAAATGAGACTTGTGTAACACGAATAACAAAACTTCCAACTCATTTAGAATAACTTTGAGCGTTAAAAGCTATAAGATGGCAAACTTTACAGAATTAATCAAACAATCTGACCTTGTCTTAGTTGATTTTTATGCGGACTGGTGTGGTCCTTGTAAAATGATGTCACCAATTTTAACAGAGGTTAAAAAGCACTTTAACGACAAATTAAAAGTGCTAAAAATCAACGTTGATAATAACCAGAGCTTATCTGCAAAACTTCAAGTAAGGGGAGTTCCAACATTGATTTTGTACAAAAGAAGTCATCAAGTTTGGAGACAGTCTGGAGTATTAGATGCGAACCAACTCATCAGTCTAGTCAATTCGCATCTCTAGTACTTTTTAGTTTTTAGACACTCCTGGCAAGGTGTTCTCTGGCGTACTTTGTGTCCAAGGATAATCTTGTTTTACCTTTTGGGGATGCACCTGGTCTAAGCTTTCAGCTTCGTACACTGCTCCGTTTTTAATCACCCATTTTACGCTGTTGGTGTTCCGTATATCGTCTAAAGGGTTTTTATCTAATAGTACCAGGTCAGCTAGCTTTCCTTCTTCTATACTTCCCAAATCTTGTTCTAAACCTATAGCTCTCGCCCCTAAAATGGTGGCTACTTTAAGCGCGTTGTGATTGCTTAAACCACCACTTTGCATGCTCCATAATTCCCAGTGATAGCCTAAGCCTTGAAGCTGCCCGTGAGAACCAACCCCTGCAATTCCTCCAGCCTTAACCAAGTCATTCACAAAAACTGCATGATCTGGGAACACGTATTCTTCTTTCATGAACCAGCCTGCATTTCTTCTTCTCGATTTGGTGTCAAGCTCAGATTTTGGGGTAAATCGATTGATTTTAGCATCACCCTGCACGTTTTCAGTGGCGTAATAATAGTTTTCGGCCCATGGACCTCCATATGACACTAATAATGTTGGCGTATAAGCGGTTTTTGATTGAGCGACGAAAGATGTAAAATCTTCGTAAAGCGGATAAATCGGGAAGGAGTGTTCGTGACCAGGATAGCCATCAAGTATTTGTGTGATGTTTAATTTAAAATCTAATCCACCCTCTGTTGTTGGCATTAATTCTTGCTCTTTTGCCGCCTCAATAATCCATTGTCTGTGCTTTCGATTTCCGGTCAAATACATCTTGATGGTCTTGGTATTGTAATATTTGGAATACTGTTTAAGTACATTTTTGGCGTGCTTTAAACTGGTGATATTATAACCCCAAAACCCTACTCCAGGTCCTGTAGAATAGACTCTTGGCCCAGGAATTTTACCTGCTTCAACCATGTCGGCATAAGTGAGTACGTCAGTCGTTGCGGTTTGTGGATCTCTTGTAGTGGTTACTCCATAAGCGAGGTTAGCTGCATAAACCCACACATGGTTTTTGTGAAGGTTCCAAGCAGGCCACATATGTGCATGTGTGTCTACAAATCCAGGAACAACGGTTTGACCTTTGGCGTCTATGATATGAGCTTTTGCTCCTGCCGAAATTGCTGAAGCGGATACTTTTGCAATTCGATTATTAACAATGTGAATCCAACCGTTTTCTATGATTTCATCTTCTTTCATACTGATGATTCTCGCATTCTTAATAAGCACTTCTCCTTGAGGGATAGCGCGATTCACCTTGACCTCTATTTGCTGCTCATTAGCGGTGTATTTTTTTTCTTCTTTCTCGTCTTCCTCTTCTTTTTCCTTTTCGTCATCTGCACTGTCTTTTTCGGCAGCTGCTAAAAGTGCTTCTGCTTTCTTTTTACGCGCTAATTCTTCTTTGAATAATTTGGCCTCAGAAATATTATAAGTAAAAAGCGTGTTTCCTAATGTCCAATAGACCAGATTGCCCTCTGCTCCCCAGCTCGGAAACTCTCCTCCAAATTCAGTGAGTTTCATGGCTGGAAAACTCGCCTTGTCAGCATCTTTTACATTTACAGTCAATCCACCCTTGCCCACGATAGGAACAGTAACCACGTATAAATCGTTGTTAATTTTCGCTAATGCATAATCACTTTTTGGAGCCTTGTAAATTTCTGAGGCTTTTGAAGGGGTCTTTTTAGGAGCGGTAGGTGTATCAGCCAATAAATGATTTTCATTATAGCTTGAACCATATACGGTTATTCCGTCAATTTTAATGTGTTTTTGAAGGTCTGTTCCGTCCATTCGCATAGAAACCAATTCTCCATCGTGATTTAAGAACAGGCGATTTGAATTGGCCACAAAATGTGGATTACTGTAGTCAGAACCATCTGTGATAAACTGCGAATTTTGTTCAGCTACTGCTGTGAACCAAACCAAATCGGCAGTTGCTCTAAAAGGACGAGAGGCGTCGGCATCTTTAAATTGCTGAAGATCCCCTTTGAACACTACAATTTGATTTTTTGTATTCCAGGCAGGAGCGCTATACACTCCATTTTCAGTGCTGATTTTTATGGGTTTTTTCTTTTTGACATCCATCATATAAAGGGCCCCTCCTTTAGAATCATCCCAAGTGACAAAAGCAATTTTACTGCCGTCAGGACTCCAAACCGGCATGGCCTCTGTGTGCTCAAAAGAGGTCATCCGTGTTGGTTTATTTTTTTTAAACGACATGAGATAGAGTCGATTCAGCGCAGTGAAAACAATGTGCTTTTGATCAGGGGAAACCTTAGCGTCCCTCAATTGAGTGACATTGAAATAAGAATCGTCGCTTATGGGATAGTTAAACTTAAGTTCTGGCCCCATTGCAAGGGTCTCTTCCACTTCAAACGGAATCAGTTCTGCCGTTTTTGAGGTGATATCTATTTTGTGAATTTGCCCGCCATATGAGGCGATAAGATGTTTGGAGTCCGGTGTGAAGCTCATAGCCGGCAGCACGCCAAGAGGTGCTATGGATTCTTGTTCATCCCGTTGGACGGGATAGGCCAACCAGCTTTCTTCACTTGTTTTGAGGTTTCGTAAAATCAAACCGGTTTGATCGTTGTGTCGACTACCGTAAACCAAATATTTTCCGTCTGGTGATAGGGTTGGTGTAAAGGCCGAACCGTATCTGTTGGTCATTGTTGTTTTTTTGGAAGTTTTAAAGTCGTAGGTTGCTAATTGGTATTGAGGAAGTCTTGCGTTGTATTGCCAAGCTCCTGTTCGCTGGGAAAACCAAATTTTAGAAGAATCTGGGCTGTAGGTAGGTTCAGAAACTTTAAGGTTATCAGGCTCCTCGATCAGCTGCACGCCATCACCCCCATTTTTGTGGTACAGGTATAGTTTGAAGTTTCTAGTGCCCTTGCTAACAGCGATGTAATTTCCATCTGGAGACCAATCGGCACTTTGCATGTTAAAGGTGTCTCCTTTTGTAATTTGAACTGTGTCTTTGTTGATCCGGTCTATTCTCCAAGCATTATTTCCTCCACTTCGGTCTGATAAAAAAAGAATTTCTTTTCCGTTAGGAGCGTATTTGGGATGAGAGTCAAAGGCTAATCCTTCAGTAATTCGAGTCGCTTTTCCTCCAGAAATTGGAATTTCATATAGGTCTCCTAGAAAATCAAACACAATGTGGGTTCCTTTGGGGTGCACATCGAGAGACATCCAAGTCCCTTTGTTGGATTTTATTTCAATAAAGCGCTCTGCTTTTAGCGGTAAGCCTTTATCTTTTTTGTCTTTATCTTGTGCGTTTGCAGAGAACACAAATGAAATAAATAGCAATAAGAGTCTTGTTTTTTTCATAGATCAAGGTGCTTTAGTATGAATAAAAAGTACAAATTTTATTTATCAATATAGTCGTACCAATATTTAGCTTTGACAAAGGCCTTGTCTTTATTAAACATATAGCTTGTTCTTTTCGAAGGCACCCAAACACCTTTGCTTTGGGTCATTTTTTCATTGTGAACAAGGCTTTTTCTGCCGTTGTGTATTAAATCGTAGCCTTCAATCAAGTCACTTTTTTTGTTGATAAAGAGCTTCCACACATCATTGGAATTGTCGTTGAACACAATTTTTAATTGGTAACATTTTTGATTGAAAAAGATACTATCCTCTAGACGGGAGATGTTTGCTTTTTCGTCTTTGAATATATGAGGCTGGTAGAGCACAAATCGCGAAGTATAAACGGCCGTCTTAAAGGCTTTAATTTGGGCTGCGCTGTAGTTGTTCTCGGCAGAAGTAAAAACGTTATTTTCTTTCATTCCAAAGGTTTCTTTTGAAGGGGTGTTTAAGCGCTCTATTTGGTACCAAAAGGGCTTGGAGTGAAAACCATGCTTTTCTATTTGCGTTCTTTCAAGAGTTCCGTCAGCGAGAAATAAGCTTGTTTTTTTCTCAAAATGCAAGCTATCCTTTTGACTTAAAATACCTGTGGAGACTATGGCATCCTCAAGAATGGAATCAGCGCTTTTTTGACACGACATAATGAGTAAAACAAGGAGCGTTAGAAGAAATTTCATTTTAAAACTTAACTTTAATACAACTATAAAATTAACCATTGTGAGAAAATTGAAAATCTTTTTCGTGCTTCTAAGCTTAAGCGGGTTTCTCTCGTGTGAAACAAATGAAAGCAAGGTCGACGAAAGTTCTAATTCTAAATTCATGGAGATTGATGTCGAAGGATTATCCGAGGCCTACCTAGCTGAAGAACTAACCGTAAAAGAAGTATTGCAGTTTTATGTGGACAGAATGAATACTGTTGATAATCAAGGCCCAGAATTAAATTCCATAATTGCTTTGCATCCAAATATTTGGGGTCGAGCTAAAGAATTAGACGCCGAATTGGCTGCCGGAAAATGGAGAGGCCCTCTACACGGAATACCCGTTCTAATCAAAGACAATATTGATGTTTTTGGAATGCCTACTACTGCTGGGTCTCGCGCTATGAAAGACGCCTATCCAGAACAAAGCAGTTTTTTAATTACGCAATTGGAAGAGGCTGGAGCACTGATTATGGGCAAAACCAATTTGAGTGAATGGGCAAATTTTAGAGGACGAAACTCATCAAGTGGATGGAGCGGCGTTGGCGGACAAACCAAAAATCCATACGTGCTCAATCGCACACCATGTGGTTCAAGTTCGGGGTCTGGAGTGAGCGTAGCTGCAAACTTGGCGGTTTTGGCTGTGGGAACCGAAACCAATGGTTCTATAGTTTGCCCCTGCTCGGTAAACGGTATAGTTGGTATAAAACCTACTGTAGGTCTTGTGAGTCGACAAGGAATCATTCCTATAAGCGAAACACAAGATACGGCAGGCCCAATGACCAGAACCGTTGCGGATGCTGTATATATGCTCGAAGCGATGAAAGGCAAAGACAAGCGAGACTCAAAAACTTCAAACTCCCTAGCGGAACAAGATTTAACAGCACACTTAAAAAAAGGGGGCTTAAAGGGAAAGCGCATAGGGGTTTATTTTGCACGACAAGGGAGGTATACTCAAATGGACAGCCTGTTTCAGTCGGCTCTTGAAACCCTAAAATCTTTAGGGGCCGAACTGGTTGATATCGATGAGATTACCTCATCAAAAACCTCCTCATTTTCATTTCAAGTGATGATTCATGAATATAAAGATGGTTTAGAAGCTTATTTTAATTCAAACCCAAATGGAATAGAATCATTAGATGCACTCATCGCATTCAATAAGAACGACACGGTTGAAACTACATTTTACGGGCAGCAATATTTAGAGATGACTCAAGAATCTGGAGGTAAAAATTCAGAAACCTATATAACAGCCTTAGATAGCTTAAATTATTACAGTAAAACTGAGGGATTAGACAAGGTGCTGAAAACGTTTAATTTAGACGCAATTGTTTCTCCAACTCGCAGCCCGGCATGGGTAATTGATAGGGTAAGTGGAGATTCTGGTGGCTATGGAATATCATCTTCGTCTTTCGCGGCTTGGTCTGGATACCCTTCTATAACTGTGCCCATGGGAGCTATTCACGGCTTACCTGTAGGAATAAGCTTTTTTTCTGAAGCTTGGTCTGAGGCCAAGCTCATTGAAATAGCATACGACTACGAACAATCGTCATTAAAACGCGAACCCCCTACGTTCATTGGAAGTTTGGAGTTTTAATTACTATATTACAAGCTAAATTTTTTACAGTGCCTTTAAATAGCTATTACAGTGTTCTCGATCAATTTTTAAAAGACAATAATTTATCATTGACTCAAGATGATCTCAAAAAGTTCATTTCGTATTTTACGGTAGAGAAGTATAAGAAAAAGGACCACTTAGTTGTAGTCGGACAAAACTCCAGTAACTATTTCGTTTTACAAGGAGGGCTTCGAATGTATTACATTGACGAAAAAGAACATGAGTATAATTTGAAATTTGCCTTTGAGGGATGGTGGCTTGGTGATGTTGTAAGTTACATCAACCTCACGGGTGCAGAGTATTTGGTTCAGGCGATGGAGGAGACTATAGTTATTGGAATTACGCGTAAATCGCAATTCGAAATGTTTGAAGAATTTCCTCAAATCAAAGATGTATATATCGGCGAATTAGAAAGGGCCTTAGTTTGGACATTTCAGCGGATTTTAGATTCTACCAAAAATACAGCAAATGAGCGTTTTTTAACTTTTATGAAAAACTATCCAAACTACATTAATAGAATTTCCGATGTAAATATTGCTTCATTTATTGGAGTGAGCCCAGAATATTACAGCAAGTTGAAAAAAACGTATTTACTCAAAGGCTAAGCTCTCAATGAAAATCATACGACTTCTTTTTTTAGCACTGTTATCTGTTCAATTAGCTCAAGGTCAAGAACTTGACGTAAATCATTACACGGTTGCCAAAAGCGGTCTAAACGTTCGAGTCAAGCCCAAGTTGGGGGCGACAAAGGCTTTTACGGTTCCGTACTTGACAGAGGTAAAAATCTTAGCAGAAACCGGAGTTGAATTAAGTATTTTAGATGAAGGTAAAACACTAAGTGGCCAGTGGATTGAAATTCAATTTGAGAATCAAAATAATGGGTTAAATACAGGATTTGTTTTTGACCAATTTGTAAAGCCTATTTCAGTTATAACAAAAGATCATTTTGAGCTCTTAGCACAGTATTTAAGTTTAGAGACTCTATTGCAGTATGATGAATATCAACGACTTATTCGTCAAAAAGACCAAGATGCCATAGAATTATACTCCAAAGCTAGAAACTTAAAGAAAGAAATAGACGAAGAATTCAATAGCTATTCAAGATTGGACATTATAAAATTACTCTCAGACCTTAGAGGTTTTGAAAAAAACATTTTAGGTGTTTATAGCTCCTGTATTGCTGAATGTGCGGTGTATTCAATGGAGCAGCGTATATCTGATTTTGTAAAACAATCCAATGAAGATCGAGAGCGCATCTTTTTTTCCATTCTGAAAGCACTAGCCCCTAATGGAGATTTAAAGGGCTCATATCATCCTGTGTGGACTACACAAGTGTGCGGTTATGCAGGCTACAGTAAACTAGGGAATAGACTGATTTACAACAATTTGAAGAAAATCAAAACCTATCTAGACGAGTATACGCAGTCTGAACAAGATGTGAGCTACAAGATGCTGAAAACCTTGAGAAACACTTTAATTCGTCAATTGAGCATGCGATCTTATGGGTCTACTCAAGAAAAAATTATAGCCGAGTTAAACGATATATTAAGTGACGGGGTTTTACTAGATGATGAAAACGATCAGGTTAAAGAAGCTCTGGTCAGAGCAGAAAACGGCTTTATTACATATGGAAGCAGGCAAGTAGAAATAGAATTTGCATGTGCTACTTCAAGATGTACTGTTTGTTTCTAAGATCAATTTGTTTGCGTTTTTTGAGAAGAGTTCACTTTCTTTCTTATTTTAGAGCTTACAACTAACGCAATAAATATGGAAATTTCTTCATTAGACTACGCCATCATATTCGGATTTTTCTCTTTGGTTTTGGTGATTGGACTGATTGCTTCTAAAACCTCAGGTAAAAACACATCTGAATTCTTTTTATCTGGACGAAATATGCCGTGGTGGCTTTTGGGATTCTCGATGGTGGCAACAACCTTTTCAACAGATACACCTAACTTGGTGACAGATATTGTTCGTACAAACGGAGTTTCTGGAAACTGGGTGTGGTGGGCCTTTTTGCTTACAGGATTACTTACTGTATTTGTCTATGCTAGACTTTGGCGCAAGTCGAATGTCACTACGGATATTGAGTTTTATCAGTTGAGATACAGCGGTAAGAGTGCGCGTTTTCTAAGATGGTTTAGGGCAGTGTACTTAGGCTTGGCCTTTAATGTTTTGGCGATGGCTGGAGTGACGCTTGCCGCTATTAAAATAGGTCAAGTGATGTTAGGAGTTTCTCCGATGACTATTGTTGCTGTTGCGGGAACAATCACCGTGCTTTTTAGCACCTTTGGCGGATTTAAAGGTGTTATATACACAGACTTTTTACTGTTCATCGTAGCGATGATTGGAGCCTTTGGAGCGGCGATTTACCTGATTAATTTACCAGAAGTTGGTGGTTTAGAACAATTGCTTTCTCACGCAAAGGTTAAAGATAAGCTCGACTTGATTCCGAGTTTAGAAGACAAAGATGCATTCATCGCTATTTTAATTATTCCTTTGGCCGTGCAGTGGTGGAGTGCCTGGTACCCTGGCGCCGAACCTGGAGGTGGAGGTTATGTAGCTCAGCGAATGCTGGCCGCTAAAGACGAAACCCATGCGATAAAGGCGACTTTTTTCTTTAACATTATGCATTACGCATTAAGGCCATGGCCATGGATTCTTGTAGCTTTAGCGTCATTGGTGCTCTATCCAGATATCGCTTCAATTCAACAGGCTTTTCCTCAAGTAGACGCTTCTAAACTCGGTAACGATTTGGCTTATTCTGCAATGCTCACCAAGCTTCCTGCTGGACTTTTAGGAATTGTTTTGGCCTCATTAGGAGCAGCGTATATGTCTACGTTATCTTCTCATCTTAACTGGGGATCTTCTTATATCGTGAATGACTTTTACAAGCAACAAATCAATCCAAATGCCAGCGAAAAGAAACTTGTTTTAGTGGGTCGTATTTCTACGGTTTTACTAATGGTTTTAAGTAGTTTCTTTGCCTTACAAATGCAAAATGCAAAGCAGTTGTTCGATATCATTTTGATGTTTGGAGCAGGTAGTGGTTTGATTTTCATTTTGAGATGGTTTTGGTGGCGCATCAACACCTGGAGTGAAATTACAGCTATGGTGGTCTCTGGAGCAGTTTCTATTTTAATCAGTTTTACCGCTGTAGGGCCGGCTTTATTTGGAGTGGATGGTTTTTTTGATTCCTGGTTTCAATTTCCTTTTGTCGTGATTATTACGACAATCGCCTGGTTAGCAGTTACCTTTTTAACGCCTGCTGAAGACCATGAGGTTTTACAAGAATTTGTGACAAAAATAAATCCTGGAGGACCTGGCTGGAAACGATTCAATGCTCCTTCAACCGAGTCTTGGAATGTGCCTAAAGGCATCATGGCCATGTTGTCAGGATGTGTAATGGTTTACGCCGTGCTCTTTTCTGTCGGAAACTTCATTTATGGAAAGAACATACAAGGCCTCATTTTATTTGTGGTCGCTTTGTTAAGCGGATATGTGCTCTCTCGTGCTTGGAAGCAGATGCAAGGTTTATTCTAGATCTTACCTTGTTGCTTTAAGATTTTGTGGATGTATTTTCCAATGACATCGAACTCGATGTTGACTAGGTCTGAGGGTTGATAACGTTGAAACCGTGTATGCTGATAGGTATATGGAATAATAGCGACAGAAAATTCTTTTTCCATTGAATCTACAACAGTAAGGCTGACACCATCCACAGTGATGGATCCCTTTTCAACGGTAATGAATTCTGGGACATCTTTAAATTGAAACCGAAACTCCCAACTGCCCTCTTGGTTAGAAACATGTGAGCAAACTGCAGTGGTATCCACATGACCTTGCACCATGTGCCCGTCTAGTCGCGAATTCATAAGCATGGCCCGCTCAAGGTTAACAAAATCTCCTTGTTTGAGGTGATTTAGATTTGTTTTTTGCAGGGTTTCTTCAATAGCGGTGACTTTGTAGATGTCGTTATCAATGTCTACAACGGTTAAGCAAACACCATTGTGCGCAACACTTTGATCAATCTTCAATTCTGATGTAATCTTCGATTTGACCCATAAATCTAGATTGCTTTGATTTTTTTCAAGCTGAACAATTTCTCCTAAGGTTTCGATGATTCCTGTAAACATGGCAGTTTTAAAAATGGTACTTTTGAATAAGATAAAGATACTGTTATGAAAACAGACTCGCCTTTAAAATTGGGAATTTCTGTAGGTGATTTGAATGGAGTGGGATGTGAAGTTGCACTGAAATCTTTTATGGATAAGCGAATGCTGGAGTTTTGTACGCCTATATTTTTTGCATCCAACAAAATTATAGCCGACCAAAAAAAGGCACTTGAGTTGCATTTGCCCTTTCAAGGGATACGCGATTTAAATCGCTTAGAGCGCTCTAAAATAAACGTCTTTAATTGTATTAGAGAAGAACATGAGCTGTCGTTCGGGGCTTCTACAACTGAATCGGGAACCCTTGCTAAAGCTTCGCTGCAAGCCGCAGTTAAAGCCTTGAAAGAAAAGAAAATAGATGCGCTTGTTACCGCCCCAATTAACAAGAGTAATATACAGGCTGAAGATTTCAGTTTTCCTGGTCATACTGATTATCTTGCCCAAGAATTAGAAGGAAATGCCCTTATGTTTATGGTCTCTGGTCAACTTAGAGTGGGCTTGCTTACCGACCATGTTGGTGTAGGTGAGGTTCCTAAATTGATCGATTCAGCCTTAATTGTTTCAAAGGTGAAAACCATGAGTTTGTCGCTACAGCAGGATTTTGGAATTGGAAAACCCAAAATAGCCGTTTTAGGAATCAACCCGCATAGTGGAGATAACGGAACAATTGGTGCAGAAGACGAACAGATTTTAAAGCCTTCGATTAAAAAATTATTTCAAGAAGGAGAGCTCGTGTTTGGACCTTTTTCTGCAGATAGCTTTTTTACAAATGGTAAACATTTAAAGTATGATGCTGTTTTGGCAGCTTACCACGATCAAGGCCTTATTCCGTTTAAAACTCTTTCATTCGGACAGGGCGTAAACTTTACAGCAGGGCTAAGTGGAGTAAGAACATCTCCAGACCACGGAACGGCCTACGATATAGCTGGCAAAAACACGGCTGACGAAAGCTCATTTAAAGAGGCTGTTTACACGGCTATTGATATTTATCGCAATAGACTGCGCTTTAAAGAATTTAATAGGGTTAAAGCCCAATAAGTCGCTTAGATTATATTCAGCGAATAACTTTGTTGTTTCCAATAATTTAATATCTTTGCACCCGCCTTTAAGGGTTGTGTGTAATACGAAGTGCAGATGAGGTTAAAAGATTTTGATATATCTTTTGTAGGCTTGAAAGATGGCACACACCAATTCAGGTATGACATAAACGAAACGTTCTTTGACTTATTTGATTACTCGGACCTTGGAGAAGCTAATATTCAGGTTGTTTGTGATTTTAAAAAAAGCACGACAATGATGGAGCTTCAATTCAAAATTCAAGGAAGCACGGTTTTACCTTGTGATATCAGTAATGAATTGTTCAACCAACCTATAACAAGTGATTTGTTTTTAGTTGTAAAGTTTGGAGAGTTCTTTAACGACGAAGACGATGAAATTCTAATCCTTCCGCACGGCGCACATAAGTTTAATGTGGGACAGTACATTTACGAAGGAATAGTACTTGCAGTTCCTGCAAAAAGAATTCATCCTGGTATTGAAGACGGAAGCCTTTCGTCAGATGCGTTAGAGCGTTTGGAGGCACTTAGCCCGGGTCAATCAAATGAAGAAGAAGAAAGCAATAAAGCAATAGATCCCAGGTGGGATAAATTAAAAAAGTTAAAAAATAACAACTAGGAATTATGGCACATCCTAAAAGAAAAATATCGAAAACCAGAAGAGATAAAAGGAGAACACATTTTAAAGCTGTAGCTCCAACCATTGCTAAAGATAGTACGACAGGAGAGTTGCACTTGATGCACAGAGCACACTGGCACGAAGGAAAGATGTACTACAGAGGCAAGGTATTGATCGATAGTACTGAAGAGGTTGAATAAGCCCTTGTAATAGAATACATTTTAAAACTCTCGAATTGTCGAGGGTTTTTTTTTAACCTTTTGTTTTGTGAATATGCCGCTTAGATTTGCCCTTAAGAACACAAAAATTAGTATTTTTCGACTTTGTTTTTCAATAAAATGAGTGAAATAACAGCCGCGATAACAGCCGTTGGAGGATATGTTCCCGATTATGTTTTGACCAATACAATTTTGTCAACTATGGTAGACACCAACGACGATTGGATCACTTCACGCACAGGTATAAAAGAAAGACGCATTCTAAAAGACACTTCTAAGGCTACAGGCTTTTTGGCCGTTAAGGCTGCTAAAGATTTGTTAGCTAAAAAGCAGCTCGACCCTAAAGAAATAGACCTTGTTTTATTGGCATCTACCACTCCAGATATGCCGGTAGCAGCAACAGCGGCCTATGTAGCAACAGAAATAGGAGCATCCAACGCCTTTGCCTATGATTTACAAGCGGCCTGTTCAAGCTTTTTGTACGGAATGTCTGTCGCTTCTTCTTATATCATGTCTGGTCGCTATTCAAAAATTTTATTGATTGGTGCAGATAAGATGTCTTCAATTATTGACTATACGGATCGAACTACATGCATTATTTTTGGAGATGGCGCTGGAGCGGTTTTATTCGAACCAAACCATGAGGGATTAGGACATCAAGATGAGTATTTAAGAAGTGATGGTGTTGGACAAAACTTTCTGCGCATTGAAGCAGGAGGTTCACTAAATCCGGCTAGTGAAGAAACCATAAAAGCAAGAAAACACTACCTTTTTCAAGAAGGAAAGACCGTGTTTAAGTTTGCAGTTTCAAATATGGCAGACGCCGCGGCTAAAGTAATGACCAATAATAATTTGACTAAAGATGATGTAGATTGGCTTATTCCTCACCAAGCGAATAAGAGAATCATCTCAGCCACGCGCAAAAGAATGGGGCTTGAAGAAGAAAAAGTACTAATGAATATCGGAAGG
The DNA here is from genome assembly GCA_965662045.1 of Flavobacteriaceae bacterium. Classification (GTDB taxonomy): domain Bacteria; phylum Bacteroidota; class Bacteroidia; order Flavobacteriales; family Flavobacteriaceae; genus UBA3478. The sequence continues at coordinate 140,334 of CBFIGE010000004.1, forward strand.
TATGGGAATACTACCTCAGCTACCTTACCTTTGCTCTTATACGATTATGAACAACAACTAAAAAAAGGACAAAATTTAATATTTGCGGCATTTGGTGGAGGCTTCACTTGGGGAGCTGCATATTTCAAATGGGCATATACTACTGACAATTAAAATTATACCAACATGGATATCAAAGAGATTCAAAGCTTAATTCGTTTTGTTGCGAAATCAGGAGCTAGCGAAGTTAGCCTCGAAATGGAGGATGTCAAAATAACAATTAAGACTGGAGGCGCTACCAATGTAGAGACTACTGTTCTTCAACAAGTACCTGCTGTAGCCACACAAATGGCCGGAATGCAACAGGCAATGCCTGCTGCTGCGCCTGCAGAAGAATCAGCTTCAACAGAAGAATCAAACGATAATTACATTACAGTGAAATCCCCTATCATTGGAACATACTACAAGAAACCCTCTCCAGATAAGCCTTCCTTTGTTGAGGTAGGTTCTCAGGTGAACCAAGGTGATGTGCTTTGTGTGATTGAAGCGATGAAACTCTTCAATGATATTGAATCAGAGGTATCAGGTAAAATTGTTAAGATTTTAGTTGAAGATGCATCTCCTGTGGAGTTTGATCAGCCTTTGTTTTTGATCGATCCGTCATAGCTTTTTAATCTTAAATAGAGCACTATGTTTAAAAAAATTCTCATAGCAAATCGAGGTGAAATTGCTTTGCGGGTTATTCGTACTTGTAAAGAGATGGGTATCAAAACCGTTGCCGTTTATTCAAAAGCAGATGAAGAGAGTTTACACGTTCGTTTTGCTGATGAAGCGGTTTGTATCGGTCCTGCACTGAGCAGCGAATCCTATTTGAAAATTCCAAATATCATTGCGGCAGCTGAAATTACCAATGCAGATGCTATTCATCCCGGCTACGGATTCTTGTCTGAGAATTCAAAGTTTTCAAAAATTTGTGCAGAGCACGACATTAAATTTATTGGTGCTTCTGGTGAGCATATCGATAAAATGGGAGACAAGGCAACAGCTAAGATGACCATGAAAGAAGCGGGAGTACCAACTATTCCTGGTTCAGAAGGATTATTAAAAGATGTTGAAGATGCCAAGAGAGTAGCTGCAGAAATGGGATACCCTGTGATGATTAAGGCAACCGCTGGTGGAGGAGGAAAAGGAATGCGTGCCATTTGGGCTGATGAGGAAATGGAACCTCAGTTTGCCAGTGCCGTTCAAGAAGCGACAGCAGCCTTTGGAAACGGAGGTATGTATATGGAAAAACTCATCGAAGAACCACGTCATATCGAAATTCAAGTGGTCGGAGATCAGTACGGTAAGGCATGTCATTTGTCTGAAAGAGATTGCTCTATTCAGCGAAGACATCAAAAACTTACAGAAGAAACACCTTCTCCTTTTATGACTAAAAAGCTTCGTGACGCGATGGGTGAAGCTGCAGTTAAAGCTTCGGAATACATTGGATACGAAGGAGCTGGAACAATTGAGTTTTTGGTTGACAAGCACAAGAACTTCTATTTTATGGAAATGAATACTCGAATTCAAGTAGAACACCCTATTACCGAACAGGTAGTAGATTTTGATTTGATTCGAGAACAAATTCTTGTTGCTGCAGGGCAAAAAATCTCAGGAAAAAATTATACACCAAAATTGCATTCTATTGAGTGTAGAATTAATGCCGAAGACCCGATGAATGACTTTAGACCTTCGCCTGGAAGAATCACCACTTTGCACATGCCGGGCGGACACGGAGTTCGATTAGATACGCATGTTTATAGCGGATATGTAATTCCTCCGAATTACGATTCTATGATTGCTAAACTTATCACCACAGCTCAAACTAGAGAAGAAGCCATCAATAAAATGCGTCGAGCTTTGGATGAGTTCGTAATTGAAGGAATAAAAACAACTATTCCTTTCCACAGACAACTCATGGATCATCCAGATTACTTAGTGGGAAATTACACCACTAAATTCATGGAGGACTTTACTTTAGACCCGGATAAGATACAAGAATAAAAGATGTCTGGCCTCAGCTATTGGGAAAGAACCTATGGGGACCATTTTTTTGACATCCTTATTGTCGGTGCCGGGATTGTTGGATTAAACGCTGCCCTATCATGCAGAGAACGATATCCTAGGGCGAGAATTGGCGTTTTAGACAAGGGAATGCTCTCTGTTGGTGCAAGCACCAAAAACGCTGGTTTTGCTTGTTTTGGAAGCCCTTCAGAACTCTTAGACGATTTACAAAACCACACTGAAGCTGACGTTACACGGCTAGTTGCTAAACGTTATCAGGGTATTCAAGCCTTGAGAGCTAAGCTCAGAGATGAGCAGATTGACTTTCAGCTCAACGGCTCATATGAAGTATTTCAAACGAACCAAAAAATCGAATTCGAAGCCTGTGCAACCCAGTTGGATTATTTAAATCGCTTGCTTTATCCCGTATTTGAACAGGACGTTTTTGAGCTAAAACCGCTGCATTTTGGAATGCAGTCTGTATTAAGTGAAGGAATTTTTCATCGATTAGAGGGTCAACTCAATCCAGTTAAAATGATGCTAGGGTTGAAGCAATTGGCCATAGCTCAGCAAATCGAAATAGTTTCGAATTATGAGGTAAAAGCGTTTGATCTTCGAGATGATCAAGTTCAGGTTAAAGGCCCAAAAACACTCAATTGTTCGCAATTACTCATTGCTACTAATGGATTTAGTTCGTCTTTGTTAGCAGAGCGTTCAGTCGATATTCTTCCAGCAAGAGCTCAGGTGCTCATAACTAAACCTATCAAAGGCTTGTCTCTTAAAGGTACTTTTCACTTGGACAAGGGCTATTACTATTTTCGAAATATTGATGACCGTATTCTCTTGGGTGGAGGACGAAATTGTGACTTCGAGGCAGAGACAACAGATCGCTTGGAACTAAATTCAAAAATTCAAAAGCGCCTTGACGAACTTCTTTCAGAACTCTTCGGTTTATCTGAAGAAAATGTGGAATACCGTTGGGCCGGAATCATGGGAACCGGTCGCCAAAAAACTCCTATTGTCACTAGCCTCAATAAAAATATACATTACGGTATACGATTAGGGGGAATGGGTGTTGCTTTAGGAACGGAGCTTGGTGCCGATTTGGCTCAATGCGTCAACCTTTAATCTTCTTTAAAACCGCTTGGTTTGGAAGTTCCTTATACCCCATATTAAATAAGGTAAACCCGTAAATGTCTGAATACTGCTCAATGGATTTGCTTATAGGTGTTCCTGCTCCGTGACCGGCATCTGTTTCAATTCTTATCAATGTTGGAGCATTGACATCTGTCTGTTTGGCTTGTAATTCTGCAGCAAACTTAAAACTGTGAGCTGGTACAACACGATCGTCGTGATCACCAGTAGTTACAAGAGTTGCTGGGTAAGATGTTGCAGTATTTACATTGTGTACGGGGGAATAATTTTTAAGGTACTCATACATTTCTGGGCTGTCTTCTGATGTTCCATAATCGTAAGACCAACCTGCTCCAGCAGTGAATTTGTGGTATCTCAACATATCTAGTACACCCACTGCAGGAAGCGCAACTTGAAATAAATCAGGCCGCTGTGTCATCGTGGCTCCTACTAAAAGCCCACCATTAGACCCTCCGCGGATGGCCAGGTATTCTTTTGAGGTAAAATTATTATCGATGAGGTATTCTGCTGCCGAAATGAAATCATCAAATACGTTTTGTTTTTTCATTTGAGTCCCGGCAATATGCCAGTTTTTACCATATTCGCCTCCACCCCTTAGATTAGGTACAGCGTAAACTCCTCCTTGCTCCATCCATACGGCGTTGGTTACGCTAAATGATGGTGTTAGACTGATGTTAAATCCGCCATAGCCATATAAAATTGTCGGGTTTTTGCCATTTCTATCAAGGCCTTTTTTATAGGTGATGATCATTGGTACTTTTGTACCATCTTTAGAGTTATAAAAAACTTGTTCTGAAATGTATTGACTCTCATCAAAATCGATGTCTGGCGACCAGTATTTCTCACTAACGCCTGTATTTGGATCAAAGGTGTAGGTCGATTGAGGCGTGTAGTAATTTCTAAAGCTGTAATACAAGACCTCATCTTTGGATTTACCAGACAAACCACTAAAACTTCCCAAGCCGGGCAGTTCTATTTCTCTAACTAAACTTCCGTTGTAGTTGTATTGATATACCTTAGAAATAGCATCGATCATGTACTCTGCAAAGATGAATCCGCCACCTTTTGAAGGACTCAGCACATTTTCGGTTTCAGGAATTACATTGGTCCAGTTTGATGGGCTAAGATTGGGATATTCCGCCTTTACGATTCTTTTATTGGGGGCTTGATAGTCGGTGACAAAGTAAAAGCTATTTCCTTTTTGATCGAGCATAGAAACATCGGAATCCTCATTGGCCATAATGGTTTCAATAGGGCTATTGGTCTTGAGGTTTTTAATCATTAATTTATTTCCCGACGTGGTATTAGAGGCCGAAATAATCAGAAAAGCGCTGTCGTCGGTAACCCTTGCGCCGATGTAGCGATGTTTTTCTGATGCCTTTGCACCGAATAATACCTTATCGCTCTTTTGTTTGTCCTTGAGCTTGTGGTAATACAATTTGTGTTGGTCGGTTTTGGCGCTCAGCTCACTTCCTTCGGGCTTGTCGTAGCTAGAGTAAAAAACACCCTCATTTTTATACCAGCTGACCCCAGAAAATTTGATATTGGTTAGAGTATCTCCTATTTGTTTTTTGGAATCGGCATCGATAATAATTACTTTTCTCCAATCACTTCCACCTTCTGAAATGCTGTAGGCAGCTAGGCTACCGTCTTCAGTAAAACTAAGTCCAGCAAGGGACACTGTACCATTTTCGCTGAATTTGTTGGGGTCTAAGAACACCTCTTCTTCGTCTGAAGACTCATGTTTACGGTATACTACATATTGGTTTTGTAAGCCGTCGTTTTTGTAGTAGTAGGTATAGTTACCTCTTTCAAATGGAGCACCTTGCTTTTCGTAGTTCCAAATAGAGGTGAGTCTGGATTTTAAATCTTCTCGGAATGTAATTTGATTAAGATATCCATAAGTTGTTTTATTCTGTTCAATGACCCATGCTTTGGTTTCTTCACTGCGATCGTCTTCGAGCCAACGATACGGATCTTTGACGGTTTGTCCGAAGTATACGTTTACCGTATCTACTTGTTTAGTAGAGGGGTAGCTTGGAAGATCTTGCGTTGTTTGCGTTGCACAGCCACCTAAAAGCAGCAGTAGCACAGAAAGTTTAGCGTATTTCATGTTTCAAAAAATTGTTGAAATAAGATACAAACTATTTGCAGATCTTTTCTCGAACGAGGTATTCAGCTATTTGAACGGCATTGGTTGCGGCTCCTTTTCTCAAATTATCTGCAACAATCCACATATTTAGTGTCCTCTCCTGAGATTCATCCCTTCTCAAACGTCCAACAAAAACTTCATCTTTTCGATGCGCAGTAGCAGGCATTGGATATAAATTGTTGCTCGGGTCGTCGACAACCTCAACACCAGGCATATTAGAAAGCAGTTCGCGCACTTCATTTAATTCAAATTCTTGGTCAAAACTAACGTTGACCGATTCTGAGTGTCCTCCTGCGGTTGGAATTCGAACGGCAGTAGCATTCACGCTGAAACTATTGTCCTCAAGAATTTTTAAAGGCTCGTTTGCCAGTTTCATTTCTTCTTTTGTAAAACCGTTTTCAAGAAAAACGTCACAGTGAGGAAGTGCATTTCTATGGATAGGATGTGGATATGCTTTTTCGCCTTCTACTCCGTTCATTTCATCTTCCATTTGTTTAACAGCCTTTACTCCTGTTCCTGTCACCGATTGATAGGTAGAAATTACTACGCGTTTCATTTGGTAGGCTTTGTGCAACGGATATAAAGCCATTACAAGTTGAATGGTTGAACAGTTGGGGTTGGCAATGATGTAATCGTCTGCTGTTAAAGACGAGGCATTGATTTCTGGAACGATGAGTTTATGATCAGGATGCATTCTCCATGCAGAAGAATTATCGATTACGCGAGTGCCTACAGCAGCAAATTTAGGTGCCCACTCTAAAGAGGTGTCTCCACCTGCTGAAAAAATAGCAATTTCTGGCTGTTGCTGTATGGCATCTTCCATGCTGATAATTGAAATTTCTTTTCCTTGAAAGGAAATTTTTTTGCCTACCGAGCGCTCAGAGGCTACAGGCAGTAATTCGTCAATTTTAAAATTCCGTTTCTTAAGTACCTCGAGCATTACTTGACCTACCATACCAGTAACACCCACAACTGCTAATTTCATTTTCTAAAAATTTTGGCAAATATAACGAAGGAGAACTTCTTCAAAAAATACATATTGTTAGTTTTCTAACAATATGAACTCTCGCTCTACCCTTGAGCCAATGGCACAGAGCAGCTCATACGAAATAGTCCCAATAGATTTAGCGCTTAGGTCTGCGTTGTGCTGTAAGTTAAAAATGCTGATCCACTCTCCAGCTTTAATTTGGGTATCGGAAACATCGACCATAAACATATCCATACAAATGTTTCCTAAAATGGGTAATGGGGTATTCTCAAAAAAGATTTGATTTTGTTTTTGCCCAAATTTTCTGTCGATTCCATCAGCGTGTCCAATGGCTACGGTGGCTACGGTCATATCTTGATCTGCTTGAAATCCGAAGTTATAACCAACGTATTCTCCTTTCGATATTTTAAAGATTTGAGTCACTTTAGCCTTGAGGGTTGCTACTACTTTTAAATGCGGATCTATGTGTTCCAAATTCGAGTAGCCGTGAAGGGCAATACCCGACCGCACCATATCGAATTGTTTGTGAGCTAAACTGAATATTCCAGAACTATTGAGTAAATGCTTTTTAAAGGCTTGGTTTAATTCAGTTTCAATACTGTTACATACCTTTTCAAATTCTAAGGCCTGATCTTCGCTAAAAGACAACTGAATTAAATCGTCTGATGCAGCTAGATGTGACATAAGCCAAGTTAGTCGAAGCTTGTTTTGATTTTGGAGTTGGGCAATGACCTCAGGAATATCTTCTTTTCTAATGCCTAATCGGTTAAGACCGGTGTTGATGTTGAGATGGATGTTTAAATGCGCTTTATCTGATTCTATCAAGTAATCTTTATAACAATTTAATTGTTCTAGACTGTAAATGGCGGCTTCTAGATCATAAGCAACCAGGGTTTCAATGTCCTCTTCTTGAGGGTGAAAAACTAGAATTGGGATTTTGATGCCAGCCTCTCTAAGATTAACAGCCTCTTGACAATAAGCAACAGCTAAGTAATCTGTGCCAAGCTGCTCAAGGGTTAGACTCCACATAACCGCATCATTACCATAGGCATTGGCTTTGACAATGGCCATAAATTTGGTCGTAGAACGCAATTGACTTTTTAAATGTGAAAAGTTGTGAGCTAGGGCATTGAGATCAATTTGAAGCTTGGCTTGACTCATTGGTTTCCACAGTTTTGGCATCGTTCATGGCTTTGTAAAAGGCCGAACGACTAAGGGGTTCATACTCTTGCGTTTCACCTAGCATGACGATTTGGTCCTCATTGGATTTGCGATAACTAAAATTCGCTAGATTACCAGTTCTGGTGCATACCGCATGCACTTTAGTTACATATTCGGCGGTGGCCATGAGCGCAGGCATGGGACCGAAAGGATTTCCTTTAAAATCCATGTCTAGTCCTGCTACAATCACTCTCTTTCCTCTATTGGCAAGGTCATTACAAACATTGACGATTTCATGGTCGAAAAATTGAGCTTCATCAATTCCAACTACATCACATCGATCAGCGAGAAGTCTGATATTAGCTGCTGCTGGAACAGAGGTCGATCTAATGTGATTGGCATCGTGAGAAACCACGTGCTCCTCGTCATATCGCACGTCTAGAATGGGCTTGAATATTTCTATATTTTGTTTTGCAAACTGTGCTCTTTTAAGTCTTCTTATGAGTTCTTCTGTTTTTCCTGAGAACATCGAACCGGTGATGACTTCTATCCATCCGGAGTCTTGTTGAGGGTTGAGATGATGCTCTAAAAACATGGCAGATTTTTGTTGAAATTCAAATGTACTAAGAATTGAATTGTATTTATGATGTTTAAGGGGCATTCCATTCGTATCTTTAAAAGAAAAATCAAAATGAGAAAGGAATTAATCAAACGAGTTTTTGGGATTGATTTGGCCCATCGTTTTGAGAAAGTTGCAAAAAACGTCCTCAAAGCAGGAAAAAACATCCCTGAAATTAACCCCAACAAAGAGCGTATTTTTACACCTGGCATGGACACCATTAAAAATATGGTGGCTGAGATGGAAGCGTAAACCTTAACTTTGGGGCACTAAATCGGATCAGTTGATGAAGGGTAAATTATATGTTGTTCCTACGCCCATAGGAAATTTAGAAGACATCACCTTGAGAGCCATACGCATTCTCTCTGAAGTAGATTTGATTTTAGCAGAAGATACTCGGGTCAGCCGTAAGCTATTGAGTCATTACAAAATTGACACAGCCCTAGAGAGTCATCACCAAAATAACGAACACGTCACCGTTTCTAAACAAATTGAGAAGATGAAGCAAGGGCTATCGCTAGCTCTTATATCTGATGCGGGTACGCCTGCCATTTCAGATCCAGGATTTTTGTTGGTACGAGAAACGGTCAAAGCAGGAATTGAAGTCGACTGTTTGCCAGGACCTACAGCTTTAATTGTGGCTTTAGTGAACTCTGGAATTCCAACAGAGCGATTTGTTTTCGAGGGCTTTTTACCCCCCAAAAAAGGAAGACAAAAAAAACTACAACAAATTAGCGATGAAGAGCGAACAATCGTTTTTTATGAATCTCCTCATAAATTGAATAAAACCTTGGCGCAATTAGCCGAGCTTATTGAAGAACAGAGAATGATTGCTGTATGTCGAGAGATGACCAAAAAATTTGAAGAAACGATTAGGGGAACGCTGAAAGAAGTCCAACAACATTTTGAGGAAAACAGCCCTAAAGGAGAATTTGTCATCGTACTTTCGGGAAAGAAATAAATTAACTTAGAACTAAAATAAAATCTATGTCAACAAAAGTCACCACAGTTTGGAAAGAGGGAATGTTATTTGAATCTGTTAACCCTACTGGAGACTCGCTTTACATTAATGATGGAACCCAAATGAGTGATAAGGACGTGTACTCTCCTAAAGCTTTAATGCTCTCTTCACTAGCCGGTTGTTCAGGTCTAGATGTGGTTTCTCTTTTTAAAAAAATGAAATTAGAAGTCGGAGAATTTAGAATCGACATCAAGTCTGAGCTTACAGAAGAACATCCTAGATTTTACGACAAAACAAGAGTGGAGTATCATTTTCACGGGTCGAATTTGCATGAAGAAAAACTTCAGAAATGTGTAAACCTTTCTGTAGAGCGTTATTGCGGTGTTATGGAAATGTTTCGTCGTTTCTCTGAGATGGAAATCGTTACTGTTTTTCATCATTCAAATTAAAATGAATGAGATGGACGCTTGACTGCACAACTGCTCAAGATGAGCTCGAACAATTACACCTATCTCTAAATCGAGACCCTGAAAGACCGGTAGACCTTTTGGTGTCTCAATTGCTTTTAAATCGAGGGATAAAGTCTTGGGAAGAAGCCAAAACCTTCTTTAGGCCCGAACTCGAGAATTTACACGACCCTTTTTTAATGAAAGGGATGCACAGTGCCGTAGACCGGATTATACAAGCTATTGAGAAAGAGCAGCGTATTTTAATTTACGGTGATTACGATGTTGATGGAACAACTGCGGTTAGCCTTGTTTACGAATTTTTAAGTCAGTATAGTATCCAATTGATGTATTACATTCCCGATCGTTATACTGAGGGTTATGGTATATCTACGAAAGGAATTGAATTTGCAAAGGATCACGAAATAAACCTGATTATTGCTCTTGATTGTGGCATCAAGGATTATGAGGCAATTTCCTTGGCGAACTCCTTTAGCATTGAAACCGTGGTGTGCGATCATCACCAGCCTTCTACAAAACTTCCAGAAGCATTTGCAATTCTAAACCCAAAACAAAAAGATTGTGATTATCCGTATAAGGAACTTTGTGGTTGTGGCGTTGGATTTAAACTGATTCAAGCCCTCTCATTAAAATGGGGTCTTTCAATTGAAAAACTTCGCTACTATTTGGATTTTGTGGCTTTAGCCATAGGTGCTGATATGGTTCCTTTAGATGGGGAAAACCGAATTTTGTCCTATTGGGGAATGCTTGAAATACAAAAAGGAGAACGCATTGCATTTAGAACGCTTCTCGGAAAGACAAAAGAGTTTGATGAGCTCTCCTTAACAGATTTGAACTTTTCTTTAGCGCCAAAAATTAATGCAGCGGGTAGAATGAAACACGCCGAACAGGCAGTTTCTTTAATGCTGGTCAATAATGAAGAACAGGCTGTTGACCTGGCCGACCAAATAAAAAAGTACAACTTAGAGCGCAGGACTTTAGATCAGGCGATTACCAAACAAGCCCTGAGACAAATTATCGAAAGTGGTGCTGAAGAACAGGCTACAACAGTGGTATACAACCCCAATTGGCACAAAGGTGTTGTTGGCATTGTAGCTTCAAAGTTGATAGAGGAGTTTTATAGACCTACCATAGTGCTGACAAAAGCATTAGAAGGAGAATTAGTGGGATCGGCGCGTTCAGTGAAAGGATATAACCTGTATGCCGCCATTGATGTATGTTCAGATTCTTTACTTCAATTTGGCGGACATGAGTTTGCAGCAGGATTACGTTTAAAAGAAGAAAACCTAATCGAGTTTAAGGATGCCTTTGAGGCCCATGTTGCTCAAACCATACATATAGATCAACAAGAAGCCGAATTAATATACGAAGCCGAATTGGACATAAGTGAAATCCAGCCTAAATTATTGCGAATCCTTAATCGTTATCGCCCCTATGGGCCCAATAATCCGCAACCTCTTTTCATAAGTAAAGGCATAAAAGTACAAGGCCCAATTCGAAGTATAGGTAAAGATCAAACCCATTTAAAATTTAATCTAGCCCATTGTGAAGCCATCGGTTTTGGAATGGCTGATAAAAAAGAGTTTTTAAACGGGACTGTTGATTTGGCCTATCACATCGAGGAAAACAATTATCGCAATCAGAGAAAATTACAGATGAGACTTGTCGACATCAAACCTTCAATGCACTAATCGTAATTGGGCAATTTGATCTTAGGATCTAAAGCTTTAAGTTCAATTTTATCGTTCTCAAAAACTGCATAGGTATAGTATTGAATCCAATCCCCTAAATTGAAGTATTTTGATGAATTATTTAATTGAATGGTCATTGGTAGGTGTCTATGCCCGTATATAAAGTAGTCATAGTGCTCGCCTTTTAAAACCTCTAGAGAATATTGCACTAACCATTCTTCTTCTTTACCTAAAAAGGTGATGTCTGAATCTCCCGAGATGAGTTTATTGTTTAAGGAAAGGTACTGAGCTAGACGTACGCCTAAATCTGGGTGTAAAGCTCTGAATAGGCCTTTACATATAGGGTTTAGAAATATTTTTTTCATGAATTTATAGCCGTGATCTCCCGGTCCTAATCCATCTCCGTGAGCGAGATAGACGCGCGTTCCATTAATTGATAATCGTTGAGGCTTGTGAAAGACAGGAATATCGAACTCTGTTGGAAAATAATCTCTCATCCATAAATCATGATTACCCACAAAGAGGTAAACGTTGACACCAGCATCTTTTAATTCGGCCAGTTTGCCCAAAACTCTGACAAAACCTTTTGGAACTACTTTTTTGTACTCAAACCAAAAATCAAAAAGGTCTCCAACAAGAAAAAGACTGTGGCAATCACTTTTGATATTATTCAACCATTTAACAAAGGTTTTTTCACGTTCGCGGGAGCTTTCAGGATCAGGTGCTCCGAAATGCTGATCACTGCTGAAGTATATTTTTTGGTTTTGCGGAAGCTTAATGTCAATCATGATTTTTTGCGGTATGGAGCAAGGGCTAATGTTGTTTGTTCAGATAAAACGAGCTTACCCGATTCAGCTGCCCGATTCAGCATCTCCTCATCAAAATGTTCTGTTTCTTTCCAAATCGTACTTTTAAGTGCGCTGAGCCCCTCTGGATTAAGTTCACTTAAGAATTGTATTTTTTGATTGAAGATGGCGTCCAATTCGTTTTCGTCTTTGGCCACTGCAGAAAACAATCCTTTATCAAGCGCCCAATGCGAAGCGTGAAAGACGGTAGGGTCAAAACTCAGTTTTGAAAAATGCGCGAGACCAATTTTATGAATGATAACAGGTGCAATTACTAGTGGGGCAATTCCGATTTGAATTTCTGATAACTTGACTTCAGCAGTATTGGATGCAATGACAACGTCTGATGCAGCAATAATCCCCACGCCACCACCAACAGCTTTTCCTTGTACTTTGGTTACAATAGGTTTTGAGCAGTTTTTCATGGCACAAAGAAGTTTTGCAAAACCACTAAAAAAGGCCTTACCCTCTTCTGCATTTGTGATTTGTAATAGCTCTTTGAAATTTGCTCCTGCGCAGAAGGCTCCGCTTCCTTCACTGTTTAAGGCGATTACAGAGACATCTTGAAGCTCATTCAAATCATTAAAATACTGGCTCAGTTGCTGTAGCATCTCACTGCTCATTGCATTTCCAGCTGGATTATGAAAGATCAATCGTGCAATACGACCGTCTTGTTTGAGTTGTACAGTTTGATTACTCATATCACAAAAATACACTTAAGGTATTAGATTTTACGAATGTACAGTTTAAAGTAAAAATAAGGAAAGAGTGCTCGAATGATCATCCATACGCCTATAGCATACCAAACCCCCATTAAATTAAACTCAAATGAATCAAAGAGATAAAACGACGGGAGAAAACCTATTAAACTTGCCGTTAAGAGTGTGTTTCGTAAAAAGGCTGCTTCACCTAGTCCTTTGTAAAACCCATCATAAACAAAAGCAATAGCGCTAATGGGGAATGTAATTAAAATTACAGGAAACACCTTGTCGAATTGCGTTAAGACCTCTATTTCTTCGGTAAACACATAGCCGATATAGGGAGCAGTTAAAAACCCAATTAGAGTTAAGGTCACTCCTAAGGTAAAAGCGTATTTAAGTATTAGACGGTTGAGGTGAACCAAGCCCTTAGCGTCTTTTGCACCGAGCAGTTTTCCACTTAGCGCATTGGCAGAATCTCCATACCCATCAATAAAAAAGGCTGCAAACAACCATAGATTAATACCTATGGTGTGTGCGCTTAATGAAATCGTTCCGTATTTTGCAGCCTCTTTTACCGCAAATAGTAAGGTTAAATTTAGGGTGAGGCTTCTCAAAAATAAATTGGACATCAACTGAAGGACCTGTCTGATTTTGGGATGAATCGGCCACCTCAAAATAAGGGTAATTGCAGGATGCTTTTTTCGAATGTAATAATAGGTGGAGGCGGCCATTATGATTTGAGCGATTAGACTTGCAATAGCGGCCCCTTCAAGACCCATAGTCGGGACTAGTCCATGAATTCCAAAAACAAAAACAAGGTCTAGAATAATGTTGATAGCAGTCCCTATAAGCGATACAATCATTGGCGAAACGGTATCTTGTAGACCTCGACACACTCCAAAAAGTGTAAAGCAAAAGAGCGTAAAAGGCATACCTAATATGCGAATTTGAAGGTAGGTTGTGCCGAGTTCTAACACTTCTCCTGTGGTATTTAGTAATATCAAGATATTTCGGGCTAGGGGTAAACAGACGGCTATAATAAGCAGACTTAAACCAATATTAAAGAATAAGGTTTGTCCGGTAAGGGTTTTTATGGCTTTTAAATTATGAGCTCCTTTGTGCTGCGAGACTATAGCGCCTAAGGCAGATCGCGTTTGCCCTAAAACCCAAATCAAAGTGGACAAGAAAGCACCAACGGCTCCTGCTGCAGCTAAGGCCGCAGGCCCTTGTTCAGGAATCCTACCCACAATTGCGGTGTCTGTTAATGACAGCAAGGGTTCTGATATTCCTGAAATGGTTGCAGGAATGGCCAATTGATGTATGACTTTAAAATTAACCTTTCTCATTAAAGAACGAGTTCAAAACAATAAAAAGGAAATTCACTTTGCCGGTGAAAATAAATTTCCTCAAGTTGAATGTAATCCCTGTTTCTATAAAACTTTAAGTTTCTTGGGTTCTGAGAAAAGGTGTCTAGACGAATAGAAGTGACATTTTGATCTTTGCATTTGTTTTCTGCAAAATCTAGTAAAGACTTGGCAAAGCCATTTTTTTGATAAGTTGGATCTACACAAAGACGATGAATATACCTATTATTCTCATTAGGGGTTAGCCATTTGACTTCCTTGTATTCTTCATCCATTAATGTTGAAATGACAATCGCCCCGATGACATGGTTTTCCTTTTCAATCACAAATAGTTCAGAGCGATTCAGGTCTTTTTCGAAGACTTTCTTTGATGGATAATGTTCATTCCATTGAAAAATCCCTTGATTAATCATGTGTTGTGCACAGGATTTTGCAATGGCTGTGACGCGATTTAAATCTGCGGATTGCCCCGCTCTTATAACTATCATTTCAATGTCAAAGATACTATGAAGGCAAGGCTTCAACTAGTAGATTTTAAGAAGATAGACAATGTGTTTAACAAATAAAGGCATCCAGAGGATGCCCTTAATAACGAGCCCCAACAAATGGGGCTCAATTAATTAGCTGGCACAAAATTAATGATTTTTTAATCTTGGCCTTAGAATCTTCACTTTATTATAAAATTTTAAGACCGGCAGAAGGGTTTGACTTTATAAAGTAAGCCCTGAATTTTCATCAATTAATTCGAAGTACGAATGCGCTCTATTTACTATATTGCACCTTCTTTGGGGGATTAGCTCAGTTGGCTAGAGCGCTTGCCTGGCAGGCAAGAGGCCACCGGTTCGAATCCGGTATTCTCCACGCGAAACAAAGTCTCGGGTAGGAATGCTTGAGACTTTTTTAATAGCCCGCAGCTTGTCCGTCTTTTCTGCTTTCAGAGGCTCCGTGGTAAACTCTGTTTTTGTCATCCCACATAATGGCCTGGTAACCTCCAAAGACACCTCTAGCGTATCCGACCTTGTGTCCTTTATCCATTAGACCTCTTACGGTAGAATAGGGAATGCCAGATTCAATTCGAATCAGCCCTGTATTCTCTGTCACTCTTCCCATAGGACTTGCTCCGCCTGAGTGATCCCAGCGGGGAGCATCCCCAGCCTCTTGTAGGTTCATACCAAAGTCTACCAGATTCATAACAATTTGTGTATGGCCCATGGGTTGAAAATCTCCTCCCATAACCCCAAAGCTCACCCAAGGCTTACCATCTTTGGTAATAAAGGCGGGAATGATGGTGTGAAATGGACGTTTGTTCGGTTCAAAGGTGTTGGCTTGGTTGGGTTGAAGGCTGAATAATTCACCGCGATCTTGTAACATAAATCCAAGTTCTGGCGGTGCCATTCCTGAGCCCATGCCTCTATAATTGCTTTGAATCAAAGAAATCATTGTACCTGATTTGTCGGCAACGGTCATGTAAATGGTTTCTCCTGCTGAAATCTGACCTGCTTCATAGGTTGTTGCACGATCTCCGATTTGAGCCCTGCGTTTGTCAGCGTAATCTGGATTTAGTAATTCCTCTACAGGAACGTCGTAAAAATCCATGTCTGCGTAGTATTTAGCTCTATCTTCAAAGGCTAATTTCTTGGCTTCTGTAAATAGGTGCAAATGCTTTGCACTTCCAAAAGTGATGTTTGAAAAGTCAAATCCGTCCAAGATTTGTAGCATCTGAAGTGCAGCCATTCCTTGTCCATTTGGAGGCAATTCCCAAACGTCGTATCCTCTGTAATTAACTGAAACGGGATTTACCCATTCAGATTTGTGATTGGCCAAGTCTTTTTTAGATAGAAAGCCTCCTTGTTCTTTAAAAAAAGCATCAATGGTCCTTGCAATTTTTCCTTTATAAAAGGCATCTCTTCCTTTTTCGGCAATGAGTCTATAAGTGTTCGCTAGGTATGGATTTTTATAAACCTCACCTTCTTTGGGCAGTTTTCCATCATTTTGATCTATATAGGTTTCTTTAATATTCGGAAATGCCTTGGATTGAAAAAAGGGCACGGTCCGATTGAGATACCAGGCGATAAGCTCAGTAAGCGGAAATCCATTTTCGGCATAAGCGATTGCTGGAGCTAGTATTTCAGTCATTGGTTTTGACCCAAATTTTGAATGTAGTTCAAACCAACCGTCTACAGCGCCAGGAACACTTACAGGCAGAGGTCCGTGTGAGGGGATCTTGGTCATCCCATTTTCTTCGAAATAGTCTAAAGAAAGGGATGAAGGCGAACGTCCGCTGGCATTCAATCCGTGTAATTTTTGTAATTTTGAATCCCAGATAATCGCAAACAAGTCACCTCCGATTCCGCAACCAGTTGGTTCCATAAGGCCTAAAGCTGCATTGGCTGCAATGGCTGCATCAATTGCATTTCCACCACTTTTTAAAATGTCTAATCCAATTTGGGTTGCCAAAGGATGACTCGTGGCTACCATTCCGTTTTGGGCGAGAACCTCTGATCGGGTCGCAAACAATTCACCGGTTATGCGGTCCTGAGCAGCTGTAAAAGGCATGATGCCTGCTAAAAGAAGTCCAAAAATATTCTTTTTCATGTTATGGGTTTTTTGATGAAATCATTTCAATTTGAGCTGTTGAAACCAAATCATTAAGTTTAGCTACAGATTCGCTCATCAGTTTTTCAAGTGCTGTGAGCTCTGTTTGAAGTTCGGCAGAAATCTCCTTAAAAAAAGCTTGCGCCTGACCTGTTGGGGGATAATCTCCTCGCTGAGAATCAGCAAGTAAAAAAGCGATACGATTGTTAATACGAATCCCGTAATTCAAAGGATCTTGTCTACTTTGATTTTTTGTCATATGAATGTTGTTTTCGATACGACTTAACTCTTTTTCGAAGGTGCTTATATGTGCTAAAAGGTCTGCACTATTTTGCGCTTTTTGTTTGAGGTAGTCTAAGTCTTTTTGAACTCGACGAATTTCGATTATGGCATTGTTTGCTCGGCTTACTTCATCTCTTACGCGTATTAAGAAATCGAATTGCGCCTTGTAATCTTCATAGGTATTGGACAGTCTGGGGTCTTTTATGATTTGTAGAGGTTGCTCCACAACTTCACCATTGTAATTTAATTGGATTGTGTACTCGTCTGGGACAGCCTTTGGCCCTATGTTGGGAGAAGAGTAAAAGACCATTCCTTTAAAAGCTTGAAAACCTGGATATCTCATATTCCAAACCAATCTGTTTGAACCTGATTTCACTTTTAAGGGTATGTCTGTATTAGGGTTTAAGCGATTAGACTTCGCTTTGTTTGAAAAGCGTTGAATAAGCGCACCACCTTTTTCTCTAATTTCAACACTGACCTTGTCATCCTCTTTGAGGTCTTTGATGAAGTAATTTAAAATTGCACCGTTGGGATGGTTTTCTCCAACTAATTTATAATTTGTGCGCCCCCAACTGCCTGACTGTTGCATGCGATAAGCTTGGTCGGGTTTATAGAGATGAAAAGGAGCGCTTTCTAAATTTTTGCTCAATTGATGAAGTGGGGTAAGATCATCGATCATCCAAAAACTACGACCATGTGTGGCAGCGATTAAATCATTGTCTCGAACGTGAAGGTCTCGAATAGAGGTAATTGGAAGATTCAGTTGAAATGAATTCCAACTTTTTCCATCGTCAAAAGAAACATACATACCCCATTCGGTTCCTGCGTATAACAACCCTTCTCGAGTAAGGTCTGAGCGTATAGCTCTGGTGTAATGTTTTGATGGAATGCCAGTGGTTATGGTTTCCCAGGTTTTACCATAATCTTTGGTTTTGTACAAATAGGGGGTGTAGTCACCGAACTTGTAAGAGGTAGCTGCAACATAAGCTGTTCCCTTTTGAAAAGGACTGGGGTCAATGCAGTTGATCATATTTAATTTTGGACTCATTGAGGCGGGGGGAGTAACATTCTCCCATGATTCTCCATTGTTTTTACTCACATGAATTAATCCATCATCACTTCCGACCCAAATGACCCCTTCTTCAACAGGAGATTCATTTATCGCAAAAATATTAGAGTAAAATTCAGCTCCAGTATTGTCTTGAGTAATAGGCCCTCCTGAAGATTTGATGGTCTCGGGAATAGCTCTAGTCAAATCTTGTGAAATGGTTTCCCAGGTTTGTCCCCCATTGGTGGTTTGATGTAAGTAGTTGGAGCCGGCATATAATTTGTTAGAATCGTGAATACTAAACTTTACGGGAAAATTCCAGTTGAAACGATACTTCATTACTTCTGCTCCTGAACCTGCAGGATTGTCCGGCCATACATTGACTGAACGAGTTTGATCTGTATTGTGGTCCTTCCGCATCATGTAACCTTTGTATGTTCCGCCATAGACGATTTCATTGTTCTTTGGATCAGGCGCTAAATGAGCACTTTCTCCCCCAGCAGTTGATTCCCAGTGACTCTCTCCAATGCTCGAGCCCGATGTTCTATGAGCTATTCTAATGGTACTATTGTCTTGTTGGGCACCATATATACGATAAGGAAAAGCGTTGTCTGTGGATACTCTGTAAAACTGTGCAGTAGGTTGGTTGTGATAGGTGGTCCAATTGTTCCCACCATCATTCGAGATTTGCGCACCTCCATCATCGGCAATAGCTAAACGATTATTGTTGCTTGGGTCTATCCACAGGTCGTGGTGATCACCGTGAGGGGCATTTCTAAGAGTGAAGGTCTTGCCTCCATCAGTAGAAACGCCATAGCTCACATTCATAACATAGACTTTGTCTTTGTTTTGAGTGTCTGCATATATTCTACTGTAATACCAAGCTCTTTGACGCAACGCTCTATTTTCATTTACTTTCTGCCAACTTTGTCCTGCATCGTCTGATCTAAAAACACCTCCATTTGCAGCCTCAATAATTGCCCATACGCGATTGGAGTCAACCGGCGAAACCGTAACTCCAACAATCCCCCAAGGGCCACTAGGAAGACCAGGACGAGTCGAGATATCAGTCCATGTATCTCCTCCATCAAAACTTTTAAAGAGTTTGCTGTCCGGGCCACCACTGTCCATGCGATAACCATTTCGCTTCATCTCCCAAGTTGCTGCATACATTATTCGTGCATTATTAGGGTCTAGCACTAAATCTCCTGCACCTGCTTTATCGCTTTGGTATAGTATTTTTTCCCAGCTTTTTCCGCCATCTGTGGAGCGATAAACACCTCTTGTTTCATTGGGCTTCCACAAGTTTCCAATTGAGGCTACGTAAACTAAATCTGGGTTTTCGGGATGAATTCGAATTCTTGAAATATGCTCAGAATCTTTTAATCCAATAAAACTCCATGTTTTTCCTGCGTCTAAACTTTTCCACAAGCCTTTTCCAGAGGAGACATTACCTCTTAGGGTCTGTTCTCCTTCCCCAACATAGATTATGTTAGGATCCGAATCTGATACGGATACTGCGCCAATGGATCCTCCAAAATATCCATCTGAGATGCAAAACCAAGAATTTCCAGCGTCCTCTGTCTTCCAGACTCCTCCACCGGCTGTTCCCATATAATACACATTCGGATTGTTGAGCACTCCTGTTACTGTACCAGCTCGGCCCCCACGGAAAGGCCCGACAAGTCTCCACTCCATGGCATTGTAATAATTTTCAGAAAACGATACTTCAGTTTGTTTCTTGTTTTTTTTTCTTTGGGCATTGACTTCTGCAGTTTGAAAGCTTAGCACACAAAAAGCGAATAGAAAAAGATATGGTTTCATAATTTGAATTGTTAGTGTAAACAAATTAGTAATAAATATGAAAAATAAGTAGTGTTTTTAACTGCTTTTAGTATTCATACTCCATGTTCTTAACAATGGGAATTTGTTTATTTAACAGTTCATCTGTAATATAATGAATAGCTGTTTCGAGTTCTTCAAAATCAGCGGCAGTAATTTCTGTGCGGAAAGATCTATATCCAGTTTTTATTCTCAATGGAATAAACTCATCGTTTCTAGAACTAATAATTTGGGCGCTCATTGGAAGTTTACAGCCCGAATCTTTGTGATACATATAAGCATACATCAGTAACTGAAAAGCTTTTTGCTTGTTTGGCAAGGTTAATTGAGCTGTAAAATCTTCATCTAAACTGAGTTCAGTTTGAGTCGTTGCTCCGGTTTTATAATCGATAATTTGAACGATATCTGAATTTTGCTCTACCCGGTCAATGGTTCCCTTAAGATGTATTACTGTATCCTTTTGCCTTGAGCTTAGTGCCACAAGTAATTTTTCTTCTAATCCAAGAAGTATAGGTTCTTCATTTTCGACACGACTTTTATCGAGATCAATGAGTTGTTTCAAGTATTTGAGTAAGACATTTCGAACGAGTATTCCTTTACCTTTTGTAAACTCGAATTCTTTGGCCTCTTCCTGACAAGCCTCATCTAAGTACCGCATCAATTCTTTTTTGCTCTTAGTTAGATTATGAGCTGTTAAGGTATTGTTTAACATGGGTTGATAAGCTTTTTCAACTGCAAGGTGTAACAAGGTTCCGAATAGATTGGCTGGAATGTGGTCTTCTATTTTTTCTGTCTCCTTGACACCGACAAGGTATTTTTTGTAATAGCTCAAGGGATCTTTGATATAGGTGCTCAATGCGCTTGGAGAAACACCCTTTTTTAAATGCGCCCTAATTTGGTTAATGATTGAGAGTGTTTTTTGAATTTCAAAATGTGCGTTGTCTACGCTGCCCAGTTTGAGAAAGGAAGCTTCTTCTCGCACTAGGTGTTTGTAATGCGGATCGTTTTTGAGCTGATAGATAAATCGGCTCGGTTCTCCTCCTTCTAAAACCTCTGGTTCGGTGTTGAAGATGAGATGCACTTTTTTTGCACTGTCAATGAGTCGGTAGAAATGATATGTGAATATGGCATCTTTTTCTTTGAATGTAGGAAGGCCAAATTGTTTTTTGACTTCAAAATTGATAAAACCAGAGGCCGTTTTTCCTTTAGGTAAAAAGCCTTCGTTTAAACTGCTGATTAACACCTCTTCAAAATGTAAGTTTCGACTCTCCAATATTCCCATGATCTGAAAGTCTTCAAAAGGGTTAGAGACAAAATCGATTTTTTTGATTAAAATAACCTCTTTGAGTAAGATGGCAAGAGCGTCAAGATCTGATTCTAAAAAGGCGTGGTTTTCAATGAGGTCATTTAGCTCTTGAAAAACATCTTTAAATAACTCCTTTTGAGGAGAGGGAAGGCGTGTGCTCAAAGCGCATAGGTTTTTGACCGCTGTGCTTGCTGTAACAGAAATGGCAATTAGTTCGCCAAAACTTTGTGAAAAGTTGATTATTTCTTCAAAAGTGAGATAAGGATATTGTCTGCTAATGGCGAAGTCAAAAAGTGATTTGAGGTCATAGTGCTCATCGATAAGAGGATGTCTTATCAGCGGCAGAATTAGATGTAATGGATATTTTGAATCATCTTTGGTTTTTCGAATTAAATGCAAATAATTTACACAGAGCTCCACAAATAATTCAAGACTTAGAGGTTGTCCTAATGTGACGTTTACCCCTGAAAGCGATTCGAAGTCTATGGAATGAATGAGATAATCCAGTAATTTTTCATCTGACAACACTAAGGCCTTGTTTGTCAAATGAGTAGGGTTTTTTATAAGGGAAGCTATCAATTGACTTTGACCTTGGTTTTTAGCAGCTCCCCAGAGAACGATTTGTTCTGTTGTTTTGTAGGTTTTGAAGGTAGGAGCTATTTTTTTGTCTTTGAGAAACTCCCATTCTTGGATGTATTGTC
>CBFIGE010000005.1:0-161091 GCA_965662045.1 Flavobacteriaceae bacterium
AATAAGTATACAAAGAATAAAATAGGCCTAACTATGGGTATTAACAACTTTGTAGAGGTATTTGACGAAAAATATTATCGTCATTTGAGTGGAGGTATTTTGGAAGCTTTTGGTAAGTTATTCTTTAAAAATCTCAAGATATATCTCTATCCAATGCTTCATCCAGACACTAAAGAACTATTGACGAGTAATAACGTCAAAGTACATCCTCGAATGAAAGAACTGTATAAGTTCTTTAAATACAATGGAAAGGTTATGGATATTATTGATTATGACCCTGATGTGCTTGATATTTATTCAAGAGAAGTTCTGCGTATGATTATTGCCAACGAAGAGGGGTGGGAAGAATTACTCCCTGAAGGTATATCAGAAATTATCAAAGAAAAAGAACTTTTTAGATCGATTAAAGAATTACCGAATTCTAAAAAATTACTAAACGCTTAAGCATTTAGTAATTCCAGTAGTTGTAAACCGTGTGTTTTTGTAGAGACTTTGTTGACAACATGAGTGACTGTTGCATTCTCGTCTAATACAAAGGTAACCCGATGAATGCCATCGTACTCTTTCCCCATGAATTTTTTTGGTCCCCAAACGCCAAAAGCATTAATAACTTCGTGTTGTTCATCTGCCAGTAGATCAAAAGAAAACTCGTACTTATCTCTGAAGTTTGTTTGCCTCTTTGGGCTGTCAGCGCTAACTCCGAGAAGTGTATAACCTAAGCTTTTCAATTCATCAAAATGATCTCTTAGACTACAGGCCTCTGCAGTACAACCAGGGGTACTAGCTTTAGGATAGAAGAATACAATTAACTTTTGACCATTAAAATCACTTAATCTTACTTCTTTTCCTTCTTGATTAAGAGTGTTAAATTCTTTTATCTGCTCCCCTACTTTACTTATATTCATGGTGTTTTTTTTTTGTAAAAGTACTAGGTTATGACCAAAAATGAAAAAGTTAAATTTTGTATCGAACAACTTGAATTTCTTTATCCCGAAATACCTATTCCTCTTGATCACAAAGACCCCTACACCTTATTAATCGCTGTTTTAATGTCTGCTCAGAGCACAGATGTTAGAGTGAATCAAATTACTCCTTTGTTATTTGAAAAAGCTGATAACCCTTACGATATGGTTAAATTAAGTGTGGATGAAATTCGCAGTATAATTAAACCTGTAGGCCTATCTCCAATGAAATCTAAAGGTATACATGGCTTATCTCAAATATTAATTGACAAGCACGATGGTGAGGTGCCGCAAAATTTGGAAGAGCTCGAAGAATTACCCGCAGTAGGACATAAAACTGCTTCAGTCGTAATTTCACAAGCCTTTGGGATTCCTGCATTTCCTGTCGACACACATATTCATCGTTTAATGTATAGATGGGGGTTTTCCACTGGTAAAAATGTGGTACAAACTGAAAGAGATGCTAAACGTTTATTTCCGAAGCATAAATGGAACGATTTACACCTTCAAATCATATGGTATGGTCGAGAGTATTCACCAGCTAGGGGTTGGAAATTAGATAAGGATATTATCACTCGTACTATAGGACGAAAATCTGTTATCAATAATTATCAAAAAAAGAATTAACTCTAATTCTGAAATTGTTGATACACACCCAAATTTGTTTTTGTACAACGCAAGGCTTTTGAATAATTTAAAATGAAATCGATACTTTGACGTTTTACTTTAAATGTAGTGGTGAAATGATCTTCTTTTTGGTGTTCAATAGTGTTCATACAGAAAATGTTCAGCTATAAAAACGAAAGTATTGGGTTTTTATTGTATCAATTTTATTAATAAATTATAAAGTAGTCATTACTAGTTTATGCTTTTCAATCATTTTGCGGAGATTGATAAGTGCGTATCGCATTCTACCTAAAGCAGTATTTATACTCACATTTGAAGTATCGGCAATCTCTTTGAAGCTCATGTCCTTGTACAACCTCATAATAATGACTTCTTTTTGATCGTCTGGTAACTCGTCAATCAGTACTCTAAGATCCATGTTAATTTGTTCCTTAATGAGTTCAGTTTCAATAGATGGGTCTTCATCTTTTATGATTTCGAAAATATCGAAATCTTCTCCAGTATTGTAGCTAGGCATTTTTTTGTTACTTCTAAAATGATCAATGACTAAATTATGAGCTATTCTCAATACCCAAGGAAGAAACTTTCCTTCCTCGTTGTACTTTCCTTTTTTTAGTGTATTAATGACTTTAATAAAAGTATCTTGAAAGATGTCTTCAGCCAATTCTTGATTTTGAATCTTATTAAAGATATAGCTGCTAATTCTGTCGGAGTGTCTGTGAATTAATATTTCCAAAGCTTTTTCATTACCACTGATGTACTCCTTTACTAAAATTGAATCTTCTGTTATCGTTTTCATAATCACGTTTTAAATTGTTGTTGTTGTTGGTTATTTATTACGTGACCAAATCTATCTGAAGCCTCTACTGATTAGAAAAGTATGTTGTGAGTGAATGGAATTTTGATGTTAACTTGCAGAAAATTGTTATGAACGGTCTTAATAGGCCTAAGAAACGTCTTAATATTAATGAGTAAATCTGATATCGAGATTAAAGGTGCAGGCATGCACAATCTCAAAGAATTAGATGTAACGATTAAGAGAAACAAACTTTCCGTCATCACCGGTGTATCTGGTTCTGGTAAGTCAAGTCTTGCTTTCGATACTTTATATGCAGAAGGTCAACGACGATATGTTGAAAGCTTGTCCTCTTATGCGCGACAGTTTTTGGGTAAACTTGATAAACCTAAATTTGACTCTATAAACGGTATTGCTCCGGCTATCGCCATAGAACAAAAAGTTAACTCTTCAAATCCAAGATCTACTGTAGGAACGGTTACAGAGGTGTATGAGTATTTAAAATTACTCTATGCTCGCATTGGAAAAACGTACGACCCCTCGAGTGGTGAACTCATTAAAAGACATACTACTACCGATATTGTTAATCGTGTTATACAATTGGCCGAAGGAAGTAAATGTCTTTTATTATCCCCTATTGTTGTTTCTAATGAGAAAGAACCTAATAAGGTTTTAGCCCTTTTGGCAAAGCAGGGTTTCGCAAGAATATATAAAGACGGTGCTGTAGAGCGAATAGACAAACTAGAAAACTTTAACACCTTTAAGTTTGATCTTGTAGTTGATAGAGTTATTGTAAAACTAAACGATGAGGCTTTTTTAAATCGTCTATCTTCAGCAATAGATGATGCCTTTTATCAAGGAAAAGGAATCATAAAACTGCTGCAACTTGAAAATGATACAACCGAGTTGTTTTCATCTAAATTTGAACTAAATGGTAGAACATATTTAGAACCTAATATTCATCTTTTTAGTTTTAATAATCCTTTCGGTGCTTGCCCTAAGTGTGGAGGGTATGGAGACATTTTAGGTATTGATCCTGAATTAGTTATTCCTGACAGCAGTAAATCTATATATCAGGGAGCCATAGCGCCATGGAAAGGAGAAAAATTTTCCTGGTATAAAGAGCAGCTAATAGCAACTAGTAGCAAGCACAAGCTTCCCATTCACAAGCCTTGGTTCGAGTTAAGTGCTGCTCAAAAACAGAAAGTTTGGAATGGTACTAGAGAATTTATAGGTATTCATCCATTTTTTGAAGAACTAGAATCTCAAAACTATAAGATTCAAAATCGAGTATTAATTTCCCGTTATAGGGGCAAATCGATTTGCAGTTCATGTCAAGGAACCAGACTTCGTGAAGACGCGAGTTTCGTTAAAATAAATACTTACGCAATAACTGATTTAGTTAACCTACCAATTTCAGCATTACACGATTTATTTTCTTCCTTTGAATTTAATGATTATGAGAGAAAGGTTGCAGAGCGCTTGATATATGAGATACAATCTCGTTTGTCCTTTCTTGTGAAAATTGGTCTTGGATATCTAACGCTTAATAGAAAGTCAAATACTTTGTCTGGAGGAGAGACGCAACGCATAAATATTGCAACTTCATTGGGAAGCAGTTTGGTTGGATCAATGTATATTCTCGATGAGCCAAGTATTGGTCTGCACAGCAAAGATTCAGAGCAACTGATTCAAATATTGTGCGAGTTAAGAGATTTGGGCAATACTGTTATTGTTGTTGAACACGATGAGGACATCATGAAGGCTGCGGACGAAATCATTGATATTGGTCCAAAAGCAGGACGTTTAGGAGGAGAATTAGTGGCGCAAGATTCATTTGATGCTCTACGATCTTCTTCGAGTCTAACTGCCAAATATTTACATGGTATCGAGCATATTGAAATACCTAAAAGACGAAGGGTGTCTAAACTAAAGATTGAGATCAGAGGTGCTCGTGCTAATAATTTAAAAAATATTGATGTTTCAATTCCTCTCGAATGCCTAAGTGTAATTACCGGGGTTTCTGGTAGTGGTAAGAGTACGCTGGTACGAGACATTCTTTACCCTGCTCTGCACAAGCACATCTACGGTCATGGAGATAAACCCGGCGAATTTTCTGAACTCACAGGTGCCCTTTCTGAAATCAAACAAATTGAATTTGTTAATCAAAACCCAATTGGTAGGTCTTCTAGATCTAATCCAGTTACGTATTTAAAAATCTATGATGAAATCAGAGCTCTTTTTGCCAAGGAGAAAAGGAGCCAATTAAAAGGATACAAAGCCAAACACTTTTCTTTTAACGTAGACGGTGGTCGTTGTGAAAAATGTAAAGGAGATGGAGTCGTTACTATAGAAATGCAGTTCATGGCAGACGTTAATATTGTCTGTGATGTCTGCAAAGGAAAGCGTTTTAAGAAAGAAATTTTAGAAGTTAAATTTCATGAAAAAAATATAGCCGACGTTTTAGAATTAACCATTGACGAGGCCATTATTTTTTTCAATACCAATGGTGAAGATAAAATAGCGGAAAAACTAATGCCTTTAGCCGCGGTTGGCATGGGTTATATATGTTTAGGTCAATCATCATCAACCTTATCTGGAGGAGAAGCACAACGCATTAAATTAGCTTATTTTTTATCAAAAGGAAATCACAAAGAACACTGCCTTTTTATTTTTGATGAACCCACTACAGGTCTTCATTTTGATGATATTAAGAAATTACTTTACGCTTTCAACCAACTTATCGAAAACGGACATTCTGTTTTAGTTATTGAACATCATTTAGATTTAATTAAATGTGCTGATTATATAATCGACTTAGGACCAGAGGGAGGTGAACAAGGCGGAGAGGTAGTATGTTTTGGAACTCCTGAGAACATCTCAAAGAACAAACAATCCTATACTGCTCAGTACTTGGGAGCGAAATTAACGACCTAGTAATGATTTAAGCACAGCCTGAAGACTAGAAACCCATTTGAGCTTGTAACATATGAGCAAAAAGATTACTGTTTGTACAGTTAGCTTGAGCATTCCAGACCAAAAATCCAAAGCATTAAATAAACTGAGCGAAAACACCGCTGTTAAAATAAGGAGTACTGCAATAGATTTGAATAAATTTAGACTGAAAGGATGTATTTGATGCTTGTTCCAAAGTAAAACGAGTTTAAACGTAAAAAATCCTAAAAGCGTTAGCGTAGTAGCAAGAGCAGCTCCATTTATACCGTAAACAGGGATGACGCTCACATTTAAACAAACACCGAGTATTCCAAAAAATAAAGCTCCTGTTAAAAAGGAGGTATATGAATTTGAGAATATTAAAACTGCATTTCCAATACCAATGATTGCCTCAAGTAGTCTTGTGAATCCAATCAGTAAAACGACAAAATAAAGACCTTGGTAGGTATTGGGTAAAAAGGATAAAATTAAAGGCATATTCGTTAGCAATACAAAGAAAATAAACCCACTTATTAGGACTAGATGAAAACTACTCATTTTAATAAAATCATATAAAGCTTTTTTGTTTTTGTGCTTCAAATAATCCACAGTCACCGTATTGGTTATATGTTGCATCGATCTATACGGAATAGCGATTACAGTGGCTATGTAAACACCCACAGCATATACGGCTACCTGACTAACCTCTAGATAACGTCCAATCATGAACTTGTCTAGTTCTAGAAAAACAACTGTTGAAAATGCGCCGAAAATTACTAACAAGCTGTACTTTATAATATCATTTTCAAACGGAATCCATCCCTTGGCAAAACGAATTTTAATTTTCATTTTTTGAAAATATACAAGCATTAGAAAAACTCGAAGTATATAGATGGTACAAATAATGACAATAATAGTGGTCAACGAAAAATTCACATACAAATGAGTTAACAATAGTAGACTTATTCCAAGTCGAACAAATAGTTCTTTTAAAAAGGTGCCAAAAATTGTTTTTAAATGTATTTTACTTATAGCGAAACATATTTCAAATACGGCCATAGCAAGTCCTAAAATCCAAATAAACACGGTCAATTCTTCTAACTCAGTGGTTGTGACCCCTATTAAAGACTTCAATACTTCTTGACCCAGGTAAAAAACAAGTCCGAGAAGGATAAGATAAAGGGTGTAGTATTGCAGAAGAATTTTATAAACCTTTTCATTTTCCTTAGAAGAATCTCTTTTGAGGTGTTTAATTAAAGTTTGCTGCACACCTCCGCTTAGAATTGGAGAGATAAGAGTAGAACTCGCCAACAAAAAAGCAATAACTCCGTATGAAGTTATATCGAGAAATTGTACAAAAAAGACCAACGTATTTAAAGCCCCAAAAACGAACCCTACTAGAGTCAAAAGACTATTGTACGTTGTTTGTCTGAATATGAACTGCATGATTTAAAATAATAGTCGCCAAATCTTGTGTCAATTTCTTTCTGTGAAACTGTGCCGATTCATTTAACGCTAAATCTAAAGTATTGTTTTTGAATTGATCAAAAGCCTTTAAAAGAAAAGCCTTTAATTCATTTTTTTGCGAATAAGTAATATATGAGCCTGCCTTTAATGCTGTAATCAACTCACCTGCCGACCAATTCTCAGGGCCAAGCGCTAGAACAGGTCTGTTTACACCTATGTATTCGAAAAGCTTTCCAGGAATAATTTCGCTCGTTTTTTCACTATTTATTTCAATAAGTAATAATACTTGACTGCTTGACATGACCTCAATGGCGTTATCATGCGAAACATATCCATGAAAGTGAACAGTTGAATCTAATTTATAGTGTTTTATGATTTCTTTAAAGTTGCTTGCCTGTTTCCCATAAAAATGAAGTTCAAAACAAGAGTTGAAATCTTTGTTTTCATGACATAAATCTGACAAAACCTCCCACAATAAAAGGGGGTTACGATCACGAAGTAAACTACCGACGTAAGACATTTTAAACACCTCAGGATTTGGTTTAAGTCTTGGAATGTCAAAATCAAATCCATTAGTTATGAGATGTATAGGCTTGTCTGTTGACTTTTCGAAGTTAGATTTGGTTTTGGGACTGGTCACAATTAAATCATCACAAGAATTAAGCACTTGTTCTTCTAGTTTTTTATGTCTTTGTCTTGAACTTTTTGACAGCCTCAAATATTGATGATACGAAATTGTTGTCCATGGATCTCTAAAATCTGCAATCCATCTTAATGTTGTTTTATTTTTTAGCGCTTTACCAATAAGGTGAATACTGTGCGGAGGCCCTGTAGTAATTAAGGTGTCTATTTCGGGATTCTTCTTTAGGTAAGCCTCAATAGTTTTAACAACATTTTTTTTCCAATACTTACGTGCATCAGGAATGAATAAATTCCCTCTTAAATAAAGAAGTGCTTTTTCAAAAAAAGTGGGGTTGGAACTCAGCATCCCAGCAGACAATTGATTTGCTTTTTTTCTTGAAAAAAACTTAAAAATTTGGTTTGGCTCGAAAATAGGCACACGAATCACTTCTGGATTACTTTCTTTGGTCTTATCCCATTCATTGTCAATAATAGGATAACCTGCATTTTCTGGAATTACTACAATAGGTTCAATATCAAATTGAGGAAGGTACTTGACAAACTTCAACCAACGTTGAACACCGGGTCCACCGGAGGGAGGCCAATAATAAGATACTATTAAAACTTTTTTCTTCAAGTCTCCTTTTGTTTTATGGTATTGTACGCATAAAAGAAAAACAAGAATACTAAAAGAGCGTGCCCTATCCAATGTCCTATTTCGGCTTTTGCAACAATTACAGGATTAAAGCGCATTTCAACTTTATAGCTTCCAGCGGGTAAGAATGCTCCTCTAAGCGCATAATTCACACGTTCAAAGTTTATGGGTTTATTATCTATGTATAATTGCCAATCTTCTGTTGAGGCCATGGGATACCATTCTGAAAACACAACAAATGAGTTTTTATCACTTTGATATTCATAGACATGTAAATCTGGACTATGAGAGATACTAGTTATTCTTCTAGATGCACTTGAACTTATAGCTAATGCTGTGGTAGGATTTTGAATTACTGCTGTATTACTCAAGTCAATGTTAGCTATGGACTGAATTGCCTCATCTGCATTATTTGCAATGACTAAAGAATCTACAAACCAGGTGGGCCCTAAATTATTTTCGTTAAGGCTATATCCTGGTCCATCTTCGGTCTGATTGATCAAATACTTTACATTGAGCATGTTAATTATTTGGGGATTTCCATTAAAGATGTGATAGTCAAAAAGATTTTGAACATAACCAGGTTTTGCCGCGTGATAACCGCCCAATGAATTGTGAAAATAAGACGTCTTGGCTCCGTTGAGGCCCTCATTTAGATTATAAACTCTGTAATACGATTGATCTTCTTTGATAGCTTGGTCCACTGTTGTTTGTTGAAATGGCGTTTCAATTTTATTTTGACTGACCCAATCATCACTTGTGAAATAACGATCGCTCACTCTTCCCAAGTCGAAAAGTATTAAAACACCGCAGCCCACATAAAACATTAAGCTGTTTTTAATCTTAGAATTCGTTTGAAGCCATAAGAGCGATGCCATGCATGCAACCAAGATAATTCCAGCAAGAATATCATTTGAATAAATACTTTTTCGATCATCAATGAGCGCTTCTACAAAACCAGCGCCGAAGTTTTGTGCGTAATAAGAGTCATTTATACCTGAAAACGAAAACAAACCTCTTCCGAGCAGAAGAAGAACACCTAGGATGAAAAATGCACCTAAAGTTTGTACTAGTTTTTTTTGATTTGGCTTATTTAAATAATCTACAAGGCCTATCACTGCAAGAATAGGGAGACAAAATTCAATTAAAACTTGAATAGAGGAAACGGCTCTAAACTTGTTGTAGAGTGGAAAATAATCAATAAAAAATGATGTGAGTAATTCAAAATTTTTACCCCATGAAAGCATCAAACTTACCCCTGTAGTGATCCAAAGTATTTTATTCAGTCGTCTCATCTTTTTTGAAAAACCGAGAAAAGCGAGAAAGACAATAAGTATACCCAAATAGGCAGGTGCTGCTACAATAGGTTGATTTCCCCAATATAGAGGTGCTCTTTGCACGAAGTCTTTTGCTTGTTTAGTGGTAGCTCCCAATCTTTTTAGATAGTTGAAGGTCGATGAATTATCAGATAAAGGTTCGGCATTAGAACCTCCATAAAACCTTGGAAAGATAAGATTCATGCTCTCTCCTATTCCATAACTGTATTGTGTAATGTACTCGTAGTCTAATCCACTTACATTTTCTTTTGCTTGACCTTCAGGATTTAATTTTAATTCAGAGGACCCCCTGGTGCTCCATTCGGAGTACAATTTAGTGGTGACCAAAGTTGCAGTATTGCATAATATTCCAATAAATAAGGCCGTTAAAAACAAAAATGAAGCTTTGATGAACGGTTTGAAGTTTCTAGATTTAATCGTCTCATAGAGGTAAAATAAACCTGCAATCAAAAGTAAAAATCCAAAGTAATAGGTCATTTGATAATGGTTGGCAACAAGTTCTAATGCCCATCCTAATGAAGATAGCAGTACTCCTAATAACCATTTAGATTTTTCAAAAAGCAATAAAAAGCCCGAGAGTATTAAAGGGAAATATCCTATGGCGTGTGCTTTGGCATTGTGACCCACATCGATGATAATCAGAAAATAAGTTGAGAATGCGAATGCTAAAGCTCCTAAGATGGCTATTCGAATATCAATATTTAAAACCAGCAATAACACATAGAATGAAATCAAATACAAGAAAAGATAGTCTGCGGGTCTTGGCAGAAATCGTACAATACGGTCTATATTTTTTATGAAATGTCCACTGTATTGTGCGCCAAGCTGATAGGTGTACATTCCACCAAAAGCTGCATCTGTCCAATACACCTCTTTATCTTCACCCTCGCGTATTTGGTTTCTTTCTTTAGCCATTCCGTTGTACTGAATGATATCGGATTGAAACAAGGCCTCACCTTTTAATACGGGATTAAATACTAATATTGATAAAAGGGCAAAAGCTACTAAAACTAAAAAGTGTGTTAAAAAAAGCTTTTTGGTCAAGATTTTAATCATTCAAAGGCTATTTAAGATGTAAATTTAAGCAATAGAAATTTCCTTTTATGCTTTGGTGCCCCTCAAAGAAATACATTCACCTTATCCTACTTTTTATTTGTTTTACATTTACGTCCTACGGACAGTACACCGAGGTGATCAACTCCAATCGTCCTGGAGTGACCATAGGTGCATTTGGCGTCTCAAAAAGTATTTTGCAAATAGAATACGGCTTTCAAGGTATTTCGAGCACACACAGTGTTAAGAATTATAAAGCAAATTCCAATCAATATGAGTTAGACATCCGTAAAGGGGTGTTAAAGGATAATCTGGAATTATTTGTCAATGCACGATTTACTCAATCCGATAGCACAATCAATAAACTTACCACCTCTTACAGAAGACAGGTGAGCGATTTAAGTCAACTTAGAATTGGACTTAAGTATTTGTTATGGGACCCATATAAAGGAACCAATTTAGGAGAAAGAAACATATACAGTTGGCGAGCGAACAAGGTTATTAGACTACGAAATTTTATTCCTTCTATTGCCCTATGGGCATCGACAAGTTTTAACTTAAAAGATAATATGTTTATGAATTATCCTATGGTAAGTAAATTTTCTCCAGCTGCAGGAATTATTACCCAAAGCCAGTTAAACGACTACTGGACCTGGACCAATAATGCTTTTGTATTCAATCTTTTAGACAAACCAGCTTTTTATTATGACATTAGGAGTTCTGTTATAAAAGGATTTAAAAATAGTAGATGGAGTATCTTTATAGAGCAAAATACGATTTATGGTGATCAGTACGCAGATTTGATTTTAAGATCTGGTGTAGCTTATTTGTCTTATGAAAATCTTCAATTTGATTTGTATGCTGGTTACAACGTGAAAAGTACTCCTAGATTGTTATCGCTCGGATTTGGGGGTTCGTTTAGAATTGATAAAAGCGATCAAAAACGTTTAAAAACAAGATATTAACTTAAAATAGTGTCAATGATTAATGTAGTTGAGGTCAAAAAACAAAAAGACCTGAAGACCTTTGTTAAATTTCCATTTAAACTCTATAAGGGAAATAAATACTGGGTTCCACCCATTATTAATGAGGAATTAGAAACATTTAATAAAGACCTTAATCCTGTTTTTGAGCACGCCAAGGCTCGTTTCTTCTTAGCGTATAAAAACAATGAGGTCGTAGGTCGTGTGGCAGCTATTGTAAATTGGACTGAAGTAAAACAACAAAATGTCCTAAAAATGCGCTTTGGTTGGTTTGACTTTGTAGATGATTTAGCAGTTTCAAAAGCATTACTTAATAAGGTTTATGAAATAGGAAACAGCTTGAATTTGAAGTATATGGAGGGGCCTGTGGGATTCTCTAATCTCGATAAGGTCGGTGTTTTAGTTTCTGGTTTTGATGTGCTTGGTACAATGATCACTTGGTACAATCACAAGTACTATCAAAATCATTACGAAGCCTTTGGGATGCGCAAAGAAAAAGGCTATCTAGAAAGCCATTTCCCTGCCGTTAACGCGGATTCCAAATTTTTTGTTCGACACAGCAAGGTAATTGCAGAACGATTTGAACTAAAGACCAAAAACTTCGCAACATCAAAAGAGTTGATGCCTTATATTGACAAAATGTTTGATCTATTCAATGAAAGTTATTCAAAGCTCTCTTCATTTGTTCCTATTTCAGATCGACAGAAAGCCTACTTTAAAAAGAAATATCTAAACTTTTTAAGTCCTGAATACATCAAATTTGTGGTTAATAAAAATGACGATCTCATCGCTTTTGCGATTGTTATGCCTTCATTCTCAAAAGCATTACAAAAGGCAAATGGAAAATTATTTCCGTTTGGATTCTATCATCTTCTTCAAGCCAAGAAACACTCAAAGGATGTTACTTTTTATTTGATAGGAATACGGCCGGATTATCAAAATAAAGGAGTTACTACGCTTTTATTCACAGATATGAAGAAAACCTTTGACCTTAGAGGGGTAGAGAATTGCCACAGAACTCCTGAGCTTGAGGATAATCATGCGGTACATAGATTGTGGGAGAATTTCGATCCTAAAATCATTAAAAGACGAAATACTTATAGAAAAGACTTTTAGTCTACCTTAACTGAGGCAGATAACCTTTTATAGACACCTGACTCTAATCGTTCCCTAATTTTAGAAAAGGCCACTAAGGTCTCCGCTACATCTTGCAAAGTGTGTGTTGCAGTAGGTATTAATCTTAACAAGATTAACCCTTTAGGAATTACCGGATAGACCACAATTGAACAGAAAATACCATAGTTTTCTCTCAAATCTTTTACCAAAGCCATTGCCTCAGGAATCGTACCATTAAGATAAACAGGGGTGACACAAGAAGACGTATTTCCAATATCAAATCCGTTTTCTTTCAAACCATTCTGCAGCGCATTGACATTTTCCCACAATTTGTTTTTGAGTTCAGGTTGTGTTCTCAACATGTGTAAACGCTTTAAAGCCCCTTTTACATAAATCATTGGTAAAGACTTAGCAAACATCTGAGATCTCAAGTTATACTTTAAATAGTCAATAATTTCTTTATCCGCCGATAAGAAAGCACCTATTCCTGCTAAAGACTTTGCAAATGTTGCAAAATAAACATCGATATCGTCTTGAATTCCCTGCTCTTCTCCAGCTCCTGCCCCATTTTTTCCAAGTGTTCCGAATCCATGAGCATCATCGACTAGAAGTCTGAAATTGAATTTCTTTTTGAGTTCAACAATTTCCTTGAGTTTACCTTGCTCTCCTCGCATCCCAAAAACACCTTCAGAAATGACTAAGATTCCGCCGTTTTGTTGTTCTGCAAGTTTTGTTGCACGTTCAAGGTTTTTTTCAAGACTTTCAATGTCATTGTGTTTGAAGGTAAAGCGCTTACCTATATGCAGACGAACACCGTCAATAATACAGGCGTGACAATCCACATCGTATACGATAATATCGTCTTTAGAAACCAAAGCGTCGATAGCAGACATTATACCTTGATAACCGAAATTTAATAGATAGGCCGCTTCTTTTTGTGAAAAGTCGGCTAATTCGTTTTGTAATTGTTCGTGATAGTCTGTGTGTCCACTCATCATTCGCGCTCCCATTGGATAGGCAGCACCATAAGATCTAGCTGCTCGTGCGTCTTCTTCAATAACCTCTGGAAGATTGGCTAGACCCAAGTAATCATTAACACTCCAAGTAATAACATCTTTCCCTTGGAATTTCATTCTATTTGAGATAGGTCCTTCTAATTTTGGAAAGACAAAATAACCTTCTGCAATTGAAGCCCATTTTCCTAGAGGACCTTTATTTTCAATAATTCTGTCAAATAAATCTCTCATATCAATATATCGTCAATCGTAAATATCGGTTGGCAAACTTAATACTTTTAAGTGTAATATTAAGATTTCGTTTATCCTATTTAATGTAGTTAATGGCCGTTTCTTGCCCTTGTGTTTCTTTGTCGAGAAAGCCCTGGTCATTCATCCAATCTTCGCTGTATATTTTACTCATATAACGTGATCCATGATCAGGAAAAATCACCACAACAACACTATCTTTTGTGAAGTAACCTTGAGCTGCATACTCCTCTAGACCCTGAAGAGCGGCTCCAGAAGTGTATCCCACAAATAGCCCTTCGGTTTTGGATATTTTCCGCGCCATAAGCGCACTGTCTTTATCTGTGACCTTCGTAAAGGTATCAATCACTGAAAAATCAGTGGCACTTGGAATTAAATTTTTCCCTAAACCTTCTATGCGATACGGAAAAATTTCTTTTTCATCAAAAGTTCCAGTTGCATGATATTTTGCAATAACAGAACCATAGGCATCCACACCTAAAACTTTTACATCTTTATTCATTTCTTTTAAAAAACGAGCAGTTCCTGAAATGGTGCCTCCCGTTCCACTGCACGCAATTAAATGAGTGATTTGTCCCTTTGTTTGTTCCCAAATCTCAGGTCCTGTCGTTCTGTAATGAGCTTCGGTATTAAGGTCATTAAAATATTGATTAATGTAAATCGAGTTAGGAGTTTCTTTGTGAATTCTCTTGGCGACCTCATAATAAGACCTTGGGTCTTCTGCAGAAACATGAGCCGGACAAACATGAACTTCTGCTCCCATGGCCTTCAAGCCTTCTATTTTATCTTTAGATGATTTGGAGCTTACCGCAAGAATACATTTGTATCCTTTAATCATACTTGCCATAGCTATACTAAAGCCCGTATTACCCGATGTAGTCTCAACAATAGTGCTTCCTTTTTTTAAAATTCCTTTACGCTCAGCCTCTTCTATGATAAAGGATGCTATACGATCTTTAGCCGAATGACCTGGGTTAAAGGCCTCTACTTTTGCATAATGTAAGCCTGGAATATGGGATACAATACGATTTAACTTTACCAAAGGAGTGTTACCTACTAGTTCGAGAACATTATTGTAGGCATCTATTGGTTTCTGCATAAAAATATGTATTGGTTAAAAGACTTCAAATATAAGAAAACTAGCTCAAATCGATTTTATCATGTCTTACATAAGGTACTTCTTCTAATTTTTTATTGATGTGTTTCATTTAAGACTTTCAACATGAAGGCATATTCTTTGGCTATCTCTTTAATGGACTCAAAACGACCTGAAGCTCCTGAGTGTCCTGTATCCATATTAATTTCAAAAAGGAGTAAGTTTTGATCTGTTTTCTTTTTTCTAAGACGAGCTACCCATTTGGCAGGTTCCCAATATTGCACCTGTGAATCGTGTAATCCAGCGGTAACTAATAAATGTGGATAATCCTGAGACGAAACATTGTCATAAGGTGAATAGGATCTCATGTAGTTAAAAAAGGTAGGGTTATTTGGATTTCCCCATTCCTCATACTCTCCAGTTGTCAAGGGAATACTTTCATCAAGCATTGTGGTTACTACATCTACAAAAGGCACCTGTGCAATAATGGCCGTAAAAAGATGAGGATATTCATTTAATGCAACAGCCATAAGTAATCCTCCTGCCGAACCTCCCATACCGATTAGACTAATTTCATTCGTGTACCCCTCTGTTATAAGATGTAAAGCACAAGATTTATAATCATTAAAGGTATTTTTCTTTTGCAGTAATTTTCCCTTATCGTACCAAGGCCTTCCCAAATACTCCCCTCCTCTAATATGAGCAATAGCGAATGTAAACCCTCTATCAAGTAGCGATAAACGGGCAATTGAAAAATAAGGATCTATAGTTGATCCATAAGATCCGTACGCATACAAGACTAATTTTTTAGAGTCTTCAGCTCGATATTTCTTGTGGTAAACTAAACTGATCGGAATACTTTTCTGATCTTCTGAGGTCGCCCAAATTCGCTTTGATTCGTACTGAGTCTCGTCATAAGTGCCCAATACTTCTTGTTGCTTTAAAAGCTCAATATTTTTGGAGTGTAAATCAATTTCAAAAACAGATGGAGCCTTTGTCATACTGCTATAATAGTAACGCAGTTTTTGAGACTCAAATTCTACATTTGTCTGAAAATGAGCTACATAAGTTTCTCCAAAAAGAGGAATATAATAGGTTTCTTCCGTTTTCCAATTTATTATTTTGAGTCTGCTTAAACCATTAACTCTTTCATCTATACAATAATGTGATTCAAAAAATTCAAAATCTTCAATTAAAACATCCTCTCGGTGTTCAATGAACTCCGTCCAATTTATTTTATCTGTTTTATGAACGGATGTACGCATCAATTTAAAATTAAACGCACCATCTTTATTAGTCAAGATGTAAAAGTGATCTCGATAATGTGCTATTGAGTATTCAAGCTCTTTTTCTCTCTTGTGAAAAATTTCGAAAGATGCGTCGTGATAATTGGCGTCACAATACTGATATTCGGTTGAGTTTGTGCTTGCACTTTCAATTATAACAAAAGCCTTAGACTTTGATTTGTAAACACCTACGGAATATCCTGTATCTTTTTCTTCATAAATCAATTCATCTTGATCACTATCCGTGCTAAGAATATGCTTGTATATGCGATACGCCCTTAGGGTTACAGGGTCTTTTCTGGTATAATAAATAGCCTTGTTATCGTTTGACCAACAACAACTTCCCGTTGTTTTTTCAATTTTATCTAGCAATAATTCACCGGTTCTTAAATCTTTAAAACGCAACTGATATTCACGTCTTGAATAAGTGTCTATACAAAATGCAGCAATATTATTTTCTTCGTTTATTTTGTAAGAGGCGAATTGATAATAAGTATATCCTTGAGCCATCTGGTTTACATCAAAAAGTAATTCTTCTTCTGCGGCTAGAGACTCTTTCTTTCTTGTGAAAATGGGATACTGTAAATTTTTTTTTGTTTTGCTGATGTACCAATAACCGTTTTTGAAAACTGGTAAAGACTCATCGTCTTCTTTGATTCGAGAACGTATTTCTGTGTAAATTTTATCAATCAACTCATTACAATCTTTCATGTGATGTTGATAATACTCGTTCTCTGAGTTGAGATAAGGAATTAAATCAGGATGCTCTCTATCGTTCATCCAATAAAACTCATCAACTCTTGTAGTTCCGTGGTTAACTAATTTTTTAGGATATTCTTGTGCTTTAGGACTTTTCACAGTGACGCCATTTTTTTAAGGGTCCCTAAAACATGATTATGATCTTCATCAGAATAATCTAAATGGGTAACAAACCTCAGTTTAGTGCTGTCCATAGCAATTAATTCAATATGATGTGTTTTAAACTCCGAGATAATTTGAGCTGCAGAAAAATCTGAGGTGTCTATATTAAAAATTACAATGTTGGTTTCCGTAGGTTCTACAGAATCCACCCATTTTATAGCTTCTAATGCTTCAGAAAGCTCTTTGGCTTTACGATGATCTATTGCTAATCTTTCAAAGTGATAGTCCATGGCAAAACTGGCTGCATTTGCCATATATCCAACCTGCCTCATGCCTCCTCCTAAAATCTTTCTTATGCGAAGTGCTTTATCGATAAAAGTTTTAGAACCGAGTAAGGCTGAACCAATAGGAGCTCCCAATCCTTTGCTAAAACATACGGAGATTGTGTCAAATTGTGCGCCATACTCCTTTGGGTCGTGATTTTTAGCCACTAAGGCGTTCCATAAACGAGCTCCATCAAGGTGAAGAGCTAATTGATTTTTAAGGCAGACCTCTTTAATAGCCTTTATTTCTTCGAGTTCATAACAAGCTCCTCCCCCTTTATTTGTTGTGTTTTCTAAACTCACTAAGCGAGTTCTTGGTGAGTGATAAAAATCGGGTGGATTGATGGCTTGCTTCACTTGTTCAGTAGAAATTCTTCCCCGATCACCTCTGATAAGTTTGCAAGAAACACCACTGTTAAAACTTGCGCCACCGCCTTCATAATTGTAAATGTGTGAATAATGGTCACATATCACTTGATCACCGGGTTCAGTGTGTAATTTAATAGCGGTTTGATTGGCCATGGTTCCACTTGGAAAGAAAAGAGCAGCCTGTTTATTAAAGAAACGTGCAACTTTTTCCTCCAGAGCATTGGTACTCTCATCATTTTTGAAAACATCATCTCCCACATTTGCTCTCATCATAAAATGGAGCATCTCTGACGTTGGTTTTGTTACCGTGTCGCTAATTAAATTGATCATTATTCAAAACATTGATAAAGGGCGGGCATTCCTATGGGCGAACCGTCTGGAATCTTAACCACCTTTTGATTGCTTTTAAAACCTTGTGGATTACCGAGAAAAGAGTTCACTTTTTTCAACATATAAATGGCAGTAGGATCCGTCGGCTTATCACTGAGATATGTCTTTAATCGCATCATTTCAAATACGACTTGTTCAGTAACTTGTGGATAAGCATTTTCATCTGAAGCAACGACCATAAGATGTTCTAATACGCTCCAATTGATTATTTCTTGAATGTTTGAGTAATATCCTTTATCGTTTTTACTCTTGACAGTTTGATTTAAAAGTTCTTTTAACAAATCATCAAAACCGTATTGTTTTGAATCTATTGCTTTTTGCTGTACCATTCTATTCATACGTTCAGCATTGAGTAAAAAACCAAGGGTGAAGTTGGCCGAGGTTTCGGCTGCAGCATAAGGATCAAAAGCCACGCCTGTTTTTGACTTAAATGATTCACGAGTTCTTGGATAACCGTAGGCTCTGGGAGGAAACAAGCTCAGTTTTTCCTCAGGAATTGCAATTTCAGCAGCCTTTAAAGTTCTTAAGAGTGCAGACATTGCCTTTTTTTGGAGCTCTTTTGAAACATAACTTGGTTCGTTCGTAGGACTGCCCACTTTTGAATATTCATAATACATTCCACCCAATAATTTTGCTACGGCTTCTGTTTGATAACGATGAAAAAAATAAAGTGGCACAAAAACATCTTCAAGCTCTGAATAAGCAAAGCCGCTTGGAATATTACTTTCTGAAAAGTTGGCAATACCTTTTTTTCGAACATCCAAAACACGATTTAATTCAGCTGTAATATTATTTCCATTGTCCCACAAATGTGCATTTGCGTGAGCACTTGAGGCTGGTCGTGCATCTGAATCACTAATAAACTCAAGGCCTTGAAGATGCGCATTGTCTAAAATAGCATTAAGCGTTTCATTCTCATTTACGCCATCGGCAAAATCACTATAGGCATAAGCCACAAAAACCTTGTCCCATTCACCAATTCCAGTGTCATAGGCTTGTTTAATTTGCAAATTGCCGTTTTTGTCATATTCGAACATAGGGTGGGGATAGTCCATCACAGAAGCCCTAGAATTGGTGCTCGAAGCAAAATTGTGGGCAAAACCTAAGGTATGACCTATTTCGTGTGCAGAGAGTTGACGAATACGAGCAATCGCCAATTCAAGCATGGTATTGTGATTTTTATCGTTGCTCTTATAAGGACTATTCATTAAAGCTT
This sequence comes from Flavobacteriaceae bacterium, assembly GCA_965662045.1. Taxonomy (GTDB): domain Bacteria; phylum Bacteroidota; class Bacteroidia; order Flavobacteriales; family Flavobacteriaceae; genus UBA3478. Next base: position 19,358 of record CBFIGE010000005.1, read on the forward strand.
GAGCAATCATAAAATCTTGACGAATTCTTAAACTACCCAAACTTACATGGCCTTTGATGATTTCTCCTGTTCTTGGATCCGTAACACTGCTTCCGTAACTCCAACCTCTTGTAGAACGATGAATCCATTGAATGACATTGTACCTTACATCTAGAGGGTCTGCATCTTCAGGTAGCATTTTTACCTGAAATGCATTTTTATATCCTATAGCTTCAAATGCCTGGTTCCACCAACGGCCTCCTTCGAGTAATGCAGATTTAACGGGTTCAGGTGTTCCATTGTCTAAATAATATATTATAGGTTCTACAGCCTCGCTAACTGCGGCATTTGGATCTACTTTCTCCAATCGATGTCTTCTGACATATCTCTTCATAATTGGCTCTTCTACTGGAGTCGCATAATCCATAAAAGTGAAGGGATACACACCAGATCTTGTATCGAATTTTCTCATCTCAAAATTCAAGTCAGGTAATTCTATGAAAGAATGGTGCTGTGCAACAGTAACAGCGCTAGCATCTGGCGCCACTGATCTGATGTAGCCCCCTGTGGGCGTACCTGCAAATGTCAAATACACGTCAAATTCAATATTTTTCTCAAAAGATTTTGTGCGTTCTGTATTAAGTGCGCTTCGCTTTAGGTCTAAACTGTAGTTGCCTTGTTGAGCACGTTTTAAACGGGCAGATACTCCGTGAGCATCTCTGTACAAAAAAGGTGTAAGGTCAATTAAATATCCATTATCACTTTGGTCTGTAATTGGAAAACTATGTATAATAGATTTGGCAAAGGCCTGTTCAACAGCTTTAACTTCCAATTTATTTGAACTTAATGCTCTATAACCTTGATTTGGTTCAAGCAGCATGAGCTTATTTCCCATTTTTTTGAAATACACCACTTTTTCACCTCCTAGTTGGCCTCGATCCAAACCGATGTCATTACTTCCTATACCGCTGCTTAGAGCGTGCACGTACAAAAACTCTTTTTCTAAATCTATTACTTCGAGATAGATTTTGTCGGTTTGCTGATCAATGTAATAATTAAAAAAACCTTCGTTTTTTTCATAATTCTCAATCTTTTCGAAGCTTTGAGCAAACAAGGTGATACTCAAAAAGAAAAGACCAATCGCATAGATATATTTCATGATGCTATAAATTTTAGAAGAATAAATTTATCAAATATATACTTGATAACATCACCCTTCATATTTTTGTTCTTGTAATTTAAAATTATGGTACAAGAAGAAAGGTGTAAGAACCTTATCGATCGCCTTGGTGCGTTAAGGAGGTATCTTTGACATAGATGCCAAAATAATTGACATCCAAAATCAAGAAGAAAAAACTTTAGAACCGGGTTTTTGGGAAAATCAAATCGAAGCTCAAAAGCACATGAAAAAACTAAAAGGTCTTAAACTTTGGGTTCAATCTTTCAATCAGGCTCAACAAGCTGTTCAGGACTCAGAAGTTCTTTTAGAGTTTTTTAAAGAGGCAGAAGTCACTCCTGAAGAAATTGATGGCCAGATGACTTCTACCGAATCTTTAATTGAAAATTTGGAATTTAGAAACATGTTGTCCGAAGAGGGTGACGAACTGTCGGCAGTGCTACAAATAACTGCAGGAGCAGGCGGAACAGAAAGCTGTGATTGGGCTTCAATGTTAATGAGAATGTACCAAATGTGGGCAGAAAAGAACGGCTTCACCCTGAAAGAACTCAATTTCCAAGAAGGTGATGTGGCAGGCATCAAGACAGTGACACTACAAATTGATGGTGATTTTGGTTTTGGATGGCTAAAAGGCGAAAATGGTGTGCATCGTCTTGTTCGTATTTCCCCTTTTGACAGTAATGCAAAGAGGCATACTTCATTTGCATCCGTTTATGTTTATCCTCTAGTTGACGATAGCATTGAGATTGACATTAACCCCTCTGACATTGAGATAACTACGGCGCGATCTAGTGGAGCTGGTGGGCAAAATGTAAATAAAGTTGAAACAAAAGTACAATTAGTGCATAAACCTACAGGTATTCAAATAAGTTGTTCAGATTCAAGATCTCAGCACGATAATAGAGCTACAGCATTAAATATGCTCAAGTCGCAATTGTACGAGATTGAGTTGCGGAAGAAACTAGAGGCGCGCAGAGAAATTGAAGATTCTAAGATGAAAATTGAATGGGGTTCGCAAATTAGAAATTATGTTATGCATCCCTACAAATTAGTTAAGGATGTTCGTACTTCTGAAGAAACTGGAAACGTAGAGGCTGTAATGAATGGTGACCTCAATGCTTTTCTCAAATCATTTTTAATGATGAACGGGCAAAATGAGACCTCGTAAACAGTGTAAAATGCGCTTAATAAATACCAAAAATTAAACGCCTTTTGAAGCTAACTAATATAAGATGTGAAATACTTGTTTTAGTATTAAACACTTTGTTCTCCTTTTGCCCTAATTTTTTTTTTTGAAGTATTCCTTCTTTAAAAGACTATTAATTTTTATTGCTTAAGAAGTAAAGACAGACTACTCAACACGTAATTGAGTAACTATGATTAGTTTTGTTTGTTATTCGACCTAGATCAAATTGAAAATATTAACAAAACATTAACATATTTAAACCAAACGAACATGGAAGATATTCGTCTTAGAAATGTGAAAAGCTTTTTTTTGTTCCTTATTGTTGTAATGACATCAATTCCAATCTATAGTCAGTATGGCTATGGAGGATATGGTGGCTATGGAGGATACGGGGGCTATGGAGGATATGGCTATAACCGATATGGCAGAGGTGCAACAGGAATTCCAAGGCCCAGTGTTCCAAATGAAGAGGCTGAACCACCAACTGCTGAAGAAATTGTTGAACAGCAACTTCTAGTAATTAAAGAAAGAGTTGAGCTTGATCCATTTGAAACTGCTATCGTTCAAAGTACACTTCTTGAGTTTACCAAAAAACGTATAGAATTACAGATTCTTAAGCCAAACCCCCAAGAAGCTCAAGAAGCGGCTAGAAAAATTGCTGAAGATGAAGAAAACAGATTAAGACAAAACCTTAGTGCGGAAAAATTTCAAGAAATTTTAGACTTAAAAAATCCTAAGGCCAGAAAAAAAGACAAAGACGAAAAAAAGAAAAAAAAGAAAAAAAAGAAACGAACCGACTAAACTGATTTAAAAAAAATTGCTATGTTAAGATTATTTTATAAAACCACTTTGTTGGTTTTATGCCCTCTATTTGCTTTTGCTCAAAATTTTAAGGGTAATTCTAATTTCTCACCTATTAACATAAGTGGAATTGTTATAGAAGAAGGTACAGACTATCCACTTGAATATGCAACTATTGTGTTGCAAAGTGTTCGCTTTCCGGACCGCGTTACGGGAGGTCTTACCGATGAGAATGGAAAGTTTAGTGTTGAAGTATACCCTGGTAAATACAATTTGAGAGTTGAATTTCTCTCTTACAAAACAATAAGTTTTAATAACCAGGATTATCGAAATAGTACAGATTTAGGAATCCTCAAATTAAGTCCAGACGTAGAACAACTTGAAAATGTTGAAGTAGTTGGTGAACGAACTACAGTTGAATTACGACTCGATAAAAAAGTGTACAATGTTGGTTCAGATCTTACTGTACAAGGTGGAAGTGTAACCGACGTTTTAGACAATGTTCCATCGGTTAGTGTAGATGTTGAAGGCAATATTTCGTTGCGAGGTAATGAGAGCGTGAGAATCTTAATTAATGGAAAACCTTCTGCGCTTTCTGGTTTAAGTACTAACGCGCTGCAACAACTTCCATCAGATGCTATTGAAAAAGTCGAGGTGATCACCAATCCTTCTGCAAGATATGACGCTGAAGGAACTGCAGGAATTTTGAATATTATTTTAAAACAGAGCAAAACAACGGGCCTAAATGGTTCTGTCAATACCTATATTGGCTTTCCAAAACGAATAGGAGGTAATCTAAGTTTAAATCTCAGAAGAGATAAATTCAATATTTTCACCAACACTTCTTATCGTACTTCTAACTCTCCTGGTCGTGGGCAAAATTTGCAGCAAAACTTTGACAACTCAGGTGTATTAGAATCCTATCAAAATGAATTTTCAAATTCTGACCGAATTCGAAACAGTTTCAATACCAATGTTGGATTTGAATATTTATTTGACAATAACACCTCTTTAACCCAATCATTTGTAGTTAGAAAATCAGATGGCGACGATATCTCTATTTTAGATTTTGAAAATTTTGATGCCGATAAAATGCCCACCATTAATAGGACGAGACTTAACAGTCAAATAGAAACTGATGAATCTTGGCAATATTCTATCAATTTTATCAAAAAATTTAAAAAGGATGGTCATCAGCTTACTGCTGACTTTCAATACTCTGAAGGTAAAGAGGTTCAGGACGGAATTATTGAAGAAGATGTTGAAGGGGCTTCATATATATTACCTGATGAGCAAACCTTTAGTAAAGAACGTCAAATAGACCGTTTATTTCAGTTTGACTACGTTTTGCCCTTAGGTGCAAAAAACCAAGGCCAGTTTGAATTGGGCTACAGAGGAACATTTAATGATCTTAATACGGACTTTGTATTCGGCGTACTCGATGAAAACAATCAACTTCAAGTAGACCCAAACTTCAGTAACAACTTATTGTATAAAGAGTACGTTCATGCTGCTTACACTCAATTAGGGAGCAAATTCAATAAATTCAGTGTGTTAAGTGGTTTAAGAGTTGAAAATTCAAATATTGATGTCAATTTGCTCAATACAGGAGAATTAAATGAAAAAAAATACACCAATTGGTTCCCTTCTTTATTTTTGGGTTACGAATTCACTGAAACATCACAGCTATCCTTGAGTTATTCCAAGCGATTGAGAAGACCTAGATCTTGGTTCATTAATCCTTTTGTGAGAAGAAGTAGCAATACCAATTTGTTCACAGGTAATCCTGATTTAGATCCGACTTACACTAACTCTTTTGACTTGGGTTATTTAAAAAGATGGGATAAGTTTACATTGAACAGTTCTGTTTACATGAATCGCTCTACTGGGGTATTTCAATTTATAACTAGAGAAACTGGAGGTTTTGTGGAATTAGAAAATCCAAATGATCCTTCTAATCCCGTCACTGTTCCAGTCCAATTACGAAGTCCTATAAACTTGGGAGAAGAAACAAGGATGGGTTTTGAACTTACCTCTACCCTAACTCCTAAAAGAGGAACACGAATATCATGGAATCTGAACTTATATCAACAAACTTTAGACGGTGAATACACTTATACCAATAATCAAAATGAATTAGTACGTCAAAAATTCGATGCGGATAATTTCACATGGTTCACGCGTATAAGTGGTAAGTTTATATTACCAGGTAAAATCGATTTTCAAACCAATGCTTTTTATAGAGGTCGTTCCATTAATCCTCAAGGTGTAAATAAAGGTAATGTTTCCATTAATTTAGCAATGAGTAAAGAGGTTATAAAAGACAAGGCAACACTTTCTTTTAATATTAGTGATTTATTCAACTCAAGAAAGAGAATTAGTGAAACGAGAACCGAACGTGTTTTTAGCGAAAGTGAATTTCAACGGAGGCAAAGACAATTCACCTTGAACTTTTTGTATAGATTCAACGACCCTCAGAATCAAAGAAATAGAAGAGGGAGAAATAATTACGAGATGGACGAAGGAGAATTTGAATTCCAACGATAAAATAAAAAGCCCCAAACGGGGCTTTTTTTAATTCTTTTCTTTTCTTGCTTTTAATTTCTCAGAGATGAACTCCTTAATATTTCCTGTCAACCAATAGGGAATTACAAAGGTGAGTAAAAAAATCATCAGCCAGAATCCTATGGTTAAAATGGTGAGAAATGCAATAAATCCTAGATATTGGTCAAAATCAATCATGGTTTCTTCTATTGATGATACGAAGATAATTGCTTTTCGTCAATAAAATATAATCTGTCTAGATTTTTGTCTGTATCTAAAGCCGAAGTATTTTTGCATCACGTACTAATATGAACAAAATATGGAATATCGTATTGAAAAAGATACTATAGGTAAAGTGAATGTTCCTTCTGATGTGTACTGGGGTGCACAAACAGAACGCTCTAGAAATAATTTTAAAATAGGTCCAGAAGCTTCAATGCCTCGTGAGATTATTGTAGGATTTGCTTATCTAAAAAAGGCTGCAGCTTACACGAACTGTGAACTTGGAGTCCTAGAAATAGAAAAAAGAGATTTAATAGCAACAGTATGTGATGAAATTATTGAAGGAAAACTTGACGATCAATTTCCACTTGTAATTTGGCAGACCGGTTCAGGAACACAATCAAATATGAATGTAAATGAAGTAATTGCCAATAGAGCCCATGTTATACAAGGTAAAAAATTAGGAGAAGGTGATCGCTTTTTGAGTCCTAACGACGATGTAAATAAATCACAATCTTCAAATGATACTTTTCCAACGGGAATGCACGTAGCGGCTTACACCAAAATAGTAGATGAGACTATACCTTACATTCAAGGTTTAAGAAATACTCTTAATGATAAGTCAGAAGCTTTTAAAAATGTTGTCAAGATTGGACGAACTCATCTCATGGATGCCACACCACTGACTATTGGTCAAGAATTTTCTGGATATGTGACTCAACTTGATTTTGGGCTTAGAGCTCTCGAAAATTCGCTTGAACATCTATCACAACTGGCACTGGGAGGTACAGCTGTTGGCACTGGACTTAATACCCCCAAAGGATACGATGTGTTAGTTGCAAAATATATTTCTGATTTTACGCAAAAACCCTTTAAAACGGCCAGAAATAAATTTGAAGCCTTGGCGGCCCACGATGCTCTGGTAGAAACACATGGAGCTTTAAAGCAGTTGGCTGTTTCTTTAAATAAAATTGCAAATGATATTCGATTAATGGCCTCTGGACCCAGATCTGGTATTGGAGAGCTAATCATTCCTGCTAATGAACCAGGAAGTTCAATTATGCCCGGTAAAGTGAATCCAACACAAGCAGAAGCGATTACGATGGTCTGTGCCCAAGTCATGGGAAATGATGTAGCTGTAACTATTGGGGGTGCACAAGGACATTATGAACTCAATGTATTTAAGCCTATGATGGCTGCCAATGTTATTGAATCTGCTGAATTACTCGGAGATGCTTGTTTGAGTTTTAATCTTAATTGTGCAAAAGGAATTGAACCAAATTATGAGCGAATCAAAATATTATTGGATAATTCCTTAATGTTAGTTACTGCTCTTAACACTAAGATTGGTTATTACAAAGCAGCTGAAATTGCGAATGCTGCACACCAAAACGGAACTACTTTAAAAGAAGAGTCTATTAGATTAGGTTATGTCACTGAAGAAGAATACGAACAGTGGGTAAAACCTGAAGATATGATAGGGCACTAATAATAAAAAAAGGCTTTTCGGTTGAAAAGCCTTTTTTTATTCATATTGAGAACTGTACTTATTTCAACAAGTACTTGGAAGAACCGATTAGTTCTAGTTCACTATCGTATACATTAACCATATAGGTTCCTTTTTCAAATTCACCTGTTGTTGACTCTACGAAATCACAGACATCTAATTGACTGTTCTCGTAGTAAAAATTTGTGACTTTACTGATTGCTACCGATCTATTGGTAATTTCATTCATGTATTTGTCTCCACTTCCCACAACGTCTCCTTGAGGGTCTAATACTTCAATGTAGAAGCTGCGATCTGAAGCTTTGGCGATTTCATTTTCGGTAACCGTAAAACAAACTTCAAGCTGATCTGTAGCTCTTGCACGCTTCACGTTTCTCAATGTTCCATTTCTCTTTTCTTTCACTCCACTCAAAGCAATACTTGATAATTTAAGTTGCGATGCAATTCTATTTTCCTGTTCTAATACGAGATTAATTTGAACAATTGAGTCATTTAAAAGTGTCATTTTTTGAAGCGCTTCTGATTGCTCACTATTCAAAGAAGCTAAACTAGCATTGACTTGGGTCAAAGAATCGACTTTTGCCATTAGTACTTCTCTATCTTTTTTCAACTGATAGATTTGTCTTTTATATCTTGATATCGTGCCAATTGTTGCCTTCATTGTGCGTACTGAGTCGATATATGACGCGATTTCAGTTCTTGCCTCCATAAGCTCACGGCTCATTTCTTCGCTAGCAATCATTGCTTTCTCATAGTCAGACTTTAAACTCTCTAACTCTTGAATAACTAACTCCTTTTCGGCAGTAAGGGCTTTTTCCGTTTCTATTTTACTAGAATATAAGCTGAATGTATATACAGCAGTGGCAATAAATAGAACCGCAAGGATTCCAGTAATCACCTTCATTGAATTTGAATTGTTTTCCATATTAACTTGTTTATACTTTATATACGATATAAATCAAGCTTTGGATTTTTAACGAATCAATTTTTTGTACTTGATTCTTTTCGGAACGATATCTTCTCCTAGACGTTTTTTCCGATTTTCTTCATATTCTGAAAATGAACCCTCAAAAAAATAAACTTGAGAATTCCCCTCAAATGCCAGAATATGAGTACAAATTCGATCTAAAAACCACCTGTCGTGGGATATTACAACGGCACATCCTGCAAAATTTTCAAGACCTTCTTCAAGAGCTCTTAATGTATTGACATCCAAATCATTAGTTGGTTCGTCTAAAAGTAATACATTACCTTCCTCTTTTAAAGTCATGGCCAAATGAAGTCTGTTACGCTCTCCTCCTGAAAGCATTTCTACTTTTTTGTTTTGCTCACTTCCAGAAAAATTAAAACGACTTAGGTATGCTCTAGAATTAACCTGTTTTCCGCCCATCATAATCAGCTCTTGTCCATCAGAAAAATTCTCCCAAATTGATTTATTATTATCTATAGAAGAATGATCCTGGTCTACATAAGCGATTTTTGCCGTATCTCCAACGGTAAAATTACCCTTGTCAGGTTCTAATTCATTTATTATCATCTTAAAGAGTGTAGTTTTACCTGCACCATTAGGACCTATAACACCAACGATACCTGCCTGAGGAAGATTAAAGGTTAGGTTTTCATATAATAGTTTGTCTTCAAAACCTTTACTTATTTGAGCTGCTTCAATTACATTAGTTCCTAATCTAGGTCCATTAGGGATGTAAATCTCTAATTTTTCTTCAAGTTGTTTCTGATCTTGATTTAAGAGACGGTCATAGTTCTTTAAACGTGCTTTTTGTTTGCTTTGTCTTCCTTTTGCACCTTGCCTGACCCATTCTAATTCTCGTTCCAGTGTTTTTTGACGCTTAGAGGCCTGTTTACTCTCTTGAGCTAGTCGTTTGGATTTTTGATCGAGCCAACTAGAATAATTCCCTTTCCATGGTATTCCCTCTCCTCTATCGAGTTCTAATATCCATCCTGCAACATTATCCAAAAAATATCTATCGTGTGTTACCGCAATTACGGTTCCCTTATATTGGGCCAAGTGCTGTTCTAACCAGAGAACTGATTCTGCATCGAGATGGTTTGTTGGCTCATCTAGAAGAAGCACTTCAGGTTGTTTTAGCAGTAATCGACATAAGGCTACTCGCCTTCGTTCCCCCCCGGACAATACACTTATTTTTTGATCAGAATCAGGAGTGCGAAGCGCATCCATGGCAATTTCAAGTTTCGTATCTATATCCCAAGCATTTGTAGCATCAATCTGATCTTGAAGACTGGCCTGCCTATTCATTAGCTCCTCCATTTTATCTGGATTCTCATAGACTTCCGGTAAGGCAAATTGGTCGTTTATAGCATTGTATTCCTCTAGAATACTCATGATTTCTGATACTCCCTCTCTTACCACCTCAATTACTGTTTTATTTTCATCTAACTGAGGCTCTTGCTCCAATAAACCTACGTTATATCCTGGAGAAAAAACAACATCACCTTGATAATTTTTATCTAATCCAGCTATAATTTTTAAGAGTGTACTCTTTCCAGAACCATTAAGGCCTAGTATTCCAATTTTTGCACCATAAAAAAAACTTAAATAAATGTCCTTGAGTACAGGAGTATTTGCATTTTTAAAGGTTTTAGTCACCCCTGACATTGAAAAAATGACTTTTTGATCAGACATATGAAAAGAAATAAATTAAACTCGCCCTTTAAGAGCATTAAATACCCATGCATTTGCAAAAAAACCAAGGGCTACTGAAGCGAATCCCCAACCAGCTACATCATCATATCTAAAGGCAGCTAAAGCCAATAAAATCAAACCAATAACAATCATCAGTATAGTGGCAAATGCTAAAATTTTGTTTTTATTCATAAGAAAAGTGCAAATAAGCTAGTAAATATCGAAAATAAGGTGCAATATACTTAATTTTATGTGCTTGCTATGAACAATTAATTGACAAAGGCTTCAGACCATATGACTAATCATGATGCACATACTAGTGCACTTAAAGAATTATCTAAGTTGTCCTCACAGATACAATTAGGGGGAGGTAAAACAAGAATTCAAAAACATAAAGAGAAGGGAAAGTTAACAGCCCGAGAACGAATTGATTACCTTTTAGACAATCCAAAGGATTCGATAGAAATAGGAGAATTTGCTGCTCACCAAATGTATGCTGAACACGGAGGTTGCCCATCAGCTGGTGTTGTAGTGAAAATCGGAAAGGTTTCTTCTAAAATGGTCATTGTAGTTGCAAATGATGCTACTGTAAAAGCTGGCGCGTGGTTTCCAATGACGGCTAAAAAAAATCTTAGGGCGCAAGAAATTTCAATTGAAAATAAAATTCCAATAATTTATTTGGTCGATAGTGCAGGTGTTTATTTACCTATGCAGGATGAAATCTTTCCTGACAAGGAACATTTTGGTCGGATTTTCAGAAATAATGCCAAAATGAGTAGTCAGGGTATTTTACAGATTTCGGCAATTATGGGAAGTTGTGTGGCAGGAGGAGCTTATTTACCAATTATGAGTGATGAGGCGTTGATTGTAGAAAAAACAGGTAGTATATTTCTAGCTGGCTCCTATCTTGTTAAAGCAGCAATTGGTGAAAATATTGATAATGAAACATTGGGTGGAGCTCATACGCACTCTTCAATTTCGGGTGTAACAGATTACAAAGTAAAAGATGACTTCGAGGCATTGGATACCATTAAGTCTATTCTTGATAAAAGCAATGTTCAAAGTACAGGTACTTTTGAACGCTCAAAAGCAAAAATGCCTGAGTTTAAAAGCGAAACTGTTTTGGACTATTTCCCCTCAGACAGATCTAAACCATACGATATGCGTAAGATCATAAAAACTATTGTAGACCAAGGTAGCATAACAGAATACAAGAAAGAGTATGGACAGACACTTTTGACACTTTATGCTAAAATTGACGGCTGGTCAGTTGGGATTGTTGCCAATCAAAGAGAAATCGTTAAAAATGCCAAGGGCGAAATGCAAATTGGAGGTGTGATTTATTCTGACTCTGCCGACAAAGCTGCAAGATTTATTGCGAATTGTAATCAGAAAAAAATACCCTTGATTTTCTTTCAAGATGTAACAGGCTTTATGGTTGGGAGTAAAAGCGAACACGAAGGTATAATTAAAGATGGTGCCAAAATGGTCAATGCTGTGTCAAACTCTGTTGTGCCAAAGTTTACTTTTATACTCGGGAACTCATATGGCGCAGGAAATTACGCCATGTGCGGAAAAGCTTATGACCCACGATTTATTTTTTCATGGCCAAGTGCTCAACTCGCGGTAATGAGTGGAAATTCTGCTGCCAAAGTACTACTGCAAATTGAATCTTCACGTTTGACGAAAAAAGGCCATGAGTTAAGTGAAGAAAAAAGTAAAGCGCTATTCGACAAAATAAAGGCTTCCTATGACAATCAAATTTCACCCGTTTACGCGGCGTCAAGATTGTGGACAGACGGTATTATTAATCCCTCAAAAACTAGAGAGCTAATCTCAAAAGGAATTGAAATAGCCAGTTACAACCCCAATATCGATACATACAACCCAGGAATTTTACAAGTTTAGATCTCTAAGTCAATCCAGTGCACTAAGCTTGAGGTTTGGTGCAGTACCCCCATTTTTTGTTTGAGATCATTGTAATCAGAACCTACAACCCTCAAATTAAAGACTGTCGGAGTTTTTTTCTTATTTCCTAAATACCGTACCAGAACTTTCCACTTTCCGGGCAAGTTTTCGTCGATTTCAAATTCAGTTGAATAAAGTCCTAGTCGCTTGTTTTCAGATACTTCAGCTAAACTTTGAATTGAGGTATATGACTTAGAAAAATATTTATTTTCTGGATTTACAAATACTAATTCAAATTCACTTTCTGGATCAGACCACTCAATTACTATTCTTTTTGTATTGAGTTCTTCCGCTTTCGGTGATTCATCAATTATAGCCTCAATTTCTCGCTCTATTCGAAGCGGAGTGCGTTCAAAATTAAAGTAAGATATTCCGCCTAATTCAGCAGCCCTAAATAAGAGTGCAGCCGCTTTATCTTTTTCATTATTCAAGCGATAGGCCCAAGATAAGTCCAAATAAGATTGTAGGGCATCTGTGTGGCCTTTAAAAAGCTCTTTGAAAACAACTAAACCTTTTTCAAGTTCATTCTGTTCTAACAAATATTGACCTAGAGCTCTCCTCGCCGAGTACGTATTTTTATCTTCTAGATCTCTTATAGCCTTTTGTTTTTCGCTCATATCACTCTTTTGAAATAATCGAGCAAGATTAGAAGTGTAATGATTTTGTTTGGAATTCATTCCATTATTTGAATCAACATATGTCAATTGAAAATTTCTTTGATTATCCTCATATGTAATAGCCTCTTGATTAAACTTATTGTATCTCAATAGTGCTAAATCAATTGGTTTTCCATTTTCTCCTATAGGATGTGTGTTTGCTCTGTAGGTATTAATTAAAATAATCCCACCTTTTCCAAAAGTTCCATAACGGACATTTGCAGATCTAGACGGAATTATCGCTATTCGCATAATATCGTTTGTATCTAACCAATTTGGATAAGTATCAAACAATTGTCCATCTATGTCATAGCCTGCAGCTATAGCGTCTACGCTAAAGGTTGGTCTTAAATAAATCTCCTTTGAACCATATGCATCATTATTGATATATATTCCAGGAAACTTACCTCTTAACATAAATGCCAGGTCACCTCCTGTTTGTGACATTTCGTCTTCATTGATCATTCGCATTTGGAAGCTTGCGCGTTCTTTGTCTAAAAAACCCCAAAAGGTTTTAACTAAATTTTTATTGATATTGTACTCTCTGTACTTGTCTAAATATGTTTTTTTACGTTTTTTTACGACCTCCACATTTTCCAACTCCTCCACCTCGGCAAACAGATTCACTTCTAAATTTTCCTCGGTTTCTTCAATTCGTATCAATTGTGTTTGCATTCCCATATATGAAAACCCAACTAAACTAGGTTCATTCAATTCAAACTCAAAGACTCCATCATTTGTAGAAACTGTTAAAAGTTCTTTGTTTTTTTGATTTTTAATGTGAACACCATTTAATTTCCCGTAGTCGGTTTCTACAACGCCTTTGACCGTAATCTGTGCGATGACTGCGTTGCAAACCAACAAGAATGCTAATAGACTTAATTTTTTCATAATTCAACAGATGTTATTTTAACAACTTTATTTAATTCATTTAGAGTGATAGCATACTGCTCTTTAGTCTGATTGGGTGAACCAAAGTCTGTGATAAAAGTGCATAGTAAGAGTAATGGAGTTGAACTGTTTGGGTCTAAATTCCCTTTAAATTCGGTTAAGAATTGCCATTCTCCTCTGATGCTATCGTCATAAAACTCAAACTCTTTGAAAGAACCACCTGCTCTGACTTCATCGTCAAATTCGTTGATTTCTTGGTCCGTAGTATGTTCAAAAGTAAATAGTTGTTTACTTGGGTTTACTATTGATATATCAAATGCTGCCAATGGATTATTCCACTGAAACAAAACTCTCATTTTAAGACTCATAGAAGATTTTAAAAAAGCAGGGATTTGACTATCGTTTTTTAACTTCTCAGATTTCGCTACTAAATCTTTTTTATCTCGAGTTATTATTTTTTTTAAATCTGTATTTCGAATAGAGCCCTCAATCTTTGTTTCAGCTGACTCTAATGAATTGTATGCATCTTTAAAATTTTCATACTTCTCATTGAGTTGATACATTATATAATCTCTATCAATTGAAGGATTTAAAGATGTTACAATAGCCTCAGATAACACTAACAAATTCTTGTAATATTGAGACGAGCTGTTTAGACTAATCACTTGTAAAAGAGCGGATTTTAATATTATGGGATCCCCAAACTTCTCAAAAATGGAGCTTAAACAATTAATGGCCAGTTCGTCCTGTTCACTATTCATAAAAAATTGAGCCGCCTGCAAATACAAATTTGCATCAAATGCATTAGTTTGTCTTAATTTAAAATATTCGTTTATAGCAGCCTGTAAATCACCTTGAGCTGACAATAGACTGTAATACATGAGATTTTCTGTAGACCATTCTTGAGCAGTTTCCTCAAACGTGTTTTTATTCAAATTTGATTCCTTAGATTTCACTAATCCAGCTTTTGCACTTTTAGTAGTAATCAAAATAACCCCATTTGACCCTAGAGAACCATAGCGATTAGTTGCTGATAATCCTTTTAAAACTTCTATCTCGGCAATTTGATTTGGATCAATAAAATCGAATTTTGCATCTGGACTTCCTCCAACAGAGCTCGATTGTTGCTGTGGTACACCATCAATTACTACTAATCCATAATTATTGAGCAATATGGAGTTATTCGTTCGCATGTTAATTTTAGACAGATCAGGACTGCCAGAAGCATTATTGAGCTGAACTCCTGAAAACCGTCCTTGAATAGCCGTACCTACGTCGGTGTTTATAGGCCCAAAATCGTCACCACTAATTTTTTGAGTAGCTACTCCGATTTTGTTTGTGATTTCAAAATCTGCTTGACCTTTTAAAAAACCGAATGCCTTTTCCTCAGTAAGTATGACCTCGTCTAATTGAAAAATACCACTTTTTAAAAATAGTTGATCTGTGAAATCCTGGCCCACAATTAGCCATTTAGAAGTTAAATAGGCTCTTGAGGTGACCAAAACACTATCACCTATTCTAGCTGGAATACCAAATACACCTTGTGAATTTGAATTGAAAATAGAATCTAATCCATTTATTAAAAACTGAACACCAGGTGTTGGGATGTTATCAACAAAAACAACACCGTTTACAAGTGAACTCTCTGGTGTCTTATTGGTTGAATAGTCAATCAATTTAGCTCTTGAGATAAGTGCTGTTCTTTGCAATGCCCTTTGATCTGAAAATAAATTGGAATTGACGATAACACTTTTTGGACCAATCCTGATTTTATTTTTTTTATAACGGCTAGTCAAATCCGAAAAAATGTAAACCGGTTGTTTTCTAAACACATCGTTGATCTGATTGTAGAGTGCTGTACCGCTGTAATTTAAAGATTTGATATATGTTTTCAGCTCGGACCAATTCGAATTTAAAATGTCAAATGACTTCGATGTTTTGTCCGTACTAAAGTCAATAAAACGAACATGAACATTCTTCCATAAGCCAAAAAGAGAATCCAAAACTTGAAAGTCTTTTTGTATCTGTCTTTTTTCCATGGAGATTGATCGATCCCAGGCTATGTTAATACTATCTTTCTGTCCAAAAGTGACTGAAGCTAGACAACAGCAAAATACTACTACTAATTTTCTCATTTAATTTCCTAAGTGTGAACTTAATCTTGGAATTATAAACATTTCTTTTTGACGGCCTCCTACGTATCTAAATCCATCTTCTCCAAAAAACCCGGCTTCTTCCAACATAATGCGGACATCAGTTGCCCATTGATCAATGTAAATTGTATTATTCAATTCAATGGCATATACGGTGTTATAGTTCAACGGATAATATCCATCTGCTTTATCTACACCACCTTGTGAGTCCCACATCCCAATAGTAGTACCTGAAGAATGTCCATAAGAGCCTAATGGATGTGTATAAATCGATGGGCGAAGTCCGGCAGCCTTGGCCTCACCTAAGGACGCTTTCAATATTTCATTACCGGTTTTCCCCTTCTTCATATTCGCTGTAAGTACGTCTTGGACTTTATTACCTGTTTGAAATGCTTTGACCAGGTACTGAGGAATTTGTGTCTCATCAGAACGGCGTACATAGGCCATTTCTTGACAATCAGTATTTAGTCTTAAATACGTGATACCAAAATCACAGTGTAACAAATCACCTTCCCTGATCAATAAGTCATCTGGTCGATTAGAAAAAGATTCAATATGTGATACTAACTTTGAAGAAGATCTTTGAATATCTACCGTCGGGTGAAACCATGTTTTAAGTCCTAAATCATTTACTCTTTGACGAAAAAACCACTCTACATCAGTGGTAGTAGTCACTCCCGGGGTTATAATTTTCTCTGAAAAAGCATCTTCAATAATTTGATGAGTAATAGCCACAAGCTGTTGGTATATTTCCATTTCGCGTGGAGTTCGAGTCTCAATCCAAGCAGTAGATAGTTTTTCAGCAGAAACAACGCGTTTTTGATATTTAGAGGGTAAATAAGACATCAATAAGTCGTAATCTGTTTTTACGATTCCATCACCTATATTAAAGTCCTTGGAATAATTTAATCCGATTTTTTCTGGATTGAACTCTCGAACAACTTCAACAAGCCTTTTCATTTGGTCCGGTTCTCTTTCTTTATTCCAAGCAGATTGAATAGCCTTACCTACATTATATCGCGCTATGGCCAATTTCTCTATCGTATTTTTTTTTCGATCTCTGTAGAATACTAAAATTGTTCTTCTTCTCGCATTGAGCCAGTTCGCTGGCAACATTGTTTTAACTACAGGGTCCTCATTATACTCTCTTGAAATCAATAACCACATATCAATGCCATTGCTATCCATCAATTGAGGCAATAAAATCTCGAAACGTTCTTCTAAGATTTCATCAATTACTCGAGCCCTCTCACGCATGGGTAAAATCTGCTGAGCGTTTGTGTTCCAAGTTAAAAGAGATAAAAAAACAAGTAGAATACAATTGTATTTCATAACATTTATTTTTTATAAAATTAAAGGATTAAATCCTGACTTTGAAAATTTTAACGGTTCACTAACTGTTAATTCTCTCCTATTTGAACACCTAGCTTTTTCAAGATTTTGATTTTATCAATCTTATTGGTATGAGAAGTTTTGAATTCAGCTAGCGTATAAACTTTTTTTGGCTTGTGGTAAAGTTCGAAATCGTCAGTATTTAAAAGTTCTTCAAAATAGGATTTATTCTTCTTTGATTCTACAACAAGGATTGCAATTTGACCAAAATCATCATTTTCTTCAGCAGTGATAAAAAAACGTTCATTGATTAAACTTGACAACTTGTTTTCTACTTTTTGAGGGTTAATTTTTACACCTCCAGAATTAATTATCTCATCGTAACGACCGAGGTATTCAAAAGAATTATTGCCGTTTAATTGTACAATGTCATTGGTTTGAAAACTAGAATTTCCCAAGTGTTTTGCCTTTATGCATAAGCAAGATCTTTCGTCAGTACTAAAAGAGATTCCTTCAAGCGCTTTAAAATATTTATCGCCTTGATGATTTAATTTTCTAACGGCAATATGGGTAATGGTTTCGGTCATACCATAGGTTTGAAAAAGCTCATTCTTTGTTTCATTAACAGCTTTTAACAACCCTTCTTCTAAATGCTCAGAAATTGCAGCTCCTCCAATTATTATTTTAGGAATGGCCTTCAATTGTTCTATAGATTTTTTTGCTTGGTAGGGTGTGATTGCAGTAAAATCTATATCAATATCTTTCGGAAGATCATTGAAAGGATTGGCCCTTGGTCTGCTCACTACTAAATCTGAATTCAACTCAATACTTCTAACAAGCATCATAATACCTGCAATCGAAGAGAGTGGTAAACACAACAAGAGTTTGTCAAAAGAGTGAAGATTAAAAGTAGAGATAGTCAAAGATGCACTCTTTCTCATCTTTGATTTGGTTAATCGTATTGTTTTAGGGCTGCCAGTTGAGCCTGAAGTCTGAACCTCAAAATCTAGTTCATTATCAAACCATTTCTTTAAAAGGGTACTTAATTCTAGTAAATAGGGCTCTTGTGATTTAGATAAAACTTGAATATAATCTTTAGCTTCTTCTACCTCGAAAACATGTTGTTTAAAAAACAACCTCATACTTACTCTATTCTACAGTACTTTTTACCTTTCCAAAAAGTCTATAGTTCCAATCAGACCATTTGTATTTTTTCGCTAAAATCAATAAGATCAATGGATATATCACCAATAATGGTATCCACATAGTGAAATTTAATTCTGGCTTAGAAATGTCAATGTATAAAGAATCCACTCTAAAGGCTGTCCATTCTGCGGAAACGAGTAAAGCACCAATTAAATTATTTGCGGCATGAAAACCGAGGACAAGCTCTAAACCTTCATCCATTAGGGTTATTATTCCAAAAAGAAATCCTGTGCCAATATAATAGGTCAATATACCGTAACCCAACTCGCCTACTTCAGGGTTAGCGATGTGCATAAGACCGAATAGAATAGATGTAATCATCAAAGCAGCAGCTCTACTTTTAGTGTGTATGCCTATTCCTTGAATCATATGACCTCTAAATAGAAGTTCTTCAAATGAAGTTTGTAATGGTATTAGTAAAACCGCAATCAGCGCAAAAGTCATGAATTTCTGCTTGTCAAAGTTCCAAACGTAATTCTCTGGAGCACTAAGGATTTCTATAAATGACAACCCTCCAACCAATAATCCCCATAAAAGAAAAGAAAAGAAGATTCTTTTAAAGTCTACTCTAGAACGAGAACTTATTGCAGATTTTAGTGGTAAGTTCAAAATAAACTTATACCAAAAAAGCATGAAAAAGAAACCTAAAACTAGAGGAAGTAAATTGATAACAAGCACCGTATTTGCTCCTAATTGATCTATCATTTGGGTCATCAATTCCTTGGTGTCTGCCTCAGAAGTTAACAATGCGACGTAATTCAAGGCCATAAAACCCATGAAACCGACTGGAATGAGAAGATATCTAAAGAGTGAGGTATTACCTTTATATGCCTGTTCTATAAACATAATGATCTACAATTGGTTTTAGATTCCAATTTAACCCTTTTTTGTAAAACAATTTTGAATTTTCAATTTGAAGAGGTGATTCGATATTATTGGTGTAAAGTGATCCTGTTCCTAAACCCTGTGGCATTGTTGTATTTTTGCCCGAAGTCCACTGGCTAATCGCATTTAGTCCTATATTACTTTCTAAAGCACTGGTTATCCACCAGCCTATCTCTAATTTTTGTGCTTCTTCAATGTATTGATCACCGATTTCAAACCCACCTAATAAACCGGGTTTAAGAATAATATAATCAGGCTTAATAGTCTCTAAACAGGATAACATCTCTTGGGAATTTCGAAGTGAAATGAGTTCTTCGTCCAGGGCAATCTTAATAGGCGATTTTGCTACAAGTTCAGCCATTTCATGCCATTGTTTTACAGCGATGGGCTGCTCAATGGAGTGAATATTAAAGTCTGAAAGACGTTGTAGTTTTTCCAAGGCGGTGTTTTGGTCAAATGCTCCATTGGCATCTACTCTCAATTCTAATTGATCTGCGGAAAATTTTGAACGAATATTTTTTAAAATGGACAATTCTGTTTCGAAATCAATAGCGCCAATTTTCATTTTTAAACATCGAAAACCACTTTGAATCTTTTCTTCTATTTGACGAGTCATAAAATCGCGTTGCCCCATCCAAATTAAACCGTTGATTGTAATTCCGTATTCTTCGGCATAGAAGTCTGTGTCAAAAAGACAAAAAGAATCTTCATTTAAGTATGATTTTTTTAATTGTTCTAAACCAAATTGAATAGACGGATATTGATTCAAATCATTAAGTTCTTCGAATGATTTTATAGTCGTTGAAGGTTCAAAAAATAATTCAAAATTATTTTCGACCCAACGCACAATACGTTGAATTTTTTCATCAAAATCTGGTCTGTCGTCGTACGAAAGGCCTTCAAATAAATTACACTCGCCTATACCCCAGTTCTCATTATATTGAGCGTACAAAAAATAAGTTCTTTTTTGCCTTAATACACCTCTGGATGTACCTCCTGGGATTTTAAAATTTAAATCGTAATGAAATACGTAGACTTTTGCCTTCACATAACAAAAATATATACTAAAAACTAAACCAGACTTTAGCTCCTGGATTTTCCAAATCAAAGTTTAATTCCGAACCGAGTTGGTTTACCTGTCTTTTCACTAAAACCAAACCTATTCTACTGCTTATTTTTTCATTAAACTCTTCAGGCCAACCCTTTCCGTTATCGATGTATTCGAAATAAAAAACGTCAGTGTCTTTTTTAATTAGAGTAACAGTAATTTGATTGTTCAATCCTTTTTTATTGAATGCATGTAGTATTGAATTTGACAACAATTCATTTAGAATAAGACCTAAAGAAACCGTTTTATCAATGTCAAAAGACAAATCATCAATTTTCAAATTCACATTAATTTTAATTTCATTTTTTGGATTAAAAATCAACTCAACACTACGAACTAATTTTTCAAAATATGGTTGTACAGGTAAATCTTCTAATTTATCTCGTTGATAATAAAGCTGATTTGCCAGGGAAATTGATTTCACCCTACTATTAGAGGTCTTTAGAACTCTAATAATTTTATTTTGAGAACTTTTACGCATTTGTATACTCAAAAGGCTTGAAACCATTTGGAGATTATTTTTTACGCGATGATGAAGTTCCTTTAATAAATTGTCTTTTTCATCAGAATTATTTTTTAACTCAATATTCTGCAATTCAATAATTTTTTGAATTTTGACACTTCGGTAATACGCATAAATCAATCCCAGAAAACCAATTAAGGTGAATAGTAACGATAAGGTGATCATCTTGATATACTGCTTCGAAGTTTGAAAATTATCTCGTGCCTCTGTTGATGTAATTGTAGTACTGTTAGGAACAGCGAACAAGTTATTCAGTTCTTGAAAATCTTCAGATAATCGGATTTTATTTTGAACAAGGGTTACCCTATTTTGCTCTGTTTCTATAATCTCTTGTGGTGATGCTGCTGATTTTTTTAACTCAAGTAACGCTCGACTCGCATTTTGATTTAAATAAAATTTTTGACCTAAAATCAACCATTTCAATTGATTTTCTTCGCTTAAAGAATAGTCTTCTTTTTTTTGCTCAATGATTGCCGCTAATTCTTTGTTTGCTCCAATTTCAAAAAGCAACTTAGCTTTAAGCAGTAATAATTGGTTGAAAATCTTCGAAGGTTCAGTGGATTTGTAAGATTCAATGATACTCAAACCTGAATCCGTCATTTTAAGGGCAGAATTAATATTTTTCTTCAGCGCTAGGTTTTTGGCTTTATACAAGTACCATTGTGCTTTAATGTAATCTTTGTCGATTGCAGAAAAAGTCGCATTATTTAATATTGAATCTATGACATTGAGTTTGATTTGAGCAACATCAGGGTCTAATTCATTGATGTACTTTACTTGAGTCAAAAGTGACTGAAGTGAGTCTTTTAATTGCAATACTCTACTGTTGATTTGATTTTCAAAAAGAGATGATTTTGTTGCTTGTTCGAACAAACCTACTTGAGAATATAGCTTAGATAGTTGTAAATCTGTGTACTCATTTAATTGATTTACATGTTTACGAAATAAAATTTGTTCGATATGTAAATCATAAAATCCTAAAAAAAAGTCGAATGAAAGTATAAGGGCTTCAAGTTTCACATTGGGCTTGTTCTCAAGAGCCAATTTTTTAAATTTTGAAAGAAATTCTAAGGGTTTATTTTTTTTAATTTCAATTAAAGCACTTAAAGATTTGTAATACAATTCTTCTTCTTCATTATTCATTTGATTTTCTATACTTTGATAATCCTCAAAAATCAAAGTCCATTTAGACAACTCATCTTTCTCAATTTGATCAAACTTATGAATCACCAACTCAAGTCGTTCACCTCCTGATTTCTGCTGATTAAATGCCTGAAACAAAGGGTCTTGGCCAAGACTAAAATGAATTGAAGTCGTTAGCAATAGACCATAAATAAAAAAGTATTTGAGTATGTGAATTGTTCTCCAAAGCATTTGAACACTCTTTTTCCTTAAATATTAACGTTAAATCACCTAGAAAATTATGCCTAAAAATCTAATATAGTAATCAAATACAAAAAGGCTTAATTAAAGGTTCATTGCTTTGAGAATAAAATCCTTAAAATCCTTGGAAATAGGAATGAGTTCTTCTCCAATAAGCACATCTTTGGAGTTTACAGCCATTACGTGTTCAACATTGATAATGTAAGATTTATGAGATCTAAAAAAACTATTGCTAGGGAGTTTTTCCAAATAATCCTTGAGCGGTGACCTCACCAAAAACATTTGTTCTTTGGTATACACTTCGAGATATACATTATCAGCTTTGATATACATGATATCCTTAAACGGAATTCGGTAATATAGATGTTGTTTTTTTACGAAAATAGAATCTTTCAATATACCCGAGGAAGAAGTATTTTCTTGAGTTTGAGTCTCAAAAGCGTTTGAAGAATCACCGCTGTCTGATTCACTAAAGTTTGATAGTGCTATCTCTATGGCTGTATACAAATCTTGCTGTTCAAATGGCTTTACTAAATATCCGTTTGGCTTAACCAGTTTAGCACTCTCGACTGTGGAACGGTCTGAATTTGAAGTGATAAAAACAAATGGGATATTGTATTTTTCTCTAATGTGTTTTCCTAAATCGATTCCGGTTTTATCAGATGCCAACACAATATCAATAAGAACTAGATCTACATCATTTTCTTCCAAAACTTTAACAGCTTGCTCATAGGCCATAACACTAGAAACAATTTCATAGCCAATTTCTTCAAGCATAGACTGCATATCATCGGCTATAATTACATTGTCTTCAACAATTAATATTCGAACAGTTTGATCCAAGACTTAATATTTGATTTAAAAATAAACAATTAATCCGATGATAAAACATAGCAGAGAGCTCATAAAGGAAGAAATAGCTATAACCTTGAGTTCGGGGTCAAAATCACGATTGTTTTCAACCTGCTTTATTCTATTGATATGCCCTACTAATTTGATTAGAGGCATCATAGCTATATAATACCAATAGCGTCCACTCAAGGTAATTCCAATGAAAAATGTTAAAAGCGATACAATCAACAACAACATCTGATATTTTTTGGCCTTTTCAGCACCGAGCATAACTGCCATAGTAATTTTGTTCTTAAGGGCATCATCTTCACGATCTCGCATATTATTGAGATTCAATACAGCCACGGCCAAAGTTCCAATAGCAAAAGCTATAAATAAGACGTCTAAATCTAAACGTCTTAAATGCAAATAAAAAGTACCTAAGACAGCTAGAAGACCGAAAAATATAAATACCATCAAATCTCCTAGTGCTCTATAACCATATGGTTTTTTACCGATGGTATAAGCAATTGCAGCCCAGATGGCCACTATACCAAAGGCAAGAAAAAAAAATAATTCAATACGTCTTAAATCGATAGTGATTAACAACTGCAATACCATGACTAAAGCTATGAAACACATGAAAACTATTACTTTTTTCATTTGTGCTTTTGTAATCAAACCCGATTGTATTGCTCGTTCGGGACCTATTCTTGTGTGATCATCAACACCTTTAATTGCATCGCCTAAATCATTGGCAAAATTGGAGATAACTTGAAATAGAACAGTAATGACAAGACAAGACAAGAAAATGAAAAAATTAAAATTTTCATTTAACGCAAATGCACTTCCAATAAGTATTCCTGAAAATGAAAGAGGTAAAGTTCGTAGACGGGCTGCTCTTAACCAGGTTTTGAGCAGGATCATCTAATAGGGGCTTTCAATTTTTATGCGCTTACCATTCTGATAAGAAGCTACGAAAGCATCATCGAATCCTATTTTAACTAGGTGTTTTCGAAATATTCTGGCTTCATCAATAGTTTCAAAAACACCGATAGAATACCGCAAAAATGGATTTGATTTTACAACAAAGGTGTTTGTCAATCCGTTGTGCGTTAAGTCCAAATTAGAATCCCTTAACGATCTCACTTGAACACTATACACTACCTGCTGTTTAATCAACCTATTAGCCAAATAATAATCTTGAACTAAGCTCAACTCTTGGTTTTCTCTTCTGAGAGCCTCAATTTGTTTTTTAGTCGCGTCCAGACTATCTGTGCTAACCGTGTACCTAGCCGAATTATTCAGTAACAATTGTTGCGTTTGATTCACCCCAGAGACATATGCAAATACTCCCATTACGCACACCACTAAAACGGAAAGAACGGTTATTAAGGTGTAACGTTGAACATTAAGCCTTTTAATTTCTTTATTTTTATTTCGAATTTGATTTAATAATCCAATATTCGTGTTCTGCGATTTTTCTAAATCCTTGTGGAGTGAAAAGAGATCTTTTTCTTCAATGAAAGGCATATCGTTCGGTTATATCATCTAGGGTATCTGCTAAAGTATAAAAAATCTTACACTAGTCGGATGCCGTTCTTTTCAATTTTTATTTTAGTTTGTTTAAAAAGCATTCCCAAAGCACTTTTAAAGGTTTTTTTACTCATTTTAAATACTTGTGAAATTTCATCTGGAGATGACTTGTCATGGTAAGGTAAAAACCCATCTTCTTGCAAAAGACGTTCGTAAATTTCGCTAGCCGCTTGAGTTAATCGGTCCACTCCTATTGAAGCTAAATTCAAATCAAGCTTGGAATCTGGCCTGATGTTTTTAATATAAACCTGAAGTGATTGTCCTATGGATATTTCATAAATCAAATCTGAAAAAAACAAAAGTCCTTGATATTTTTCTTCTACAATAAGCTCAAAACCCAAATTTGTTTTTGTAACAACTAAGGCTTCATAAGCATTATTCACTTCAAGATTCTCTATTTCTGTTTTTAAATGTTTTTTCCAGCGCATACTCCCATAAAGTCGCATGCTTTTTTGATCAAGGTCACAATAGACTAATAATTCCTCTCCTTCTGAAAATTTTCGCGTTTGCTCCCTATAAGGCAAAAACAAATCTTTTTCTAGACCCATATCTAAAAATGCTCCAGATTTAGTTATTGACTTGACTTTTAAAAACCTAAATTTTCCGCGTTCAATTTTAGGTCTTAAAGTTGTTGCTACCGGTCTTTCATTGCTATCCAAGTAACAGTATACTTCAATTGAATTTCCGGCCTTAAAACTTTTCGAACAATATTTGTTCGGTAATAATATTTCTGTTGCCTCATCATCCTCAAGAAACCAACCGAAATCAGTTTTTCTTTTTAATAATAAGGTATTTATGTACCCTAGTCCTATCATATCAAGTATTCAAAGAAATTTAATAATATCTCGTCATTTAATTCACGTGGTGTTTTAATCTCTAATAATTTGGGGTGATCCGAAATAGTGTAGAAATTTTTCAAGGCCTGTTCTAGACCTTCTTTAGAATCTGTAAAATTATACTTAAATCCAAAATCTTCACTAACAAGTTTGGCATTTCGATTGTGTTGCGTTTCAAAAAATGTTTCAAAGTGCGGTAAGGCTTTGGTTCCTGGCAAAATTCTAAAAATTCCTCCTCCTTTATTATTCATCAGAATAATTCTAAAATTTGGTTTTATATAATTGCTCCAAAGCGCATTGATATCATAAAAAAAGCTCAAATCACCAGTGATTAAAACCACGAGTTTATCTGGGTCCACTTGGTGAGCTCCTATAGCTGTTGATGTACTTCCTTCAATACCACTCGTTCCTCTATTGGCGTATACCACGCAAGTTTTATTCAGAGGCATGAGTTGAGAATAGCGCACACTTGAAGAATTTGCCAAATGTAAATCAATAGCAAATGGAAGATTTTTTTGAAGTGTGTAAAAAGCCCAAAAATCAGAAAATGGAATTTCAGAGATATAGTCCTCTCGCCTTGCCAAAAAAGTATTTTTCTTTTCAAGCCAACACCCGCGATAGTCATATTTGCAACGGACTTCTACAATCATGGCTTCAAAAAATTGTTCAGGAGGGCAGTTTAAATGAGTTGTCAAACAATAAAAGGTATTCAATGCTTTATTTTTACCCAAATGCCAATGCTCAACTGCCTTATATCTCCTTAGAAAAGTCTTAATTTTTTTAGATACAATCTGTCCGCCGATTGTTAAGATTAATTCTGGTTGTAAATTTTGAAATTGCTCTTCAATATCAATTCTTTGTTCAATTGGAGCGATAATACTATCAATCGAATTGATAAAATTATCGTGAAAACAATTTGAGGTTGTTTCTGAAAAGACCAAAACTGATTCGTCATCTGTCAGTTCAAAAAGAAGTTGCTTTTCTAATTCTGAGGGGTGCCAACCACCGATGATGATCATTTTTTTCTTGTAACTCTTCCACAATTCTCTAATTTCTAAAGAAATCTCAAATGATTGTAAGTCACTCTCAACAGAAAGCTCTGTTGATTTAAGAATGCTACTAGGTGGATTCTCACCTATTCCATAAAGAGATTCTTCAAATGGAAAGTTTAAATGTACCGGAAGTTGTTTTGAATAAGACACAGCTATGGCCTTTTGAATAGCTCTAATATTGAACCTTTCAATTTCGTCTTGTGATTTGGTCAATAAGTAAGGTGCAAAAAGTTCAATCTCATTAGTTGAGTGACATACATCTTGTTGAAGCGCCTCACAAAAAGCGACCAGCTTGTTAAAGACACCATTTTGTTGTATTGTTTGCCCGTCTCCTATATCTATTTTATACGATGGACGATCGGCAGATGCAATTATTAGAGGAATTTGGCTGTAATAGGCTTCTGCAACTGCAGGATAATAGTTCAAGAGTGCGCTTCCAGAAGTACAGATTAGTATTACTGGTTTTTTCTTTTTTTTGGCTATACCCAAAGCAAAAAATCCTGCTGCCCTTTCGTCTACAATACTATAAGCATTAAAATTGTTGTTAAGGGTAAAGCTCAATGCAAGTGGAGCATTTCTAGATCCCGGCGATATTACAACGTCTGTGATTTCGTTCTGCTTAGCAAGTTGCATAAATAAATATGCAGTTGGAATGTTGCTAAAATTCATGATGCAAAGTTAGGGACTACTCCTATCTTCACCTAACTCACATTTAAAATATCTAAGAGCCCCTTGGCTTTTTGATTCGTTTCATGAAATTCTTCTGACAGCATTGAACTTTGATTAAGTCCTCCGCCGACAAAGAGTGAAACCTTTGAATCTCTTATTTTCATGCAGCGGAGATTGACGTAAAAAAATGCGGAACACCCATGAATTATTCCTATGTACCCGGTATACAATTCGCGATTATAGTTTTCGTGCTCTAAAATGAACGCTCTAGCCTTATCTCTTGGGAAACCACATACCGCTGAGGTTGGATGTAAAATAGAAACCGCTTCAACTGCTTTTTGATGACTTTCTAATTCTGCCAGAAAATCAGTTTTCAAATGATAAAGGCGACCGTATTTAAAATTTGTGGTTTGATCTTTATGATAGGAAATCTGATGTTTTTTAAATTGAGTTTCTAATTCATTTTGAACAATTTCTTGCTCTAAAAGTTCCTTTTCTCTCCATTGAGGTGACTGACCTTCGTCAGCGGTTGTGGTGCCAGCTAAAGCCATGGTTTTCAACTTTGTATCTTTAACTTCAGCAAGTAACTCAGGAGTTGCTCCTATCCAAATATCAAATAAGGGATGATATAACATATATACAAAAGCATTATCAAATGAGCTCATTAAGTACCTGAAAAGAGAACACTGATCGACCTTAAGTGTCTGTTCAATTTTTCTAGAAATAACTACTTTTTGATTACCCTCGTTTAAGAACTTTTGAGCCTTTTCAAATAATTCTTCATACTGCTGAAAATCTTCCTTAAAAGACTCTGCATTATTAGCTCTCCATGTTTTACGTAGCTCTTTTGAAGCTAAAATGATATGGTGAGAAACATCAAACTCTACACCTTGTTTCGTATTGTCAAAAGTTTGCAGTTGTATTTTGCTTTTTAGCTCTTGACCAGAACCTGATTGATAAATATGGACCGTAGTACTTTTTGGATGTTTACAAACCAGAATTGGTTGTTTTTCTTTAAAAGCCTTATCCAAACAATCTTCTAATACTCGAGTCGAATAGTTCATTTAATGAATCATCTTCTTTTGAGACATATGGTAGATAGTTTGCACTTTGAGATTAAGCGATTATCCTCATCTCGCACCTCTATATCCCAAAGCTGTAGTGTCTTTCCTTTATGCATTAAAACTGCTTTCGCTTGAATCATTCCATAAGTAACACTCTTAAGATGATTTGCAGAGATTTCAATTCCTCGAATCACGGTATCATTAGAACCAAGAAGCACATGAGATGCGGCACTTCCTACAGTTTCTGCTAATGCAACAGTCGCCCCTCCATGCAAAACACCGTCTGGTTGATGTACTTTTGATGTAACGGGCATTGTAGCCGTTAAAAAGTCTTCACCAATATCGACGTATTCAATTTCCAAGGTTTGCATCAAAGTATTTTTACTTGATGCATTCAGTCTTTGCAACACCTCTACTTTATTCATTTGTTAATTCTTGATTATCAAGATAGTAAGTAATCACTCTTGTAGTATAATCTAATAGTGGTAACTCTATTTTCTTTACCCAATTTGGAGGGTCATGTCCATCGAATTGAAAAGAATAACTGACCTTACTTTTATTTCCCTGGCTGTCAGTTTTTTCAATATAATCTAGAACGCCATCAATGTAGTAAAAATCACTTTGCTCTTCAAGCTCATAATTCTCTTGTTCGACAAGATAAAAGAGCATTTCTGATTTTAGGGTGCCGTCAGATTCAAAAAGCTTTTGTTTTTTTTCTCCAAATTCATTGGTCGTAATTTCTTCTACAATAAATTTTTCAAGAGTTAATTCATCTTCCTTGTAAACCTTAATAGTCTGTTCCGTGGTGTCATTAGATATTACTTTATATACCATAAGGGAATCAACTCTCTCTTCATACACAATTTCGGTAGAATTAGCGATGGATTGAGGTCCACCAATTCTAATGCCAACTTCTCTTTGAAGACTATCTAAAACCGTTGTGTAATAACTCATTAAATCACCATCAAAATAGTAGACATATTCAATAAGTTCCTGAACGGAGTCAAGAGGTTTATAATTGAAAGTGTGATAATAAGTTTTAGTGTAGTCTAAAGAATCCCCTACGAAATACTCAATATTCTTTTGACTTAAGGTGTCGTTTACAAAATGAAAGCTTATGTTTTCATATTCTTTTTCTCCATAAGATGTTTTGGCATTAGTCAGTGTACCCTCTGGATTGAACTCCAACAGTATAATGCCGAACTTAGTGAACAACTCACAACTTTTCACGGGGCCGACCAAGTCATAATCTGCAGTGGTTAGGGTAAAGAAATTTTTTTGACCATAACCATAAGTCATAAATACTATTATAAACCATAAAGACCACCACGCTCTCATAATGTAAAATTAGCCTAAAAACGATTGAGGGCAAAGGGAGACATGGATATTTCTGTTTTCTGTTCCAATAAAACAGCTGTGGTCAACTTTCCTGCAGCCGGTCCAATACTCCATCCCATCATAGCACCACCAGTATTGACAACAATACGAGGGTCTTTAGAAGCACCTATATACGGAAGACCATCAGGAGACAATGGCCGAAGACCACATCGAGCTTCATTGAGCTTAAAATCAGCGATTGAAAGGCCTTGGTAGTAATGTTTGGCGGACTCCGCGATAGCTGAAACCCTGAGTTTATTGATGCTGTGATTAATTCCAGAGAGCTCCATGGTACCTGAAAAACGAATTCTATCTTCAAAAGGACTTACGGCCACCTTAGATTCTAATAAAAGTGCTGGGAATCTAATATGGTTTGATTTAGAGGTTTGAATCGCATACCCCTTACCCGCTTCTAATAAAATAGAATCTCCAACTGATTTTAATAAAAAGTTAGCTTGAGCACCTGCAGTAACAACTACCTTATCGCAGTTGTGTACTTTGCCATATCCGGTTTGAACATTTACAGCAGTTTTTTTTAAATGAATTGCCTCTACTTTATTTTCAACTAATTTGAAATTTTGATGTGACATCAGGTAAGCCCACATTTTTGACATGAATTCTATGGGATTAGTGCTCACATCGCTGTAATAGCGCACTGCTCCTAAAACTGAATTATGAATATGTGGTTCTATTTTCTTTAAAGCCTCGTAATCGAGTTGTTCTGACTTTATGCCAAATTCAGAAGCCCTATGTGAAACTTCAAGCTCCTCATCTCCTACTTCTTTGGTTTTGTACATCATCAATAATCCCTTATCTCTGTATTGAAAATCTCCAATTTCATTGGAACTCAATATTTCTTGAAAAAGTTCTTTGCTGTAGAGATTAATCTGTGCAATTTCTGGTATGGCATAGTCGACATGCTTATTATTTGAATACTTAGCGAAGTTCAATCCCCATTTCATCAAATTTGTACTTAAACGAGGTTTGATGTAAAAAGGACTTTTTCGTTGAAACATCATCTTAAGTCCAGATGCAAATAAACTAGGAGAAGATAATGGAATGATATGACTTGGTGTCAAATATCCAGCATTCACATAAGAAGCTCCAAATGGGACTTCTTTTTCATTTTCTTTATTTGGTTTGTAAGGCTCGTATAATTCAACTTGAACTCCTGCTTTTACTAAATAATATGAGGTACACAGTCCACTTATTCCACCTCCAATTACTGCTACCTTCATCATACTGCACTATAACACCTGAAATCCAAAGGCATATGGATCGTCATCAGGATTAATCGTTATGATATTTTCGCCGTAGCATTTGGCCCATCCCTTTATTGAAGGAATAATTGCATCGTAATCTCCCACTTTGGTCTCAGAAACGATTTCACCCTCAAATGTGGAGTTAATGATACTCTCATGAATAAATTGACCTCCTTTTTTTAACTTTCCTTTACTGAACCACTGAGCCATACGCGCTGAAGTACCGGTACCACAGGGAGATCTGTCGATAGCTTTATCACCATAAAATACCGCATTTCGAGCCGTTGCTCCTTCAGATGGAACTCCCGTCCATAACACATGAGAAACCCCATGTATAGAATCATCTTCTGGATGCATGAATCGATCAGGATAATCTGCGTTAATTTGTGCTCTTATTCTTTTAGCGTGCAAAATCAAATCAGATGCTGAAAAATGCTCCAAACCTTTAAAATTGGGCTGAGGGTCAAATATGGCATAAAAATTTCCGCCATAAGAAACATCAAATTGCAGCTTACCTAAGTATTCATCTGTGATAGTCAATGCCTCTGAATGCAAGAAACTAGCAACGTTTTCAATTTTCACCCAATCTACTTTACCAGCATTCATCTCATAATTGACTTGAATCATTCCTGCTGGAACTTCAATTCGCAACCTTCCCTCATTTTTAGGTTTAATTATACCGTTCTCTAAACCTAAAGTTACCGTACCTATGGTACCATGTCCGCACATGGGTAGACAGCCGCTAGTCTCAATGAACAAGATGCCAAAATCGACCTCTTCATTAATACTTGGATAAATAAAACTACCGCTCATCATGTCGTGACCTCGTGGTTCAAACATCAATCCTCTGCGAATGTGATCGTGGTTTTGTACAAAATCAATACGCTTTTCAGACATTCGCTCTCCTTTTAAATCTGGATGATTATTTGTAACTAAACGAACAGGGTTTCCGCAAGTGTGTCCGTCAAAACATTTGAATTTCATTTGATAGATTCATTGTTAAAATTAGAATTCACCCTTCTCATTTTCATTTCATTATTCTTATTATGCAGTGCCTTTGGCAGCAGGGTTTCTGGACAGTTCTGATAACTCAAAGGACGCAGCCATCGCTGAATGCTATCCACCCCAACTGCAGTATACCTAGGATCAGTAGTTGAAGGGTAAGGTCCGCCGTGGAGCATAGATTCACATACCTCTACTCCAGTTGGCACCCCGTTAAAAATTATACGGCCCACCTTGTGCGTAAGCATCTTTATTTCGCGTTCAAATGCCTTGAATTCAACATCCTCTCCTAATATAGAACCTGTTAATTGTCCCTCAAGTGAGCAAATCAAATTAAATAAGTCTTCAGTGTCTTCTAACTCGATAATTAGTGAAAAAACACCAAACACTTCCTCGTGCAGTTCTGGGTTATCGATAAAGGTCTTTGCGCTAACTTTTGCCAACACTTTTTCTCCATTAATATGGTTTTCTGCAGTATTGACTGCAGAGGTTCCTGACAATAACTGCACTCCTTTTTGCATAAGCAAATTGGCTTTGTTGTTTTGAAAGTTTTTAAAAATTGAAGGGTGTAACATGCAACTATCTCCTGTTTCAGCTAGTGATTGTATCAAATCAGAAATAAAGGCTTCGCTATTTTCATCTTTAAAGAGGATTAGTAGTCCTGGATTGGTGCAAAATTGTCCTGCAGCGAGTGCCATTGAAGTAGCAATTGAAAAAGACCAATTCACTTTGTTTTCAACTGCCTTTGGTAAAATAATTACGGGATTGACTGAACCCATCTCAGCAAAAACAGGTATAGGAATTTTACGTTTTGACGCCAAGTCAAATAAGGCTCTACCTCCTTTTAAACTACCAGTGAAACCCACACCTTTAATTGCGGGGTGCGAGACTAAAATTTGGCCTTCTTTATGGGAGTTTGAATTGAGATGTGAAAAAACACCCTCAGGCATTTCGGTCAATTTTGCCGCCTTTAAAATGGCTAATGCGACTAAACTAGAGGTTGCCGCGTGCATAGGATGCGCTTTAAGAACTACGGCACAACCTGCAGCCAAGGCAGAAGCTGTATCACCTCCTGCGGTAGAATAGGCTAAAGGAAAATTACTAGAACCAAAAACAGCTATGGGTCCAATTGGAATACTGAGCTTTCGCAAATCTGGTTTTGGCATGGGTTGGCGATCTTCATCTGCCGTATCAATCTTCAAGTTCAGATGTTCTTCTTTTCTAACATGATTGGCATAAGACCTTAACTGAAAACATGTTCTACCGAATTCACCATTCGCTCTTCCTTCGGGCAGACCACTTTCACTGCAATAGACTTTTACAATATCTTCCTTAATTGCTTCCATTTCAACGGCTATAGCCTCTAAAAAGGCAGCTCGTTTAGAACCACTTAATTCCGCATAGTCATAAAAGGCTTTTTCTGCCAGTTCAGCAGCACTATTTACCTCGTCTTCAGTGGCAGTATAGAGGGTATACTGATTGTCTTTTAATTTATTTGGATTAAGTGTTGAAAATGAACTTCCGAGTTGACTCGTTTGAAATCCTATATAGTTAGGGCCTATTTGATCAATCATGATTTATAATTTAGGTCGTATTTGAAGTTGTTGTTCGATGATCTGAAGTACTTCTTCTCTTCGCGCCCCTATTAAATTTAACCTTGGTGGTCGAACAATTTCGCTTCCTAAACCTGTGGCCACTTCTGCTAATTTAATGTTTTGAACTAACTGTGGATCAATATCTAATTCTAACAGTGGCATAAACCAACGATAGAGTGCTCTCGATGTTTCTATATCTCCATTTCGTGCAGCATTATAAATCGCGACCGTTTCATTGGGGAATGCACAAACTAAACCTGCTACCCATCCGTCAGCTCCTAAGAGCAAACTTTCTAAAGCTAAGGTGTCTACCCCACATAAAATAGAAAGATCATCTCCAAATGCATTTCTGAGTCTTGTCACATTAGATACATCACGCGTTGACTCTTTGACGGCCTTTACATTTTGAAATTTTAGCAAGTGCTCAAACATCTCAATGCTAACCTCGATTTTGTAGTCTACTGGGTTGTTGTAAATCATAATGGGCAAGTTTGTGCTATTGGCAATTGTTTCGAAATAGACCAAGGTTTCATGATCCGTAGATTTATAACGCATTGGTGGAAGAACCATTAAACCATCTGCACCATGCTTTTCAGCGAGTTGAGCGGCTATAATGGCATTTTTAGTTGAAGATTCTGCAATGTTCATCACTACAGGACAACGCCCATTACTCACCTCTTTAACAAATACAAGCAGCTCATTTTTTTCGTCTTGTTCTAATGTACTGACTTCGCCAAGACTTCCGGCCAAAATAATTCCATGGACTCCAGCGTCTATTTGAGCCTCTGTATTTTTTTCAATGAGCTTAAAATCAAGACTTAAATCTTCATTGAATTTGGTCGTTACAGCGGGCATTACCCCTTTCCATTGCATCATGTGTAAAATTTTATCAAAAGGTACTATTTTATAGTATTTTTGAAAAATGCACATTACGAAATTATGAGAACAAATATATTTACATTCCTCTTGACAGGACTCGGATTTGGTTTACTTCATGCACAATACACTGATGCTGATGCAGTGAGATTTGCAGAGACCATTACAGAAAGTGAACTTAAGGAACACCTCTACACCTATGCCTCAGATGAATTTGAAGGCCGTGACACGGGTTCTAAAGGACAAAAGTTAGCTATAGCTTACCTCAAAGACTTTTATGTGAGTCAAAATATTGGCGCGGCTCAATCCGACGGCTCTTATTTTCAAAAAGTCCCAGTTTCAATGAATAAAACACCTGAAGGAAGCATTGAAATTGACGGAAATGCATTGACCTTAGGAACAGACTTTGTGAGTTTTACCCCTCTAAATGCATCTTTTGATAATATCGTTTTTGTAAGTTATGGAATTGATACTCCTGAGTTTTCCAATTACAACAGTATAGATGTCAGCGGAAAACTTGTTTTTGCAATAAGTGGTGAACCCATAGATGCCAATGGCAATTATCTTTTAAGTGGTACAAATGAAATTTCTAAGTGGAGCAATCGCTCAGAAGGTTTGACTAAACGGATCGAGGCAGCAAAAATGTACGGTGCAAAAGGACTACTGTTTTTTGATCCCGTAAATTTTAATCGCTACAAAAACTATCTTGGTTTTATGCAGCAAAACAATTCAGGAAGAATGCAGTTAGACGCTGACGGAGCGCCTTATTTCAGTGTTCATATCTCTAAAAGAGTTGCTCAAAACTTACTGGCCAAAGTTTCTGATGAAAAGAAATCAGAAGTACTTAAAACCTCGGCTTCAGTCGCAATGCAAGCTGGAAAAATTGCCATCGACACAGAAAATGTTCTGGCTTATATCGAAGGAATTGAGAAACCAGATGAATACATTGTTATCTCTTCTCACCTTGATCACATCGGTATGACTAGAGATGGAGAAATCAATAATGGAGCAGATGACGACGGATCGGGCTCAGTCGCTATGCTTGAAATTGCACAAGCCTTTAAATTGGCTGCAGAAAATGGATCAGCCCCTAAACGTTCAATTGTATTTCTTCATGTCACAGGTGAAGAAAAGGGCTTATTGGGATCAAAGTATTACACTGATTACCAACCTGTATTCCCTTTAAACCAAACTATAACAAACTTAAATATTGATATGATTGGTCGCATTGATCCTAAACGAGAAGGCAAGCGCAATTATATCTACCTCATTGGTTCTGATAAACTCAGTCAAGATTTACATCAAGTTTCTGAAGAGGTCAATTCAAAGTTTATGAATATTGAACTCGACTACACATTTAATGACGAGAATGATCCTAATCGATTCTATTACCGTTCAGATCATTACAACTTTGCAAAAAATAACGTTCCAATAATTTTCTATTTCAACGGAACGCATGATGATTATCACAGAATTGGAGATACTCCAGATAAAATCAATTATGATTTACTCCAAAATCGTACCCGTCTTATTTTTCATACGGCATGGATTGCTGCAAATAGGGCAGAATCCATTGCTTTAGATCAGTAGCCAAGTTCTATGGCGATTTGCTCACAACTACTAATAGTTTCCTCTAAATGAGTCATGGTTGTTCTTGGGTTAATTAGACACATTCTAAGAACAACTTGACCTGTGAGAGTTGTAGTCACTATATGTGCTTTTTGTTGAGCCATTACTCCTTTTGATATCTTTAGATTGGCCTCATCCAAGGCTTTTTCATCTAGTTTTTTAGCGATGGGATTATATCTGAAATTGATGATTCCAATCGAAGCAGGAGCAACAATTTCCCACTGATCACTTTTGCGCAGTTTATCTTCTAAAGCAATAGCTAAATCGATATTATAGGTGATTGCCTCTCTGAAATGTGCTAAGCCATAGGTTTTAATCGACATATAAAACTTTAGCGCTCTAAACCTTCTAGTGAGTTGAATACCGTGATCAAAAAAATTGATCTCTGATTCATTGCCTTCAACATCTTTTAAATATTCAGGTTTTTCGGTGAAGGTATTTCGCAGCCATTTAGCGTTTCTCACAATCAAACATCCCATTTCGTAAGGCTGAAAAAACCACTTATGCGGATCTACTGTAATCGAATCGGCCTTTTCAATTCCCTTCAATAAGTGTGAGTATTGTTTAGAGAGTATTGTCGCACCGCCATAAGCCGCATCTACATGCATCCATATGTCCTCAGTTACACAAATCTTTCCAATTTCACTAAGATTGTCAATCGTTCCGGTATTTGTAGTACCTGCGTTTGCAATAATGCAGAAAGGCGTAAGTTTCTCTAAACGGTCTTTTGCAATTGCATTTTTGAGCTTGTTGATGGATATTTTAAATTCCTGATCTGTTGGAATAATTCGAATCTGATCTTTTCGAAATCCTATGGTACGAATGGCTTTGATATTTGAGGAATGTGTCTGATCAGACATATAAATGATAGCCTTAGAGAAATCCTCTCCGCATTTTTGTTTTCTAGCCGTCACTAGGGCGGTTAAATTTGCCATAGAGCCTCCACTTGTAAAGATACCTCCTCCCCTTTTTAAAGGAAACTTAAACCAGTTGAGCATCCAATTAAGACAAACAATTTCAAGTTCTGCAGCTGCGGCAGAGGCATCCCATCCGCCTGAGAATACATTAAAACCTGTTGCCAAGGTATCTGACATACTCGAAATGAAATTGCTAGGACCAGGAACAAAAGAATAAAACTTAGGATGGGTTAAAATATTGGCTTTATTTAAGACATTGTTTAACACGAAATCAAGCACTTCTTGAGATGGCGTTGAGGATTCTGGAGCTTGTTCCAAAAAGAGGTCGTCCATCTCCTTTCGAGTGGCCAAATTAATGGGAGATTTCTCTTCTTGCGTGCTGAAATGATTGACTATGGCGTCAATAACCTTGTAACCATAGGTTCTCATTTCATCTTCTGACAACCTAAAATCTTTATCGGTTTTCTGCATATCTTTTGTTTAGCTCTGCAAAAATACTAATATCCTATGATGGAGCCTTTTTTTAGGCAATAAAGAGTGTAGTTAGAAATTTATTAGATTTTTATTCGATAAACTTTTGACTTTTAAGTACTTTAAAACAAATTAACCTATATGAACAGACAAAAATTTATTAGACAAAGTTCCCTTCTAATGGGAACAGCAATGATGTATCCCTATAATTTGAGTCTTGCCAATTCAACTGGGATTCTTGGCGCCAACGATCGAATTCGTTTGGGGGTAATTGGTATAAATGGCATGGGCTGGGCAGATATGCTTGCTTTAGTTCGCATAGAAGGTGTTGAACTAGCAGCCATTTGTGATGTTGATCAAAACGTAATTGAGAAGCGCTTGGCTGAATTAAAAAAAGAAAATATCAAAGTTCAATCATACACGGAATATACCGATTTGTTGGACAATAAAAATATTGATGCCGTTATCATTGGAACGCCAGATCACTGGCACCCTTTAATGATGATTCATGCTGCTCAAGCTGGCAAGCACATTTACTGTGAAAAACCGATTGGAAATTCAATTGGTGAATGTATTGCCATGGAAAATGCTCAGAAGAAATACAACACTGTCACTCAAGTCGGTCAATGGCAACGAAGTCAAAAACATTTTCAAGATGCCATTTCTTTTGTGCATTCTGGAGTTTTGGGACCGATAAGAACCGTTAAGGTTTGGTGTTATCAAGGATGGATGCGACCCGCACTTATTGTGCAAAACAGTGCTCCACCTGCTGGAGTGAATTATGAAAAATGGCTAGGTCCTGCACCCATAAAACCCTTTAATTCAAGTAGATTTCATTTTCATTTCAGATGGTTTTGGGATTACGCTGGTGGTCTCATGACCGATTGGGGAGTTCACCTATTAGACTATGCCTTATTAGGAATGAAGGCCTCCTTACCCAATTCTATCGTTGCCATGGGTGGTAAATTTGCTTATCCTAATTTGGCTGAAGAGACACCAGACACCTTGACAACACTGTATGAGTTTGATGATTTTAATTTAGTTTGGGATTCTGCAATGGGCATTGACAACGGCTCTTATGGCAGAGATCACGGAATTGCCTTTATTGGAAATCATGCCACACTTATTTTAAATAGAGGTGGATGGGAAGTTATAGAAGAAAAGAACAGCACTCAAAAAATCACCAAACCTCTTGTGACTCCTGAGGATAATGGACTTTTTAAACACGCTGAGAATTTTATTGACGCTATTAGGTCAAATGATTCTACCCTATTGAATTGTTCAATCGAACAGGGTGGACATGTTGCTAAAGTGGCTCAAATGGGTAATATCGCTTTTAGATCTGGTGACAAACTTTATTGGGATAAATTAAAGAATGGCTTTACTGACAGGGCAATAAATGAGCAGTACCTAAATAGCACTTATCACAACGATTATTTTTTACCTAAGATTTAATTTAGGTCTTGTGATTCTTTGTAATTCGTATTCTTTTTTTGTCCTAAAAGTGAAGAAGCTGATAATAATAAATCAGTGTACTCTGTAATTGACGAAACTAAACCTACTTCATTGACTTCATAGATGTAAACGTATTTATTGTTATAGGTATCGTAAAGTGCTTCACTCTCTCCATGCCAAATAATTGCAGCTCCGTTCTCATCGGCAATGATTTTGTCAAAATTAAAAACGAGTCCATTGGGCATAGTTGCCAAAGCAGGGGTTAAAAACTCATTCATAAAAGAATCATAACTCTCGTAGGTTCGTGAAAGTGCTCGACCATCAGTACCTGATAAAATAAATTTGAAGTCATCACTAATGGTATTTTGAAAAGAATCCATGTCTCCAGAAGAATTGAATTCAAAATTTTGAAGCACAACTTCTTTTGTTTTCATTGTTTTTGATTGGGCTTCATTCTCTTTTGGCATAATTTCACATGAACAGATAAATAAAGTACAAAACGCTATAAGGGTTAGTTTTTTCATTAGTATTGTTTTAAGGTTGTTCTAGATTAGTATTCCAGATGTCTTTCTTACAGAGCCATTGACCATCATTTTGCCTCTCCCATACCACAATGTATTTACCATTGTCTTGAATTAATTGCTGGTCAACAGTCATCTCTATGTCATAAAGACCTGTTTCATAGGCGTAATCACCTTGATGTAATACTTCTAGAGTTTTCAAATCTAAAGTGCCTTTACCCATTTCAATTTCGTCTTCATACATTTTTTGAATGGCCTCTCGTCCAACAACGAAATCTGTATGCGGTGGAATTACAACGGCATCGGCAGTATGAAGGTCTGCAATTCCTTGTGCATTTCCGCTATTGTAATGATTTACCCATCTTTCATTATTAGCAATAACAATAGCTTGTACATCTATTGTGCTTGAATCACAAGCTTGAAGAAGAAGAATAAGAGTGAATGCTATTAAATTTTTCATATTACGAGCCTGTTTGACTGTACTTTGAAGCGTATAAGAGACCTAGTACAGGAATTAAAGAAATGATCATTATCGGAACTGGTGGATGTGTTGTTCCTCCAGAAACTAAAGTTATAAAATCTGGCAAGGTCCAAAATAGATGAACAAGAAATAAAATAAAACATGCTGCTTTAAGTGCTTCTGTATGTTTTAAGCGCATGGTATAAATTACAGATAATACAATCCCTAGTGATATGAACCCTATTACAGAGAACATTATGTCTAATACCTCTAATGCAGGTTGACTAGATGTTAGTCCTTCAATATTGAAATCTCCTATCATTTCACTTTTAAAATCATCATTAATTTTTATTAGTATCAATGGAATGAATTGCAGTAAATCAAAGATCAATGTTATGATGAGTAAGGTTTTAATTCTTTTCATGGTTAATTAGTTTTAAGTTGTTTTGTAGTTGTTAGTGATAATAAAACTTTGACCTATTACAAATCATGATTTACGGGTGTGTTACTTTCTGGAGTATCCTCCTATAGATTCTCTGTATTCGATAACAAAACCGTTTTCAGCAGTAAAGATTTTAAATTCATCTGTTGCGTTTCCAATGGTTATAAAAGACTCTATTTCAAAAAGCTCAAAAAATTTGTCAAAATTTGGACCATTGATGAAATCGATGCCGTGTTGAATACCATCTTCGCTGTTGTTATATCGTTCAATTAAGGTGACTCTACTTCCGTCTTCAGAAATGAAGTATCCATAAATACTAGAGGGTTCTCTTTCTTTGATAAATGCTGCAAGGTATTGGGTAAACTCCTCTATCTTTTCTTTTGAATTATCTTTTGTGCTAAGTTCTATGATAAAGGTTAACTCTTTAGAATCAGAATCATCTATTGCTTTTGATTGTTTTGAAGGGCTAGCGCAACTTATAAAAAAAGATAGTGCAATAAAGCAGAGGAATTTATACATAGTGTTAGTTCTTTAATTTTAAATTAAAATAAAATCTTGAAATATCATATAATTTTGTGAATTAGATGAACTTCGTTAAATGAACAATTAATGTGGAAACTTAACAAAAAAAAACCCCAACAGGGTTTGTCAGGGTTTGAAATGGGTGGAAGACCGGGTTCGAACCGGCGACCTCTGGAACCACAATCCAGCGCTCTAACCAACTGAGCTACAACCACCGTTTAATTTGCGATTGCAAATGTACTTCTTTTAAAGAATTCAACAAAGAATTATGCGTTTTGAAAAAGAATGTATTTCATCGAAAAATTGAAAATCTAACAATCTTATTATACGAATCATCTGAGGTTCTTCGTTTTCTTACAAGCCACAATTAACAAGACCTTGGTGAACATAACATACTACATCAAAATTGTAACCCTATTTTTATTCTTTCAAAGTCTAAAATCAGATCAATCCGAGCCACTAATCTTAGGAGATAAAGCCTTCGAAAATCAAAGGTATGAATGGGCTTTACACTACTATGACAAAGAACGAAATGACAGCACTAACCCTAGCCTCAATTTTAAACTTGCTCAAACTTTTTATCATCTAAATGATTTAGATTCTACTAAATACTTTGCGGCATTAGCCTATCAACAAAGTCCTCAAAGCAAAGATATTGACCCTATTTTATTGTCTAATCAAATTCTTGAGTTTTTAAAAGAGATTAAAGCCTATGAGCTTGCCTGGTCTTTAAATGACATTTCTAAATCGACAAACAAGAACTTCCAAAAACATCTCATTGATAATCAATATACAGACCTTGCTTCAGCTTATGAAATATCTCGCTTAAAATCATTGATCACCTTTTTAATAATTTTATTTCTCACCTCTATAGGTATTATTATTTATGGTGCGGTGTTTGTTCAGAATAAAAAGGGGAAATTTGTTCGCCGAATTCGAAACAGTTCTAAAGACATCTCAAAGCTTGAGGAAAAAATTGTTACACTGAATGATGAAAATTCCACAAAAGACAGACTGTTCTCCGTAATAGGACACGATCTCAGAGGTCCAATTGGATCTTTAAAAGGTATTTTAGAACTCACCCAAACCAAGGAACTTAAGGGTAAAGAATTGATGAATTTCATACCAAATTTAATCGCAGATGTAGAACGAGTTCAATTTACCTTAAACAACTTATTAAATTGGGGGCAGGCACAAATGAATAAAACTCAGGTGCGAAAAGGTACAGTGACTCTTCGAAAAATTGTTGATTCCAATATACAATTACTACAAAAATCAGCTTCTGACAAAAGCATTAAGATTATTCAAAATATAAATGAAAAGGTAAAACTTTTGGCTGATAAACACCATGTCGATATTATT
The DNA here is from genome assembly GCA_965662045.1 of Flavobacteriaceae bacterium. GTDB lineage: Bacteria > Bacteroidota > Bacteroidia > Flavobacteriales > Flavobacteriaceae > UBA3478. The sequence continues at coordinate 61,480 of CBFIGE010000005.1, forward strand.
ATTCGAAATCTACTTAGTAACGCAATAAAGTTTACTCCTGAAAATGGTTTAATTACCCTTGAAGTATTTGACGCCAAGGATGGTTTCTGGGAACTTCATATCAAAGACACAGGTGTTGGCCTAGAAGCCTCTGTTATAGACTCTATATTAAATACTAGCAGAGTTCATTCTACCTATGGAACTCAAAATGAAAAAGGCACAGGTATTGGTTTATCGCTTTGTCTAGACATGGTAACAAGAAACAATGGTCAAATGACTGTAGCAAGTGAGCCTGGTAAGGGATCCACCTTTATGATTAAACTCCCTGCAAAATTAGGTAGAACGGTAAGTAAGTCTATTTCAAATCAAAAAGTGAATTGACGCCCATATAGCGTTCAACCGTAAAACCTTCTGCATACTCTGCGCCTATCATACGCCCCAAATCTGATGCTCTAAAATTTACACCGTCTAAAAAGGCTTTACTGCTTATTGGAGTATTTGGTTCTTTGCTGTTAGGGTCGTAGAACTGGCTCTTATATGCCTTTACAGACTCCATTTTCGTATTGATGTGTTCCCCAATATCCACCAATACATCTGGTCGAATATCTTTCCATTGAATGTAGTGATATACAGCCTTAGGCCTCCATGGTAGCTGTGGATTTGCATCACTGTCAAAGGTTACTATTTTTTTCAATCCACTTAAAAAACAACTATCACTCAAAAGTTGACTCGCCCGTCCATGGTCAATATGTCTATCTTCTACCGCATTGCATATTACAATTTCGGGTTGGTGTTTTCTAATGACTTCAATTACCTTTATTTGGGTTTCTTTATCATTTTTAAAAAAACCATCCGCCAAAGACATGTTTTCTCTGAAATCTGCTCCGAGAATTTTTAAGGCGTTGTTCGCTTCTTGGCGCCTTAATTCTATACTGCCTCTTGTACCAAGTTCACCTTGCGTAAGATCTATCAGACCTACACGCTTACCCAGACTAACCTCTTTTGCAACCGTTCCTCCCGCACCAAGTTCAATATCATCTGGATGTGCACCGAAAACTAATAAATCAACTTTTTTCATAACTGAAGAAAGGCTTGATCAATATCGGCAGTTAAATCGTTGAAATCTTCAATCCCAACAGAAAGTCTTAATAAGCCATCTGTAATCCCCTGAGCCAATCGCTCTTCTCTAGGCATTAAGGCATGTGATGCCACAGATGGTAGTAATATAGTACTTTCAATACCTGCAAGAGATAGAGAGGGTTTTATCAACTTTAAATTACGAATGAATTCTAGTGCTTTATCTTCTTGTCGAATTTCAAAGGAAAGCATGCCACCAAAATCATACATTTGAGAGAGGGCTAAATTATGATCAGGATGTGAGCCTAAACCAGGATAATGCACCTTAGTAATCTCACTGTGTTTTTGGAGATGCAAAGCCAAGCGCATTGCGTTGTAGCTTTGTTCTTTAACCCTAAGTCCCATGGTTTTTATACTGCGCTCTAACAACCAAACAGTATGATCACTTAGATTTCCTCCATAGCAGATGGCTGCATCCCAAATTTGTTTGATAAGACTAGTACTTCCAGCAACTGCACCGGCTGATATATCTGAATGTCCACCCATGTATTTTGTCGCTGAATGTATCACTAAATCAATTCCTAAGTTTATAGGATTTTGATTGACAGGACTTGCAAAAGTATTGTCGATCATGCTAATCAGCTTATTGGATTTACACAAATCTGCAATGGCCTTAATGTCTGTAAGACGCATTAAGGGATTAGATGGTGACTCTATATAAATGAATTTGGTGTTGTTTTGAATTTTTGCTTGAAAATCTTCTATGTTGTTACCTTCAACAAAATCATATGCTATACCATAACGATTCAGCTGAGTGGTAATGAAATGATATGTTCCTCCATATATTTCTCTCTGAAATATGGCGTGATCTCCTTTAGCCAAAAACGCCATAAGCACAGTAGAAATCGCGGCCATTCCACTGGTGAAAATCAATGCGTCTTCGGCCATCTCTAAAGCTGCTATTTTTTTGTTTAAGGCTTCTTGATTGGGTGTGTTAAAATATCTTGGATATCTCTTTATTTCCACCTGATCCCACGCATAGGATGTCGAGGGATACAAGGGAGATACAGCTGACTTAAATGTGTCGTCTTTTAATTCTCCTGCGTGAACTGACCGCGTATTAATATGTGAATTTTCACTCATTGGTTTCAAATTAATGCTTTAATAATATTTCTTGTATTTCAGATAACTGAAATATCCAAGCACCAAAACACCAGCAACCGTATACCAAACAAAACTTGGAGTGATAACCTGATCTCCACTAGCGTAAGAATGCAGTCCTACAAGATAAAAATTAACTCCAAAATAAGTCATCATTATACTAGCAAAAGCGACAATACTGGCCAGATTAAAAGCCCATACCCCTTTTAAAGTAGGAATCAGACGCATATGCAACACAAATGCATAGACCATAATTGAAATTAAGGCCCAGGTTTCTTTTGGGTCCCAACCCCAATATCGGCCCCAACTTTCATTGGCCCATTGACCACCTAAGAAATTACCTATTGTAAGCATAAGTAACCCAATAGTCAATGACAATTCATTGATGATTGTCAATTCTTTTATACTTGATTTCATGCGATCTCTGGTGTCTGGTTTTAATAGCAGCAACAATATTAAGTTTACAATTCCTAAAATCATTCCAACGGTTAAGGGACCATAGCTACCTACAATAACAGCAACGTGTATCATTAACCAATAAGAATCTAAAACGGGTTGCAAATTAGCAATCGCTGGATCTACCCAACTTTGATGTGCAATCCAAAGCAACATTGAACTTACAAATGTAGTCGAAGCAATGGTGAAATTGCTCTTTCGACCCAGAGCAATTCCTATGGCCATCGTCGCCCAAGAAACGTACAATATACTCTCATAGGCATCACTCCAAGGTGCATGTCCAGAAATGTAAGAGCGCGCAATAAGACCAAAGGTGTGCATTACAACCAAGGCGTAAATAATTACTTTGAATACTTTAATGGTAAATTTTAAAGCTCTTCTATCTTTATAAATTTGTGCGACTAGAACGAAAAATAAGACTAAACCAAATAAGGCATAGTATCTGTAGAGTTTATTGAACACATCCCATTTATTATAACTGATTTCAGCTTGAACTTTTCTTTTACTCGGCATGACATCTTGACCTAATTTTCTTTGACTTTTCTTAAGGCTATTCAAGATTTTGTCTGCTTCAGTATAATCATTTGAAATCTGTGCCTGATTTAAAAGCTGCAGATAATAAGGTAATGAATTGGCAACAAAACTTCCATACAAGGTATCAGAGACTGTGAAAACCCCTGTTCTATACTCAATTGAAGAAATCCATTTATTGTTTTCGTCTTGTGGCAATGGAAAAATCTTCAAGATTTCTCCGCTTAAAGCCCTGTTTAACAAGGCTAACTTTTGTCCAGCCTGTTTAAAATCTTGTTGAAATTTATTGGGTGTGTTTGTCTTGTAGGCCTCTTCTAAGAAGGGGTCCAGTTTATTTACTCCTCTTTGATCGAAAAAGTCTGTGACTTTTACGTATTTCTGCCCTTCTTCGATTCCAATTATTTTCCGAATACTATCGTTTTCGGCTTTTTTGTCTAAAGCAATAAAGGGGGTATTATACCATAAACCAGGGTACAGCATCATTGAAAGCATGACTTGTTCAGCTGACAAGTCTTGATAAGTATCTTTATAACTTAACTTTCTAAGTAATTCACTGGCGAAGGTGTGTATAGGTTTCATACGTCCCCCATCGTCTTGAATCACGAGTTCTGCAAAAATTTTAGCGTGTTTAGCGTCAATAGCGGTAACCCTAATCATGGAGTCAATATCCTCATTAGATGGGAGCTGTGAATTCACATTTTGACCATAAACCGAAGACAATGCAAAAAATAACAGCACAGCACCTAAAGTTTTTTGATTTTGAATTCTTTTGAGCGATTTAGCTAAATCCTTGAAACGTGTTTTGCCAAAAAACATAATTCCCATAAAGCCGATGTACAATAAGAAGTATCCAATATAGGTGATCCATGTACCCCAAAAATCGTGATTCACAGAGAGAATGCTTCCTTTTTCATCTGGAAAGAAACTGGCCTGAAAAAATCGAAAACCTTTGTGATCTAATACGTGATTCATGTAAATGTCATAATCAAAGGGACGCTCGTCTTCAACGGTTACCTTGCTCATAAATGAAGAATAGTTGCGTTCTGTTCCGGGATATTTTTCAGCAATAAAATCATTGAGTTTAATTGAAAAAGGAAGATTTAGTTGTTTAGATCCATATCTGAAATAATAGGTCAAACCGCCAAATTCAATAGGCTCACTAAATGATGTAGACCCCTGTCCTCCATATACAACAATCTCCTTCGATTTATTTTGTGAAGAGAGACCTAAAATCATCGCATCTAAAGTATCCTCTGTTTTTTCAGACTCCGGTACTTTTATCATTCCAAACGTTCCTTTTACAGGAAGCTCTGGAAAAACAAACTGCATCTCACCTATTGAATATAGCGATCTCATTTGTAATTCTGAAGATGTGTTTGCTTCAAGGCTTCCTTGAAATTGATCAGCCATACGCATAAAATTTCCTTCGAAAGGACTTTCAATTAAGAGATTCCCTCGTTCATCTTCAGTAATATTGATAGCTCCTTGGGTAAGCTTGTTATAACTGAAAAGCACATTGTGAATATTGACTATCTCCCCTCTTTTTATGTAGTGATCATGACGATTGCCGTCTCCTGACTCCACGATCTTTAAATAGTATTCACCCTGTTCGTCTTCAATAAGATCTTGTTTAGCTCCTCCAATAAAATCTATAAGTTCAATTTTAAATTTAGAATCCTCAAAAGAAGATTTCCAAGGTAAAGAATTGCGGCTACCTTGTTCTGTAATCAAAATTCGATCCTCTAAAATTTTACGTTGTAATTGACCCTCCACCTCACCGTCTACAAGAACTGTCAAATACGTTCGTTCAGATAGAAATACCGAAGAAGTTTCACCCTCTCTAATTGGCATACTTCCTTCATATCCAATGTAACGCGTAACTCCCGCTCCAAAAATTATTAAAATCCAACTCAAATGTAACATGAGTAAAGGCCACTTATTGACCTGCCACAAATTATACCTATTAATGTTACCGATAAAAGTAACCACCATTAATAGCATAATAATTTCAAACCATTTGGCCTCATAGATATAAATCTTTGCTGTCTCAGTACTGTAATTACTCTCAACAAAGGTTCCTATACCCATGGCAAAAGAGAACAGTATAAATAGTACGGCCATCATTTTGGTAGATACTAAGGCATTTGCAATTCGATTTATCATTGATTCGTAGATTTTGCGTAAAATTAAAGTGTTTTGAGTGATATCTTTACTTTTGTTAAACCTTATTAACAGAAGGAAGCATTGAAAATCAAATCAAAAGACATCAATAATTTTAAGGTTTGCGTCGTGGGTTCAGGCAGAGCAGCACATTTTTTTACCGACCGTTTGAATCGCACCTCTGCTACTTTTGAGCTTGTAGGTATTGTTTCGCGTAATATTAACACAGTATCAAAAAGCTTGTTTCCATTTTCTATTTATGATTATTCTTGTATTCCTGAGGCAGACATATTTATACTCGCAGTACCTGATGATCAAATCAGGAGCATAGCTGAACAAATTCCGTATCCTGAGGCCCTCTTTTTGCATTGCAGTGGTGCTCAAGAACTCATAACAAACACTGAGCATAAACATCACGGCGTTTTGTATCCTTTGTTGAGTCTTAACTTTCAGATGGAATTTGCTCCAAATATCCCTCTTTTCACAGAGACAAACTCAGAATATCACAAGCATATTTTGAATAAATTAGCACAACAAATAAGTACTGACGTTCAAGAACTCACAAGTGAAAAAAGACTTAATGTTCACCTCTGTGCAGTTATTTCTCAAAATTTTTCTAATCATTTATGGCACATCGCTCAAGACATCTGCCTAACAAGAGACTTAGATTTTAAATGGTTTAAACCACTCTTAGAACAAGGTCTTAGCCAAGCATTATCACAAAATGCCAAAGAAATTCAAACGGGACCTGCCATTCGAAAAGATAAAAACACAATAGATAAACACCTAAAATTACTAGTAAATTCCAATTGGAAGGATATTTACAAACATCTAAATCAATCTATAATCGACACATATGAAGAAAAACTTTAAGGCCTTAATAAAGCAAATCAACACTTTTGTGTTTGATGTTGATGGAGTGTTCACCGATGGTACACTCCTACTTTCCGAAAATGGAGAACTGCTCAGAAAGATGAATGTCAAAGACGGTCTTGCCGTTAAAATGGCTTTAGATAAAAGTTATCGAGTTTGTATTATTACAGGAGGAACTAATCAAGATGTCAAAAACCGTTTTAAAGATTTAGGGATTTCGGATGTTTATTTAGGCTCACATTATAAGAAGGATGATTTGTTGGAATATTTCGATACTTATCAAATCAATTCTGAAGAGGTGTTATACATGGGTGATGACTTGCCTGATATCGAGGCTATGGGTATGTGTGGATTGTCTTCTTGTCCTCAAGATGCGGTTTCTGAGGTAAAAGCACAAGCTGATTATATTTCTCATATCAACGGTGGAGCTGGTTGCGTCAGAGACGTAATTCGTCAAGTCATGGCCGTTCGGGGTGACTGGCCATCTAACTCAGAATCAACCAAGGCTAATGGATAAGCTGCTGAGCAACTACAAACTGGTTTTAGGGTCAAATTCACCCAGAAGAGTGGAGTTTTTAAAACAAATGGAGCTTGAATTTACCCAGCGTGTGATCTCTATAGATGAATCCTATCCACAAGAACTCAAAGGTCACGAGATTGCCGAATATTTAGCAAAGCGCAAAGCCGAAGCGCATGAAGGTCTTTTAACTCCAGACGAAATTTTACTCACCTCAGATACAGTCGTATGGTGTAATGAAGAATCTTTGGAAAAAGCTAATGACAGAAAAGAGGCCATTGACATGCTCACTAAATTATCAGATAAATCTCACGAGGTAATCACGGCCATTTGTTTGACCGCTTCCCATGATCAATTGATTACACATCAAACAACTCGTGTATATTTTGAAAAACTTAGTTTAGGCCAAATTGAGTATTACGTCGATACTTTTAAACCTTTTGACAAGGCTGGGGCCTATGGTATACAAGATTGGATTGGTTTGATTGGAATCTCAAAAATCGAAGGCTCGTACAGTTCTGTTGTTGGACTGCCAACTTCTTTACTTTATAATTCACTAAAAATTATGACTTCTAAGGTGCCCTGATTAAATTAAGGGGATGAGAAGTATAGCCAATTATATCAAAGAAGTTTTTATGGTATTCCGCGCTCCGGCTAACGAAGGAGTTGCTTTTCAAGTGGTGTGGGTTTTCTTCTCCTTAATAGTTATATTTATGTCAATATTACTATTCATATAAAGCCATCCCAACATGTCTATTTTAAGAAGCCTTTGCAATACATATCTTCTATTCATATGTGTTCTCTCCTCAGTAGTATCGGCTCAACAAACAAAGTCATCACTTGAAATTTACGATGAAATTCAGCGTCTAAATTTTTTAGGTAACGCCATGTACATAGCCGCTCATCCAGATGACGAAAACACAAAAATTATAAGCTACCTGAGCAATAAAATACATGCTAAGGTGACTTATTTATCCCTGACTCGGGGAGATGGAGGGCAAAATTTAATTGGTTCTGAACTCAAAGAATCTTTGGGTTTAATTCGAAGTAATGAACTTATTGAAGCTCGTAAAATTGATGGTGGACAACAGCGATTTACAACTGCAATAGATTTTGGTTATTCCAAACATCCTGACGAAGCTTTCGAATTTTGGGATAAACCTTATATGCTAAAACAAGTAGTTGGTCAGATACGAAAACTAAGACCCGATATCATTATAAATCGCTTTGATCACAGAACTGCTGGAACCACTCACGGGCATCATACTGCCGCTTCAATTTTGAGTTACGAAGCATTTGATTTGGCTTCAGACAGTTCTTATAAAGATGAATTCAACACTTTACCTTGGCGTCCTAATCGTTTATATTTTAATACTAATTGGTGGTTCTATGGTTCACGTGCGGCTTTTGATAAAATCGACAAATCTAACCTCGTTGAAATAGCAGTTGGTGAATTTGATGCTTCACGAGGTATGTCATACAACGAAATTGCTTCATTGTCAAGAAGTCAGCACAAATCACAAGGATTTGGAACAGCGCTTCAAAAAAATCAAGAAACTGAATATTTAGAACTTCTAAAAGGATCTCAAGGGACTACAAATAATCTTTTTGGAGGTACTGATACCAGTTGGAATAGAATCAAAGAAGGAGAGGCCATCGGTAAAATTTTAAATGTCGTAGAGGATTCGTTTGACTTTAAGAATCCTTCAAATCATTTAGCACAACTTGTCAAGGCGCAACAATTAATAAAAGACATTGAAGATGTATTTTGGAGAAATCTTAAACTTAATGCTATAAATGCAATTATTTTAGACGTTGCACGTATAGATTTAGAAGCATATGTAGCTCAAAAATCTGCACAACCAGGAGAAAAAATTGAAATTCAATTAGACGTTGTAAATCGTGGCTTGTCTTCTATTGAGCTCGAATCCATTTCCATTTCAAATTCTGATATGTATTCTGTTGATCTAGATACTATTATAACATCAAACACTGTTACAAACTTAAACTTTACGCCTGACGTTTTACGAAATAGTCCCTATTCAGCTCCTTATTGGTTGCAGCAAAAACACGATAGAAAACAATATACGGTAGCCTCAAATTCAGATATCGGAAAACCAGCTTCTGACACTTCGATGACTGTTTCGCTTTCTTTAACTCTTAGAGATGTCACCTTGATGATTGAATTACCCGTACGTTACAAGGAAATTAAACCTGAATTTGGAGAATATTACGAGCAGTTTCATATTCTACCATCAGCGACCCTTAAAATTGATAAATCCATTGAAATATTCGACAGTAAACAATCTAAAAATGTTCGTGTTGAAGTATTGTTAAACATAGAAAAATACGATGGTGTTTTAACTATCACTGCACCTGAAGGCTGGAGCGTATCTCCAAAGCAACTCAGCATTAATTGGAGCAAAAATCAAGGCACATTTCCAATTGATATTATGGTTACTCCCCCAGCAAATCAACAATCTAAAGGATATTTAAGCTTTGAACTCACCTCATCTTTTGAATCTCATAGACTTCAGCAACAGCACATTTCTTATGCTCATATCGACAAGCAAACGCTTTTAACTCCCGCAGAAATAGAATTGAGTCGTATTGTAATGCAAAAATCCAATGACAAGGTTGGTTATATCATGGGAGCGGGGGACAAAGTATTTGAAAATCTTCTAGATCTTGGATATGACATTGAATTGATTCCTACCTCTGCCCTCAATGCTCAAAATTTAAAACGTTTTAAAACTATTATCACAGGTATACGAGCCTATAACGTACTAGAAGATTTAAAGGCTAATCAAGAACTGCTTTTTGATTTTGTGAGACAAGGCGGCAATTTAATTCTACAATACAATACAGCTAATAGATGGGGTGCTCAATTTGAAAAATTAGCTCCCTATCCCATGAAACTATCTTACAATAGAATTACCGATGAATATGCTCCTGTGAAACTTCTAAATACAAAGCATCGAGTGATGAATTATCCCAATAAAATAACGGTTCAAGATTTTGACGGATGGGTGCAAGAAAGAGGGTTATATTTTCCTGAAACTTGGAGTAACAATTTCACCCCACTACTCGAATTTCAAGACAAGGGAGAACAGCCCTTACAAGGTAGCTTACTCGTAGCTCCTCTTGGAAAGGGAAATTATATATACACTTCATTGAGTCTGTTTAGGCAGCTTCCTGAGGGCGTTGCAGGTGCCTACCGCTTACTTACTAACTTAATTTCATTAAACTCGAATTAATATGAGCAATGTCGATTGGATTGTTCTTTGTTTAACACTGACCTTTATAGTTGTTTACGGCATGTATAAAAGCACCTCAAAAGCGAGTGCAGAAAATTATTTGCGAGGTAAAGAAGGTAGTAAATGGTGGACTATTGGCCTTTCGGTAATGGCTACCCAGGCTAGTGCCATAACGTTTTTGTCTACCCCAGGGCAAGCTTTTCACGATGGTTTGGGATTTGTTCAGTTTTATTTTGGACTTCCCATTGCCATGGTTGTTATATCAAAATTCTTTGTACCCTATTATTTCAAACAAAATGTATTTACTGCTTATGAGCTCTTGGAAAATAGGTTTGATAAATCTACACGAACCCTTACAGCGATTTTATTTTTAATTCAAAGGGGAATGGCTGCCGGAATAACCATTTTTGCCCCTTCGATTATTCTTTCAGCGGTCTTGGGATGGGATTTGAGGCTTCTCAATATCATAATTGGGTCAATTGTGGTTTTGTACACCGTTGTTGGTGGAACAGCTGCGGTCAATATCACCCAAAAGCAACAGATGACTGTCATTTTTACAGGTCTACTTTTTGTTTTTTTCTACCTATTTCAACTCATGCCAAATTACGTCTCTAGCAATCGTATTTTTGAAATTGCGCAACTAAATTCAAAACTCAACGCTTTTGACTTTAGCCTAGACCCAAAAAATAGATACACTTTTTGGAGCGGTATAACAGGTGGATTCTTTTTAGCTCTTGCTTATTTTGGAACAGATCAAAGTCAAGTACAGCGTTATTTATCTGGGAACTCTGTAAAAGAAAGTCAGTGGGGTTTATTTTTTAATGGAATCTTTAAAATCCCTCTTCAACTTTTTATACTATTTATCGGTGTATTGGTTTTTGTTTTCTATCAGTTCAATTCAAGTCCACTTCACTTTAATCCTTCGGTTGAGAAAATGATTCAGAACTCCACCTATGCTTCAGACTATTCAACGCTTCAAAACGAATACGAGCAGATTGAATTGAAGAGACATAAGATTTATGCCTCTACGTTACGTCTTGAAGATCAACAAGAGGAATTACTCGCCTTGAATGCAGCTGAAAAAGAATTGAGAATACAGACTAAAGAAATGGCAACCCAAATAGATGAGGAGGCTTTAGTGAACGACAAAGATTATGTATTTATACATTTTATTTTAACTCAATTACCCATTGGACTTATCGGATTACTACTGGCGGTTATTTTATCTGCTGCAATGTCTTCAACCGCCTCAGAATTAAATGCCTTAGGTGTCACCACAGCTGTTGATATTTATGGTCGACATGCAGGCAAAAAAATGACCAAAGAAGGTCTGGCCAAAAGAACCAAAGTTTTTACTTTTTTATGGGGAATAGTCGCCATTTTTATTGCGAGTATCGCGAACTTATTCGATAATCTCATTCAATTAGTGAATATCATCGGATCACTTTTTTATGGAAATGTTCTTGGAATTTTTCTTGTGGCCTTCTTTTTAAAACACGTAAAAGCAACAGCGGTATTTTATGCTGCAATTTTAACACAAATTGTAGTCTTTGTCATATATTTTGTGGACGCTGTAGGTTACCTATGGCTCAATGCAATTGGTTGCCTATTTTTAGTAATAACAGCCTCAAGCTTACAATTCATTTCAAAAAGAAACTAGAATAGTGGTTTTTATTGATTTGTAGCTATAAAAGCATTATTCATACGAACATAATCCATATTACCAGCGAGCTCGGCAATTTCCAAAGAAGTTTCTGCGGCTTTTAGTGCGGAGGGCATATCTCCTAAATCTTTGTAAATCAATGATTTTAATCGATACATCCAATAAGCATTGGTATTGCCTTCAGTTGCGGTATCAATCCAAAATTTAGCAAGAGAAAGGTCTAGTTTTTCTGCATGATAGTATTGAGCCGCTCTATAGTAATCAGATGCAGACGGATTGGTATTCAATACTTTGACTATAGAGGCAACAGCTATTTCTTTTGTCATTAATTGAATCGGGATTTGTACTAAAGTAGTATCCCAATGTAGGTTTAAACTGCAGGAATTATTGGTTATATCACCAATATATATAGATAAACTCTCTTCTAAATGATTGATTTCTTTGGGCGTAGCTTCAATCCGCAAAGCCACCATTTCTTCTTTAAAATCAGCAGGAAGTCCCCAATTGTCTGTTGTGTTATAAAAGAGTATTTCCCACTTATCTTTTGCTGGAATGGTGTATAAACTATACGATCCTTTTGTCAACTTATGCTCGCCAAACATAATATCCTCACTTAAACGAATTAAAGTATTTTCATTTGCTCCTGTTCTCCACAGCTCTCCATAAGGTACCAGGTTACCAAAAATAGCTCTACCCCTTTTTGCTGGTCTAGCATATTCGATAGTGAAATCGGTTAAACCCGCTTGTTGAAAAATTTTCGTTTTAGGACTTGGAGCTGGAGTACGCAATTGACTATAAAGAAAAGTAGAAATACTCATACTCAAAAGCAATGCGAAAAGTGTCTTTTTCATGTCTTTATTTGTTGATAATTGTAAAAGTAGCACATTTTAAAATTCATTTTGTTTAATTTTTTTACAATATCTTTGAACAATATGCCGTACGAATTACACGTTAAACAACTCGTTAATTGCTCACAAACTAAAGCATGGAATTTTCTATGTGATGTTGATAATTTAGCAACCTTAACTCCCTCTTTTCTGCATTTTCAAACGCAGTATAAATCTCACGACAAGGTTAAAAATGGAGTTGTTTTTGTTCACAAAATCAAACCTTTTTCTATAATAGGTTTGACATGGACCTCTTATATCACGCAATATGAACATGGATATTCATTCAGTGATATTCAATTAGATGGCCCTTACAAAACGTGGATTCACCAACATATTGTTGAGAATCACCAAGGGAAAGGGTGCTTTGTTACTGACAAGGTGCTATTTAGTCTGAAGTTTGGGCCACTGAATTCACTCCTTTACGCTCTTGTTGTAAAACCTAGTATTCTAAAAGCATTCGAATTTAGACGACAAGAGATAGAAATGCTCTTCAATACAAAAACGGACTTTCAACAAAACTATGCACTACACTTAAAGAAAATTAAATGAAAACATTTGTCATTATTGGTTCAACTACTGGAATTGGATTGAGTATAACCAAAAAATTGGTTCAAAATAATCGAGTTTTTGGAATATCCCGAAGAGAATTTTCAGAATTTAACCATACCAACTACACCCATTTCTCTTTTGACGTTTTACAAGGCTCATGGGAAAACATTCCTTTTCCAGAACAAATTGATGGTTTAGTCTACTGTCCGGGAAGTATTCAATTAAAGCCTCTTAAAATGCTCACTGACAAAGTCATTCGTGAAGACATGGAAATCAATTTCTTTGGAGCCATTAATTGCATTAAAGCCGTTAGTGATCGTCTACAACAAAACTCAAGCATGCTTCTTTTTTCAACGGTTGCCGTGCAACAGGGTATGCCATTTCACGCAAGTATTGCTTCTGCTAAAGGAGCCATTGAAGGTCTTACTAGATCACTTGCTGCAGAATTCGCTCCTAAGGTAAGAGTAAATGCTATTGCACCATCTATTGTAGATACACCTCTGGCCAAAAGATTACTAAATAATGATCGCAAACGTGAACTTATTTCAGACAAACATCCCTTAAAGCGTGTGGGTGAAGTAGACGATATTTCTGAATTGGCGTGTTTTTTACTCAGTCCATCAGCCTCTTGGATTACAGGGCAAATTATTGGTGTTGACGGAGGTAAATCTAGTATTAGTTTGTGATGACCAAGACAACTATCGTTTGGTTGCGCAGAGATTTGCGCATAGAAGACAACACCGCCCTAAATAACGCATTGGCTAGAGAAAAAAATGTACAGCTCCTTTTTATTTTCGATGCTGCAATTTTAGATCGATTAGAAAAAGACGATACACGCGTTAGTTTTATTTTCGAACAACTTCTTGCTATAAATGAAAAAGTTCAAAAGAAAGGCTCTTCTGTGCTTATTCGCTATGGTTCTCCAAAAGACGTATTCAGTGAACTCCATCATGAAATAGGTCTGAACTCGATTTACATCAATCACGACTATGAGCCCTACGCTATTGACAGGGATCAAAAGATAGCAGATTGGGCAAATCAACAAAGAATACAATTTAACAGCAGTAAAGACCAAGTGATTTTTGAAAAAAATGATGTACTCAAAGACGATGGTAATCCATATGTGGTCTTTACACCCTATAAACGAAAATGGATTCAGCACTTTGAGTCTCTACCCACTTACGTTCAAAATCAAAAAGACAATTGGTCTAACTTAAGGCCTGTGCAAGAAGATGAGAATAATATTACTAGCCTTAAGGACATCGGTTTTGAACCTACAACAGCTACATTACAAGAGTTTGACTTGAGTTTAGAATTAATTGAAACTTACGAAGCGAAGCGTAACTTTCCTGCTGAAAATGGAACCTCACGTATTGGCGTTCACTTAAGATTTGGTACACTTTCTATTCGAACATTAGTAGAAAAGGCTTATGCGGCTAAAAACCATACTTTTTTAAGTGAATTGATATGGAGGGAATTTTTTATGCAGATTCTATGGCATTTTCCTCATACTATTAATCAATCATTTAAACCGAAATACGACCGCATTCAATGGAATAACAATCCTGAAGATTTTGAACGATGGAAATCAGGTACTACTGGATATCCATTAGTGGATGCAGGTATGAGAGAACTAAACACCTCAGGATATATGCATAATAGAGTGAGAATGCTTTGTGCTAGCTTTTTGTGTAAACATTTACTTATCGATTGGAGATGGGGAGAGGCCTATTTTGCATCAAAACTATTGGACTTTGAACTTGCAAGCAATGTAGGTAATTGGCAATGGGCTGCAGGAAGTGGTGTTGATGCTGCTCCTTACTTTAGAATATTTAACCCGGAATCTCAGATTAAAAAATTTGACCAACGACTGGCATACATTTCAAAATGGGTGCCCGATTTTCAAGAACTCACCTACCCCCAACCCATTGTCGAACACAAATGGGCAAGAGAGCGTTGTTTAAAGGTGTATAAAGAATCTCTAGTGTCCTTGTAATTTTGTAAATTCAGTGTCTTTTACAGCATATTATGAAAAATATCTACATTATTCTTCTTGCTTTATTGGTGCTGCCTTTTTCAGTGCAGGGTCAAAAATTAAGCAAGCACAAAAAAGAAATTATCAATTCTATTGAAAAGCATTCTGATAATCTAATAGCCATAAGTGATTCTATTTGGGCCTATGCTGAGACTGCTTTTAATGAGACGAACTCCTCAAAATTACTCTCAGACTATGCCGAACGTCAGGGGTTTAAGGTAGTAAAAGGTGTTGCAGGCATGCCTACAGCATTTGTGGCGACCTATGGAAATGGTTCTCCAGTAATCAGTGTACTTGGTGAATTTGACGCTCTACCTGGAATTTCGCAAAAGGTCAGTCCCGTTAAAGAGGCGCTTAACGAAGGAGATGCTGGACATGGATGTGGCCATAATCTATTTGGAACAGCTTCCTTAGGTGCTGCAATTGCGGTAAAAGAGCTTATTGAGGCTGGAAAAATCAAGGGTACAGTTAAGTTTATGGGTACTCCTGCCGAAGAGAAGTTTTTCGGAAAAATATGGATGGTCAATGAAGGTATTTGGAACGATGTAGATGTTAACGTCAGTTGGCATCCCTCTGCTAAAATTGAAGCTGATGTGCAGTCTACATTGGCTTTAGTTGACTTTAAGGTCGAGTTTTTTGGTCAAACAGCTCATGCTTCAGCTGATCCTTGGAATGGAAGATCGGCTTCTGATGCGCTTGAATTATATGCATCTGGTATTAATTATTATAGAGAACACATCAAACCAAGCGTTCGAATTCATTATCACATTCAAGATGGTGGTCAGGTTGTGAATGTGGTTCCAGATTATTCAAAACTTTGGGTTCGTGTTAGAGACTCTAATAGGGATGGAATGATTCCAGTTTACGAACGAGTTAAAGAAATGGCAGAAGGTGCTGCAATTTTAGCAAACGTCGATTACAAGATTTCATTAATCTCAGGGATCTATGAAGTTCTTGTCAATAGAAGGGGTGGAGAAATCATGCAAAATAATTTAGAAATATTAGGGCCTATATCCTATACTGAAGAGGAAATTGCGTTCGGAAAGAAGATTCAGATAGCCACAGAGAAGCCACAACTAGGCATAGATGGTACTATTCACCCATTATTAGATACTCGAGAAAACCCTGGAGGCGGCTCTACAGATGTGGGCGACGTAAGTTGGAATGTGGCCAATATAAATTTAGGAGTAACCACTGCTCCTATAGATACTCCATGGCACTCTTGGGCTGTTGTCTCTTGTGCAGGAATGAGTATAGGTCACAAGGGTATGCTTTATGCTGCAAAAGCAATGAGCATGACAATGCTTGATTTATTTAAAAATCCAAAATATGTAGAAGAGGTAAAAGCGGAATATGTAGAGCGCAAAGGAGATGCTCAGTATGAGGCGATTATACCTCCTGGTCCACCACCAATTGGTCAACAATAACGCTAAGAGCACAGCATTTTGATGTGCTTATTTTTTACTTTTAAAAGCTATGAAATTAACACCTTTACAAAAAGGAGTGCCTTGGCCTACTCAAGATCCCTTTCTATTTTGCGTTCATCATTTAGATCATTACCCATCAGGAAATGAGCATATGGGTGTTGACAAAGAACTTCTTCTGGGTAGAAGTATAGGAAGTGATTTTGACCCAAATCACGAATGGCGAATGTATCACGGCTCATCGGTTCCCGGTTTTCCAGCCCATCCGCACTGTGGATTTGAAACCATAACTTTTGTGCGACAAGGTTATATAGATCACAGCGATTCTCTTGGTGCCGCAGCGCGATTTGGTGAAGGAGATGTGCAATGGATGACTGCTGGCTCTGGAGTTCAGCACTCAGAAATGTTTCCCTTACTCAACAAAAAGGAATCAAATACGTTAGAGCTTTTTCAAATATGGTTAAATCTACCTAAAAAAGCTAAATCCGTCCCGCCCTATTTTCAAATGCTTTGGGAACATGAAATCCCTAAATTCAACTTAAACGGTATTAAAATAGAACTCATATATGGTTCTCTCGAAACCCTAAAACAACAGAAATGCCCTCCAGATTCTTGGGCTGCTGTAAATGAAAATGAATTATGTGTAGCTCATTTCCAAATGGATGATGACACAGAATTAACCATTCCTTCTAGTGAAAATTTGGTTATAAAGTCGATATATCTTTATGAAGGAGGTATTGAAATTAACAAGCAACTCATTACCGATGCTCACCAAATAGTTCTAGATTCTTCTAAGACCTATACAATTTGCTCCAAGCATAAAAGTAAAATACTTTTACTACAATCAAAGCCTATCAACGAACCGGTAGCCAAATATGGTCCATTTGTTATGAATGAACAAAACGAGATAAATCAAAAAATCAATGAATTTCGTTTAACCTACTTTGGAGGATGGCCTTGGTCGAAAAATGATCATATACATTCCTCTAATCTTAAACGATTCGCTAAATATCCAGATGGAAAAACTCAAAAGCCATAATTGTTTTATTCAATAATTTGCATATTTTAGCAGCGTTTAATTGTCTTAACAACACTTATACGTATGTATTCCATTATCTATCGATCATTAGCTAATGATTCGTTTTCATTATCTGACATCTATGATATGCTCAGTAAAGCCCGTGAACGAAACTTTAAACAGAATATTACAGGATGTTTATTGTATCACGAAAACGGATTTCTTCAACTCTTAGAAGGAGAACGAAAAGAAGTACTCTCGTTATATGAGAAAATAAGTGACGACAATCGGCATCACACTGTAGAATTAATTCTAGAGGAAAAACAAAATGATCGATTATTTAAGGATTGGAGTATGGCCTTTTTTGAATTTGAAGCTTTTGAATCAAAAGCAGAAATGAAATTGATGCAAATCGATCAGATCTTTAAACAATCAAAATCATATGTGGTAAATACTAGTCTCACTAAAACCTTCTTTGATCAAGCAAGAAGTATGCTGTTATAAATGGCTTAATGTAAATTAAGATCGCTCTATTTGTGCTCCTATAGCTTTAAGTCTTGAATCAATATATTGATATCCCCTATCGATTTGTTCAATATTGTGAATTGTAGAAGTGCCCTTTGCGCTTAATGCCGCAATAAGCAATGAAACACCTGCTCGAATATCAGGCGAAGTCATGGTGGTAGCTTTGAGTTTTGACTTGAAGTTGTGTCCAATAACTGTTGCTCTATGGGGGTCACACAGAATGATTTTCGCTCCCATATCTATTAACTTGTCTACAAAAAACAAACGACTCTCAAACATCTTTTGATGAATCAAACAAGATCCTTCGGCTTGAATGGCCACTACTAATAAAACACTCAGTAAATCTGGAGTCAGACCAGGCCAAGGTGCATCTGAAATGGTCAAGATAGATCCGTCTATATAATTCTGTATTTGATAACCGTCAATATGTGCAGGTATATGTATATCGTCATTTACACGATCTAGAGTTATCCCCAATCGTTCAAAAACTCTAGGGATTTGTCCCAGATGCTCCCATCCCACATTTTTTATGGTGAGTTCAGATTGCGTCATAGCAGCTAAACCTATCCAACTACCGATTTCAATCATATCTGAAAGCATGGTGTGGGTTGTACCTTGTAAAGATGAAACACCTTGTATTTTTAATAAATTTGAACCAATGCCTTCTATCTTAGCTCCCATTCTCACAAGCATTTTACACAATTGCTGTAAGTAAGGTTCACAAGCAGCATTGTAAATGCTGGTCTCTCCTTCAGCTAAAACGGCTGCCATTACAATATTTGCCGTTCCAGTAACAGAAGCTTCATCTAGTAACATATAGGCACCCTTTAATTTTTGAGCTTCTACTCCGTAAAAAGATTCTTTCTCATTGTATCTGAAATCGGCACCTAGTTTGATAAAACCTTCAAAATGCGTATCCAAGCGCCTGCGACCTATTTTATCTCCTCCTGGTTTTGGAATATAACCTTTGCCAAAGCGCGCGAGCATTGGTCCTACGAGCATGATTGATCCCCTTAGGCCGCTACCTTCTTTTTTGTACTGTTCTGATTCTAAATAAGACACATCTACTTGGTCTGCACAAAAAGAATAGGAACTCGAGGACAGCTTTTGAACTTTCACCCCTAGGTTTTGTAATAAAGCGATGAGTTTGTTGACATCTATGATATCAGGCACGTTGTTTATAACCACCTCTTGGTCGGTTAATAGTACTGCACATAAAATTTGTAAAGCTTCATTTTTTGCCCCCTGAGGAGTGATTTCACCTTTTAATTTGGCTCCACCTTCAATGGTAAATGTTCCCATTTAGAATATTATTTATTATTCTTCTTGTTACGGTTGTTTCTGTTATTCTTTTTAGAACCAAATGAAGACCTGTTTGATCTCATGTTTTTGTTTTTTAGTAACTGCTCAGTTGGAGTGAGTTGCTCTGTAGAACCAACTAAATTGATACTTCCTTCGCTTAACTCGCTCAAGTGAATAAAAATAACCTCATCATCAACAGTTTCTTTGTTCCAATTGATGTATGATTTCTTCATATGGTTGGCGATGGCCAACTCTAATCCTGATCTCAATTCACCCTGATCCCACTTTACCGCAACATCAATCATGCGTTTAATATTATTTCCGTAGTACCTATACTTTGGGAAATTTTGAGGATATGGTAAAGGTTCTGGCCTTTGATTTAGTAACTCTTTAGAAGGTATTTCAAAAGGAGAATCTACATCGAGTTCAAAATCTGACATAATGAACAGTTGATCCCATAATTTATGCTGAAAGTCCGCAACATCTCTCAGATGAGGTTGTAGATTTCCCATCGTACAGATAATAGAATTTGCTATTTTGTTTCTTTTTTCACGATCTTCTATACTGAGTGCATAGTCAACCATCTTTTGAAAATGTCGACCGTATTCAGGGATTATAAGTTTGTTACGCTCGGTGTTGTACTCTAAATAAGAGGAGTTAAATTCTTCCATATTGTTGCAAATTAACAAATAAAGACTGAGACTTAAAGCGAAATGATTCCATCTATTTTGGTCACCTCTTTGTATTTATCAATAATGGCATCTGCGTTAGGCATTTCTACCATTATGGTAAAGCTGAAGTATTTTTTAGTTTTTGATGTTTTTACGGCTATTTTTGCGTCTAAGTCATGAAAGCAATTTTTAAGTTGTTCATGTTTTTCAACATCATTGGGCAAAATAAATTTAAAGGGATAAACGGATGGCCAAACGGTCAATTCATCTAATTGTTTCTTTAACTTTTCGTAAAACTCGTCTACTGTATTTTTGCTCATGGCGTAATTTTAGACAAATATGAGTGTATCTGTTCGAAAGACCAAAAAAATACTTTTAACGGGCCCCCCAGGCACTGGTAAGACTGCGGTTATTGATTCATTAAAAGAACTTAAATATGCGGTAAAAGAAGAAGTCATCAGAGAAATGACTGCCTCTCTAGAAAATCTGAATGAAACTGACGGAATTAATCCACTTGTTATTGCGGATGACCCTTTGGATTTTAATGCAAGATTATTCGAAAAACGAAAAGAGCATTATAAACAAAGCGCAGTGCACGAGGTTTGTTTTTTTGATCGAGGTCTGATTGATGTTGTCGGTTATATGGAACATTTTAAACAAACCTATCCCCCATACTTCACAGCTGAGATAAAAAATAATAGATATGATCTAGTGTTTTACTTCGAACCTTGGGAAGCTATATTTACCAAAGATGATGAACGTTTAGAAACGTTTAAAGATGTTTTATCTATTGACAACACCCTTAAAAAATGTTATCATCACCTTGACTATGATGTTGTTGTTGTACCTCAAAAAAGTATCGCTGAGAGGACGCGATTTATTCTCAATATGATAAATGCCTAAGTATTGATACCTAAAGAACTAAATTCAATTTTAAAGCATCATTGGGGCTTCGATAAGCTCCGACCTCTCCAAGGTGACATTATAAACGCTGTACTCGAGAAAAAGAATTGTCTCGCTGTCATGAGTACGGGTGCAGGAAAATCACTTTGCTATCAATTACCGGCCTTAGCTTTAGAGGGATTTTGTCTTGTGATATCACCTCTGATTGCGCTGATGAAAGATCAGATTGATCAATTAGACAAACGAGGAATCAAAGCCTTAGGTCTATTTGGCGCTATAAGAGATGAGGATCTCATTCTGCTCATTGACCGCGTAATCTACAACAATATCAAAATTGTTTATACGTCTCCAGAAAAACTGCAAAATAAAATTGTTCAAGCGCGTTTAAGCGAATTACCTGTTTCATTCGTGGCTATCGATGAGGCGCATTGTATTTCCGAATGGGGACACGATTTTAGACCTTCTTATCGAATGCTTAAAGATTTACTACCAGAGGTTCCGAAATTAGCCCTTACCGCAACGGCAACTGATCAAGTAAAATCAGATATTGTCACCAATTTAAACATGAAAAAGGCAGAGACAATTTTCGGCAGTAGTTCGAGATCAAATTTGTATTTATCTTCTTTGATGGTTCAATCTAAATCAAGATTTATTTACAATCTATTAAAGGCTGAACAGGTGAGCGCCATTGCTTATTGTGCCACTCGAAGAACTACAGAAGAATTGGGTCGTTATCTAAAATCAAAACAACTAAATACTCATATTTATCACGGAGGACTTTCCCTTGATCAAAAGAACCATGCCTATGAGCAGTGGCAAAAGGGTTCTTCAGTCATGGTGGCTACAAGTGCTTTCGGAATGGGCATTGATAAAGCCGATGTTCGATTAATTATTCATTACGATGCTCCGCACAGTTTAGAACAATACTACCAAGAAGCCGGTCGAGCTGGTCGAGATGGTAAACCTGCTCAATCGTTTTTAGTTTATGCACCACATGATTATGAAAAAATCAAATCTAGATTTGAGTACAATCTTCCTCAGGCTAATCTTTTGTATAATCTATATACACAATTAAATAGGCAACTACAAATTGCACATGGTGAAGGAAATACTGAGATTTTTAACTTGAATTTGACGCCGATTGCTAAGACGCTTAATTTGGAGTCCTATCAACTTCAACGACATCTGCAATTATTAGAACGATATGAAATCATTCGAATACAAGAAGAGACCAGGCATGTCATCGCAATTAAGGTAAATCGAAGAAGTATAAACATCGAAGGAGTCTCTGCGCTTAACGATAAAATAAAAAATGGATTACACTACTTGATACGAAACTTTGCTGGGATTACGTCTGACTTTATCAAGATTCCATTGCACAAATTGACAGCTGAATTTAATTTAAGAAAGGTAGAACTCAATAAACAATTGCAGTTTTTAGAACAACACGGGTTCTTGATGTATCATAATCCAGAACAAACTATTATGATTGAATTTCTTCATCCCAGAGAGGATCAATTCGTTCAAAATTTAATTCGAAAAAAAACCAAAATAGATAAGACACGAAAAACCCAAAAATACCAGGGTATTGTATCTTATCTTCAACAAAGAGATTTGTGTAGGACCCAATTCATCAACGCACATTTTGACGAGTCTTCGTCTAAATGCAATAACTGCGATATTTGTAATGCGAATCTCGACAAGAATAATATCTTAAATACCATCACAAAAAGCTGTGAACGGCCAAAAACTTTTGAATCTTTGCTCAAAGAGCTCGAAATAGATAATTATCAATTAGGCCATTTATTAGAATTTTTATTGCTCGAACAAAAAATCACCTTTTCAAATGACACCTATCAAAGTGCTAGATCCTAAAAAGATAAATATCGTTTTCTTCGGCACGCCAAAATTTGCTGCACATCAATTAGAGGTTCTTATCAATAATAATTACAACGTAGTCGCTGTCGTGACTGCTCCTGATAGGGGCTCTGGACGAGGACAAAAAACAAAACCTTCTGCTGTTAAAGAATTAGCTCTTGCTCATCATATAGAGATCTTTCAACCACCAAACTTAAAAGATGAAACCTTTATAAATTCACTTGCACACATCAAGGCGCAACTATCTGTAGTAGTCGCTTTCAGAATGTTACCTAAACTCGTTTGGAGTATGCCCGAATACGGCACCTTTAATTTACATGCATCTTTATTACCCAATTACAGAGGGGCTGCCCCTATCAATTGGGTCCTCATTAATGGAGAGAAGAAAACAGGTGTAAGTACCTTTTTAATCGATCACAAAATTGACACAGGCGATGTTCTTATGCAAGAAGAACTTGTTATACAAAAAGAAGATGATTTGAAAAGCGTACACGACAAGCTTATGCTCTTGGGTGGTCCATTAATTATTAAAACTATTAACT
This sequence comes from Flavobacteriaceae bacterium, assembly GCA_965662045.1. Lineage (GTDB taxonomy): Bacteria > Bacteroidota > Bacteroidia > Flavobacteriales > Flavobacteriaceae > UBA3478. Next base: position 84,891 of record CBFIGE010000005.1, read on the forward strand.
GTTTAGTTGAGGGGTCGGTAGTGGCAAAAAAGCAAAAGCAAAACCTCAATTTAAAATCTGCGCCTAAATTAAACAATGAAAACACAAGAATTGACTGGAAACAAAATGGAGGTGATATTGAGAATTTAATCAAAGGACTCTCTCCTTATCCTGTGGCATGGACACATTTTGTTGAGGATGATCAAATCTTCAGGTTGAAAATCTACAAAGCCTCTTATCTTAACCAAAAACATAAATTACAGGTAGGACATTTCTATATTAATGATCAAAAAATCAATATTGCAGTGCGTGATGGATACATAGTTGTTGATGAATTACAATTTCCAAATAAAAAAAGAATGAGCGTAAAAGACCTGTTAAATGGGCGTAAACTAAATGATTACGCCTTTTTCGAGTAAAAATTCGGTCGATTTACCTCAACAATTAACAAAATTGATGAAGTTATTAACAAATCACCCTTGAGACTGCGTTATTTCTTGCGTGATAGGGTTTAAACTTTATATTTGTTTTAATCATTTGTAACACCTAAATTAAATTATATGAATAAAACGGAATTAATCGATGCAATGGCAGCGGATGCTGGAATTACTAAAGCAGCTGCAAAAAAAGCATTAGAGTCTTTCTTAGGAAATGTTGGATCTTCATTAAAAGGAGGAAATAGAGTTTCTCTTGTTGGATTTGGTTCTTGGTCAGTTTCTGAGCGTAGCGCTAGAGAGGGAAGAAATCCACAAACAGGAGCAACTATTAAAATAGCTGCTAAAAAAGTTGTTAAGTTCAAGGCTGGTAATGACTTGGCAAGCGCAGTAAATTAATTTACTAGTAGTCAATATGTTAAAAGCATCTCGTTGAGGTGCTTTTTTTTTTGCTTATCTTTTAGTGTGGAAAGTTTAAAAGGCAAGTTATTAATAGCGGATCCATCACTAATTGGGGACGACTCTTTTAGTCGTTCAATCATTTTAATGGCTGAGCATAACGACGAAGGTGCTCTTGGATTTGTACTCAACAAACCAACACCTTATAGCCTTGACCAAATATTAGACGGAGCCTCTAATAGCAATATGATTTTTAAAGGAGGCCCTGTTGATACAGACAATTTATTCTACATTCACAGTAGTCCTGAATTAATTGCTAACAGTGTTCAGATCAATGAAGAATTATACTGGGGTGGTGACTTTGAACAGCTCAGCGATCTTTTAAACGATAAGGTCTTAGACCCAGATGACGTTCGATTTTTTGTGGGATATTCTGGATGGTCTGCCAATCAATTAGAATTTGAAATGGAACAAAATTCTTGGATTGCACTAGAAGATAATATTTCAGCCCAAATACTCTCAAAAAGTGCTGAAAGTCTTTGGAAAGAAAAGCTTAAAAACCTCGGCGGCACATATGTTTTATGGCTCAATACCCCAGAGGACCCCAACTTAAACTAAGTCCTGTAGCGTTCTGGCAAAAGAATCGTCAAATGTTGATTTTTTATACCTTTTGACACTTTGTATTCCACCAAAAACATCATAGATAATAAACTCATCTGCCCTTTGAATATCAAATGGACTCAATTCTGTTTCTGAAGGCGTGTAATCAGAAAGTCGTTTTAATTTATCTATTATATTTAATCTAAAGGTACTACCTACGACTCCACACGTTTGGGAGGGTAGTTTAAGTTCATCCTTAAAACGAAGTATAATATCTCCTTTTGTAGCCCGCAGTAATTCTTTTTTTTCATTGATCAGCAAACAATCTCCGTAAGGGTGATCACTAAGAAATCCTTTGGCCAATTCTATAAGATGATTGGCATGAAGCTCTGACATAGAATAGGCTTTAGAAGAAGCCAAAAAATCCGTATATAAGGCGACCTCATCAATATAACCTAACTCCATATTTTTTTGAGAATCATCCTCTGCAGTAATTAAGAATTCTATTGTCGACAAGGCGTTTTGAAAAACCTCAAATGAAATAAAATAAAATGATTTCTTTGGTAAACAATTCATTAGTCTCTGCACTTCAGTTTGAAAAAATTCATACGTAAAACTCATGGGTATTTCATAACGAAACACCCTCATCGCAGACATTAAAGCAAAGTAATGAGACTCGAAAATATCGTCTTGAACAGCACTTATTTTCATGCGTTCAACAAGTCTATTTGCAGTTGATTTTAAAAAGAACTTACACGAAAATAAGGGTATATCACGATCTAGAATCTGACCGTTATAATTGATTTGTTGCATTAAACCGAACCTAAGATCTGTTTTAAATCACCTATTTGGTTTTCCCATAACATTTTAGCCTCTTCGACTTCATCTTCTTCGGCAAAGTCTGTTACGAAAAGAGAGAGATCTTTGGTTATTTCATCAACCTCTATCTTAAATTCGAAATAAACATCCTCGTCCTCAGATTCTTCCCATCTAAAGCGAATATAGTCTTCATTCTTTTTCTTCAGCATATGAGCTCGCTCTTCTGATCCATCCCATATAAAAATAAATACCTCTCCTCTTGAATTCACATTATCGGCATACCACTCAGATAGACCTGACGGTGTGGCGATGTAAGTGAACAATAATTTAGGAGAAGCTTGAATCACAAACTCCATCACAAACTTTTCCATATATACTTTTAAATCGTACGTGAGGGGCAAAATAATCAATTTGTTCCGATAAAAAAAAATTTAAGTTTATATTTGCAGCCTTTAAACCACTAAAGACATGGCGAGGTAGCTCAGGTGGTTAGAGCGCAGGATTCATAACCCTGAGGTCGGGAGTTCAAGTCTCCCTCTCGCTACAAAAAAAACCAACTGAAAATCAGTTGGTTTTTTTGATTTAGAATTGAAATTATTTGATTCTACAATTTTCTTTATACAGCTTTAAAAACCGCTTTACATTACAGTTATGGTATTATTAGAAGCTGTATTTAAATTTATCGTTCGTAATGCCCTAATCCTATTTTAAGGGTAGTGATTGTATTCAAATAAGATCCGATCAAACTAATTGAACTATCGTGACTATTTTCTAATTGAATTGTTCTAAATATGATTATCGTCTGAATTTAAAATTTTTGATTCAGTGGTATTATCATTTCCACGTTGTGTAGTTTAAATGTGTTGTCTTTTGAGTTTTGAAAAAACAGCTTCATCTGAATTTTCATCACCCACTTGGATAATTCTTGATAGATTTCTATCACTCTATCAAAGGTTTAACGAGATTTTATTGAAATTTTAGATAAGAGACAAATATTCAAGATTACTTGCGAGCTCAATAATGAAAAAGGCGCCACAAGGGCGCCTTACAACTAACTAAGTCATCAAACAATATAAGTTTGAAGGTTCAAAAATACTATGCATGCATAAGTTATTCTCATAATTTATGTTAAGAAAATATTATATCGTTCAATTATTTCCTCATTATATTGAACAATATTTATTTAAATTGCGATAATGCGCAACAAAATATTAGTATTTCTTTTAAGTGTCATCTTTTCTTCTCATTTAAATGGACAAGACCTATCACCCTACTCTATTTTTGACTCAGATGGAAAAAAAGTAAAAACAAAAAAAATGCTAAAAAACTTAGTAAAAGCTGATGTCGTATTTTTTGGAGAGCTTCATAACAATAGCATAGCACATTGGTTACAACTCAAATTATTGCAAGAATTAAACCAACTTACCGATATCAGTATTGGTGCAGAAATGTTTGAGTCAGACAATCAAAAAGAATTAAATGCATACCTGTCCAATAACATTAACCAGACCAAGCTGGACTCTATGGTCAGACTGTGGCCAAATTATAGTACCGATTATAAACCGTTGGTAGACTATGCTAAATTGAATAATTTGCCCTTTATTGCGACAAATATTCCTAGGAAATACGCCTCAAAAGTGTATAGAGAAGGTGGTTTTGAGGCCCTAAATAGTTTAGAAGCTTATGAAAAAAACTGGATTGCCCCTTCACCCATTGCCTTTGACATAGAACTCTCTCAATATAACAATATGTTGACTATGATGGGAGACCACGGCTCGGTAGATATGGTAAAAGCTCAGGCTATTAAAGATGCTACTATGGCGCACTTTATACATCTAAACCTAAAAGAAAATCAATTATTCTATCACATTAATGGAAGCTATCACAGCGACTTTCATCAAGGTATACTGTGGTACTTAAAGCGATTAAATCCTAACTTAACTATAAAAACTATTACCACTGTTGAACAAGATCAACTCAAATCAATGCTTAAAGATCATTTAAATAAGGCTGATTTTATAATTGTTGTAGACAGTGATATGACTAAAACTTATTAACTAAATTCATCATGAAACAAATCTTCTTTACTTTTCTATTTTCAGTTCAATTTCTGATGGGTCAAGCACAAATTGACGGAGCTTGGGAATATCAAAACGCATCAGACCAAACCGAAACACTAGTATTTGTCAATGGATACTTTTCTCATGCCACATTTACCACGGCTAACGGTGAGTTTGTCGCCACACATGGAGGTCGTGTATCTAATACTAAAAAACAGCTGGAATTTACCGTGGAATTTGATACTGAACACAAAGAAAATGTAGGTACAACAATCGATTTAGATTACCGTATTAAGTCTAAAATAAAATTATACATCGGTGATAAGGTGTATGTCCGCACAGATTATGGCACTGAGGGTGATCTCAATGGCGCCTGGCTTATGTCGGGTCGGAAAAGAGATGGAAAAATTCAAACAAGATCTACAGATGGCCCTCGTAAAACCATGAAAATACTTTCTGGAAAGCGCTTTCAGTGGATTGCCTATAATACGACAACAGGAGATTTCTTTGGAACAGGTGGAGGTTCATACACAACAATTGATGGTAATTATACAGAAAACATTGAATTCTTCTCTAGAGATGATAGTCGCGTTGGAGCATCATTGGCTTTTGACTATGAGCTGATTGACGAAAATTGGCATCATTCAGGATTTAGTAGTAAGGGAGCTCCTCTTTATGAAATTTGGAGTCAACGAGAGTAGCTAGGACTGTTTCAAATACTCTTCGACGTTTTTCTGAATTCGTTCAGTTAAATCTTCAACGGATGACTTGACAAAAGTTTTACCCGTTATAGCCTCGTATAGTTCGATGTAACGCTGAGATATACTCGATATATAATCATCTGACATATGTGGCAATTGTTGTCCTGGCTTACCTTGGAATCCATTCTCAATTAACCATCGTCTTACAAACTCCTTTGAAAGTTGTTTTTGAGGCATCCGCTTTTCTTGTAATTCTTTATAAGAGTCGGCATAGAAGTACCTTGAAGAATCAGGGGTATGAACCTCGTCAATCAATACAATTTCGCCATCTTTTGTTTTGCCAAATTCGTATTTGGTATCCACAAGTAATAGCCCTTGTTTTGCAGCAATTTCTGTACCCCTTTCAAATAATGCGTAGGTGTACTTTTCTAATATGGCGTAGTCCGATTCAGAAACGATTCCTTTATTTAAGATTTCTTCTTTTGAAATGTCCTCGTCGTGATCCCCTTTTTCAGCCTTAGTCGCAGGAGTTATAATAGGATGGTCAAACTTCTCATTTTCAATCATCCCTTCTTTTAAAGGAACTCCACACAATACTCTTTTTCCAGCGTGATACTCTCGGGAAGCATGTCCAACCAAATAGGCCCTAATTACCATTTCTACCTTGAAAGGCTTACATGCCTTACCTATGGAAACATTTGGATCTGGAGAAGCTAAAAACCAATTTGGGACAATATCACTTGTTTCCTTGAGCATCTGGGTTGCAATTTGATTTAATATTTGCCCTTTGTATGGAATACCCTTTGGCATCACAACATCAAAAGCAGATAAACGATCTGTAGCGACCATTACCATAATATCGTTCTTTAGAGTGTAAACCTCTCTAACTTTTCCTCTATAAACTGATTTTTGTCCTGGGAACTGAAAATCAGTGGACATGACTGTATTAGGCATAAATTTAATTTTGATGTTCTAGACCTTTATAGGCTTCAATTACTTTTTTGACGAGTTTGTGACGTATGACATCTTTATCATCCAAGTATATCACTCCAATTCCTTCGACCTTATTTAATACCAAAAGTGCTTCTTTTAGGCCGGATATTACTCTTCTTGGCAAATCTATTTGTCCTGGATCACCTGTAATAAGGAATTTAGCATTCTTGCCCATTCGCGTTAAAAACATTTTCATTTGAGCGTGAGTGGTATTTTGAGCCTCATCTAAAATCACAAATGCGTTATCTAATGTTCTTCCTCTCATAAACGCCATAGGTGCAATTTGAATGACCCCATTCTCAATATGACTTGCCAATTTCTCAGCAGGTATCATATCTCTTAGGGCATCGTATAGAGGTTGCATATAAGGATCGAGTTTCTCTTTTAAATCACCTGGTAAAAAACCTAAATTCTCGCCGGCCTCTACAGCTGGTCTTGTTAATATAATTCGCTTAACTTCTTTGTCTTTCAATGCCTTGACTGCTAGCGCAACACCTGTGTAGGTTTTACCAGTACCTGCAGGACCTATGGCAAAGACCATGTCCTTTTTTAGGCAACTATCTACAAGGCGTTTTTGATTTAAGGTTCTCGCTTTGATTGGTTTACCATTGACACCATGAACAAGGGTCTCAGATTCTATAGCATTTAAACTTTCAGCTTCTTTGTTGGAGGCAGAACTTAAGATACGTTCAATGCTGTTTTCATCTAGCTTATTAAATTTCGCGAAATGAGCGGTTAACATGTCAAACCTCAGGTCAAATTCTTCTAAAACCTCTTCATCACCAAAGGCTTTAAGTTTATTACCTCTAACAACGATTTTTAGTTTTGGGAAATATCTTTTTAAAAGATCTGTAGTCTCGTTCTGCAATCCGAAAAAATCTCTCGCATTGATATCGGTCAGTTCAATAATGAGTTCGTTCAAAATTTCTTTTACTAATTTTACATCACAAACTTAGTTTTTTTTACATTTTTACTGATAAAAAACTATTAAAAACCCCATATGTCCTTGATAACGCTTACTACAGATTATGGCAGCAAAGATCATTTTGTAGCGAGCTTAAAAGGGGTTTTATTAAAGTACAATCCAAGTGCTAAAATTGTTGATATATCGCATCAAATCAATCAATACGACACCTTGATGGCTTCTTACATCATAAAAAGTTGTTATCAAGACTTTCCCGAAAACACAGTGCACCTCATTGCGGTTGACGCCAGTGCAAATAGTGAAGAACCTCATATCGCCGTTTTTGCTGACAGACATTTTTTCATCTGTCCAAACAAAGGATTCATAACTGAGGTCTTTAGACGGGATCAAATAGAGTCCATTGTTTATATCAATGCAGTTTCTGAAGATTACGACTCCTTTCAGGCCAAAACCATACTTTCAAAAGCTGCAATACATTTATCAAATGGAGGAGCAATAGAACTTTTAGGTAATCCAGTTGAGCAAATTTTTGAAATCAAAACACAGCTTGTCTATTTTGATGATGCTAATAACAAATTAACCGGTCATTTAATTTATATAGATCATTACGGAAATATGGTTACAAATATCAAACGTATTGATTTTAATGCTCGAAGGAAAAATAGAGATTTCAGTATTGGCTTTGGTAAGACGAGTATTTCTAAAATATACAATTCGTATGATCATTTTAATCGAGAATACAAAAAAACAAATGATGCGAGCGGTGAAATTTTTGCTTTATTTAATTCTTCTGGTTTTCTAGAGATAGGTTTGTACAAATCAAACCCAAAAACAAGAGGTAGTGCCTCAACCCTTTTTGGTCTTAACGTTTTCGATTTAATTTCTGTACAATTTCATTGATGAATCGAATTTTCTACTTGTATCTACATGAATTAAAAAAGATGCTTTTAAAGTCATCTGTTATTGTAAGTGTAGTCTCTTTTTGGCTTTTAAGCAGTTTATTTTTATGGATGTTACATTCTTCGTCAAATCTGACTAATCAACTTGAGGCTAATATTAAACCGTACTTTTTTACAAGCGGAATTCTACTCACCATCTTATCGTGTTTGTTAGCTAATATAAGTCTGTTTGAAGAAAGACGTTACCAAACTTCGGTGTTGCAGGCATTCAGTCCTTTTTCTGCATCTCAATATCTTGGAGTAAAATTTGCACTACTCAAAACGCTTCTCCTTATTAGTATAACTCCGAGTTTTATGCATTTCTACCTGTTGGAATCAATCTCAAGTGATTCCTTGGAAGTTGGGGTTTTTTTAAATCAGCTTTTGCTATTGTGGCTTTATATTTTGGTAATTGCCGCTATGACACTATTTATAAGTGCATCTAAAAACAGTCTTGTTCTTGGATTGCTGCTTAGCCTATTATGTGCTTTTTCGCTTTTCTATGGATTTGAATTTTTGGGAAATCAAATCTCAAACAATCGCTTTTCAAATTTTATTGCCTCTTTAGGAGGATTTTACATATTCCAAAAAGGAAGTTTAGGTATTTTAAACCTTTCTCAATGCCTATATTTTTTAGGATTGATCTTTGTTTTTTTAGGCTTATACCATAAAAAGCAATATCCGTTTTCAAGTTCAAACCTTTGGATTTATGTGGGTCCTGTTCTGGTTTTATCATCATTTCTCTTTTCAAATCAACTTCGGTTTGACTTAACTGAAAATAAGAGATATACAATTACAAACTTAGATCTTGCCCAGGATTTATTTGAAGAAGAAATTGAAGTTATGGTCTATTTAGAGGGCAATTTACCAATGGTTTTTCAAGATTTACGCGAGGAGACCTCTCTTTTCTTATCTCAATTTCAAAGGCAATTTATCAACCTTAAGGTTCGGTTTATAGATTTTGACACGCTCGATGAAAACAGCACTGAATTTGAATTAATTGAGGATTTAGGTTTAAATCCATTTCAGCACCTTGAGTCAGACCGCGGACAACAAAAAAGAACACTTGTGTTTCCTTGGGCTGTTGCTGTGCATAAAGACAAAAAAGTCAAAATTCCACTCTTAAAAAATGAAGTTGGAATCGAGTTAGACAATAGAATACAAAAAGGAATTATTGAATTAGAATACGAAATTGCAAATGCCTTTGATTTACTCTTAAATCCCACTAAGAAAAAGGTCGCTTTGATAAGAGACCATGGAGAGTCTGATGATGCCTTACTATTTGACTTATTCGAATCAAATGCACTTAGATACGAAGCACTGACCTTCCCCATGTCTCAAAATGAATTAGACGATCAAGAAGTTATCTCAGTTTTAAATGAGTTTGATATGGTATTTGTCTCCAACCCAACAAACCCTTTTTCTGAAAGAGATAAATTTATTCTTGACCAATACTTGATGAATGGTAAACCTATGATTTGGTTGGTTCAATCACAATTAATGACTATGGATAGTCTTTTTAATAAAAAAGGAGAAAGTCTTGTCACCAGCATTGATTTAAATTTGGACGATCTGTTCTTTAAATACGGCATTCGCCTAAATAGAGACTTAGTTTTTGATAAATACAATACGCCCGTTGTTTTTGCCAACGGACAGGGCAATCAGACGCAATACAATCCCTTACCTTGGCCCTACAACCCCATGGTATTTCCGAATAAGAATCATCCAATTACAGCTGGAGTGAAGCCCTTGAGATTTCAATTTGCCAATAGTTTAGATACCCTTCCCAATGCTCTTTCTAAAACAGTGCTTTTACAATCCTCACCATTTTCTTTGAGATTAAATACACCACTACCATTAAACATTAATGAAGTAATTAATCAGGCTAACACAAAAGAGATAGAACCAAGCCCTAAACGTGCGATTTTAGGTGTCTTACTAGAAGGAGAATTTGAATCTGTATTTAAAAATAGACTATTACCCTTGAAAAATATTTCGTTTAGGTCAGAATCAAGCCTTGCAAAATTATTGTTAGTTTCGGACGGAGAATTAGGTGAAAATCAATTCGATCAAGGTAAAATTGTTCCTTTAGGATATGATAAATGGACCAACACAAATTATGGAAATAAAGAATTTTTATCTGCGGCAATGGATTATTTATTAGGAAAATCACACCTCCTAAGACTTAAATCAAAAATCAAACAACTCGTAGTAATTCAACATGAAAATATCAATGAGGTTTCTCACCGCTTTTTTTATTGGAGTTTTTTAATTCCTAGCATTTTGTTTACCTCAATTATTGCACTCTTGTATTGGATTAGACAAAAAAAATATACAAGCTTGTGATAAGTGTTGATAAGTAATTTTTTAAAAGCTACCGTATTAAAATATATTTGTTAGATGATGAAATTTATTATATCGAGTTCATACCTTTTGAAGCATTTACAAATGCTTGGAGGTGTCATTAATTCAAACAACACTCTACCTATTCTCGACAACTTTTTATTCGATTTAGATGAGGGAAGTTTAAAGATTACCGCCAGTGATTTAGAAACTACAATTTCAGCAGAACTATCTGTTGATTCTGCTGACAAAGGTCTAATTGCAATTCCAGCAAAGTTATTGCTTGATATCCTCAAGACCTTTGCCGATCAACCTTTGACTTTTGTTGTAGAAGAAAATAGTACGGTTGAAATCAATGCCTCAAACGGTAAATATGCGTTGGCTTATGCTAATGGCGATGATTTTCCAAATGCTATAAGTTTATCCGAAGTCTCTCAAACGACTATCTTAGGAGATGTATTGGCCACTGCGATTTCAAAAACAATTTTCGCTGCAGGTAATGATGATTTGAGGCCCGTTATGAGTGGTGTATTTTTTCAATTATCACCGGCCCATTTTACCTTTGTCGCTACTGATGCGCATAAATTGGTAAAATACGAGCGTTCTGACCTCAGTTCTGATAGTGAGGCAGAATTTATAATGCCTAAAAAACCTTTAAACCTACTGAAAGGAATGCTCGCAGGATCCGAATCTGAAGTGCACCTTTCTTACACTGAAAACAATGCCAAATTCGCTTTTGATAATATAGAATTAATAAGTCGCCTTATTGATGGGAAATACCCCAATTACGAGGCTGTCATTCCTAAAGAAAATCCCAACGTTTTATCTGTCTCAAGGAATCAATTTTTAGGTTCTGTGCGACGGGTTTCTATTTTCTCGAACAAAACGACGCACCAAATACGTTTAAAAATGGCCGGTGCAGAAATGCAGATATCTGCTGAGGATGTCGATTTCAGTAATAAGGCTGATGAACGTCTATCATGCGCCTATCAGGGTGATGATTTGCAAATTGGTTTTAATTCTCGCTTTTTAACCGAAATGTTGAATAATCTGGGGTCTGATGAGGTATCACTTGCTATGAGTTTACCTAACAGGGCTGGAATACTAACTCCTTCAGACGGATTAGACGAAGGAGAAAACATTCTAATGTTGGTAATGCCCGTTATGCTAAACGGCTAAATTTAAATGTTATCTCAGGGTATAATTATTGCGAGGGCTACTGCTGCAGGAACAAGTGCCATTGCGGTTATTCGCCTCTCAGGTGTTGGTAGTATTTCGCTTGTCAGTCGTTTTTTTTCGCCTGTAAGCAAGAGGAACATTGAGGATTGCGAATCACATACCTTACATTTAGGTCATCTTTATAAAAAAGATGAGCAACAGCCTTTAGACGAGGTTTTAGTTGGTCTATTTAAAGCACCGAAATCATACACTGGAGAAGAGGTCGTAGAAATATCCTGTCATGGGTCAAATTACATTCAGCAAGAAATTCTTCAACTTTTTTTAAAGACCGAAGAATGCAGAATGGCAGAAGCAGGAGAATTTACACTGCGTGCCTTTCTGAACGGTAAGATGGGCCTAGACCAAGCTGAGGCTGTGGCCGACCTAATTGCAAGCGAAAATGAAGCCTCCCATCGCATTGCCATGAGTCAAATGCGAGGTGGCTTTCACCATCAAATCAATGACCTGAGAAAGGAGCTTATTGAGTTTGCCTCTCTCATCGAACTTGAATTGGATTTTTCAACAGAAGACGTGGCCTTTGCCGATCGCACGCAACTGCATAATCTTTTAGAAAAGTTAAAAACAAGTATTCGTAGTCTATTGGACTCTTTTGCACTGGGTAATGTGCTCAAAAATGGAGTTCCTATCGCTATTGTAGGTGCACCAAACGTTGGCAAATCGACCCTTCTCAATGCATTACTCAATGAAGAAAGGGCTATTGTCAGTTCCATAGCAGGAACAACCAGAGATACTATTGAAGACGAAATAAGTATTGACGGTATTCGATTTCGCTTTATTGACACCGCCGGGATTCGTCAAACTTCAGATGAGATTGAACAAATCGGTATTCACAAAACCTTTGAGAAAATGCAGCAGGCCTCTCTAGTACTATATCTACTTGAGGCAAAAGACTATAACATAGCAAAAAAAGAAGAAATTCATGCGTTTTGCGAAACACAACATATTGACCCTGAAAATGTACTCGTTGTGTTGAACAAAATTGATATCCACAAACCCGTAGTAACGCAAATCAATAAGGAATCTACTCTTTTTATTTCAGCTCAAAATGGTGAAGGGATTGATATTCTGAGAAATAAACTCAGTTCACTAGTTCAATTGGGGAACCTAAATCACACAGATGTTGTTATTTCAAATAGTCGTCATTTTAACGCATTAAATGCTTCATTAACTGCCGTTTTAAATGTTCAGGAAGGCTTAACTAATGAACTAAGCGGCGATTTAATGGCTATCGATCTTAGAGAGGCCATCTACCACCTAGGTGAAATAACAGGTAGCGTAACCACAGATGATTTGCTCGGAAGTATTTTTTCTAACTTCTGTATTGGGAAGTAAGTATAGGTTTCATGGAGTTTCAATTACCTTCTTAACTCCTATAATTTATAAGTTTAAACAAGTTTCTAAAGGCTTCACATTATTTATCGTATGATTTTATTTTACGACAAAAATTACGACATAATAGACGCCAAATTAATACAAGGACTACTGGGTAAACCAAAGTCAATTAAGCTATATGAACCAATAATAAAAATGAATCGTGGTTACGTTATGCGTTTCTATTATGGTTATGATAGTGATACCAAGAAAACTCATAAGAAAGACGTCTATCTTGATCTTGATTATTATTTCACTCCATCTAATGCCTGGGAACGTTCGCAAAACAAGGAGGCTAAAAAACAAGCTAATCAAATTTTGGAGGCACTTAATACAGCTAACAGGGAAGGAAAGTATCCAATTGCAAAAACAAATCCATTATCAGTATCAGAACGTAACTTCATAGATTGGTTATTAAAGGCTACGCAGGAAGATGGAAAGTATTCTGACAATACTAAAAAATCTTACAAGGCATTGATTAACCATTTAAAGAAGTTTGCAGGTAATCACATACCTTTTGAAACAATAGATAAATCCTTTGTAGCAAAGTTCTATGACCATCTTAAATATGACTCTGTAAACTCAAAGGGAATATCTACCTCCTCAAATTCTTCTATTAAATACCATAAACAGTTTTATTTTCATTTAGCCAAAGCCTTTGCCCTATTCAACTTTGAGCTACCTAATAATATAAAATACGGACAGGATAAAACAGAATCAAAACCAAAGGAATATCTTACTACTAAAGAATTAAAAACATTAATTTCAACACCTGAACCAAACTTAGCATTAAGAATGGGGTTTCAGTTTGGTTGCTTTACAGGACTACCATTTGAAGAAATTATCCACGCTAAATTTTACAATGTTAAGGAAGATAATAAGGGAAGATACTATTTAGAATACCAAAGAAAAAAAACCTCAAGTTATAATAACATTCCCTTGTCAAGTAATGCATCAAAAGTAATTGACCAGATGAAGAAAGTAAATGGCAAAAGTTCTAGTCAAAGTATTTTTAAAGGATTAAAGTATTCAGGTTATAATAATAGTCTTTTACAAAATTGGGTAACCAGAGCAGGTATAACTAAGAAAATTATCCTCCATTGTTGTAGAAACACTTTCTCAGCAATTCCCTATGATAAGTACAAGGACGTCAGTGCGTTAATGAAGATTTTAGGGCATACGGATAAATCTACCACCCAACGATACCTTGCTAAATTCCTAAAGAATATTGATGTTGATGTAGACCTACTGCCTGAATTTGATCTAGCCTTTTAAATTTTGGCGACTGCCTCTGTTTTAACACTTACAAAAACAGTTAGCTATTATTTGCTATTGTCACCCTCATTAGACTTCTTCTATTTTTTTTATTCTATTTCAATCGAAAGTTCCAACCATGTATTGGTTCTTTCTTCTATAGCTTCTTCAGCCAATTTTAATTCGATGGAGAGGGTTTTGATTTCCTCAGGTGACAGGTTGTCATTGGAGAACTGGTTTTGTATTGTTTCTTTTTGGGCTTCGAATTTTGCGATTTCGATCTCCAGTTTTTTGAGCCTACGTTGGTTTTCGTAGGAAGGCTTGTTTTCTTCTTTATTTTTCCAATCAGTTTTTGGTTTTTTCTCTGTTGTTTCGGTAGCTACCGAAGTATCCTCATAGGCCTTGAAATCAGAATAATTTCCCGGAAAATCTTCTATTTTACCTGCGCCTCGAAATACGAAGAGATGGTCCACGATTTTATCCATAAAATAACGATCGTGGGAAACAACAAGCAGGCATCCCGGAAAGTCCAAAAGAAAACTCTCTAACACATTCAGGGTAACAATGTCCAAATCATTGGTGGGTTCATCCAAAATCAAAAAATTGGGATTTTGTATGAGAACGGTACACAAATACAAACGTTTGCGCTCGCCTCCACTTAGTTTTTCTACAAAATCGTATTGCTTTTTTCGATCGAATAAAAATCGTTCCAACAGTTGTTGCGCAGAAATTTTCCGTCCTTTTTTAAGAGGGATATAGTCCCCATATTCTTGGATAACTTCAATCACTTTTTGACCTGGTTTTACTGTAATCCCTTCTTGGGTGTAATAACCAAATTTAAGGGTGTCTCCTCGGACAATTTTACCGGTATCTGGTTGCAGTGCGTTGGTCAGTAGTTTGAGGAAGGTGGATTTACCCGTACCATTATTTCCGATAATACCAATACGGTCGTTTCGCTGAAAATTATAGTCAAAAGCCTTTAGGATTACATTAGCATTAAAGGCTTTTGATACTTTGTGCATTTCTATCATTTTAGAACCCAATCGCTCCATGTTGATTTCCAGTTGCACTTCGTGGTCATTTCTTCGTTGCTGCGCTTTTTCCTTGATGGTATTGAAATCTTCTATCCGTGATTTGGATTTGGTTGTTCTCGCTTTGGGTTGCTTGCGCATCCATGCTAGTTCCTTGGAAAAATGCCGCTTGGTTTTGTGAGCCTCGGTTTCCTTTTGTTCAATGCGGGCTGCACGCTTTTCGAGATAGTAAGAATAACTCCCCTTGTAGGTGTATAAGTTTCCTTGGTCTAATTCTATAATCTCATTACACACCCGCTCGAGAAAATACCGGTCGTGGGTAACCATCAATAAGCTTATTTTTTCTTTGATAAAATAAGCTTCCAGCCATTCGATCATTTCTAAATCCAGATGGTTGGTCGGTTCGTCTAGGATCAGTAAATCGGGCTTTTCCAAAAGGGCGCTACAGAGTGCCAAACGCTTTTTTTGTCCCCCAGACAAGGATCCCGCTTTTAGTGTCAAGTCGTCCAGCTTAAGCTTGCTTAAAAGCTGTTTGTATTCGGTTTCAAAGTCCCATGCCCCGTGCTGTTCCATCGCTTCAAAGGCCTCTTGGTACTTTTTCTCATCCTCTGGGTTCAATAATGCTTTTTCATATGCAGCAATTATCTCCAAAGTACTGTTGCCCGAAGCCAAAATAATTTCCTCTACGGTTTTTTGAGGATCTAAAATGGGCTCTTGGTGAAGGTAGGACACTTGGGTACCCTTACGGAAATTGACCAATCCGGTATCAGGAGTTTCCTCTCGGGCAATAATCCTTAAGATGGTTGTTTTCCCACTTCCATTTTTAGCGATTAGTGCAATTTTTTGCCCTTTACTAATTCCAAAAGAGAGAGACTCAAAAATAACGTGCTCACCATAGGCCTTTGAAATGTTCTCTACCGAAAGTAGATTCATCAATATTAATTTTTATCAAAATTACGGATTCAATTCCAACAATTGAGGCATTGCTAGCGCACGTAAGGCGTGTCATTAAAAATCTCAAAGCTTCTCGTGAAGTCGTGAGAAAAAGAGCACCCAGATATTTGCTTGTAACCCTTGTAAAATATAATGATTACCAGGGTAGGGATGCAAAGAATAACACCCTTCTTGCACCCTTCTTGCACCAAACAATAATGATAATAATTTAATAGAAATAGATAGGGTCCAAGAAATTTGTCTTTCTAGTGTTAAATGGGTGGAGGCAGTTAAAAGGAATTTTCTTCTAATTAGGTTTCATATCGTTTAAATTAGTTAAAAAATCAACCTTTTGCGGAAAACTACCTCTTTGGTTGTTAATTACTTAATCAATCATTCAACTCCTCATCGATTTCCTTTATTATCAGTGAATCTTGTCGGATCGCACGTCGCATCAAGTTTGCATAAAATGAATGTGCTAAACCTGATTGAGAGACTTTATTGATTTCTAAATCATTAAGATATCTCATGTTAGGTTTGTAAGAAGTCCAGTAGCCGATAATTTCCTTGTGCGGTCTTCTATTTTCAGAACTAAAAAATTGATCGAAAGTATTATCTCGCAAATACATCTCTAATAGCAAATGATTGTTTTTTTCATACCACGTTTGATCAGAATATTTTACTTGAAGTAAACTTACCAGTTCTCTATTTTCTATCAATTCAATTAAGCCTGAATTTACCAGAGCACTGTACTCTTCTTCATTATGAACAAATACGGTTCCTGCGTCTTTCAAATATGAGAGATAAAACCCAAGGGAATCTTTATCCTCTTTGTATAACATTTTACCTCTCTCATATATAATATTCGAAAAGTCACTTGCTTTGCTATGCACGCCGAGGTCGAAATGAAGTCCTTCCAATTCTTTTAGAAGGTTGTTCTTCATTTTTTTCAAGGATTCGATTTTGAGTTCTTCCTTGTAAGCAATAGCGTTCTTTTTTTCCACGTAAAATGATATGGATATACCCAATACGATGACCAAAAACTCGAGTACATAACGAATAAGATATTTTTTCATAGAATTAAAATAGAAAAATCAATATAAATAGATGAGACGTAATGGAAAGTATACAAACTTTTTAGATAATACAAAGCCATACTCTACTATCCTCTGCGATTTTCATAACAAATAAAGATTATTGAACAAATACCATATATTAATATGTATATGCGTGTTAATTTTTGGAAAGTTGAAATAATTTGAACTCATCAGGCGACTGAACTATCATAAGTTACAGATTGTATTTAAACAATGTCAAATTTGTAAATACGATCATTAGCAACATTGCTAAACCGTTTTATATTAGCAGGTTATGTTTTAATTGCAATATTACTTAAAAATTTTTCTCACAACTATTTGTAGACTTATACTTTAATAAAATGAAGGTTTTCATCGAAAAATAAGTAAGTAAACTATAAATCTCATGAATCAACCTAAGTAAAGTGAATATTGCTAGTCTAAATTTAATTGTGATGTTTAAAAAATTTCAAGACAATGAAGGAAGTCCCATTTTGGTTCCAACTAATAGTTATGTCGAAGGGTATCTCAAATCATTGAAATCAATTCGTATTGAATGTAATTTTAATGGCACCATCTTGTCTCAAAAGAAAGTTATCATTGAGTCTAGCTCTGTGATTACTGGTGATATCATTTGCGATCATTTAATATTAACGGGTACAGTAAAAGGTAATATATTTTGTACAGGTAGAGTAGAAATGAATCCAGAAGCAAAAATGATAGGTAAAATTTACTCCTCTACATTTACAAATCTAAGTGAGACAGATTCTGACTTTGTTGTGCAAATTCCTAATACGAACAGTTTAAGTGAAATCCGATCAATTCTTTTCGGTATGGATACAGACCAAGGTCTCTCGAAGGATGATGTGCTTTCAAAAATTAGAGGTTTATTTTATGAAAACGTCTATTCAAATAGATACCATCCTGATTCAATAATTGAAAATGAATTCACCAATCAAGCCGATGGCAAATTTGTTTTAATGAAGGTTTCTGAGAGAAATAAAAACCATCCTCATGCTGTTGAGCAATATGATGGAACCAACTATTAGTTGAACAATCAGATTCAAAAATATACTTTAACCTTTAGTTGGAGTAAACTCATTTGAATTTTTCTGTAAAAGGTGAATCATCAATCTGCTTGTATGAGAGGAATATGTAAAGCGGAACTACACGGGTATTCTAAAGAATTAGACACCCTAATAAATACTTGGTTCCCACCCATTTTCATATGTACGCTTCCAGGACCCCATGGCTTTGTCGTTATTTAAAACACGAGCTGTTTTAGGGTCAATTACAAGGGTTTCTCCTGCGTCCTGTGCCATATTACCCAAATGACATATCATTGTTGAAATGGCTGCATCTTGAATATCTGAACGAAGTGATTTATCATATCGAATTCCATCAAAGAAATTACGAATATGATCGACATCTAGACCGCTCATACCCATAGTATCTGTTGATGAGGCTGCTCCTTTATAACGTTCAAACTCAAATTTTAAAGGGTTACCCTCTAAATCAAAAAGCTTATAAAACCCACGATCAAGCTGAATTGTCCCTTTAGTTCCATATATAGTGGCTCCCCGACCGGGACGTTCTGGTTTCATAATGATTCGACTGTGCCCTGTCCATGTTATAAATTTTTCACCTGGATAAGTAAAGGTTACCTGCTGGTTATCGACAAACTCCCAGTCATCTTCAAATGTATATTTACCCCCAAAAGAAGTTACACGCTCTGGAATATCTACACCAAGAGCCCAACGACAAATATCAATCTCGTGTGTGCCGTTATTGTGTATCTCACCTGTTCCCCAAGTTCGAAACCAATGCCAATTGTAGGGATGAACATTATCTCTGTATTCTTCTCTTGGTGCTGGCCCCTGCCATAAATCCCAATCTAAGGTCTTTGGAACATCTATTTTTTTTCCCTTCCCTATTGAGGTTCTCTTATTAGAGTAGTACGCTTCACCCTTGTACACCTCACCAATAATTCCGTTTCTGATGTCTTCAATAGCCATGATTGAAGTTCGAGCTGAACGTTGTTGATTACCCATTTGCACCTTTTTACCATACTTTTTTTGAGCAGCCATCAACAGATCATTTTCATATGGATTATGGCTGCAGGGTTTTTCAATGTAAACGTGTTTCCCTGCCTGCATAGCCATAATTGCCATTGGGGCATGCCAATGTTCAGGAGTAGCTATAAATACTGCATCGACATCTTTATCTTCTAAGATTTTTCGGAAATCTTTTTCAACCTTAGGGATGTAACCTATATTTTCTTCGCACCATTTATTGTGCTCTTCTATAATGGTATCATCCACATCACAATTGTAGAGTACTTTGGCGTTTTCAATAGCATTAATTGCAATGATATGTGCCTTTGCTCGGCTTCTAACACCAAATACCGCACAATTGATGTGGTCATTTGCTCCCAAAACATTTGAATTAAAAATATTGGAAAAAGCTGGAGTTGAAACTCCCAGTCCTAAACTTCCTGCTAAAGTATTTTTTATAAAATTTCGTCTTGTTCCCATCTGGCAATTTTTAGTTTTTTAGTTCTTTAATTTTGATATTCTTGAAATGAACAAGGTCTCCGTGATCTTGGAGAAGTATTTGGCCTTCTTCTAACTCTCCGAAATTTGGCCAAACCACATATTTACTTTCAGAAACAAGGGTCCTAAATTCTGTGGTCATTCTTTCGTACTCCAATACCTTAGCACCATTTAGATAGTGTTTTACATTATTGTCATTAGAAATAATATGTGCACGATTCCATTTCCCAATTGGTTTTGTAGGCTTATCTATATCCGCTTGAATCAAATCGTATAAAGAGGCCAATGTTCTGCTTCCAGGGTGATTTCCCAACTTCGCATCGGGATGCAAATCATCGTCTAGAATTTGATATTCTAATCCTATCGAAGACCCAGCATCTTTGTTAATGTTCGTATCTACATAATACTTTATTCCACTATTGGCTCCAGGAGTTAGTTTAAAATCTACCATAAATTCAAAGTCACTGTAATTTTTAAGCGTAACGATATCACCACCAGCTTCTGACTCTCCGCCTCCACTAGCTAAAACGATGAGTTCACCGTTTTTAATTTCCCAACCGTTCTCAGGAAAAGACTCTAGTTTGGCTCCTCTCCATCCATTTGTAGTCTCTCCATCCCAAAGCATTTGCCAACCTGAATCAAGCTCATTTTTAGTGAGCTTATTGATTTTATCAAGCATCGGCAGAGATGTCTTTGTGCTGTAGGCCCCTATATTTTCGGTGAGAATTTTGATATTTTTCCATCTAATTTCAGTTCCTTCTTCTTGATTTTGGCCAATAGAATGTACTTGAAGGCCAATGAACCCTTTATCTGTTTGATCATCCGTTAGGTGTGCGGCTTCAGCTCCATTTATCCAAGTTTTAATGGTGTCACCAATAGCTTCAATTCGATAGTGATTCCACTGATTTTGCTTGAAAGCACTTTTGGCTGATGTGTTTTGGTCATCTAAGGGATGAAGCCATCCTCGCCTTGCTTCGTCGTAAATACCTGCACTCCAGGCTCTCTCTGAAGGATCTATTTCAACTTGATATCCGTGTACCCTACCGTTTTGGTAATGAGGTAAACTTTCGCTTCTAATTTGAATTCCTGAGTTCATAGAGGGGTCAACCAAAAACTCGAGTTCAAGGATAAAATCTCCATATATTGAATCGGTCACTAGAAATGAATTAGGCGTATTGTGTACTGTAGTTCCAACGATTTCACCGTCGCTAACTGTATACTTTGCTTCTCCTCCTTTTTGAGACCATCCTTCTAATGAGCTTCCATCAAAAAGAGTCATCCATTGGGTTTGGTCGGTTGTCAAATCACACCCTACAATTAATACACCAGATAAAATGCAAAAAAAACGAAAAAGGTTATTTTTAAAATTGTTCATTGTTGATATAGTTAGTGCTACAAAAAATACAAAATATTTAAACGCTTAAAAACATTTTTTCTAAATCGTAAATGAAATTGTATTTTCAAATGGACTCGGCCAATAATTAGCAATTAAAAGTTACGAGCAAATTAATTACCTTAACCAAACATTTAGTTTAAATCAATGATTTTCGAAGAAAGTTGGCGTTGGTATGGTCCTCATGATCCTATAAACCTAAGTCAGATAAGACAAGCAGGGGCCACTGGAATCGTAAATGCTTTACACCAAATTCCCGTTGGTGAGATTTGGTGTATTGAAGAAATACAAAAACGCATCGATTTTATTGAAAAAGACAATTCACCATCAACACATCTAAAATGGGTTGTAGTAGAAAGTCTCCCTGTACATGAAGATATCAAACAAGGAAAAGAGAGCAGAGATCAACTCATTGAAAACTATTGTCAAAGTATTCGCAATTTAGCACACTGTGGAGTACGCGTAATTTGCTACAATTTCATGCCAGTGTTGGATTGGCTCAGAACAAATGTTAGAAAAGAATTACCAAATGGCAGCACAGCTCTCTACTTTCACCCTCTAGATTTAATCATTTTCGATCTGCACATCCTAAAAAGACCTGAGGCAAAATCAACATACGATGTTGTCGATATACAAAAGGCTCAAGAACGCTTTTCAAATTATTCAGATGAAGATGTCAGTCTACTAAAAGAAAGTATTTTAATGGCTCTGCCCGGAGATGTAAAAGGGTTTACTTTAGAAAAACTCAAGCTAGGTTTAGAGGCCTACGCAGATATAGATGAAAACCAACTAAGAGCAAATTTGATTTATTTCTTGGAGCGAATCATTCCAGTCGCTGCACAAGAAGGTGTTTGCATGGCTATTCATCCAGACGACCCTCCTTGGTCTGTTTTTGGTTTGCCTCGAGTCGTAGGATCTCAATCTGATCTCGAGTATATTTTTTCGGCAGTACCTAATATTCACAATGGATTGACCTTTTGTACTGGAAGCCTTGGTGCTCATCAATCAAATGATTTAAAAGCCTTACTGTTAAATTTTGAAGAGCGCATACACTTTGCGCATTTGAGATCAACAAAGCGCAACAAAGACGGCTCTTTTTTTGAAGCCAACCATCTTGAAGGTGATGCTAGTTTGATCGAATTAATCACTCTTTTTTATGAAATTTCGAATCGTAGGCATATGCAAGGAAAAACAGTATTACCTATGCGACCAGATCATGGCCATCAAATGCTAGACGATCTTGATAAGCAATACTATCCTGGATATTCCGCTATAGGCAGATTAAAGGGTCTTGCGGAACTCAGAGGTGTCGCTTCAGCTATCACACATTTAAAACAACAGTACAATTCATGAAAGATCTTTTTGATTTAAGCAATAAAGTTGCCATTATCACAGGTGCTGGTGGTGTTCTTGGAGGAGAAGCCGCTCGATATCTGGGCGCTCAAAATGTCAGTGTTGTTCTTTTAGGGAGAACGCTGTCAAGCCTTGAAAAAAACGCTTCTTCAATTATCGACAAGGGAGGGAGCGCTCTGGCCTTTGGTTGCGATGTACTCAATCGCAATGAATTGGAATTTGTAAGGGACGAAGTTTTAACTAAATTCGGTAAAATTGACATCTTAATCAATGCTGCAGGAGGCAATAAAGCCGGCGCCGTGATTACACCTGAACAAACGTTTTTTGAAATGTCAATGGACGATTTAACCAAGGTTGTCGATCTAAATTTGTACGGTTCTATTTTGCCGAGTATGGTATTTGGTGAAACGATGATTTCGCAAAAAAGTGGCGTAATCATCAATTACTCATCCATGTCAGTATCCGAGGTTATCACTCGTGTTGCCGGTTATTCTGCATCTAAAGCAGCCATTGAAAACTTTACGAGATGGTTAGCTGTTGAATTTGCTCAGAAACACGGAGAAGGAGTACGTGTCAATGCCATTGTTCCTGGTTTTTTTATCGGCGAACAAAACAGAAAATTGCTCCTTAATGAGGATGGTTCATTAACCTCTAGAGGACTGTCCATTATTCAAAACACCCCCTATAAGCGTTTCGGAGAAGCTCACGAGCTCAACGGTACCCTGCATTATTTGTGCGCTGAGGCCTCAAATTTTGTTACTGGTGCAGCACTTGCTGTAGATGGAGGTTTTCAAATTTATTCAGGGGTTTAAAAGTCATTACTTATGTTTCTTTCTTCTTCTTTTTTATTGGAATCTGAAATTGCAGAAAAACTTTACTTCGAATTTGCCGAACCTTTGCCAATTATCGATTACCACAACCACCTTTCTGCCGAGCAGGTCGCTCAAAATCACAAGTTTGACAATCTCACACAAATATGGCTAGAGGGAGATCACTACAAATGGCGTGCTATGCGTCTTTTTGGCATAGAAGAACGATACATTACAGGTGAAGCTGACGACTATCAAAAATTTACAGCATGGGCTAAAACAGTTCCTCACACCTTGAGAAACCCACTCTATCATTGGACGCATATGGAACTGAGAAAACCCTTTGGTATTGACGAGCTCCTCAGTGAAAAAACAGCTGAAGATATTTATAAAAGGGCATCTGAGATGTTGCAAAATGACACTTTTAGTTCAAGATCATTACTTGAAAAAGCGAAAGTTGAAGTCATATGCACAACAGATGATCCTTTAGATAATTTAAAGTCTCATAAAAAAGTATACAATGATGGGTTATTGTTTGAAATGCGCCCAACCTGGCGTCCAGACAACGCCTTAAAAGTTGATAATCCTGAACACTTCTCTGCTTACACCAAACAGCTTGAAAAATTAACCTCAACGGTTATAAATGATTTAGATGACTATTTGATGGCCCTTGAAAAAAGACATGATTTTTTTGAACAATCAGGGTGTAGGATTTCTGATTTCGGACTCTCGCATCTAAATTTTGTTGCTTATAATGCGACTCAGGTGGAGACTACATTTACCGATCTCATTGAAGGTAAAGAGGTATCAACGGAGTCACAAGAACACCTCTTGAGTTTTTTGCTACTCGAACTCGCAAGAATGAATCACAAAAAAGGTTGGGTCCAACAATTTCACCTTGGTGCTTTAAGAAATAATAACGAGCGTATGTACAAGCTGCTCGGAGCTGATGCCGGTTTTGATTCCATTGGAGATGAGCTGCAAGCTGCTGGAATGTCTCAGTTTTTTAACGCCCTCGACCGAACCGACCAGTTGGCTAAAACCATCGTTTATAACTTAAATCCCTCTCAAAATGAAGTGTTTGCGACTATGATGGGTAATTTTAACACCGGAGGTGTAAAAGGAAAGATGCAACTCGGGGCTAGCTGGTGGTTTCTAGACCAACTAGATGGAATGGAAAAGCAAATCAACACCGTATCAAATATGGGACTCTTGAGTTGTTTTGTTGGAATGCTGACAGATTCTAGAAGCTTTCTGTCTTTTTCAAGACACGAATACTTCAGAAGATTACTTTCTAATATGATCGCTAAGGACATCGTACAAGGAAAAATTCCTGAAGACTATGATTTAGTTGGTTCCATGATTCAAAATATTTGTTATTTCAACGCAAAAAACCATTTTAATTTCTAAGCAGTTATTAATTTATATTGAGCTTTGCTTAGATTTATCGTAATGAAAAAATTAAAATTTATACTTCTACTTTTAGTTGGCTTTTTTGTTTTTATGAGCTGCGAGAAAGATGACGATGAAATTCTATGCGGATGTGTTTTTCCTGAACCAGAAAACGTTATTTCCGTTAGTTAAACGGTAATCAAAAGACAAGGAACTCAGAAAAACAATGATTTAAACTTAATTTATGAAAAAGTTCATTAAAGACAATGAGGAACTCATAGTTATGATACTTGGAGCAGTATGGATGGCCTACGATTATATTTCTAATAACTATGAGTTTGATAATTTTCCCAATGGAATAATCATTTTCTCTATTGGGTCGATTATGCTCTTTGGAAAATATACCTGGAAAAAGAATAAAACTGATGGTGACACTGAATAATTTGTATAGCCTAATTTTTAGAAATAAGTATTCGTAATCAAGCTAGACTCACTCTTTTTATTGATTTTCAAATTGAGTAAAGAGTCATCTACTTTTCCCTTCTGTAATAATGTAACTGTCATGATTTACGGCTCATCACTTAGATGCTACTGGTAATCAAATCTGTTCATATCATGTGCTACAATAAGTCTTTAAATAAAAGGAGTGTTTACCATATGACTTTATACCTTATAAAAAAGGGTGACCCGAAAGTCACCCAACCCTTAATTAAAATTGTATATATAATACAGATTTGAGGTTTAACTAAACTATAAACCTAATGCTGTAACGCTGTGAAAAGACTTTTATTGCTTTAAATTAAGGTTGGCTTGAATTATAAAACCTACTTCAATTAAAAATGGTTCAATTTAAGATTCGAAATTTTTCATTTGTGAGATATACCAAAAAGCCAAATAGTGCTAAAATATTTATAAGGTCTTTTTTTATTACCTTACCTAAGGCGATGTCTTGTTATCATCGGTTATCGCAAGACCAAAAATTATTTTTAAATTCTATTTATAAATCAGTAGTAATGAAAATACCAAATCTCTTACTCTTTGTTTTTCTCTGCACTTTCAATTTAGGTGCACAGCAAAAAAACAACCAAAATTCTTTAATTGTTGAATTAAAAAAGGCCAACCTAACTTCCAAGAAAAAACCTTTGAATGTTGGTCTAAATATTTCAGCAGAAGATTGTAGAGCTTTAAATTCTAAATCAGATAGTATTTTAAATAGTATGTCCACTGTACAAAAGCAGAATTTACTTATCGAAATACTGAGTTATAAAGATAAAGCTCTAACCCCAGCAACTAAAAGGTATACAAATCCAGATGATATTTACGCACTGTGCGAAACTCAAATAATTCTAGAAGAAAAGAATATTAAACTTTGGACTGCCAAATATGACTGGTACAATCAATTGAATCTTGCGGCTAATAAAAAATTTGCTGTAACTCATATACTTCAATCTAAAATTCAAAATCTGTTCTAATGATAAAAAACGTCTTCATTATTTTCAGTGCTGCTCTACTTTTAAGCGGATGCCAACTTAGTGAGGTTAAAACGATAAAATTGGCTCACGGATTAGATGTAACTCATTCTGTGCATCTGGCTCTTGAGTATTTCGGGGAAGAAATTCGTCGAATTTCTAACGGACAGCTTGAACTTGAAATTTACCCCAATTCTCAATTGGGATCTGAGAGAGAAATCCTTGAGCTCATACAAATTGGAAGCCTACATATGACAAAGGTATCTGCGGCAACACTTGAAAACTTTGCACCTAAATCTAAGGTTTTAGGTCTTCCTTATATCTTTATAAATAGAGCTCATGCCTTTCGCGTCTTAGATGGAGAAATAGGCCAAAACCTGCTTAAAGACAGTCAAAAGTATCGCTTAAAAGGATTAGGGTATTACGATGCAGGATACCGCAGTTTCTATACCAAAGAAAGACCTGTCTATAATCCAGATGAATTAAAAGGTCTAAAAATAAGAGTAATGGAAAGTGTCACGGCTATGAATATGGTCCGAAGTTTTGGAGGTGCCCCTACTCCTATTTCATGGGGAGAATTGTATACCTCATTGCAACAAGGCGTAGTTGACGGAGCAGAAAATAATCCTCCTAGTTTTTACCTCTCCAAACATTATGAGATTTGCAAGTATTATTCACTAAATGAGCATACCTATTCTCCCGATGTAATTATCATCGGAGATTCATTTTGGAATGAACTCAGCGTTGAACAACAAAATTGGATATCTACAGCAGTAAATGCTTCTATTGTGTTTCAGCGTAAACTTTGGGCGAATCATGAAGCAAAGGCTCTTGAAGAGGTGACTAAAGCTGGAGTAGAAATTATAAACCCTGACAAGGAGCGCTTTATTGATCTTGCGCAGAAAGTACACGAGCAATATCTTCAAGATGAAGAACTAAAATCAATTATAACTCAAATCAAGGCTTTAGAATGAATTTAAAATCAAGACTTGATCGTATTCTAAGTTCAGCCTTAATACTAATTTTAGCCCTAATGGTACTGAACGTATTATGGCAAGTATTCAGCCGTTATATACTTCAAACACCTTCTTCTTTTACTGATGAGTTATCGCGTTATCTGATGATTTGGATAGGAATTTTAGGGGGAGCCTATGTTTCAGGTATGAATGCACATGTACGGATTGATGTTTTTGTGTCACGACTTTCAATAGGGATGCAGAAAAAGATTCAACTCATGGTACGCTTGGCCGTTGCTTTTTTTTCGCTTGTAGTGCTTATTATTGGAGGAAGTCGATTGGTTTACATCAGCTTTATACTCGGACAAAAAAGTCCTGCACTACAAATACCTTTGGCATATGTTTATTTGGTTTTGCCTTTAAGCGGTTGTATTATCATTATTTATAAATCCTTAGAACACTTTAAACAAAAATCGAACTGAGTATGGAATACATTCCCGTAATGGTACTGTTAATCAGCTTTATCTTTTTTCTTAGTTCGGGAACTCCGGTGGCATGGAGTATTGCATTATCCTCTTTTTTGACCATTTTAGTGAGTATTCCTTTTTTACCTGGGGTAACAACAATAGCACAGCGAATGGCAACTGGCCTAGATAGTTTTGCCTTACTGGCTATTCCCTTTTTTATATTGTCTGGTCAATTGATGAAACACGGAGGAATCGCCAACCGCCTAATTGCATTTGCCAAAACCGTTGTTGGAGCCTTACCGGGTGGACTGGCACATATCAATATTATAGCGGCAATGCTAATGGGAGCAATCGCAGGATCAGCAATGGCTTCTGCATCGGCAATGGGAAGTATTTTAGGTCCGGAAATGGAAAAAGAAGGCTATTCAAAGGAATTTGGAGCGGCAGTTAATATTACCTCAAGTACAATGGGTCTTATCATCCCTCCAAGTAATATTTTAATCGTTTATGCCTTGGCCGGAGGTGGACTTTCTATTGCATCTCTCTTCTTAGCAGGATATATACCTGGAATAATCACAGGGCTTTTTTTGATGGTTGTTGCGGTCTTTTGGGCAAAAAAGAAAAAAATTCCCTTGGGAAAAAGAAGCACATTAACCGAAGTTTTAAGAAGCTTTTTAAAGGCTTTGCCTAGTTTATTTCTTTTGTTCATTGTAATTGGCGGTATCGTAAGCGGTGTATTTACGGCTACAGAAGCATCTGCTATAGCTGTTCTATATTGTTTAGTTCTTGGCTTACTCTATAAAGAAATACATTTGAGAAATTTGCCCAATATTTTATTAGAATCCTCGGTAATATCGGCGGTGGTTATGCTTCTTATAGCAAGTTCAATGAGTATGTCTTGGGTTATGTCTTTTCAAAACATACCTCAAGATTTGAGTATGGCCCTGTTAACCTTAAGTGATAATCCAATTGTCATACTCTTGGTTATTAATTTACTCTTACTCTTTGTTGGGGTATTTATGGATATGACTCCAGCAGTTCTCATCTTTACTCCTATTTTTCTGCCTGTAGTTAAGTCTTTGGGGATGGATCCCATTCACTTTGGTGTAGTAATGGTGCTTAATTTGTGTATTGGTCTGTGTACTCCTCCTGTAGGCTCCGTTTTATTTGTGGGAGTCGGGGTAGCAAACACCTCAATTGAAAAGGTAATAAAACCTTTGATTCCCCTTTTCATTGCAATGGTGATTTCATTGTTTTTGGTGACCTATATTCCTTCTTTGAGTTTGTGGCTTCCTCAGCAGTGGGGCTACTAGAATGAGATAAACTTACGTTCTCTTAATTTTATCAAGTGTTTTCCCCTTTACCAATTCATCTACTATTTTGTCTAAATAGCGTGCTTTTTTAGTTAGTGGCGTCTGAATGTTTTCAATGCGGTATCCGCATACAACGCCTCGAATCGATTCCGCCTTAGGGTTTAGTTCTGCACGATCAAAAAAAGTTTTAAACGTTACTTTTTCAGCTATAAGCTTTGTGAGTCTTTGTTTATCAAATCCTGTGAGCCAATGAATAACATCTATCAACTCCTCTTCTGTTCTACCCTTTCGCTTAATTTTGTTCAGATATAAAGGATAAATTTCCGCAAAAATCATTTCAGCGATTCTTTTGTCGTGTTTAGGAGTTGTTTCCATCAAGTGCGTATTGAGTTTGCCTAAATTTAGTTAAGTTTAAAATAAGATAAAAAAAATAGACCGAAATCAAATGATATGGAACAACCTACCAACTTTTTGAAAGAAAATCTCAAATACTTCATTGAGGGAGTTGTCATTTTTGCGAGTGTACTCTTCTCTTTTTACATCGGAAACTTAAATGATAAGCAATCTAACATTAAAACAAAAAACATGTTTGTGTCTGATTTAATTGAATCCTTAAATGACGATGTAGAGCAAATTGACAACTTACTAGATGTCTTAAATGAATCTGAACAACTCATCAATTTACTTCAAAATGATATCGAGAGTGGACACCAACTGATGTCTGACCAAACAGTAATTGATAATTTGATTAAAGTTGAAGTTGGTTTTTCATTTTTTCCAAAAGATGGTGTTTATAATCAACTGATTTCAACTGGAGCTTTTGAACTCATTAGCAGCAGTGAACTCAAAAATGTACTTTTAGAAATGTACGGTCATCAAAATGCGAGAAACTTCGCTACTTCAAATGAAATTGACCTTTTCAATTTAGATTTTCGAAAGATACCGTATGAAATGTTTCGCATTCGATTTGACTATGATATGCTCAATGGTGAGTTCTATGGTTCGAGAAGATTAACCAATTTCAACTTTGACCGTAACTTTTACATTTCCAATAAGTTCTACGGTCTTTTATCTCAAGCTAAATTGTATTCTAACATGTACAAAAGGTTGCTTCGAGATATTCAAGAATCTTATAAAATGGCAATATCTCTAGCTAAGCAAGAGCTTGTAATGTAAGTTAAATATAAGACTACATATATGAAGAAAATAGGCATATTAGGAGGGATGAGCTCAGCCTCGACCACAGAGTATTATAAGATTATTAATAAACAGGTTCAAGAAAAGCTTGGCGGACATCATACGCCTGAACTGATAATTTACAGTGTAAATTTTGAAGTGATTACTGACTGTGTTAAAAATAACAAATGGGAATATGCAGGTCAATATTTAGCTGAGATTGCAAAGGCCTTGCAATATGCGGGAGCTGATGCCATTGCCCTTGCTACAAACACCTTACACAAAGTTCGCAATCATATTTTAAAAGAAATAGATGTACCATTTATTGATATTATCGATAGCATTTCAACAAAAATTACAAGTGATAAAAAAAATAAAATTGCAATTTTAGGGACTTATCCGACAATGACAGACCCTTTTTATATTGAGGCTTATCGTGAAAACAGCATTGAACTCTTAGCTCCTAATGAGTCTGATAAAATTGAAATTAACCGAATTATTTTCGAAGAACTAACTTTTAATATAATCAAAGAATCTTCAAAGAAATTTTTTCTACAAGTATTAGAAGATTCTCTTAATAGAGGTGCTGAAGGTGTTATATTAGGTTGTACTGAACTTAAATTAATAATACAACAAGAAGATTTTAAAAGGCTATCCTTTTACGATTCATTACATTTACACTGTGAAGAAATTGTTCAAGTGGCTTGCTCCACTTAGATTCTAAAATACAATTATGAAGGTTTTTAAATGGATATTGGCTGTTAGTTTTATCCTCTTATCTATTACATGTTTTGTTGTGGTTAACATTATGTATGGCCTTCAAAGCTTCATTGACACCCCTTATCTTATTGGAGGGATTTTCTTTTTATTTACCAGCATTATTCTATTGGTTAATCTGAAGAAGAAATCTAAGTGACTTTGGATCAAGCCATATGCTTTTTTAAATAGCCCAATAACATTGAAATAGAGAAGAATAGCACACCAAATATAAAGGCGATGCTTAAAACCATAGTTCCGAAAATATATACTATTGTTGAACTTTTCATATTTAAAGTTAAACAATAATATTAAAGTTCCTAAAAAATTTTAAATTTACTTCTTAACTACAACAAAACACATCAATGAAGAAAAGTATTTTAGTATTAGCATTGGGATTGGTATTCATCGCTTGTGACAAAGAAGATGAGTATAATGGAATTGCATGGAATGAAGCCACAGACGGAGAATTGTCTGGGACTATGTCATCCCCTACACCCATTACATTAAGAAATGGTGACAATAGAATTATTGGAACTTCAACTCCTGCTAGTGGTGCCCAGTGTACCACCTTCGAAGGAGGCCCACCAGCTCCCGTCATTCCATTTTTTCCGAATCACGAATCATACACAGATTTAATTTCATTTACCTTAAATGCTAATCAAAGACTTATAGGTATCAAGGTTGAAGCTTTAGAGGTTACTCCAGTTCATTCTGTAGATGACTTTCCTTGTGTGGGTCAATTAGATTTACAAATGGGGGCATTCACTGCAATTAATAATTCTAATCAAATCGACTGGAACTCTGAGAATGTGATTAATTTCATTTCATTACCAAATCAGCATCCTTTAGTAGGTATGGGCTTTGCTAAAGCCGTTGGAGACGACTTATTGGCGAAATATCGTCAGGACTTTCCCCTTCCTGGTTATGAAGGTATCAATACACCAAGTTTAGATGTAACTGATGGCACTTATACCTTCTGGTGGAAAGAGGGTGCCAATCAAGCGAGTTATACTCTAAATTTTATGGTTGAAGAAAATATATTCGATTAAACCAAACAACAAGCCCTCTACTATGAGGGCTTTTTTTATTCATCACAGGGAAAGCATCCTTCAGTATCACTATAGCAACTGCAAGAACTAGTTCTTTCCTTCTCACATGAATGGAGTAGGAATCCTGCGAAAAACAAAACATTTATAATAAGTTTAAGCCTATTCTTTTTCATTTAGATCTTCTAATAAGTCTACTTCGTCTTGAATGTTTGAAGACGGTAATTCTTCAACTTTTCTCAATTTAGACATCATGATTCGCGTTCTTGTTCCAACCAAAGCATCTAATTCTTTGTTGGCTTCTGTGATCTTCTTTTGAGCTTTCTCAAGTACTCCACCAAATTTACTGAATTCGGTTTTTACAGCTCCTAAAATATCCCAAACTTCACTACTTCTCTTTTGTATGGCTAAAGTCTTGAATCCCATTTGAAGACTATTAAGCATCGCAGCAAGAGTTGTAGGGCCAGTAATAATAATTTTATAGTCTCTTTGGAGGACGGTTACCAATTCAGGTTGTCGTACGAGCTCAGCAAAAAGTCCCTCAATGGGTAAAAATAAGATTCCAAAATCTGTAGTGTAAGGAGGGTCAATATATTTATCGCGTATACTTTTGGCGAAATTTTTAATACTTCGGACTAGAGATTTTTTTGCTTGCTCAATAGCTGCCAAATCAGTTGAATCATAGGCCTCTTGTAATCTAATGTAGTCTTCTTGTGGAAACTTTGCATCAATTGGAAGGTACACTTCTTTACCTTGATGGTCTTTACCTGGTAATTTAATCGCAAATTCTACATGGTCATTTGAACCTCTTTTAGTGCGAACGTTGCTGTCGTATTGTTCAGGACTCATTATTTGTTCGAGAATATTACCCAATTGAATTTCACCCAAGACCCCTCTGGTCTTTACATTGCTTAAAACCTTCTTTAAGTCTCCCACACCGTGCGCTAAATTCTGCATTTCGCCTAATCCTTTCTGAACGGCCTCAAGGCGTTCACTCACTAATTTAAAAGACTCACCAAGTCTTTTCTCAAGGGTAGTTTGAAGTTTTTCATCGACCGTTTCTCTCATTTTTTCAAGCCTCACCTCAGTTGTTTTAACCAGTTCTTGTTGCTTGACATTCATTTGGTCAAATTTTTCTTTTTGAACTTGATTAAAATCTTTGATGCTTTTATTTAGTACTTCAGAGAAGTTGTGCAGCGAGGTTTTGGTTTCAATACGGAGATTATGTGCGCTTTTTTCTTGTGTTTGCGCATTTTGAAACATCTTCTCTTCCATATTTTTAGAGAGTTTGTCCAAAGCCTCAGTAAATTCTTTGCGATTGTCTTTTAACGCATTTTGGAGTTCAATTCTATTTTCAGTGAACTGCGATAGAAGCGCATCAGCAATAACTCCTTTGAACTGATTTGAATTTGAACTTTTCGATCGCATTAAAATCACTAGTAGAAGAATAGAATTTATGATGATCAAAGAGAGAATGATGTACGATTGCATGCCATTGTAATTTTAAACTCAAAGTTATAAATGTTCTTAATTCTTTTAACCGTAATAGCAGCTAACTTATTAAAAATTATACCCTCGATGCGGCTCGATTAATGCATTGAATACTCCATCAAAAAGGATTTTTTATGCAAGAAGATTTCTTCTATTGTAACAAATTGAGAAAATAATCGATTGAATTAGTATTTTCGAACGTTTTTTAGAAATTACTTTTAAACCTTTGCGTAATTTTATAGTCTTTTTCTAAGACTAATTGCTAACATGAAACTGAAAAAATTTTATTTGCCCTTTGCTTTTTTTGCGATGTACTCTGCTGTAGTTCATGCTCAACAGACCGTAAATAAAGAATTCACAGCCCTAAAAATTGATACTCCACCTACAATTGATGGGGTATTAGATGAAGCTATTTGGAAAGACGCTCAAGTGCTTACTGACTTTGCCCAATATTTTCCAAGTGATTCAGAAATTGCAGAACACCAAACCTATATTCAAGCAGCCTATACAGATACGCATCTTTACATATCTATAAAGGCAGATAATCCAGACAATAATTTTGTTGCCTCTACGCTGAAAAGAGATTTTTTTGGAACACAGAACGATAACGTAAGTTTTTTGATTGACACCTTTAATGACGGAACAAATGCTTTTCAATTCAGTATTTCTCCTTTCGGAGTTCGCAGAGAAGCTCTAATTTTTAATGGTGGAAACCGCAGGGATAGTTTCAACCGTACTTGGGACACCAAATGGAAAGGCGAAAGTAAAATCTACGATACTTATTTCACTGCTGAAATGGAAATTCCTTTTAATTCAATCAAATTCAAAGAAAACAGTACATATTGGCGTTTCAGAGCTTATCGATTCAATATCGCAACAAACGAACAGAGTGTGTCAAACCGCATTCCTCAGAATCTTATTCAGGCTGATTTAGGATTTATGGGTAAACTCAATTTTGAAGAACCTTTGGGTAAGTCTAAAACTCCAATTAATCTGATTCCTTATATAAATACCCTTACTGAAAACGACTTCGTCGCTAAAGAAACAAACGAATCGTTCAAATTTGGTGGTGATGCTAAAATTGCAATTGGAACAGGGCTTAATTTAGATTTAACGCTTAATCCTGATTTTTCGAATGTGGAGGTTGATAGAGTCTTCACCAACTTATCACGATTTGAGTTTAGACTTCCTGAGCGAAGACAATTTTTCATTGATAATGGTGACTTATTTAGCAATTTAGGGAGCAGTAGAGATGAAACTCCATTTTTTTCAAGAAGAATTGGACTTGCCTATGACAAAGACAATAATCTTATTGAAAATAGAATTCTTGCTGGGGCACGTTTGAGTGGTAAAATAAACCAAGATTGGCGTTTAGGATTTCTGAGTATTCAAACCGCAGAAGATCCTGAAAATGAGATTGCATCATTCAATAACACCATGTTAGTTTTGCAAAAGAAGGTCTTTGCTAGGTCTAATATCAATGTCTTTGCTATCAATAGGCAAACACTAAAGGATTATGATTTTTTAAAGCGGAGTCAAGAGTTTAACCGAGTTTTTGGAATGGATTATCAATTGGCTTCTGCAGATACTAAATGGGAAGGTTCCTTTTATGTGCATAAGTCTATCCAACCCGATGACTCAAAAGGTAATTTTTCTACTAGAGCCTCTCTCTCCTACAATACGCGGGAGTGGAGAATTTCAAATACATTTTCTTATATAGACGAAGAATATCGTTCTGATTTAGGTTTTGTACCCAGAACTGGAATTAAAAAAGCAGGGAATTACATTACAAGAAGCTTCTACCCTAAATCAGGTAAGGTTCAACGTTATCAGTTACAAACATATCATTCTATGTATTGGTTGACTGAATCAGATAATCTCTTTTCTGACCGATTTTTAAGAAGTTCGTTTGAGACTACATTTAAATCAAATGCAAAGATTGAAATTGGTCATCAATACGAATATACCTTTTTGACCTCTCCTTTTGATCCTACCCGTACAAGTGGAGGAACACCATTACCTGCTGATGTAGGTTATCATTACAATAAAGCTAGAATTCAATATGAATCCAATCAAGGAAAAACCTTTTTTGGGCAATTTGAATTTGAAACTGGAACCTTTTACACAGGTAATTCTCACAGTGTTCAAGGAAGTATAGGTTATCGTTTTCAGCCCTATGTCGAATTCAATCTAGGACTGAATTACGATGCGATTCGCCTTCCTGACCCCTATGAATCTGCCGATATTTGGTTACTCAGCCCAAGAACTGATGTGACATTTAGCAAGTCCTTATTCTGGACAACGATTTTCCAGTACAGTAATCAGCGAGATAATCTTGGAATTAATTCAAGGCTTCAATGGCGATTTGCACCATTGTCTGACTTGTATTTGGTTTATAACGACAACTATTTTGTGAATGTATTTTCACCAAAATACCGTTCAATCAATCTCAAGGTCACCTACCGATTTGGATTATAAATTTAGTTTGACGAGTTGACTAGCTTCACCTATTCGACCACTTCGTTGTAATCCAACCCACAGATCTTTTGAGAGAATATCGATTTGAATATTTAGTACTTCGGCATCATACACTTTATATTCTATAGGGTGCACGTGAATTATAGTTTTTCGATTTGGGCTCTCAAGCACAAGGCCCAAGACGTAATCTTTTGACAACCACTTATATGGTGCATTCCAGTAAAAACTTTGATAGGCAATTTTATAATCTAAACCCTCAACGAAATAAGATTTAATTTGGTTTAAATATTTTAAAATTACATCGTAACGCAATCCGCTAAGTTCTGAAAATCGGGGGTACAATCTAAGACCTTCTAGCTTTACCATTGAAGTATAAATAAAGTTTCTAGGATGGGCTGTAAACACAACCCCATCTCCAAATTGAATTGATTCAAAATAATTTTGATTTTTTTGAAAATGAAGCTCTGCATTATTTTTCTGCATTCCGATTACTAGTCCCCGAAAAAGTTCTGAATTCTTGCCCTGACCAAAAATCGAGGTACAATTGAGCAATAAGACTGCAAGTAGAATCGGACGAATATTTTGCCACATAATGAAGAGATTTAAGGGTATAGTACGCTTTTTAATATAAATTTTCTTGAAATCTCGTGCTTCGAACATTTTTTTAGATGTACCACATTATTATGCTGTTAAAATGGATAAAAAATCAAGGGTAAGAACTATTTTTGTCTAGTGTTCTCATTCAGCAAAAAAATATTTTTAGTTGATTTACTCGAAGGGTTTATCGACATCCATAATCATATACTTCCAGGCATAGATGACGGCGCCAAAACATCAGAGGACTCGCTTGAAATGATAAAAGCCTTGCACAACCTTGGATTTAGTGGTTTGATTCATACCCCTCATATCATGTCAGGTGTTCATCCTAATACACCTGAGACTATCAAGAGGGCTGAAAAAAACTTGAGCGCTCATCTAGATTCACATGATTTTTTTATCAAAAGAAATATAGCTGCAGAACACATGATTGACGAAAATTTCGATCGACTTTTAGAAAAAGGAGGAGCTATGCCATTAGCTCAGAACTATCTCTTAGTTGAAATGTCATATTTACAGGCCTCAGCAAATCTAGAAGACGCACTTCAGCTTTCAGTCAAAAAGGGTTTGTATCCCATACTTGCGCACCCTGAGCGCTACTTATATTATCACAAGAAGCCAGATTACTATCGACGTTTAAAGAAAACTGAAAGTGTTTTTATGCAACTTAATTTGTTAGCACTCGGTGGGTATTACGGCTCTCAAGTTCAAAAAACGGCCTACACCCTACTCGATATGAATATTTATGATTTCGCAGCTACTGATGCACACCACATGCGTCACATCAATGCGCTTAAGAAAATACAATTGAAGAAAAAAGACTTACCTAAAATTGAACATATCATAGAAACGACTATTGGTAGTTTTTATAACCGCGCATTCTAATTAAATTTGCGTAGAAAAATGTCCTAAAAATGAATGTAAAATCTATTTGTTGTATTGGTGCTGGTTATGTTGGAGGTCCAACGATGACCGTAATCGCAAACAAATGCCCAGAAATCAAAGTTGAAGTGGTAGATATCAATCCAACGCGAATCGCCCAATGGAATGATGAAAACTTAGACAACCTACCTGTTTACGAACCAGGATTAGCTGATTTAATCGCAGAAACCAGGGGTCGTAACTTGTTTTTTAGTACCGATGTAGATCGTGCTATTCAAGAAGCAGATATGATTTTTATTTCTGTGAACACCCCGACCAAAACCTACGGTAAAGGCAAAGGACAGGCAGCCGATCTCAAATATATTGAACTTTGTGCTCGCTCTATAGCTAAGGCAGCTACATCAGACAAAATTGTGGTTGAAAAATCAACCTTACCTGTTCGTACTGCGGCAGCCATCAAAAACATATTAGACAATACGAGTGCAGGGATCCACTTTGAAATCTTATCAAATCCAGAATTTTTAGCCGAAGGGACAGCGATTACCGATTTAGTAGAAGCAGATCGCATACTCATCGGAGGAGATGAAACCCCTTCAGGAATAGCCGCTCGAAATGCACTTAGTGCTATCTATGAGCACTGGCTTCCCAAAGAAAAGATATTACAAACTAATGTATGGTCATCAGAATTATCTAAACTTGTTGCCAATGCCTTTTTGGCGCAGCGTGTATCTTCTATCAATGCCATTTCAGCACTGTGCGAAAAGACAGATGCTGATGTAGATGAAGTCGCTAAAGCTATTGGACTTGACTCCAGAATAGGACCGAAATTCTTAAAGGCCTCTGTTGGCTTCGGAGGATCTTGCTTTCAAAAGGACATTCTCAATTTAGTCTATATCGCCAAGTCATACGGACTTCAAGAAGTGGCTGATTATTGGGAGCAGGTCATTCTTTTAAATGATTATCAAAAAAAGCGCTTTGCAGAACATATTATTTCTACGCTATACAACACCGTATCTGGTAAAAAAATAGCCTTCTACGGTTGGGCATTTAAAAAAGATACCAACGATACACGTGAGGCTGCAGCAATCTATGTTGCAGATGCTCTCATAGAAGAACATGCGAATATCACTGTATACGATCCTAAAGTAAAAAAAGAACAAATGCTCGCTGATCTGAATTACTTAGGAACACGTTCAGCAGAAGAAAATGAAAAGTATTTGACCGTAGTTAATTCAGCTTATGAGGCTTCACAAGATGCCCATGCCATAGCCGTTTTAACCGAATGGGATGAATTTATTGATTTGAATTGGTCTGACATTTACCAGGCAATGATGAAACCTGCTTTTGTTTTTGACGGCAGAAGGATTCTAGATAATGAGCAGCTGAGTAAAATTGGGTTTAAAATTTATAAAATCGGTCAGTCATGAATATCCTAGTTACTGGAGCTGCCGGTTTTATTGGGTATTTCACCAGTTTAAGATTACTAAAAGAAGGGCATCGCGTCATTGGAATCGACAATATCAATTCTTATTATAGCACAACTCTTAAATTTGACAGGCTTGGACAATTGGGAATTTCTAAGATAGATGCTGAACAAGACAATATAAGATGTCACAGTGAAATCTACCCTCAGTTTAATTTTTATAAAATTGATATTGCAGATGCAGATGCTTTAGAGCAGCTTTTTGAGCGAGAGTCTTTCGATGTGGTATGTAATTTGGCTGCACAGGCTGGTGTTCGCTACTCCATCGAAAATCCAAAGGCTTATGTAGAAAGTAATATAGTCGGTTTTGTTAACATCTTAGAATGCTGTAGAAACCATGAGATTAAACATCTGGTTTACGCCAGTTCTTCTTCAGTATATGGTCAAAATGAAAAAGTTCCATTCTCGACTGAGGATAGAGTTGATCATCCAATAAGTCTTTATGCCGCTTCTAAAAAATCGAATGAACTAATGGCGCATACCTATAGTCATCTCTATAAATTTGCTACTACTGGCCTTAGATTTTTTACGGTATACGGTCCTTGGGGACGCCCAGACATGGCCTATTTTCTGTTTTGTGAGGCAATTAGAAAGCAAAAGCCTATCAAGGTCTTTAACAAGGGTAAATTAGAACGGGACTTTACCTATATCGATGATATCGTAGAGGGTATTGTCCGTATCATTTTAAAAGATACAGCTCAAAGAAAACCTTATAAACTTTATAATATTGGTAACAATCAATCCGTAAATCTTTTAGATTTCATTGACACCATCGAAAAAGAAATGGGAAGAGAAACCCATAAAGAATACGTTGAAATGCAAGCGGGTGATGTGTATAAAACTTGGGCAAATGTCGATGCGCTAATCAAAGACTACGATTACCATCCCAATACAGAATTAGCTGCAGGTATCAAACAATTTGTTCAGTGGTACAAGGACTATTATAATTTTTGATTGACACTAGATTTGTGATAGGCTTTGTCATAAATCGATTCGTATAAAGGTAAAATCACATTAATATCAAATTTAAAAGAATGTTCTTGGGCTCTATCCTTAAACTCTTTTAATCGATTCTCGTCTTCAAGAATGTGAATAGTCGAGATAGACATACCTTCAATGTCACCGATTTCATTTAAAAATCCTGTAACTCCTTTTTCATTTACTTCTGGCAAACCTCCTGCATTAGAAGAAACAACAGCACATTTATTTGCCATGGCTTCTAGAGCAGACAATCCAAAACTCTCCATTTCAGAAGGCAGTAAGAACAAATCAGTCCAACACAATATTCGATCAATTTCTGAGCTGTTTCCCAAAAAGTGAACCTTATCAGACAATCCTAATTTGTCTACAAGTTTCTTTGCTTTATTTTTCTCAGGCCCCTCACCTACCATAACGAGTTTGGAAGGAATCTTTTGAGTTACCTTTTCAAATACTCTAATTACATCAGGGATTCTCTTGACCTTTCTAAAATTAGATACATGTGTTATAATTTTTTCCTCTGGTAAAGCCACTAAATGACGTTTACAGGGTTTTGTTTTATTCTTTTCGTACTTTGAAACATCTATGAAATTGGGAATAACCTCTATCGGTCTTTGAATATTAAACATGTCATAGGTCATGTTTTTTAAACTGTGGCTGACTGCAGTTACCCAATCTGAATGATTTATACTAAAAGTTACTGCGGGCTTATAGAAAGGATGACTACCGACCAAAGTAACGTCTGTTCCGTGCAATGTAGTAATGATTGGAATGTTGTAACCTTCATCTTTCAACATGGTTTTGGCCATATAAGCTGCGTAAGCATTGGGAATCGCATAATGAACGTGAAGCACATCGATTTGATGTTTTCGAATGACGTTCACTAGCTTACTCGACAAGGCTAAATCATAAGGCTGGTGATTAAATAATGGATAATCAGGAACTTGAACCTCGTGAAAAAATATATTTTTATTTAACTGAGACAATCGAACGGGCTGCTTGTAGGTAACAAAATGTATTTCGTGCCCCTTATCTGCAAAAGCAAGACCGAGCTCTGTGGCTACTACGCCACTTCCTCCAAAAGTTGGAAAACAAACTATAGCAATTTTCAAAAGCGCTTTTTAACAAAAATAAAGATACTATTCGAGTATGGCATCATATACGGCTTGTTGAATACGAGTTCTGAGGTTTGAACGTAGTAAATGTGTATTATTTCCCTTAGGGTAAACGGCATTGGATAAAAAGACGAAGACAAGCTCTTTTTCTGGATCTGCCCAAACATACGTTCCAGTAAATCCGCTATGCCCAAAACTCTCTGAAGAAACACATCCACATGTAGGAACAGAATCTTTCAACTGCGGTTTATCAAATCCAACTCCACGCCTTACCCCCATATTACAATAGTAGCAGGTGTTAAAATCGTTTATAGTATCAGCTTCAATATATTTCTTGTCCGCATAGACACCACCATATAAATACATTTGCATAAGCTTATAAAGCTCTAAACTGTTAGAGAATAATCCAGCATGACCAGCAACTCCTCCTAAAATAGCCGCTCCTTTATCGTGCACAAAGCCTTGAATTTTTTGTTTTCTGAACTTTTTTTCTATAACCGTCGGGGTAATTTTCTCTTTTGTATACCAGTTATTTGGATTAAACCCTATTCTATTGAAT
Source organism: Flavobacteriaceae bacterium (assembly GCA_965662045.1). Taxonomy (GTDB): domain Bacteria; phylum Bacteroidota; class Bacteroidia; order Flavobacteriales; family Flavobacteriaceae; genus UBA3478. The sequence goes on from CBFIGE010000005.1 coordinate 126,254, forward strand.
CCAGCGGGTAGGTATAAGAAATCTTTGACTAAGTTTTCTAAAGAAGTCTTGTATTTGGTTTCTAAATAATACTGCATCAAATAATAGGGAAGGTCACTGTATATATATTCTTTAGAAACAGCTTTGGCCTGTGTTATTTGATTGAGAATACGATCTGACATTTCATCTGTGATGTATAAATCGTCTGCCACTTTTAGCGGAAAGGATTCACTTTGTTCTCTAGCGTAATGAGAATCTAACGGATCAAGATTTTTTTCATTGACTGTTTCTTGGTAAAAAGGAATTCCAGCTGGGAATTGTCCATAATGAGATAAGGCACTTCTAATGGTTTGATCAGCAAATTCAGATTCTACTAAAGCGGGAATTAATGTTGACAAAGAATCAGAGAGTTGTAATTCTTGATTTTGCACTTCATTCATCAAAATAGGTAGGGTGGCTGCGATTTTCGTAACTGAAGCAAGGTCATACAAGTGGTCCCATTTTACTTTAGTTTTTTTTGCGTAGGAGTGATACCCGAAAGACTTATGAAAGATAATTTTTCCATTTCTTCCGACGACTATTTGTGCACCTGGAAACATGAGAGAATCTAAACCAATTTTGACTAAAGAATCTACTTTGGTCAGTTTCTTCGAAGAAAATCCAACTATTTCAGGTGTAAATGAAAGTGATATAGTTTGTAAAGCTGTTGTTTCGAGTCCCATTCCTTGACTAAAAATTGTATTAACACCAACAGGAAGTCGTCCCTCAGAAGCGAAGGCACCAAAAAGCAGCTGGGCTGTTTTAGCTTGCGCAATTTCGCTGTTTTGATAAGACATTACAATTTCATCAAAGTTCTCAATTATTGGAATATCATCAAGAGAATAGGGTTTTGAAAATAGAACCAAAGCCTTTTTAGCAGGCCATTGATTCAATACATCGAGGCTCTTTAAGTCCTGTTTAGACCACTTATGCGACTTGTAAGGATTGATATTGGATTTATGAAAACCAACTATAATATGATCTGCCTCAGATAACTTATCCATGACGTTTTTATCCACCCCATTGTGAAGTTCTACCTTTTCGATGTATCCGTAAAAATTCAAGGTTTTTAAAAATGTTTGGTGATCGCTATCTCCTAAGGGCACATAGACAATTTTAGTCGATGGTGATAACGGAATGCCGTTATTTTCATTTTTTAAAACTGTAATAGACTTTTCTACTAGTTTTTCATTGAGAATGAAATCTTTAGGAGAAGCCAAGTCTTGATTGATATTCACTTCTTCTACAAACCGATTTTTGAATAAGCCATTATCCAATTTGAGTTGAAGGATTTTTTTAACAGCACTGGCCATCTGTTTTTCACGGATTATTCCGTTTCTGTAGGCCGTTAGAACACTTGTAAAAGACTTTTTGTAATCTGCCGGAAATACGAGTAATTCGTTACCTGCCAAAAAGGCCTCGAGTGCTACATCTTTCTCATTGCTAACCGTAGCACCTTTCATATTGAGGGCATCAGACACGACTAAGCCTTTAAAACCTAATTCTTTTCTAAGCAAACCTTGAATAATTTCTTTAGACAATGATGCAGGAACATCAGTCTTCGATTTTTGAAAGGCTGGAACAGATAAATGAGCAACCATTACCGCTTTTAGCCCTTCATCAATTAGTTTTTCATAAGGATACAACTCCACCTGCCGCAATCGATCTTCGGAATGCGCTACTTGAGGTAAAGCCAAATGTGAATCCACTTCAGTATCTCCATGACCAGGAAAATGCTTTGCCACAGCTAAAACTCCTGCAGAATCAAGTCCTTTTGAAAACGCTAATGCTCTTTTTGTCACCTCCCCTGGCGAAGATCCAAAGGATCGATTTCCAATAATTGGGTTTAAGGGATTAGTATTAATATCCACCACTGGCGCAAAATTGATGTGAACGCCGATTCGTTTGCAATGAAGACCAATTCTATAGCCTAATTCCTTGAGTAAATCCATGTCTTGAATAGCTCCCAAGGTCATGTTCCAAGGAAACTTCAAAACGTTTCTAAGACGCATTGCTAAACCCCATTCTGCATCCATTCCAATTGCTAATGGAGTTTTTGCTAAGGCTTGGAACCTATTGGTTAATTTGAGTTGTTCTTTAGGCGTTCCAGTTGAAAAAAGTAAATTTCCTAAATAATATCGGGTGATAAGGGTATCAATCTCAGCGGGATCGGATTCACTTTCTGAATTGAGATAAACCATAAAGAGCTGACCTACCCTCTCTTTGTTGTTCAAAGTTTGGTACAAACTATCAACCTCAGAATTTGATTTTTGCTGAGCCCATGTGCTTGAAAATATGAATACTCCTAAAAGGTAAAGACCTAAGACTTTTTTGTTCATTTAATGCATTGCTTAAACCGATCTACTACTTAGTAACGGGAAATAAATAAACCCATTATAACTCAAAGCAAATTAATTAAAATCACAATGAGTAAAAGTTAAACTAATAGGTAATTACTAGAAAAAAGATTGTATCCAGTCCGGAAGGCTTAGAATTCGTCGAATGAGTTCATCGAATAAGCCTCGTTTATAATTGTATACATAAACAAGATAAGTGGTAAATAGCACCCCTACTCCTGATAAAACCGAACTCAAACGAATCGGTACTTTTTTTACATGCATTGGTCTTGACTCTGATATTTTTTCCTTTTGGTCTTTCTCTAACACTAGAGGGCCTTCAGTAAAGGTGGAATCGCTAGAGCTAACATTGCTGTTAGAAGAATAATTCCATCTCTTGCGATATCCTCTTATGTCGTAGTGAACAAAAGTATCGTAAAGCCCCATTCCACCAGTGTGTATTTTTCCTTTGTGCTGCAACTCATCTAATTGTTGGAAAACTTGTGTAGAATTCATTCCGCTAACAACGATATCGGCGGCTTTACCGAGGACGTGCTGAGATCTACTCGAACTGCCAGGAATAGTATTATTGTAAGACTCACATCTATAGCCACTATTGATGTTAATAGGACGTTGAATGTAATTTCTGATGTATTGTAATTCTTCAGCTAATCGTTGCACATTCAACTCAACGGTTAATGGCATTTCACATCCACAACTGCAATCAAATTCGTGTTTTTTAAAATTTTGAGTCACTGTTTAGGTAGCACTTTTAGGTTCAACCTATAATTTAGAACTCTAAATCCAGAGATTAAATGTACCCTTCCAATAATTAGATAAACGGCGCTAAGTTTCGATAAAACAAATAACTACATTATTTGATAAACCGAGAATGCCAGCTCTCAGCAGCGGGCACCTCCCAATTAGATTCAAACTCTGCTTTGGTGGTTACCAGATTATTGAAAACAATGGTGTTCGCAGATATAGATTTGTCTTTGGCCATTTGCTTGAACTCCTTCAAGGCTTTATAAGCAATAAATTGCCCATGCTTAAATGAAACGTTCATATTATCCATAAGCACTACATTAAACTTCTGCTCAAACTCTTGAATAAGGCGTACGGAGGCGTCGATTGAACAACCTGATGGTGCTTGATGCACTTGATCAACAGCTATAACTATAAAACGATTGTAAGGCGTTTTAAAACCAGCCTTTAACGGATGTCCATGTGTTCCCCAGGCTTCAATAAAGGATTTAAGCGCCTCATTTATTTCTCTTTGTTCTTGTTCAGAAAAAGTTCTGTTACATTGATAAATCCAGATTCGTGATGATTCTGGTAGTTCTTCAAATTCTATATTCATATTACAAGTCTGCTGCCTCAGCAATAAGCTCAGCGATATCTTTTACTTCTGTGGTGTTCGATTCGTCCTCAAATGAAAGACCATCATTCATCATGATGTTACAAAACGGACAAGAGGAGGCCAAAATATCCGCATTTGTCGCTTTGACCTGCTCAGCGCGTTCAACATTTATTTCTTTATTCCCCTTTTCAGATTCTTTGAACATCTGTGCTCCTCCAGCTCCACAACAAAGTCCGTTTTTTTTGCATTTTTTCATTTCCACTAGCTCAGCATCTAACTTGGTAAGCACCTCTCTTGGGATTTCATAGATATTGTTAGCTCTGCTTAAATAACAGGGGTCGTGATATGTAATTTTCTTTCCCTTAAAATTACCACCACTGACCAAAAGTTTGTTTGTAGAAAATAGTTCAGCTATTAGTTGTGTGTGATGTATCACATTGTAATGACCTCCTAATCCAGGATATTCATTTTTTAGAGTATTAAAACAGTGAGGACAGGCCGTGACTATATTCTGTGTTTCATAGGCATTTAAAATCTCTATATTACTCATGGCCTGCATTTGAAATAAGAATTCATTACCTGCTCTTTTTGCAGGGTCTCCACTACAACTTTCTTCTTGGCCTAAAACGGCAAAACTCACCTTTGAAGCCTGTAAAATTTTTGCAAAAGCTTTAGTGATTTTTTTAGCGCGATCATCAAAGCTACCAGCACATCCAACCCAAAACACATAATCAGGTTTTATGCCTTGAGCTTGCAATTCTGCCAATGTGGGAATTTTTATTGCTGATTTATCCATTTTATTTTAATCTTTTGTCCAATTCATGCGGTCTTTAGGGCTAAAGGGCCATGGTGCTCCATTGTTTTCCATATTTGTCATCATTGAATTCAGATCAGCAGGACCAGAAGATTCTTCCATTATCAAATAACGCCTCATATCTAAAATAATTGATACTGGATCTATCAAAATTGGGCAAGCTTCTACACAAGCATTACAAGTTGTGCAAGCCCAGAGTTCTTCTCTTGAGATATAGCCGTCGAGTAAATGCTTTTCTTCATTTAATTTTTTGTCTTTATCTCCGATTAATTCCGTAGCTCGATCTCTCGTATCCATCATAATTTTTCTTGGAGAGAGTTTTTTCCCAGTTAAATGTGCCGGACAAACAGAGGTGCATCTACCGCATTCTGTGCAACTAAATGCATTCAATAATTGCAATACACTTAAATCTGTTACATCCTTAGCGCCAAATGAAGGTATGGAATTTTCGTCTGCACTTTGAGCAGCGTTTGGATCCATAAAAGCCTTCACTTCATTGGTGACCGATTGCATATTATTCATATTCCCTATGGCTCCTAATCTAGCAAAGAATGTATTTGGAAACGCCAAAATGATATGCAGGTGCTTCGAATAATATAGATAATTTAAGAAGCATAATATACCTATGATATGTAACCACCAAAAACTTCGTTCAAATACAATGAGAGTAGAAGTCTCCATAGACTCAAATAGAGGTGTAAAGATTGTACTTACAGGGAAAAAGCCAGCTTCTGTATAATGCACTACTCCTCTAGACTGCAAGACCAGATCAGATGAGTTCATTCCAAAAAAAAGCAGCATCAAAAGAACTTCGAAATACAAAATAAAATCTGCATCAAGTTTGGGCCACCCTTTCATTTCAGACAATCTAAATCTTCTAATTCTCAACACATTTCTTCGAATCCAAAAAAGTACAACAGCTAACAAAACTAGTGCTGCAAAAATTTCTAGAGTCGCAGTAAAGCCATCATAAAAGCTACCTAAAACTCGATATAAAATTCGGTGTGTTCCAAAGAGACCATCTATTAGAATTTCTATGAGCTCAATATTGACAACAAAAAAACCGATATAAACGATTAGGTGAAGAATGGCAGCTATAGGTCTTGATCCCATTTTTGATTGTCCAAAAGCAACTTTGAGCATTTGTTTCCCACGTTCACTACTATTAGTATAATCAAAATTACCTTGACCTTGATTTATAGCCTTTTTGAGTTTACTAGCGTTTTTAAAGAGCACAAAAAGTGCAACAATCCAAATCGACACGAATATGACGGAACTAAGCATTGTACTCATGTACTATTCTTGTTTTAATTCAGATTTTGCAGGATCATCCGTGGGCAAGACATATGCTTTTTGTTTTTTTCCAAAAAGCGAAATGTCGATATAACGTTTAGGATTTAACCTCAAATCTTGCAGAAGTAATTCCAATTCTTTTGATGTATTCAATAAATTTTGATGTAATTCGTCGTTGGACATCATTTTTCCTAAACTACCTTCACCTTTTTCGAGTTGCTCAAGGATTGCTGATAGCTTTTTGGTTATTTCCTTGCTCTGCGAAACAATAGTGGCTACATCGTCAGCGGGTATACTGTCAGTCATCTCTTTGAGATTTTGACTAATTTGATTGGTGTTTTTTAAAGTGCTTTTAATATCTGAATTCGATGTAGCCATCAAATCATCTAAACTTGTGGTAATACCGTTTAAGCTTTTCGATATTTCTAACAACTCTGCACTTGTTTGTCTCAGATTTGCTTGAGTATTTACATCTAGCACATTATTTATAGAGACAACTAAACTATCCGCGTTGCTAATAGCGTCTTCAACTTTTAATTGTAAAGGGGTTAATTTTTGTTGCACTAATTCTGTAATTCCAGGTTTTACAGCTGTCTGCAGGGTGTCTCCACTTTGAGCTAGCTTTGCATTATCAAATCTTTGGACAATTTGAATACCCTTACCTCCAATAATACCTGTATCATAAAGCTCTGCAACCGAATTTTTCGAAAATTCAAAATCTGTTGTGATAGAGAGCGTTACTAAAAGTTGGCCTCTTTGATTTAAAAAACCAACGTTTTGAATCGTTCCTACACTAAACCCATTCAAACTCACCGGGGTTCCACTTTGAAGGCCTCCTACATGATCGTAAACTGCATAAAAAGTTTTGGAAGAGTCAAAAAGAGAGGAAGACTTTAAATAATTCAATCCGAAGATTGAAGCGCAAATTCCAACGGCTGCGACAAAACCTGCTTTTAATTCTTGGGATATTTTCAAACTCATCAAATCTTAAGGATGTTCTCGTTTTACTTTTGATGTTATGGAGACACGTTTATCAGCTTTGTAGGCTACTACATAAGCATCCGCGTATCCAGACAACTTAGCGCGTTCTAAAAGTCGTTTCACAGATGCATACGAATGAGTTTCACCTACCATATATCGTGTATATTGACCAAATTGTTCAGTGCTGATATTAGGTAGTCCATTAAAACTGTCTGAGACAGGTTTAATAACTAAACTTGTTTTTCTAGCCATGATTTGAACCTTGAAGGTAATTAGAGTTTTATTCACCTCTTTAAGCGCTTCTGCTTTTTCATTTTCGACAGTCTGTTCCTGAGAGCTTTCTTTATGGCTTGTCTCTAAATGGTCTTTTTTATCTTTTACAGACTCCTTACTGCTATCGACTTCTGTTTGATAAGTCTCTGATTCTTCAGACGGATTGCTTTCTTTAGTTATTTCTTCAGGGTCGTTTGCAGTGGGGGGAGTTGACAATATTTCATCCTCACTTTTTTGAATCAAATCAATTTCTGAATCTCCGTCTTCAATTTTGTCCTGAGTTTTTTGGGTTTCATAGCTGTTGATGATTTCTTGATTCTTTTCTTTGGTCTCCTGCAATTCTTTATAAGAATTGATAATTGTTGGGGATGCAATCTCCTCCTGATTTATGGTCTCAGTGGTTGATGCTCCTCCAATCTCTTCGGTATCTACATCACTGAAAACACTATTACGCTCAAAATTCTTTTTGTATAATAATACCGCCTGGGCAATGGAACGCCCCATTTCGATTTGTCCTTTTTTAGAATTCAGATAGCTTCCTTCGTTTTTGTTGGTCAAAAAACCTGTTTCTACCAATACACTAGGCATAAAAGTTTGATGTAAAACAATAAAGCCAGCTTGCTTCACTTTTCGATCTTTTCTTTTGAGCTCTCTGGTAAAACTATTTTGTATTAGCGAAGCTAACTGGATACTTTTCTCTAGATGTTCTTCTTGCATTACCGTAAGACCTATTACGGATTCCGGAGAATCTATATCATATTTGGCATATTTTTCTCTAAAGTCATCCTCAAGGTAGATTACAGAGTTTTCGCGTTTTGCAACTTTAAAATTTTCCTCCGAAGCATGCAAACCTAACACGAATGTGCCTGCTCCATAGGCGTTTGAGCTATGTGCGTCACAATGAATGGACAGGAAAAGGTCTGCATCATTTCTGTTTGCAATAGCACCTCTCTCTTCAAGTTCCAAAAAAGTGTCGCTATCTCTAGTATAAACGACTTTGATATTACTTTCTTTGGACAACTCTTTTCCAATCGCTAGAGCAATATTAAGGGCAATGTTTTTTTCAATAAAGCCGTTACCGACATTACCAGGGTCTTTTCCACCGTGACCGGCGTCAATTACAACAACAAAAGGTTTTGTATTGACTATTGCATCGGCCCAGAGAAAATGAGTCGTAATTAATATAAAAGTCAAAAATAAAATACTTTTTCGCATGTTTATATTGGTTTGTAAGGACTATAATATACTTCAAATTTAATAAATCCTATTTCAACTTAAGTTAAATATTGTGTAAGTTTGATGTCAAAAATCAAGCCATACTTGGTAATTAATATTCTCTACAGATTTGGGCCTATCTAAATTTTCAGTTGTCTTAGTGTTGTTAGCCCTTTTTTTATCTGGTGGAATTCATTCACAAGAGAAAAAAATCAAAGGCCTTACCGCTCCACTTTTTCAGTCTAAAATTGAAGTTCAAAAAGTAACTGATGCGCTTAAGTTCGACGCAGAAAACAGTGGTTTAACGAAAAAAGATAGTATCCTACCAAATGCAGTTTCTAACGGAAAAATAACTGGACCTATCAAATACAAGGCAAAAGATTTTGTCAAAATAAGTCAACTCGAGAATAAAATTGCACTGAATAACGAAGCTGAAATTTTATATGAAGACACAGAACTAACTGCTGGGATTATCGATATTGATTATTTGACTAGTGAAGTTCAGGCCGGCCGAATCACCAATGATAAGGGCGAAAAAGAGCAAACACCTAATTTTACTCAAGGGCCTTCGGTTGTGATTCCAGATTCAATTCGATTTAATTTCAATACCCAAAAAGCCCTTATTTATAACTCCAGAACAGAACAAGGAGCTTCACTAGGTGCATTGGGTGGAGGTGAATCGATGAAAGTCTTTACTGAATTCACCAAAAAAGAAAACGATTCAGTTTTTTTCTTTAAAGACGGAAAATTGACGACCGCAAAAGATACGATTGATCCAGACTACTACATCAAAATTAGAAAAGCAAAATTTGTTCCTGGTAAAAAGATTATAGCAGGTTTTGCCAATATGTATCTAGAAGATGTACCTACTCCGATTGCCTTACCATTTGCTTATTTCCCCTTGACCACAGGACGAACAGGAGGATTGATATTTCCGACAATTACAAATGATCCCCAACGCGGTTATGCCTTACAGAATGGTGGATACTACTTGCCTTTAAGCGAATATGCTGATCTTAATATTATGGGAGACTTCTACACCAACGGAAGTTATGGGATGCGCTTGCAGTCCGTTTACACCAAGCGCTATAAATATCGAGGTAATGTTAATTTTCGATTTGAAAATCTTGTCAACAGTCAAAAAGGATTCGACGATTACAGCCGAAGTACCATTTTTAATTTACAGATCTCACATTCACAAGATGCCAAAGCAAGTCCCAATTCAAGATTTTCAGCCTCTGTTAACATTGGAAGTAGTTCGTATTTCAGGAATTCTGCAAACCAACAGAATTTGGCATTAACACAGAATAACAATTTGTCCTCATCTGTCTCCTATTCGAAAACATTTCCTGCTTATCCCTCTGTGAATTTGAGTTTAACTGCGACCCACAATCAAAACACAAATACGCAGGCCATCAATATGACCCTACCTACAATGCAAGCCAATATGGAACGTATATTTCCCTTTGCTAAACGCAATGGTATAAAAAAAGGAATTATACAAAATATCAACTTGCAATACTCCATGAGGGCAGAAAATAGAATTCGAACAACAGACTCTTTATTTCTAACTTCACGAATGTTTGAGGATGCAAAATTTGGAGCACGTCACAGTATTCCTATAAGCACCAACTTTAAGGTTGCAAAATACTTAAGTATTTCTGCAGGTGCGAGTTATGAAGATGTCTGGACCTTTGAAACCTTTAGGCGAGGCCAAGACCCTAATGCAGAATTCAATAAAGAAATTGTATTGGACACCGTGAGAGGATTTGAACGATATAACAATTACGGTATTAGCTCAAGTGTTGGAACCACCTTATACGGAACATACACCTTCAATGAAAATTCAAAATTTGAAGCGATACGACATGTGATAAGGCCTTCGGTTTCTTGGAGTTACAAACCTTCATTTGAGCAATACTACGATTATTACGAACGTTACGACGGAGCGCTAGAACAATATTCAAGTTTTGAGGGAAGTCTTTACGGGGCGCCCAGTCTAAGGCGAACTAACAGCTTGAGTTTTGCACTTCAAAACACTTTAGAAGCCAAAGTAAGGCCTAAGGATAGTACCGAAACGGAATCAAAAAAGGTGTCCCTATTAAGCAATTTGAATTTTTCAAGTTCCTATAACATGGAGGCAGATTCTCTAAGAATAAGTCCAGTCACCTTTAATGGAGCAACATCCTTATTTGATAAAAAAATGAGTATCAATTTTACGGGAGCATTAGACCCTTATGCTTTGGATGCCAATAACCGAAAAATAAATAAACTCAACGTAAAAAACAACGGTTCACTTTTTCGTCTTACTCGATTTAGTGTAAATGTGGGTTACTCATTAGACAATAAAACCTTTGATAGAAATGCTCGCAAAGACGATGAACAAGAATCAGAAGGTAGAAATGGCGAGAATTACAATGAAGACTACAGAGCGGCTAGTGGAGGGCGTGATGATGATTTATTTGGATTTGGTTTAAATGATGGAGGTTTTGATGATCGAAACCAATCGAGTAGAGCTCCTGAAGATGAGGAAGAAGAAGAAAGTGAATTATATCGAAACCCCTTACCCTGGACACTTCGTTTGGCATTTACCTCAAATTATTCTAACAACGTAAGGCAAAATGAATTTACAAATACCTCCTTAATGTTTTCAGGGACTGTAGATCTTACCCCTAAGTGGAAAGTTCGTTTTTCCTCTGGATATGATTTTAAAAATAAAGGATTCAATTTAACCCAACTCGGATTTAAACGAGAATTAAAAAGTTTTGACTTGAGATTTAATTGGGTACCTTTTGGAAGGAATCAACGGTGGGATTTCTTTATAGGTATAAATAGCTCTATGCTCTCTGATCTCAAATGGGAAAGTAGAAGCCAAAGAAATACCTCGTTCAGGCGTTGAAACAATTTAATTATAGTACTATGAAAGAAATTATCACAACCTCAAAAGCTGCTGCACCAATTGGCCCTTATAATCAAGCGGTGAAATTTGGAAACACCCTTTATACCTCTGGACAAATCGCAATAGATTCAAGTACTGGAGGTCTTGTTCAATCCGATATCAAAGCAGAGACCAAACAATGCATGGAAAATTTAAAAGCCATCTTAGATGAAGCTGGTTTTTCATTCGAAGATGTAGTCAAGACCAGCATTTTTATAGCCGATATGCACCAATTTTCAGAAATCAACGTAGTTTATGGAAGTTACTTTGACGACAAAACTGCCCCGGCACGTGAAACAGTAGAAGTTGCTAATCTTCCAAAATTTGTAAATGTTGAGATTTCAATGATTGCTATGAAATAAAAAAAGACGCTGTTAAAGCGTCTTTTTGTGAAATTCTACTAGACCGTCTATAGGTCGTTGTTCAATTTTTCCAATGACTAAGTCGTTACGCTCAAGACAAGCGCTAACCTCATCTCGCAAGAAATGGGCAATACTGCCCACGAAGTGAATTGGTACTTTCGTCGCCAATTCAAATTGCATGATATGGTTATTGACGAATTGTTGTAAGCCCTTTTCTATTACTCCTTTGCAATAAGAATGTTCCTTATTTTCGATTAAGAATCTGGCAAATTTGGCTAAATAGGTATTTGGATTCGGCTGTTTGTATAAATACTCTTTGATGACATCAGCTTCTAATTCGAATTGTTTTGAAAACTTCATTCCCAAGTCTTGTGGCATTTTATGAAAGTAATAATCTCTCAAGAGTTTTCTTCCAAAGAAATTTCCACTTCCATCATCCATTAGAATATATCCAAGGGAAGTGACCTTTTGAAAAGCCTGATGTCCGTCGTAATACGAACAATTTGACCCTGTACCCAGGATACAAACGATACCTTGCTTACCGATTTCAGTGGTAGAGTAAATCGCAGCATAAGTATCTTCTTGAACGGCGATATGAGCATTAGGGAAAAAATCTTTAAAAATTTCAATCAGAAATTTCTTCATACGGTCAGTTCCGCAGCCTGCACCGTAAAAGTGTACCTGCTCAACCTTAGTGCTGTTCTGAGAAAGCTCGTAGTTATTAGCGAGTCGATCCTCTATGACTTCTCGAGTTAAAACTTCAGGAGACAAACCCAAGGTTTGTGTCATAAAAAGTTGTTCACCAGAATTCGAAAGTGCAATCCAATCTGACTTTGTGGCTCCACTATCAACGACTAAAATCATTGTAATAAATTATAAAGAGGCTACGTGTAAAGAGAGGTCAACGAGTTTGTTTGAATATCCTGCCTCGTTATCATACCAAGAAATAACCTTGAAAAATTTATCATTCAACTCAATACCAGCTCCAGCATCAAAGATACTTGTGCGTGCGTCGCCAATAAAATCTTGAGAAACAACAGCTTCGTCTTCGTAACCTAAGATTCCTTTCAACTCATTCTCAGAAGCTTTTTTCATCACGGCTTTTATTTCTTCATAGGAAGTCTGTTTTTCAAGACGAACCGTTAAATCAACCACAGACACATCTGCAGTCGGAACTCTAAAGGCCATTCCCGTTAGTTTCCCCTCAAGGGCAGGAATTACTTTGGTTACAGCCTTAGCCGCTCCTGTTGATGCAGGAATTATATTTAATAGTGAAGAACGTCCACCTCTATAATCTTTTCTAGATGGACCATCCACTGTCATTTGCGTGGCGGTAGTGGCGTGAACTGTAGTCATTAATCCTTCTTCTATGCCAAAGGTGTCATCGAGAACCTTGGCTAAAGGGGCTAGACAATTCGTTGTACAAGAAGCATTAGAAACGATAGTGTCAGATGCTTTTGCGTCATTGTGATTGACACCCATAACAAACATAGGTGCGTCTTTCGAAGGTGCAGAAATTACCACCTTTTGAGCTCCACCATCGATGTGTTTTTGGGCCATGTCAAGGGTTGTAAAAATCCCTGTACATTCGGCAACCACAGTTGCACCAACCTCGTTCCACTTTAAGTTTTGTGGATCGCGCTCCGCAGTAATTCTAATATTTTTACCATTTACGATAAGTTGACCATTGATTACTTCAACGGAACCATTGAATCTTCCGTGTACTGAATCATATTTTAAAAGGTATGCAAGGTGTTCTACGTCTAATAAGTCATTGATTGCAACGATTTCAACATCATTTCTGTCTGCTGCTGCGCGGAAAACCATTCTTCCGATTCTTCCAAATCCGTTAATACCAATCTGTAATTGTGCCATTTTTATTGATTTTAATTTATGTTGTCATTATATCTGAAACCCTGATGAGTTCTTGATCTACTTGTGTTAATCCACTTATTGCCTCAGATATTGGAACTAGTACCAAAGAAGTATCTCTAATTCCAATCATTTCGGTACTGCGGCCTGCGAGCAAAGATTCCACCGCCTTTACACCCATTCTAGATGCTAAAACACGATCGAAACAAGTTGGATTACCTCCTCTTTGCATATGTCCTAATACTGAAACTCTAACGTCGTAAATGGGAAGGTTCTTTTCGACATAGTCTTTTAATTCAAATACGTTATTTCCGGTTTTGTCTCCTTCGGCCACAATAACTATACTTGAAGACTTACCTGAATTCTTACTGCGCTTTAAAGATTCTACCAAACGCTCAAGACCTAAGTTTTGTTCTGGAATTAAAATTTCCTCTGCACCAGCACCTACACCGGCATTGAGTGCTATTAATCCCACATCTCGACCCATTACTTCCACAAAGAATAGGCGATTGTGTGAACTTGCAGTATCTCTAATTTTATCGATGGCATCTACCACTGTATTAATGGCGGTATCGAATCCCAATGTAAATGATGTGCCTAATATGTCATTATCTATTGTTCCTGGAATTCCCATTACAGGAAAATCGAACTCCTCATTAAATTTTAAGGCTCCTGTGAAGCTTCCATTACCACCGATTACCACTAGGGCGTCAACTCCAGCTTTTACCAATTGATTATGAGCTTTTTTTCTGCCTTCGAGAGTTCGAAACTCTTCGCTTCTCGCGGATTGCAAAATGGTTCCTCCTTTATTGATGATATTGTTGACACTTCTAGCGTTAAAGGTTTTAAAATCACCTTCAATCATGCCTTGATATCCTCTGTAGACGGCAGTACATTTTATGTTGAGATAGGCACATGTGCGAACAACAGAACGTATTGCTGCGTTCATTCCAGGGGCGTCTCCCCCTGAAGTAAGAACCCCAATGTTTTTGATTGATTTACTCATTCTATTTCAAAAAGTGCTCAAAACTAATAAACTAAACTTATATAACCCTCTTGATTTATGTATTTCAGAAAAAAGAGCGTAGAAATAACTATTTCTTTAAAATCACCCTACTCTTTTTGAATGATTTTCATTAAAAGGCTTTTAAAATTATCAAAATCTACCTGATATGATAAACCGACTCCTTGAGTATACCCCTGTTGCTCGGCTAAAAATTGTCTAATTTCATTCTCTCGATTGAATATTTTAGCACTAAGGGTTCCTTCATCATTGAGTATAATCTGAATTTCAAGATCACCTGCGATGACTGTTTCTGAAACTCCACCTACTGGAACTCCAACCTTACCATTTATTAAAATTCGGTCAGAGATCTGTGTACTCACCGTTACCCCTATTCGATTTTCAATTTGAACATCAGCTGTGGGATCTAAAAAGCCTTGCTCATAGGACAATCCTAAATCAAAAGTTTCACTCTCTCCAAGTACTTGATCTAATAAGCCAGATGCCGTTTGAAATAAATTTCCTGTTAGTGCCTGTTGGTTTATTCCTATCTGGTCGTTGACGAAAGTTCCCTGCGCGAGTAAAAAGAATGCGTTTCGCTCGCGTATCGTTGGGTCTTGTAAACGGTATTGCAATTCGGATTTAATAACTGAAGAGGTATTGGGAAAAGCAATGTCAAAGTTGATATTAGGCGCCTCTAACTCCCCTTCTAAACGCACGAGCACCTCTGTTGGAATTCTTCCTGAAAAGGAAGTGCTTTCTAATATAGGTGAAGGATTTGCGTTTAATGAATAAACAGCATCCATCTGGAGTTGGGCAGCAAGTGGATCTCCGTCCCAGAGTAATGTTCCTCCGGGCTGAAGTTTAAACCTCTTGTCAATGAGTCCTCCGAATTTATAATTGTAAAAACCTTCTACTGCAACAAACTCACCATACATATTAAATTTACCATCGGTGTTGATTTCCATAAGTAATAACCCTTCGCCACTGCCCTTTAATGAACTTCCGCTTCTGGGGTCGATTACAATTTCGACCTCTGCTTGGTCAGTTACTTCTATATCAAAATTAAGTTCTAACCCTCGATAGGTTTTTAAAACCTTCTCATTCTTCATTTGCTCAATTGTCTTGTCTCCCACAAAATTGATGAAAGAATAGTCAGATTCAGATTCTGCATCACCCAAAGGAATTTTTAAACTAGTACCTTGTGCAGAGGCCCCGTTAAATTCAATGTTTAATTGAGTAGAAAGGCCTTTAATATATCCTTTGCCCAAAACAAATCCTGTTCCGTAATACAAGGAATTGGGCTGATTATCTGTATTGAGAATAAGGAATCGATCAAAATTGGTATCTACCTCAAGATCAAGATTCCAGATTTTGAAATTTTCATGTGAAATGCGTCCTGAGATATTTGCAGACGTATCATAAATACGATCTCTAAAATCAAAATTTATAAAGTCAAAATTTTGATTTTCAATTTGAATGATAGCCTGATCTGATATTTGATAATCTGTATTGAGATACTGAAAAGCCATTCCTCCATTGTTGAGTTTTAGTAGACCATTTATCATTGGCTTTTCAAGACTGCCACTCACATCAATTTCCCCTGTTAATTCCCCTGTTAATCTGTGTAATGTCTGTTTCCCAAGAGGAGAAAATGGAGCAATGCCAAAATCATCTAATTCTGCATTTAATTCATATATATACCTCTCATCTTCGTCTTGTTCAATACTTCCCTGAATATTGAGAAGCGTCTGCTGCTCGCCTTCAATCCAGGAGGCTACCTCAAAAGAACTCAGATCTCTGTTTCCTGCAATAACCATTTGGGCATCTCCAACAACTTTTTGGTTGACACTTAAATCTTCGATTTCCAGACTAGTACTTGGTATGTATTGACCGTTGATTTGATTGATTGTCATAAAGCCATCAAGTACGCCATCTAACTCTAGATTTCGAATGTCTGGAGTTACCTTGAACAATTGAACACCTTTGAAATTTAAATCAATTTGCTTTTCAGTAGCAGCTACATACGGGGCATTGATTTGAATGCGATCTCCTTCATCATTTGCGAGTTCGATTTGATTGATTTTTAAGCGTTGTTCTTTTGGATTATAGGACAATTTATGATCCAATGCATTGGCCGTATTTAACTTCCAAGTTTTCCCCTTTAGTCCCAATTGAGAAGGTTTGATATAAATATCAATAGTTTCTTGACTTGAGTTAATAGGTTGACTTAAATTAAGTTCAAAAACATTACTATTTGATCTATAACTTTTAAACTTTAATGTGGAGAGAATCGAATCTCGTTGCTCAAAAGCATCAAATGTTAATTCTCTCAAATTGATGAGTGAAGATTTAATAGAGTCAATGGCAAAGGTCAAACCCACTTGTTCGCTGTTGTTATTCAAGTCTCCTATCAAATTGTGAATCTCATATTTTTGAAAGGTCAATAAAGGTGTGCTTATAGATAATTGGGTTAATGAATCTCTTAAATTAAAATTCCCTTTAAGACTTGAGTTTTCGGAAAGTTTAAAATTTGGATTTAACAGAGCGGCTATTTTACTTTTTAATTCGAGATCAAAAATCAGCGCATTGTTTTGATTATTTGCTCTGATAGGCTCAACTATACCTAAAATTCTATTTTTTACCAGGTTGAAATATTCATCGATGTATGCCCATTCGATATCACTTTTGAGAACACCTGAGACCAAATCGTCTGACACAAATTCAAATAATCTAAAATCATTACTAGTTCTGCTGCTATTGACAACTAAATCCTTGAATTCAAGATAATTGTCTCGATCTGCATAACGGCCATCGTTGAATTGTAACACTCCTTCTAATTCGCTAAAATAATTACCGTCAAGATTGAGATTTAAATTGAAATTTAGATTTGATAATTCATCATTTCCAATACCAAACTTGAACAGTCGAAACCTTTTCAGCAAAAAGTTGATGTTGTAATTGTAAACAGGTAAGGAAAAATCAACCGATCCGCTTACGTCATATGAAAAATCTTCCTGACTGCTGTAAACTAAACCGTTGAATAATTTATCACTGAAGTAGCCTGAAAACTGAATATCCTCAAAAGTCTTATCGTTAACTGACACAGTGCAAATTCCCCCTTCTAATTGTGCCTTTAATTTATCAAACTCAAAACTTTGGCCTGTAAATTCCAAATCTAGTGAAGTTGGAATTTGAGGTAACTCTTTAAAAAGAACACCGAAATTAAATTCATCTGATGAAAGAAGACCATTAAATGTTTCAGATTCTTCATTGTATTTTAAATCTGAAAATAAAGTACCTTGATTAGTATCAACAATAGATTCAACTACAAAATTGCTTTCTTCTTTTTGTAATAAACCTTCCCATCTAAGTGATGAAAAAGAATTGAGATATGAACTCCACTCTGGATTCAATTCTAAGAACTCACTTAATTCTAAAGGATTGAAGTTTGCGCCTCTTGAAACAAAGAAAAAATCAGTCTTTTTATTATTGATATTTTCCACATATAAAGCACCCTTGAAATAGGAGTCTAAATATTGGATTTTTGTTTTTGAAGCATCTATTTGACCTCTATCGTAGAGTCCTTTACCTTCAAAGAATAAAGAATTTTGTAGGCGTAATAAAGTCGAATTGGGCATTAAATTTTCAAACTCCTTAAAAGTTACAAAAGAAGGTGCAATGTCAAAATTGATTTTTCGCTGTTCTACATTCGAAATGTTTTGAATTTGTAGCTCATTTAGAGAAATCTCAGATAAAGCACTTCTCAAATATAAATTCGAAATAAGTAAATCGTCTTCTTCAAATGCTATCTTAAATGTTGACGACATAAGGCTAAAATCGTCAAACAAACCATTGTCGAGGGAGACGTATTCTGCATAAAGGTTTTTGTTCTCAATTAACAGATTATTGAGTTTCAAACGTTCGAGAAATATCTTTCTGTTTGTTATTGAATCCGTGTAGCGAAGTTTTAAATTTTCTGCCAGAATATTTTGAGCTTCAAAACGAAAGTCGTCTGTTTTTGCGGGTCTTTTAATTTTAGCCAACCAAATGTCTAAATTACTAGAAGAATCTTTAGGATAAATGACAACGTTAGCCACTGCTCCATTAAGTTTATAGTTGCTCATATTAATCCTTCCCTCTAATAGCGCACTTAATTCTGCGATAGATGTCGAGACTTCTTCAACATAAAAAAGGGTATCCTTTTTATGATCTAAAATTAACAGTTGCCCTAACTGTGTTTTTAGCTGAATTGGTATAATTTGAGTTCTTCCTAAGACTACTTCTATTCCGTATTGCTTGTTGACTTTTTTAATGATTGATGAAGTAATGCCGGTCTGGATAGAAGGTATAAGTGCTATACCTGTAGTCACAATGAGTATTACGAGTATGACAAGCATTATTTTTATGCTTGCACTTACGAATTTTTTAATACTACTATTGCCTTTATCTTTGTCCAAACTCATTTTGTATGCCAGTTGAACCTCTTATTTTAGCGATTGAATCTTCATGTGACGATACCTCTGCTGCCGTTTTACTCGGAAACAAAGTTCTCAGTAATATTGTGGCTTCCCAAAAAATTCACCAAAAATATGGTGGCGTAGTTCCTGAGTTAGCCTCTAGGGCACATCAACAAAATATTATACCTGTAGTTTCAGTAGCCTTAGAAGAAGCAAATATCGATAAAAAAGAACTCTCAGCAGTTGCTTTTACAAGAGGTCCAGGATTATTAGGATCACTTTTAGTGGGAACATCCTTTGCAAAATCCTTATCCATGAGTTTAAAGGTACCATTAATTGAAGTAAATCACATGCAAGCCCATATTTTGGCTCACTTTATAAACGATGAGCAAATGCAGGTGCCTGAGTTTCCTTTTTTGGCTCTTACAATTAGTGGTGGACATACCCAATTAGTGCTAGTGGAGAATTATTTTGACATGAAAATATTAGGCGAAACCTTAGACGACGCAGTAGGTGAAGCTTTTGACAAAACAGCAAAAATTTTGGGTCTCACCTACCCTGGTGGTCCTTTAATTGATAAATATGCAAAGCAGGGTAATGCCATGAGATTTACCTTTCCAATACCCAAGGTTGATGGTTTAAATTTTAGTTTTAGCGGATTAAAGACAAATATTTTGAACTTTATCAACAAGGAGACAAATAAAGATAAAACCTTTGTAAGTGCAAATATGAATGACATCTGCGCTAGTGTACAATCGACCATTGTTTCTATTTTAATGCGAAAAATTGAGATGGCCTTAGATCATCATTCGGTAAAGGCTTTAGCTATTGGTGGAGGTGTTGCTGCCAACTCAGCTATTAGATCAGCTGTACTCAATTTTAAAAACTCACACGGTATTAATGTACATATACCCAAATTTGAATTTTGTACAGATAATGCCGCTATGATCGGAATTGCAGCTTATTTCAAATACCAAAAAGAACACTTTACTTCTAATGCGGTTAGTGCAAGCGCTCGCTTTAAATTCGATTCGCTATAATCTTGTCGTATGGAACAGCAATTCTACGCCCCAAATACGGTTGCCACTGACAAAACTTTTGAATTTGACAGTTCTGAAAGCAAACATATTTTAAAGGTTTTAAGACATCAAAAAGGTGATGAAATTGTTCTTAATAACGGACAGGGTTTAATATTTAAAGCTCAAATCACAGAAGTATCATTAAAAAAATGCAGTGTCCAGCTTTTAGAATGTATACAACGTGCTCCCTCGAATTACAGCATCCACGTAGCCATAGCACCCACCAAGAGTATTGATCGATTTGAATGGTTTCTTGAAAAGGCCGTAGAATTAGGAATAGGTTGTGTAAGTCCGATACTTTGTGATCATTCAGAAAGACGCCACTTAAAAATGGAACGTTTGAACCGAATTATACTCAGTGGTTTCAAGCAATCAATGCAAGCATTTTTACCTCAAATCAATGAGCCTATAAGTCTTGACGACTTTTTAAGGTATAACTCATACGATCATGCCTATTATGGTGATTGCTTTGCCTCGACAAGTAATGACTTTTTTCATCACATCGTTCCAGAAAAAGCCACGTTAATTATTATTGGTCCCGAAGGTGATTTTTCAACTAGAGAGCGAAACTTATTTATGCAACATAACATTAAATCGGTATCTTTAGGTCAGCAGCGATTACGGGTTGAAACTGCTGCCATTAGTGCATTAAGCAGAGTTCACCTGGCCAATTTAAAGCAATAGTAATATGGGAAATACACCCTTAGACTCTACAGTTATCTCTAAAGGAATTGTCAGAGCAGTATTGATTTTAATAGGAATCTTTCTCCTCGCCTATTTTCTCTATAGTATTCGTCAAATTATAGCGTACATATTAGTGGCCAGTATTATTGCCCTTCTAGGTAACCCTTTAATGAGACGTTTAAAGAAAATCAAATACGTTCCCAATTCTCTAGCGGCTGTTTTAAGTCTAGGAATTCTAAGTTTTTTATTTTTTGGTCTTTTGTCCCTTTTTATACCTGTCTTTATTACTCAGGGCAAGAATCTTTCGCTTCTGGACATTGGACAATTAGAGTCAGACCTCAATAGTTTGTATTTCCAATTATTAGACTACACTCAAAGTCATATTCCTCAACTATTTCAATATTTACAAGAATCTAATTTTGAGAAATGGTTTTTGGACACCTTTGATTTAAATGTAATCCCCAATGTGCTCTCCTCTGTTTTTCAGTTTATAGGAGCCTTTAGTATAGGCACATTTTCAGTACTATTCTTGGCTTTTTTCTTTTTGAAAGAACAGAATTTAGCGCAAAATGGCATCTTGCGTTTTGTTCCTGATCAGAAGGAGGGGCAAATCGTTGCTTCTCTCACCAAAATCAGAAAAATGTTAACACGTTATTTTTCTGGAATAGTACTTCAAATCTCTATTTTGTTTTGTATTTACACCTTGGCTCTGGTTAAAGGAGGTATCGAAAATGCCTTGTTGATTGCATTTCTGTGCTCTTTATTCAATATTATTCCTTACCTAGGACCAATCATAGGAGCTATTATTATGGCTATTTTAACCTTAACGAACTATATAGGGCCAGAATTTAATACTGTCATCACACAAAAATTGATTTATGTAATGTCTGGAGTTATAATTGGGCAATTGGTTGACAACTTTATTTCTCAGCCATTTATTTTTTCTAAAAGTGTCAAGGCACATCCGGTCGAAATTTTCTTGGTAATTTTAATTTCCGGATTGCTATTAGGAATTGTGGGAATGATTGTGGCAGTGCCTGCATATACCTCAATAAGAATAATACTTTCTTATTTGTATGCCGATCATCCTTTGATTCAAAAAATCACCCAGTAATTGCAGCACCCTTTATTCTCAAATACAGAAATCCAGCAATTTATTTTTGAATTCAATCCGAAAAATATTGATGCTTTACACTTTGGAAAACCGTTTTTTAAAGCAATTTCAAATTCAGAATTAGCGGCTCAAATAGAGAGAAGAGCTCATATTCAACACAAATTACCTTCTTGGTATTCAAAACTAAATATACTCTATCCACCTAAAGGAAATCTAGCTCAAAGTTCTTCTGAATTAACAGCTCAAAAGAAAACAAATCTTTTGAAGGAGCTTATGAAAGAGCTGGAGATTTCAATAAATTCTGCTGCAGATTTAACATCTGGCTTTGGGGTTGATGCGCATTTTATGAGCACCCTTTTTGAACGATTTGTAAGTGTTGAACCAAACAAAGAATTATTGGAATTACAAAAGCATAATTCTCAAAGCTTTGAGTTCATTAATAGAACTTTTCATCTCTCCAAAGCCTTTGATTTTTTAGCGCAACCTTTTGATGTATTGTATATAGACCCTAGCAGAAGGGATGAGCATCACAAACAACTCATTGAGTTAAATCACTGCATACCAGACTGTATTCTGAACTACAATCAATTAAGTTCTAGCTCTAATTTATTTTTAATAAAGGCTTCTCCCATGGTTGATATTTCTCAATCGCTAAGAATGCTTCCCCATTGCTTTCGAGTAGATTTAATTACCGTGCATTTTGAACTTAAAGAAATCCTTTTTTTCAATGCTAAAAATAAATCTAACAGCAATCCTGAGATTCATATACATCACTACAGAAAAGAGCGCCTTCATTGGTCAGAATTTACATTTCATAAAACCCAAAATGAAAAAAACAAAATTTCAATATCACCCTTGAATGATTTTCTGTTTGAACCTCACCCAGGAATGATGAAAGCTGGGTGTTCTTCTCAAATTACAAGTCGATTTGATTGCGCTGCCTTAGATCGTAACACCCATCTATATACCGCTGCTGAAGATAGAGTATTATTTGAAGGACGACGATTCAAGGTCATTTCGCATTTTCCGTTTTCTAAACGCAATATGAAGTCTTTAGTAGGTGGATATTTTCATGTAATCAGCAAAAACTTCAAACTTTCGGTGCACGAAATTCGTCGTCAGTTCAAGATTAAAGAAGGTAAAAATGAATACTTATTTTTTGCTCAAGAAAGTGAACCAATCGTAATTAGAGCTATTCGGGTTGATCGCATTGAAATTGAAAATTAGCCAAAGGTGATGTTTTGGCATCAGGTAAATTAAAATGCCACCACTCAGTTGATATGCCTTCAAATCCAGATTCAAACATGGCCTTATCTAGTATCTCACGATTTTTTTGTTGCTCCATTGTCAAGTATTTGTAATTTCGGTGAGCCCTCTCACCAAAATGGTCAAAATCGGTTCCCATATCTAAGGCTATTCCGTCTAATGTAACTAATGAAATATCTACAGCTCCTCCTCTATTGTGCATTGATCCCTTTTCGGGGTTTGCTACATACCTCGAATCTGGGAGTATTTTCCACATTTCATGCTGTACAGACTGAGGACGGTAACAATCAAAAATCAAAATCTTATATCCAAGAGGTTTTAGTAGCGCAGCTGCCTTTGTTAACTTTTTGGCAGTTTTAACTCTCAGTACACAACGCGCACAAGGATATACCATCTGCTTTAAAAAATTCTTAGACTGAGCATAACGCATATCATATGCAAAACGGTGACTGACATAAGCTAAATCGATGAAATCATCCTCCTTCAAACCCTTAAACTCTATCTGTTCAATTGCATCAAAATAGGCGTTATTAAATGCAAATTCACCTAGTTCATGACCAATGCTGCGCTCAGTTTTTAATGTTATATGAGGATTATTTAGTTCCAAAGTTCGCACAAATTTTTCTACCTCAACGAAAGGCATTTTGTCATCAAT
The DNA here is from genome assembly GCA_965662045.1 of Flavobacteriaceae bacterium. Classification (GTDB taxonomy): domain Bacteria; phylum Bacteroidota; class Bacteroidia; order Flavobacteriales; family Flavobacteriaceae; genus UBA3478. The sequence goes on from CBFIGE010000005.1 coordinate 149,977, forward strand.
TTTGGAGTGAAATATGGTTATAGGTAATTGTTCTGAAATCCAATGTGCGTATATAGAAAGAGGTGCTCGAGCGCTTACAACAGTTAAAGAACTCCAAATATTAGGATGTTCCATGGCTAATTCCCAAGCTGCACTGCCCCCCCTGCTAAAACCCGCTAAATGAATTTTTGCGTGACTTAATTTAAATTCTTTGACTATTGAATTTAGCAGTTCCATCACCATAGTTTTATTCCATAATGTTCTTTTTTCGCTCAGATGCGGTAAAATGAAAAAATAGGGATGTGTAAAGGATTCATTTAATATGTTTGGAAGCTTTTGTTCTTCACCACTTTGACCCCCACCGTGCAAATAGAGAATTACATCCTTCACAGGTTCAGTCTTTGAATTGTCGTATATGATATACTCCAATTGCTCTGAAGAATGAACGAATTCTCTTTTTAGTATTTTTACTTGAGCACAGACATTTGTTTGCACTAAAAGAAACGTAATTATTAAAGAAACCGTAAATCGCACTGACTAATAAATCTTATCATGAAAATAACCTATTTGGGACATTCCTGTTTGCTCATTGAAACAAATAATTCGAAAATTATAATAGATCCTTTCATTTCCGGAAATCCATTAGCGAAAAATATTGATGTTGATAAACTTTCGGTTGACTACATCTTACTCACTCATGCGCACCAAGATCATATTCTTGACACCGAACATATTGCCGAGAATAACCCAAATTGCAAACTCATTGCAAATTTTGAACTATACAGTCATTTTGCAGATAAAAATATTGATGGTGTTGGCTGTAATCCTGGTGGAGGCATGAATTTTGATGATTTTAGTCTTCACTGTGTTCAGGCAGTGCACTCCTCTTCATTTGCAGATGGTTCATATGGAGGTATAGCCTGCGGATTTGTGCTAAAAACAGCGCATAATTGTGTTTATATCGCTGGGGACACTAGTCTTTTTATGGATATGAAATTAATTCCAATACTACATGGATATTTAGACCTTGCTATTTTACCCATTGGTGACCTCTTTACTATGGGGTACAAAGAAGCTAAAATCGCTTCAGATTATTTAGATTGTAAGAATATTTTGGCAGTACATTTCAATACTTTTCCTCCAATTACCATTAATCTTGAAGAAGCAGTAAAGTATTTTCAATCTTATGATAAGAATTTGATAATCAAAGATATAAATCAAGTGTTAGAACTTTAAATGATCTGTTTTATTTCTTTATATAGGATATCTGTAGGTTATCCTATTTTTTTTCTTTCAAGCGCACAGAGAATTTAAGATATTCCGTCTATACTTTAGTGATTATGCGTTACCTGTTTTTTTTTATTTTGCCTCTGATATACAGCGCCTTAGTTCTTGCTCCTTTTTTTGGCATTGAGCATTGGACTTATACTCAAGAACCTTTTGGATTGATTTCTCCTTGGAATGTCTTTTTTATGTTTATAGGTCTAATTATGTTGTTATCCTTTAACAAAAAATATTTAGAAATTATAGTAAAAGACAATAATCAATTGTCTCATCCTGCTAGGTTTCTTCATTTTGCGAGCCCTATACTTATTGCCATTTATATTTTTAATTTCTCTCCAAAATTTCATAAGATTTGGATTGATATAATTCCAGATTTAAAGACCGCTACAACTATTGCAGATTTTGAACTATACGCTGTGCCTCCCTATAACGGAATTGGATTTATTCTTATTCAAATTTTTTTAATTCTCTTTTTAATATGCTCTGTTCTAATGCCCTATTTTCTTAGTGCAGAAGAAAGTTAATAGCAGGTAACTCTAAAGAATTTTATCTTACAGTAGTAGTCAATTAATAACACTTCAGCCTGACTCATTGATTTAATCAACAATTTAGACCTTTCGATTGCCAATATCTTCTTATGAAGTTAAATTTCCCTTTATTTCTTGGAGATGAATTAGAGGTTGTACACATCATTTTTAATTATCTTTAAGCGACTTAACAACTAACTTATAAATCTAAATACTCCATGTTCAGAATTGCTTTAAACAGCGCACTGTGTTTAGTGATGCTGACTCATAGTTTTGCTCTATCGGCAAATCCACAACCTAAAAAGAAAAAACCAAGAAATGTAATTTTTATATTGACCGATGACCACCGTTTTGACTACATGGGTTTTACGGGTAAAATACCTTGGCTAGAAACTCCAAATATGGACCGTTTGGCCAAAGAAGGAGCTTACTTACCTAACAGTTTTGTAACCACCTCTTTGTGCTCACCTTCACGAGCTTCCATTTTAACAGGTCAATTTTCGCATACCCATACCATTATTGATAATCAGGCACCAGACCCTGGAAACTTAACTTATTTTCCAACCTACTTACAAAAGGCAGGATACCAAACTAGTTTCTTCGGAAAATGGCATATGGGAGACAGTTCAGACAATCCTCGTGCGGGTTTTGATCATTGGGAAAGCTTTAAAGGACAGGGTGTTTATTACAATCCTGAATTAAACATCAACGGAGAACGCATCGCATATAAAGACTCAACTTATATCACAGATTTACTTACAGAACATGCTATTTCATGGTTGGATGAAAGAGATCGTTCAAAACCTTTTTTTATGTATCTCTCTCACAAGGCGGTTCATGCTGCTTTCAAGCCTGCAAAAAGACATTTAGGTGTTTATAAAAACAAAAAAATTCCTATTCCACCCACATTTGAGCAATCGAAAACAGGAAAATGGAGAGATTTAAAATGGCCTGAATGGGTCGCTAATCAGCGAGTTTCTTGGCATGGAGTCGACTATATGTATCACGATAATCAAGATTTACACGAATTGGTGCAGGCATATTGCGAGACCTTATTAGGTGTAGATGATAGTATTGGCACCGTTATGTCTTACCTTGAATCAGAAGGAATCGACGATTCAACACTTGTCATTTATATGGGAGATAATGGATTTAGTTGGGGGGAACACGGACTGATTGACAAACGACACTTTTACGAGGAGTCCGTAAAAGTACCTTTACTCGTGCGTTGCCCAGAGTTGTTTGAAGGTGGAATTACACCCACTGCAATGGTTCAAAATATCGATATCGCTCCGACAATTTTAGCTGAAGCAGGTCTAAAGCAACCTGACCACATGCCTGGTGTTTCTTTTGTTGATGTGCTCACAGGTGAGAATCCGACGGGAGCGAGAAAAGAAATTTTCTATGAATATTATTGGGAAAATGATTTTCCCATGACACCTACTGTTTTCGGAATGCGAACAAATAAGTATAAGTACATTCGCTACCACGGAATCTGGGACAGAAATGAATTGTATGATCTAGAGAATGACCCACATGAGATGTATAATTTAATTGCCGACCCCAGTAAGCAAGACACTATTAAATCCATGCTGAATTCGCTCTATAAGTGGTTAGAAGAATCCGATGGAATGAACATCCCTCTAAAACCGACAGATCGTCCTAGATGGGGAGATTTTAAACACGCCAAAGAGTATTAAATGCAATTAAAAAACACGGGGTTGATTTTGCTCTGTATTGTCTGTATACAGTGCAATCCAAAGAAAGAAACCAAAGTAATTCCACCAATTGAAACTCCAGTAGGAATGGTCTATATTGCCGGGGGAAGATTTATGCAGGGCGCTGTAGCCAATGATAAAATGGCTATGGCCCATGAAAAACCAGCGCACCGCGTGAATGTAGATGCCTTTTTTATGTCCACGCACGAGGTGACAAATGCAGAGTATTTAGCCTTTGTCGAAGCTACTGGATATGTGACTCTTGCGGAAAGAGCCATAGATTGGGAAGAGTTGAAAAAGCAGGTCCCAGCAGGTACTCCTAAACCCCATGATTCTATCTTACAGCCGGGGTCTCTTCTATTCTATTCTCCAAAACAAGAAGTAGAAAATCTTTATGATTACACCCAATGGTGGGAGTGGAAAATAGGTGCTAATTGGAGGCAGCCTTATGGTCCGGGAAGTGATTTATCTGGACTCGAAAATTTTCCTGTCGTTCATATTGCTTATGAAGACGCCTTGGTTTACTGTCAATGGAAAGGTGAACGCCTACCAACTGAGGCAGAGTGGGAATTCGCTGCAAGAGCTGAGCAAGAAAATAACATTTACTTTTGGGGAAATGATGATAAACTTCTCAGTTCTCAAGCAAACACTTGGGATGGACTTTTTCCTGTTGAAAATTCAGAGGAAGATGGCTATACCAATAAGGCACCAGTACAATCTTTTCCTCCTAATGCTTTTGGTTTATACGATATGGCGGGAAATGTGTGGGAATGGACTTCGGATTGGTACAATACAAACTACTATGTTGAAGCCGCTAATAATGGCCTAAGCGATAATCCAAAAGGAGCGGTAAAACCCTTTAACAGGACCAATCCACTAGCACAAGAAAAGGTAATAAAGGGTGGGTCATTCTTATGCAGCGCATCTTATTGTGCCAGTTATCGCATAAGCGCTAGAATGGCTAATTCTCTTGACTCTGCCATGGAACATTTAGGTTTTAGAACGGTGAAAAGTATTCCCTAAAACCCTAAACGAATATCGCTATTCTATGTACAACTATATTTCGCCCTTTTTAAGCGCATCTACTGCATAATTAACTGCTCTAGCTGTAAAAGCCATGTAAGTCAAAGAAGGGTTTTGTGTCGCTGATGAAGTCATAAATGAACCATCTGTAGCAAATACATTTTTAACTCCATGCATTTGGTTAAATTTATTTAAAACTGAAGTTTTGGGGTCTTTACCCATTCGTGCAGTTCCCATCTCATGAATACCTTTTCCAATCGGCGCATTTGAATCAAATATATTTACTTCTTTCATACCGGCATTTTCTAACATTTCGGCAGCCTGTACTTTCCAGTCTTCTTTCATTCGTCTTTCGTTCTCTTTAAACTCAGCGTCGAAGACAATTGTTGGCATACCATACTGATCTAATTTGTCGTGATTGAGTTTGATATGGTTTTCGTGATAAGGCAGTACTTCTCCGAATCCACCCATACCTATTGACCAGTCTCCTACATCGAGAATAGCTTCCTTAAGGTTGGCGCCGTATTGATATTCAGCAATTACTCTAGACCAATCTCCTCTGGATGCCCCACCTTGATAACCGTAGCCTCTCACAAAATCTACCTTTTTAGACCTGTTATCTAAGTTTCTGAATCTTGGAATATAAAATCCATTTGGTCTTCTTCCTTTGTAATAAGAATCCTTAAACCCCTCATACTTACCTCCTGCACCACTACCCAATTGGTGATCCATGATGTTATGTCCTAATTCACCTGAATCATTACCCATTCCATTTGGAAAGCGTTCACTTGTGGATCTCATAAGAAGCGAAGCTGTGCCGATTGCAGAAGCATTTAAGAAAATGAGCTTTGCAGTAAAAACCAATTCTTCTTTGGTTTCCGAATCTATGACACGAATCCCAGTCGCTTTTTGGGTGTTGTCGTCAAAGAGAACCTCAGCTGCAATAGAGTGTGGTCGTATCGTCAAATTACCGGTGGCTTGTGCTACAGGTAGCGTTGATGAATTTGAGCTGAAATACGCTCCAAAAGGACAACCTCTGTCACACCTATTTCTGTTCTGACAAGTAGTTCTGCCGTCACCTGGTTTTGTCCCTTCTGTGATATGAGCAACTCGTCCAATAGTTAAAACACGCTCATCCGAATAAGTTGAAGAAATACTTTGTTGAAGGTGTTTTTCAAGACAATTCAAGTCCATAGGTGGCAGAAATTCACTATCTGGAAGTTGTCTTAAACCAAGAGCCTGGCCACTTACTCCAATGAATTTTTCAATATAACTGTACCACGGTGCAATGTCTTTGTAGCGTACTGGCCAATCTACACCGTATCCGTCTCTTGCGTTAGCTTCAAAATCTAAATCACTCCATCGATAAGTTTGTTTTCCCCATATAATTGACCTTCCTCCTACTTGAGTACCTCGTATCCAATCGAAAGGTTTGATTTCGTCATAAGAGTAATCAGAGTCTTTATTATAAAAGTGTCTATTTCCTTCGTTTATACCCCACCTTTTTTGTTTGAAATAGTCTTTTTCCAAGATATCTGCGGGGGTCTTACCGCCATGTGGCATATCCCAAGGATCTAAATTTGCCGTTGGATAATCGTCTCGGTGTTTAACCATGCGCCCCCGTTCTAATACCAAGGTTTTTAAACCTTTTTCACAAAGTTCTTTGGCGGCCCAACCTCCACTAATTCCTGAACCAACTACGATTGCATCGTAATCATGCTCGTTAATAGTTGTATTTAAATCCATGTTTGATATATTAGTATAGTTGTCTAAATATATTAATATTTAAGTAATAAATACCATAACATTCTTTGACATAAATCTAATCTGGATCGATTAAACAAGAATTACACAAATTGTCATCAACAAATATTCGATCACCGTTCTTTGAGTAGTAACAGCCATTCAAATTTGAACTTAAATTGTATTCTATATTGTTTGCTTCATCTACATATACTCCGCAAAAATCGGCAACCGGCGAACAGCTGATACCATAAATTGATAGAAGAAGTAGATAATATTTTAATACTTTTGGGTCTTTAAAAAGCCGGTAAAATGGCATGGTCATAATGGATTAGTTTAAAGTAAAACTCTATTGAAATGAAAAAGTATCATTTTTTATTGTTTTTTGCAACTCTTATATCGTGCAGCTCACAATTAGGCTCCTCATCTGAAGATTTCATTGAGCCAGAGCCAATTGAAATTGTTCTGAGAAAAGACGTGTTTATAGATAAAGGGATTTTTCAGATTTCTTACAATGAAGAATTTCAGCAACCTAATTGGGTTGAGTACGTAGCCTCGAACAGACCCAAAAACGTTTCTCGTGGAGATTTAGATTTTTTTTCAGAACCCAATGTGTACACAAGCGACAATAATGATTACCGAAACAATCCTTGGGATAGAGGTCATATGGCTCCCGCTGCTACTTTTGCAGACACTTTTGAAAATATACAAACGACCTTTACATACGTCAATTGTGCAATGCAGTGGGACCAGTTAAATCAAGGAGAGTGGGTCGAACTTGAAAGCCAAATTAGAGATTGGTCGATTGAAGGTGATGTCAAGGTTCGAATTACTTTGGTTTTTGAAGAAGATCATATCATCAGAGAAACTGGAGTGCACATCCCTAATGGGTTTGAAAAGAAATTGACCTTTGCAGATAACACTACTAAATGTTTTTATTTTCCAAATGAAGACACAGACAGAAATTGGAACGAATACGAGGTTACATGTGGGTCTTAAAATAATACCGTACGGTGAAAAAAATGATTTAATGAGGTATTTGATATCCATCGTATTTTTTGTGTGTTTTGGCCATGTATCAGCCCAAGAGATATCTTATAGAGATGAAATGAGGTCTTTTGTTAGTGAGATAAGCGCCTACGCCAAAGAAAGAAATTCAAACTTTTATATCGTTCCTCAAAATGGTATTGAGCTTATCGCAGTCGATGGTGATCTCAGTCGGCCTTTGCATATGAATTATATCAATGCTATTGATGGGCATGCACAAGAAAGTTTGTTTTTCAGTCACCAATTTATGAGCAGGCTCTCCCAAAAAAGACGATCAGACTACTTGATTCCCTATTATTCAAAACTGAAATCTTTAGAGAAACTCATTCTTATCACAGATTACAGCTCAAATCCAGTCAAACAGAGCGAATCTGCGCAAAAAAATGCTGCACTAGGATTTGTTTCTTACGCCGCATCAAATAAAAGACTCTCGAAAATCCAAGAATTAAACTATACTATTGCCAACATTTCAGTTGAGAGTCTTTTAGACGTTTCTAATTTTTTATACCTGATCAATCCTGAAAATTTCGAAAATAAAGAAGAGTATATTGAAGACTTGGCTCAAACCTCTTATGATTTATTTGTCATTGACCTCTTTTTTAGAGAAGAACAACTCAATGCTCAAGACTTGCAAAAATTAAAAAGAAAGCCTGATGGAAGCCCAAGAATAGTGCTTTCTTATATGTCTATTGGAGAAGCAGAAGATTACAGGTTTTACTGGAATGAAGATTGGTACTACAACACCCCAAATTGGCTCATGGAAGAAAATCCATCTTGGAAAGGAAATTACGTGGTTCAATATTGGAATGAGCAGTGGAAAAACATCATTTTTGGCTCAACGAATGCTTATTTGGATCTCATCATTCAAAGTGGTTTTGACGGGGTATATTTAGACATTATTGACGCTTTTGAATACTTCGAAAAGTAAGAACTGTATTACGAGGGTAAAATGTGTTTTTCGTCTTTAAAATTAACTCTCACAACGATAAATGAATATTTTGCATTTCCTGATCTATCTGCCATATGGAAGTGCAACGAGAATCGAGCTCAAAAATAAATGTACTGTTGATTACAGAGGGTACTTATCCCTATTACGGGGGTGGGGTGTCAACTTGGTGTGACGATCTTATTCAAAACATTTCTTCCTCTAACTTTTCAGTGGTTTGTATTACAGACACTTTTAAACCCAATTCAAACTTTACATTTCCAAAAAACGTTCAAAACATTTATCAGTTTCCACTTTGGGATGCAGAAGAGCCTATAGAATACATTGGAAGTGAGGCGACTTATGAATCAGTTGTACGTCGAAAAAACAGAACCAATTCTATCGTTATTGAAACACTCTTTCTTCCTCATTTTGAAAAATTCATGAGAATGCAATTTGCAGATGAGTATTCCATCGAAGAATTGAACAGCTGTTTAAAAAAAATGTGGGAGTATTTTAGTCGATTTGATTACAAGTCGACTTTAAAACATGAGTTGATTTGGAATTCGTTAAAAAAAATCATCTCAGAATCCTTTGATGATAAAATCCTTGATAACACCTCATTAGAAGACATTACTGCTGCTGGACGCTTACTTTATAGGTTTTTGCAACCCATCACTGTCGATTTACCCAAAACAGATATTTCTCATTTAACTATTGCTGGTTTTGCTGGTTTAATTGCCCTGAATCAAAAATTTAAATATAAGACGCCTGTTTTTTTGACCGAACACGGGGTATTTATGCGTGAACGATTATTGGCTATCGGCAGTTCTAACTATTCTATTTTTTTAAAATTATTCTTGACCAAAATTTCTGAAGCAATCTCAAGATTGGTCTATCATAACGCAGATCAAATCAGCACGGTTACTCAATTCAATAAAAGTTGGGAAACCAAATACGGAGCAGATCTCAATAAAATCAAAGTACTATACAACGGCGTAGATACACAAAAATTCAAACCTTCAGAAGCGAAGAAGTCTAAAAAATTTAAAGTTGTTGCTGCTGCACGCATATTTGAATTAAAAGACATCCTGACCATGATAAAAGTCTGCCATCAGGTCAAACGAACTTTTAGTCAAATCGAATTTATTGTTTACGGAAATAAAGACGCTGTTCCAGAGTATACCAAAGCTTGCGAAACACTTATTAGAGATTTACAGCTGGAATCAAATTTTAAATTAGCAGGGTATCACAGTGAACCTCATAAAATTTATTTAGAAGGAGATTTATCCATCTTAACTTCGATTTCAGAAGGATTCCCATATACGGTAATCGAATCGATGAGTTGTGGAATTCCTGTGGTGGCCACAGATGTAGGGGGTGTAATCGAAGCTATTGATGAAAGCACAGGAATTATTTGTAAACCTAAGGATGTAGAAGCATTGGCTAAGGCCGTGATCAAATTATTAACCGAAGATTCATTGAGGGTCGAAATGGGAGAACGTTCACGAGAAAAAGTAGTAAAGCACTTTAGCATTGAAACATTCACTTCTCATTTTGAACACATCTATTTCAATTTGACTAAAGCTAAAACTAAATCAATTTCGAGAAAAACAGTTAAAAGGCTTGTCAGCTAGATGAATGATTTCAATTCAAATATCACCGCTTTAGTTGCTTCGGTAAATGATAAATTAGGTATTGCCACAAATGTCAATAGCGTTCAGGCTTTTATAGAATCTATGGGAGTTCGCTCTAAAGACGTCCATGATGATTTCGGCTTTGAGGATATTTCTGAACTCTCCTCTTTTATCTTTAAAAAAAATCAAGAACAATTACCTGTTGTTATAAGCCAAAAAGGTGTCAACTTGACAACTAAAACTTTTGTGTGGTCAGACTACTTTTTCTTAAAAAACAAACTGTTTTTCGCCAATTATTCTAAAGGTCTATTCCATATTTTACCCGTACTTACTCAAATTCTAACTATTTTGTTTTTTGGGTATTCTCTTTGGGCCTATCTCGGTTTTAATAATCTTCAATCTACTGCCGTAGTACTAGGGGTTGTTTTTGGATTGATTTATTCAGGCGGATATGTACAAGTCATTGGTCGGCAAGCCACATTTTATTGGAATTTTAAAGAATATCACAAAGCTGTTTATATTATTAATCAGTCCAATCGTTCGGCGCTAAAGAATCTTCTAAAGATTTTAGCCGTTGGATTTTTAATAAATCTTTTTACACATATTCTACCTCCTTTCTTGTATCTCATAACAGCGAGTTACACCCTGTTAATTAGCTCAATTTTAATCGTCTTGGCTCCTTTTCACGTCATTAAAAAAAGATGGGTAATCAATTTTGTTTTGGGTATTCCAACACTTTTTTCTCTACTTTTTTTAAACTATGATATTCCGGTATACTACATTCATTGGTCGGGAATAATCATGGCTTGTATAATTGGGAGGGTCTATGTTTGGAATTGTTTTAGACGGATTACTACAACTGATTTAAACTTTAAATCGCCATTAAAAGAGAGTATCATTCATAAGAATTACTTGTATTTTACTTATGGCATTTTATTGTATCTATTTATTTTTTTAGACCGTATCATCGCATGGTCACTTTACAACAAAAGCTCTAATCAGGTTATATATTACGAAAAGGATTACGAGATAGGAATGGATATCGCTATAATTATGTTTTTCTTACTGGCAGGTGTCCTTGAGTTCTCTGTATCCTATTTCTCGAAATTCATGGATATCAGACAAAAAATAATATCCTTTAAAAACCAGCAACAATTCAATTTGAAATTTAGAAATATGTATGTGCTTCACAGTACGATTTTACTTCTTTCAAGTTCATGTATAGCTTACTT
>CBFIGE010000005.1:161101-161377 GCA_965662045.1 Flavobacteriaceae bacterium
GTTCAACGAACAGGGGTACAATACTATTTTCGAAGTTCCCATAGAACAAAAGAGCATTAAGGTAGCAATTATAGGTGCCATGGGCTACTTGTTTCTTACGTGGGCAATGCTGAATGCACTCTATATGTTCACCTTGAATAAAGTAAAAGTCGTCTTGCAATATATGGCAATTGCAACTGTGCTTAATTTGGTTATCGGCTATTTTGCGAGTCGGGTGATTTCATATGAATATGCGTCAATCGGAATGTTGATTGGGAGTTTACTGTTTTGTGTTTT
>CBFIGE010000006.1:0-85470 GCA_965662045.1 Flavobacteriaceae bacterium
GTGAACTGCTCGAACGTACTGAGGAACATTTAAAACCCATCCTCGTCGGATTGCGTCAGCTTATTTTAGCAGAAGACCCTAAAGCATGTGAAGTAGTTCGACTCGGAGATCGAGCTGCTTCATACGGAATCGGACCAAAGCGAATGAGTGAGGCCTATGTATATATTTCACCCTATACCAATTGGGTTAATCTTGGCTTTTATCATGGTGTAAAATTTCTGGAACATTCACAATTACTGGAGGGGAAGGGTAAACGATTGAGGCACATTAAAATACGTGCTATTGAAGAGCTTCAAGAAGAAGAACTGAAAAAGCTCTTGAACAAGGCCATGGCAGAGCGCAAAGGCGCACTTAAGCATTAGGCGGATAAATTTGCAGAGAGTCAAACTTTAATTTACAATAGAGAACTTACTGTAACATAAGTTTATAAATCAAAATGTATGTTAGCAGAGAGGAAGGGATTCGAACCCTCGATAGAGTTACCCCTATACCAACTTTCCAGGCTGGCCCTTTCAACCACTCAGGCACCTCTCTAAATCAGGCACAATATTACTAAAATGTAATCGTTTTTCTAAATGCTATGATGAAGAATAAGACTCGATGAAGTTATTAATTTCTGTTTCTAGCATCGGAAGCGTAAGTGTTCCGTTTGCTAAAATCACCTCGTGAAAGGCCCTGATGTCAAACAAATCTCCCAAATCTTCTTCTGCTTTTTGCCGTAATTCTCTTATTTTTAATTCTCCTACTTTATAAGCAAGAGCTTGTCCTGGCCAAGAGATATAGCGATCAATTTCGGTGTTTACTTCGTGTAAGGAAAGTGCTGTGTTTTCTGCCATATAAGCGACCGCCTGTTCTCGAGTCCATCCAAAAGCATGCATGCCTGTATCAACTACAAGTCGACATGCTCTCCACATCGAATATGTCAGTTGACCAAATCGCTCATAAGGCGTCGTGTAAATGCCCATCTCTTCAGCAAGTGATTCGGTGTACAGCCCCCACCCCTCACCATAAGCGGACAAATATAAATTTCGTCTGAATTGTGGAATACGTTTAGGTAATTCTGCATTTAACGCTCCTTGCAGGTGATGACCTGGAACGGCTTCATGAGCTGTTAAGGCCGGAATGGTATACAATGGTCTACTGGGTAAATTATAGGTATTCACCCAATAATACCCAGGATCAGTACTATTAGGAGCTGTTCCAATATACCTTCCTCCAGTGTATTTAGGTGCAATAGCATCGGGAACAGGAGCTACTCCATAGGGCTTTCTTGGCAGTGTTTTAAAAAATCGAGGCAATTGCTCGTCTAAACGTTTGGCCACGTCCCGAGCAAACATAAGTAGCTCATTAGGTGAGTTTGCATAAAACTGCTCATCTGTTCTTAAAAAAACTAAAAAATCAGCAAAAGAGCCCTTAAATTCCAATTCATCTATAATCTTTTGCATCTCTGTTCTTATGCGTTGTACTTCATCGAGCCCCATTTGATGAACCTCCTCTGCCGTTAAATCTAAGGTGGTATAATAAGCGATTCTATTGTTGTAAAAATCTATTCCTTTAGGAGTTTCACTTACTCCAATGGCTGTTCTTGTTTTTGGATAATACTCCTTTTCAAAAAAGCTTTTTATGTCTACGAATGTGGGTATGAGATGCTCTTCTATTGCTTCTTTGGCTGCATTTTGTAAGCTGTCTTTTTCTTGAGTGGATAGTTGGTCGGGCAAATTCAAAAAAGGCTCGAAATAATAATTAGAGGATGCATCTTCAGTTATGTGCTGCTCATAAGAGTTCTCATATCCATTGAAAATAACTCTAGGTTGAGAAATTCCCATTTCAATTCCTTTGCGAATAAGTTCAGTATTTTGCTCAATATAAAGGGGTATACTTTTTAAGAGCTTCAAATATTGAATAGCCCCTTTTTTATCGACCACTTTACGGACTCGATAAATCAGGCTATTGTGAAACCCTGCATCGGATAAGATGGGATTGTAATGCATCTTAAATTCATGACTCTTTATTCGGTGTTTGAGTACAAATCGCAACAAACGTAATGATCGAAGCTCATCATCGCTTAGTTTACTTGTATTTATTTTTTGTGCACGATCAAAGCAATCTTGATAAAAAGAATATTGTTTTTCAAAGCGCTCCTCACTGTAATCTCCTAATGGAAATTCATCATAATCAAAGGCTTTGAAAGACTGATAATCTGTTATAAGTGTCTTGAGTTCACTCTTTGCCGTTGGTGCGCATTGTGCCAAAAGAAGTGCAGCACAGAAAATCATCACTTTTTTCATGTTCTATTGTTTTATTTCAAATCTTATTTTCTTCACGCCGTAATCTGTATCATACACCTTGGTTTCTCTAAATTCAAAAGATTCGTAAAGCCTTTTTGCGGGAACATTTTCATAGCCCGTTTCAACGGAATACTTGGCGCTGGTATGTGTTTCCATCGCGTGTTTGATAAGTACAGTTGCAATTCCTTTTCTAAAATGAGCGGGGTGTACTACTAAACTTTGAAGGTGAATGTAATCCTCTATTCGAGCTACTTCAATAACTCCTGTAAATTCATGATTAATGACATGGGCATAGAAGACATTCTCAGTACTTTGGAAATCATAAACTAAGCGATCGAGTGGCGGAAAAACCTCAGCCCCAATCATCTCTTTTTCTACAGGATAGGACGCCTGCCAAATGGTATATAATTGTTTAGCTACCTCCTCCCGTTTATGGTCCACTTTTTCAATCATAGCTTAAGGTAACTTTTACTTCTTTTCAAACTTCTGAATGGTATTGCCCAAGATGTCTCCAGTGTAAAGATTTCCTTTAGTATCTACAGCGATGTCGTGATATCGGGCAATGGGTCCGCTATACTTAGTTGACCGACCAAATTGATGCAGCTTATTGAGTTCTAGGTCCAATTCAAAAATATCAGAACCAAATGCTGTACTGTCGTTAAGAATGTAATAGTCGATACCATATACGCGCTTTGCAGACTGGTCAACCACGAGGGAATACAACTGATTGGTAGTCTCATTTTGCCAGGTCTTTAAATGAACTCCATCTGCTGTAAATTTTTGAATGCGATTATTTTCTCGATCGGCAACGTATACATTCCCTTCACCATCTAAATCAATACCATGTGGTATTACAAATTGGCCATCTTGATCACCAAGCTCACCCCATTGCAATAAAAATTCTCCTTCTCTTGAGAATTTAACCACTCTGCTGTTGCCATATCCATCGCTTACATAGAAAGAGCCATCTTTTGCTACTGCTACATCTGTAGGTAAATTAAAGTGAGAGCTGTCATCGCCAGCAACCCTTTCCTCGCCTAATTTTAAAAGCAGCTCTCCCTCTGAATTAAATTTGAACACTTGATGCAAGGCAACATCGGTCACCCAAATATGATCTTGATGGTCAACCTCAAGCCCGTGAGGCATAACAAAAGTGTCTGACCCCCACTCATGGATGATACTACCCGCCTCTTTATCTATGGTAAGTATGGTCGACTCGCCAATATTGGTCTCTGGCATGGGATATTGCCACTCCCGTGAAGCCCTGTGAAATACAACGATTTGATTTTCAGAATTTACTCCAATACCCGTTGGGTTACCCAATTTAAATTCTTCGCTTAATCTTGGCCATTGCTGAACAAGACTAAATTGAGATTCTGAAGGTTCTTCACAAGATAGGCTGATGCTACACACACCTAATGCAAAAGCCCATAGCAATTTATCTGTATGGTTCTTTCTCTTTGATTTATATTGATTTGAATTCATCAGATGTTGGGATTAAAATGAAACATATAGGTTTTAATTTTCATAAAGCCATTGCATATTAAAACGAGCAAAATAGAGTCCATTTTGGTCTCGTTCATAAAATAGACCGATGCTGTTATCGTCTAGAATGACAAGGTCAGAGTAAGCCGATGTGTTTGCATAGATTAACTTTCGAATAGGCCAAGATTTGCCTTGGTCTTCGCTAATCAAAACGGACATTTGATGGCGATCTGTTTTACTGTACGGTCCAGAGTAAAGCAGCAATTGATTGTTGTCTTCCTCTATGCTGATTATACTTGATTGGCAGACAGGTGAAATTAAATTCTGATCAAAAAAGATTTCGTTCCAACTCTCTCCCCCGTCATTGCTTATACCGACCAAACGTGTTTTGGTATTTCCATTTTGTTCTCTGATATTGAGCATTAAGTCTCCATTTTCAAGCTCTACTCCAATGGCCTCATTTGAGGATAGAACAGGAATGTCTGGACTCGTTTTAAAACTTTGTCCGTGATCGTCAGAATAAAAACCATAGGCCCTATACTCGTTGTAATTTTCTTGAGGAGGTCCTTGAGAATGATTTGCAGGCACGTAAATTCTTCCCTTGTTCACCCCAAGGCTAAGCTGAAGTGCGTGTCCTGGCGTTACGGCATTGGTTCGCCAATCTAGATTGCTGTTTTGTCGATTAAAATGTACCTGACTTGTGATATCCGTGGGAGAGGACCAGTTTAATCCATCATCTGTGCTGCTGATAAAATGTACACCTCTCTGCCCGTTACCTTTTCTAACCTCATGCTCTGATGCATCTCCAGTATTGTAAAATAAAAACAAACGCCCATCCGGATATCTAGGGTCTTCAAAGTCGTATACCGGAGCTGGATTACCTGCCTGAATATTTTCATTATCAACAATTAAACTGAGATCAGACCAGGTTTCCCCTCTGTCTTTGCTACGGGTCAACAAAAGGTCTACATCACCGTAATCGTTACACCCTTTAACCCTTCCTTCTACAAAAGCCAAGAGGGTTCCGTCTTTAGCACTTACAATTGCTGGTATTCTATAACACTCATAACCTCCAACTCCATTGACAAAAAGTGCTCTTTCTTTAAATAAGCTCTGTGCTTCTATTTGACAGGTTCCAAATAAACACAGCAGTGATATAATTTGGCAATACTTTTTAATTTTCAAAATAATTGTTTAGCTCTTTTGATTTTAGTAATTTTTTAATCTAAAATCATTCTTATGTTAAAAATATTGAAATTTCCTGTGGCTTTAAGTATAATATTGTTTTCTGCTTGCCAATTTATGCCTGAAAATAAGGAAGAGACCGAGGAAGAACTTATTGAAAGAGCAATGGATATTCACGATAGGGTACTTACTTTAGACACTCATGCAGACACTCCCTTAAGAATGATTGAACCTGGGTTTAATATGGCTGAGAGACATGACCCAAACGAAACAGGCTCAAAGGTTGACTACCCGAGAATGAAAGAAGGAGGTTTAGACGCTATTTTTTTTGCTGCATTTGTAGCCCAGGATATTAGAAATGACCAAGGTAATGATCGTGCAAAAGCTTTGTGCTTGCAAATGATAGATTCAATTATCACCTCCACAGAAAGAAATTCTGATATCGTTGGATTAGCATTAAACCCACAAGACGCGTATGATTTAGAAAAGGAAGGAAAAAGAGCAATCTACATTGGTATTGAAAATGGGTATCCAATTGGTAACGATGTAACTAATGTAGAAGAATTTTACAACAAAGGTGTGAGATATATTACTTTAGTGCATTCGTCTAACAATGATATAGCTGACTCTGCAACAGACCCAAACGGGTCAGAACACGACGGCATAAGTGATCTTGGTGTGGAAGTAATAAATGAAATGAATCGATTAGGAATTATGGTCGATGTTTCACATGGTAACGATAGTGTATTCTATGATGCAATTAAATATTCTAAAGCTCCTATTATTGCTAGCCATTCCAATGCCAGATCTGTTACTAACCATAGGCGCAATATGTCAGACGAAATGTTACGACTAATGGCAAATAATGGTGGTGTTGTTCAACTTACCATGCTTGCAGATTATTTGAGAGAGGCTCCCGTAAACGAAGAACGTGATAATGCCATTTCAGCACTGCGAGAGAAGGCTACTGCTTCTGGAAATTTAACAGATGAACAGCGAGCTGAACTGAGAAAATCATTTCAAGAAATTTATGAAAAATACCCGGCTCCACCTGCTACTGTAGCCCATGTAGTTGATCATATTAGCCATATAATAAAAATTGCTGGAATTGACCATGTAGGTATAGGTTGTGATTTTGATGGAGGTGGAGGAATCCAAGGTGTTTTTGACGCAAGTGAAGTCATGAATATTACCATCGAAATGGTGAAAAGAGGTTACTCTGAATCCGATATTGAAAAAATTTGGGGTGGTAATCTCATAAGAGTATTTAAAGAGGTTCAAGAATTAGCTGCTCAATAACAACCTAAGAGAACTGAGGGTTCAAATACATCTATGGAAATGTTGAGGATTTTCTTTGGCTTATTTATGTTGTTGAATACTACAGAGGCAGCTGATATCCATCCTCTTAGACTTTCACTATGTGAAATTGAATACAAAGAAAACAAGCAATTAATTACAGTGAATCTAAAATTGTTTCTCACGGATGTTAACGAAGCCATACTCTTTGACCCATACAGTGATAGGCTTGCGTTTTGTCAACCTGACGAAGCTACAGAAGCAAATGAGCTATTGATGAATTATATCAATAAGTTTTTTTACGTGAAGACGAATGATAAAAAAATAACTTTTAAAGTTAAAAGCAAGCGCTTGAGTGGTGAAGGAGATAACACTGCACTTTGGGTTTATTTTGAAGTCCAACAAGCCTCTAGACTCAATACTTTAGAAGTAAAAAACGCAGTATTTACTGATTTGTTTTTTGATCAAAATAATATTGTCTATGTCCATGTCAATGGTAAATCTCATAGTATGATGCTCAATAAAAAAACAACCACTCACCTTCTAGATTTTTAATCATATGCACTCCTTTGAATTTTATCTAAGATTGGGTTTTCAGCACATTGCAGATGTTGCAGCCTATGATCATATTCTTTTTCTCATAGTCTTGTGCGCTATTTATAAACTTGAGCAGTGGCGAAATGTGCTAATACTCGTAACAGCATTTACTTTAGGACACAGTTTGACATTAATTCTCGTTTCTCTAGATGCTTTTACTGTGTCATCGAGAATTGTGAAATTCCTGATTCCTTTAACGATTCTAATAACTTCAATTCACAATGTAATTTCAACTGAACACGAGCGTTTCTCTAAAATGAAACGCAACTATGCTATGGCTCTGTTATTTGGAATGATTCACGGAATGGACTTTTCAAATTACTTTAAAGCATTAATTATGGATAACTCTGAAATTATTATTCCCTTATTTGGTTTTAATGTAGGGATTGAACTTGGTCAAATTCTAATTGTCGCTATTATTGTTTTTGTTGCATACCTCTCCTTAAAAATTTTAAGGATTAAACATCGTGAATGGAATCTTTTTGTTTCAGGATCTGCATTTGGTATTTCTTTGATATCAATTATTGAATCATTCAATTAATCGTTTAAGCTTAAAATATCATGTCAATTTACAAGCACTTTATATCAAAATTTATATTAGTATTGGGAATTTTGGGAATTTTTTCTTGCCAAGAGACTCAAAAATTACCACGAATTGCCATAGCAGGTCTCGCCATTGAATCGAGCACATTTTCTCCTGCCCAAACTACCGCTGAAGCCTTTCATGCCAGACAAGATGAGGATATCTTTGACATGTATCCTTTTTTTGAAGAAAACCACCCTGTAAGGAAAAGTGCAAAGTGGTTTCCTGCCCTAAGAGGGCATGCACTACCCGGGGGAATAGTTACTAGAGCGGCTTATGACTCCTTGGTTCAAATCACTTTAGACAAGCTTCAAAAAAATCTACCTTATGACGGTCTTTTTTTCGACATCCACGGGGCAATGAGTGTGGTTGGTCTAGAAGATCCGGAAGGTGATTTCATTGAAAAAATAAGAGCAGTTGTAGGGCCAGAAACATTAATTTCAACTTCAATGGACTTACATGGAAACGTGTCTAAACGTTTGGGGACACTCTCAGATTTGATCACCTGTTATCGTATGGCGCCACATGAGGATGCTCTTGAGAGTAAACAGAGAGCTGTTGAAAACCTTTTACAACGCTTACAAAGTAAAAAAGGAAAGCCAAAATACAAGGCCTGGATTCCTATTCCAATTTTGCTTCCAGGTGAACAAACCAGTACCAGGATAGAGCCTGCGAAAAGTCTTTACGCGAAAATACCCGAAGTGGTCGATCAAGAAGGTATAATAGACGCAGCGATTTGGGTGGGATACCCTTGGGCTGATGAAAAAAGAAATCACGCTGTAGTTATGGTTACTGGTGATGATAAAGAACAAGTCAGTGAGGGAGCCTCTTATTTAGCACATTCATTTTGGGAGGTTCGAAAAGAATTTGATTTTGTGGCTCCTACGACAGATTTTGAATCTGCGCTTACTATGGCCTTAAATTCAAAGGTTAAGCCATTTATTGTCAGTGATATGGGTGATAATCCAACCGCTGGAGGAGCGGGTGATGTCACTTGGACTCTTCAGCAATTGTTAAATAATCCCAAATTTCAAAGTGAAGATGGACCTGAACTGATTTACGCCTCCATTCCTGGGCCTGAATTGATTGAAAAAGCGCTTAATGTAGGAGTCGGGGGTACAGTTGCAGCCAAGGTTGGAGCAGCTGTCGACAATCGATATGCTCCTCCCGTACTCCTGAAAGGAAAGGTTTTGGCTATTAAAAAAGGAGACCGAAATGCACGCGCCGAAGTAGTCGTTCAGTCGGGGTCGCTAAAGGTTATAGTCACCGAAAAGCGAAAACCTTATCACTACTTGAAAGATTTTACCGATTTAGATTTAAACCCGGAACAAACCGATATTTTAATGGTGAAAATCGGTTATTTGGTTCCTGAATTGTATCAAATACGAGCAGATTGGGTAATGGCATTGACCCCAGGCGGTGTAGACCAAGATTTATATCGCTTGCCTTATAAGCACATTCTACGACCGATGTACCCCTTGGATACTTTTGAAGAAGAGCCTGATTTACAAACGAGATTTCTAAAGTCGTCTTCGAAATGAAGACTCTGTGCTAGCCATTGTAAATTTTAAGCATTCCCTTTACGAATACATCCACCTCCTCTTGAGTTCCAGTGCTTATTCTGCACCAGTCTAAAAACGGAGGAAATGGTCTTCCAACAACAACCCCTTCTTGAAGCATTTGCGCTTGTAATTGCACGATTTGACGCTGGGAATGAAAGAAAACAAAATTAGTGCTCGATGGAACATAATCCAACTTTAAATAATCTAGTACCTCATAGATCTTAGTTTTGGCTTTTTTGTTTTGAGCCAACGAAAATTCGTAAAAATCAGTGTCTGTCAAAGAAGCATCGGCAGCAGCAATAGCCAGCACATTGGTCATGGCCATAATGTTCTTTTTTAATTCATTTGCGATAGACGGTTTGGCAATGAGATAGCCAATTCGCAAGCCAGCAATTCCATACACCTTTGAAAATGTCTTAGAGACAATCACATTTTCGCCTTGACGCACAAGGGCGTCCATAGATGGATAATTTTCTTCTTCGATATAGTCGTAATAAGCTTCATCGCTAAAGACAATGGTTTTCTTGCTCAAACTTTGGCAGAAGTCTTTGAGCTCTTTTGCCGGCAACAGCGTCCCTGTGGGATTGTTCGGATTACATAAAAAAATCATTTTGGTTTTAGGGCTTACGCGTTTTTCTATTTCTTGCAAATCATAACCCTTGTTTTGATCTACCGGAACCCAATTGATCTCAGCGTCCCATTGTTTTGCGTAAGTCATCATCGCCAAAAATGTAGGTTGACAAGCAATGATTTCTCCGCCGTTATGGGCATAGGTCAATCCTGCAGCTTTTAATCCTTCTGTGGAGCCTCCAGTAATTACAATACTATCAGGAGAAACTCCGTGTTTTTTAGCCAACTTTTCAGCAAGTTCACTGCTGTATGCAAAGGGGTACCTACAAGCGTGATCAAAAGCTTGATTAATGGCCTCTTGAACTTTCTTTGATGGTCCATAGGGATTTTCATTTGAACTCAATCGAATCGACTTTTCAAGTGGTCTTGGTCTATAAAACTCGATTTCTTTGGCACTTAACCCAATGCTTGGGGTTAGTATTAAACCTCCAAGTCCCACTGAATTTTTTAGCCATTGTCTTCTACTATGCATCTGTTTTTCTTTTTTTAAATATGCACATTTATTTGGGTGATGTCAAATTCACTTCTGATATTGATGCAGTGCCAAATCTAAGGACGAGATAACACGGTCAATATTTTCTTTGGTAAAGCACATGGGGGGCTTTGATTTTAAGACATTGTTCAACGGCCCATCTGTGCTAATTAATACGCCATTATTTCTAAGAAAATTCTTTATAAAGTGCGCACCTTTTGTGTCTTCTTTTCCTGATGTCTCTCTGAGTTCAACGCCAACAAATAAACCTGAACCCCTGATCTCATATATACAATTGTGAATCTGTTTTAATTCGTCAAGGCATTTGAGGTAATAGTTTCCATTGTCTAAGGCCTGCTGCTGAAGCTCTTCTTCAGCGATAACCTCAAGTACGGCCTTACCGATAATACAAGAGACTGGGTTTCCGCCAAATGAGCTAAAAAACTCCACGCCTTCGCTAAAGGTGTCGGCCAATTCCGTGGTACAAATAACCGCTCCCATGGGATGCCCGTTGCCCATTGGTTTGCCGATTACCACCATGTCGGGAATCACATTTTGCTGTTGAAAGGCCCAAAAATGGGTTCCTACGCGTCCAAATCCTGTTTGTACTTCGTCGGCAATACAAAATCCTCCCCCTTTTCTTATCTGCTCATAAATCTTTGGCAAATACCCTTCTAAAAGAGGAACCTGTCCGGCGCAACCCAAAATACTCTCGCTAATAAATGCGGCGATATCAGTTGATTGGTCTATTTGCTTTTCAATTTCTGACCATCGATTCGAAAAATGAGGACGGTCTTGCTCAGCCAACAAGGGTAGTTTCACAATATGATCAGCCTGCCCTAGTCCTTTGGGATGATTGAATTTATAATCGCTGATTTCAATTCCGGTTTGGGTGTGTCCGTGGTATCCATGTTCAACCACTGCAACCCCTTTTTTAGCGCTGCAAAATCGGGCTATTCTAATCGCTAAATCACTAGCTTCACTGCCTGAGTTTACGAAGAACACTTTATTCAACGTTGGCGGAAAATGAGAAAGTAAATCTTGCGCATAGGCGGCCAACTCATCGTAGAGGTATCTAGTATTGGTATTGAGCTTTAGCAATTGTTTTTGTGCTGCTTCCACGACTTTGGGATGATTGTGACCCACATGAGGTATATTGTTGTAGGCATCTAAAAAAGTATTCCCCTTGTAATCGTACATGTATTGAAGCGCTGCTCTTTTGAGATATAAAGGCTGCTCGTAGCTCACACTTAACGATTTGCTCAAAAATCGATGCCTTTCTTCTAACTTTTCACTTATAGTTAAAGACGAAGTATTTGCAGAAGAAGTGCAGTTTATAAAGTGCTGAAGAGCTTTGATAGGGCCTATCTCGAGCCACCTTAACAGCATATTTGAGGCTCTGTCTTCACTAACACCGGCATATTCATTCTCAGGCTGAGTGACTTTGGCTTCTGCAGAATTACACAGACTTGCACATAGACGCATGGCCATGACGTAATACAATAATTCAAGTTCAAGTTGACTCAGTGGTGCTTGGTCGAAATATCCTTTTAATAAAGCGGCAGACCAGCTCAAGTAATCTTCTTTGTCATATGCGATATAGACCATTGCTATGGATAGGTCGTATATTCTCGGACCATAGGCGATATCCCCAAAATCAATTATACCCGTTAGAACTTGAGTATCGGCCAATAAATTGTACTCGTTGAGATCATTGTGAATTAATCCATTAGGTAAATCCTCCTTTTGAGTCATTACATACTGCTCAAAACAATGTATAAAATAGTGAACCGCTCTACTAACTTCGAGATCAGAAATGAAGTGCATTTTGGATTTGAGCAGTTTACTCGCATTGAGATGCCAATTCCAATGACGCTGACTTATGATTCCGCTTTGAATTGTGGAAAGTTCTTGGTGCAGCAAGGCCGTTTGATGACCTATTGAATTTGCCGTTTGCAGGCTCGGGCTTGTGTCGGCTAGAAAAGAACCAGCTACATAAGTTAAAACCCGAATAAGACCCGTGAAATGGGTATCATCAACAAGTTCAACCCATTGGTCATTTCTAGATTTTCTAGGCGCAGGAAGGTCGATAGTCAGTTGTAGCTGCGAAAGAATACGACTTTCCTCTTCGAGTAATGTTTTAAGGCTTGTGTCTGTATAGGTTTTTATAATAAACTGAACCCCTGTTTGGGTCTGAATTCGAAAATTTTTATTGTCGTATCCATTGAGCTCTTTAACTTTAAGTACAGTTAAATCGAAATAATTCGCTAAATAGGATTTTAAGTATTCCGAATTCATAACATTTAGGCATTCATAAAGGTGGCAATCAAGCGATGAAAATGATGAACGCCTTGTTCTCGTGTGGGAGAAAACCTTCCGCTTTGGTAAAAACGAGATTGTATTCCGCGTTGAACTCCTTCAACGACAAACTCATCCTCTCGCTCTACCTTGTCTAAATCTGCGCTTGCCCCTATGTTTAATTTTTGAGTGTCATAAACGTAGGAATAAAAAGAAACTTTGCAACTGTCGTGGCTTAGTGGTTTCACAACGTTAACAGATAATCCCCAAGGATAAAAATTAAACATCATGTTGGGAAACAGCCAGTAGTAATAGGCTGCAACTTCTTTACCGTAATCTATATGATCTTTAGGAAGCTCAAAAGAAGGACTTTGCCCTTTAGTATAGCCAATTTGAAGATTGGCGTAATCGTATAAAATGGTCTCGTAATTCTCATACTCAATTTCTTGGTTGAGTCCTTGATGTACAAAAGGAATATGAAAACCTTCGAGATAATTGTCACAGTATAAGGCCCAATGTGAGCGAACTCTGTAATCTCGGCTCAGCACAGCATCGTATTTAAATTGATCTAAGGGTAAAAAGCCTACCCGATCATTCATGTCTTTAAGAACATCAACTATTGAGAAGCTTGGACGAATTCCTGCGAAAAGATGATTACTCCACAAGTGGGTATTGTAGGTGTGTAAATCGTCACAAGACCTTGGAAAGTCTTTTGCTTCTTCAAACTCAGGCATACTCTTAAACGCACCGTTTAACTCAAATCGCCTCCCGTGATAGTTACAGAGAATATGCCTGCTTTTTGTGGGTTGATGAATCATGATATTACCCCTATGCGTACAAACATTTGAAAGGCATTGAATTTGGTTGTCCTCGTCGCGAACGACAACCATAGGCTCATCAATCAACGGTGTCAGAAACTCAACTGGAGCCATATTTTCAACTGGAGAGAGCA
This sequence comes from Flavobacteriaceae bacterium, assembly GCA_965662045.1. Taxonomy (GTDB): domain Bacteria; phylum Bacteroidota; class Bacteroidia; order Flavobacteriales; family Flavobacteriaceae; genus UBA3478. Next base: position 13,349 of record CBFIGE010000006.1, read on the forward strand.
AGCTGTCTTTGTCTCCTATCCATTGCCATGACTTTTCAAATATCTTAGTCTTAGAGGCTTCAAAAAAATTCAAATCTGTATAAAAACTTGTAGGTAAAGTTTCGGCTTTTCGAATATCAGCATCAACAAACAATGGCTTCATCTCTTTGATGTTTTAAATATCAGGTACAAGATAATTCCAATTCCAATTAAACCCATGCCGTACAAGAAAACTTCTATACCAACTCCATAAATCATCCATAGGCAAAACAAAAGACTAAAACCAATCAGTATATTTTGGCTTCGGCTAGAATTATTTTGATTCCACAAACACAGAGCCCAGCTAAGTATGGACATGATAAATGGGGTCAATACAGATAAGGTTGAAAGATTCATCATAAAAGAGAACACTTGAATTAAGCTGTCAGAATATCGAAAAATGAGAACGATACTCGCCAAAAGACTAGATATGACAATTCCGAGATAAGGTGCATTATTTTTGTTTTTACGACCAAAAAATGAAGGAAACAGTTTATCGTTTACCATGGCTAAAGGCACTTGTCCTTGAATTAAAATCCATCCATTTAGCGCTCCTAGCGTGACTATTAATGCCATTATTCCAATAATATACTTTGCGGTATTTCCCATAAAAACAGCAGAAGCATCCGCAAACGGCGCGGTAGATTCTTGCAATGTAGACATCGGAAGCAATCCAAAAATAACTACCGAAGAAGAAAGGTATAATAGTGTTGTAATCGACATGGCCAATACTCCCGCTTTTCCAACCGTATTAGCACTATCACGAGTTGAATTGCTGTTGATTGTGGCTGATTCTAAACCCAAAAATGCAAAAAGTGCAAGCGTTGTAGTGGCTGTGATGGTTTGAAATAAACTCCCCTCACTTAAGTTTTCGAGATTGATCATCTGCCAATCCACATACCAAACTCCAATGCATATAATTGCTAAAATCGGTGATATTTTAAAGATAGTAATCCACTTTTGCAATCGACTGATTATCAGCAAAGAAGAAAAATTAACAGCTGAACACAGCCAAATAACGGTTACTCCAGTGAGAATAGACAAGAATTTTTGATCAACGACTTCAGGAATAAATAAGCCTAAATATCCCACAAATGCTACAGCGATTGCGGCATTGGTGCACCAAATTGAAATCCAATACCCCCATCCGACAATAAAAGCAGCAAAATCACCAAACACTTTTTGGGTATAGGCATAAGGGCCTCCGTGAACATTTGGAAACTCGACAGCCAAACCTTTGAATACAATTGCCAATAAGAAGGCTCCAACGGCTGCAAAAATCCAACCAAGTAGGCTAATTCCTCCGTAAACCGCTAAACTTGCGGGTAACAGGAAAATTCCGGAGCCTACCATATTTCCAACGGTCAATGCGGTGCTTGCTGTTAGATCAATTTTCTTCACCTAAAGGAGTTTTATTTTTTGGTTTAATGAATTTGTAAAAGCTAAAATTTAGGTAAATTATGTCAAATTTTTCCAAAGATGAGCATATATATGAAGTATTTGAGTCCATTATTCCTCGCGGTTTGCTTGAGCCTGTCTTGTTCAAAAGAGACTACCCCAACTGAAGAAACCGTAGAACCTATCTACCAAAATGTGCTTACAGCCTCAACAGATTTACGAATTTCAAAGTCTTGGTCTCAAGAACCTCAAGGATGGTTATATCCTATGAATATTGCAGTTCCTAGTCAAGCTACACCCTCAAATGGGTTTCCTATTCTCATTTTACTTCATGGAAATGGAGGAAACGGATCGGGTATGCTGAACGAGTGGAAGACACTTGTTACGAATCATGTTTTGATTGCTCCTTCTGGATATCGAAAAAGTTGGAATATATCTGATGAGGCCAGCGAAGCTCCGGATGTTGAAATGATGAGTGAATTAATTGAAAAACTCTCTGAATTTGAAAATGTAGATCTGCAGCGCATTCGAATCATAGGTTATTCTAATGGTGCCGCTTTAGCGAATCGGGTGTTTATCGAAAATAAAAACGAGGGCATTGATCGTATTGCCGCCGTAGTTTCTCAACTCTCAAAAGCACAATACCGCGATAATTCATTTTATGCGCCAAGTGGAGCCACTGGAGGTTCAAACACTTATGATGGATATGACCTTAGCACCACACCTATTCAAGGAAGGGCATACCTCAGCATTTGCAACGAAAACGACCCTATCATTCCCTATTTTGGAGGAGCTTCAGTAGGAGTCGAGTTTCTTCCTGCAAAAGAGGCGGTATATCACATTGCAAAGAGTCAAGGGCACGACACCCCTTATGATGACAGCGATGGAAGTCAACTCCCAAACTCATCAACCTATGAATACAGCTACCTCGAAAAGCAAGTGGTACACCTTCGAGGCTTTGCGAATCACGGAATGAGCGACACAGCTAGAAATTACCTCATCAACTTTATAACTAACTAATCATGAAACAACTTTTACTCTTTGGCCTCATTACTGGCCTCCTTTATTTTGGAAGGGCTCAAGAAATCCCCTCAAGATGGGATGAGCTCACCTATTCAGATTGGGAACTGGCTCTAGAAAAATCAAATTATACCTGTATTTTACCAATCGGTATATTAGAAAAGCACGGTATGGGTGTTCCTTTAGGTTCAGATCTCATTCGAGCGAGGCAATGGGCGGCGAGGGCAACAAAAGAAGCCTATGCTGTAGTATTTCCCGATTACTTTTACGGGCAAATCAATGAGGCGAAACACCTCTATGGCACTTTTTCGCTCTCGAGCGAACTCACCATGCAATTGCTCAAAGAAACGGTCGCAGAAATAGGTCGAAACGGGTTTAAACGCATTATCATCATCAACGGACACGGGGGCAACCCACAGATGATTCGATATTTTGTGCAAAACCAGTTAGAATCTCCTAAAGATTATGCGGTGTACTTTTTTGAACCTAAAATTCCCGAAGATGTTCGAACAAAAATTAGCGAAACTCGAAAAACAGATGCCTCGACAGATCAACATGGAGGTGAAAACGAAGCCTCTGCCATTAGCTATTTACGACCGGACTTACTCAAATTAGACCGCAGTGTTTTAGAATCAGGGGCCAACCAAAGACGACTTCAATTACCCTCTAATCTTTATACTCCAATCTGGTGGTACGCCTCCTATCCCAATCACTATGCGGGTAAGGCTGAAATGGCTACAAGAGAACTGGGCAAGCTTATCACTGATGCTACTGTTGATGACTTGATCAAGGCCATAAGAGAAGTAAAAAAAGACACCATGACCCTTCACTTGCAAAATGAATACTTCAAAAAAATGAAAACCAACTAAAGCATGCACGCTTACAAGAACGAACACGAAACCATTCCTGGAAATCCCTCGACAGCAAAAAGCAGTGCACTTCAACTTAGAACCGAGGCCACAGCTCAAGATTTGCTCTTATTGTCTGAGTCGGATTGGAGCTTTTGGAAGACCAACGGCTATATCGTTATCAAAGGAGCGATTTCTAAAACACAGGCGGCAAAAACTGCAGATTTTCTCTGGGAATTTGAAGAAAAAAAATCTGAAGACCCCAGCAATTGGTATACCCAGGCCAGAGCCGAAATTCAGATGAAAGAATTGGTTAATACGGGAATGGTCGAAGCATACAATCACCAGACGCTCTGGTCTAACCGTCAAAGTTCAAGCATACATAAGGCATTCTCAGATATCTGGGGTACAGAAAAACTCTGGGTAACCATTGACCGAGCGAATCTCAACTTTCCGAATAAACCGGGATTTGAATACAAAGGATTCATACATTGGGACTACGACCCACAAACCAACCCTCAAAATGTGCAAGGGGTTTTAGCGCTTGCCGACCAAACCGATGAGCAGATGGGAGGATTTCAATGTGTGCCCTGGCTTTTTCAAAATTTTGAAGTTTGGAATGAGCAGCAACCCGAAGACAAAAATCCATTTATTCCCAACCTAAAAGGACTTGAAGATAAAATAGTCAAGGTTCCTTTAGAGGCAGGAGACCTTCTTATTTTCAACAGTCAATTGGCTCACGGAATTCGTCCGAATAACAGCAAAGACAAGGTGCGCATTGCACAATACATTTCGATGATGCCTGCAGAAGAACATAACCAGAGCCTCAAAGAATGGAGAATCAACTCTTGGAAAAACAGAATTGCACCCGAGGGATATGCCTTTCCTGGTGATCCGAGAAACTGGGAAAAAACAAAATACCAAACCGCCGAACTAAGTGAGCTTGGGAAAAAACTACTCGGACTTGAAGCTTGGTCATAAAGGCATATTTTATACATTTAATCAAAATCCATATTGATGAAAATTTTTCGATTACTACTGCTTTGTTTGTGCGCCTCAGGTTTTGCACAAGACATGAATACTTATTTTGATGCTGTAAAATTTAGAAACATTGGCCCTTTTAGAGGAGGTCGTGCCAACGCGGGAACAGGGGTGGTTGGAGACGCTCTGACCTATTATATGGGAACCACAGGTGGTGGTGTATGGAAAACTTCTGATGCGGGTCAACACTGGACAAACATCTCTGACGGCTATTTTAAAACGAGTTCAGTCGGAGCTATTGCCGTTTCTGAAAGCCATTCAAATGTGGTTTATGTAGGTATGGGAGAACACGCCCCAAGAGGAGTGATGACCTCTCATGGAGATGGGGTATACAAATCTAAAGACGCAGGTAAGACTTGGGAGCATATGGGACTAGAACAAACACAGCACATCTCGAGAATTGTGGTTCATCCTGACAATCCAGATATTTTATGGGTAGCAGCCCAGGGACCTTTGCATGGGGCTTCTGAACACAGAGGTATTTACAAATCAACCGATGGCGGAAAATCTTGGATGAAAACACTCTATAACAACAACTTGAGTGGAGCCAGTGAACTCAGTATAGATGCACAAAACCCAGATGTATTATACGCTGCCATTTGGGAACATCTGCGAACACCCTGGAAAGTAATCTCAGGAGGAGACGGAAGTGGTCTCTACAAATCCACCGATGGAGGTATGACTTGGAAAAGCATTCACAACGGCTTACCTAAGGAAAAAGGCAAGATGGCCATTGCTGTATCTCGAGCAAATTCAAATAAAGTTGTCGCCCTAATTGAAAGTGACTCTAATCAAGAAAAAGGTGGATTGTTCATTTCGAACAACGGCGGAGCGAATTGGACACGAGTCAGTGACGATCACAGATTGATTCAGCGCGCCTGGTATTATATCGAAATAGCGCTTGACCCACTCGATGAGGATACTATTTATGTGCTAAGTGCGGGGGCATATAAATCTATTGATGGTGGAAAAAACTGGGAGCGCATTCGAAGTGCACATGGTGATTACCACGATTTATGGATTAATCCAAAAGACTCCAATAATTTAATTCTCACCAGCGATGGAGGGAGTGAAATAAGTTTTAATGCCGGGAAACACTGGTCGAGAATAGACCATTTACCGACAGCACAATTCTACAGAGTGACTACAGACCGATTATTTCCCTACAATGTTTACGGGGGACAACAAGACAACACCTCCGTTAAAATTGCGAGCATCGGAATGGGGAGCCGAGGTATTTCAGAGCGACATTGGTCAGCTTCTGCAGGAGGTGAAAGTGCCTTTTTGGCCTTTGATCCGGATGCGCCAAATAAGGTCATGGGAGGAAGTTACTTAGGGACTATAGAACTTTTGAACATCGAAAGTTCAGCGAGTACGAATATTATGATTGAGCCCAACCTCTATCTTGGATTAGCCGCAAGAGACATGAAATACTTATACAACTGGAACGCGCCAATCTTGAGCTCTATGCATGAGGAAAACACCTACTTTCACGGTGCGCAATACCTATTAAAAACGACAGACGAAGGACTTTCATGGAAAGAGATATCACCAGATTTAACACGCAATGACGACAGCAAACAAGGAAAAGGAGGAGGTCCTCTAACCAATGAAGCAGTAGGAGCTGAAAACTACGGTACTTTGAGTTATGTGATTGAATCGCCGCACGAAGCAGGTGTTATTTACACCGGAAGCGATGACGGACTGCTCTACCTAACCAAAAATGGCGGAGAAACTTGGACCAATATCACACCTAAAAACCTGAACGAAACACTTATAAACAGTATTGAGGTGTCACCTCACGACCCAGCAACTGTTTATTTTGCGGCTACGCGCTATAAATTCAATGACTTTACTCCTGAAATATATAAAAGTGAAGATTATGGTAAGTCTTGGAAGTTGATGATCAACGGTATTGGTCAAAATTCTTACACTAGAGTGATTCGCGAGGATCCCCAAAGAAAAGGCTTACTCTTTGCAGGAACATTCGACGGTCTTTACGTTTCATTTAACGGCGGCAAGAAATGGCGTTCGCTTCAGTTAAACCTGCCTATAACCCCTATAACCGATATCGCTGTTGCTCATGATGATGTAGTTATTGCCACTCAAGGACGTTCGTTTTGGGTTTTAGATGATTTAGAATTGATTAGACAATACAAAAATCAAAAGTCGAAAGACATTATACTTTACACTCCATCGAGCACTATATGGCCTAATTGGTACGGTGGAATGAATTCAAATGCTGCCGATGGAACCAGCATGTTTACAGGAGTTAACCCTGCCTCAGGAATGGTTATTTATTACGAGATTGATAAAGTAAATTCTAATGAGGTGCTTCATCTGAACATAAAAAATGAAGCCGGTGAACTTGTAAATACTTTTTCTTCTCAAACCGATGCCGATTATATCGCTTATGAAGGCGCCCCAAGCAGAGACCCTGTTTTATCTACTAAAAAAGGAATAAATCGCTTTGTTTGGAACTTGAGAAACCAAAGTTTACCGGGAATACCCAAAGTATACATTGAAGGAGGGTTCAGCGGGCACAAAGCGATTCCAGGAACATACACGCTTGAATTGAGCTATGGTGACAAGCAGGCTCAACAAATCGCTACAATCGGAGCTAACCCGCTTATTAATTTGAATGCTGAAGCCTATGATGAATATCACGAATTTATGAGTGCTGCTGAAAAGACTTATACTGAAATGACCCATAAAACAGTAGCCTTGTACAATATTCAACAAAAACTCAAAGCAGTATTAGGCAGCAAAGAAATTGATGCCAATTCCCCATTATATGTTGAAGGAATGCGCTTATTAGAATCTCTCAAGGGTTGGGATGCGCTCATGGCACAACGACTCTCTAAAGCATATGATGACGTTGAAAATTATGAAAATGGATTTACGGCCTATTATATCACCATGATTAATCAAGCAGATAGTTCCATCCCCAAAATCACCGAAGGGGCTAAAGCTAAAATGACAGAATTGAATCAAAGATGGAACGCTCTGCACAAAGAAGCAAAACAGCTTGAAGCATTAATTGAGCAATTCAATCGCAAAGCATTTGAAAACGGTCTTGGACTTCTTTCGAACTAAACTTAAGTCAATACATTAAATAAAATTCCAGCCACAGCAGCTCCTGTAAAAGGACCCAAAACTGGAATCCAAGCATATGCCCAATCGGCATTCTTATTTTTTCGAGGCAAGAACTGATACACCAGTCTTGGCCCAAAATCACGAGCCGGATTAATGGCGTAACCCGTTGTTCCTCCTAATGCTATACCAATGACCCACACTAAAATCCCGACGGGAAGCGCATCTAATGCTCCTAATCCAAAATTGGCTACCTCAAGGCCTTCAATTTCAATCTTGGGCGCAACAATAAATAGTACTCCAAAGACAAGCATAAAGGTTCCTATGGCCTCACTAAAAAAGTTGTTGTGAAATTTTCGAATAGCCGGTCCAGTGCAAAATGTACCCCGAACAGTATCCTCATCTTTAGTTGCTTTATAGTGGTCCACGTACAAAAGGTAGGCCAGCCAACTTCCGAGCATAGCCCCGCCTAATTGAGCGAGCATATAGCTTCCTGCCATGGACCACTGAAATTTTCCTGCCACGGCTAATCCTAAGGTCACTGCTGGATTTAAATGTGCCCCGCTGCTTTCGGCAGTGATAAATACGGCTACAAAAACAGCAAAACCCCATGCTGAAGTAATCAATACTAAGGGAGTTTCATTTTCACCATAAGTCTTTTTTAAGTTCACATTGGCTACCACTCCCGCTCCTAGTAATAAGAGTACTGCGGTTCCCACAAATTCTGCGATTAAAGGATTTTCGATCATAATATATATTGATTTATTAGTTGTTGAGCTTTGCTTATTTCTTTTTGGATCCAGTCTTCATCTCGATCTAATTCGGCTGCCATGATTTTAGCAATAATTGGAACAAGACTAAGGGTTTCTTTGGCGTTTAAAAATAAACATCGATGTCTTCTGGCAACGATGTCTTCCACATGTAGCGCCATCTCGTAACGCACGCTCCATATGATTTGATTTTTACTAAGGTGAAAGTATTCTGAAAGGGATTTATTGTCTTCCTCAGGACCGGTATTTTCAACCTTGTCCTTATCTGACCCATAAAAATGTAAGGGGTCATCGAAGTTATCCATCTGCATATAACCGTGTAGTTTGAGCTTCTCTGTATTGCAGGTAATCATTTCTAAATCTCCAACTATAGTTGCGGTATCTAAGGTGTCTTCTGCCATTTTACGGTAGGTTGTCCATTTTCCTCCAAGGATACTGACCAGTCCACTTTCACTGACATTTACCTTGTGATGCCTTGAAATTTCCTTGGATTTTACGTTGGGGTCATTCACTGAAACTAAGGGACGTAATCCAGCAAAAATACTTTTTACATCAGCTCTTGTAGGCTTATTTTTCATGTATAAGGCGGCATTACTCAAGATAAAATCAATTTCTTCTTCAAGTGGCTGAGGCTCCACTGCAATGTGATCTAGAGGGGTGTCTGTTGTTCCTACAACCACATGGTCATGCCAAGGAACCGCAAATAACACTCTGCCATCTGTTGTATTAGGTATCATAAAAGCATGTTCCCCTTCTAAGAAAGAGGAATCCAAAACCAAATGCACGCCTTGACTTGCTGTAAGCATTTTTGGTTTGTTGGGCTCATCAAGTTGTAAAATACTGTCTGCAAAAACTCCGGTAGCGTTGATTAATACTTTGGTTTTCACCTGATGTATTTCACCGCTTTCGTTATCTCTAATGGTTGCCCCTGATATTTTCCCATTCGTTTTGCTGATCTCGACAAGCTCCATATAATTTAAGAGACAACCACCTAAATCAATAGCAGTTTGGGCTAAAGTAACGGCCATTCTCGCATCGTCAAACTGTCCGTCATGATAAATGACACCACCGTGTAATTCCTCTTCGTTTAGATTATCTAATAGTGTCAGGGTTTCTTCTTTACTGATCCATGAAGAGGCTTTTAAACCTAATTTACCCGCCATCATGTCATAGATTTTAAGCCCTAAACCGTAGTATAATCCAGCCCACCAATGATAGGTTGGAATAATAAAGCTCATGTCTCGCACCAGGTGTGGCGCATTGAGCTTCATCAGGCCTCTCTCTTTGAGCGCCTCAATAACCAATGAAACATCTCCGTTTTGCAGGTAGCGCACACCACCGTGAACCAGTTTTGTGCTTCTTGAGGAGGTTCCCTTGGCAAAATCATACTTTTCGACCAAAAGAGTATTGTAACCGCGTTGAGCAGCATCAACAGCTATACCCAATCCACTTGCGCCTCCTCCAACGACAACCACATCCCACTGTGCTGTGGATGTAAGATGACCTAACTGTTGTTTTCTATTCATAAAATCAGTGTACCTTTTCTATTCGATTATTCCACATTTCAATAATTTTTTTTGCGTCGTTATCTGGTGAGGGATGAAAGATTTTATCCTCTTGCCACATGGTTTTAATTTCGTCTTTTGAAGACCAAAATCCAACCGCTAGCCCAGCCAAAAATGCGGCGCCCATGGCTGTAGTTTCTGTTTCTTTAGGCCTTACTACTTCTGTGTTCAATAAATCAGATTGTATTTGCATGAGTAAATTGTTATTACTGGCGCCACCATCCACTTTTAAGCTAGAAAATTGAAGTCCAGCGTCTTTTTGCATTTCTATAATGATTTCCATTGACCTTAACGCAATAGCTTCAAGGGCTGCTCTTGCGATATGCGCATCTGTAGTTCCTCTGGTAAGTCCAATGATTGCTCCGGTTGCATTTGGATTCCAGTAGGGTGCACCCAAACCTGTAAGGGCTGGAATGAATGTAACACCACCGTTATCTTTAACACTTGATGCCAAAGCCTCGATTTCAGGAGCACTATCTATTAGACGTAGCTGATCTCTTAGCCATTGTACCAAAGCACCAGCAACAAAAATACTTCCTTCTATGGCGTATTCAACCTGGTCTCCAATTTTCCAGGCAATAGTAGTGAGCATATTATTTTTGGATTGTACGGCCATTTTTCCTGTATTCATTATACAAAAGCATCCGGTTCCATAGGTGTTTTTTACCTCTCCTTCATTCCAACAAAGTTGACCGAACAAGGCGGCTTGTTGATCTCCAGCGATACCACTGATGGGTATAGAGGCGCCCAAAACTCCTGTATCTGTATGGGTGACTATTTCTGAGGAAGACACAACCTCAGGCATCATTTTTTTAGGAACATCTAGCAATGTCATGAGTTCATTATCCCACTCCAGTTCGTGTATATTAAACAGAAGCGTTCTACTGGCGTTCGTAACATCAGTGACATGCTTAGAACCAGCTGTTAATTTATAAATCAACCAACTATCGATGGTGCCAAAAGCGAGGTCACCCTCTTTTGCTTGCTGACGCAATTCATCCGATTGATCGAGGATCCATTTGATTTTTGTGCCTGAAAAATAGGCATCTAATACCAGACCTGTTTTTTGAACGAATAAATCAGCCTTACCTTCTTTTTTAAGTGTTTCGCAGATAGCACTCGTACGTCGATCTTGCCAAACAATAGCCTTGCCCACTGGCACGCCTGTTTTTTTATTCCAAACAACCGTAGTCTCTCTTTGGTTAGTAATTCCGATTGCAGCAATTTCTTCTAGACTTGTATTGGCTAGTTGAACTACCTCATTAATAACCTTGAGCTGGGTATTCCATATTTCTTCTGCATCGTGTTCAACCCATCCATTTTGAGGAAAGTACTGCTGAAATTCTTGTTGAGCAGTAGCTATTTTTGTCCCTTTTTTATCAAAAAGAATGGCTCTTGAACTTGTGGTTCCAGCATCAATGGCAAGTATATATGATTTCATACTATTTATTTAGTCGTGTTAGTTGCAAACAAATTAGAAAAAAAATGGCACATGAGTGTTTATGTTAATTTAAGATTTGATTAAGTGTGCGAAGTATTTTTAAAGATTGAAAATGCTGTACACTTAGGTGCTTATCTAACAAATGAATTATGAATTCTCTAAATGAAAATTGGCTCGTTGTCACTTTAATTGATGTAATCTTTGAAGTGCTTGGCTATTTAATGAGCTCTCAGACCACGCACCAATCACATAAAATACATGGGGTGACAATCCAATTCATATGGAAATTCACAAAAAGTACATGATGGGATGCGAAGGAGAAAATGTCTTTATTTGGAAAAGTGACGAGGGTGAAGAATTAAAATTAGGCGAACAAAGTGCCTCAGAAATTATTGTTGATTCCACTGCTGCTAAAGGTGAGAAAAAATAAGAGTTATGTTTAAAACCAAAGAAGATTAATTTCGATTCCAATCAAAATTGTATTTTAATCGTATCACGTGAAACTTTTGTTTAATCATTGTCACGTCTTTTGAGGTCTCTAAAAAATACCTCACCCCTAATTTTTGATTTTTTGAAATTTTGATACTCGTAGAGAGGCCATAACGATATGATTTCTCTAGATCTCCTTCTACTTCTTTGATATATTCTACAAAAATAGTAGGGTCGTAAGACCAATTCTTAATGTTCAATTCAAAAGAAGGTTTAAAACGAATTGCTTGTTTGTCTTTATCTAAGCCCTGGAGTGAATTTCTATTCTGATAGGCCGAGCGAAAAGCCAGCTTACCGAGCTTGATTTTTTGCTTGAATTCTGCAGCAAGCCTGTATCTAAAGAAGTTCTGATACCCTTGAATGGCACCACGATTATCATTTTTTCTCAAAAAGCGGAACTGAGCGGATAAATCAATTCTTTTGGAAGGTTTAAAATGAACATCTGCTTCTGTAAAGAAGTTGTCTATTGTCTCGTAATTTTCTTTCAATCTCAGGTTTTGACTTAGGCCTAATTCCCATTGTCGTGCTATTGGAATGTCGATTCCTATTTCGGTCCATAATTTGTTACTGCTTTGTTGGGCTTGTAGATTAAATACTACTAAACAAAAAGAGAAAAATATGATTTTGTATACTTTCATTAGTAGTACAGATGAACTGTGATTTGATTTAATACTTTATCGACTTTGGCAACTTTGTGATATTTTATGACACACCCTAATTTTTGCTCTTGAAGTTCAACTTCTCTGGCAACGTTTTCTTCTAGATTCTCCATGTCATAAGGGATCATGAGCTGTAACTTTTGATCTGCAACACTAGGCGTCCTGTTCTGGCTTTTTGTAGAAGGAGGTTTTTTTAAAAATTTCTCTCCAATATAAATGGCGCTCAACACGATGGTGTTTACTACTAAAAGTTCTAATGTATTAAGAAAACCTTCTGAGAGCGAGTTGATAACGGTCATACCAATAATGACAAATAAGTAGGTCATTTGATCGTTATGTAGGGGTTCAGTTCGAAACCGAATAATACCAAAAATAGCGAACAGACCAAGTGCCATCCCCAAGTTTAGATCTAAATTTTTGAGCGTGTAACACAGGAAATAAATCACCAAACTGATGATTAAAAATGTAAAAGAAAGCACTTTTAGTATGGATTGCTTTCTAATCATCACAATAAGTGAAGCGATAAAAACAAGATTAATTATGAACCTTGTTCCCATATCTAACCAATCAAATATCAATTTTTGAACTTTTAAAAATTAAACACAAAGTAAAGCATTTCAAACTTATTTGTATATTCAAAATTCTTAAATATTGATTATGAAAGACTTAAAGTATTTGTTTGCTTACACTATACCCATGGTGACTGCTATAAGCATATATACTAAAGGGGTGTTTACTTTTACCACCCCAATTTATGCTTTCATTGTAATTCCTGTTTTAGAATTGATCATCAAAGAGCGACATGACGATTTTAGTAGAGAAGAATATAGCTCAAGAAAACTCGATCGATTTTTTGATTTGTTATTATACCTCAACATTCCCTTTGTTTTTGTTCTTCTTTTTATAGGACTGAGTAAACTTTCTGTTGAGATACAAACGCTATCTGAAAATATCGGCCTAGTGCTGTCTCTCGGAATATTACTAGCGACCAACGCCATAAACGTGGCTCATGAACTAGGGCATCGTAAAGACTTGTTTGAGCGGAGTTTAGGAAAACTCCTTCTTCTGCCTTGTCTTTATATGCATTTTTATTTGGAACACAACTTTGGGCATCACACTCATGTAGCAACTGCAGAAGATCCTGCTACTTCTAAAAAAAATCAAAGTGTTTATCATTTTTGGTTTAGCTCTGTTATTGGACAGTACATCAATGCATGGAAGGTGCAACTTCGACTTCTCAAAAATAATAAGCACTCTTTTCTATCGATATACAATGATATGATTTGGTATCACGTATTTCAACTCACCTACCTTTTAATGGTTGCCTATTTCTTTGGGCTAACTGGATTGTACTTTGCCATTGGAGTAGGTGTGCTCTCCTTTATATTTTTGGAGACCATAAACTACATCGAACACTATGGATTGGAGCGAAAAAAGCAGGCCAATGGCCGATACGAAAGGGTACAGCCGCACCATTCGTGGAATTCAAATCACCTGATTGGTCGCATCGTCTTATACGAACTAACAAGACACAGTGATCATCATTTCATCGCGTCTAAAAAATACCAAATACTCGAAAATAAGCCTGAGAGTCCGCAACTGCCCTATGGATACCCAACCTCAATACTAATTTCATTAGTCCCCCCTCTTTGGTTTGGACTAATGAATAAGCGTCTTCCAAAGGCTTAGGACTTTAATTTCGAACTTTTGCGTATTTGTTTGACCCTACATTAGGCGGCAACTCAATTTTATTAGTCACTTTAGACGAAACCTCTTTTGTTGATGCACAAGAACTTAACATAAAGAGAACAGCTAAGACAAAAAATGCTACAGTTATCGGTTGTTTAATCATATTTGAAGATAAGAATTATTCCTGTGATTCTCGTTCTACAAGTAAGATAGCTGATTGAGGTACAATGAAATACTTCTCTTTTTTAAAGCTAACTTCAAAGGAACTGTTTTTTAAAAAAATAGCTAAATCTCCTTCTTCAATTTGCAAAGGAAGATACTGAACTTCTTCATGTTCGTTCTTCCAGAGCTCATCGGGCTCAATGGGATTAGGAAGCGCATAACCTGGCCCGACTTTAACCACAAAACCCTGTTGAATTTTTTCTTTTTCACGAACACCAGGGGGTAAAATCAATCCACTATCTGTTCGCTCAGATTCTAATAAGGGCTTAATCAAAACGCGATCGCCAATAACATGTAAATTGTCAAACTAATGAATTTGATTTATCATAAACTCTAACTCTTAAATGGAAAGTCAAAAATAATACGAATGCCTTGAACATCAACTTTGTCTTTTTGTATTATTGTTTGATATTAAGAGACTATGTTTGAAAATTTTTGGATTGCTGCTCTTGCTGCCATATTATTAGGTATTTCCAAGTCAGGTATCAAAGGGGTTTCTTCTGTATTTGTTGCAGGTATGGCCTTCGTATTTGGAGCAAAAGCTTCAACAGGTATTCTCATGCCACTGCTAATTTCTGCAGACATTGTGGCTGTCTGGTATTACAAAAAACACGCGCATTGGAATTACATTAAAAAATTAGCTCCTACCATTGTTTTGGGAATTCTTATTGGCGTCATATACGGCCAACAAATTGAACAAGAATCCTTTAAAGTGGTAATGGCTACCATTGTCATACTCAGCGCTGTTGTTATGACCCTTATGGATCGCATTACCTCAAAAACAGTGCCCTCTCATTGGAGTTTCACAGGAATAATGGGCTTGAGTACAGGTTTTACCACCATGGTCGGGAATTTGGCCGGTGCTTTTTCAAACCTATATTTTTTGGCAATGAGGGTACCCAAAAATGTGTTCATAGGAACAGCAGCTTGGTTGTTTTTTTTAACCAACCTTTTCAAAGTTCCATTCCATGTATTTTATTGGAAAACCATCAATGTCAACTCTTTGAACATTAGCCTTCAGCTCATTCCCTTCGTGCTAATCGGGTTTTTTGCAGGAATTAAACTGGTCTCTCTTATCAGCGAGAGACACTATCGCAAACTTATTTTACTATTCACCGCTCTGAGCGGACTCGTTATTCTATTGTAATTACTGCATCATAGGCAATACTATCTTAGAAGGGTGTTTTCTGCTGTGATGAACTTTATTGTGAGCCACTACCCCTTCTGACTCGTCGTAATTATTTCCTCCAGTATTCAGATTCCTTGCAAACCTTGGAAAGTTACTACTACTGATTTCAACACGTATACGATGTCCTTTTTTGAAATAGTTAGAGGTCGATAAGGCCGATAGTTCTAATTTTACTACTTCTCCTTTGGTCAAGAAAACTTCCTTGTCGTATCCCTCTCTATATCGAGCACGCTGGATAGTTTCATCTAAATTATAGGCGCTTCCGTCAGGATGCACATCGATTAATTTCACTGTAAAATCCGTGTCTACAACATCTGAAGAAATGTATAATGTCGTTTTGATTTCACCACTGACTTCAACTCCTTTTTCTAAAACAGGAGTTGAATAAACTAAAATATCTTCGCGCTCTTCCATGATTTGTTGATCGAATGATCCTCCTTTAACTGCGTTTCCAGTGCAACATACATTTCCGCCATAAGAATCTACTGGATTCATTGGGTCGTAGGTAAATGCATCAGGTTTGTCAACTGAAGACGGTCTTTTTCTCGATAGAACTCCATCGCCCTTCAAGGTGTTCGCTGAGCCCTCAGAATGCAAGTAATAAGTCAAATCTTTAACCCCTTTAGGAGGCCAGGTCTCTGAAGATTGCCATTTATTCATTCCCATGGTATAATACTGAACTCTTGGAGTTTTTTCTTTGAAATCGTTTTCTTCTCCTTTGAGCCACATGTCAAACCATCCGTAAATTTGTTCATCGTAATTTAATCTGGCATCTCCTACTGAAAGCTCGCCGACTACAGTATTTTCTGTAGCCCTTTTGTATCCGCAATGCAGTGTAGGGGCAATTACTAAATATTGATTGTCTCTAACTTCAGGATCCGATGCATTTTTTCTAACGTGATTAAAGAGCGCCAGATTAGGACTTATAGAAACATCGTACCAAGATGCAAACCAAAAACTGGGGACTCCGAAATCCATTTTATCGTGGTATAAACCTCCTTGATACCATTGAGGATCTTTAGGTTTTCTATTGACCATACGGTCAAAAATTTCTCTTTTTCCATTTACGTTTTGAAGAATATCTGTAATGGGCAAATGACTCAGCGCTTCGGACATATCTACACGAGGGTTCTCTGGTGATAAGTCGTAGAATCTAGAAATTCGAATAAGATCTTCTTGGCTGGCGCCAAGTGGAATTCTCGGTTTGTATTTGTCGTGTTCCACTCCATATAACCAAGCAAAAAATAACAATTGCTCTACACCTCCTCTATACCAATTTCCCTGTTCTACATATTCACCCACTTCACCTACACCTGCTCCAAACCCTTGAGGTACCATGGCAGCATGTGAGGGATGATCTAAAGCTGCAACTGCCATCTGCCACTCTGCTGTTGAAGAACATCCAATAGTTCCAATTTTTCCATTAGACCAACTCTGATTTTTAAGCCAAGTAAAAGCGTCGTAGCCATCGGTTAAGGGCATTCCTAAAATATCCCACTGCCCTTCGGAATAATAACGACCTCTTTCATTTTGAACTACATAAGCATATCCGCGCTTTACTGCGGCAAGAGCTGCTTTAACATGTCGATCTCTAAATTCTCCATTCTGCCAAGAATTAAAATTATATGGAGTTCTAGAAAAAATGACAGGTACTTTTTCATTCGTTTTGGGTCGATAAATATCTGTTGCGAGTCGGATACCATCGCGCATTGGCATCATGATTTTTTGATCGATATGGGCTATAGCTTCCAATTCAATTACAGTTGGATCGTCCTCGGGCAAACCATGCATTTGGCCTATGGCGTAATTCAGTGATAGCAAAAGAGTAAGGCAAAATGTAAAAAATTTAGAAAAAGCTTTCATTATTATGATTTTGAGATGTTAGTGTAATTTTTTAAAAGAATACCAAGTAAAACTAAGGTGAAAACTCCCATAGCAATTTGAGTAGTAACAATAATTTCCGGATAGTTTGAATTAAAACCACTTTCTGACAGATGTTTACTGTAAATACCGAAATAAGCCCAAATTAAAACTAAGGCATATGCGCCTTTTTTAAATATCAACAACTGAGAGAGTCCAATAGCGAGACCCACACCGAGTATAATAATGGTCCATAAAGGTTCTGAAAGACCATAAAATGGCATATCATAGGTCGAAAAATAAGCCGTGAAATTGGCTATAGTTGCTACTGTTATCCAGCCAAAATAAACCGTAAAAGGTAATCGTAAGAAAATAGCCTTTGTAAAAGACAATTCAAGAGAATTTAAAACGACATTCAACCGAATTAAAGTCAATAGTAAGAAGAGCATTACCCCTAATGATAAAACAATCATTTCGTGATGCCATACAAAAATCCAACAGCTATTCAGAATGCTATTGGCGATAAATAAATTCAAAGCCGTTTTGGGAAGTTTTTCAAAATTAGACTTGAAAAGAATCGCTACACTAAACCCTAGTAAAAGGGTATAAATCAATCCCCATATGGCAAAGGTTGAACCCGAAGGAGTGAACAAATTAGCGTACTGATCGGATATTTCTCCTGTAGTTTTATTGTTTATCGGAAGAATATTGGCTAACGCGTTTACCGTTATCATTTGAACAAACCCTATAAGTACAATCGATTTGAGCACTACGCTTCTCATAAAAATATTTTAAACTACATCTTTCCAATTTAACAAATAAATAAGAACCTTCTATTTTTTTTGTGTTTTCTTACATGTGATAATTATGTCTTTTTATAATAGTGTAAATGCTGAGATAATCTGTCTATGAATTCGACTGACTCAAACCTTCACAACAAAGAGTTATTGACCCTAGGTTTACTCCTATTTCTTACAGGATGTATTGCCAAAATTCCTTTTATCATCGATTATCCCGAAGATTCGTTTTACGCTCACTTTATTGGAGTCATACTTGTCCCCACATGGTCTTACTACATAGCGCTCAAGCGAAAAAACACCCTTATATACCCTCTGATCAGCAGTTTATTTGCCGTAATTATCGCATTCTTCTTAAAGTATTTTTTTGGTTTTTCAGAAGGCGATTCTTTTGGTATTGCTCTAATTCATTCGGCAGTTATCTTTCTTTTTTGCATTGGCTTTGCGTTTTTAGGTGCCAACTGGAATGAGACAAAAGAACGTATACTTTATCTCAAGTTTTTGATTGATACCGCGGTAGTGTCGGGACTACTGCTGATTAGCTCTATTGTATTTTCCGGAATTACTATAGAACTTTTTACCCTAACCGCTTTGGATATCGAAAGATTTTATATCGAAAATGTTGTGGTTTGGGGATTACCAGCAATACCAATAATCGGAAGCTATCTCGTTTTAAACAATCCCGATTTGGTTGAAAAAGTTACTCCCCTCCTTTCTAAAATATTCAGCCCTCTCGCTTTTATAGCACTTGTTTTATTCAGTTTAGCACTTGTGTTTGCGCCCAATAATATCTTTGAAGATCGCGAATTGCTATTGCTTTTTAATTTAATCTTGATAGCGGTGTGTGCACTTATTTTATTCTCGGTGGGTGACAAAAATTTAAATCAAAGACAGTGGAAAATTATTCGCTTGTTGAGCTATATAACCACCTTAGACAACATAATTGCTCTTCTTGCAATAGGTTATCGCATTTTTGAAAACGGTTTAACTCCCAACCGCTTTACCCTTATAGGTATTAACTTGATGCTCTTTGTTCAACTTCTATTGTTGAACAAACAACTCTATCATGCGTTTTCGCAAAAGGCAATTAATAATGCTCTAAAAATCGTTTCAGGCCCTTATCTCAATATTTATTTGTTGTGGTCAATAGCAATACTCTTTGTTTTGATTCCCTTTTGGTTCTAATCTATTTTAAAGACAAAAAATGTACTGTTTATCGATTGATATCTAAGATCACTTGCAAGAAACAACTGAACGTGCTTTTTTTGAATTTGGTCTAATTTTTCTAGGCTAACCTTTTGAAAACTATATTTTTATCTTGCTTTCATAGCGTAGTGAATACATAACCAAAAATGAACGTCAGTTTTACACTGCCGTTCATTCGTCGAAAATTTTAAATATTCAAAAGTATTACGCGTTATAACTTAGAATATTTTGAAGACAGTAAATGAATAAGTGGTACAAATTGAAAAAGAAGCATAATTTTTTAACAGAGGAAGAGCGGTTAAAAGAACTAAGGGAAATCGTTCACAAAATAAAATCAGAATACATTGATGATGTAGCGAATAGTGCTCACCAAGACCAAATTACCATAAGACAAGCTATTAATCACTTAGATGAATTAGATACTGAACTAAGAAATTTAAACCGTTGAGTTTAGTATAAAATTCAAATTGCAATTTACTATTCAGAAGAAATAATTTTATATATTCAGAGTATATTATATAGCAATTCTTGCTTCTTTAATTAGTCTTTAACCGCCAGTTTAACTGGCGTCTTTTATTGGTTCATAGACTTTACTTCACCTGCTTGTCGCACTTCATTTCCTCTTTGTTCAGTGAGTGCATCTCCTAAAACTAATCGTATTGAATCTGCGATTTTTAAAATCTCTCTTGTTTTTTCCGGATACTTATCCGCAATATTAGTAGACTCTGTTGGATCGTCTGTTAGATGATACAACTCAGGAACTTCTATTTTATTCATCTCGTAATTGATAGGAAGTCCATCATCTGTGCCAATTCGTCCATTTAAAGATCTGTAGGTGTGAGGCAGGTACAATTTGTAATCTTCGTGACGAATGGCATGAAGCTCATTTACACGATAGTAAAAAAAGAAATTTTTATGAGGACTTACTTCTGAGGTATTAGTCAATAACGGAACTAAAGACTTACCATCAACCTTTAGTTCAGGCATTTTGGCATTAGTCCATTCTGCAATTGTGGGTAACCAATCTATACCCATAGCCGGCTGATCGATAACTCTCGGAGATTTAATTGATCTGGGATAAGACACTATAGCAGGAACTCGGTGACCTCCCTCCCAATTGGTGCCCTTTCCCTCTCTATAAATTCCCGATGAACCTGAATGCCCGCCGTATGATAACCACGGACCGTTGTCTGAGGTAAATACAATAATAGTATTCTCTAAAAGATCTAAATCTTCGAGATGCTGAACCAGGCGCCCAAACTCGTGATCTATTTCGTGAATTACGTCTCCATAGAGTCCTCGATCTTGAGTTCCCTGAAATTCAGGATCTGCAAAAAGAGGAACATGAGGTTGTGGATGAGGAAGGTAAACGAAAAAAGGTTGGTCTTTATGCGTGCTGATAAAATCAATTGCTTCTTGGGTGAATTCTCGAGTTAAGGTTGATTGATCTGTCAACTTTCTAATGGGCTCTTCATTTTTGTAAAGAAAAATATCATCAAAATTGAACCAACTTCCTTGTTGTGGATGATAGGGCCACATATCATTGGAATAAAGAATACCGTAAAATTCATCAAAGCCTTGCCTAGTAGGTAAAAAAGGAGCTGCATCACCAAGGTGCCATTTGCCAAAAATACCAGTAGCATATCCTTCTTCTTTCAGCATCTCCGCTATAGTAGTTTCAGCTGGATTTAAGCCAATTTTCGCATTGGGCATAAAGGCATTATGTATGCCAATTCGATTGGGATAACAGCCTGTTAAAATAGACGCCCTTGAAGCGGAGCACACGGGCTGTGTCGCGTAATAAGAAGTAAAATAGACACCTTCTCTTGCCAATTTATCGAGATTTGGAGTACTGAAATCTTGTGCTCCGTATATTCCTAAATCCCCGTATCCTTGATCGTCTGTAAGAATGAAAATAACGTTGGGTGGAGCCTGTTCAAGTATAGCCTCTGAACAAGACAAAAAACACAAGGCAAAAACGAAAGCGTATGTTCTCATAATTATAAAGTTTGCTCAATTCTATAGCCTAAGTTACAAATTCATCTCTCAAAAAATTATTTGGCATTTAATATCTTTAAGATCAAAATATATCTCGATGAAAATCTATTCTTATCTATTGAGTTTGATGCTATTGACCTTCGTTTCATGCAAACAAAAAAACTCGGAGACCTCTGAAGAGGCGCAATCCTTGACCTACTTGGCTCTTGGTGACAGTTATACCATAGGAGAATCAGTGTCTGAAACAGGACGTTGGCCTCATCAATTGGCCAATACCTTAGAACCGATTATCAAAGAGTCACTACACACGACTATAGTAGCTAAAACAGGATGGACTACCGACGAATTAAATCAAGGAATAAATGAAGCCTCATTGGACAGTAACTATGATTTAATTTCACTTTTGATCGGAGTAAACAATCAATATAGAGGGTGGTCTCTCGAAGAATATAAACTTGAATTCGAATCCTTATTAAAAAGAGCCATAGCTTTTAAAAGGAATGAAAATAGTCCTGTTTTTGTAGTTTCTATACCCGATTATGGTGTAACTCCTTTTGTGCAAAATTCAAATCGTAACCCCGAACAAATTGCTTCAGAAATCGATATGTTTAACACGGCTGCAAAACAGATTTGTGCTCATTATGGCATTCCTTTTTTCAACATTACACCAATTTCAAGAACTGCTGTAAACGATGCTAATTTAATTGCAGAAGACGGCTTACATCCATCGGCTGAAATGTATCGTCAGTGGGTAGATCATTTTGGTTCGGTTATCGCTGATAAACTCCTTGCGAATGAAATCCCCTAAGTTTTATTATTTAGTGCTCACACTGTTTACTGGAGCGCTTCAAGCGCAAGAATTTAATGCCATAAAGGCTGATTCTGTAGTAAACGCAGGAATCAAAGCCCAAGCCTATCCAGGCGCTCAACTCTTAATTTTCAAAAAAGGAGAAGTCATTCATCACAAATCCTATGGCTACCACACTTACGATTCCTTGGTTCAAGTTGAAGACCATCATTTATATGATTTGGCGTCGGTAACTAAGATTCTCGCTGGTACACTTTCGTTCATGAAAGTTTATGAGAATGGAGGTATTGACCTGAACGCTCCAGCCAAGACCTATTTTGAACGCCTTGAAAATACCAATAAAAAAAACTCCACTTTAAAAGAAATTCTCAGCCATAGTGCAGGATGGCAACCTTATATTGCGCATCAAACTACACTCAAGCGCAAAAACGGAGGCTTTAAAAAAAGAGGTGTTTCTTTGGAAAAGTCCTCGAAATATCCAACAGCCATTTACGATGATCTTTATGTACATAAAAATTACAAAAAGCTAATTTATAAGCGCATTGCAAAAACAAAACTGAAAACAAAAGGAGAATATCTCTATTCAGGCCTTTGGTTCTTTTTGCTCCCTGAGTGGATAAAAGAGCGAACCGGAAAGTCTTTTTCAAATTTTTTATCTGATTCATTTTATAAACCTCTAGGAGCTGATCGATTAGGCTTTTTACCCTTAGAAAAATTTCCAAAAGCAGAAATTGTTCCTACTGAAATCGATTCCTACTTTAGAAGTGATCTTGTGCAGGGTTGGGTTCATGATGAGGCTGCTGCCCTTATGGGAGGTGTTTCTGGAAATGCAGGTCTTTTTGGAAATGCAGAATCCATTTCAAAAGTTTTAGAAATGTTGCTATACGGCGGTACTTACAAGAACCTATCTTATTTGAAGCAAGCTACTGTAGACCTCTTTACCCAAAAGGCGTATCCCAATCAAATCAATCGAAGGGGGTTAGGCTTTGACAAACCCGATTACCTAATGGAACAGACTTACCCATCTGAAAGCCTTTCGCCTCAAAGTTATGGCCATACAGGCTTTACAGGTACTTTCGTTTGGGTCGACCCCATCTATGAAATCTTTATTGTTTTCTTAACCAACCGAGTTTATCCTAATCGTTCCCAAAGAGGCCTGTATCAACTTGGAATTCGCTCAAAGCTCGTCGAACTTAGTATAGGTATTCCTTAAGTTCTTAATTCGCACTCATCTTGTGCATCTTTTCGGCTAAGTCTGTGATGGCCTTAGCATATCTATTGTCCCATTCTTTGAGTTTTTTAGTTCTTTGAATGGCGAGCTCATATTCGATTCCAGGTAAAATCCAAGAAGCGTATCCCGAAAACGGATCTGATGAGGCGTAAATTGATTTGAACCAATCGCCATAATACATTCCTTTTTGGTCGATAAAGCTTTTTTCTAATGCGATCAATTGTTGATTTAAAAATTGAATTTCCACTGCGCTTAGACCAATATCATTTACTCTATTTGACAAGTTTTTTGTCGCAGATACTGCAGCTGCACTTAAATCAGTTATCGCTTGACGGGTTTTTTCAAATCCTTTAAAATCTGATTTTAGTTGGCGTACTTTTTCTTCGGCTCGATCGAAATGCATCTTTAAATCATTGGGGTATCTGTTGAGATTGTAAGGAATCAAAGTCGCATTAGCCAATCTCAAACTCATAATACCTGCAAACTTTTCTATGGTCGGACCCATTTGAAATTCAGGATCAACAAATCGCTCATAATAACGAAATGAATCATAGTTCGAATGGTATACAGTGGTACCTCCTGCTCCACCGCTCATTGAAGGCACTCCAACATGCATATAAAAACCGATGTGGTCGGAACCTCCTCCCAAATTTCCAATTGAAGGTGCTTCTTTGGCTCCCCTCCACTGATCGTATAACGACAATTCTGAATAGGGATAATCAACTTCTTTAGCAGAAGCCAACACTAATTCTTTTAGACTAGGAGAAGAAGATGCTCCAAATCGTTTACCAGATACTCCACCATCAAAATTCATATAGGCCACTGCCTTGGCTTTGAGTTCATCTCGCATCTCTTCAACCCATTCGGCAGATCCTATAACACCGTGCTCTTCAGCATCCCAGTGTCCAATTAAAATTGATCTTTTTGGCCCTTTACCTTCTTTTACCAATTTTCCTAGCGTTTCGCTTAAACTAAGTAACATGGCCGTTCCGCTATTCGGGTCTGTAGCTCCAAAGCCCCAAGCGTCGAGGTGACAACCCAGAATAATCCATTCATCTGGATAGACGCTGCCTTTGACGGTACCTATAACATTGTGTACCCGAACAAACTCTCTTGGTTGCTCTACTTTGAGGAATACTTTTAAAGCCGATCCTCCTTGCAGTCTGTAGGTAAACGGAAGACCTCCTTGCCAGCCGCTTGGCACCACATCTCCATTCATTTGACCTAAGATTTCTTTAGCTGCGCCGTAACCAATTGGCGTAACTGGAATACTATGTAATTGCGTATCCTCAGGATTTTTGCGTTTTATTTTAATATCCCCATCTAAAGGCAAGGCCGGTTCATAAGGGGTAAGTGGATCTCCCGTAAAATCTTCGGTCAACAAGGATCCTCTTTGTATGGTGCTTTCCGAATAGTAAGGTCCTTCGGGATATCCCAACCCTTTGAAATAACCGCTATCCATTGGATCAGTATATATGATTAGACCAGAGGCTCCAGCAGCCTCAGCAAACTTAGCCTTGTATCCTCTAAAATTTCCACCGTATCGAGCTATGACGATTTTACCACTTACATCAACCCCCATATCTTGAAGCTTTTCGAAGTCCTCTTTTCTGCCATAATTTGCATAAACAACCTCCGCAGTTACCTCACCAGAACCTGAATAGGCATTCCATCCTTTCCATAAATCTTCATCTAAAGAAAAAGGGTCGCCTTCGACGATGTCTTCCTTCATTGATAGAGGTTGCCTTTTGGGCTGAACGATTTCAAGATAAGACTCACCAGGTGCTTTAGACATATAGACGTCGTATGGATATTTCTTTACGGATAACCCCCCATTGCTCATGCTTTTTGCGATATAGTCAATGACATCATTATTCGCCTTACTGCCAGCAACATGAGGCTTCTTAGTCAATTCTTTGAGGTGTGTTTTAAACCTTGCATCGTCAATAAGTTTGGTAAATAGTTCCTCTGTAGCGAGCTGATTTTTCCAATCCGATGTGGTAAATCCAGTTTGTGCAGCGGCACTTAGGCTAAGTAAACTCAGAAGAAAAAGGCATTTTTTCATAGTTCAGAAATTTTGAATTCTCTATCCATTAAAAGTAGTTATTTTTAGAGGTATTCAATAATTTTAGTTCTATGAAAAAACATGCACTTCTTTTAAATTTATTGCTATTTACTTCAGTTTGGGCTCAAAATCAAAAAGAACTTGAGCAAGTAGTATTCCAAGAAGTTCAAACAAGTTTTGAACAATTTAAAGCTTTATTAAGAATTCCTAATGATGCCAACTACCCTGAGGATATTGCGCAAAACATCAATTGGATTGAATCGGCCTTTGAAAAACGAGGGTTTTCGACCGTACAAATCGAAACTAAAGGTGCTCCACTAGTTCTAGCACAACGCAATTTCCGCAAAAAAGCATCTACCCTTTTGGTTTACCTGCAAGTTGACGGACAACCTGTTGATCCGAGTCGATGGTTTCAAGAAAACCCTTATGTAGTAGCCTTAAAGTCGCAAAATAATGATGGCAGCTGGAGTGAAATGCCTTGGGAAAACATAAAAAACTACGATCCGGAATGGAGGGTTTTTGCCCGTTCGGCAAGTGATGCCAAAGGACCTATTACCATGTTTTTAAGTGCTGTAGATGCACTAGAGCGCCTTAAGATGATTCCTGATTTTAACCTCAAGGTAATTTTAGATTTCGAAGAAGAATTAGGTTCTCCCAACCTTCCCGCAGCTGTGCTTCAAAACAAATCTATTCTGAAAGCGGATAGACTGGTCATTTTTGATGGTCCAAGGCATCGCCTCAACAAGCCAACACTAACCTTCGGGGCAAGAGGTATTTCGACTATTCAACTCACTACTTATGGACCAATTGTACCTCAGCACAGTGGTCACTTTGGAAATTATGCTCCAAACCCCGCTTTTAAATTGGCCAGACTTCTTACCAGCATGAAAGATGAGGAAGGTAAGGTACTTATTGAAGGGTATTACGACGGAGTGGTTTTAGATGAAGAAACCAAAAAAATATTAGCCCAAACCCCTCAAGATGACGAGCTTCTCAAAGAGGTTTTACAATTAGCGGTCTTTGATAAAGTGGCTGACAATTATCAAGAAGCTATTCAGTATCCTTCACTCAATATTAGAGGAATGCAATCTGGTTGGATTAACGAAGAAGTTCGAACAATTGTTCCTGCATGGGCAAGAGCTGAAATCGATGTGCGGCTAGTCAAAGAAATAAGTGCAGAGCGACTGATTGGATTGATTAAAAAACACGTTGAAGATCAGGGCTTTCTGGTGCTGGATAGAGAACCCACAAAGGAAGAGCGAAAAAAGCATAAGAACATCGCTACCATGACTTCTGAAATTTCATACCAATCTTTTAGAACAGACCTCAACGGTCCTACGGGTAAATGGCTGCAATCGGCTTTGGTAAGAGGTTTTGAAGAGATGCCTATTCTACAGCGTATGAGCGGGGGGTCTATCCCTATCGCTCCATTTGTCAATGCCTTAGATGTTCCAGCGGTAACAGTACCCACAGTGAATCGAGATAACAATCAACACAGCCCAAATGAAAATATTAGACTAGGGAATTATGTCGAAGGAATAAAAACAATATTGGCTATCTTAACCGAACCTTTTTAATTTGAAAACAGAAAAAATGAATAGAGCATTATTACTCACACGTGTTGTTTTTGGCTTTTTGATTGTGTACTTACATGGAATTCCAAAACTTATGGGCGGCCCTGAAAGATGGCAAAGACTCGGAAGTTCTCTAAGCGGTTCTCTTGGGATAGATGGTGTCAATGTTTTCTTTGGATTCATGGCTATGATGGCTGAAACTCTTGGAGGTATTTTGATTTTTGTGGGATTGTACACCAGAATTAGCGCTTCTTTTTTAGCTTTTACCATGCTTGTTGCTTTCTCTGGGCATCTTGCCCGGGATGGCTTTGCAGGATCTGAAAAACCACTTTTATTCTTAGTTTATTTTATAAGTTTAATACTAAGTGGTGCAGGGTCATTTAGCATCGATAAAATATGGAGAAAAAAATAGTTCTCCATTAGCTGATTTAGCTTTTTAAATCAGCACTAAATCAAAAGACAAAACGACTAACACCTATGATGACAAGAAAGAAGTTTTTGAATTATTCGGCTCTGGCTACGGCCAGCCTATTATCCACCTCTTTTATGATAAACACTAAAAATTATGCCTTGGGGCTCGGTTTATTTTCTGTTCCAAAAGGATTGAATGACGATCTTGAAGGTACCCTTGATATGCTCGCTGCTATAGGTTTCGAAGAACTTGAAGTTTTTGGGCCTTATACCTTTAGCGATGAAAACACAAAACAAGAATGGGCTGTCACTTCTCAAATGCTAGGCTTTAGCGCAAGTGGATTCTACGGTCACACTCCTGAAGATTTTGGAGCAAAAGTAAAAGATAGAGGAATGAGCATTCCCTCCATGCACACGGATATTGAAACCTTACAACACAATATGTCTGCATTGGGTGAGGCTGCGCGTAAGATTGGTGCAAGCTATGTGGTTTTGCCCGCTTTACCAGAACCTTATCGAAAAGATTTGGACCACTACAAGCGAAGTGCAGAACTCTTCAATGAAATCGGTAAAAATGCTCGTGAACAAGGTATTCGCTTTGGCTATCACAATCACGGATACGGCTTAAAACCTTGGGGAGAAGAAAGGCCCATAGACATTATACTAGAGCAAACTGATCCTGACTTGGTGTTTTTTGAAATGGATTTGTTTTGGACTACTGCTGGAGGTATCAATCCTATAGAATTACTAGATAAACATCCCAATCGATACAAAATGCTTCATATTAAAGACATGAAACCTATCAAAGAGTTTCAAGGAGACGGTTCAAGCCCGCAGGAATGGTTTGGCTTGTTCCCGAATATGACCTCTTGTGGAAAAGGTGATATAGATTTAAATGGAATCATCAAAAAGAGCAAAGAAATTGGTGTTGAACATTACTTTGTCGAACAAGATATGGTCATGCAACCTGAAGTTGCCCTCAAAGAGAGTTTTGATTATTTAAAAAACCTGTAATGAAATAT
Source organism: Flavobacteriaceae bacterium (assembly GCA_965662045.1). GTDB lineage: Bacteria > Bacteroidota > Bacteroidia > Flavobacteriales > Flavobacteriaceae > UBA3478. The sequence continues at coordinate 41,763 of CBFIGE010000006.1, forward strand.
TACTCATTCGTATATGTTTGGCTTTTTTTGATGGGCTTTGGATTATTGTTTGCTCAAGGGCAATCGAGTCCATCTATTGAATCGAAATATTTAAAAAGTATTGCCAAGCTCAAAAAATCAAAAAAAGTTAAACGTGCTTTTCAAGAAATCTTAGCCTTAGAAGACAAAACTCTAGAACGTCATATTGTACTTACTGAAATTCCTGCACCCCCTTTCAAAGAACAAAAAAGAGCTGAAGCGATGCAAGAGTATTTCACTTCACTTGGGGCGGATTTTGTCTGGATAGATGAGGTAGGCAACGTTCTAGCCCTGATCAAGGGAGGTAATGGAAGTTTAAATATTGCCGTAGATGCGCATTTGGATACAGTGTTTCCCGAAGGCACAGACGTAACAGTTCAAATTCAAAACGACACCCTATACGCTCCTGGAATTGCCGACGATACAAGAGGTCTAAGCATGCTTTTAACCTTATTAGAAACCTTGAGAACCACAGGAATACAACCAGAGCACAACCTTCTACTAATCGCTTCTGTAGGTGAAGAAGGGCTTGGTGATCTCAGAGGTGTTAAACATATCTTTAGAAAAGATGGCCCTAAAATTGACAAATGGATTTCAGTAGACGGGGGCTCTTTGGCTAGAGTCAATAATCAAGGACTGGGTTCTTATCGATATCGTATTCACTTTGAAGGTCCTGGAGGCCATTCGTGGGGGGCTTTTGGTCTGGCCAATCCTCATCATGCTTTAGGTGGAATGATCAGTCAATTCGTTCAATACGCTGATGCCTACACTAAATCCGGTCCTAAAACCTCTTATAACATTGGAACGATTCGCGGTGGAACCTCTGTGAACTCCATTCCTTTTGAATCTGTCATGGAGGTGGATATTAGATCAATTGAACCTTCGCGTTTGGACGATATGGAAGAGCTATTGAAGCAGGCAGCTAATGAAGCTTTGACCTATCAAAACAGCATTAAACGCAGAGGACCTGACTTGAGCTTGAGAATCGATAAGATTGGCAATCGGCCATCAGGGAAATCATCAGAAACCCTGCCCTTAATTCAATCTGCTCTGGCTGCATCACAATCCTTTGGCGCAGAACCTCAGCTGACCATCGGGTCGACCAATTCGAATATTCCCATTTCAAAAAACATTCCAGCGGTTACCATTGGTATCGGTGGCATAGGTGGTAAAGCGCATTCTCTTGATGAATGGTGGACCAATGACAATGGCCATCTTTCTATTCAAATGCTTTTGCTACTGACCCTGAGTCAAACGGGAATTAATTAACGTTCAAAAAGCCCTCTTCGAGTAAAGGAATTTCAAAACGCTCAATTTCAGAGCGCTCGTGTGCTTGGCGAAAATACGCGTCTGCCTGCTCAATAAGCTGCGGATGCTGATCAGCGATATTATTTTCTTCCGCCGGATCTTCTTTTAAATTATAAAGCTCAAGACTTGGGGGGAGTTTATCTTTGAGATGTGCCCAAACCAATTTATAATCACCAAAACGAATAGCCAACTGTCCACCGTATTCAGGAAACTCCCAATATAAATAGTCGTGTTGCTGCTGATCCTCCTCCAGTAAGGTGGGTAAAAAACTAATCCCATCCTGTTCAGAGGTGATTTCAAAAGAGGTTAAATCAGCTAGAGTTGCCAGTAAATCGTACTGTATTGAGATGTGATCTGTTTCAGACCCGGCTCTAATTTGATTCGGCCAAGAGGCAATCATAGGCACGCGAATTCCTCCTTCGTAAACAAAGCCTTTTCCGCGTCCACGCTCTTCACCAAAAGGACCTGATGAGTTAAAAAATACACCATCGGTACCTCCAGAAAAAGTAACGCCATTGTCAGAGCTAAACAAGATTAGCGTGTTTTCGTACACTCCCTTTTCTTTGAGTTTTTGAATAAGTCTCCCAACGTTTTCATCAAAGTAAGAAATCATTGCTGCGTAAGTAGCTCTGGGGTTTTGATTGGGAAAGTATCCTTTGTTACCCAAATAGGGCTGTTCTTCTCCAAATTTTTCAATGTAATGATTTACCCAACGCTCAGGTGCTTGCAGAGGGTTATGCGGAATTGGTGAGGCCCAGTACAGAAAGAAGGGCTCTTCAGTGGAGGCCTCTTCTACAAAAGCACTCATTTTATCGTACATCAAATCTGGTGCAAAATCGTTAAGTTTAAAATTATCGTAGCTCTTTTCATTATAAGGGTCAGCCCCTTCTTCAAGTTTGGTGTGCGGTGCAATCGCCTCATTGTTAAGGTAAACTCGATTGAGATTTTCGTACAAATGCGTAGGATAAAAGGTGTGAGCGATACGTTGACAATTATATCCAAAAAAGTAGTCAAAGCCCATTTTTGTTGGAACAGAATGAGAGTCAGGCGAACCTAATCCCCACTTACCTACCATTGCTGTTTGATAACCTGCTGACTTTAAATAATGTGCAAGGGTTTTGGTGTTTTCAGGCATCGGTCGTTGCCCTTCTAGGGTTGAATCTTTGACCATCTCGTGATAATCCCAAACCTTACCTCTTGATCTCATCTCATCATTTCCTCTGATGAAAGCATGGCCAGAATGCTGCCCAGTCAGCAGCATGTAACGAGCTGGAGCACAAACAGGGGCGCTAGAATAATGCTGTGTAAACTTCATGCCTGAGGCGGCTAAAGCATCTATGTTAGGGGTTTCTATTTTTAGTTGTCCATAGGCTCCAAGCTCACTATAACCTAAATCATCAGCTAAAATATAAATGATATTTGGTCTTGTCTCATTTACCGTCTTTGAAGGTGTGCATGAATTTAATCCCAAGATTGCTAAAAGAATAACAGTTATGTCTTTTAACAAATGTTCTATGCCTCTCATATTCAATTTCTTTTGTTTAGTCACTAGTTAGAATGTCATTATTAATCCAATAATAGTAAATTTATGAAACTCCTTGAGGTTAACTACATTGATTTTGACGGAATAAGGCTATTTGCTTCCCACAAAAAATGGTGTTAAATTTTAGGTGTACTAACTGAAATAACTAATGAAAAAACAATTGTCTTTGGTCTTACTCTTTGCAGTAAGCCTCAATTTCGCGCAGCAAGGAATCCCGAATTATCGGCCCTCTGAAGAAAATTTAAATGCACGTGAGTGGTTTCAAGAAGCCCGTTTTGGACTCTTCATTCACTGGGGTGTCTACAGTCTATTAGGAGACGGTGAATGGGTGATGAACAATCAGAATATTGCCGTTGACACCTATGAAAAATTACCAGCATTTTTTAATCCTATTGATTTCGATGCAGAACAATGGGTATCAATGGCTAAAAATGCGGGGATGAAATACATCACCATCACTAGCAGGCATCACGACGGTTTTTCGATGTTTGATACCGCCGCAGAAGACTACGATATAGTCGATGCAACTCCTTTTAAACGAGATGTGTTGAAAGAATTAGCAGCCGCTTGTAAAAAGGCTGACATTAAATTGTTTTTCTATTATTCTCTACTAGATTGGAGAAGTGATGATTACTATCCTCGAGGCCGTACAGGTTTAGGTATAAAAGGTCGTGAAAATGGAGATTGGAATGCGTATGTCGCTTTTATGAAGCAGCAAATCACTGAGCTTTTAACGAATTACGGAGAAATTGGAGGAATATGGTTTGACGGACATTGGGACCAAAAGCAATGGGACGGAAAAAAATTCGGCAAACTCAATGTTGATTGGCATTATCGCGAATTGTATCAGTTGATTCACAATTTACAACCCCGTGCCTTAATCGGAAACAATCATCATATCGCGCCTATTTTAGGAGAGGATTTTCAAATGTTTGAAAAAGATCTTCCTGGTCAAAACACAACAGGTTGGGGGACTTCAGCTTCAGATATTGGTCAATTGCCCTTAGAAGTTTGCGAGACCATTAATGGTTCTTGGGGGTTCAACCTTCAAGACGAGAAACATAAATCGTCTAAAGAGCTTATCCACTTATTGGTCAAATCTGCTTCTTACGGCAGTAACCTCTTATTAAACGTAGGTCCAATGCCTAATGGAAAAATTCAAACTGAACACCTCAGATCACTTTCAGAAATTGGATTATGGCTCAATCAATACGGTGAAACAGTATACGGTACCAAGGCTGGCATTTTAGAACCCAACAATCAATTGGCTTCTACGCGAAAAGACCACAAAGTTTACCTTCACGTGCTCGATCCAGAACACAACGTCATTTTTTTAAGAGACGTTCCTGAAAAAATCAAATCGGCTAAACTTTTTGGAACCTCAAAAAAGGTGAGATACGAACAAAACGACTTGGGGTTGACTATAGCTATTCCAAAAGCTGAAATGGACCCGATTAATACGATTATCGAATTAGAACTCAAAAAGCCCTAATGCAAGACCTTCAAGATAAAACTGTCGTCGTCACGGGAGGCGCAAGTGGAATTGGAGAGGCCTTGGTTAAGACTTTTGCACAAGCTGGAGCTGTAGTTTACCTCATAGACATGAATTCTAATCAAGCCGAACAAGTAGTCGAATCCATCGGTTCAGAAAAAGTCAAATTCTTATACTGTGATGTCTCCAAACACGAGGATTTTCATGAGCTCGCAACCAAAATTGAAGCGGAATATCCGGTAGACATTCTGATCAATAATGCAGGAATTCCTCATGTGGGTTCGCTTGAAAAAACGGATGTAGACGATTTAAACAGATTATATGAGGTCAATATTAAAGGGGTGTACAATGGAATGCATGCCTTTATTTTACACATGAAACAACGAAAAAAAGGTGTAATTCTAAATATGGCTTCAATTGCCTCAAGTGTAGGTATAAGTGATCGCTTTGCGTACTCTATGACCAAAGGAGCTGTGCTGACCATGACCTATTCTGTGGCCAAAGATTATGTTGAACACGGCATTCGCTGCAATAGTATTTCGCCAGCACGGGTTCACACCCCTTTTGTCGATAGTTTTATCAGAGAAAACTATCCTGAAAAGCAAGAGCAAATGTTCGCTCAGCTTGCAAAAACCCAGCCCATGGGGCGTATGGCTTCCCCTGGAGAAATCGCAAAGTTTGCGCTATTTCTTTGTTCGGATGATGCTGCCTTTATAACAGGAACAGACTACCCCATAGATGGTGGATTTATAAAATTAAACAGTTAAATGAAACTCGCACGATACGGGGCCACAGGCCAAGAAAAACCAGCTGTACTCACAAAAAACGGAAATCTCATAGACGTCAGCGCATTCACGTCTGACTTCGACCAAAACTTTTTTGAAAATGACGGTATGCACAACTTAAAGCAATGGTTGTCCGAGCACGAGAACAGCTGCACTATAGTCTCTTCTGATCAGCGACTTGCCGCTCCTCTAAGTCAAGTTTCGAAAATAATTTGTGTTGGGCTCAACTATTCTAAACACGCATCTGAAAGCGGAATGACTTTGCCAAAAGAGCCTGTTCTTTTTTTTAAAGCGAACTCAGCTATTTGTGGCCCTAATGACCAAATTACTATACCTAAAAATGCTACAAAACTCGATTGGGAGGTAGAACTCGGGGTAGTTATAGGTAAAAAGGCCACCTACGTTTCTAAAGCCGATGCCTTCTCTCATATTGCTGGATATGTTTTACATAATGATTACAGTGAAAGAGCCTTTCAGTTAGAACGAGAAGGCCAGTGGGTAAAGGGAAAAAGCCACGATACTTTTGCTCCACTTGGACCTTATTTAGTAGGCCGAGATGAAATTACAGACCCGCACAAACTAGACCTTTGGTTAAAAGTAAATGGTGAACGTCTCCAAGATAGCAACACCTCTGATTTGGTTTTTAAAATTGATGAGTTGGTGAGTTATATCAGTTCATTTATGACATTAATTCCGGGAGATATCATTTCCACAGGGACCCCATCTGGGGTTGGACTAGGATTTGATCCGCCCAAATATTTAAAGGCGGGAGACTTAGTTGAATTAGGTATTGAGGGCTTAGGAGAAGCACGACAAGAAATTATAAACTACCCTAAATGATTATTGACAGCCATCAGCACTTTTGGACCTACCACCCTAATACTCATGCGTGGATTGACTCCAGTATGTCCACGATAGCTAGAGATTTCAAACCTGCTGATTTGGAGCAGGTCTATGAGCAAGCCGATGTTCAGGGATGCGTTGCTGTGCAAGCGGCACAGACAGAACAAGAATCTATAATGTTATTACATTACGCTCAACAGTACGACATTATAAAAGGCGTTGTAGGCTGGTTAGACCTTTGTGCAAATGATCTAGAAGATAAGCTTGAGCACTACACCCAAAACGATTTTTTTAAAGGCCTGAGACATATCGTTCAAGACGAGGAAGATGATTTCTTTATGTTAAGAGATGATTTTCAGCAGGGCATTTCACAGTTACAAAAGTTTGACCTCACTTATGACATCTTGATTTATCCCAAACAATTCGAAGCTGCTATAGCGCTGACCCAAAACTTTCGCGATCAGTATTTTGTGCTTGATCACTTAGGAAAGCCTCAATACAATCTTCCGATGGATATGCATTGGGCAGAACAAATTGAGCACCTTGCAGATCAGCCCAAAGTTTACTGCAAACTCTCTGGAATTTTCACTGAAATCCAAACAAAACCGTGGCAAATAGAGCAGATTCTACCCTATTTAGATCATGTTGTTCGCTGTTTCGGTACGGATAGACTACTCTACGGCTCAGACTGGCCGGTTTGTTTATTGGCCTCAAGCTTTAAAAATCACTTAGATGTATTGAAATCCTACTTTTCACTGAGCGATCGAAAGGATATTGAAAAAGTTTTTTCTACGAACTGTATTCACTTTTATGATTTATGAAAAAGTTAAGTTTCTTCTTACTGCTGCTCGTTTTTTCTTGTACACCACCATCTCCTAATCCAATAGGACCACTGCCTTCAGAAAGGCAATTAAAATGGCAAGAGATGGAGTACTACGGTTTTATTCATTTCAACATGAATACCTTTACCGACCTCGAATGGGGTACTGGAGGAGAAGCTGTCGACACCTTTAATCCAGAACAACTCAACACAGATCAATGGGCGAGAATTGCCAAAGAAGCAGGAATGAGAGGTCTGATATTAACCGCCAAGCATCATGATGGATTTTGTTTGTGGCCAACAAAGACAACCGCGCACAGCGTAAAGTCAAGTGCTTGGAGAAATGGACAGGGAGATGTGTTGAGAGACTTGAGAAATTCCTGCGATAAATACGGACTTAAATTGGGGCTTTACCTCTCTCCATGGGATAGAAACAACGAACACTACGGCACAGAAATCTATGTTTCCATTTTCCATGAACAACTACGCGAACTGCTCACCGAATACGGAGAACTTTTTGAAATATGGTTTGATGGAGCAAACGGAGGTTACGGCTATTACGGAGGTGCTAATGAAATCCGAAAAATAAATAATAAAACCTACTACCAATGGGAGAAAACCACCGAAATGGTGAGAGAATTTCAGCCTGAAGCTGTCATTTTTAGCGACGGTGGACCGGATGTTAGGTGGGTAGGAACAGAGGAAGGATGGGCTGGAGAAACCAATTGGAGTACTATGCGAAGAGATGAGATTTACCCCGGTTGGCCAAAATATGTTGAATTGCGTTACGGACACGAAGATGGAACACACTGGCTTCCCGCAGAAGTAAACACTTCCATCAGACCGGGTTGGTACTATCACCCAAGAGAAGATCACCAGGTAAAATCAAAAAGTAGATTGGTTCAAACCTACTATGAGAGTATTGGACGAAATGGAAACTTTTTACTCAATATTCCAGTAGATAATCGAGGGCTGATTCACGAAGCAGACAGTGCCGCAATGATGCAATTGAGTAAACAAATAAAACTAGACTTCAAAGAGGACCTCATTCACAAGGCTAGTTTAAGCGCATCCAATGAAAGGGGAAACAATTATGGTGTAGACCGATTAAAAGATCGAAAAAAAGCATCCTATTGGGCCACGGCTGAAGAGGTGAATTCCGCTGAAGTAGAAATCAAATTTGACTCGCTTGAAGAATTGAATAGGATTGTTTTAAGAGAATATATACCACTCGGTCAGCGAGTTCAACGTTTTGCGTTTTTAGCTAAAAATCAACATGGTCTTTGGGACACCCTAGTTCAACAAACCACCATTGGCAATAAACGAATACTTTCTTTTAAAAACACCTCTTCAAATCATTTTAAACTGATCGTATCGCAAGCCAAGGGAAGTATTGTGCTCTCTGAACTTGGGCTTTATCGCGCTCCTATTTTGATAGAGCCACCAAAAATTAAAAGATGCTTATCAGGTCTGGTTCAAATAACCACTACTGACCCAGAAGCAACTATTTACTACAGTTTAAATCAAGACATTCCTTCCTTAACTTCTCAAGAATTCAGCGAGGCTGTAAAATTACCTGAAAGAACAGTTGTAAATGCTCTGATTTACGATGCGAAAACCAATACAAAAAGTGAGCCTACTCAGGCGTATTTTGACGTGTATAAAACACCTTGGAAAACGCTAAACGAAGATGAAAAGGCTGCGAGTGCATTCGATGAAGATCCTGAAACTATTTTCGAATCTAAAACAAACGATTTACGTATTGATTTTGGAATGAAACAAAACCTAAAAGGATTCGAATTTCTGCCTGACCAAAGAAGGTATCCCAAAGGAGTCATTTCGAGCTACAGTGTTTGGAAATCAAATAATGGTCGAAAATGGAAACTGATACAAACAGGAGAATTTGCTAATATCACTAACGATAGAAAAGTAAAGAAGGTTTCATTTGCAAAATCACATCGAACCCGGTATTTCAGGATAAAGGCAGAGCGCGTTATCGACGCCCAAGAATTTTCAAGTTTTGCTGAGATCAACCTCATAACAGAATAAGGCATGGATTTACAGCTTGCAGATAAAATCATTGTAGTCACGGGAGGAGACAAAGGAATTGGCGGAGCTATTTCTCAAGTCCTTGCTCAAGAAGGAGCCCTGCCCTTTATCATCAGCAGAAAAGAAAAAGATTGTCAAAGTTGTATAGCAGCAATCGAAAGTGAAGGAGGTAAAGCAGACTACGCGATCGCTGAACTTACAAGTCACATGCAATGCAAAGATGCCATTGAAAAACTCTTGCAACGCTATGGAAGAATAGACGGTGTTGTCAACAATGCGGGCGTGAATGACGGTGTGAGCATAAGGCACGGGGGCTACACAGAATTTTTGAGTTCGATTGAAAAGAACGTCGGGCATTATTTCAATATGGTACAACTCTGCCTCGAAGGCCTTAAAAAAAGCAAAGGAGCGATCGTAAATATCAGCTCCAAAGTAGCTGAAACTGGCCAAGGAGGTACCTCAGGTTATGCTGCCGCTAACGGTGCTCGAAATGCCCTTACTAGAGAATGGGCTGTAGATTTATTACAAGATGGCATTCGCGTAAACGCCGTAGTGGTTGCCGAATCGTATACACCATTATACCAAAGATGGATTGAGAGCTTTGAAAATCCCGAACTCAAAAAAAATGAAATTGAATCAAAAATTCCATTGGGTCAGCGAATGACTACCCCTAAAGAAATCGCTTCAAGTGTTTGCTTTTTACTTTCTTCACGATCAAGCCATACCACTGGTCAAATCATACACGTCGATGGAGGATATACACATTTAGACCGAAGCATTTAAAACCCACAGCATGAAAGATCAATTAATCGAAAAAAAATACACCGTTCCTTTTATATTAATCACCTGTTTATTTGCCCTTTGGGGGTTTGCCAACGCGGTAACAGATCCTATGGTTCAAGCCTTTAAAACTGTACTTGAGCTCTCAAATTCTCAGGCGTCTTGGGTTCAAATGGCTTTTTATGGCGGATACTTTTGTATGGCGCTTCCGGCTGCACTTTTTGTCCGAAAGCAAGGCTATAAAAAAGGAGTGTTATTGGGATTAGCACTTTACTTTATCGGAGCTAATTTGTTTATTCCCGCAGCTCAATACGAGGCATTTTGGTTCTTCTGTTTAGGCCTTTATGTCTTGACTTTTGGACTGGCTTTTTTAGAAACTACGGCCAACCCGTATATTCTTGCGATGGGTTCAAAGACTACAGCGACCAGACGCTTAAATTTTGCACAACTCTTTAATCCTGTTGGCCTTATTTTGGGTTTGGTCATCGCCCAACAATTTGTGCTTAAGAATTTGCAATCCGATAATATTGAAAATTACGCTTCATTAGATATCGCTCAAAAAGCCTTGATTCGATCTGCTGATTTAATGGTAATCAGAGATCCTTATGTGGCCATTGGATTAGTGATTGCGTTGTTTTTCATCTTAATTCTAGCGGCTAAAATGCCTGTGATTCAGTCAGAACAAGACCGCCTAGAATTACAAAAAGGGTTTTCTGAACTCATCAAAAACAAGAGATATCGTTTTGGTGTTGGCGCTCAAGTTTTCTATGTTGGAGCCCAAATCATGTGTTGGACCTACATCTATCAATATGCCGAAAATATAGGAATTAACAACACGACTGCAGCTAATTATCAATTCATTGCCTTTCTACTCTTTTTTAGCGGAAGGGCCCTTTGTACCTATTTGATGAAATTTATCCCTTCTGCTCGATTACTGAGCTATTTTGCTATTGGAGGGTTTCTCTGTTCGGTAATGACCGTGATAAATGAGTCTATTTTAGGCATGTATTGCCTTATTGGGATTTCGTTTTTTATGTCGCTCATGTTCCCTACGATTTACGGTATCTCCTTAAAAAAATTAGATCAAGATCTATCGAAAATAGGCGCAGCCGGATTGGTTATGGCCATTGTTGGTGGAGCCTTAATGCCACAATTGCAAGGGAGAATCATAGATTTTGGAGGACGAGCTGTTAATGATATTAAAGTGCTCGGGGTCTCCGAAATAAACTTCTCATTTGTTTTACCCGCACTTTGTTTTGTGTACATTCTCGCTTTTGGACGATTTATTTTAAAAGAAAATGAAGCATCATAGATATTGTCTTGCCCTTGATTTAAAGAATGATGATGCGCTCATAAGCGCTTATTTGAAACATCATCAAAACGTGTGGCCCGAAATTCAATTGAGTCTAAAATCTTCTGGAATAACCGCCTTGGACATCTACCGCGTTGAAAACCGGCTTTTTATGATTGTAGAGACCAATGAAACATTCAGTTGGGGGAAAAAAGAACTGGCAGATCAAAATAATCCGAAAGTTCAGGAGTGGGAAGAATTGATGTGGACATTTCAGCAGGCCTTACCAAACTCAAAAGAAGGAGAAAAATGGCGAATGATGGAAAAAATATATACCTTACGTTAAAGAAGTGAACAATAATTTACTCCTATAAATCATGAAAAAAATAAGCGTAAAAATTTTAAGTCTAGGGGCGATCTTAATGGTCTTTAGCCTCAATGCACAAAAAAAATACTCCAAGTCGTTTGTCAAGAAACAAAAACAAGAAATAAAGGAATGGGTTGAATCTGAACACAAAAGTAGTCAGGTCATGGTCGATAAAATTTTCAGTTTTGCCGAGCTTGGTTTTCACGAAGTAGAATCTTCGGCTTACCTCACCTCCATTTTGAAAAATGCGGGCTTTGACATAGAATACGGAGTTTCAGATATTCCAACAGCTTGGTTTGCTAGATGGAAAAACGGAGACGGCCCTGTTATTGCTTTAGGAAGTGACGTGGATTGTATTCCCAAAGCTTCGCAATATCCTGGTGTAGCCTATCACAAGCCTATGGTAGAAGGTGCACCTGGTCACGGTGAAGGTCACAATGCAGGAATCCCCTTAAATGTGACAGCTGCCATTGGAGTCAAGCAAATGATGGAAAAAAACAATATTCCAGGTTCCCTCGTTGTATGGCCTGGAATCGCTGAAGAACTTGTGGCTTCTAAGGCATGGTTTGTAAGAGATGGGTATTTCGATGATATAGACATGTGTATTTTTACTCACGTGAGCAGTAATCTCAGTGTTTCATGGGGACAAGCTCGAGGAACAGGTTTGATTTCTGTAGAATACACTTTTGAGGGTGAAGCAGCTCATTCTGCTGGAGCCCCGTGGAGAGGACGTTCTGCTTTGGATGCAGCCGAGCTCATGAATATCGGTTGGAATTATAAAAGAGAACATCTACATCCCCTGAAAAGATCACATTCAATATTTACTGATGCTGGTGACCAGCCAAATGTTGTGCCATCCAAAGCTTCTATTTGGTATTATCTGAGAGATATCACCTATGAAGGAATCATGAAAATGTACAACGACGCAAATAACATCGCTGAAGGTGCTGCAAAAATGACAGATACGAAAGTGAGTTCAAGAGTTGTTGGAACCGCTTGGCCCAGACATTTCAATAAAGTTATTGCCGAGACTATGTATGAAAATATACAAGATGTCGGATTACCCGCGTGGTCAGAAGCTGATCAAACTCTCGCTAAAGCTGTTCAAAAGGAAGTTAATTCCAATAGAACCTCTGGATTATCGAATAAACTCAGTCCTCTTGGCAAGCCCTCTCCTGTTTTAGTTAGTGGCGGTTCAGACGATATTGGAGATGTCTCATGGAAGGTGCCTACGGTTACCTTGAGATTTCCTTCGAACATTCCTGGTCTTCAAGGTCATCACTGGTCTAACGCAATCACCATGGCTACACCTATAGCGCACAAAGGCGTGACCGCAGGAGCAAAGGTAGTGGCAATGACGGTAGTCGATTTTTTATTAAATCCAACTTTGGTAAAGGATGCTAAGGACTACTTTACCAATGTGCAAAGTACTGAAACGACCTATAAGCCTATGATTACAGAAAACGATCCACCGCCTGTGGAGTTAAATACCGCAATCATGCAAAAGTTCAAGCCTCAGCTCTCCGAGTTTTACTATGACGAAACAAAATACGACACCTATCTCGAGCAATTGGGAATTGAATACCCTACAATAATCAAAGAATAAGTAAAGGCCCGTTAAGGGCCTTTTTTTCTATCTCACTTTTGCATTTTTGATCAATCGAGCAAACAGCGAAGGAAAAAATCTCCGAAGCCAGACGGCATAAGACTCTCTACCTATCAATTGAAGTCGCTTCTTTTTGGCAGTGGCTTTGAGAATTTGATGAGCGCAATGATCTGCGGTAATCCCATTGGCTTGCGCGTGATCCATTTTTCCAAGTGCGCTTCCGTCACCGATGAGTGCATTGACCGATACATTGGTTTGCACAAAGCCCGGAGCTGCAAGTGTAATGTGTATTCCTTGAGATTCTAATTCTGCTCTCATCGAATCGAAAAAACCGTGTAGGGCATGTTTAGAGGCTGCATATGAAGACCTGTAAGGCGTTGGGATAATACCTGTAAGACTTGTAACCACGATGAAATGTCCGCTTCCATTTTGCAGCATAGAAGGAAGTAAGAGTTTGGTTAGATGTACTGTTCCCAAATAGTTGACCTCCATTAATTTGTGATCGACATCAAAAATTGTTTCGGCCACTAAAGATCTTTGTGAAATACCTGCGTTGTGAAATACGAGATCAAAACCCTCGAATTTATGTACAAAGGCTTGGTGCTGTGCCCTGGCGCTGAGATCGAGCTCAGTAATTGTAACCTGCGCTTTAGAATGGCATTGCGCTGCAACCTCCTTAAGGGCATTAGTATTGCGTGAGGCCAAAACAAGTTCAGTATTGAGTTTAGAGAGCGCTATGGCTAAGGATTTTCCGATACCCGAAGAAGCTCCAGTTATCAACACCTTTTTACCTTCAAAATAATGCTGCATTTAAAAATGTATTTAAAGAAGTTCTTTAAAACGTAGTTACTATAAATGTAGATAAAATTATATCTTGTCAATCAATAAATGTGGTTCATGAAAATTCTTAAAGAGCTCATCATACTTTTTATTCTAGCCATTCCATTTGCTTTTCTTGGCATTCATTGGAACGATATTCCAAATGAGGTGCCACTGCATTGGAATTCAGCTGGAGAAATCGATAGGGTTGGATCAAAAATGGAATTGATTCACGTATGTGTTATGGTCAATATTCCGGTGTATTTGATATTACTTGCTGTCCCATATATAGACCCCAAAAAGAAGGTGAGCGCAAAATTGATTTTCAACTTGAGATTGGTTTTACAGTTGTTCATGAGCGCAGTCTGCATGTTCATATTATTGTCTTCATCAAAAGCCGGTCTCATTTCTGTAGAATATATATTTGTGCTTATTGGCTTACTTTTTTCTTTTCTAGGGCTATATTTTAGAAACTTAAAACCGAATTATTTTATCGGAATCAGGACTCCATGGACTCTAGAAGATGATACCAACTGGTATAAAACTCATAAAATGTCAGCATACCTTTGGATCATAGGTGGCCTGTCTATTATAACATCTTTTTTTATTGTGCCAAAAGAATGGTATACGACTAGTTTTTTCATCATTATAGGAATACTCATCATCGTACCAATGGCCTATTCATTTTTGATTTTTAAAAAGAAATAAAAAATCTATATGATTGTTAATCAGATTTTTATTTATAATTATAGATAAAAACTATAATGAAATAAGTATTATAGATAAAAATTATTCAACCTGCTTTTTTATTTTTGTTTAGCTAAATCTTAATGACTATGGAACATTTAAAAAATGGAAACGGAAAGTGTCCTTTTGGATACGGTGAAGTAAAACAATCAGCCGGGGCAGGAACAGGTAATAGAGACTGGTGGCCCAATCAATTGAAGCTTAATATTTTGAGACAACACTCAAGTTTGTCAAATCCAAATGAGGCAGAATTTGACTATGCCAAGGCTTTCGAGCAACTTGACTTAGAAACCGTCAAAAAAGACCTTCACGATTTAATGACCGATTCACAAGATTGGTGGCCTGCAGATTATGGACATTACGGCCCATTCTTTATCCGAATGGCATGGCATGCTGCGGGAACGTATAGAACAACAGACGGAAGAGGTGGAGCTGGCGCAGGCCAACTTCGTTTTGCCCCACTAAATAGCTGGCCAGATAACGCCAACTTAGACAAGGCTAGACTCCTGTTATGGCCTATCAAACAGAAATACGGTAAAAAATTATCATGGGCAGATTTAATGGTGCTCACTGGAAATATGGCCTTAGAGTCTATGGGCTTCAAGACCTTTGGGTTTGCCGGAGGTAGAGCCGACGTTTGGGAGCCAGAAGAAGACGTATACTGGGGTGCTGAGACTGAATGGCTTGGCGATAAAAGATATACCGGCGATCGAGAATTAGAAAATCCACTCGCAGCCGTTCAAATGGGATTAATTTATGTAAATCCAGAAGGTCCTAACGGAAATCCAGATCCAGTTGCAGCAGCCAATGACATTAGAGAAACATTCGCGAGAATGGCCATGAATGATGAAGAAACCGTTGCCCTCATTGCAGGTGGTCACACCTTTGGAAAAACTCACGGTGCTGCTGATCCTGACGAATATGTAGATAGAGAGCCTGCAGCAGCAGCTATTGAAGCGCAATCTCAAGGATGGAACAACTCCTTTGGAAAAGGAAATGCAGAAGACACCATCACTTCAGGTCTTGAAGGCGCATGGACAACCACTCCTACAAAATGGAGTCACAATTACTTTGAAAACCTTTTTGGTTACGAATGGGAATTGACCAAGAGTCCAGCTGGAGCTCAACAATGGCAACCTGTTAACAATGGAGGTGCTGGATTAGTTCCTGATGCACACGTTTCTTCTAAAACACACGCTCCATTTATGTTAACCACAGATTTGGCCTTAAGAGAAGATCCTGCTTATGAAAAAGTATCTAGACGTTTTTACGAAAACCCTGATGAATTTGCAGACGCCTTTGCAAGAGCTTGGTTTAAGTTAACACACAGAGATATGGGACCGATTTCAAGATATTTAGGTCCTGATGTTCCTAAAGAAGAATTGATATGGCAAGATCCTGTTCCTGCTGTAGATCACGAATTAGTTTCAGACAGTGACATTACTGCTTTGAAATCACAAATTTTAAATTCAGGTTTGAGCGTAAGTGATTTAGTATCTGCTGCATGGTCTTCTGCCTCAACATTTAGAAATTCAGATAAAAGAGGTGGAGCTAATGGTGCGAGAGTGAGATTAGAGCCGCAAATCAATTGGGAATCGAACAATCCTGAAAGCTTGAAAAAAGTTCTTGCAGCTTTAGAACAAGTTCAGCAAAACTTTAATGCACAACAAAGTGGAACGAAGAAGATTTCACTTGCAGATACCATTGTATTAGGTGGTGTAGCAGCGATCGAAAAAGCCGCTGCAGAAGGAGGCTTTCTGACGAAAGTTGAATTTACACCAGGCAGAACAGACGCAAATGATGCACAAACCGAAGCTGAGTCGTTTGAAGTATTGGAGCCAATCGCTGATGGATTCAGAAACTACGTTAGTGCCAATTGTGTGGCTTCCGCTGAGGACATGCTAATTGACAAGGCGCAATTGATGAGCCTAACCGCTCCAGAAATGACCGTTCTTCTCGGTGGATTACGTGTTTTAGGTGCTAACTACGACGGTAGTTCAAACGGGGTGTTTACAGCCAATCCAGGGGTTTTGAGCAATGACTATTTTGTCAATTTACTCGATGTACGCACAACGTGGAGCCCTACTGACCAGAGCGCACAACTGTTTGAAGGAAAAGACAGAAGTTCTGGTAAACTTAAGTGGACTGGAACGAGAGTGGATTTAATTATCGGTTCGAATACAGAACTGAGAGCACTAGCTGAAGAGCTAGCCTGTGATGACGCTCAAGAAGAATTTGTACAAAAATTTATAGCTACTTGGTGCAAGGTGATGAACCTTGACCGCTTTGAATTAGATTAATAATAGGGGTTACATACTATTAGTATGGGAGTGCTTTCGCACTCCCATTTTTATTTACATTAACTATCAATCTGCGTACAAACTTCCTGATTTTGTTTGGAGAAACTGCTCAAAGGATATGTCTTCTTGTTTTACAAATCCTTTATGAGGTAACTTGCCATCGGCAACCATTTCAACAGTTGCGGCTATGGCTGCTGCGGTGGTCCACGAAATGGCTCTCCATTTGTGACCTTTGATAGTTTTGGTATAAAAGGCCTTCCAGTATTCGCTTCTTGCTATTTTCTCATTTTTCCAACCCTCTACAACAGCATAGACATAAACAACATCTTCTTCTACTGGCGGCTTGGCTTGTGTTAAGACGCGCTCTAAGGTTTCCATGTCTTCTTTCATGATTAATTCATACATTAAAAAACGCATGAGCTTTCCGTGACCAGGATATCGCATCGTCTTATAATTCAAGGTGTCTACTTTACCTTCGAAGGTCTCACATAATGTACCGAGACCCCCTGAGGTCGAAAAGGCTTCGAATTCTTGTCCTTCAATAGAAATGTATTCAATTCCTTCAAGTGAAGGCACCATTTTGCGAACACCATTGTGAATGACTTCTGAATCTTTGATGTACTCATTCAAAACTCCATAAGAAGACCATGTAAAGGAATAAGCCAAAAGACCATTGGGGTAGCGAGGCAAAGCCCCTACTCTGAGTTCAATATCTCTTACCTTTTCGTATTCTGTGGTCATATCGAAACCAAGGATTCCAATATATCCCGGCGCCAAGCCACATTGTGGAATCATTACTGCATTCGAAGAAGCGGCTAAATCTCTGATATAATTGGTGGTTTCAACATCCTCAGTTAAATCAAAATAATGCTTGTCTAATGCACAGGCGATACGCGCTACCTCTTTATTTAAAAAGTAAGGTAAGGCCGAAACTACTGCATCAAAATTCTTTAAAACGCTAGTGAATTCTTCTTGGTTAGAAACATCTAATGAAATCGTTTCAAAATCTACCTCGTGATCGTAATGTGGCTTGTTCATATCTGCGCCAACCACTTCAAATTGATCACTTAAAAGCGTTGCAACTAAGGAGCCTACTTTGCCCATACCCAGAACAAGTATTTTATCAATTTTTAACATTAAACTTATTTTTTGTTTTAAATTTAACAAAAATACAATCTAAACCAATGTTAAAAACTAAATATTCTGACGGTTTTTTTTCTATCGATAAACAACATGGCTTTTTACCTGTAGCAGAACCACTTCGTAAACTCCCAAAGGTATATTCTGACCTACAGACATTAATAGACAATATGCCCATAGAAAAAGAAGATGGCACTAAAGGTCTTTTGCACTCCGAAGGCGCATTTGAACAAGCTGTTTTAGGAATAGAAAATCACGTAGAACAAGTTAAAAAAGAAAAAGATCCTTTTGTCAGGGCAGCACTTTTTAGAGCATATAGCTTTGTGTGCTCTGCCTATACCCTAGCGCCTGCTCACCACCATTTCATCGCTAAGGGATCTTATGGTAAAGCACATAGAATAGTCCCTATGAATATAGCACAACCCTTTGCAGAAGTCGCTGATCAATTGGGACAATTTCCGTTCATAGACTACCATTACAGCTACTCCTTGGGTAATTATTACAAAATTAATCCTGAAGGGGGATTCAATTGGGAAAATCTAGGAATGGCAGCCAAATTTTCGGGTATGTCAGATGAGCGCGGATTTATCATGCTTCATGTAGATATCAATCAATATTCACCTCAGCTCATTGAAGGTAGTATGGGGATTGTTAACGCCAAAAGTGACGAGGAAATGAATCACAACCTCGAACTAGTTGCTCATGCCCTTAAACACATGAACGAAAGAAGAAAATTAATGTGGGAAGCATCTCGCTGGAAACACTACAACGACTTCAGAGTATTCATAATGGGTGTAAAAGGAAATACAGATATTTTTGACGATGGCTTAATTTATGAAGGTGTTTGGGACGAACCCAAAGCTTTTAGAGGTCAAACTGGCGCTCAAGACAATATCATTCCTACAGCAGACATCATAAGTGGTGTGGTTGATTTTTATCCTGAAAATCAATTGACCCAATATCTTATGGATTTACGTCAATACCGACCGGTATGTGTGCAAGAATTTCTCAAAGATTTAAAGGAATATTCTTCAGGTTCGGCTGGTACTATAGCAAGACTAAAGGCAAGCAATAACCAACAAGGCTTACAGCTGCTCTTAAAGATTTTAGAAGAGATTTATTTATTCCGCAATGGCCACTGGCAATTTGTTCAAAAATACATCATGTCGAATACCGCTTATCCAAAGGCAACCGGCGGTACACCAATCACCTCATGGATTCCGAATCAAATCAAGGCAGTCTTAGGTGCTATGACCACAGTAGACCAATTGACCGAGGATGGCGCAAACGGCTTTGACAAGAACGAATGGAAGACCGGCTTTGAAAAAAAAGTACAGCTACTCAACAAACAACTCGAAATTGTTCAAGTACCCAGTTTTAATCCAGAGGATATCTTCAAATTAAATGCAGCCTTAGGATTAAATGACGCCTAGAGTTTGAGCCTAAAGTCATTAGACTCGAGGCCCTTTCTATTTTAAAATGCTCTGTAATCGCCGGTTAAATATTGATTAGCTTCCTCCTCTACAAAAGCGGAGTTCTGTTTATCATAATTTAAAGTTTGACCTGGAAATCTTCCTGCAATTACTCCGAGTAAAATAGTTTCTGTAAGTCTTGATGCATATTCAAAAGGTGCAGAGCAATTTGACTGACCCAAACAAGTATCTATAAATTCGTGATAGTGTTTTGGAGATTCTCCTGCATAATCTCGTACAGGCTCCCCTAAGACATTCTCTTTATCATACTCAGCAATATCATAGTCACTATAAGCTCCGTTTTCTATCAATCGAGGCAATTCCATAAAGTGTGGTAATAACAATCTACGACCATCTTCACCAATGAACATTGCACCTTGTCCTGGCAATTCATCCTCATTTGGCAAATTGAGTTTTTCTGTGAGTTCTGGACCTTCTACTCCATCGTACCAAAGCCACTCAAAGGCGTCTGTGGTGTAAGCTGTGCCATCAAAAGTATAACGAACTATATTTCGTTCAGGATATGCATAACCGTTTGGCAGCCTGCAATCATTAGTTATAGTGTTGGGCACGTCGAGTTCTAAGGCGTTGTATGGAGTGTCAAAAATATGAACCCCCATATCACCTAATGTGGCACAACCATAATCCATTAATTTTCTCCAATTCCCTGGATGGTAATACCCTTCTTTATACTCTCGTTCTGCTGAAGTTCCAAGCCACAAATTCCAATCTAAATGTGCAGGTACAGGATCAGCTCCCTGAGGAACTTCTCCATCATAACCCCAGTTTTTATTGGACCAAGCGATGACTTTACTCACTTTACCAATGATTCCTCCTCTGATGAGATAAGTCGCAAGCTTGTAATCATAAAAAGAATGAACCTGGATTCCCATTTGGGTAACAAGTCCTTTTTCGTTGGCTACTCTACGCATTTCTCTAGACTCAGAAACATAGTGTGTCAGCGGCTTTTGACAATAAACATTTTTATTGTTTTCCATCGCCATTAAGGAAGCAGGTGCATGCGTATGATCTGGTGTAGAGACAACAACAGCGTCAATTTGATCAGAAATCGAGTTGAACAGAACTGTATAATCTCGAAAAATTTCTGCATCTGGAAAAAGTTCATGCGCTGCATTTAAATTGTTTTCGTCTACATCGCAAAGTGCAGTAACGATGACGTTGGGGTGTGAAGCAATGGCTTTTAAATCTTCAAGCCCCATATTTCCAACTCCGATATGTGCTGTTCTTATCATTTCTTCTGTTGAAGACTCACAAGACAAGTTAGGCAAAGGTAAAATCGTTGCTCCTATTGCTAATGAGGTCTTTTTTAAAAATTCTCTTTTGTCCATCTTATAGTTCTTTTATTTTAATGTTTCTAAACCAAAGGGAACTCCCATGGTCTTGAAGTCCGATAAAGCCCTTTTTAAACTTTCCGTAATCAGGTGCTAGTTTCCATTTACCATTATTTCTTTTAGCCTGCCACTCTTCAGACCAGGGTACAAAATCTAAAAGCAATACGCCGTTCAAGAAATGTTCTACTTTTTCTGGAGTAAAAATAATGGTTGAAGAATTCCATTCTCCTGCAGGGTTAAGTTGTTTTTTTGTAGCGTCTGGAACATGCATGGCATAATCCGCAGCCGTTGACTGTAAAGGTTGTAAATCTTGCGGATTAACCTCGATTCCAATACTCTTGTTGTATTCGGTGATGTCGTGAAAATCAGTATAACCGAGGTCGTCAATGAGCTGGTATTCTGGAGCAACCTCTGGTATTCCTTCATAACCCTCAGCAATATGGTAAAAAATACCACTATTTCCGCCTGCAGGTATTTTCCACTCAATGTATAATTCGAAATTTTCGAATTCTTTTGCGCCGTAAATGATATCACGACTGCCTTTGTAATCGTAGTCTTGTTCCAAAATCATTTCTGTACTAAAGGTCATTACGCTATCTACGATTGCCCATCCAGGAGGAAGAGATTCTCCGTTATAGGCTCTCCAACCCTCCATATTTAATCCGTCAAACAAGGTCACCCATTCCGAGGCTTTTTCAATAGCGTCGGCTTTTTGTTCTTTAACTTCATTACAAGAGCTGACTAGAAAAATCAAAGCCAAGCCTAAAGTCATACGCAATTTCATACTTATAATTCTTTGAGTTCTATATTTCTCCATTTTACTTTAATTCCTCCTCCAGAGTGTATTTGAAGAGCTATTCCTCCCTCTCCCTTACCGATTTTTTCATCGTTCAAGTGAATCATTTTATGCCCATTGAGGTAAGTGGTTACTTTGTTTCCTTTTACCTTAATTTTCATACTGTTCCAATCTCCCATTTTAAGATGCTCATCCTTCTTTGGGTCTGGCTTGATTAGCCACCCTCTGCCGTATGATTCGTAAATCCCACCGGTGTACAAGTTTGGAGGAGCAACCTCAACCTGCCATCCATTCACAATTGTTCCGTCGACAGTTGATCTAAAGAAAACCCCACTATTACCATCGGCTTCTTGTTTAAATTCAAGGGTCAAAACAAAGTCTTTGTAAAATTCATCTGTGCTTAGGTAACCATATTCCTTATCAGGACCACTTTCGCAAATCAATAATCCATCTTCGACATACCACTTTTCCGTACCGTTTATGGTCCAACCCTCAAGGTTTTCTCCGTTAAATAGTGATTTTTGACCATAGGCATTGATTGCAAAAAGCAAGACACAAGCCCATAAAATATTTTTTTTCATCTGTTTTTGTTTTAATTCTTGGCAGATAAGAACATCTTAAATTTCTACGATAAAACTTGAGAAATCTGAAAGTCTTCGTTTTATCTGTTTAAATATTGTTAGTTTTAATGTGATTAAATTACAAAAAATCAATTGCTCAACTTTATTTGAGATCATTTTATTCAGAATATGACTATGAAAAATTTACGTTTTCAGACTATTGCCAAGAACTCTATAATTTTAATGAGTCTTTTGTTCATTGCTTGTGGACCAAAATCGGCAACAGAATCTGCCGATAAGTCCTCAGCTTATGACTTGAAAACTTATGTTCAAGATGATAGTGGATATTCCTTTGAAATTTTAGATTCCATTATTGTAAAAGGCGCACGTGGCTACCACACCAAAATGATTTCAGGTACTTGGCTCGATGCTCAAACTGTAGATCAGCCCGAATGGTGGCATTACGTGGATATTATCATTCCAGAAGATGTGACTTTTGACAGTGCTCTTCTATTCATCGGAGGGGGAACGAATAATGATACTGGTTTTCAATTACCCGAAGAGGTTTTTGAAAAAGCTATTGCCTCTAAAGCTGTATTGGCTCAGGTAACCAATATTCCATTTCAACCGTTAAAATTTATTGAAGACGAAGAAGAAGTTGACTTTTACGAAGATGCTTTAATCGCTAGAGGATGGAAATATTTCTTAGACAGAGGAGCTAAAGACGAAGATAGTCACTGGTTAGCGCGATATCCTATGACTCGTGCCGTTGCTAGGGCTATGGATGTTGTTGAAGAAGTTGTAGAAGACAAACAAGGATTTGAGGTGAATGATTTTCTTATTTCTGGAGCATCAAAAAGAGGATGGACAACTTGGACTATAGCCGCTACAGACCAAAGAGTTTCTGCTATTGCACCTTTAGTAATTGATTTATTAAATATCGTCCCTTCCTTTGAACATCACTATAAAAGTTACGGGGAATGGTCAATTGCAGTTAAAGATTATGTGGACTATGAAATCATGGATTACATGAATTCTCAAGAATTTGATCGTCTGTTGGCTAAAGTTGAGCCCTACTCATTCAAAGAAGTCTTACAAATGCCTAAACTGATCATCAACGGAAGTGTCGATGAATTTTTTGCAGTTGATTCATGGCAGTTTTATTATGACGACCTGATGGGTGAAAAACACTTACAATATGTTCCCAACGGAAATCACGGGCTCACAGGAACCTATATTCAAGAAAATATTTTGTCTTTTTTCAACCGTCTTAATACTAATCAGAAAAGGCCAGAATGGACGTGGTCTGTCTCGGAATCCGGTTTTCAAGTTGATATTACTGAGGGAGAGGATTATGAAATTTCATTATACACCAATAACAACCCCCAAGAGCGAGATTTTAGAATTTTCAAAAACGGGAAGAATTGGAAAGAAACACCTTTAGAACCAAACGTCAATCACAGTTACTCGATTTCATTGGAAGCGCCTAAACAAGGATACACTGCTGCCTTTATTGAGGTGCGTTTTAAAGGTGAAAACCCTTTGATCCTTACAACTGGAAGTCAAATTATTCCAGATTCCTATAAGCACGAGGCCTATATTAGCTCTGCCCCTCTAGGGACGGCAAAGAATTAAACTCCTACAATTGTTCTAATTTGAGCTACGATTTCAGGATTTAGGAGTGTGGAAGTATCACCTAGATTTGAAACGTCTTTTGTGGCGATCTTTCTCAAAATACGACGCATGATTTTACCCGATCTAGTTTTGGGTAGACCAGGAACAAAGACAACACTGTCTAATTTAGCAATGGGTCCTATTTTTTCTGTAATTAGCTTATTGATGTCTTTTTGAAGAAAATCAAGGTCAGCATCTTCCTCATGATTTTTAAGAATTACATAGCCAAACAAGGCATTTCCTTTAATGGAGTGAGGAACACCAACGATTGCTGATTCTGCCACGTCGTCGTGCTCATTAATAGCATCTTCTATAGGTGCGGTTCCTAGATTATGTCCAGAGACAATAATCACGTCGTCTACTCTACCTGTAATTCGGTAATAACCAACCTCATTTCGCGAGGCTCCGTCACCAGTGAAATAATATCCTGGAAAGGCGGTAAAATAGGTTTCCTTGTAGCGCTTGTGATCTCCCCAAATGGTTCGTGCTATTGATGGCCAAGGAAATTTAATACAAAGGCTTCCTTCTACGCTATTTCCTGAAATTTCATTAGAGTCAGCATCCATAAGTGCAGGTTGAACGCCTAAAAAAGGAAGTGTGGCATAAGTTGGGGTAGTAGGAGTCACGTAAGGAATCGGAGAGATCAAGATTCCACCGGTTTCTGTCTGCCACCAGGTATCGACTATAGGACTCTTCTTTTTCCCTACTTGTTCATTATACCAATGCCAAGCCTCTTCATTAATAGGTTCCCCTACAGAACCCAAAACTTTCAAGCTACTTAAATCTGAAGCATTTACATGATCAGTTGATTCCTTAGCTAAAGCTCTTATCGCTGTTGGTGCTGTATAAAACTGATTCACTTTGTGTTTTTCTACAATTTGCCAAAACCTTCCAAAATCTGGATAAGACGGAACACCTTCAAACATTAATGTAGTCGCTCCATTAGCTAAAGGTCCATATAGAATATAGGAATGACCTGTAATCCACCCGATATCTGCAGTACACCAATACACATCTCCTTGTTGATATTGAAAAATATTTTTAAACGTATAAGCGCTATACACCATATAACCTCCGCAGGAATGCACCATGCCTTTTGGCTTACCAGTAGATCCCGAGGTATACAGAATAAATAAAGGGTCTTCTGCTTGCATACTTTCACCCTCACAATGTGCTGAAGCCTCATCAATTAGTGGTTTTAAGTAGTGATCTCGTCCCTCTTTTAGAGGTGCTTCATTGTGTATGCGTTCGGCAACTAGAACGGTTTCGACCTGTGGACTTTCTTTAAGTGCTTTATCTACAATTGCCTTTAAATCAATGGTTTTTGCTCCTCTAAAAGAACCATCCGCAGTAACAACGATTTTAGCATCGCAATCATTAATTCTAGAAGATAACGCGGAGGCAGAAAACCCAGCAAATACAACAGAGTGAATCGCTCCAATACGAGCACAAGCTAGAACGGTGTAGGCCAATTCTGGAATCATAGGAAGATAAATACAAACACGATCTCCTTTATTCACCCCTTGTGATTTCAATACATTGGACATCTTATTGACTTCTTCGCTTAGCTGAGCATAGTTAATATGTTGCGCAGGTTCAGCAGGATTGTTAGGTTCAAAAAGTATTGCTGTTTGTTCTGACTTACTACTTAAGTGTCGATCGATACAATTTTCTGTGATGTTCAATTCAGCCCCATCAAACCAACGAATCTCAGGCTTTTCAAAATCCCAGGAAAGCACATTGCTCCATGGCTTTTTCCACAAAAAATGCTCTTTGGCTATTGATTCCCAAAATACTTGGGGATTATCTACAGATGCTCTATATGCTTTAAAATAAGACTCTAAATCTTGAATTTGATAGTGATTCATAAATGATATTTTGAATTTTAATGTGCTTGATGAGCGTCACCAGCTCCTGATGGGATTCTTATATTTTCAACTATTTCTTGTACCTCGTCTGGAGGAGGGGCTGTAAATCTACATACGATGTAAGCTACTGCGAAATTGACTAACATCGCGATGCTTCCGAACCCTTCAGGCGAAATGTCAAACCACCAATCTGATTGTAATCCCACAACTGCTGATTTACCTCCGTCAAAAATTCCAAACTTGAATTTCAACATATAGAACAACATTAAAAGCAGTCCAACCACCATTCCACTAACAGCGCCTTCTTTATTCATTTTTTTGTAGAAAATCCCCAAAACAATGGCAGGGAAAATTGAAGCTGCTGCTAATCCAAAGGCAAGAGCTACCACTGCGGCTACAAATCCTGGAGGATTAATTCCGAAATAACCTGCAATCACAACAGCAACTACTGCAGACAGCCTAGCTGCGATTAACTCTTGTTTTTCGGTAATTCTAGGATTGATTACACTTTTTATAACATCATGTGAAATCGAAGAGGAAATAACTAGGAGTAGGCCAGCAGCTGTTGAAAGAGCAGCGGCTAAACCTCCTGCGGCCACAAGTGCAATAACCCATGCAGGCAAGTTCGCAATTTCAGGATTCGCCAAAACCATGATGTCTCGGTCGACAGTAAGTTCGTTAAGCTGTGTATTAGCTGTATACTGAATGAGTCCGTCCCCATTTTTATCTTCAAAACCTAAAAGGCCTGTTTTTTCCCAATTGGTAAACCATTCAGGCATATTGGCGTATGGCTGATTGCTAACGGTATTGATTAAATTGGTTCTGGCAAAAACGGCAACAGCTGGTGCAGCGGTATATAGAATAGCGATCAGTAGAAGGGCCAACCCAGCAGACTTTCTCGCATCTCTTACCTTTTTAACTGTAAAAAACCGAACTATGACATGAGGAAGTCCAGCTGTTCCAACCATCAGAGCGGCAGTTATTGCAAAAATATCTATGGTTGATTTACTTCCTTTTGTGTACTCAGCAAATCCAAGTTCTACCGATAAATTATTCAACTTTTCAAGTAAATAGAGTCCAGACCCGTCGTTAATTTTTGCTCCCATCCCAAGTTGTGGAATTACATTGCCTGTCATTTGAAAGGATATAAATATGGCAGGAACCATAAAGGCAAAGATGAGCACGCAATACTGAGCCACTTGGGTGTAAGTAATTCCTTTCATACCCCCTATAACGGCATAAAATAATACAATGAGCATCCCAATGATTACTCCGGTGTTGATATCAACTTCTAAAAATCTGGAAAATACTACTCCTACCCCTCGCATTTGGCCTGCTACATAAGTGAATGACACCAATAGGGCTGCAAAAACTGCAACTAACCTTGCTGTTTTGGAATAATAGCGTTCTCCGATAAAGTCAGGGACGGTGAATTTTCCAAACTTACGTAAATATGGCGCTAATAAGAGTGCGAGTAGAACATAACCTCCTGTCCAACCCATAAGATATACAGCGCCGTCATAACCCATAAACGAAATGAGCCCTGCCATTGAAATAAATGAAGCGGCAGACATCCAATCTGCGGCAGTTGCCATTCCGTTTGCCAGTGGAGAAACTCCAGATCCTGCTACATAAAATTCTTTTGTCGAACCTGCTCTAGACCATATGGCAATTCCTATGTATAGCGCAAATGTTATTCCTACAAAGGAATAGGTCCAAAGTTGTACACTCATAATTGTTTGATTTAGTTAGTTGTTTAGTCTTCATCAAATTCGTAATCCTTGTCGAGTTTGTTCATCAATCGAACGTAAATAAATATCAACAGTACAAAAACTACAATTGCTCCTTGTTGTGCGAACCAAAATCCAAGTGGAAACCCGAAGAGATGAATGTGATCAAGAGTCTCTTTGAAAAGAATTCCAGCTCCAAATGAAACTAGAAACCATATGGATAATAAAATTGCCAAATAACGAAGATTCTGTTTCCAATATGCTTTGTTTTTGTCAAGAGTTTTCATTGATGTCGTCTATTTAATGCTAAAATCTAATGTACAAGATTTTTATTTGATGAACCTAATCTGCAGTAAATCTGAAGCATCAATTCCAGTTCCAAAGGACAACTGATTAATGAGATCCCGCGTAATTCAAATCACTTACGATTTCAAACCCCCCTTTTTGATAAGCTTTCAATCAAAGTTGATTTTCAAAGACAACATCGGTAATCAGATAATCAAATGAAGAAGAGTACCATTTTTCTATAGTTTTTGTACATACAATTGGCCTTCCATGATGTCATTGCTTACTTTTAAAAGTTGGTTGCTGTAATTGATTTTATAGACAGATGTGAATAGTTTGTCTATAATTGAGTTTTTCTCTGAATTTTGGAGAAACGGCAAGGGCATAGCCCACTAACAGCTTTTCGTACTTCGCTATCATAGCTTGTGTTAATTTATCATTTGAGCCAGGTCGACTAAAGTGTATTTATCGTTGACAAAACCTTTCTTTAGCTCACTGGGGGTTAAGTATATTCTGAGATTTTGTTCCTTAAGAAGTCTGGTGTCTTTTAAGTCGCTTACACCTGTCAAATGAAATGAAATGTTACTAGACTTCAAGTTGGAGCTTTTAACGATTGTACAATTTAGAAGTTGAAAGTTAAGATGAAAACTAAAGGTGTCTTATTTTTAACATAAAATAAACCTCAACAACACGTAAAGGTTCTATGTTTGCGTGTTATTTGTACGAAATGGAGAATATCTTTTATGTAATGCTCATTGCTTTAGCCATCTTAGCCATGGCCGATTTGGTTGTGGGGGTGAGTAATGATGCGGTTAACTTTTTAAATTCTGCTGTAGGGTCAAAGGCGCTTAGCTATAAGACTATTCTCATCGTGGCTTCAATTGGTATAGCATGTGGGGCCATATTTTCTAGTGGAATGATGGAAGTTGCGCGAAAGGGAATTTTTAATCCTTCGCTGTTTTACTTCGACGAAATCATGTTCATTTTTATGGCGGTAATGATTACAGACATTCTATTACTCGATTTTTTTAATACTATAGGTATTCCAACTTCTACCACGGTGTCAATCGTTTTTGAATTACTCGGAGCCGCTGTAGCGATGTCTTTGATTAAGATCTATAACGACGACCAAAGTTTGATTGCCCTGTTTGATTATATCAATACTGAAAAAGCGAGCCAAATCATAATAGGCATACTGCTCTCGGTGTTCATTGCCTTCAGTATAGGCGCTCTGATACAGTGGTTCACACGATTATGGTTGTCTTTTGATTTCAAGGCGAAAACTGTCCAAATGAACA
The DNA here is from genome assembly GCA_965662045.1 of Flavobacteriaceae bacterium. Lineage (GTDB taxonomy): Bacteria > Bacteroidota > Bacteroidia > Flavobacteriales > Flavobacteriaceae > UBA3478. The sequence goes on from CBFIGE010000006.1 coordinate 70,706, forward strand.
GCCTTTTTGGTGCAATTTCCCTTTCTTCGATTACCTATTTTATTGTGATTAAAGGAATTAAAGGCACCTCTTTAATCGATAAAAAATTCGAACTCCTTAACAATACTACCATTGTCGATTTTATTGACAGTAACCTTCTAGTTGCAATTATTTGCTTGACTGTTTTTTGGTATTTAGGCTGCCTTGCCATTGTAGTGCTTCTCAAGGCCGATATTTATAAATTAATCATTGGTGTTGGAACATTTTCTCTAGCCTTGGCCTTCGCTGGAAACGACTTGGTCAACTTTATTGGAGTTCCTATAGCAGCTTATCAATCTTACGGAGCATGGAGTATTTCTGGTATAGCAGCCTCTGAGTTTAGCATGGATGTTTTGGCTTCTAAAGTAGCTGCACCTACACAGTTTTTGCTTGTCTCAGGAATAATCATGATTATTACTATGATTTTTTCAAAAAAGGCCCGTTATGTCTTAGATACGGGTATCAATTTAGCTCGTGAGGGTGAGTCTAAAGAGCGGTTTAAACCTAACAACCTCTCTAGATTTATAGTCAGAATAGGTATTGCCTGTAACGCTTATTTTGCTGCTATACTTCCAAAAAAATTGAAGAAAAAAATTAGTGCTCAATTCACCCGCGCCGAGGTCAAAAAAATTAAAGATGGACAACTACCTGCTGCATTTGACTATGTAAGGGCCTCTGTAAATTTGGCGGTTGCAGGAATTTTAATTTCAATTGCAACCTCGCTAAAATTACCCCTCTCAACTACCTATGTAACTTTTATGGTTGCAATGGGAACCTCGCTTTCTGATCGCGCTTGGGGTTCAGAGACTGCAGTGTACAGGGTTGCAGGAGTTTTAAATGTCATCGCAGGATGGTTTGGTACAGCTTTGATTGCGTTTACTTTTTCAGGGCTTGTTCTCTCGCTCATTTTTATGGGTGAAGAAATTGCTATAGGAGTATTATTGCTTTTCGCAAGTATTGTAATTATTCGAAATTACTTGGCTTACCATAAAAGAGCTAAAGCAGAAGCCCTTGAAGAGAAAATTAAAAAGGCTGAAAGCACAACCTTTTTAGGTGTATTAGAGGAAAGTGCCTCAAATATTGCCTACGTAGTAAAAAGAGGTAAAATTATTTATAGTAATAGTTTTAACGGTTTGTCTAAAAATGATTTAGATAGTCTAAAAGGAAATAAGAAGCAGGTGCAGAAAATTTCTAAAGAAGTTGACGAGCTGCGCAACGATATTTACTATTTCATAAGAAATCTTGAAGAATCGAGTGTAAACGTTAGTAACTTTTACATCTCAATGGTGAATGACTTGAACAACATAGCTCAAAGTTTGACCTACACAGCTCAAATTTGTTTTGACCATGTCAACAACAATCATTTAAAGCTGAGATACAATCAACTCAAAGAGCTTAAAGAAATCAATGAAAAATTTGAGAAAGACTTATTCGACCCTACTAGGTCACTATTTCTAAACCAAAAATTTAATGAAATTGCTGAAGTTCTAGAAACTAAAGAAGAGTTATTCGACTTCATTAATGAAAAAATTGATGCTCAGGTAAAGCGAATTAGAACTGATGAGGTCAGTCCAAAGAACTCCACCTTATATTTCTCGATTTTGGTTGAATCGAAAGATTTTCTCAAGGCTTTTGTCGATCTACTTGAAACCTATTTTGACTGTTACGAAAACAATGTTAGACCCTATCTGAAGTAAGTTTAATAAATGGCCAAACTCACCTTTGTAATCAAATGTCCAGATCAACCTGGAATTATAGCAGGAGTAACTATTTTTATAAAAGAAAAAGGTGGAAACATAGTGTATATCGATCAGTATGTAGATCGTGAAAACGAATTGTTTTTCATGAGACTCGAAGCCTCATTTGATAAGTTATCAGACTCGTTTAACGAACAATTTGAATCTAATATTTCGAAGAAGTTTGAAATGAATTGTGAAACCTTCGAGACTAACCGAATACCGAGAATGGCAATTTTTGTTTCAAAATACGATCATTGTTTATACGACCTTCTCAGTCAATATAAATCTGGTGAATTAAAAGTTGATATCCCTTTTGTTCTCAGTAATCATTCAAATTTAAAAGGAGCCACTGAGCGTTTTGGAATTCCTTTTTATCACGTTCCATTCACTAGGGATATTCGACAACAAGCTGAAGCTGAGCAGTTAGAGTTATTAAAAAAACACCAAGTCGATTTCATTGTCCTCGCTCGTTATATGCAAATCGTATCTTCTAATCTTATTGAGGTCTATCCCAATAAAATTATCAATATTCACCATTCTTTTTTACCTGCTTTTCCTGGAGCAAAACCGTATCATTCGGCCTACGAACGAGGTGTTAAGCTTATTGGTGCTACCTCTCATTACGTGACAGAGGATTTAGATGCGGGACCGATTATCGCTCAAGATGTCGCTCAAGTGAGTCACTTACACAGTGTAAAAGATTTGATCTCTTCTGGTAAAGAACTCGAAAAAGTGGTGCTATCTAGAGCAGTTAAAAAGCACGTAGCTCGAAAGGTGTTAAGCTATGCCAATCGAACTGTGGTATTTCACTAGTCAAGTTTTTATATCTTTAAAAGAAAAAATGAAGAAGTTCTTATTCTTTTTGACAGGAGTGTTGTTTTTGCACTCTTGTGGAACTTATAAAAACGCTGCCTACAATTCTGCAAATAATCCAACAGCTCCGAATTATGCTGATTCAAATAGTTGGGCGGTACTTCCTAATAATTATCCCGAAGTACTTAGTGAATTACTCGGTGAGATGACTGAAAAAAAGGCAGATGTGTTCTTTGTTTATCCAACACTATTTACAGACAAGAAAGACCCTGCATGGAATGCCGATGTATTCTCATCCTCTCACAGAGACCAAGTTTTGAATCAATCGATTTTATATCAAGCTTCGGCTTGGGGTGCAGCAGCAAATATCTACGCTCCTTATTATAGACAAGCGCATTACAGAATCTTTGTAGAGCCATTCACAAGTCAAGGAGAAGAAGCATGGGAACTCGCCTATCAGGACGTCAAAAATGCATTCGAATATTATCTAAAAAACTACAATGAGAACAAACCTATTATTGTTGCTTCTCACAGTCAAGGGTCAATGCATCTCAAACGATTAGTCAAAGAGTATTTTGATGGCACTCAACTTCAATCTCGTCTTATTGGAGCTTACTTAGTTGGCACAAAGATAGAACCTGATTTTTTTAGTGAAATTCCTGAGGCAACCTCATCAAATCAAATCGGTGGTGTCATGAGTTGGAACTCATACAAGAAAAACAAACGCCCCAGTTACTATGAAAAAAGTTACAAGGGAGGAATAACGACAAACCCTATAACTTGGAATGATCAAAGGCAAACGAAGATTACAGAACATCAAGGCCTATTATACACAGACCTCGAACTGTATCCAAAAAGTTTATCACTACAGAAAATAGACGGTATGTTGTGGGTTACTGTGCCAAAAATCCCTAAACGTTTTTTGATGTCCCTAATCAGTAATTATCACTTTGCAGATGTCAATTTATTTTGGAAAGACATAAGCCTTAACGCTTTAGAACGAACTGAGGAGTGGTTCAACTCAAACGAGAAATGAAGCTTTTAACTGTTTTAAGTCTTCTTTCTGTAAAGACTTAAATACCACATTTGAATAGCTACGGTACTTTCTTAAAATCGCCTGCGGCGAAGGATGAATAGGTTGGTCACGGGCGGTAAGGCCCATATGGAAGCAGTCAATTTGATTTTCAACAAGCTCGTCGATAAATAAAACAGCTGCTCTTTTCAAATATGCTCTTGTAAACACCGCATTACCCCAACTCAAAACCACCTTATTTTTGAAGTTTTTTTTGACTAACTTTTGTTGAACAAACGCTATGTTCTCAACAAAGAGTTTTGTGTTCACTTTTTTGTGTAAGGATTTTGGACATATTGCTCTTTGTGGATATAAATTTAGGATAGACCAAGCGCCTGTTCCCCACAAATGACTCAATTTGTGACAACTTCGAGATGTAGGATCAAACGAATTCGTATCTGCTGTACTCGGGTTCAGACCTATAAAGAAAATAACTTCTTCAGCCTCTAAATCATTAGATAATTCGAAGCGAAATTTAGTATGAGAACTAGGATAAGCTTGAATCAAAATTGTTTTCCAATACTCACGTGAAGTCTAGGGTAGGCAGAATTACCTGAACCCGCACGCCCTGAAAGGTAGCGTCCAACGCCTATAGCCGTTTCAAAAGTGACATTGTTCTTGTTTACCCATTTCTTTCCTACCATAGCTCCTAAAGCTAATCTGTTGAATTTATAGTCTTCATAGCTGGACGAATAGCTATAATCGTCATAGTAGTAATAATCATAAGTCTCACCTGAGACAAAAGAAGAGAAGAGTTCAAGAAATAAGCTCTTACCGTAGAGGTATTCTGTTTCTTTAAAATAAAATCGAACGTATGGTGCGATTTCAAATTGCTCGTTTCTAGCACTCTCTTCATTCAAGTTGATAAAGGTATAAACTCCGTAACTGGATTGCGAATTCCAATATTTTTCATAACTCAGTCCTAAGGCTGGGCCCGAAATTAATTCAAACACATTTAACCTGTACTCTTTATCTGTGAGCTCTTGTGCATTTGAAGTCATTAGACCAAAAATAAGTAGCAGTAGGATTAAATAATTCTTCATACTCATTGTTTTGTGGGCAAGATAATCAAAAGTTTATTCGACTAACGGCAGCTTTAAGTTTTTGTAAATTGCGTAATATTACAGACCGACTAATACCTAAACAAGTACTTTATCTCTATTTTACGAATCATTTACTTGCCTGCAGAACTCCAACTTTGATGAGTGAAACGTCTTCTATTGTAGCCCTTCAAAAGGAATTAAATAACGAAATCCTCAAGAGAAAGCGAATTGAATTCGAGCTCTCTATAATGAAAAAAAATGAGGGTAATCAGAGTGATAACAATATTTACAATGATATTGCGAGTAAAATTCTAGGAGTAACTAAGTACGAAGAAATTGCTTGGAATGTTCTCAACAGTATAGCCAATTATTTAAAATGCGATGACTGTATTTTTTATTTAGTTGATACCGAACAAGGGGTGCTTACTCAAATTGCCGCTTTTGGAGAGAAGATGTACGATGGTGAGATTGTGAACCTATTGACCATTCCCATAGGAGGCGGTATTGTAGGTACTGTAGCTAAAACAGGTGAACCAGAACTCATTCACGACACTTCTAAAGATGAGCGATACATCTTAGACATTAAGCACAATAACTCAGAAATAACTGTACCTATAATTGTAGAGGACAGAATTATTGGAATAATTGATTCAGAAGCTCCTCCAAAAAATTATTTTAATCTGGAACAGCTTGAAACGCTAAACAATATCGCTCAACTTATAGCCGCTCAGCTTGATAACGCTATTTATTTGAAAAAGTTGACTTCAGCAGAGCAACAAACGCATGAGCTTTACGAAAAATTGGTGCAGCGAAATAAAGAACTTGAACAATATGCTCATGTGGTCTCACACGATTTAAAGTCTCCTCTTCGTTCTATGTCAGCTTTGTTTCACTGGATAAAAGAAGACACCAAAGGTTTTGTTAATGAGGAGACAGCCAATCACATTGCACTTATTGAAAACAGTATTGAGTATATGGAAAATATGATCTCTAATATTTTAAATTACTCTAGTATTGACATCAATTTTAACTCCTTCGATAAATTTACCCTTCAGTCAACAGTAGACAAGGTGATTTTAAACAATAGAACTCCTGAACATATAACATTAGAATTGGCTATAAAATCTGATTTGGAGTTGGTTGGAAACAAGACACATTTTGAGCAATTAATTCAAAACTTATTGTCAAATGCCTTTAAATATGCAGATCCTAAAAAAGGAATAGTAAAAATAAAAGGCTATGCCAAAGTGGATAAAGTACTGATAAGCGTAGAAGACAATGGTGATGGAATTGATGAAAAATATCAAAAAAAGATTTTTAAAATATTTCAAACTCTAAGACAAGAGCACGACTCAACTGGAGTAGGCTTAGCAATTTGCAAAAAAATAGTTGACTTGTATCAAGGGAAAATTTGGATTGATAATAAGTGTCAAAAAGGGGCGAGATTCGTTGTTGAATTTCCAAAACCTTAAAATCAACCACTTAGATGAGGTCAAATACATTAGTAATAGGAGGCTTTTGATGGGGATTTATTATCTTCAAGTGTTTAATAGAAAATGTCTGTCTGTACCCAGCACAGTTTATAAGTCGTCAGAATAAAATGAAAACTCCATTTAGAGCAAAAGGTTATACAGAAGAGATTCTCGATGTTGAAAAGGCATATGCAGAGGACCAAAAGAAACTTCCCTCCGATGCTACAAGAATAGGAAGAGACCGAATCAACAATCTTCAAAATTTTAGTTTAGCACCTTTTACAGGAGAATTTAATGTCGCTACTAAAAATCATTTACTCAATAGAGCACTTGTAGGAATTTCTCATCAGCACTTTAATGAGGTGAAGAATAAAAGTCTTTCTGAAATTATTGACTTATTGTTTTCTCCTGAATCTTGGTCACAGCCAGTCAACAACTATTTTCACGAAATAAGTCAATCAGATTACAACAATTACTTTGAAAGTGAAGACGTCGCTCCAGGCGAACCTTTCATCGAAAGAGGATATAGCACTTCCAATGGTGAACAATTTGGTGGTGAACGCAACAATGCGATCGAATCTTGGTTTTATGGCCATCTTTTTTCACAAAAGACAAGTATACATTGGAAACTTTGGTTCTTTCTTCATCAACTAGTTCCAACATTACCTGGAGATCCCTTAGGTCACAAAGGAACCTATTCGTATACCAAGCTCATTTTTGAATCCTGTTTTGGCAGCTACAAGCAGTTTATCCACGACATGACACTTGAACCAGCTATGCTCTTCTACTTGAATTTACAATATAGCGATAAATACACCCCTGATGAAAATTATGCAAGGGAGGTTCAAGAACTTTTTACAGTTGGAAAAAGACCTTTTGCCCAATACACCGAAGAAGATGTGAGATCTATGGCGCGATTGCTAGTGGGCTGGTATTGTGATTACAATGCCATGGTGTTTGAACCAGGTGCAGATCCTGTGGTTTATTTTAACTCTGGAAATCATGACTTAGGCGACAAACAGTTTTCTGAGTTTTACAACAATACGCTCATTCAGGGTAGAAATGGACAGTTTGGAAAAGAAGAATTAGGCGAGGCTATTGATATGCTTTTTAATACGGAGGAAGCGTCGATATATCTCTGTCGCCGGTTGTATCAATATTTTGTGTATCCTCAAACTAATGAGGCTATTGAAGCACAAATCATTAGACCATTGGCCCAAATCATGAGAGATAATAATTATTCCATTATTGAGCCACTTAAAGTTCTGCTCAGTAGTGAACACTTTTTTGATAACGTATTTAGGGCTTCTATGATTAAGCCTCCTTTAGATTATGTTATGGGAATGCAAAAAGAACTCAACCTTTTTTATGGAGATATGGTGTATTGGGACGGTTCTACAGAAACTCATTTCTCTGAAAATCCATCTCACCCTTCATTTATAAAGTTGCAAACACAACTTTCTCGGTCTTTCTATCACTTTGAATATCTAGGTTGGGTTACGGGTAACCAAGGGATGCGAATTAATGATCCGCCCAGTGTTTCAGGTTGGCCTGCGTTTTATCAAACTCCAGTCTATGACCGATTTTGGATCAATACCTCATCACTCATAAGTCGAAAACAATACACTGAAAGTAGATCGCAATGGGGGCATTATTTGACTGATGGTGTGAATATCAGAACTAATTTAAATTACTATCTAAATACCTTTGAAAATCCAACGGACATCAATGCTCTGGTTGATGAATTTCTAGGGCGAAACTTCACTACAGATATTGAAATGAGCACAAGGCAGCGTATAATCGATTATACTCTGGAAGGTGCAAGTCCTGAACACTGGCAAGAATACGTTGGAGCCTTTTTACAAGACCCAAGTATTTCAAATGAAAATGCTATTAGACAACGAATCAATCGATTGTTGTCTCAGCTTTTTGAACTCTCTGAATATCAACTCTATTAGTTTAACTATGGATAGAAGGAGCTTTTTACATCAGTTAAGTCATGCCGTGGCAATGCCGGCCTTTCTGCCCTCTTTTTTGAGAGATTCTCAACCTTTTGGAGCTCTTGACAGTTGGCTATCAGACACCTCTAATGAGGGTCGAATTTTAATTTTATTGAAAATGAATGGTGGAAACGACGGTCTAAATACCGTTATTCCGCTGGACCAAATGGATGGAATTACTTCGGTTCGTTCTAATATTTATTTACCTGAAAACAAGGTGATCGATTTACAGAATCAGGATTTAGGTCTGCACACTGCTATGACAGGATTTAAAGATCTCTTTGATGAGCGGAGATTGAAAATCGTTCAAAATGTAGGTTATCCTAGTCCTGACTTTTCTCATTTTAGATCAATGGATATTTGGGAATCTGCATCAAATTCTGACGAATACTTTACCTCAGGTTGGATGGGAAGGTATTTGGAGGAGCGCCACCCTCAATATCCTGAACAATACCCCAACGACCAATATCCACACCCACTCTCTATAGAGCTCAGTGGAAGTAACTCTTTATTATTTACAGGAGATAATTCTTTTACGAGTTATATTGCCCAAAATCCTGACGATTTTCAACGACTTTTAGAAGATTTTCAAGACAATTATCCCGAGACCCATACAGGTGATAAATTGAACTATATCGATTTAATTACCCGACAAACCAATGATTATGGTGATGTAGTTAAGGTTGCACATAGCGGAGGGTTTACTAAATACGGTTACAATAATAATTATTTGGGAAGACAATTTGACATTATCACCAAGCTGATTGATGGCGGACTCAACACCCGAGTATATCTCGTAAGCTTTGGAGGCTTCGATACTCATGACAATCAGGTTGATGTCAATGACACCACCCAAGGGCAGCATTCTTATTTGCTCGGTGAAATTGACAAGGCGGTTCACACATTCATGCGTAATATGGACTACAGTAACCGTAGCGATGATGTGCTTTTAATGACCTATTCTGAATTTGGAAGAACCATTATTGCCAACGGTGCCAATGGAACCGACCACGGAACCGCAGCCCCTCTCTTTGTTGTCGGTAATAAGGTAAATTCAAATATTTTGGGTAGTAATCCACAAATCGATCCAAATTTTACCTATCAAGATAATCTCCCTGCAGAATTTGATTTTAGACAAATCTATAAATCGGTGATAAATCAATGGCTTCACGAAGACGATGGTACTGCACAATCCGTTTTAAAAAGAGATTTTGATGAGGTGCCTATCATCAAAACTGAACTTCCTGACAGTGACCAAGACGGGGTTCCTGATGAATTTGATCTTTGCCCAGATACTCCAACCGGAGCGGTCGTAAATATCGATGGCTGTGAAATATTTGGCCTTGCCGTTGACAATTATATCATTGAAACGGTGAGTAATAGTTGTACCGGGAAACAAAATGGTCAAATCAATATCGCTGTGGTTCGAAAAGATCTTAATTACAATCTAAACATTGCAGAAACAGCACAAAAGTATAGCTTAAATGCGGATAATGATCATCAACTCGCCATTAGTCAATTAGGTGTTGGAACTTACACGCTATCCTTCACGGTAGAAGGAGAAGACGACTACAGTCAAAAGTTTGAGTTGAATATCGATGAACCCCCGGTATTTACAACCCGTTCTTCGGTTTCAATGAGCGATCAATTATTCACGGCTAACCTCTCAGGGTCAAGCCTCTATTTTGTAGAAGTTAACGGAAATCAGTTTACGACGAATGAACAAAAAATAGAACTTCCTTTAGAAACAGGAATGAATAACATACGTATTCACACTCCGCAAGACTGTCAAGGCATCTATGAAGAAAGTGTATTTGTCTCTGCAGAAGTTCGATACTATCCAAACCCCGTAGGTCAAGAATTGTTTCTACACATCCCTGGAGAAGACAGTCAGGTATCCTATAAAATTTTCAACTCGACAGGAATAGGTTTTGTGGAAGAAGGGTTTTTAGAAATTCCTTACAATAGGACTTGTAAACTCCTAATGTCTAATAAAAGTCGTGGTTTGTATTACATACAACTCAAAAGCCAAGAGGTCAATAAAACAATTAAAGTTGTGAAGTCATGAAAGCATCATTAAGGTTTTTTACTGTTTTGTTTTTGTTTGGCCTAATTCTAAGCTGTAGCTCAGAAGGTGGAGGTGGTTCTTCTGATACAGAGACTTTCAAGCTCGTAGTTAATGCTTCAACTGGAGGTACTGTTTCGACCTCTGGAGGAACCTACGAAAAAGGAACCCAGGTTGAAGTAACTGCTGCTCCAAACTCTAACTATGGATTTGTGAGTTGGGATGGATTCTCCTCTCAAAGCGAAACGATTAACATTGTAATGTTTAGAGATTACGAAATCACTGCAAACTTTGGAGCCTTGCCTCAAGAAGTGAGCCTTGTTTTTCCTGAAAATCAAACCTCTTGTCAAGAGGGAGAAGCCATTGATGAACTCAACAGTAGGCTACGATTTGAATGGGATTCCAATGGCTCTGTGGGTAATTACAATTTAATTATTATCAATGATGAACAGCAGGAGACTAAAAGTATATATGGAATAAATGCCACACAAACCGAGGTCGATTTAGTCCATGATATTCTTTATTCATGGTATGTCGAAACCGTTTCTCCGGCAGATGGATTAGTAAAAGCCTCAGAGACGTTTTCTTTTTATCTAGAGGGCGATGGGCGCGAAAACCATGTTCCGTTTCCAGCGGTTGCTATTGAGCCTTTAAACGGCGCTGCAGTAGACGTAATTAACGGTCAAGTTCAATTGGAATGGCAGTCCACTGACTTAGATGATGACGACTTATTGTACACCCTTTACTTTGGGTCAACCAAGGATGATCTCAATGTAGTGAGTGGTTATGGCAGTGTGCCTGAAAATCGAGCTGGTGTTAATGTCGAACCCAATTCAATTTATTATTGGCAAGTGCGCACATTTGACGGTAACAGTTCTTCTTTTTCTCCTATTTACGGATTTCGCACCCTGAACTAAGCCTAGTCTGGACTGTATATTTTTTTTGCATTGCGATAAACCTCTGCCTTATCTAAGGTCATTTTCTTGGTTTTAAAATCGCGATACAACTCCATTTGATCGTTGTAGTGCGGAGAATTAGAATGATCGCTTGAACCGTAGGAAATTACAGATTCAATTTCTACACCATCCGAAGTAAACTTCACCAATTCTATATAGGATTCTCCGCTGACAACCTTTCTACGGCCGTCTTCGAGCTTTACAGAGCCCATTGCGGTAATGACATCTGGCATACCCCATATAGGAATATCTTTTTCACCTCTAATTAGACGATGCATCTCTCCTAACTGAATGCGCTCCGTACCGAAATAAGTTTGAAGATCTTCTTTAACGTTTTTCAATGCTGTAATAAGTTGATCTTCGGTTACTTTTTTGTCCTCTGGTAAGTTTGAATAGATTTTCTGCAATTCAAAATATAAAGAAGCAAAGGCTCCTGCTCCATAACTATCGATATCTGCCTTTCTATCCCAGTTTTGAATTTCATTGATCAATACAGATAACTCAGGATAATTACCTGCTGAAATGGAGTCTATTGCATTAATGTCAACATAATTAAATTGAAATGGCTTCGGAAACTGCCTGTCGTATTTTATTTTTTTAAATTCCTGATTTCCAATAGTCGAGTATCCATTGATTAACTCATATAGTCGCGTTGAGCGATTGTTGTGATAGGTTTCAAAGTTCATGTCTTTACTAAAGCTTTCGGGAGATGGATTGTCACTCTCCGATGACGCGTAAAATGGACTGTGATTTGCATTGTAGATGTATCCGCTTTTGGGTTGTAAGACCTGCGGTAATTCTTCAATATCGTAGGTCTCTGTCCAAAGGGTTTTTTTCGTATCTCCTGGAACCACTTCTTTCCAATTATAACCAGGAGTTCTCTTCGGAATGAGTCCGTTAGAAATGTAGAAAATGGTATCATTTTTATCTGCATATCCGATATTAAATCCCGGAATGGATTTCATTTTTAAGGCCTCGTAAAATTCTGTAAAATTTTGAGCTTTATTCATGTTCCACCACTGCTGAAGTGCCTGAATGTTGTACAAGGACGGAGTGCGCATCGCATAATACCCATTGTCATTCTTAAGAGTTGGACCGAACATACTCTTGTAGTACTTTCTTGAAACCTTAATAGGGATGCCTAAAATTCTTATGTACACCTTTGCTTTGTGAACTTCGAGAGGGTAAGCCTTACCATCTACCCAGTAGGTATGCTTTTTATTTGGATCCATTTTTAATTTGAAAACATCAAATTTATCTGGATAATTCACAGTATGAGACCAAGCCAAATGTTCATTGGCTCCAGTTAAAATATTAGGAGATCCAGCGAATAAAGCTCCTAATATATTTGTACCCTCTTCACTTACCAAATGTGCCTCATACCAAGATGCTGGCCCATCTAATGGCTGATGCGTATTAATGGCTAAATACGTAGCCTCCTCTTTAGTTTTAACACTATTAAAAGCAAAAGTATTAGAGCCTCTCATTTCTTCAAGCTCCTCTGGGTCATTTAATTGATTACTCAAAATTCTTGACGCCCAATAGTCTCCTCTGGAAAAGAAGAAAAGTTGTAATTGCTGATAACGTAGCATTTTTTTTGGGGTAAGGGGAAAAAGCTTTTGGTCTATGACCTCTTGTGGGTTTTTATTTGCATACCTGTTCAAGCCTTCGGCATAAGCTTGAGTTAAGCTTTTGTATGCAGGGCTTATGTCTGATTCGTATTTTTCATTTACGATTTCTTCTGAACCTATAAGTTGGGCGACATAATCAGCTACAGCCCCCTTTAAACCTCTTTTTCGACTGAGCAAGGCGTTTCCAGCTAAGTAAGCTTCTTGTATGGTCTTAAAATCATCCTCTGCATGAGCCCAAGCTAAACCATAAGCGACATCAGCATCAGTCTTTCCGAAAATATGGGGAACACCCCACTGATCACGAACAATTTCAACCTGATATTTTTTTTGTTGTGCATTGGAATATGTGAGGGTTCCAAAGACAGCGATATACACTAGTGTAATAAACTTAATATTCTTCATTTTCTGCAGTTTTTAATAAAGTTAGTGCAAAGCTTATGAAATGTGGTCTATTCAAAAAAAAAGCCTCCCGGTTGGGAGGCTTTTCACTAAATATATTATCAATTATTTCTTAGAAATGGTATAAGAACTAACTTCTCCATCGTGTATAATTCTCACGAAGTACAAGCCTTCTTGTAGTCCGCCTAAGTCGATTTGATCTTTAGATTTCTTATCCATAATTAGTTGTCCACCGAAGTTGAAGATTTGAACTCTCGCATCTGCCGGCAGATTACTGATATTCAATGTCTCTACAACAGGGTTAGGATATAAAATAATCTCCTCGTCTTCATCTTCGTCTTCAAATGTACTTGAGAAGTTAAAGTCACTACTTGAATTTTGAATTGGAGCTGCTGTAGAAGGTCCGCATCCGCTGATTTCTACATCATCAATGTAAATCCAATCTGAATTTCCAGAAGCGTCACATCTAAATCTAAAGCGTGTATTGGATGTGAACGTTCCAGCGAATGAAACTTGCTCAAAATACCTTGGTCCGTTCACAAATTCGTCTCCTTGATTCCATTCTTCGACAATGCTATAACTAGTACCTCCGTCAGTTGAAATTTCTAAGAAGAAGTCTTCATTTGGATTATCCATACTTCTAGCAACATACGTAAATGAAACCTGTAATTCTTCAAATCCACTTAAATCTAAGTTATCAGTGAACATGACTGAAGTAGAGGTATTGTCTCTTAAACGCACGCTAAATACTCCTGAATTGGCATACTGACTATCTCTGCTGCTTCTTCGTGCATCAGATCCGCCATCATTCCAAATACCCCATCCAGATTCAAAGTCTTCTGAATCGATAAGTTGTTCTTGGCAATTCTGAGTTTGATTAGTTGTAAAGCTTGTGGTGCCTTCAGCTGATTCGTTACCAGCAGCATCTTTCGCTCTTACACCAACACTATATGAAGTCTCTGGGCTTAGACCCGATAGACTATATGACGTGCTTGTTGTTGAGCCGTCTATTGTACCGTCTACATAAACATCGTATCCTGTCACGCCTACGTTATCTGTAGATGCAGTCCATGTAATATCTGAACTTGAGTCTGTAACATTTGACGCAGCTACATCTGTCGGTGCAGATGGGTCTTCTTCGTCTGGCGGAGTCGATGTGGTTACATCTATACTTGCCTGCGTAGAGGTATTTCCAGCATCATCAGTGGCCTCAACTGCAACACTATAAGTAGTCGCTGCATCTAGACCTGTTAGACTATATGACGTGCTTGTTGTTGAGCCGTCTATTGTACCGTCTACATAAACATTGTATCCCGTAACTCCTACGTTATCTGTAGATGCAGTCCATGTAATATCTGCACTTGTAGTAGTCTCATTACTTGAACTAAGATTTGTCGGCTGCGTTGGATCTTCTGAATCTACAAAAGCTCCCGTTGTAAAGCTTGTGGTACCTTCAGCTGATTCGTTACCAGCAGCATCGTTCGCTCTTACACCAACACTATATGAAGTCTCTGGGCTTAGACCCGATAGGCTATATGACGTGCTTGTTGTTGAGCC